>CAVTNW010000019.1:0-141162 GCA_963736075.1 uncultured Alphaproteobacteria bacterium | reverse complement strand
CACACTCTCCTTGTAAAATTCAATCTTTGCGGAAGAACGGACAATGCCATCGAGCTATACGAACGCACAAAGGCACATCAGGAAAAACAAAGTTGGGAGCCAACGGAGGGCAAGAAGCTTAAAGACCGGATAGATGCCTGGTGATATCGCGCGGTCAGAATAATCTAGCTCGCCGTCGGCAAAGGACACTGCTCGCGACAGGAAATCGCGGAGCGTCTACAAGTGCGACAGCGAAGCGTCAACATGCCCGGAGTATCGGGAACATGCGAAAATATGTCAAGTAAAATCGTACAGCATTAGAATTATTCAATCCGATCCCCTCACCCTGGCCCCCAAGTCAGCCATGGCGGCAATCCAACCTTGCTGAGCGGACCGATGATTTTGGCGAAGGTCGGAATATTTGGTTCTGTCGAAAGGTCACGGTCTTCTTGCAGTCCTGCCGTATCGCCTCAGCAAGAAACTCTTGACAGTCATTCCTTCGGTCGCTTACCTTGGATTTATGAGATTTAGTTCTGCTTACGTCTGTTGTTGTCCGCACAGCGACCTGCTGGTGGATCGGACACGCGTGTGAGAGACATCCGGAGCCGCTGAAGCTTCGTAGTTTCAGTTTGCGAAGGGCCCGCTTCCAGCAATTTTGGGGGCGGGCCTTTTTGTTTTCAGAGACACATTCACTGAATTTTCGGATTCGAGGCGAAAAAATGACTATCTTTCATTTGTGCCAATGGCTTTACGCATCATCGTTCGGAACGGCGATTCGCGAATCGCAATATGGTTTTCCGCTTATCGAAACGGCGCACGTTCTGGGGATTACCGTCCTGGTTGGCACCGTTGCGATTGTCGATCTGCGCCTTCTTGGCCTGGTAATGAAACGCGAACCGGTTTCGGATGTGTTGGAACAAGTCCTGCCCCTGACCTGGGGCGGTTTTGTCCATCATGTTTGTCAGCGGCTCTTTACTGCTTTTGTCGAAGGCTGAACTGTACTATGGGAATCCCCTTTTTCGTATCAAGTTGGGGCTCCTGCTTCTGGCAGGACTCGAATCCGCTGATTTTCCATTCAACAGTCTATCGAAGCGTTTCTGCCTGGGGGAATCGCAGGTTACACCCAAACGAGCGAAACTTGCGGCGGTTCTGTCCTTGACGCTATGGAGCGCCATCGTTGTCACCGGACGCGCGATTGCATATTTCCACTAATGGTTCGCCGAAAGGCGCCACAGTCTTGAATTAAGGGAGCTTTATGACTTTTTATTCTTTATTTGAATGGCTGAGGGAACACCTGGATTGGTCTGGTGATACAGCGCTCCACATGGGGAGTAGCGATTGCGGAGATGGTGCATCTCCTCGCACTCGCCACACTTGGCGGGACAATCTTGCTGGTTGACTTGCGGCTTTTCGGGATTGGCATGAAACGACAAACGGCCGCGCAGCTGGCTCGCGATTTATCGCCGGTCTTTTGGGGAGTCTCGCAGTTATGTTGGTTTCGGGGTTGCTTATACTTGCCGGAGAACCCATGAAGTGCTACTACAGCCCCGCATTTCGGATCAAAATGCTGCTGCTTCTGATCGCTGTATTGTTTCAGTCCACTTTCCACCGCCTTGTGGTGGCGTCGACAGCGGAAAAGGCCACATCCATTTGGTCGAAATCGGCGGCCACGTTATCTTTGGCCCTTTGGCTGAGCGTGGGGCTTGCGGGCAGGGCGATCGGCTATTTTTAGACGCGGCTGCCGTATTGTCCTTTTCCATGTGGCGAAAGATCGCCGAGGCAAAAGTCTCTCACGTGCCCCCGAGCGTCAGTTCTCGGTGCACGTCGCTATCCTCGCATCCCGATTCCCTCAACAACAGTAGTTGTCGCGACAGCGACAACTACTCGGCTGTGGAGCGTGGCAGCGGGTTATTTGCCATGCTCGGTTCATCGTGACGTGTCATCCAGGTTGAAATTAACCTCAACTCTTAAATCGATCTGTGTCGCTTCGCCATCCAGAATTGTGGGTTCGTATTTTCTCTTTGCCACGGCTGCCAATGCAGCGGGAATGAGCAACGGGCTGCCGCTGATCGCGCGTTGCTGAACGACGTTACCGCGCTCATCGATAATCGCCTCAATGACCACGGTTCCGCTAACCCGCGACTGCATCGCAAGAACTGGATATATTGGAGCAGGCGCTGAAAGTAGCCGCGGCGCTTTTATGTTCCCGCCTACGCGCACAGGTTTCCTCGGCCCTTCTGCGACAGGGGCGCCTGGCGCCGATATGTTGGTGAGAGAGCCGCCTAGAAAGCCGCCCACTTGCCCTCCAGGAATCCCGCCCGGCACGCCACCGGTGGCTCCCACAAACGCTTCTTCCGGCTGCGAATCGTTGGCTGCAATCGCAACTGTTTTCGGAACAAACGACGGCGCTGTCAATTTTCCCGGAGTGAATGTTTTCGGCACCGCCCGAACAACTCGCGCTACTGCCGATGGAGGCGGTGGTGGCGGAGCCGCAGCCGGCGGCAGAGGAGCAACCAGCAGGGTCATATTGAATCTGTGCAGGTCGAGCCCCTGCGAATAATAGAGTGGCACCAGCAACAGCAAGAACAGAATCAGCAAGTGAGCTCCGAGAGAGATCGCCCATTTCAGCGGGTGGCGCTTCTGGCGGACCGAAGATTTGTCGAGGATCGCTTCGGCAAAGACTTCGTGTTTCGATGCCACTTGTGCTGGAGGCAACACCACGCTCTTGGTCTGAACGACATTTCTGTATGTATCTTCCAGGTACAAAATATTCTGATCTAACATTCGATATCTCCTTTTTGTCTGAATAGCACTGTCTTGAATAAGGAACTGCGCATTACGCTTGATAGTCAGCTTGTCGTTTCGAGGCGGATCCTGAGGTGGGATACCTGCCACAAAAACAAAAAACCCGCTAACCAGTTACTCTGGCGAGCGGGCCTTCTAAACACTTACGAAGTTTTCGTGGTTACAGTTGTCTGCTTACACGTCTCTTCCGCCCAGCCAGTATTTCACTGTGGGAAGGACAACAAACCGAAGCTAAAATTAAGCTCACGAATTTCAGGATATGGCAATCGTTGTTACGTGTCAAGCAAATAGGTGATTTGGTTTGTTCCTATCGTCTAACAAACTTATTCCTAATGAATTGAGTCAGATCACGAAGAAGCCATGAGTGCCGTCTCGGCGTAACTGCTCCACCAGACCGTATTCCCAGTCAAGGTATGCTTGCATTGCGGAATCCTCTACATCGATCCCTTCGTATGGCCGCCGATAGCGATCGATCGGTTCGGAAGCATATCGTGGAGATGAATTTCAGATGCGAAGTTCCGCTGCGATCCATGCATCCGTACCCCCTTCGAGCACGAACACAGGCTGCGTCGTCAACCCGGATAATTCAGGCCACGCAAACTGGGCCAGAAGGCCGTCGGGCGAAGTCAAAACGTATCGCTCCGCAGGATCGATTAATCTTAATGTGTCGTGCAGTTGAGAGCGGGAAACAAACCATGCGCCCGGAATGTGGCGTTTCGCGAAATGCATGCTTGGCGCAAGGTCCAACAGCGCGGTCTTCGTTTCTTGCCCTTGGCTTAACCATTCGTTGAGACGTTTGGGAGATACCAGAAAGTCTTCAGAAATATTTGGAAGCTGTGGAACGGGCATATGCCACGGTCCACGTTCGACGAGGTTCGACGCAGTCACCCCATCGAGAACGAAAACCTGCCAATTCATTTGCGCGAGCCAGGAAGCCGTCATATTTGCGCGGCTGCCGTCGTCATCGACGAGCACGATGCGCGCCCCACGCACCGACGCGTACACATCGGTTTCTTGAACCAGTTGACCGCCCGGCGCATTGCGAAAACCCGGCAGGTGGCCATTTTCGAATTCTTCCGGGGAGCGCACATCGAAGCGGTAGACAGTTAGATCGCTTCGACCTATCCAATCGCTGACCGTTTGCAAATCTATTCTGGCTACTCCCGCACGATCCGCGACAGCGCGTGCTGCCGAAGCTGCTTCCGCGCGATTCGGCTCGCCAACTTCTCGAAATTTATCTTCCTGGCCATGTTGAAGTGCCTGTTTCGCGAGCGTCCAACCGATTGTCCCGTTACGAAGTGCCGCGACAGGATTTGGAATCCCCGCGTTGATTAACGACTGGGCACCGATAATACTCCGCGTTCTACCTGCGCAATTCACGATGACCGGAGTATTTCGATTCGGCGCGATTTCTCGGACGCGCAACAGCAACTCCGCTCCCGGGCAGGAAAACGCGGTCGGTATGCTCATGGTCTGGAATTCATCGAAGCGGCGAACATCGAGAATGACCATATTCGCCCCCAGGTCAATTAGAGATTGAACTGCTTGCGCCGACAGTGATGGTGTCTTCCGCTGCTCCTGGACAAGCTCGCCAAATGCCTTGGACGGGGCATTCACGTCACGAAAGAGCTCGCCACCGGAATCGCGCCAGCCTTGCAGACCGCCTTCGAGCAGCTTCACATCGGTATAGCCAAGACCAGTCAATCGTGCGGCAGCTCTTTGCGCTAACCCTTCGCCGCCATCAAGCAAGACAATCGGAGTATTCCGCCGGGGAATGCGAGTGTATGCCTCGATTTCGATGCGTGAAAGCGGCAGATTCGCAGCGAAAAGAGGATGACCTTCCGCATGCGCGGTTTCTTCCCGCACGTCGAGCAGAGCAATTTCACGGCACGCGATCAGGTCTTCGCGAATTTCGTCACTGGTTTTCGTAGCTGGAAGAGGAATAGTAATCATGGGATCGCCCGATGCGAGAATTAGTTGTTGGTTTGTTCTTTCGACCGGTCCCAAAGATTTGGCAACTCTGTATTCGAATAACCGGAGACAAATGTTTTCCTGCTTCCGTCTGGCTCGTAAACCGATCGCTGAACACCACCGATGTTTGCTCCGTACACATGAATGCTGATCGATACCCTGTCATCGTGCGCATTGGAGACGCGATGAAAATCGCCAATCGTCGGAGAAACGGCTGTCACCGCGCCCGGTTCCAGCAGAACGAGTGGCCCGTCTTCGATCAAACTGCCGTCTTTCGAGCAAGAATAACTCTGCGAGCTCTCCGCTCCCCGCAGGATGCCGACGAGCCCCCAAACGGTGTGGTCATGAATTGGCGTCTTCTGCCCAGGTCCCCAGACAAAACTAACCACGGAAAAGCGTTCACGTGAATCCGCATGCAGCAAATATTGCCGATAGCTTTTGGAATCGGGCTCTGCATACTTCGCCGGCAACCAATCGTCAGCATCTACTAACGCCGCAAGCAGGCGCGATCCATCACGAATGATGTCAGACTCGCCGCGGGCTGTTTCCAGCGCGGTGCTGAAGGAAACGACAAAATCGCGGAGGCGCTCGATACGAGCCGACTTGGCAGCGGCTTGATTGTTGGATCCCATAAAGTTCTTTCTCCTCTGCCGCTTGTGGCCGTCTGCCAAAGGTGTAGCTTACCGACCAGATCAAATCGAGTCGGTACTTTCCAAGGCAGCCGGAGCCAGATATTCCGGCCCATAAACAAAAAGCCCGCCTGCCAATCCATCTGGCGAGCGGGCTATTTACGATTACTAATTCTTTGCGGCTACAGTCTTCCTGTTCACACGCATGTTCCCGCCAGCCAGCCTATCGCCGCAGGAACAACAGCACATCAGAAGCAAAATAGAATTCATGCGGGCGACGATAGGGGAATGCGCCGCAACTGTCAAGGATTTTCAAGCTCTTTACAGTTTCATGTTGACAGCCGCGCCGAAATCCTGCTACACATCGGTCGTGCATTATTCGTTCACTCGCGTCTGTTGTTGTTCAGGGATAGCCCCTGGCATTGACGGCGCTGTGTGTACGGACGCTTCTCGATTGTAATCGCCCGGCACCAACAGTTTTAAAGCGCCATTGACGCCTGGAGGCTCCCGCTTCCGGGCTTTTTTGTTTCTGCCCGAAGTCCGCTTGATTTCGTCCGTCACCAAAAAACTCAAAATTTAAAAGGAGATCTACTGTGCGCCAAGTTTACCTGTTTCGAAATTGAAGTTGCGAGTTGTGCTGATAGCCGTCGCGGCGATCCTGCTTTACTCCGCGACGGTTTCCGCTGATATCGTCACAGATTGGAACCTGATCACGGTCAACGCCACCAAGACCGCCGGGTTAAATAGCAATCTCGGGTCGCGAGTGGATGCGATTGAAGCGATCGCGGTTTACGACGCGGTGAATTCGATCTCGCATTTTGGCACGCCGTATCATTACAGCACGCCCGCCACGCTGCCGGCTTCCACGGTGGCTGCGGCAGCACAGGCTGCGCATGACGTGCTGGTGGCCATTTTCCCGGCTCAAAAGATTAGTCTTGACGCAAGTCTGGCCAGCAGCCTCGCGGGAATTCCCGACCCGGAGAAATCGAATGGAACTGCGGCTGGCGCAGCGGCGGCAGTAAATATTCTCGGACTTCGTTCCAACGACGGCTCCACCCCCGATGTTCCCTATCCCGCCACCGGAGTGACCGGAGTCGGCCAGTACCGTCCGACTCCACCGGCATTCGCGCCGGGAATTAATTCTCAGTGGGGTTCGCTCACGCCCTTCGTTCTCGACTCGCCCAATCAGTTTCGTCCTCCTGCGCCTCCGCCGGTTGGCAGCAACAGGTACAACGCAGCCCTTGCGGAAGTAAAAGGAATCGGGTCAGCCAGCAGCACGACTCGTACTGTGGACGAGACCCATATCGCTCAGTTCTATAAACAAGATGCGGAACTCACCGTGAACGAGGCGGCACGGTTGCTTGCGTTGGCGCATGGAGGATCGATCGAAAACAACGCCCTGGTGTTCGCGCTTGTGGACATCGCCGTTGCCGACTCGCGAATCGCCATTTGGGATGCGAAATACACTTATAAATTCTGGCGTCCGGTGACGGCTTTGAACGCGAATCCGGATGGAACTGTCACCAACGGATATTCCGCGTGGACGCCTCTCATCGCCACACCGGCTCACCCGGAATATCCAAGCGGCCATAGCGGAACCGTTGCTGCGGGCGTCCTGATCCTCCAGAAATTCTATGGGGACTACAACACGTTGACACTGCACACGACTACCGCCGGAGAACCGGCACGGACCGTCACCAGCCTCTCTCAGATCGCTGAAGAAAACGGCTTGAGCCGAATCTATGGAGGAATTCACTATGAATTCTCCAACGTGCGGGCACAGCGAGTGGGCCGCGAAGTGGCCGAGACTGCGTTGGAGCACGGTCCTCATGAGATAAGAAGACACCATCGTCATGAAAGAGGAGACGGCGATTCAGACGATGACGACCGTGACCGTGACCGCGACCATGATCGCTATTAGTTTTCCTGCGCCCTCGAAATTCATGGCGGGAATCAATCACTCGAAAGACAGAACCGCCATGAAGCGAAACGGAAAATAGTAGAGCTCACCACCCACGGGCCGGACCACCCATCCGCCCCGCCAACGGGGCCGAATGTACACCCCATTCGGCCCCCCTTCCTTATCCGAAGGGTTTCACGGGTGTGAGGGGGAAAAATCTGAGTATGGGAGGCCAACATGGAGACACTGGAATTTTTGGGTAAGGCCTTTGCTCTTGACAATGATGGGTCACCTGGCGAAACGAGAAGAATGGAGCAGAGCGATCGCGCGGGAACTTGCCGCAAGGGAGGGGATATACGAACTCACTGAGCGGCATTGGGCTGTCATCGATTTCATGCGAAGAGTCTATGAGCGGGAAGAAGCTTCGCCTGCTATTTATCGGATAGCGAAGGAAAGTGGCGTGGATATCGGAAATCTTTATAAGCTATTCCCGGATGGCCCCCGGCAGAAAGCCGCAAAAATTGCGGGTTTGCCGAAACCGAAAAGTTATGCTTGGGAATGATTTTCCATATCCGACGGGAGACTAGCAGGTCTGTCCCGCGCGCCTTTTGCGGCAACCCAGAAATCGCTTGACGCTATAGCAAGAACGTATAAGTTACTCTACCAGCCATGATTTTTACTTCAGCACTTATTGGTTGTTGTCCTGCTCGGCTAAATGCTGGCTGGGTGGGGGCGTGCGGAAGCAAGTAGTCTGACAGCGCCAAAGCTTCGTAGCGATTCCGAAGAGCCCGCTCACCGGACGATCTGGTAAGCGGGCTTTTTCTTTTTCCGAAGCGGTACCCTCCTAGGATCCCCTCAATGAACGCCCATGCGGTTATTTCTCGCTGTTCGATTGGCCGGAGAGCTCTCTTGGACGACCGAGAGACTTGAATTAGACCCTGGATATTTTTAATGTATTTTCTGTCGTAAGTCTGAGGAATGCTCAATTCCGGGTAAGGAGTGCGTGTGGCGACACTCGGAGCATTGTTGGTGTAAGACAGCTGGCTCTTGTTGATAAGGATGGCCACCTCGCAGACGCGAACGATTGGAGCGACGCCATCGCGCGTGAAATCGCAGCCAGGCCCGAAGGAATTCCCGAACTGACGCACGACCACTGGGTCGTGATTCATTTTATGCGGAACGTGTTTCAGCAAGAGGGCGAACCGCCCTCAATTCGGCGAATCACAAAGGAAAGCGGCGTGGATACGAAGACCCTTTACCGATTGTTTCCCTAATGGCCCGGCAAAAAAAGCGGCAAAGATTGCCGGATTGCCGAAACCGAATAGTTGCGTTTCAGGAAGGAGATGCAACCGTGGCTGAAGAGACAGAAGATTCGTCAACCGGTCGAAAGAGTATCCATCATTGTTTCGCACGTGGATCCCTGGAAGGAGGTCTATCCGGGGCTGATTATGGCCAACGGAGCCCGGATGGAAGGCATTGAGGCTCTCCCCTCTTTTCACATTCTTCGGCCTGGACGCGATTGCGCATAAGACGCGTCGATCGTCTCAAAGTGGCCACCGTTGGCAATCCGGGGATGCACATGCCCACCGTGCTGGGGGCATTGCCGGGAATGTCGGCATTTCGCCACATCCATGATGAAGAAAGAAATAAAGAAACTGGATATTCCTCCGGACATTCGTGAATTTCTCGAGATCATTCACGATGCAGGCGGTGAGATTTACGGATGTAAGGCTTCGGTGGATATGTTTCACCTCAAGAAGGAGGACTTCCTCCCGCAGGTGGACGACATCATCACCGTGGGCGAGTTCTACGAGAAGTCAGCAGGCGCACAAATCATCTTCACGTAGTGGATAGTCAAAGCAGCATGCATGTGCAGGCGCCTTTCTTTGAATAGGCGAAGCGAAAGATCTAACAAATTTCAAACAGGGGACTACTCTAGATGCGACTCAAATCTCCACGGGTTATTACTTGTAACGATCTCATTGGTGAGTCTTTGTAGTGCCGGCGCGCGCTACTGACGGCTATTTCGCAAGCGGCTATGGAATCGAACAGTCCGGCCAGGGAGGCGCCGGAGTCGCGATTTCCTCAAGATAGTCTTTCAGCCGCGACGAATCCGGCTGGTTTGGTTTTTGTCGGCGATCGCGTTGATTTCGGCATAACTCTGTTTCGGCCCATTCGAAGCGCAACAATCACTTCTCCAAGTCTCGGCGGCGGGAAATTACGATGCCAATAGCCAAAGGGATCTTCTTAATACCCGAGGATCGGCTACAACCATCTGCTCACGCCGAATATTTCTCTTGGGTGTATCGGTGTTTGGAAATGGAGGGATGAACACGACGTATACCACGCCCATTCCTCTGCTTGGAAGTTCGAGGGCTGGCGTGAATCTGGAACAGGCATTCATTTCGCCCACGCTGGCTGTGAAAGTTAATTCACCCAACTCCTTTGGGCGTTGTCTTGAACCTTGGTTATCAGCGCTTCAAGGCGAATGGGTTACAGAATTTCGCTTCTCCGGCCTCCAGCAGCCCTACGAATGTCGACCGATAAGGGCTACGCCAATTCTTTTGCGCAGGCGTGCGCGTAGGTTGGCTTGGGGAAATCACGAGCACAACTCTCGCTCGGCGCAACCTTTCAAACAAAGACGTACATGTCGAAATTCGGTCGGTGCTCGAGGCCTATTTGCCGAGCAAGGCGGTTTCGACATTCCTGGCGAACGTCGCCGCAGGGATTGCATTTAAAGTGCTTCCCAACAACACAACGCTGCTGCTCGATGGAGAACGAATTTTCTATGGCCAGGTGAAATCTATCGCGAACAACGATTCCAACCAGTCCCAACTAGGCACAACAAACGGGCCTAGGTTTCGGATGGCACGACATTACGCCAGCAATCAGACTGGATTTCAAGTCAAATTGAACCCAGCCGTAACCGTTCGCGGAGGGTACAACCACTCCGGCGTCCCGTTCGACAAGACCCAGACATTCTTCAATCTTCCTCGCGCCTGCCGTCGTTCAGGATCACCTGACATTGGGAGCTACGTCAATCTTGCCGGTGGAAAAGGAAATCAATCTGGCATACGTCCATGCGTTCGCGAACACCGTCAATGGGTATCGCATGCTTGCGCCGCGCTTCGGCGGGGGAAATGCGGATCTGCGCATGTATCTGGACTCTATCGGAATCAGCTTTGGCTGGGACAAAAATAAAAAGTAGCGCCCGGAAAGGATTTTCGAATTGCTGGCTGAATATTTAAAACTTGGAGCAGGCGTATTGCAGCGCGTGGGGAACACGCCGCTTCTCCGTATGGATCGGGTCGGGCGCGAATTTCCTGACGTTGGATTCTACGGCAAGGCGGAATGGATCAATCCCGGCGGTTCGGTAAAAGATCGTGCCGCGCTAAACATGATCCGAGAGGGAAAACGCTCTGGCGCGCTACGGCCCGGAAAAACGATTCTGGATGCCACCAGCGGCAATACGGGGATTGCCTACGCGATGCTTGGCGCGGCGCTTGGATATTCCGTGAAGCTGTGCCTGCCCGCGAACGCCAGTCCGGAGCGGAAACGCATACTTTCCGTTTACGGAGCCCAGATCGTCGAAACGTCTCCCGATGAAGGCTCCGACGGAGCCATACGCCGCGCTCGCCAAATCTATTCCGAAGAACCGGAGAAATATTTCTACCCGGATCAGTACAGCAATCCGGCCAACTGGCAGGCGCATTACCAGACGACTGCCCCGGAAATCTGGCACCAGACTCGCGGGCGGATAACCCACTTCGTCGCTGGATTGGGGACCAGCGGAACGTTCGTCGGCACGTCTCGTCGCCTCAAGGAATTGAATCCCGCGATTCAATGTATCAGCTTGCAACCCGATTCGGCATTCCACGGACTGGAAGGCTGGAAGCACATGGCTACAGCTCTTGTGCCAAAGATCTACGATCCGTCAATTGCGGATGCGAGTCTGGTGATCCATACCGAAGATGCCTATCGCATCGCAAAGCGTTTGGCGCGCGAGGAGGGGCTGCTGGTGAGTCCCAGCGCAGCCGCCAACCTGGCGGGTTGTATGCAAGTGGCGGCGTCGCTTCAGAGCGGGCAAGACGCATTTATTGTGACAGTCTTCGCTGACGCGGCGGAAAAATATCTGAGCGAACGATTCTGGGACGAATCGTGATCGGACTAACAGGAGCATAGGACCAATGGCTATTCTGCGACTGACGGAACAAATTGCACAGCAAATCCGGGAGCATGGCGCCACCGATTATCCCAATGAGACTTGCGGCGCGATGCTGGGCACCGACCGCGAAGACGGGCGTGCGGTGCTGGCGCTGGTCCCACTCACAAATCGGCGCGACGATTCACCGCGCAATCGCTTTTCGATTACCGCCGAAGATTTCCGCGTTGCCGAGCGTGCTGCCACTGAGCAAGGTCTTGAGGTTGTGGGCTGGTATCACTCCCATCCCGATCATCCGGCAAAGCCGAGCGAATTCGACCGCGAACATGCCTGGCCGTGGTACAGCTACGTGATCGTAAGCGTCGATGCCGGAAAGCCCCATCTAATGACTTCGTGGTTGCTGGCGGAAGATCGCTCGCATTTCGATCCCGAAGAAATCGCTACGCGTGGATCTGCATCGTCCGCGACATGATCGTTGTCCGCGCGGCGTGCGTCCGGAGTTGCATTCGAACGAATGGAAGATAAACAGGAGGAAACACAGCAATGGGAATCACAGTGGAAATTCCGACGCCTCTCCGGCCTTTTGCCGGTAAGCAGGCGAGCGTGGAATTCAATGCAACAACCGTCGGAGACGCTTTGAAGCAGTTGACGACAACCTTCGCGGATTTGCAAAAGCACCTCTATACAGAAGAGGGACGAATTCGCAGCTTCGTGACGGTTTACTTGAACGAAGAAGACATTCGTTACCTGCAAAAGGAAAGTACATCAGTCAAGGACGGCGACATCATCAGCATCGTCCCTTCGATTGCCGGCGGACACGCGAACGGATGAATGCAGCAAAGGAGGGATAGCAAATGGCTGCCCTAAGCGGACTGATTCAGATTTTCCATTCGATTCACCCTGCGTACTCCATATCGGGGTTTATCGTTGGACTGCTCGTCGGACTGACCGGTGTCGGCGGCGGGTCGCTCATGACGCCGTTGCTGGTAATTATGTTCGGCATTCCGGCGACAACCGCTGTCGGGACGGACTTGCTCTACGCGTGCATCACCAAAGGCGTCGGTACGGCCGTCCACGGCTTCAGTCGAACCGTCGAATGGCCCATCGTGCTGCGGCTGGCCACAGGCAGCGTCCCCGGCACGGCCCTTACGCTGATCGCGCTGTCGCATTTTCAGACGCGAACAACCGGTGTGAGTACCACAATCACAACGGTCCTTGGATGCGCCCTGATTCTCACGGCAGTCTCGATCATTTTCCGCAAGTTCATTCTGAATTCCGTTGCGGAATTCATGCTGTCGGACAAAGCCAGTTTGTCGGACGAACAACGCCGGCTACTGGTCGCTTGCGGCGCGGGAGCGGGCATGGCTGCTGCCTACGGTGTACCTCTCGGCGGCGCCCTGTTTGCACTGGAGGTCTTGCGCGGAATGCTGGCCCTGCGGCTTGTGTTGCCCGCTCTCTTGACGTCGGTCATTGCGACGGTAACAGCTTGGCTGGTGCTGCCTGATGCGCCGACTTACGTCATCCCTCACTTCGACAGCTCGGTTGCCAGTCTGGCTATGGCGTGTCTCGTTGGACCCGTCGCTGGTCTCGTGTCGGTTGCGTTCGTTCGAGCGATCGCATGGGCCGATAAAAACAGGCCGAAGGGCTGGCAGCGATTGGTGGCTCCCTTGTTGGCGCTCGGACTGCTCGGGCTGCTGTCTATTCCGTTTCCGCAACTCTTAGGAAATGGCAAAGACATCGCCCAACTCACTTTCGGTGATCAAATCCCGTTCGCGCTTTTGCTGATGCTCCTGCTTCTGAAGCCTGCCGCAGCCATGTTGTGTCTGGGCTCCGGCGTACCCGGAGGCTTGTTTACCCCGTCTCTGGCCCTTGGAGCCCTGCTTGGCGCGGTTCTCGGTCATGCCTGCGCGTTCGTGTGGCCTGATGTACAGCCCGGGCTGGTAGCGGTCGTCGGAGCCGGTGCGGTGTTGGCAGCCACCACGCAAGGCCCAATCTCGGCCGTCGTGTTGATGATGGAATTGACCGGTCAGGACCGTTCATTCATTGCGCCCCTGTTGTTGACGGTGGTGATCGCGACTTTGCTTTCGCGACTGATCGAACCTCGCTCGATCTATGATGCGAGGCTTACGGACGAAGAGATCGCGCAAAGACAAAAGCTACGTGAGCCGGCAAAACGCTGATTCCTCGCAACTCTTGATTTGCTAGCGGTCATCAACTTCGGCAGATCGTGATGGGGAGCCAGGGCAGCCAAGGTTTTGCCGAGTTCTCTGGGAAAATCGAGCGGGCCTGTCAGGAAACCACCGGAACTTCGGATTTGTTTGAAGTCGCGCTTCCGTTTAATACCGGAACGTCCCTCAGCGCAAGTTGTTGGCTCTCCACAACCATGAGGGGAAATAAATGACTAAGATCGAATTCTTGCGGCGGCCGCCGTGCCTTCGACCGCAATAGCCGCCGCCAGCAATGGCGCAGCAGGTATATCACCGCGCTGAAATCATACCAACGCCCGCTATTGAGGACCCGCCACTGACATGAATGACGCAGCGATTTCCCGGTGGTGGCGAAGGGGTGTTCTCTATCAGATCTATCCGAGGTCATTCCAGGACTCGAATGGCGACGGCGTCGGTGACCTCGGAGGGATCATCGGGCGGCTGCCCTTTCTTTGTGACCTCGGCATCGACGCAATCTGGCTGTCGCCGATCTTTCCGTCGCCGATGGCCGACTTCGGTTACGACATTTCAGACTATGTCGGCATCGATCCCGTTTTCGGGACAATGGGTGATTTCGATGCGTTGGTTCAAGCTGCACACGCATCCGGTCTCAAAGTAATCCTTGATCTCGTCCCCAACCATACCTCCGATCAACATCCGTGGTTTACCGAGAGCCGCCGCTCCCGCGACAATCCAAAGCGGGACTGGTACCTATGGCGCGAGCCATGCGCGGACGGTGGTGCTCCGAACAATTGGCTGTCGGAGTTTGGCGGCAGCGCATGGAGCTACGACGTCGGTACAGGGCAATATTATTATCATGCCTTCCTGGCGCAGCAGCCCGATCTGAATTGGCGCAATCCGGCGGTGCGTCAGGCCATCTACGAGGTCATGCGTTTCTGGCTTCGGAAAGGCGTCGACGGCTTTCGCGTCGATGTGCTCTGGCATCTGATCAAAGATGCTGAATTTCGTGATAATCCGCCCAATGCGCGCTTTCGCCCAGGCCAGCCGCCGCACGAGGCGCTGTCGCCTCTGTATTCTACGGATCGACCGGAGATCTTGGACGTAGTCAGGGAGATGCGGCGCGTGGTCGATGAGTTCGCAGACCGCGTGCTGATCGGTGAAATCTATCTGCCAGTCGATCGGCTGGTGGCTTACTACGGCAGGGACCTGGCCGGTGCTCATCTGCCATTCAATTTCGCGCTGCTGTCCGCACCCTGGAACGCGCGCGCAATTGCAAAGCTGATCGATGACTATGAGCGCGCGTTGCCAGCCGCCGCGTGGCCTAACTGGGTCTTGGGCAATCACGACCGTCCGCGCGTCGCCGGCCGGGTCGGGCAGGCCCAAGCGCGGGTCGCCGCGATGCTGCTGCTGACATTGCGGGGAACGCCGACGCTTTATTATGGCGACGAAATCGGCATGCAACAGGTCATGATTGCCGCCGACCAGGTGCGCGATCCCTTCGAGAAAAATGTGCCGGGGATCGGCGTCGGACGCGACGGTTGCCGCACACCCATGCAATGGAATGCCGAGGCTCATGGTGGCTTTACCGACGGCGAGCCATGGTTGCCCTTGGCGAACGACTACGCCCACGACAACGTGGCTACTCTGGCCGCCGACCCCCGTTCGATCTTCAATCTTTATCGCGCGCTGATCACGTTGCGAAGGACGACCCCTGCGCTGATGGCAGGCAGTTACGCGCCCGTTGCGACGACCAGTGATTTGTTGGCCTACAAGCGCGAATATGCCGGCAGTGCGCTTTTGATCGTTCTCAATCTGGGAGCGGAGCGGATTTCGATCGGATCGGACACGATGGTCTTTTCGGGTGAAATACTGCTTTCCACCAGGCTGGATCGCGCGGACGAGACCGTGTCGGGCGGCCTGGTTCTGCGCGGCGACGAAGGCCTGATCATACGGTTGCAATGATCCCCGTCATTCGGGATGATTGCCGTTCACACCATCGATGTCGCTTCGTGTCAGAAGATAGTCCAGTCCACCAACGCGGTACCAGCGATAGCCGTAGGGTTCGAGCATCACCGAGTGCTTGTCCCGCTCGCCAGCCTCGCTGTGGTCTTCCGACAGAAGGTTGATCAAGTGTTTTCCCGCGTCACCGGCAAGTCCGACAGAAAATGAAGCCTCGCGCGGCATCTCGGCGAGATTGTGCACGAACAGCACCGAGTTATTGCGCCAATCGTAGCGCATGGCCAGGATAGCTGGATCCCGGGTCGCGATCAGGCGGAAGTCACCCCAACCGATCTCCGGCACTTCCTTGCGCATCCGGATGATGCGCTCGGTCCAATTCAGCATCGAGTTGGGATTGCGGCGCTGCTTGGCAACATTGATATGCGCGTAACCGTACGGGCCTTTGTCGATAACCGGAAGGCACGGCCTATCGCTTTTCGTGAATCCGCCGTGCGGCTCCATCGACCACTGCATCGGGGTGCGGGCACAGTTGCGCTCGGGCAAGGCAAGGTTGTCGCCCATCCCGATTTCGTCGCCATAGCGGATCACGGGCGTGCCGGGCAACGTATACATCAGGCTGTAGGCGAGCTCGAGTCGCCGTCGATCACCTCCGAGCATCGGAGCAAGGCGCCGCCGGATGCCCCGATCGTAAAGCTGCATGTCCTTGTCGGGACCGAAGCGCTCGAAAACGACCTTACGTTGGGCCTTGGTGAGGCGGCCAAGATCGAGTTCGTCGTGGTTACGCAGAAAGAGCCCCCATTGGGCGCTGGCCGGGCGCGGTTTGGTCGCGGCGAGAGCCTTGGCTAGCGGGCGTGCGTCGGTGGCCGCCATTGCATAGAACAGGTTCTGGTTGACGTGAAAGTTGAACATCATATGCATGCGGTCGCCATCCCGTCCGAAATACTCCATATCGGCTTCGGGCAAAACGTTGGCTTCCGCAAGAATGATCGCGTTGCCATGCCGCCATTGCAGGAATTCGCGCAGCGAACGAAGCATGCCATATTGCTCGACCGGCGTTCTGACCTTCGCGCCTTTGGTGGCGATCACGAAGGGAACGGCATCCATCCGGAAGCCGGACACGCCGAGCTGAATCCAGAACCCCATGATCTTGAGGATTTCAGCCTGGACGTAGGGGTTGGACGTATTGAGGTCGGGCTGGAAATCATAGAAGCGATGAAAGTACCAGGCCTTGGCCTCCTTGTCGTAGGTCCATGTCGATTTCTGCACCCCAGGAAAGGCCATACCCTTGCTGGCGCTGGCAGGTCTTTTGTCGGCCCAGACGTACCAGTCGCGATGTTGCGAATCCGGCGAGCTTCTGGCGCTGCGAAACCAGGCGTGGGCATCCGAGGTGTGATTGACGACGAGGTCGATGATGACGCGAATGCCTCGCTGCCGACAGCCGTGAGTGAATTCCACGAAGTCACCGAGCGTGCCGTAGCGCGGGTCGACACCATAATAATCTGAAATGTCGTAGCCGTCGTCCTTGCCTGGCGATGGCTGAAATGGCATCAGCCAAATCGCGGTCACGCCCAATCCGTCCAGATAGTCCAGACGCCGCAATAGGCCTTTGAAGTCACCGACGCCGTCACCATTGGCGTCCATATAGGTCCCCACGGACAGGCAATAAAACACGCCGTTCTTGTACCAAAGGTCGTCAATCATGGGGAATGCGCGGGTCGATTATTTCGACCGGATTTGATCTTTCGTATTCCAATGCAACTGAAGAGGAACATCCACCCTCCAGTCGATCGCGTGTTCAATAGGAGCCAGATTGCGATTGGTCGTCCAGCCACCGAGCTTCCGCGACCGTGGTGTCTGTCGCGTTCGCGGCCGCGGACCCTGCGGAGGCGCGAACGGCCCTTGCGAGCGTAGCGATATCCGGCCCGCGGCTAAAAGCGTAGCCGGGGCTGAAGTTGGAACCCGGGCCGTACCCGTTGCCATTCGCCGACAAGACGCCGACGATGGCACCCGCCCATTCGGAAGCGACGCGGGGATCGAAACTTTGGTTTTGAAGCGGTACGGCCGCTGCGGCGCATCCCAGCGCCACGGTAATCGAGCCCAGCGCTGCTTTTTTCACGATGCATTTCCTTCCGAGATATGTGCTTTCTTAAGAGGCGAAAAACTCGAAGGCTGCATGCCGCCATCGATCATTGAGCCTGGCGAGCTGGATCCCCGGCGGATCTATCTGTGCTCCGTAAAATCACCTCATAGAACGCCGAGGGTCGGCCTATCACCAATGACCACGGCTGCGACCCCAGTATCCGCCGCCACCGAACAGGAGTACCAGCACAACGATAATCAGGATCAATTCCATAGGATTTCTCCGTTGATGGCAGCGGCGATATCGCGGCCTGCCCAATGATGCCAACGGCGTCTGCGAAGCATTGTTCCCGATGAGCGGGCAACTCGCCGGCCGTGCACGGCCGACTGCGCGGGTGCACCTTGCAGTAATTCCAGGCATAAGCCGAAATCGACCGATTACGCATCTGCGAGATAAGGGGCGCAAAGCGGCAACGCTTCCCAATGCCGGTTCGCCTCTGTCAAGATACCCTTTTTGCTGCCAGGATGCGGTCTAAGCTCTTGGGTGCGGATCTGCGAAGACGCGAAGCTGTCGGCGCCACCGTGCCGACCGGGAAACTCTCCCGGTCAAACGATCACGGAGGAAACGATGCGACGGCAGAAGAAATTCTATGCCTGGGGCTACGCCGACGAGGAATTGACCTCTGAGGAAATCAGGTATTGGGAAGCCGATATCGCCAAGCGATATGGCCTTTCCGGGTTCGACGTCACGCCGCCGCCCAAGGCGGAAGAGATTACGCTGCGTCCGTCACGCGTCGAATTGCCGTCAGCGTTGCAGCCACTCGTTCGAACCGATCAGCTCACCCGGCTGGAGCACGCATATGGCAAGGCATGGTTCGATGCGTGCCGGATGTTCTTGCGCTCCGTGCCCCATCCGCCCGACGCGGTGGCCTTTCCCGACAACGAGCAGGACATCGTGCGGATCCTCGCATGGTGCGACCAGATCGGCGCCAAGGCCATTCCCTATGGCGGCGGCTCTTCCGTGGTGAAGGGCATCGAACCGGCGGCCGAGTTTGAAAAAGTCGTGACGATCTCGATGCGGCACATGGACAGGGTGCTCGAGGTTGATCCGGTCAGCCTCGCCGCGCGCATCGAGGGCGGGGTCTATGGCCCGCACATCGAGGACCAGCTGCGCCAGACGCCGTTCACCATGCGCCATTACATGCAGGCCTACCGCTGCTCGACGCTGGGCGGCTGGATCGCGACACGTTCGGGAGGTCACTACGCGACGCTGACCACGCACATCGATGATTTTGTCGAGAGCACACGCGTGGTGACGCCGGTCGGTACCCTGGAGACGCGGCGCCTGCCCGGTTCCGGCGCGGGGCCAAGCCCGGATCGGCTGTTCATCGGCTCGGAGGGAATCCTCGGCATCATCACCGAAGCATGGGTGCGGTTGCGCAGAAAGCCTGTCTTCCGCGCGGCAACGAGCGTGCGCTTCAAGGACTTTTATGCCGGTGCCGACGCGGTGCGCGTCATCACGCAGGCTGGCCTTTATCCGGCCAACTGCCGGCTGCTTGAGGCGCGCGAGGCGCTGCCTGATATCGCTCCTGATAACAATGAGGCCGTCTTGATGCTGACCTTCGAGTCGGCCGACCACCCGCTCGATGCCTGGATGGCACGCGCCCTGGAAATCTGCCGGGATGGCGGCGGCGTCCCGGACACCGCGGCGCTGGACGAGGAGAACTCGCACCACCGAGGAGCCGCGGGCGCTTGGCGCAATAAATTCATTCGCGCGCCCCATTACAGCGAACACGCCGTCGCGCGCGGGCTGCTGGCCTCGACCTTCGAAACCGCGATAACCTGGGAGCGGGTGCGCGATTTCCACGCGACCATCATGAAGATCAGCCACGACACCATCCGGCGGGTGACCGGCCGCGAGGGTACCGTGACCTGCCGGTTCACGCACGTCTATCCCGACGGGCCATGCCTCTACTTCACGATTGGCGGCCTCCTGGATAAGCGAATCATGCTCGAGCAGTTCATGGAAGTGCTGACGACCTGCACGGCGGCGACGGTCGAGCATGGTGGTACCACGACCCACCATCACGCCGTCGGCCGTTTCCACCGCCCGTTCTATGACCGGCAGCGACCCGAACTGTTTGCCCGGGCGCTGCGCGGCGCCAAGCGCGAACTCGATCCGAAGGGCATGATGAATCCCGGCGTGTTGATCGATCCCTGAGCGGGCCGCGGTCGAAAGCGCATTGCCGGCGCAGGGATCGCCTATGGGACCCACACCGTGGAGAACTCTACGCCGTGCAGAATGTCATGCGCGAGCCGAAGTCAGGGTCTGCGCCGAATACCTCGATGCGGCGATCCAGTTCTTCTCTCTCAATGTCCAGAGGAATGTCGCAGATCGCCGCATAGTCTTGCCGCGTGGTCTTTACCCCGCTCCATTGCAGCGGCAACAGCGGCAGCCCATCGCCGCAGGCCGCCAGCGGTTTGGCCAAGGTCCAGAACAAATAGGAAAGGCGCGCAAAAGCCATGCCCTCGAGGCTGGCAACGGAAGTCCCGGGTGGAATCGAAAACATCTCGACGCCGACAATCGGGCCCTCATCGACCCGGGCGGCCATGACATGGGCTGTCGCGCCGAATTCAGTGGCGCGCGCGTAAAGCGCGAAATGCGCGGGCGCCCAGCCAGGATAGCTCGGCGGTCCCGGATGAAAATTATAAGCACCAAAGCCCAGCTGACCGAGCACATTCGCCGGCACGATGACGCCGGTCACGAACGCAACCAGCCTCGCCCGCGCAAGCGTGTCCGGCGCCAGCGCGTTCAGCTCAGCCCGCGTTTCGACAGGGATTATCGTCAGGCACGGATTGTGCGCGGATAGAACGGACATGAAAATCGGCCGCACCGCCGCGCCGGTCAGCAAGATGATGGTATCAAACATCACGTGGCTTCCGTCACGCCATTCGCTGTAGCGCTATCGTGCCGCTGTCGGCGCTAAACGGCAGCTAGCTCTTTCGATCGAGGATCGCCTGCTGATTGGTTTGGATGCCGGTCGTGGGATCGGTCACGATCGTGTTGATCTGCGCGACGCCGTTGCCGGTAAGCTTGAATTGGGAATCGCCGATTCGAAAGGTGCCCTTGGTGGTGATGAGGGCTCTCTGGAACTGGAGACCGGCGGAACTCTGGAGCGTCACGTTGGCCCGGTACCCGCTGACCTTGGTAATTGAAACCGTGATCGGCTGATTTTTGTAATCCTTGCCGGTCCAGGTGCCCTGATATTGGGTAGGATCGACTTTGGCGAATTTGTCTCCCGGTGAGATCACGCTCTGCGGAGCTGCGGCGGAGTAGGCCGACTGCAGGATGCTCATGATGTCGCTCATAGAAACCTCCGTTCGCGCCCTTGGGATAGCGGGCAGCCGCAGGCATCACTGGCAGAAGAGAGCTAATCATTGGTTAACCATTGCGGATGGCGGTACGGTATTAGATGCCGATAACGCGCTCGTCGAATGCCTCTCAGGAGGCGAGCGGCCTTGTCTGGATCTCCCGATCCGAATCGGCTTGCCGAAAGCCGACCCTGGGGGCATTCTTCATCAACCAAAAATTCTCGATATGGGGGAGCGCGAGCATGTCCGGCCTGTCCCGCCGTGGTTTTCTCGGCCTTTCAGGGGCTGCCGCGGCAACGGCGCTTTCAGGACCTTTCATGCGGTCCGCGCAAGCCGCGATGGGCCCCGCCGACAAGTTCGACCTTGTGATCAAGGGCGGCGAGGTGGTCGATCCCAGCCAGTCGTTGCGCGGCAAACGCGACATCGGCATCCGCTGGGGAGCCATCGAGGCGATCGAGCCGGAAATTCCGGCCGTCCGCGCCCTGAAGACCATCGATGCCGCCGGGAAGCTGGTGATGCCGGGCCTGGTCGACCTGCATTGCCATGTCTACCCCTATGGCTCCGCGATCGGCATTCCCGCCGACGAACTGGTGCAGTTTCAGGGCACCACCACGGTCGTGTCGGCGGGTGATGCCGGCGTCAACAACTTGGCGGCGCTGCGCCGCTTTATCGTGGCGCAGTCGCGGGCGCGGATTTATGCCTTTGTCCATATTGCCAATAACGGACTATCGGCTTTCCCGGTGGCCGAACTGTACAATATCGACAACGCCCAGGTCGAAGCCTGCGCCATGGCGCTGGCGGAAAACCCGGATTTTTTGATTGGCGTCAAAGTGCGGATGTCCGAAAACGTGATCTTCAAGCACGGCATCGAGCCGTTGAAGCGCGGCATCCAGGCCTGCGAAATGTGTGGCTGGCCGGCCCGGATGATGGTCCATATCGGCGGCGTCGAGACCGGCCAGTTGATGTCCGACATTCTCGATCTGTTGCGCCCCGGCGATGTGCTGACGCATGCTTATTCGGGCGCGCCGAACATGGCCGGCGCCTTCACCAACATCGTGCAGGACGGAAAGTTGCTGCCAGCGGCGCTCGCCGCCAAGAAGCGCGGCGTGATCTTCGATGTCGGCCATGGCGGCGGCAGTTTTGACTTCACCGTGGCGGAGGTGGCGATCCCCGCCGGCTGTACGCCGGATACCATCTCGTCCGACATCCATGTCTTTTCCGGCAATTCGCCGGGCGTGCCCTTCCTGCCGAACGTGATGAGCAAGTTCATGGCCATGGGCTATTCGCTGGAGCAGGTGGTGACGATGACGACCACGGCGCCGGCTGCGATCATCAACCGTGCGCCGAAGATCGGCACGCTGCAGATCGGCGCTCCCGGCGACGTCGCGATCATGGAACTGGTGGAGGGACCGGTCACGTTCGTCGACACCCGCAACAACCGACGCGACGGCAAGGCCGTCCTGAAGCCGGTACAGACCGTGATCAACGGCGTGCCATTCGGCCGCCCCTACCAGTCGCCGTTCTCGGTCCGCTAGCGCTTTTTCGCCAGCCTCCCCATCAGGCAATCAGCGCCCGTCGGGTGTCCGGGTACCGGACCAGCTGTCGCGAACCTGGTGGTAATGCACGCTCGGATCGTAAGCGACGGTCGCCAGATTGAGAACCTGCGGCGACAGCCGACCGACCGCGCTCAATACCGTGTAGGACGCAACGACACGATCGTGCTGCGCGGTGACGAGCGCTACGCGGGCATTGACCAGCGCCTGCTGGGCGTTGAGCACGTCAAGCGTGGTTCGCTGTCCGACCATGGCCTCTCGGCGAACGCCGGTCAGCGCCACCTCCGACGCGGCCACCTGCGATTCCGCGGAGATCACCTGCGCCTTGCCGGCCTCGAGCTGGCCCCAGGCGGTAATGGTGTTGGCCCTCGTCTGGTCCCGGACGGTCTCGAGATTGAGCCGCTGTTGCGCGAGATTTTCCTCGGACTGACGGATCAGCGAATATTCGGCGCCGCCCTGATAGATCGGCGCCGACACCTGCGCGACGGTCGAGGCCGCAAATGAGCGGAAGGTCGTCAGCGTCTGCTCGTAGGCCTGCTGGACCGAGGTCTGCAGGCTGACCGTCGGCAACAGCGCTCCCTCGTTGATCTTGACCTGCAGATAATTGACGTCGATCCCGAACATTGCCGCGGTGACATTCGGATTTTCGATCAGGCTGAGCGCAACCGCCGACGCCTGCGAGTTCGGCAGAAAGCGATCGACTGGTGAGCCCGGCGCCAGGTTGGACGGATCGTTGCCGACGATGCGGCGAAAATTCGAACGCGTCGTCACCAGGTTGGATTCGGCGGTGAGCTGCTGGGTCTTGCCGGCCGCAAGCTGGGCCTCCGCCTGGGAGACGTCGGTGCGCGTCACCAGACCCGAGCTGAAGCGGCTATTGGTCTGCCTCAGGGTCTCTTCGAGCACGCGCGTGTTGCTGCGCTGGACCTCGACGATCGCGGCGTCCCGCAAATAGTCCATGTAGATGGTGGCGGCGTTGAGCAGCACGGTCTCTTCGAGCACGCGCAGCGCCTCGCGCGCGCCGGAAACCTGGCCCTCGGCCACCCGGGTCTTGTTGGCGGTCTGATTGCCGTTGAACAGGGTCTGGGTGACCGTAATGCCGACGCTGCGCGGCGGGTCGATGCCATGGACATCGCTACGGAGCAGGTCCGGCGAGCTGGCCTTGAAGGAGCTGACATCGGTGTACTGTTCGCCGCCGCTGGCGGTGAGTGCGACCTTGGGCCGATAGGCTGATAGGGCCTGCGGCACGTTTTCGTCGGTGGATCGCACCAGGGCCCGCTGAGCGTTGAGTTGCGGATTGCCCTGATAGGCCCGCACCAACGCTGACTCGATTGTATCGCCCAGGGCAGGGGCCGGACCCGCATACGCCAACAGGAAAACCGCAACTGGAATCCCGCAAAGGCCTCTTGAATTCATATTCACTGTCTTCGTGCGCCCGATGAGGGCGCGGGTAAAGTCTGTTCTGCCCTGCAGACCTCAACCCACGTTGTACCGCGGGCCAATTTCGGCCGACTTTAATAGGCCCGCCTTATCCTGCTCGCGGCGAAGCTATCTGCGCTCAACGCCCAAATCAACGGGGTCGCTCGGCCGTCAGACACTTGGCAGGGTGAATTTACAGTTGTGTGGCTTCCGGACCAGATGCCGCGTCGATCGCTACCGGATCCCGGCGATGGCGATCTCGTTAGCGAGATATGTTTAACAAGATGCTTAGTGACCGGCGACCGAGAATTCCGCGGCCCTCGGAGTTTTAGGTTCGGGTTCCCGGTGAGGCCCGGGCCCTCACGGCCTTGCTGGCAACGCGCACCGCCGTGCGCCGCAGCCATTGCATGAGGTTCCAAGCCTGTTCCGGCTCGCCGCCCCGGCACAGGCCATTTGATCCGCATCAATGCGAGGGTCTCGGCGCTTGGCAACATTGTCGGCAGTGAAGGGCAGCCCGCGTGGCAAAAAGCGACACACGATCTGAGGCCGGGATATCGCAGGGGTTCGCGGATAAGTTGCTTCCGCTTGGCGCCGACCAGCCGCCGCTTTCCGAAATCGACTTTCTTGCCCAACTCGGAGGCCGCGTGCGCGAATTGCGCACGCTCCGCGACATGTCGCGCAGGGAGCTTTCACGTAAGTCCGGCGTTTCCGAACGCTACATTGCCCAGATCGAGGCAGGGAAGGGCAACGTCTCGATCATGCTGCTGCTCCGGATCGCCCACGCGATCCGCTGCGGATAATATCCGGCCGCCCGGCGTCCGCCTGCAGGGGAGAAACGTCCGATGGGAGCCCTGGTTCTTGCCGCCAAGGTCAGCCACGTGCCGTCACTGATGTTGTCGGAGGTCGAGGGCAGCCCGCTCAGGGCGGCGCGCCAAGGCGCGGTGCACGCGCTGCGTGAACTCGGCCGCCGCGCCCGGCAACGCGGCGTCCAGACCTTCGTGGTGTTCGATACGCATTGGCTTTCCAACTTCGGCTATCACATCAACGCCAATGCGCGGCATCGCGGTTCCTTCACAAGCCACGAAGCCCCGCATATGATCCAGGATCTGCGCTACGATCTGCCGGGCGATACCTCGCTCGCCGAAGCCATTGCCGGCGAGGCCGGCGAGGCCGGTCTCAACGTCATCGCCCACAGGGTTGCTAGCCTCGGGCTTGAATACGGCACCATCGTGCCAATGCATTACATGAACGCTGACGGCTGGGCCAAAGTGGTCTCGGTCGCCTCGCCGTTGTTCACCTCGCTGGAGGAAAGCCGCAGTCTGGGCGAGGCTACCCGGCGCGCCGTCGAAAAGTCCGGCGAGCGGGTGGCGATCCTCGCCAGCGGATCGATGTCGCATCGGCTCTGGCCCAACAAGAAGCTCGGTCCGGAGGCGTGGACCTCGATCGCCAGCGAATTCAACCGTCAGGTCGATCTGCGCGTGCTTGAACTCTGGCAGCAGCGTCGATACCGGGAGTTCATCGCCATGCTGCCTGACTATGCCGTCAAGTGCAACGGCGAGGGTGGAATGGCCGATACCATCATGCTGTTTGCGGCACTCGGCTGGGACGCCTACGAGGGCGCAGCCGAGCAGCTCTGCGATTATTTTCCCTCCAGTGGCTCCGGTCAGGTCAACGTGGAGTTTCACGTCGATGGACAGTTAGAGTCAGCCGCCTGAGACCGGCGGTCGTGAGGCGGTCTCGGTCACACCGCGGCAGCGAGGGGCCGATGATCGCGAGCGATCAGGGTGTTGACGAGCTGTTCCGGCTGGCTCGGCAGCGCATCGCCACGCCAGGCTATGTGTTGATCGGTCCGGCTAAGCAGCAGCCTATGACCGCTGGGCGACGCCCCGCCATTGCCGGGAACGTCGACGATCTCAATGGGGACGCGGTTTCCGCGCAACGCCTCGATCAGCGGCGCTATGGCGACTTTCGGATCATAGCGCAGTAACGTGTAGCCCGAACCGAATGCATCGTAGAGCGGGCGGCCATCCGCCAATGTTGTGTAAGGCACCCGGCATCCCGGTGCTGTCGATGGCGTGAAGTCCGCCATCGTGTAGGCTGGCTGCTGCTCGCCATCGTAGGCAATGATCGGAGAGCGATCGTAGAAATAACCGAAGTTCAGGCCTGCGCAGCAATATTGCTGCACATTTAATTCATAGGCCGCTTGTCCTACCCGGTTGCGGATGGCGTCGCCCTCCGGGCCCGGCATCTCGATCTCGTCCGGAACGGCGCGTCGTTGGCTGAGAACCTGGCCGGCCATGTTCATGGCAAAGTGAGAGACCTGCTCGGTGATCGGCAGACGTTCCCGTTCATAGGCATCGAGGATGGCGATATCGGCCCAGCCTCGCAGGTGGGCATCCAGCACCCAAGCCAGGTTCGCGGCGTCGGCGATCCCGGCATTCATTCCATAGCCGGCGTAGGGAATCCAAAGATGCGCGGCGTCGCCACAGATGAAGGCGCGCCCGCTGCGAAATCGGTCGGCTACCAGCCGGCGGCCAACCCAGTCCTCCTTGGCCAGCACCTCGTACTGAAAATCAGCGCCGACGCCCAGGATGGTCCGGATCGACCAGTCGCGGTCGACCGACTCGAAGGTCTCGTGTTCCCGGTTGAGATGGTTGTGAATCAGCCATTTTTCGCGGCCGTCGATGGCAACCACGGTTCCGCAGCGTCGCGGATTGAGCGAGAGCGTCATCCAGGCCGGCGATCCCATCAGGCCAAGCAGGTGCGGTGCGCGGATGTAGGTCGATTGGACCCGCTGGACCACCGGCGTGCCACGCAGCGTCGCGTCGATCGCCTTGCGCACGGCTGAGCGCGCGCCGTCGCAGCCGACAATAAAATCAGCCTCGATCCGCAAGGTCGCATCGCTATCGAGATTTCGCACCGTCGCGACGATACCGACCTCATTCTGATCGAAGGACTCGAATGCCGTGCGGCTCAATATTGTCAGGCCGCGGAGTGCGGCGGCGTGGGCGAACAGCACGGGCTCCAGATAGATCTGATTGATCCTGTGCGGCGGCTCGGCGGTCGGCCAGCCGGTATCGGGACCAGTCGACGCAGTATAGCGGTCGCGTCGGCAGGGGATCTTGATGCGCGATAGCTCGATGCCGGTCGCCGTGGTACGGTAAGCGCAGTCGTTCGGAAAATCGGCGGGCAGGCCCGCGTCGCGCACCTGTTGTGCGACGCCGAGCCGCCGCAAAACCTCCATCGAGCGCGACGATACGTGGTTGCATTTCACGTTGGGCGGCTCGCCGGCACCGCGTGTTTCCACGACCACGACCGACACGCCGCGGCGCGCCAGATCTATTGCCAGGATCAGTCCGACTGGACCGGCTCCGACCACGACCACCTTCGTCTTGATCGCCTCACTTGCTGGCACCGGATAATCATGCATAACTTGAACCCACGAAAAAGCCTTCGGAGCGAAATGTACTTGCTACGGTCGATCAGGCAAAGTCCGTTCTGGTTTTTTGCCGCCGCCTTGTCCGTGTTGCTGTTGTCGTCCGCCGGGGCTTGGGCCTATCCCGACCAGCCGATCAGGATCATTGTGACGTTTCCGCCGGGCGGCAGTTCCGACATCCTGATGCGCGCCCTCCAAACGTCGCTCGCCGACGAGTTGCATCAGCCTATCGTGATCGAGAACAAGGCGGGAGCCGGTGGCAATATTGGAATTGCAGCCGTGGCGCAGGCCGCTCCGGACGGTTATACGCTCGGCGTCGCCGCAGCGGGGGTGTTGACGGTCAATCCCCATCTCAATCGCGCGGCGATGTCGTTTGATCCTTTGAAGGATCTTGTTCCCGTCACGTTGCTCGCCGAAATCCCCTTCGTGCTGGTAGCGTCTCAAAACTCTGGTTTTTCGTCGGTCGCGGACGTCATCGCATTCGCCAGGCTTCACCCTGGCACCCTGTTGATGGGGCATGGCGGCAACGGCACCGCCATGCACCTGACGGCGGCGTTGTTCAATCAAAAAGCGAAAATCCAGATTGGTCTCGTTGCCTATCGCGGTACCGCGCCGGCCGCCATTGATGTCTTGGCAGGGCATATACCGCTGGCGGTTCTGGATATCCCTGCCTCGCTGCAATTGATCCGGGAAGGCAGGCTGAAGCCGCTCGGCGTGTCTGCGGCGGAGCGGGTCGGGTTTCTGCCGGAGGTTCCGACGCTGTCGGAACTCGGCCTGACCGGCTTCCAGTCGGTTGGATGGTTTGGCCTCGTCGCGCCCGCGGGCACCCCTTCCGAGATTGTCGGCAAGCTGAACGCGGCGTTTGTGAACGCCCTGAAAGATCCCGCGGCGATCGAGAAAATCCGCAACCTTGGTGCCGAACCTTCACCCTCATCGCCTGGCGCATTCGCCGGCTTCATCCGGAGAGAAAGTGAAAAATGGGGGAAGGTGATCGCTGACGCCGGCATCAGTGGCGATTAAACCGGGCCGATGCTCGCGGCGCCAGTTTCGCTAATCAAATCGACTTCCATGCCTGCGTCTCCACATTTGCGATCCGTGCGGGCACGCCGAATTCCCGCCGGCACACCTCGGCGAGCACGGCTATTCCTTCCCGGATCTGCTGGTGCGAGGGGCTTGCAAAACACAGCCGCAACCGGCTGCCGGCATGTTTCTTGTCGGTGGACCACTCCGGTCCGGGATTGATGGCGACGCCGGCGGCGAGCGCGGCCTGGTAGAGCTTCAGCGTGTCGACATGGTCCGGAAGCTTCACCCACAGGAAGATACCACCTTTGGTATCCTCGAATTCCGCCGCGGTGCCGAATTGCTCGTTGAGGGCTTCCATCAGGGTGTCGAGCTTGGCGCGCAGCCCACGCGTCAGCTTCGGGACATGTTCGGCAAAATGTGGCGCGCAATATTCCGCCAGCACCATCTGTTCGAGCGCACCGGAGCCGGCATCGGTCTTCAGCGCCAGGGCCTGCGACAGCAGCGGCCATGGTGCGACGATGTACCCGACTCGAAGCGCCGGCGCGATCGACTTGGAAAATGAACCGATATGGATCACGCCACCGTTGCCGCACATCGCGTACAGCGCGGGTGGACGCCGCCCGTCCCAGATCAGGTCGGCATAGCAATCGTCCTCGAAGATCGGCACGCCATATTGTTCGGCAAGATCGAGCAGTTCGATCCGGCGCGCCTCCGGCATGATGGTGCCGGTCGGGTTCTGCACCGTCGGAATGGTGTAGATGTATTTTGGTGCGATGCCGCGACGCCTGAGATCGGCCAGCGCCGAGGCCAGTGCGTCGATCCGCATTCCGCCATGGTCGAGCGGAATGCCGACCGTGTTGACCCCAAGCCGTGTCAGCCGGGTCAGCGCGCCCTGATAGGTGTCCTGTTCGACAATGACGGTATCGCCTCGGCACAGCAGCGTCTGGTTGACGAGGTCAAGCGCCTGCAGCGAACCGGATACAATCAGGATGTCGTCCGGGACGCAGGCGATACCGGCGTCGCGCCTGAGTTTTTGCGTCAGAAACTCGCGCAGGGGACGGTAACCCTGCGGGCCGCTGGCAAGTCCGTAGGTGGCCAGCGTCCGGCCTTCGCGCCGGAGCACCGCGTCGACCGCATCAATCAAGCCGTCGACCGGAACCTGGTCCGGATCGTTGTTACCCCCAACGAAGCTGTATTTCGACAGCCCGGTCCATTTCGCCGCCGGCGCGGGCAGTCCCGCAGGCAGCAGGGGTGCAAAATCGAAGGCGGCGGTGGTCATGAAAGGCGTCTCCGTTGTTCTCGTTGGCTGCAACCTTAGGCAAGTTGGCGGCCGCTGTCGCCAGGTTCTGATGCCCGGGAGATCGCAAGCAAAATGCGCGGGCCTGGCAGCCTGCTCCGCGGCGGGCGGTGCGGCATGGCGATAGCCTTCGCACCCATCGCCGGCCCGGACGCCTCGCCTGAGCGGTTTGCCCTGCGTATAGACGCTGGCGCGGCCGCGCGAGTCCGGCTAATGCTCGCATCGCAGCAATAGAGATCACCGTAATGGCTGATACGATCCAGGAAGTTTTGCAAGCCTTTGGCCGCGGCGAACTCGTGGTCGTTACCGATGACGATGACCGCGAGGGCGAAGGCGACCTGATCGTCGCGGCGTCGCTCTGCACCGCCGAAAAGATGGCGTTCATCATCCGCCACACCTCGGGTATCGTCTGCGCCCCGATCACCGGTGAGGACGCACGGCGGCTGCGGCTCGATCCGATGGTCGCCCATAACGAGTCCAACCATACCACCGCCTTCACGGTGTCGATCGACTACAAGCCTGACGGCGGCACCGGCATTTCGGCGGACGAGCGCGCCTCCTGTTGCCGCGCGCTGGCCAACCCGAACGCCGGTGCCAGCGACTTTGCGCGGCCGGGCCACGTCTTTCCGCTGATTGCGCGCGACGGCGGCGTGCTGCTGCGCTCGGGCCACACCGAGGCCGCGGTCGACCTCTGCAAGCTCAGCGGCCTGCCGCCGGTGGGGGTGATCAGCGAATTGATGAATGACGACGGCACGGTCATGAAGGGCCAGCAGGTGGCGCGGTTCGCCGCCCAGCACAAGCTCAAGCATGTCACCATCGCCGACATGATCGCCTATCGCCAGGCGCGCGAAAAGCTGATCGAGCGGGTCTCGACGTTCATCACGGAAAGCCCGATCGGGCCACTGCAGGGGTATGCCTACCGTTCACCATTCGATTCCATCGCGCATGTGGCATTCGTCTACAATGGCGTCGGCGATGGCAAGAATGTGCTGACCCGGTTTCACAAACCCAACATCGTCAGGGACATCTTCACCGGACCGGCGCGCATGCAGATCGTGCTGGAACGTTTCAAGAAGGCCGGCCGCGGCGTGCTGGTCTATCTGCGCGACGGTGCCGCCGGCGTTCCGGTGACACCGATACCGGAGGAGACTTCCGCGGAAGCCGATCGCAACAGGCAATGGCGCGAGGTCGGCGTCGGTGCGCAGATCCTGCGCGACCTTGGCGTCACTTCCATCCGTCATCTGACCTCGTCAACGCACGAGTACAAGGGACTGTCAGGTTTCGGCATTGAGATCCTCTCCAACGAACAGCTTGAAGCCTAGTCATCAAAGATTTAAACTTGACGCCGGCGGCAGTAATGCGAAAGGACCTTTCATGAGCGTGCGCCCTCAGGCCAAGGACAAGCCGTCCCCGGTGAACTTCCAGTGGGACGATCCCTTCCTTCTCGACGAGCAGCTCACCGAAGACGAGCGCATGATCCGCGACACCGCACGCGCCTATGCGCAGGACAAGCTCTCGCCGCGCGTCACCAAGGCCTATCTGGAGGAGAAGGTCGATCGCGATATCTTCCATGAGATGGGTGAGCTCGGCCTGATCGGAATTACGCTCCCGGAAGAATATGGCTGCGCCAATGCGAGCTACGTCGCCTATGGCCTGGTCGCGCGCGAGATCGAGCGCGTCGATTCCGGCTACCGCTCGATGAATTCGGTGCAGTCGTCGCTGGTGATGCATCCGATCTACGCCTATGGCGACGAGCATCAGCGCAAGAAATATCTGCCCAAGCTCGCTACCGGCGAATGGGTCGGGTGCTTCGGTCTGACCGAGCCGGATGCCGGCTCCGATCCTGGCGGCATGAAAACCCGCGCCGAAAAGACCGCAGACGGCTACCGGCTGACCGGCACCAAAATGTGGATTTCCAACGCTCCGATCGCCGACGTGTTCGTGGTGTGGGCGAAGTCAGTGGAGCACAACAACCAGATTCGCGGTTTTATCCTGGAAAAGGGCATGAAAGGCCTGTCGGCGCCGAAGATCGGCGGCAAGCTCTCGCTTCGCGCTTCCGTCACCGGCGAGATCGTGATGGAAGGCGTGGAGGTGCCGGAGAGCGCGCTGCTGCCCAACGTCGCCGGCCTGAAGGGCCCCTTCGGCTGCCTCAACCGCGCCCGCTACGGCATTTCCTGGGGCGCGATGGGGGCGGCCGAGGACTGCATGCATCGCGCCCGGCAATACACGCTCGATCGCAAGCAGTTCAACCGGCCGTTGGCGGCAACCCAATTGGTGCAGAAGAAACTCGCGGACATGCAGACTGACATCGCGCTGGGTCTGCAGGCGAGCTTGCGGGTCGGGCGGCTGATGGACGAAGGCAAGATGGCTCCGGAAATGATCTCGATCGTCAAGCGCAACAATTGCGGAAAGGCGCTCGACATCGCGCGCATGGCTCGCGACATGCACGGCGGCAACGGCATCCAGATCGAATATCACGTGATGCGCCACACCGCGAACCTGGAAACCGTCAACACCTATGAAGGCACCCACGACGTCCACGCCCTGATCCTGGGCCGCGCCATCACCGGCATCCAGGCCTTTTCGTAAGGTCATGGCCGATACGGAAGACGTCCCGTTCAATCGCGACTTCCCGCTCAAGCCCGGCGTGGTGGATGACGCAAGGCCCGGCGTGCGGCGGGTGCTGTGCGGCAACCCAAGTCCTTTCACCTTCACCGGCACGGTGAGTTACATCGTGGGCCAGGGGCAGGTGGCAATCGTCGATCCCGGCCCCGACGACGAAGCCCACGCCGCGGCGCTGCTCGACGCGGTGCGTGGCGAAACCGTGACGCATATTCTGGTCACTCACACCCACCGCGATCACTCACCGAATGCGACGCGAATCAAGGCGGCCACCGGGGCGACCGTTTATGCCGAGGGGCCGCATCGCTCGTCGCGTCCGCGCTACGAAAGCGAAAAAATCTCCTCAGAGTCCGGTGCCGACCGCGACTTCAGGCCGGATATCGCGGTGCGCGACGGCGAAACGATTGAAGGTTCTGACTGGCGGCTGGAGGTGGTGTCGACACCGGGCCACACCGCCAACCATCTGGCGTTTGCCTGGCCCGATCGGAAGGTATTGTTCGTGGGCGACCATGTGATGGGCTGGTCCACGTCCATCGTGGCGCCGCCCGATGGCTCGATGCATGACTACATGGCCTCACTCGAGCGGCTGACGCAGCGCGACGACGATCTGTATTTCCCGGGCCACGGACCCGAAATCCCCAGAGGTCCCCGCTATGTGAATTTCCTGATCCGGCACCGTCTGGCGCGCGAAGCTTCGATCCTGCATCGGCTGGCCAAAGGCGAGGCGGACATTCCCAGCATGGTACGCGCAATTTATATCGGCATCGACCCGCGGCTATCGGGCGCTGCCGGTTATTCCGTGCTGGCGCATCTGGAGGATCTGGTCCTGCGCGGCATTGTCGCGACCGACGGCGATCCGGTGATTGGCGGGACTTACAGACTGAAGCAGCGAAATAGTAAAATAGCGAATAGCGAGTAGGGCGGTAATCAGGCTTGTGCTGCTTGCTCGCTCGCTATTCGCTATTCGCCAATCATTATTTCTTCACTACCTTCGGCGCGGCCTTTGTGGCTGCCGGCGGCTTCTTGACCGGCTGCAGGCTGGCGTTCTCGGCCGCGCTGTTGATGTCATCGATCAGTTTGCTGACGCGCGCAGCGTTGCTGCCCAGATCGCTTTCGAAGTAGCGCGACGCCGAACGGATATCGACCCGCGATCCTTCGCCATCGGTCGTGACGCGGATCGAAACATCCTCGCGGAATCCCATAATAGGCGTCCGCGCTACCGCCTCGATGTGTCCAATGTAGCGCGGCGGCTGCGGCGGGCGCTCGTCGATCACAAGCCACTTGCGCCGGGTGACCAGTTGCCGCGTGATGTCATAAGCCCGCTGCGCCGGTAATTCGAGTTCCACCGTCTCGATATCGGGATAATAAATCCGCTGCTGTTCAGCGGAATAGAGCCCGGCATAGACCGCGGTGTTGACGCCGTCACCTGTGCGCAACCGCGCCAGCGCCTCGAAGCGTGGTGGATCGATTGGGTCGGTGGTGATGTCATGGATCGCAGGCAGCTTGCGATATTGCAGGCCAAGATAGGCCGGATAGGCGAGTACGACCGCGTCGATCAGGAGCGCCAGCAGGATGCGGCTCATGCCGCGCGAGCCATTCTGCCAGATCGCGACAAAGGCGGAAAGCCCGACCAGGATGGAGAGGCCGGCGCAGGCCAGTGCGCCGAAAAATGTCGCCAGCGCGGGTTTCATTTCAAGAAAGCCGAATCGGACGATGATGATCGAGACCAGCACCGCGACCACGGAGAATACCGCCAGATTACGCGCCCACGATGCCAGGCTGGAGACGGGCTCCGACTGGTAGGGAGCAGAAAACCTGCGGGCCATCCTTTAAAATTCCAATGAGGGACGCGGTCGCCGGCCAGTCGGCAGACGACCAGGCGCAGGTTGACCTAGCGCATTTTCGGGCAAGCTGTGAAGCAGCTCATGCCGAAAAATATCCGGACACGCCCGTCCCCGCGGATAACACAAGGCGCGCCCTGAAGCCATCGGGGCGCGCCTCTCCGTAATTTTACTTAACTAATATTAGTGCGTTACCAGCGGGCAGGCCGAGTCCGAAAGCTTGCCGAATGCCTGTTCGCCCGGCATGGTCTGAACCAGCTTGTAGTAGTCCCATGGATATTTGGATTCATCGGGCTTCTTCACCTGCATGATGTACATTTCATGTTCCATCAGGCCGTCAGCGCGAATCTTGCCGTTGCTGGTGAACATGTCGTCGATCTTGACCTTGTGCAGTTCCGCCATGACCTTCTCTGGATCGGTGCTGCCGGCGGTTTTGACGGCGTTGAGATAGGTCATCGTCGCCGAGTAGTACGCCGCCTGGTTCATGGTCGGTTCGCGCTTCGTCTTCTCGAAATAGCGCTTGGAGAACGCGCGAGTCTTGTCGTTGAGATCCCAGTACCAGCCGGTGGTCAGATAAAGGCCCTGAGCGGTTTTGAGCCCCAGGCTGTGGATGTCGCTGATGAAGGCCAACAGCGCGGCCGGACTCATCGTCTTGGCGATGCCGAACTCGTCGGCCGCCTTGATCGAATTGGTGAAGTCGTTGCCGGCATTGGCGAGGCCCAGCACCTGCGCGCCGGAATTTTGTGCCTGCAGCAGATAGCTGGAAAAGTCCGACGTCGACAGCGGAACGCGCACTGCGCCGATGACCTTGCCGCCGTTGGCTTCCACGACTTTGGATGCGGCCTCCTGCAACTGGGTCCCGAACGCGTAGTCGGCGGTGAGGAAGAACCAGGTCTTGCCGCCCTGCTTCACGATGGTCGTGGCCGTGCCGTTGCCGAGCGCGGTGGTATCGTAGGCATAGTGAACGGTGTAGGGCGTGCAGTCCTTGCCCGTCAGCGAGGCGCCGGCGGCGCCGATCGCGAAGAACGGCGTCTTCTTTTCCTTGGCGATGGTTGCCATCGCGATGCTGACGCCGGTGTTCGATCCACCGAGCACCATGGTCAATCCATTGCGGTCCGCCCATTCGCGAAACTTCTGGGCCCCGAGGTCCGGTTTGTTCTGATGATCCGAGGTAAGCAGTTCGATCTTGTTACCGAGTACGCTGCCGCCGAAATCGTCGATCGCCATCTTGGCGGCTTCCACGCCTCCCGGCCCAATCACGTCGGCATAGAGGCCGGACATGTCGTCGATATCGCCAATTACCACCTTGTTCCCGTCGGCGTGCGCCGCTGTGACTGACATTGACGCAAACAAAAGCCACGGGATTGTTCGTTTACCGATCGATTTCATCATCTTGAGCGCTTTCCTTGCCTTTTTTGGTTTACTGGAGCGGCAAACTAGGAAGCCGGCGGACCGGCTCCAATTCGCCTTTCGTCGTGGGGCGATGCCAGAAGAGTGGATGCCTAAATCCTGTGCAAAAATACCTCATTTAACTATTCGGACCGCGCGCTTGCAGGCCTGTTTGGCGCGGTTCGGGTGGCTAAGCCGCGGCGTTCGGGAAACTATAGGTCTTGAACTGGTCGCGCAGCGCGGTCTTCAGGATCTTTCCGGTCGCGGTATGCGGGATGCCGTCGACGAATATGACATCGTCAGGCATCCACCATTTGGCGATCTTGCCCTCCATGTAGTGCAGAATGTCCTCCCGCGTCGCACTTTGCCCCTGCTTGAGCTGCACGATCAAGAGCGGACGCTCGTCCCATTTCGGATGATAGACCCCGATTACGGCAGCTTCCGCCACGGCGGGATGCCCGACCGCCAGATTCTCCAGGTCGATCGATGAAATCCATTCGCCGCCGGATTTGATCACATCTTTCGAGCGGTCGGTGATGCGCATATAGCCATATTGGTCGATGGTCGCGACGTCGCCGGTGTCGAAATAGCCCTCGTCGTCGAGAATGTCGGTATCGACACGGAAATAGGCCCTCGATACCGCAGGGCCGCTGACTTTGAGCCGGCCGAACGTCTTGCCGTCCCACGGCAGGCGCTTGCCGGCATCGTCGGTGATCTTCATCTGAACGCCGAACGGCGGGTAGCCTTGGGTCTGAAGAATGTCGAGCCGGGCTTCGCCGGTAAGTTCGGCGAAGGGAGGCTTCAGCGCGGCGAGCGTGCCGATCGGACTCATCTCGGTCATGCCCCAGGCGTGGCGCGCGTGCACGCCCATGTCGAGGAAGGCCTTGATCATCGAGCGCGGCATGGCCGAGCCGCCGCAGACCACCATTCTCAGATGCGGCAATTTCAGCTTGTTGGCGGCCATATGATTGAGCAGCATCAGCCACACCGTGGGTACGCCGGCGGTGTGCGTCACCCTCTCGGTATCCAGGAGTTCGTAGACCGACGCGCCGTCGAGTTTGGCGCCGGGCAGTACCAGCTTGGTGCCCATCGACGGGGCCGAGAAAGCGATGCCCCAGCTGTTGGCATGGAACAGCGGAACCACCGGCAGCATCGTATCGCTGGCAGTCGTCCCCAGCGAATCCCCGGTGTTGGCCATCAGCGCGTGCAGCACGTTGGAACGATGCGAGTACAAGACGCCCTTGGGATCGCCGGTCGTACCCGAGGTGTAGCACATCGCAGCCGCGGTATTTTCGTCAAACGTCTTCCAGGCAAAGTCGCCGTCGGCCTCCGCGATCCAGTCTTCATAGGCTACCGCGTTCTTCAGCGTGGTCTGCGGCATGTGCGCCTTGTCGGCAAACACGATGTAGCGTTCCACGCTTGGAAGCTGGCCGGCGATCTTCTCCAGCATCGGCACGAAGGTGAGATCCGTCATCACCAGCCGGTCTTCCGCGTGGTTGATGATCCAGGCGATCTGGTCGGGGAACAGCCGCGGATTGACGGTGTGGCAGATCGCGCCGATCCCCATGATGCCGTACCAGACTTCGAGGTGACGCCATGTGTTCCAGGCGATGGTGGCAACGCGGTCGCCGAACTTGATGCCGCCGCTATCGAGGCGTTGCGAGACCTTCAAGGCACGGTCCCGGATTTCGGCGTAATTTGTGCGGTGAATGGGACCCTCCACAGACCGCGTCACGACCTCTTGCGTTCCATGAATGGCCGCGGCGTGCTCGATAATCCGGTGACAGAGCAAAGGCCAGTCTTGCATCAAACCACGCATACGAACATTCCTCCCGATAATGATGACGCTTGCCGCGGAGTGTTGGAGTGAACTTTAGCGCGGAGAGAGCAAGCCGCAAATGGCCTTGTGACGGCCTTTACCGGGGCCAAACCGCAACGGTTACCGCCGCGGCCTTGCTGTCGGCGCTTTGGCTGCAAACCGGACCGGTCGCGGCAGCACGGCAGGCTGAGGCGCCATGGGGCGAGCCTTTGCGGGGAGGCCAGGCCAAGCATTTGCCGAGGACGCGGCCTGCCGCGTTCCGCGCATCGGTGCCTTTGCCGCGGCCGAGACCGGCGGATGCGCCGGCGGCCGAGCCCGAACCGCCCGGAGCCGAAGCGCCAACGCCGGTCGAACCAGGCCAGGCCCCCGGTCAGGCTGCGGAGGCGCCGCCGGCCCCCTCGGCCTGTCGGCTGGCGCTATCCGAAGCGATCGCCATTGCCCCCAGCATTCCCGATATTCACGGTGCTGGCGGCTGCGGCGGCACCGATCTGGTTCGGCTGGAGGCGGTGGTGTTGCCCGACAAGCATGTGGTCACGGTCAGGCCCGCCGCGATCTTGCGCTGCACCATGGCGTCGGCGGTGGCGGACTGGATCCGCACTGACATGGCGGCGCTGGCGACGCGCCTTGGCAGCGTCATCACCGATCTCGACAATTTCGACTCGTTCGAGTGCCGCAGCCGCAACCGGGTCGACGGCGCCCCCCTGTCCGAACATGGCCGCGCCAACGCGCTCGACGTTCGCTCTCTTAAACTCGCCAACGGTCAGTCGATTGATCTGGCCGACCGCACGGTGCCGCGCGAGCTGCGTGAGAGCGTGCTGCATTCGGTGTGCGCGCGATTTTCGACCGTGCTGGGTCCCGGTTCGGACGGGTATCATGAAGAACATATCCATCTCGACCTGATGGAGCGGCACCACGACTACAAAATCTGTAACTGGAACGTCTGGGATCCGCTGCCGCGGATTGCGCCGCTGCTGCCGGCCGTTCGGCCGGAGGAAGCCCCGCCGCGCGAAGTCGGGGCCGATTCCAATGCCGCCAAATCCGAACCTGCGGAACCGGGCCCCGGCGATGGCGAACCGCCAACAAAAAAGCGCCGGTAGCACCGGCGCTTCTTTCAACTCGCTGACGGATGCCGCCGGCTACTGCATCACCGCGCCGCCAATAGAGCCTTGCAGCGCCATCTGGGAATTGTAGGGCGAATCGCCATGATGGGGCTCCAGCACGACGACGATGGTACCCAGCTTCACCCGGTTATATAGATCAATCACGTCCTCGTTGGTCATGCGGATGCAGCCGGAAGAAATCGACGCGCCGATATATTCCGGCTGATTGGTGCCGTGAATCCGGAACAGGGTATCCTTGCCACCCGAATAGAGATAGAGCGCCCGCGAACCCATTGGGTTGTCCGGACCGGGCGGCACAAAAGTTGGCACGCCAAGCCGCTCGATTTCGCTCTTGGTTGGATGCCAGGGCGGCCACTCGGTCATGCTGCCGATCTTGGCGATGCCGGACCATGCCATCGCTTCCTCGCCGACGGTGATGCCATAGCGGATCGCCTTGCCATCATTCATGACGTAGTAAAGATAATGGTTGTCGGAATCGACGACGATCGAGCCGGGCGCTTCCTTGCGATGATATTCGACGATGGCGCGGCGGAAGGGCTCGGCGACGGGGGTGTTGGTATAGCGAATCTTGGCTAGCAGTTCCTTGTCGCGCGGCTTGAAATTGGACTGGTTGGTTGCCTCATAGGTCGTGGACTGCATGCAGCCCGAAAGCATCAGGCCGGCGGCCAAAACCCCCATTATCACTTTGAGCGAAGACATGAACACTTCCAATCAAAAACCTGAGCGCTCGATCGGTATCCTATATCCCAATCGCGACGATTCCATTAATCCTATTTTATCGTCGAACCCAGCGATTATTCCAGACCTTAGATGCCGATGCCGAGTTGTGGTCGGCAGGGTGTGTCTTTTTTGCCGCAAGTTCCCGGGGTTTTTGACTCCTTTTTGAGCAAATGAGTCGCCTCTGCCAAATGGGTGCCATTCCGCCGCCATCCACCCGCCGCAAAACCAGAGCGTGGGGCTGATCTCGGCGACCCCAGGACGCCGGCGCAGGCCTGGAAATTAATCCCCGCATCCTCGGTGAAAAACCTCGCCTCCGTCGATCTCGAACACTGCCGGAAAGCGCGGCCTGGATCGACCTTGGAGGAATGGCGCTGATCGAACCGCTCACCACGGTTCGACCGCAATGCCGACATTCTGGAACACGCCGCCGGCGACATGGGGTGATCGCCATCGGCCGCAAGCAAGACTCAGCATAACGGTGCGCGAGAGCATGTTGCTCGAATGGCAGGGTGGTGACATTTTGTCGCCGCGACATCGATGGCGGTGTACGTGACCTCACTGGCCGACCAACGCCTTCCAGCTCTTCAACAAGATTACCTTCGGGTTCGACGATGCACTGCGTCGCGAAAAGGTGCTAACGAGGGCGGCAAGGTTGAGCATCCGCCTTGCGCTAAGATAAGGTTCATCGGCCAGCCAACCTCAACGGCTCTACTAAAATTTGAGCATTGGGCTGAACGGTTGAGCGATACCTTTGATGCGATAATGCGGTCTCAAACCAACGAAAGCAGAAAGCAATGGTTGAGAAAGTCATAACGCTAACCTGCGACGTCGTCGATTTCGCGCGCTATCAGACGGACCGCAACGCCTCCGGCAACGCGGTTTCGATCGCGCCGCGGACCTGCCGTCATTGCGGCGCAGCGCTGCTTGATGGCGAGAGCGAAGATGAATGTTCCAGCGCCTTCAACCTGAACGCCGGCGGCCCGCAACGTGGACAGCGCCAACTCTATGGGGATTGAGCGGGCGTCGCGCTTCCAATCATTTGCCCGGGCGCTGGCAACCAGTCGCGCCAACCGAAACCTCGTGACAGGCGCCGATGGGGTTCGAACGATGGCCTTGGACGCCCGCCTGCATGGTAGCTCCCGGACGACGAGGTGGCCTCAAACGTGCTGGCCGCCGTTGATGTGGATCTCAGCGCCGTTGACGTAAGAACTTGTCTCCGTACACAGCACGTAGATGATCTTCGCCACCTCGTCCGGAGTACCCAACCTGCGCATCGGAATCTGCTGCTCGACGATTTTTTCGGTACCTGGCGAAAGGATCGAGGTGTCGATCTCGCCCGGCGCGATCGAATTGACGCGGACGCCGATGCGTCCGAAGTCCGATGCCATTTCGCGGGTCAACGAGGCCAGCGCCGCCTTCGACGTCGCATAGGCGGCGCCGGCGAACGGATGCACCCGCGATCCCGCGATCGACGTGACGTTGACCACAGAGCCTTTCGCGGCCTTCAACTCCTCGATCAGTCCGCGCGCCATCATGATCGGCGCGAAGAAATTGACGCGGAACACGTGGCTCCAGGTCTCGATGTCGGTATCGACCGAGCCGAGCCGGGCGCCGCCGGGGGCCTTCGGTGAAATCGCCGCATTGTTGACCAGCGCATGCAGCGCGCCGCCTTCCAGCCGCTCTCGAATCTCCGCGATTGCCCGCGTGGTGTCGCCATGGTCGGCGAGGTCGACCTGGATATGATCCTCAGGGCCTGCGCCCCACGGGCATTCTTCCGGGAACGGATGCCGGGAACATGTGAGGACGCGCCAGCCCGCGCTGGAAAAGCGAATGACGGTCGCATGCCCGATGCCGCGGCTGGCTCCGGTCAGAAGCAGTGTCCGCCGTGGTCCGTTGTTGGACGATGTTGGCATAGGGTTCTTTCGTTCTTCCTGTTTGCCGGTCATCTGCGTTTCGAATCCGGTTCGGACAAGATCTGCATCGCTAGGACTATTCTCGCCATCATGCCCAACTCTCTAGGGGTAAAGCCGCGTCTTGGACCACGGCTGAACTGGTGCCGCGCGGCGGAATTCGATGCGGTCATGCAGGCGGAACGGGCGGTCGTGCCAGAATTCGAACCGGGCGGGGACAATGCGCCAACCACTCCAGCCGGGCGGTCGCGGCACTTCTCCGACGGCATGTCGGGCGGCGACCTTGGCGATCGCCTGCTCGAAAGCAAAACGGCTTTCCAGCGGTTGAGATTGCTTGCTGGCCCAGGCGCCGATCTGGGCCTGCTTCGGCCGCGTGGCGAAATAGGCGTTGGCCTCGGCCTCGGTCACCGCTGTCACATCGCCGCGGATGCGGACCTGCCGGCGCAGCGACTTCCAGTGAAACAGTAAGGCGGCCTTGGGATTGGCGGCGAGTTCGCGGCCTTTTTGGCTCGCAATGTGGCTGTAGAAGACAAAACCACTCGAGTCATAGCCCTTCATCAGCACCATCCGCACGTCGGGCAGGCCGTCGGCGTCGACGGTAGCCAAGGCCATGGCGTTGGGATCGTTGGGTTCGGCTTTGACGGCTTCGGCAAACCAGTCGGCGAACAGCGCAAATGGCTCCTCGGCCTGGGTGAAATCACCAGATGTTAACTCTGGGGGGTATTTGATCGAGCTCGTGTCGGTCATCTCAGGAGTTTCCGAGTTGCGTCCGCTCGCGGTCCACACCGCATGGAAGCTTTTACATAGCCCTGACCTATATAGGGCATGGCGGAGCTTTGGCCTATCGGCGATCAGACCGCTCGCTTGCGTAATGATAGGTATTCTAATCGGTGTGGGCGCGGGTGGTTGTAGTTTGTCCCGTCCGGACCATGCCTTCGCCCGAATGGATGACGGGGAAATCACGGGCTCCGTTGGTGTGGCAAAGGCAACTCGGCTTGTGCCGACCGAGACCGATCTCGCTTTTGCCCGCAATGCCGCTTCCGACGTCCTGACCGGGGGCGACGGGGATGCCAGCCAGCCCTGGGAAAATCCCGAGACGGGCGCGCGCGGCTCGGTAACGCCGCTGGCCCGCGCCTACGCCTCCGATGGGCATACCTGCCGGGACTTTTTGGCCAGCTATGTCAACGGTTCATCGGAAAGCTGGCTGCAGGGTTCGGCCTGCCAGACTGACCATGGCCAATGGGAAGTACATACGTTAAAGCCGTGGACGAGGGGTTGAACTCCTTTCGTCCCGTTGCAAAAATACCACGAAGTCCCCACATGAGAATGCAGCGGGGCGGGCAGCCCGGTATGCATCATTTTGGATTCTTGAAGGAGATATGAGGGATGCGCGACCCCTATGAGGTCTTGGGGGTGCCGCGGGGCGCCAGCGCTGCGGCGATCAAGAGCGCCTATCGCAAGCTTGCCAAGAAGCATCACCCCGACAACAACAAGAGCGATCCGAAAGCCGCGGCGCGATTTTCCGAGATCAATTCGGCCAACGAGATCATCGGCGACGAGGACAAGCGCAAGCAGTTCGACCGCGGTGAAATCGACGCCGAGGGCAAGCCGCGCTTTCAGGGCTTTCCCGGCGGCGACCCCCGTGGGCGCGGCGCCTCCGGCGGCGGATTCCAGAACCATCAGTTCCGTACAGGTGGGGCCGGTCCCGCGGGCTTTGGCGGCGCCGGCGGGTTCGAGGATATTCTCAATAGCATGTTTGGCGGTGCGGGGCGGGGAGCTCGACCTGGCCCGGGCAATACGTTCGAGTTCGATACCGGCGGGATCGCGCTCGATCTCGATCTCAATGTGGCCATGGCGGTGTCGCTCGAGGAGTTGGTGACGGGCGTCGAGAAGCGCGTGCGGCTGCCGACCGGCAAAGAACTCAACGTCAAGATTCCCGCCGGTGTTACTGCCGGCCAGCAGATCCGGCTCAAGGGGCAGGGCGAGACCGCTCCCGGCCATCGTCCCGGCGATCTCTTGATCACGGTCAGCATCGCGCCGCATGCCTTTTTCAAGGTCGATGGCAGCGACCTGCGCGTCGATCTGCCAATCACGCTCTATGAAGCCGTGCTCGGCGGCAAGGTTCGCGTGCCGACGCTTGGTAGCGCGGTCGAGTTGTCGATTCCCAGAAATACGTCCAGCGGTCGAACCTTTCGCTTGAGGGGCAAAGGTCTGCCGAAGTCGACCGGCCCGTCAGGCGATCTGTTCGTGACTACCCGCATCATGCTGCCGGATGGCAACGACACCGAACTGGAGGCCTTGATGCAGAAGTGGCGCGACGGACACCCCTACAATCCCCGCGGAGACCTGGGCTGAAGACGGTGAAAACCTGGCGAAAAAACGGTGCGGCCTCGACCAGGGGACCAGCGCGGTACAACACCCCAGTCGAGGCCACGTGCGTAGATCGGCGGATCGTACGCGCCACAACTTTTCGTGATCAGGTGGTGCGATATTGAGACGGGCCTATGTTCCGAATCCAGATTTTCGGTGTCGGAATTGGGACGGCTGCTACCTCAGAATGTTCATCCGCCACTCTTCTCCGTCTGGTCGTAAACCAGCCGGGCGACCTGTGTCAGACGCTCGCGGTCGCTGCCGCCGCTGACCACATACCCGACCCCATGATCGGTCCAAAACAGCGCGCCGTCGTGGTCCTGCGCAGTGTAGCGCATCTGCGTCATCTCAGCGGCCGCGCGCGCGGCATAGATCGTGAAGCGTTCCCCGGAGGCGCTCTCATACATCAGGAATGACGCAGGCCCGGTTGGCCCCGGCAACAGTCGCCCGCCAACGAGCTTCAAACCGGTCGCGTCAAGCTGCGGTGCAAGTACGTCCCAGCCGCAACGCTTAGTGAGCCACTGCTGCAGATGGGCGCGGTCGCTGCCGGGCACTTCGACCGGATGACGCACCTCGACCACATAGAGCCGATACGCGTCCAGCGCATCCACCGTGAAACTCTGAAACGTTGACGGTAAAGCAGCCGCACCCCGCGCCAACCAGCCAACGCCGCTGCCGGCAATAAAGGCCACCAGCGCAGCGGCCAGGGCCCCGTAAATCCATTGGCGCGGCTGCCGCACCAGGCGCTCAATCTCGAGCCGTTTTGGCACGGGTTCGTCGGCGACACCATCGTAACGGGCATGCAGCACCTCCGCCATCGCGCGCCAGGACTGGACCCGCTCGGCGTCGTCGGGATGGGCTGCAAGCCACGCCTCGACATCGCCGCGACGCTCCGCTGGCAGTTCATTGTCGACGTATGCGTGCAGTTCGTCCTCGGTGACGGGGATCTTCGGGTCGGTCATTGTCCATATCCAAGTTCAATCAAGACGCGTTTGTCGGCCAATCCTGAATGGCCCTCTCCATTGCGAGCCGCTCATCCTCGCCCGCTCGGACGATCACGTGCCTCCGCACGAGCACATTGCCTGCCATCATTTCACCCGCCGCAGCGCCGTGCGTTCGCCATCGAGCGAGGCTTTCACATGGGCACGAGCGCGTGCGAGGCGAGACATCACCGTCCCGATCGGCACGCCCTGAATGTCGGCGACTTCGCGATAGCTCAACCCTTCCAGCATCACCAGCAGCAGCACGGAGCGCTGCTCCTCCACAAGCGTCGCCAGCGCGCGGGCGATATCGCGGCCTTCCGCCTCAGTCCCGCTGGCGTCCGGATTGTCGTCGCGCAGCGGCATCAACGTCGGCCGCCTGGCCAGCGATCGGCGGCGATTCTTGTTCAGGTTGGTCAGGATGGTGTAAAGCCAGCTCCGGACGTCGCCGCCGAGAAACAGCCGCTCCGAGCGCAGCGCCCGTACCAGCGTATCCTGCACCAGATCGTCGGCGGCATCGGCATCACGCGCCAGCGCTCGCGCGTAGCGGCGCAGAGCCGGAATCAGGGCTTCGATACTCTGGCGAAACGCGGTCATCGACGCCCGGTCCTCGTTTCCCGGCCGCACCCCACATCGGCGGCACGAACGTCTTGCTTTCATATAACACCGAAAAGACGACGCTATTCCGGCCGTCAAGAGGACGGATTTGGACTGTACCCGCTGTCTGCGCTGGTGTACCTCCAGACCGTGACTTGGTGATGGGAAAGCGGATGGCGAAAAGCTCGGGTCTGATGCAGGGAAAGCGTGGCGTGATACTCGGCGTCGCCAACAACCGTTCGATCGCCTGGGGCATCGCCAAGGCCTGCCATGCGGCGGGCGCGGACATCGCGCTGACCTGGCAGGGTGACGCGCTGAAAAAGCGGGTCGAACCGCTGGCAAAAGAACTGGGTGGGTTGCTGATCGGCCATTGCGATGTCACGGATCCAGCCACCATTGACGCGGTCTTCGACGTGCTCAGGCAGCAATGGGGCCGCATCGACTTCGTGGTGCACGCGATCGCGTTCTCCGACAAGGACCAACTCGACGGCCGCTATCTCGAAACCACCGCCGACAATTTTTCCAAGACCATGCTGATCAGCTGCTACTCGCTGACCGCGATAGCCCAGCGCGCCGAAAAGCTCCTGACCGACGGTGGCTCGATCCTGACCCTGACCTATTACGGCGCCGAAAAATGGATGCCGCATTACAACGTCATGGGCGTCGCCAAGGCGGCGTTGGAGGCGAGCGTGCGCTATCTGGCTGCCGATCTCGGCGAAAAGAACATCCGCGTCAATGCGATTTCGGCGGGGCCTATCAAGACGCTGGCTTTCGCGGGTATCGCGGATTCCCGCTATCTTTTGAAGTGGAACGAATACAACTCGCCGCTGCGTCGTAACGTCAACATCGAGGAGGTCGGCGACAGCGCGCTATACCTGTTGTCCGATCTGTCGCGCGGCGTCACCGGCGAGGTCCATCATGTCGATGCCGGCTATCATGTCGTCGGCATGAAGCGGCCCGATGCGCCCGACATCTCGCTCAGCAACTCGCTGAGCAAGGAATAGTCTTGAGCTTGATGCCGGCGCCGGTGGTCTACTACATTCGTCACGGTGAAACCGAGTGGAACGCGCGGGGGCGGCTGCAGGGCGGTCAGGATATTCCACTCAACGATCTCGGCCGTAAGCAGGCTGCCGTCTCCGGCTCGATCCTCGCCGATCTCTTTGTTCGTGACGGGCGCAACAAACAGTCGCTGGGGTTCGTTGCCAGTCCGCTCGTTCGCGCCCGGCTGACGATGGAACTGGTGCGCGGCAGCTTGAGGCTGCCGCCTGACGGCTACGCGATCGATGACCGGCTGCGCGAGATCGCTTATGGTCGCTGGGAAGGCGCGACTTATGCGCAGACGCAGGTGTCCGACCCCGAGGTTTTCGCAGCACGCCAGGCCGACAAATGGACGGTCCCGCCGCCTGGTGGCGAGAGCTATGCCGCGGTCGAGAGCCGGATCAGCGAATGGTATCGCGAGCTTAACGCCGATACCGTCGCAGTCGCCCATGGCGGCACGGCGCGAGCGTTGATGGTGGCGCTCGGCATCGAGACGCCGGAAAGTGCCGCCGATCTGGCCATCGAGCAAGGTGCAGTCTATGTCTTCGCCCAAGGCGGACTGACCAAGCACCGTTGAGGGGCGGAAGCGGCGGTATCGATTTCAGCGATTGCCTCGCGGATCGCCATTATCGGCGCGTTGCCCTCAGTCGATCGCGGCGTTCGTCAAAAGTCCCGCCGTGATCCAGTCGCGCAGGTAGCCGGCGGCACGTGCCGCAGCGCTGTCGGGGTCGCCGGACGCGCCCAGCGCGGCGCAGAGTACTCCGAAGGGAACGCCGTCCGCTGCCCTGATCCACATCATCGCTTCTTCGGCGCTCAATTCCCGGAACATCGGCGCCACATCCCGGCGCCAGATCAGGAGGCGGCCGGGCTCGACCAGCGTGACTGGATCGGGCGGTGTCTGCCCGTCTCTGAGCGCGAGCCAGATGGCGGATGCGTTGGTGGAAATATCGAGGCTGAAGGCGCTGGGGTGGGGCCGAAATCTCAGTCCGCTCCAGACTTCGGGGGCAAAACCGGCCATGTCGGACAGCGCAAGCAGCGGCACATCTTCGGCGTCGAACGCGTCGTTGAGCGCGGTTTCGAGGGCTGCAAGATCGGACAGTATGGGGTGATCCCTGTAGGGCGCAGTCGACTTCAGAAATTCAGGTAGCGCCTGCGAAAACCAGCGCAGGTTCGGATGCTGCGACGGATGGGCCGCGACATAGGCCCGCCCCATGGCATCGAACATGTCGTCACCGAGATAGAGGTGCAGCCGTTTGTGGTCGTTGCGTATGGCCTCGATCAGGCGCGAAACGTAGGCATGTCGGTAGATGCCAAACAGCACAGCGCGCTGTTCCCGGGGACTGTCAAGAATTTCAGCCAGGACTGCGTCATCGCCGGTCAGGATCGCGCGCTGAAAATCGTCCTGCTGACGCGCGAATTCGCTCATTGGACAGGCCGGTCCGGGCGCGAAAATACCTCAGTAGCGATTTTTCGGGTCCGCTCGACTTCGACGAGGAGTTCGCCAAGTGGCGGAATATTGTCGTCGCGCTCGATCATGGTCGAGACGCGTCCGAAACGCCTCAAGGCCGCCGCGTAGAGCGCCCAGACGTCCTCGGCCACCGGATGATCGTGGGTGTCGATGATATGCGTACCCATATGGCTGTGCCCGGCCATGTGAAACTGCACGACCCGGTCCGCCCGAATGCCCCCGAGAAACGTCATTGGGTCGTAGCCATGGTTGAAAGCGCTGACGTAGACGTTGTTGACGTCGAACAGCAGCCAGCATCCGGAGCGGCGCGACAGCTCGCTCAAAAACTCCCATTCGGTCATTTCAGAGTTGCTGAATTGCACATAGGTCGAAACATTCTCCAGCACGATGGCGCAGCCGAGATAATCCTGGACCAGTTGCACCCGGTTGACGATGTGATCGAGCGCCTCGGCGGTATAGGGAATGGGCAGCAGATCGTGCAGGTTCGTGCCATGCACTCCGGTCCAGCACAGATGATCCGAGATCCATCGTGGCTCTATTCGCCGCGCCAGTTCTCGCAGACCCCTCAGATATTCGAAATTTGGCGGCGCCGTCGAGGCGATCGACAGCGACACGCCGTGCATCACAACGGCGTAGCGCTCGCGAATCCGGTCGAGCACGCGCAGCGGTTGGCCGCCTGGAATCATGTAGTTTTCGCTGATGATTTCCAACCAGTCGATCGGCGGATTGCCGTTGAGAATCTCGTCATAATGTTGGGCCCGCAGTCCCAGCCCAAATCCGAGGAACGGCGGCTTGGCAGAAGGCATTGGACAGTCTGCAGGCGAAGCCGGCGCATTCGGTGAATGGCTGACGACTTTCATGTGGTCTTACGCTCCATCAATTGGTTGCCGTCGGAACCCCGGCTTTGTCGCCGTGCGAAACCCACCACCCGGACTGCAATCATATCTCGATGGGCCCGACACAGAGCCGCAGCCCCGACCAACCGTGGGCTGCCGGCTTCCCGTGTTGCACGCGATCAGGATGGCTCGAACTTGCCCTTGACCTCAGCGCACTTGTCCTCGGTCAAGGCGGAGAAGCCCTGGCCCTTGCAGGCATTCAGCCCCTTGCAGGCATGGTTGCCGCCCTTGCAGGCACTCTGGCCCTTGCAGGCGTTGGCGCCGATGCAGTGACCTTCTTCCGCGGCGTAGCTCACGCTCGACATGGTTGCCCCGGCCAGAAACAGGGTCGCGGCGGTGGCAGCGATGGCGGCGCCGGACTTGGAAGTAATCTTCATCCTCAATTCCTCCAGTTGGGTTTCTCGTAAGTACCGGGAGTTGACCGCGACACGGTTCCTGGCCAACCCACACCTGCTTCAGTTACGCTCCGGAGTGGTTACCGGTTACACGAAGGCGAAAATAAATAGCCGTGTTCAACTCAACGCGACCTTTAGCAGATTTTGCGCGCGGTAACAGCAATCTGGCGTTAGTTTCGGAACGATGATGGCGCCGGTATCTTTAGTCGGCCACACTCGATAGGGTGTGTCCGCGGGTAAGCGAAGCTGCAATGAAGGCGGGCCAATATGCGTATCGGGATACGCGTCGCCGTTTCAGGTCTGGTGCTGGCGTCGATCATGGTCAGCGCCATAGGCGTTCATTTGCTGTGGTGGCGGACTGCGCAACAGGTCAGCCAGACGCTCGCCGACACCATCAACGATCAGATTGTCTCCGCGGTGGAGGATGAACTGCAATCGATCACGACGGAAGTGAGGTCCGCTTTCACCGCGGTGCGAACGCTGTTGGTCGAACATGTTCTCGATAGCCGCGATGCCGACAAGCGCAGGTTCGTTTTCCTCTCGCAGTTGCAGGCGCAACCGACCATTTCCTCGGTTGCGTTCGGGTGGCCGAACGGTTCGTTTTTCGCCGCACACAAGCTTGGCGATTCCATCATCGAAATGCAGGAACTCGAAGCTGGCGACCCGAAACTTCGCATCGAGGGCTACGAGTACGCGGGAGAGGACGTCCAGCTCAAAAACCGTCGCGTCGAGGATACCCGATATTCTGTTACCGATCAGGAATGGTACCGCGAGGCCGATCGTTCCGGTGACGAGCGCTGGTTCAGGCTGACCACCCATCCCGGCGGCGAGCGGCCCGCGGTGGCGTTCGCAGGGCCAATCGACGTCGATCAGAAGCGGGTGGGCGTGCTTGCCATCATGGTCGAGCTGACGCGGGTTTCGAATTTTCTTTCACAGCTGACCGTCGGCAAGTCGGCCGGGGCTTTCATCCTCGACCGCGACGGCGCGGCGATTGCGTCGCCCGACCCGGATGCTGACGAGCTTAATCCGATGAAGACCAACCATCCCTTGCTTCCGGTCGCGGCAGACGCGGTCCGGCAAGCCGGCAACGCCTATCAACCGGAGCAGGGCCGGCCATTTCACACCAGGGTCAACCGTGAGGGCAAGGCCTTCGAAGTGGTGCTGACGCCGATCTCCTTTCCGGGCTGGTCGCTGGTGACGGTGGTACCCGAATCGGAATTCCTCGGTCCGGTGCAGACCACGATCCGCAGATTACTGATCGGTCTCGCGGTCTTGATCGTGTTCGCCGGGCTGCTATCGGCCTGGCTCGCCCAGCGGCTGATTGCGGCGCCCCTGATCCGGGTGGTCCGGGAGATCAGGCATGTCGAAAAGTTCGACCTCGACAGGGTCGAACGGCATTCCTCACGATTGACCGAAATCGGTAACCTGTCTGGCGCCATCGCGGACATGGCGCTCGGGCTCGTGGCATTCAGGAAATATATTCCCGCCGACCTGGTGCGGCGGCTCATCAGCGATGGCGGCGGCGCGCAGCTTGGCGGCGCGGTGCGAACGATGAGCGTGATGTTCGTCGACCTTGCCGGATTCACTGGAATGTCCGAACGGCTCGGCGACCGCATTATTCCTCTGCTGTCGCGCTATTTCGATGCCGTATCGGCGCAGGTGCAGCGCCATGGCGGCACCATCGACAAGTTCATCGGTGACGCCGTGATGGCGTTCTGGGGCGCACCGGCGTCCAACGCGGACCATGCCGTCGACTGTTGCCGGGCGGCGCTGGCCTGTGCGCGCGCGGTTCGCGAGCTCGAGCTCGTCGACGATGAGGGTCGCCACGTCACCATTCGCATCGGCATCAATTCGGGCGACATGCTGGTCGGCAATATCGGGTCCGAAGTCCGCCTGAACTATACCGTCATCGGCGACGCCGTGAACATTGCGAGCCGTCTTGAGAGCACCAACAAGGTTTATGGGTCGGAGATCATCATTGGCCCGGAAACGCGGCTGCTGGCGGGTGAGAGGATCAGGGTTCGCGAGCTGGATAGGCTCGCTGTTTACGGGCGGGCCGGCGGGCTGCAGATCTACGAACTCTTGGGCATGGCCGACGAGTTGACCGAGCTGCCGGCCTGGGTGAATTGCTATCAAGCCGGGCTTGCAGCCTACCGCGCCGGCGCGTTCGCCGCCGCCATCCCTGAGTTCGAACGAGTGATCGTGCTTCGGACCCAGGATGCGGCTTCGTCGGCGATGATCGAGCGCTGCCGCCAGCAAATGGAGGCGCCCGTCGATGCTGACTGGGATGGCACCACCGTCGCGCTGACGAAGTAGCCGGCTCTAAACCGCGCCGGAAATGACGCCCGCTTATCGATTGCGTTTGACCCCTTGAATCGCAAGCGTTACCAGAAGGCGACCTCGAGCATCGAGTACGCCAGCGGATCGTTAACAATGTCCTTCAACACCTTCGGTCATCTGTTTCGGGTGACGACCTTCGGCGAAAGCCATGGCGTGGCGATCGGCTGCGTGGTCGATGGCTGCCCGCCGCAGCTTGCGCTCACCACCGAGGATATCCAGCGCGATCTGGATCGCCGCCGCCCCGGCCAGTCGCGCTACACCACGCAGCGGCAGGAGCCGGATGCGGTCAAGATCCTCTCAGGCGTGATGGGGCATCCGGAAACCGGCACGCAGGTGACGACGGGCACGCCGATCGCGCTTCTGATCGAGAACACCGATCAGCGCTCAAAGGACTATTCCGACATCAAGGACAAGTTTCGCCCGGGTCATGCCGATTTCACCTATGAGGCCAAATACGGCCTGCGGGATTACCGCGGTGGCGGCCGCTCTTCGGCGCGCGAAACCGCCTCGCGCGTCGCGGCCGGCGCGATCGCGCGAAAGATCATCCCCGGCGTCACCGTGCGCGCCGCGCTGGTGCAGATGGGCCCGCACAAAATCGATCGCGACAAATGGGACTTTGACGAGATTGCGCGCAATCCGTTCTTCTGCCCCGACAAGGACAAGGCCGCGTTCTTCGAGGGTTATCTCGACGGCATCCGCAAGAAGGGATCCTCGGTCGGCGCGGTCATCGAGGTGATCGCCGAAGGCGTGCCGGCGGGATGGGGTGCCCCGATCTACGCCAAGCTCGATGCCGAACTGGCGGCCGCGCTGATGAGCATCAACGCCGTCAAGGGCGTCGAGATCGGTACAGGATTTGCCGCGGCCGAATTGTCGGGTGAGGAAAATGCCGACGAGATGCGGATGGGCAATCAGGGTGTCAGCTTCCTCTCCAACCATGCCGGCGGCATTCTGGGCGGCATCTCCACCGGGCAGCCAGTCGTGGCGCGCTTCGCCGTCAAACCAACCTCCTCGATCCTGTCGCCGCGACGAACCGTCGATCGTGGCGGCGCCGACACTGACATCCTGACAAAAGGCCGCCACGACCCCTGCGTCGGCATCCGCGCCGTCCCGGTCGGAGAGGCCATGATGGCGTGCGTGCTGGCGGATCATTTCTTGCGGCATCGCGGCCAGGTGGGGGGTTAGTCCGCTTCAGTGAGCACCGGCTCGCTGACCAAGAGCGGCGCCTCGATCTTGTCCACGCGCTCGGTGGCCCAGCGATGGTGTCGCTCGCCCCGATCGAAAAAGGCGACCAGTGGCCCGGTGTCAACGACGGCCTGCATCGCGGCCAAAGCCGTCAATATGCTCGGGATTCGAACCGAGGTCTGGAACCCCGGATCGATCACCCCGCGTGCACGCTTCATAAGCCCGGCAAGGCTCGGCTGCCGGCGCTTGTTGCGTGGCGTTTCGAGTACGAGCCGCAGCCCTTCTTCGACCAGATCCTTCAGCTTGCGGCCGCGCAGCGCCGCCTCCGCCTTGGCCCGGCGGTAAAGGTCATCCGGCACATCGATCGTGGTTTTCAATGCAGCACCCTCCCGCTAAAACCCATAAAAGAAATGCAAAATTACCCAAACACCAGGCGCTATGGCGCTTTCGCCAGTCGAAAATTGCCGCTGAACGTTAAAGGCGGCTCGGCGCGCTGGCCGATGCGTCTGCCTTGACGTTTTCGGAGCTTGCGCGGCAAATGTGGATGTCATGAACAAAACCGATCTACAACAAGTGATCGACTGGCTGATCGATGGCGCGCGATCCGCGGTGAGCCCGCCGCGGATGATGGCGGAGGCCTGCGAGCGGCTGGTTCATGCGGGTCTGCCGCTGTGGCGCGTCAGCGTCTTCGTGCGCACCTTGCACCCCGACATTTTTGGCCGCAGCTTCGTCTGGCAACCCGGCGTCGATGTCGTCGTCGCCAGCGCCGACTTCGATGTTGTCGATTTGCCGCAATTTCGACGGAGCCCGTTGTTGATCCTCTACGAGAAGGGGCAAGAGGTTCGTTATCGGCTCGACGATCCCGAAAGCGCGCGCTTTCCGTTCTTTGACGACATGCGCGCGGAAGGCGCCACGGACTATATCGCGATCCCCTTGCGGTTTGCGGACGGCTTGATTTACGCGTCGAGCTGGGCCACCAAGCAACCGGGCGGCTTCAGCGACGAGGAATTGGACGGCCTGCGGCAGCTGGCGCGGCCGTTGGCGCGGGTCATCGAGATCACCAATCTGCGCATTACCGCTTCCATCCTGCTTGACACCTATGTCGGCAACCGCGCCGGCGAACGGATTCTCGGCGGCCAGATCAGGCGTGGTCACACCGAAACCATGCACGCCGCGATCTGGCTCTCCGATCTGCGCGGCTTCACCGCGCTGTCGGACCGGCTGCCGGCCGAGACCGTGGTGGATATTCTCAACGTCTATTTCGATTGCCAGGTCCCGGCCATCCGCAGCCATGGCGGGGAAGTCCTGAAGTTCATGGGCGATGGGCTGCTCGCGGTTTTTCCGATCACGCAGCGCGATGGCGACATCCAACAGGTCTGCTCGCGGGTGCTGCAGGCCGCGCGCGAGGCCCGCGCCAATGTCGAGGCGATGCATTATCCGATTGAGGAAGCCGTCGAGCGCTTCCGCTTCGGGATCGCCTTGCATGTCGGGAAAATTCTGTACGGCAATATCGGCGGCGGCAACCGGCTCGACTTCACCTGTATCGGGCCCGCCATCAATCTGGCGGCGCGGCTGGAAAAGATCGCCGGCCGTCTCAACCGCACCATCGTCGCGTCGGCCGATTTCGCCGGCATATGCGCCCGCGGCTGGGTCGACCTGGGCGAGTTTCCGATCTCAGGCTTTGCCAGGCCCGAACGCGTTTACGGGTTGCCGGACGAATTGGCTGCGGGGTGAGAAACGCGTGCATCGCCGACGCCGAGAACCGCGAGTGGCATGAGCGACGAGGATCGGTATTTCATTCCTCGGGCTCAGTGGTGAACAGGAGCGGATAGCCCTTGGCGCGGCCGGCGTCGGTGGCCCGCGTCGCCTTGGTCTCTGCGACATCCTTCGTGAAGACCGCGACCACGCAGACGCCGCGCTGGTGCGCGGTCAGCATCACCTTATAGGCCTGATCCTCGGTCATGCGGAATTCCGACTTCAGGACCATGACCACGAATTCGCGGGGCGTGAAGTCGTCATTGACGAGGATGACCTTGTGCAGGCGCGGCCGCTCGGTCTTGGTCTTGGCCTTGGTTTTAGGCTTGGTGACGGCGTCGATCATTGCGACGGCAACTCCTGACGTTCTGACATGTTGCTGACGTTGTCGCGATAGTTGCTACAGAATACAAGCTCAAGGCGCGCGGCGGAACCGGCTGTTTGGCGATGGCTTCCTTGCGGCGACGGCATTGTTGCTGGTTCCGTGGGGCAATCCGGTGTGACGTCGGCAAGCCGCCCGCCGCGCTGCGATCGCGGGCGATAGCGCGGGATGCCGCGTGGGCGGCCTTCCCATGCGGCGGCGGGCGCCTCCGAAAAAGTCAAAGCCTGGGTGAAATTATGGCTTGCGGCTAACTTGAATGTGTAGCCTGCGACCATGTTCTTGCTTTGCGAAGCCCGGTTTGCGTGTCACCATTCCCGGCAGACGATGGGAGGACGGCTTATGCGCTGGTATATCTCGATCGGAGCGGTGCTTGTCGCGGCCATGCTGGCCGGCGGAGATGTCGCCGGCATCGCCGCGCCGAACGCAAGCGATCCATCGGGCTTGCGGTCGGCGGACAAGCCGGCCGCAGCTTCCGTCGACATCGAACTCATCCTCGCCGTCGACGTCTCCTATTCCATGGACATGGACGAACTCGCGGTCCAGCGCGAGGGCTACGCGCAGGCCATCGTCTCCAAGGAGTTCCTGCAGGCTCTGAAGAGCCTGCCGAATGGCCGGATATCGGTGACCTATTTCGAATGGGCGGCCTCGAACGATCAGAAGATCATCATTCCCTGGCGGCTGATCGACGGTCCGGAAACCGCTGACGCCGTCGCCAACGAAATCATGAATGCTCCGATCCGGCGGGCGTCGCGCACCTCGATTTCGGGGGCGATCAATTTCGCCATGCCGCTGTTCGACGACGACCCGTATCGCGGCTTGCGGCGCGTCATCGATATTTCCGGCGACGGCCCCAACAACAACGGCGGCCCCGTCACCATCTCGCGCGACGCCGCGCTGGAAAAGGGGATCATCATCAATGGGCTGCCGATCATGGTGAAGGCGCCGTCCTATTCGACGATGGATATCGACAATCTGGATTTCTACTATGAAGATTGCGTCATTGGAGGCCCCGGTTCGTTCGTGGTGGCGATCAAGGATCGCGAAAAGTTCAAGGAGGCGATCAGGAGCAAGCTATTGCTCGAAGTCGCCGGCCGCACGCCCGAACGCCGGCTGGTTCCGGTGGCCGACAAGGAGCCGCGCGTCTCCTGCATGATCGGCGAGAAAATCTGGCAGGATCGCTGGGGACGATAAAGTAGGCTACCTCCGAAACCGCGCCACCAATTCGACATGGGGCGTATGGCGGAACTGATCGACCGGCGTCACGCCTTCGATCTGATAGCCGCCATCGAGCAGAATTCTCGCGTCACGCGCGAATGTCGCGGCGTTGCATGATACCGAAACCACCACGGGGACTTTGCTGGCCGCGAGTTGCTGGACCTGCGCGCTCGCGCCCTGCCGCGGCGGATCGAATACGATGGCATCGTAATCGCGAAGCTCCTGCGGCATCAGCGGCCGCCTGAACAGATCGCGCAGTTCGGCCCTGACCGGCTTCAATCCCGGCGTCACCTGGGCTGCCTTCTGCAGCGCGAGGACCGCGCCGGCATCGCTATCGTAGGCCGAAATCCGCGATTTTGCCGCCAGCCGCAAGGCAAAAGGTCCAACGCCGCAGAACAGATCGGCGATGGCTTTGGCGCCCTTGCAATGACCAGTCACCAGCGCCGCCAGCGTCTCCTCGCCAGCGACGGTGGCTTGCAGGAACGAACCTGGCGGCAGGGTCAACCGCGCCGCTCCGATCGGGATTGTCGGGGACTGGCGCATCAGCACCAGTTCGCCGTGGCGCGTCAGCCGTGCCAGGTGGTGTCGCTCGGCCACGCCCGACAGTTCTGCGACCATGGCCGCCGGCAGCGGCCCCGAGCCACGCACGTCGACATCGAGTCCGCCGTCGGTTGCGGTGATCTGGATGTCGAGCGGCTTTGCGGTCGATATCAACGGCTCGGCCAGTGCCCACGCCGCATCGAGCGCGCCGTGCAGTCCCGGATCGAGAATGGGACAGCGATCGACAGGAATGATGTCGTGCGAACCCGCGGCGGTGAAGCCCACTTTGAGCACCTCGTGCGTGCCCATCCGCGCGTGCAGGGTGATCCGGCGCCGGCCCAGGCCATGGGCGTCGATCAGCGGACGCACTTCGCAAGCTATCTTCGCCTGTGCCAACGTTTCGACCACGAGGTTGCGCTTCCATGCGCGGTAGTCTTCGGCGTCCCAGTGCTGGATCGCGCATCCTCCGCAAACGCCGAAATGCGGGCAGAAAGCCGTGACCCGTTGCTTGCTTGCCTGCTCGATCTGCAGCAGTCGCCGGCGGTCGGGATGGCCCGGCACCGGCGCCACCTCGACCGTCTCGCCGCCAAGCGTGTAGGGCACATACACCGCCTGTCCATCGGCGAAGGCCATGCCGTCGCCGAGGTGACCGACGTGATCGATGACGAGGCGCTCAACCACGGCGTGCGCCGATGAAGAATTCGAGATTGCCGTCACCGCCCGCGATCGACGATTGAAATACCTTGATGTCGCGACATCCCTGCGCGGCTGCGAAATCAGCGATCTCGTTGCAAACCTGACGGTGTACCGTGGCGTCACGGATGATACCGCGCTTGAGGTGTTTCCGCGGCGCCACGAATTGCGGCTTGATCAGTGCCAAGAGATGCATCGGCGCGGCCGCCAGCGACAACGCCACCGGTAGCACGGCCTTCAATGAAATAAAGCTGACGTCGATGACGACGATGTCCGGCCGCACCGGCAGCCGCTTACCCTCGAAATTTCGGATGTCGGTTTCTTCCATCGACACGATCCTGGGATGGCCGCGCAGCGAAGGATGCAACTGTTCGCGTCCGACATCGATCGAAAACACCAGGCTGGCGCCGTTTGCGAGCAACACTTCGGTGAAGCCGCCGGTCGATGCGCCGACATCCAGACAGACGTGATCTTCGATGTCGATGGGATATTGCTCCAGCGCGCCCGAAAGCTTGACGCCGCCGCGGGACACGAAGGGATGCGCCGGCTGCGCCTGCAATTTGGCGTCGGCGGCAATGCTCTCTGACGGTTTTGCGACCTGTTTTCCGTCGGCCAGAACCAGGCCGGCCTCGATCGCAGCCTGCGCCCGCGCCCGGCTTTCGAACACGCCGCGTTCGACCAGCAACACGTCCGCGCGCTTGCGGGGAGGAGCCATCTTCCGCTCGCCAACTTAATCCGCTGCCCGCGGCTGTGCTGCGGCTCGACAGAAGCGAGGCCGTCAGGCCAGCTTCACCGTTTCGATCTTGAAATCCTTGCCGAGCGCCTCGAACACCTTGGCGACGATCCCCTTGGCGTCGAGGCCGGCGCGGGCATACATCGCGGTCGGCGTGTCATGGTCAAGAAATACGTCGGGCAGCACCATCGAGCGCATCCGCAGGCCGCCGTCGAGCATGCCATGCTCGGCCAGGGTCTGCATGACGTGGGAGCCGAAACCGCCGATCGAACCTTCCTCGATCGTGAGCAGGACCTCATGCTCGCGGGCGAGCTTCAGGACCAGGTCGACGTCGAGCGGCTTCAAGAAGCGCGCGTCGGCGATGGTGGTGGATAGCCCATGGGCGGCCAGTTCGTCCGCGGCCTTCTCGCATTCGGCCAGGCGCGTGCCGAACGACAGCAAGGCGATCTTGGTGCCTTCGCGAATGATACGGCCTTTGCCGATCTCCAAGGGAATCCCGGCTTCGGGCATCTCCACGCCGCGGCCTTCGCCACGCGGATAGCGCAGCGCGCTCGGACGGTCGTTGATCGCGACCTGGGTCGCCACCATGTGCACCAGTTCGGCTTCGTCGGAGGCCGCCATGATGACGAAATTGGGCAGGCAGCCGAGATAGGCGTTATCGAACGATCCGGCGTGGGTCGCGCCGTCGGCCCCGACCAGGCCAGCACGATCGATCGCGAAGCGCACCGGCAGGCTCTGAATTGCGACGTCATGCACGACCTGGTCATAGCCGCGCTGCAGGAACGTCGAATAGATCGCGCAGAACGGCTTGTAACCCTCGGTGGCAAGACCAGCCGCGAAGGTCACCGCGTGCTGCTCGGCGATGCCGACGTCGAATGTGCGATCCGGAAAGGACTTGGCGAAAATGTCGATGCCGGTACCGGAGGGCATCGCCGCCGTGATGCCGACGATCTTGTCGTCCTTCTCGGCTTGCTTGACCAGGCTCTGGCCGAAGACATTGGTGTAGGCGGGGGCGTTCGGCTTGGCCTTGGCCTGGGCGCCGGTCGCGACATCGAACTTGACCACCGCGTGGTACTTGTCGGCGGAGGCCTCCGCCGGGCCGTAACCCTTGCCCTTTTGCGTCACGACGTGGACCAGGATCGGGCCGGCCTCCATGTCGCGGACGTTCTTCAAGACCGGCAGCAGATGGTCCAGATTGTGGCCGTCGATCGGGCCCACATAATAGAAGCCGAGTTCCTCGAACAGCGTGCCGCCGACCATGAAGCCGCGGGAAAATTCCTCGACGCGAACGGCGCGGTCGGCGATGCCCTTCGGCAGGTGCTTGCCGAGCTGCTTGGCGGCTTCGCGCAGCGATCGATAGGTCCTGCCCGAATACAGCCGCGACAGGTAGGCCGACATCGCGCCCACCGGCGGCGCGATCGACATGTCGTTGTCGTTGAGGATGACAATCAGCCGCGAGCTCATTGCGCCGGCATTGTTCATGGCCTCATAGGCCATGCCCGCCGACATCGCGCCATCCCCGATCACGGCGATGACATTGTTCTTGCCGCCGGAGAGGTCGCGCGCCACCGCCATGCCGAGCGCCGCCGAGATCGAGGTGGAGGAGTGGGCGGCGCCGAACGGATCGTAGTCGCTCTCGGTCCGCTTGGTGAAGCCGGACAGGCCACCACCGGTGCGGAGCGTGCGGATACGGTCACGGCGCCCGGTCAAAATCTTGTGCGGATAGGCCTGATGACCGACATCCCAGATCAGACGATCGCGGGGGGTATCGAAAATATAGTGCAGGGCGGTGGTCAGTTCGACGACGCCGAGACCGGCGCCGAAATGTCCGCCGGTGACCGAGACGGCGTCGATGGTCTCCTGGCGCAGCTCGTCGGCAACCTGACGGACCTGTTCGATCTTGAGCCGGCGCAAATCCTCCGGGGTGCGAATGGTATCGAGAAGCGGCGTTTTACTAAATGCGGTCACGGCGATATTCCAATTTTACATGTCGGAACCAGCTGCCCGACGTGAGATGAGTTGCACGGTTTCAGCGCAGCGATAACCCAGACGCCGGATGCCACCTGAGTAGGCCGAAGCCTGATTTTTCAGCCTAGATGCGCTCCGGATCGGTCAGTGTGATAGACATCACCTTCGGCGATTTCACCCTCTCAAGCATTTTATTAACCATTTGAAGCGCTTACCGACATGGTAGTTCTACGGCAGGTCGCTTCCAATGGCCCATAATCTCTTAAGCTTTACACCAAAGCGGCGGCTAAAGCCAACCCGCAGCCAATCCGCAGGCAATAGGAGACCTAGGGATCCGGCAGTGGAACCGGCCGATCTCAACCCCTTCGGCGTGCCGAGGGTTCCATCTCGCCCAAATCGATGGCATCCGGGCTGTTCGCGGCTGAAGTCTCGAGCTTGTTCCAGGCCCGTTCACGGGCGGCGGCGTCTCCGGTTGCGACCGCCAGCGCCGCCTCGGGACGAGCCATGCGCTCGTTCAACGGTATCGGCCCACAGACGATCATGAAAAAGTCGTAGGCGTGCGGCCGCTCATTGGCCATGACAAACTGGAAATGGACCCGAAAGAACTTCCAGCGGAACAGGTTGTAGTGCTCGGGCTTGATGATTTCGCGGAACCGGACCGACACGATGGTCGGATTGCGTCGCAGGTGGCCAACGTCGATGCCATGGCCTTCGACCGGGTCGAACGGGTAGAAGTTCATCACATCCTTGCGCGACTGACAGTCGATCCAGTCGATCGAAGGTTCGACCGCGAGCAGGCGCAGGTGATCGCGAAAATCGCCTGACGCGGCATGAAATCCGACGATCGGAAAATTGCCGCCGATCGTCAGCAGCATAATGCGGGGACCGTGCAGTCCGAGCGCCGGATCGAGCCTGAGCGCCCGCGCCACAATCTCCGCCCCCAAAAACGACCCCGAACTGTGGCCGACGATGACGATCTCCTCGGCCTCGCTGGTCCGCGCGACCGAGACCAAGTACTGGGCAAAACGGTCGATGCGAACGTCCCATTCCGGCCGCGCGCGGTGGGAGAATTCCCAGGTCCAGATCGTGTCGGACAGCAGATAGAGGACATAGGTGAGGTTCTCGGTATATTTCAGGAGGCTGCCGAGCGCGGCGACGAACAGGGCGGCGGCGGCAGCGACACTGAAAGGTATTGGAATACCTAGCTCGTGCAGCCCCTTCTCGAAGGCAAGGGCAACGCCCAGGGAACCCAGGGCTTCGATCAAGAGAACGACATGCGGATAGCTGATGAAGGTGGCGAACCGCCAATGCGCCTTCCAGAATCGTGCGATGGTGCCGGCGAATACCAGCCGCCAATAGATCCACATGGCGTGGAAAACCGTGCGCCAGATCGGAGCGGCCAGATCGCGCTGGATCAGGTCTTCCCAGCGCAGAAAATCGTAAGCGGTGCGGGTCTGCCAGTCGCCCGCCTTGGTTTCGATGGTCCAGGACGCGGTCTCGCCGTCGGGCGCGACCTGCGGCCGGCCGATGGTCGCCTCGAGCTGATACAAACGGCCAAACTTGCGCAGTTCAGTTCGGAACATGCGATAGTATTGCGCCAGGCCGCGCGGATCATATCCCTGCACATAGATGATGTGGCGGTGCTGAACTCGCAACGTACTGGTGATCCCCGGGCTGTCGGCGGGACTATATCAGGCCGGGTGGGGCGCCAAGAGCTATTTCAGTCCTTTTCCGGGCGACCCTGGTGGCGGATGCGTCTAATATTCCCTGCTGTTGCCGGAACGCGACGCGCATCGGTACCCCGAAGCGGCGGGATCTGCGATCAAAAGGTCCGTGGTCATTGAACGTCGAGCGGCTCGGTACCGGTGACCTGGCCCGCGGCGTCGGTGGTGATCTTGTCGACGCGGGCCTCGGCCTGCCGCAACAGCTCCTCGCATCGCCGTTTCAAGGACTCGCCGCGCTCGTAAATGGCAACCGATTCTTCCAGCGGCACCTTGCCGTCCTCCAGCCGCTTGACGATGGATTCAAGTTCATCCAGCGCGCGTTCGAAGCTGAGCTTCTTGACGTCAGTTTGAGGTGTTTCGGCCATCTTGCCTTCCGGATGGGTTGAGTTCAGCCGCCCATCAAGGCGGTGACGTGCGCGGCGACCAACTCTTGCAAGCCCTGCAGATCATAGCCGCCCTCCAGCACCGAGACAATTCGGCCCCCGGCGCTGGCCTCGGCGACATCCATCAGCTTGCGCGTCACCCAGCCGAAATCCTCCGCATTGAGGTTGAGCGACGCCAGCGGATCCCGGAAATGGGCGTCGAATCCGGCCGAGATCAGGATCAGTTCGGGGCGGAATTTCTGCAGCTGCGGCAGGATGAGGTTTTCGAAGGCGGCGCGGAACTTGGCGCTGCCGTCTTCGGAAGCGAGCGGCGCGTTGACGATGTTGTCGTGATCGCCGCGCTCGTCGCTGGCGCCGGTGCCGGGAAACAGCGGCATCTGATGGGTCGAGCAATACATCACCGTGGCATCGGCCCAGAAAATATCCTGCGTGCCGTTGCCGTGATGGACATCGAAATCGACCACGGCGGCGCGGCCGATGCCGTATTTGCGCTGGGCATGACGGGCGGCGATGGCGACATTGTCGAAGAAGCAGAAGCCCATCGGCTTGTTGATCTCGGCGTGATGGCCCGGCGGGCGGATCGCGACGAACGCGTTGTGGTGGGCGCCCGCCATCACCGCGTCGGTCGCGGCAACCGCCCCGCCGACCCCGCGCATGACCGCCTCCCAGGTCCCCGGGGACATCGAGGTATCGCCGTCGAGATAGATCAGGCCGCTCGACGGGGCGACATGGCGGAGTTCCGTGACGTAATTTTCGTTGTGGCAGAGCGTGACCAGATCGAGCGTGCCTTCGGGCGCCTGGCCCCGCACCAGCCTGTCGAAACGCGGTTCCGCGAGCACCTGGTTGACCACGCGCAGCCGGTCGGCCCGCTCGGGGTGTCCTGGCGGCGTCTCATGGTCGAGACAGGCCTGGTGGCTGAGGAGAAGCGTCGTCATGCATGACCCCGGGCGCGTCCACCCGCGCCTTTTCGAGACGACTGATCTTAGGGCGTCGAGGGCGGCTCGGAAAGAGCCGTGGCCCGCGTTTGACCTTGGATTTCAGTTCAATCGCTGGATGCGGTCGGCTGCCGCGGGGGCGATCGGGCTATTGGCCTGGAAAAAGGCGTGCAGCGCATCGACGTCAAAGACCCCGAATTGCGGCGCCGTCCCGTCCTTCAAAACCTTGAAACCATCGCCGCCGGCCATAAGATAATCGCTCACCGTGACGCGGTAGCGCGCGGCGGGATCGATGCCCTGCTTGTTCAGCAGTAGGCGGTCGGCGATGATGCGGTCGCCATAGGGCCTGGCGCCGTCCCACGCATAGCTGAAACCCCGGGAGACCTGGAGAATCCGCGGCCGGTTCGGATCGCGCCATTGCAGTTCGAGCAGTTCCTTGATCTGGCTTCCGGTCAACGTCAGCGTCACCAGTTGATTGCGGAACGGCTGGCAGGTGAAGAGGTCGCCATAGGTCACGGTGCCGGCGTCGCGCTTGGTAATGTCGGTGCGGATGCCGCCCGGATTGGTCAAGGCGATCACCGCTCCGCCGTCCTTGTCCGCGCTGGTCGCGGCCAGCTCGGCATCGGCAATGATATCGCCGAGCACGCTCTCGCCGGCGCCGTTGGGGATCTTCGACAGCGTTTCCGTGACCGACCCGGCGGCACGGTTGGCGATCGGCGCGACCAGTGCGTCATAGGACTGCAGCAGGGCGGTCTGTTCGCCATCGCTTTCATAGACGCCGGTGCGGACGATGATGTTGTCGGCCTTGGCGCTGATGACGTCGCGGGTGGCGCGATCGAGCTTGAGATCGATGGTCGTGACGATGGTGCCGTATTTGTCGCCGGAGGTGACCAGCCGTCCGCCGATCTCGCAGACATAGGCCTGATGGGTGTGGCCGCTGACCACGACATCGACCGCGGGATCGAACTTCCTGACGATATCGACGATGGCGCCCGAAATACCCGGGCATTCGTTGTAGTCGCCGGTGGGATAGCCGCCCTCGTGAATCAGCACCACGATGGCCTCTATTCCGCGCGCCTTCAGCTCCGGCACCAGCGCGTTGACCGTCTCGGCCTCGTCGTGGAATTCGAGCCCGGCGATGCCCGTGGGCGAGACGATCTCGGCCGTGCCTTTCAGCGTCAGGCCGATGAAGGCGACGGGGATGCCCTCGAATTCCCGGACCTCGTAGGGCGGAAAGATGGTCTTGCCGGTCTCCTTGTCGAAGGTAGAGGCCGCCAGGTAGTGGAACCTGGCGCCGGTGAAGGTGTGCGGCCCCTGACAGTGGTCGGTCGGATGACAGCCGCCATTCTGCATCCGCAATAGTTCGGCCTTGCCCTCATCGAATTCGTGATTGCCGACGGAGGAGATCTCCAGTCCCATCATCGACAGCGACTCGATCGTGGGCTCGTCATGAAACATCGCCGACAATAGCGGGCTGGCACCGATCAAATCGCCGGCCGCCACGAAGATCGAATTTTTGGCCTGCTGCCGCAGCTGCCTGACCAGCGTCGCCATATGCTCGGCGCCGCCGGCCGGCACCGTGATCTTTTGGGTCTTGTCTGCGGGATCGGCGATCCTGATCCCGCCCGCGGGCGGCCGCAGATTGCCGTGCAAGTCGTTGATGGCGAGAATCCGCAACTCGACCGGCGCGGATGGCGCCTGGGCGTGCAAGCCCGGAGCGGTCACGGCCGCCAGCATCAACGCGAGGACGAGCGAAAGCGAAGGTTTCATCGGTTCAAAATAATGCTTCCGCACAACAACTTCATGAAGGCATTCCTCCCCGGTCCTCGTCCTGAGGAGCATCGCGCAAGCGATGCGTCTCGAAGGACGGCCGCAAAGGCAGTGCAAGCGGTCATCCTTCGAGACGCGAACCTTTCGCCTCGGACGAAGTTTCGCTCCCCAGGATAAGGTCAGCGCCGGCCTCGATATGATAACCTTCACGGAATTGCTCAACTAGTCTTCCGAGCATATCCTTTACCAAAGCATGGCGTCCCAACCGGCTGGGCTGGCTTCCAACGGGGACGCAATGAAACGCGAGGAATGAGCTGATGCAGTTGACCGGGATCCACCATCTGACCGCGATATCGGCGAGGCCGCGCGACAATCTCGCCTTTTATACCGGCCTGCTCGGCATGCGGCTGGTCAAGAAGACCGTCAATCAGGACGATGTCAGCGCCTATCATCTGTTCTATGCCGACGGCAAGGCCAATCCCGGCACCGACCTCACCTTCTTCGATTTTCCCGCCGCCCCCGAGCGGCGCGGGGCCAACAGCATCTCGCGCACCGGATTGCGCGTCGCCGGCGAAGCGAGCCTCGGCTACTGGCGCGATCGCCTGCGACAACAGGGCACGCACACCGGCGAGGTGGTGGAAGTCGACGGCCGGCTGACGCTGCCGTTCGAAGACGGCGAGGGCCAGCGGCTGGTGCTGGTCGATGACGGCGGCGCAGGGCCGGCCTCGCCGTGGGAGAAGAGTCCGGTGCCATCGCAGCACCAGATTCGCGGCCTCGGCCCGATCGTCTTGAATGTGCAGGATGCCGCGCGCACCGCTGATGTGCTGACCGCGGTCATGAACATGCGCCAAGTGCGCGATTATGCCGCCCCGGACGCGGCCGCCGAGGTGCAGGTGTTCGCGATGGGCGAGGGCGGCCCCGCCGCGGAACTGCATGTCGTCGAGCAGCCGAATTCGCCGATCGCACGGCAGGGCGCGGGCGGCGTCCACCACGTCGCCTTTCGCACGCCCGACGAGGCGCAATACCATGCCTGGGCCCGGCGCTTGTCCGAACTCGGCATCCCCAACAGCGGCGAAATCGACCGCTTCTATTTTCGCAGTCTGTATTTCCGCGAGCCGAACGGCATCCTGTTCGAGATCGCCACCGACGGCCCCGGCTTTGCCACCGACGAGCCGATCGAAACGCTCGGCGAAAAACTGGCGCTGCCGCCATTCCTCGAGCCGCGCCGCGCCGAGATTGAGGCCGGGTTGAAGCCGATCGGCTAGGCGAAGAGGGCGGCCACCAGGGCCGCCCCTACGGATCGTTATGGCGTAGGGGCGCCCCTTGTGGGCGCCCTGCTGTGACCGCGACCGCCGCTTCCTCCCGTCATTGCGAGCCAATCGGGCGTGCGAATGCGCGCGCGATTGGCGAAGCAATCCATCGTCGCCACGGCAAGCAAGCTGGATTGCTTCGTCGCAAGCGCTCCTCGCAATGACGGTTTCCTGAGAGGGCCGCCACAAGGGCCGCCCCTACACAGATGGACATGGCGTAGGGGCGCCCCTTGTGGGCGCCCTGCTGCGACCTCCACCGCCGCTTCCTCCCGTCATTGCGAGCCAATCGGGCGCGCGAACGCGCGCGCGATTGGCGAAGCAATCCATCGTCGACACAGCAAGCAAGCTGGATTGCTTCGTCGCAAGCGCTCCTCGCAATGACGGTTTCCTGAGAGGGCGGCCACAAGGGCCGCCCCTACGGATCGATATGGCGTAGGGGCGCCCCTTGTGGGCGCCCTGTTTCAACGCCCACCGCCGCTTCCTCCCGTCATTGCGAGCCAATCGGGCGCGCGAATGCGCGCGCGATTGAGCGAAGCAATCCATCGTCGCCACAGCAAGTAAGTTGGATTGCCTCGTCGCAAGCGCTGCTCGCAATGACGGTTGGAAGGTCCTCATCCTAGGTTTGGTATCAGTACCCACTTGCGGTGCCGACCCATGGACGACCGCTACCGTTGAAGACGTCCCGTTCTTCGGCGTGTACATTGGTTCATTATTTTGCTATGGTTGTAGTAGATTACCACGGATCCATTACCTCATTGCATCGGAGGTGAATTGCGATGTTAGACGTCGGCGTCGTTAACGCAATTCTGGCGGTGCCCCCGGCAATCCAGGCAGTTCGGGATTTATTAGGAAGCAAGAATCCAATTCTTGCCAAGCAGGTTGAGACTTCGCTGAAGAACGCCGAAAGTAGCCTCATTCAATTCTCCGAGATCGGCGTTCTATTTTTAGAGGCAAAGACCTACCACGAAAAGTTGACTCAAATTGACTTGGCTATGGGCGAGTTGATGGAGCTTGTCGCAAGCCCATTGCGTCGCGGCGGCTTCGATCACGACGCCTTTGACCGAGAAAAGATTTTTTCGGGTTGGCGCCGAATTAGAGACGTCAAGGAATTTCTACCGTCACTTTTGTATTTTTTGGCATCGGTCCGCAAGCTCTCTTCAGAACCACTGTTGCTGGAGAGCGCGAATGTCGCGGGTGGTCCGAAAGAATTCCAGCTATTTGTGATTTATCGGAATTCGATTGACGGAGCGATCCGGAGCTACGATCCGAAAACGCCTGTGTGCAAGGAGGATATATGCGACAAAATCGATCAATTTTCTCACCACGTCCGGCACCAAATGCTCAGTGCGGATGGAATGATTATCGCCAATGCCACGGCTCTCGGTGAAGCTCTGAGAGATCTTAGAAAGCGATTGCCGCAATGAATTTTGCTGCGTTTCTCCAAAACCATGAGGGATTACTGGCGGATCTGGATGCGGGCGCAAAGCTGCAAGCGCGGCCCGTAGCATTAATGATAGCCGATGGATGGAAACTTTTGGATGCGCCTCAACTGCCGTACCATGAGCGCAGACAGATACGCAGGGCGCTTGATTTCTGGACAGCCTATCATAGGGCTCAATCGCTTCCAGACGTGACCAAAATGCTCGCCCGTGGCTCTGAAGCACATCAGGGCGCACGTCGCCATGTACTGAATTGCGTTGTAAACGGCAGATCCGTTTCCGCTGAAATCGATGACCGAACCTTACTTGCGGATTTTCTGCGGGACATTCTGGGATTGACTGGAACGCACATCGGCTGTGACACAAGCCAGTGCGGCGCGTGTGTGGTTCATCTCGGCGGCCACGCGGTGAAAAGTTGCACTGTTCTGGCCCTGCAAGTAGAGGGGCAGGAAGTCATGACAATTGAAGGCTTGGCGAATCCGGATGGTGCCTTGCATCCTCTGCAGGCCGCATTCCAACGCAGTCATGCAATCCAGTGCGGCTTTTGCACGCCCGGAATGATAATGACTGCCCTCGATTTCCTGTCAGATAACCCGGACCCGACGGACAACGAAGTTCGTGAAGCGCTTGCGGGCAATATCTGCCGGTGCACCGGTTACACCAATATTATCGAGGCCATACAAATGGCGGCCACCTGGATGCGATCGAACTTAGCTGGCGACGGTGTTCGATTTGCATTGTGAACGTCACCGCTCTACCCGGGCGGGGAAGGACATCCGCATTTTTTGTGGCCTATTATGGTCGGAACGGTTTGAGCTACTGGATCTCTACCCCAGCAGCACCGCATCCGCGCCGTTCACGGCTTCCGCGCTGTCGATCACGGTGCGCTCCAAGGCCCCGGCCTGCACCGTGATGTTTTCGGCGAAGAACCGCGCCAGCGTCACATAGCGCGGCGCGCCGCCGGCGTCCCCATCGCGCGCGGCCAGCGCTTCGGTGGCCAGTAGGCAGCCGCCCAGCGTCGAGCCGAACAGGCGCAGATAGGGCGTGGCACCGGCGAGCGCATCGTTTGGCGCCGACGTCAACCGCTCCAGCAGCCAGCGGCTGGAGCGATCGAGCGAGCCGAGCGCGTCGCGCAGTTTTGCGCCGGTGGTGCCGAAGGCCGGATCGTTCGAACGCTCCACCTGCGTCACCACGTCGCCGAGTTCGTCGAGCAAGGCAAACACCGCTTCGCCGCCCTGGGCGCCGAGTTTTCGCGTCACCAGGTCGATCGCTTGGATGCCGTTGGTGCCCTCGTAGATCGGCGTGATGCGGGCATCGCGGAAATGCTGCGCGGCGCCGGTTTCCTCGATGAAGCCCATGCCGCCATGGATCTGCACGCCGAGCGAGGACACCTCGTTGCCGATATCGGTGGAAAAGGCTTTGGCGATCGGCGTCAACAGCGCGCCGCGGGCCGCGGCGCGCGCGCGCACCTTGGGATCGGTGGCCCGCGTGGCGATATCCAGCGCCACCGCGGTGGCGTAGCAGATGGTGCGCGCCGCGGCGGTGAGCGCGCGCATCTGCAGCAGCATGCGCTTGACATCGGGATGGGCGATGATGGGGTCCGCCCCCGCGCCCTCCTTGCCGAGCGCGCGGCCCTGGCGGCGCTCGCCGGCAAAGGCCAGCGCCTGCTGATAGGCGCGGTCGGCGATGCCGACGCCTTCGAGGCCGACGCCGAGCCGGGCCTGGTTCATCATGGTGAACATGCACTGCATGCCCCGGTTTTCCTCGCCGATGAGATAGCCGACCGCGCCGCCATGATCGCCCATGGTCATGGTGCAGGTCGGCGAGGCATGCATGCCGAGCTTGTGTTCGACGCCGCTGGCATGAATGTCGTTGCGCGCGCCGAGCGAGCCATCGGCATTGACCAGGAATTTCGGAATCAGAAAGAGCGAAATGCCCTTGGTGCCCGCCGGCGCATCCGGCAGGCGCGCGAGCACGAAATGCACGATGTTCTCGGTCATGTCGTGGTCGCCATAGGTGATGAAGATCTTGGTGCCCTGGATCCGATAGCTGCCGTCGGGCGCCCGCTCGGCGCGGGTGCGCAGCGCGCCGACATCGGAACCGGCCTGCGGCTCGGTCAATTGCATGGTGCCGGTCCACGCGCCCGAGACCAGCTTCTCCAGATAGATCCGCTTCAATTCGGGGGAGCCATGGGCATCGAGCGCCTCGATCGCGCTCAAGGTGAGCAGCGGGCAGAGCCCGAAAGCGATGTTCGACGCGCTCCAGATCTCGGTGCAGGCGGCATTGACCGCGAGCGGCAGCCCCTGGCCGCCAAAAGCCTCCGGCCCCGACACCGCGTTCCAGCCGGCCTCGGTCCAACGCCGGTAAGCCTCGGGCCAGCCCGGCGCCGTGGTCACCTGGCCGTCCGCGAGCCGGATACCGTTCTTGTCGCCGATCTTGTTCAGGGGCGCCAGCACGTCGGTGGCAAACCGGCCGGCCTCTTCCAGCACCGCGGCCGTGATCTCGGCATCGAAATCCCCGTAATGGCCGGCCTGCACGGCGGCCTGCAGGCCGGCGCCGTGATGGAGGGAGAGCAGCATGTCCTGAATGGGGGCGCGGTAGGTCATGGCCTTGGATCTCGCTGAGGGCAGGGGACAAGCTCACGGGAGCGGCACGGCGCCGTCTTCCCACGAAACCGCCGATCCCTCAACTCTCAAGCGAGCCGAAATCGGCGTGGAGGCAGCCCCGCGCCGCCCATTTCCAGGCCCCAAGCCGCCCCCCAGCGCAAGCCCCGCCACCTCACGAGGCCGCGAAATGTTCCGGTTCCAGCCGGTTGAAATGGCTCCCTTCTCTCTATAGACCGGCGGGGCCGGCGGAAGCGGCGCCAAGGCCCGCCCTGCCGCTTTCCCGCCAGTCATTGGGGCGTCGCCAAGTGGTAAGGCAGTGGATTTTGATTCCACCATACGGAGGTTCGAATCCTCCCGCCCCAGCCAAAAAAGTTCGTTGAAAACCAATTGACTAGAAGATGAATTGCACCCCGAAACCATTCGACACATCTTCAGGAATGTGAGGCCAAAGTCTCATAGCGCAAACCTGACATTAACAATCGTCTCAGCGCGCACCCTAAAGCAACTCAGACTAATCGTTCTCGAATGAGTTGGGTAGTATCGGCGGTGCGGACAGATCAATCCCTACCGGACCAGCGGGCTCTTCCACGGCCGGAAGCTCTTCGAGACGCTTTGCAAGCGTTTCTGTGACAGACTCTGCGAGCCCAATGAATGACCGCATGCGCTTTATTCTGTCAGCGAGAATTTTTCGTTGCTTGGCATGAGGATCAGGGGGCTTATTCAACTCCTCGGTTCTCGACAAAAAACGTATAGTAATTTCGTACGGGCCTTCGTTGCCGACTTCCTCGGCAAGCGTCACCCATTCCTTCGATCTGTCGACTGCGGCCCGCCCAGCCTCTGCAAGGCAAAATCCAATCAGCACCTTCGCCAGGTTATCCAGGCCTTCAGCTGAACGGAGCCATTTTTCCTGGTCGGAGCTTCCCGCTGCTTCGTCTTTCGGAGGGCGCGCCAGGCGGTAGTAGCGCGGTGTATTGTCCTCTGGATCAAGGCTTGCGACGGTCCGAATGACCAACTCCAATTCTTCATATGGTCGCTTACCGCTCGGAAATTCCGAACGGTGTTTCCATAACGCTAAGATTGAATCGAAAGCTTCTGTCTGAGCCGTGACCTTGTCGCTTCCCGTGGCGTTCTCAGCTTTGAATATTAGGTCAGCGACGTGATGTGCCATCCATCGGCCAAGCGTGTCGTTGGAGTCGACCAAACCAAGCTCTTCAACGAGCTTGCGGCCGAGATCCAGTATCTTTTCAGATTGTGCGGATTTTTCCATCGCGATTGACCAGATAAAGTTTGGCTCGTGTTGAGACCCGTTCATCATCGTCGACAAGGCCTCTTTCATACGGCTGGTAGCGGCGCCTCCGCTCGATTTGAACTTCGATAATGAGCTCGCGATTCAGTTTCGCCAACATGTTTGTTGTAAATGGCATGGACGCTTTAAGGCGGCTACCCTGGTTGGGGTTGCTGCGCACATGTTCCTTGCCTTCATCGTAGTAACCCCAAACTTCAGTCTGGATGACCTGAGTTTGGCTTTTATCCCTCCAGAAGCGCTGATCAGCGTCGGTCGTTAGGTCCATGACTTCGATGATGAACGGAGCAGGTCTCGGCGGGGGGAAAGAAACCCCGCCAGCCCAGAAGTCCCGTTCGTCAAGCCTTGATCCATAGGTGTAACTCACGACCCAACCTTTTAGCTCGAATCCCGGCACGTCGATTTCCATTTCATTGTCTGCGTCGGGGATCAGATAGTGGTGCACATCTTTTGACGTAGTCAGCGCGCGCAACAACGCCTCTGATTTATCGGGGGAAACCAACGCACTATAAATGTGAGTTGATTGTTCCCTATGCTCATCAGCTTGTGTCCAATGACCCTTGAGATTCAGCTCAGAGCCTGAGCGCAACGCTTCCTGGAAGTCGCTATCGGTTACGGTGCGGTGATCAGGATGTTCCTTGCCGCGGGACAGCCATTCACCTCTCTCAAATGGGTCAGGATCGCGCCGATCCCAAAGCCAACGACCGTCGTTCCGCGTCAGGTCGTGCCGCAAAAGCCAATCACGAAACTTATCGTCCTCACCGTATTCCGGATTTCTATGCGTCGGCGTGCTCGCCAGTAATCGCCCTGCAACGATCATCAACGCATGATAGGCGTGATAGAAATGAACCGTATCAGTGCGGGGGTGGGAACCATGCGAATGGTAGGTGTGTCGCTCTTCGTAGAGGTTGCGCCGGGCGCGCTGATCCTCATCCCATCGCCCGCTCGCCGTAAACGCTAAGTCGTTTCGAATGACTTTCAGTGCTTCGGCCTCGATAGCATTCTGCGGCAGAGCGAACACACGACCGAGCGGATCAAACCAATAAGGTCCGATATCTATACCAAAGTAGTATCGATCATCGCCGCTAAGTTCGGCCGTTGCCTGTTTGCGCGTATTGTTGCGCTGATAGGTTTTCGAATCGATGACGGCCAGGGTCGATTTATTCGCACCCTTTAGACGATCCGAAAGCCCGTCGGCGTCGGCTAGCTCACCGCTCGCGATCAGCTGAAGGGCGCAACGCGCCGCAAATTCCCGAATGACCACGTGGGGCTGGTTATTCAATGCCCAATCAACAAGCTGTTTGGCGTGCGGTGCGATCGTGTTGGGAGCGTCCAGTGCTGCACGAGCCAACCCAATTAGCAGCCATTGAAGCGCATGAAAACTATAGAAGTGCAACCTCGCATCTACGAAGGGACCTCCTTCTTGAGTCGCAGCTATCTTTATCAGGTGCGCCAGAACAGCACTTCGTCCCAAGCAGCAGACTTCGAGGACTGCATGAGCACCCTGCCACCTCAGAAGGGCCGCAGGCGCTGCCAGGGCTCCCCAAATAAAGCCTGCGATTGATTCCCGAATGTCATTCGGCGGTGAAAGTTCTGTTCGCCAAGGTCCGTCACCATCCTTGTCCTCCAAGACAGGGTTGAATAGATCGAGGCCAAAAGTGAGAACCTCCAAAGCTTGATCTGGCGACAATTTGGTTGCGATGAGCCCCACCAGCGAAAACAGCCGGCCGGTTTCGATAAGATCAGGCGCTTCTCCGATCGCGGAAAGGACTACGTCGGCAATGGCGGCTTCGTTCAAACCGGCTTGGCTTAATACCGGGTCAAATGGAAACATCTCGTAATAGCGGCTCTTCTTCACGGCCATGCAATAGCGACGGCAGAACACCTTCACTGTGTTTGCCAAAGAATGAGTGATGGCCGGACGGACCTTCCAATTCTCCGGTATCTGTCCCAAAAAATCCCGAAGGCTGTAGAACCCAAGTTCCGGCGTCGCGGCGAGGGCTTCGACAAAACCGGATTCTGACCCTACCGGCACCCGCCGCATGGCCTCCGCGAAGAACTCCTTGTGATCACAAGGCGTATCGGTGCGCCTGAATGCCGCGTATGCCTGCGCTATACCGTCAGCCGTTGTCAGGTCCTTCCTTGCGAAGATGCCATTCCAATCCCGTGCGGGCGTCTCCTCGGTCGAGCCCGACATGATCTCATCACGATGAGCCTTTCTTTTGCGCGCCTCTTCTTGTTCGACGGAGAAGGCTATGGCCTGCTCCAAGCGATCCAAGGTCACTCTATGTGCAGCGGTAACCACTCGAATCTTTCCCAGACTGGATGAGGATTCAAAGTCGGAGAGTTGCGCATAGCGAAAGAGAACCCTGCTCATCAGGGCCTTCTCGGCATGTTTTTCGCATTTCGCCAAAACGGTACCGAGCAATTCACCGTAGTTCCATTCCGCACGAAATCCGATCAAAGGCAGAGCGTCGCGCGGATCGACGACGTTGCGTTCGATCAAGTCTTTCAGGATCACCGGCAATAAGCGCCCGGGCCGGCCAAATTTTCGATCTCGCCACCGGCTCAAAATGGTTATAGCCGAAGACGGACATAACCCACAGAGCGCTACAACGGTATCTTCCCAGTTGAAATGCTTGTCGCGATCGACGTAGTCGTATGTTAACTCCGCGCACCGCGAGAGCTGGTAAGCAATCGCAGGGGCCGGTCGGTCCAACTGCGAAGCTCGATCCGCGAGATCGAGAATGGCATCCCAGCGCACCAAGTTTTCGTCGCCGATCTTGCCTGCGACCGCCACGGCCTCGTCAAAGTAAGCTTTAGCGTCGGCTTTACTCGTGGTCAGGACCGCGCGAGCCACTTCAAGATAACCTTCTGATTTCGACTCGGCGCTTAAACGCTCATCCTTCGTTAGAGTGTATGACTCTACGGCATAAGCGAGGGCGGCGGAGTTCGTATCATCCCTCTGCGCACATAGGCGGCAGAGCTCATTGAGCGTAGGGGTAAATAGTGGGCGCTTGAGCTTATCCTTCCAATCGTTTAAGGCAGACAGCGCATTGGCGTTCGCTGTATCGGTCAGGCACAGGATGTCCATCCACAGAAGCGCTATTTCATCCGACGTCTGGGACTCATCCCGATAGTGAACTCTCTCCGCTTTCGCCGACGCCTCGTGGGTCCTCTCTATTTCACCTGCGATGGCTTCTCTCTTGACGCGATCAAGCAGGACAGCAGCCCAGAGCTTGTGCCATGGCAATAGCGCGCCAATGGCTTCTTGGAATTCCTGAAGGTCCTGTGAAGTTGAATTTTGATTCTTCCTTTCAATTTCGGCCTTGAGCTCGGCGTGCGCCAGATCAATCAGCGCAACATCCTGGCGGAGCAAGGCGGCTCGCAAGCAATACGCTCTCAGTAGCGGAAATCTTGCGTTTGAGTATCGCGACGGCAAGCCTCTTGGAGGATCCGCGGGCAAGTATCGAGAAAGCAGCGCAACAGCCTGATCGTGTGAGCACAACCCATTCCGTAATGCGCCTTCCAGGACCGCCGTGATCGCGTCAAGTGATGCTTGCGTGTCATCCCAACCACCGCGGCCGGGAAGTTTAATGCGCTCATCCAAAAGGTGGCGGAGCGCGCGGTTCGTCACCTCACTAGGCAGTGCTTTTCGAAGCTTTCGAAGTTCTACAGCGATGGCGAGCACCAGGCAGAGGTTGTTCCCGGCTGCGCGACTGAATTCATCTATATCCGCAAAGCGCCCGTGATCAAGCAACCGGCGAGTGATACGGCGGCCGACGCGAAAAGATACGTCCCGAGGTGTCCAGCCTCTGAGGCTGTTTGCGGCGTTTGCTGGGCCGTGAATGTTGAAGTGAGCTAGCGTAAGTTCGACGATGTCGGGGTCCGAGATTGACTTGTCTTTGCGTTCGTCAGTCGTCAGATGGCTCCAATTTTGCAGCCATTCATGTGCCATCCGAAGACGACTCCGCGCGTCCCCTAATAATTCTTTCCTTCCGGACAGAAGTGTCGCTTCGTAAGCGTGATGAGAACCAACCCATCCGGAACCAAACGTGCGGCGGGAGACGATTTCTTGGATGAGGTCGATTCCAAGAAATTCCGCGCCAAGATCGGTGTTTTCTTGAATCAGCTTGCGTTGACGCTTATCGCCTGCGGTCTCACCTCCTGCCTTTAACGCGAGCTTGGCCGCCGAAACATAGCGCTGCGTCCGAAGTCCAGCCTTCAGCGCAAATTGCAGCCGCTGCAATTCGACATCGCGCCGTTCAAGTGGGCTGCTTTCCGGAAGGGCGGTCGACGAAAGCGCTAGATCGACGAGTTCAGAAAATTGTCCGGCCTCCAGCATGAGCTGAGGCAGCGCCGAAGCAACATACGCGCTCTGACTTGCCAGCGGCCTTAAACTGGTGATGAATGCAGCCATCCCGGTTGCCGTCGGCCTAAATTTATCCCGGAACCAGGTTTCGGCTGGCTCGTCCAAAAACTGAATGGTCTCTCCGGTAACGAGCAGCGGCCGGCCTATGTCGTACGCAAAGCTTTTGATCGCCTCTCGCTCAACTCCCGACATCGCCGATAAAACAGCAATCGGGACCAAAGGCCGCAATACGGCTAGTCCCGCACAGATCTCTTCTACCCGTTCTCTCTCGATCGGACCCGAGGCATCCTTGAGCTTTGCTATAGCGTCGTCCAAAAGGCTAGCAATGGCATCTTCGACGCTCGTAGGGTTTGGTCCTAGCAGCCGCAATGTCTCTTGAAGAGGTAATCCCCGTGACAGCGCTAACGCCTGCACGCGCGGATTATGCGAGCTTAATCGATAAAATTCGTCGACATCGCGTTCACTCGCGTCGGAAAAGTTTTGGCGCAACAGCACTTGCGTCTCATTGCGACTGAAAGGGCTCAGCTCTAGCGCAATCACATCGGGCGGTGGATCAAGATAATATTGACGATGTGAGCGGCATAAAAAAACGAGCCGTACACGGTCTGGAACACTCGCGCGAATTAGATCCTTCACGAACGAACGCGCTTCGCCAATCTCTTCTGCAGCCATCTGGGCATTGTCGGCTGCATCGACCACAACACATAGCAGCGCATCCGGGTTGGCTAAACACAACAGCCTTATCGCCTGGTCGAGCCGGTAAACAAACGACCGCACATATGCTCCGGCGTCGGCGTTCGCGGTCGGAATCAGGAGATGGCAGAGACTTTTTGCGGCTAGCTCGTTTGCGACTTGAACCAGTGCGTCTTTATGCCGATGCCGATATCCAGTCGCGCTTCTATACTGGCCATTGCCAAAGCAGTCATAGAGAATACAGACCGATCCCGGCGGAAGACCTTGGCCTATTCGCGTTGCAAATACCGATTTTCCGACACCTCCCGAAGCATGTACAACCACCGGCCCATTGGCCTCTCTAATCCTCCGGAGAAGGTCGGGCTCTTGCCCGCGTGGGACTGCATCGTCGACATTGGCGATGCGACATTCGGCTGGGAAGAGGGCGCGCTCATCCGTTTTCAACGCTCGCAGCACGTCGATCTTGGTTATGGCAGGATTCTTCTCACCTTCCGAAAGCGCGCGGCGCGTCACAAGCTCCTTCAACTGCGTCGGCGCATCTACATCGGCATCGGGAAGGTAACCACTCACATCCTGAAAGAGGATGTTTCGCTGATCCCAGTAGTCGTCCTGTCGATCCTCGAAGCGGAGAAGCTTGCAGAAGTCTGCGAGATTGCTTCCCGCTAGGCCCGTAAATCTTTTTAATTTTTTTAATTCGCCGGGATGCCGTGCTGCCGTTTCGTTCGCTGCATCTGCAACCGCTTCGGCCACATCCGCACTTATCTGTCTGTTCGTGACAAACCAGAATTCGAGTTTGCTTGCCAATTCCGTGCGGGCGATAGTTTTTTGAAGCTCCACATAGCGTTTGGCAAAGCCAATGATTGTTTTTTCCAGCCCGCTTGCCGTCCATGGATCATTCACGCGCACCGTGGAGTGCTTGAGTTGCATGTAGCGGACCAAGCGGGCCTGCGTGATATTTTCGCTGCCGAAGTATTCAGCGATGTCGATAAGTTCTTCACCAGCTTCGACTGGGCTACCTTGTTCATCCGGTGATGGGCCTTCAATGGTCACGGTCACTAAGCCGCTGTCGGGAGATAGCAGCTTCAAGCAGCGTCGGGCTGCCCACAGGTAATGGAATTGATCGCCGTCTCGGCTCGCGCGGACTAGGTTGGTGTTCGACATCGGAGTGCTTAATCTCGCAACCAGAAGCAGCTAGTCTACTCCACCTAGCGTCCTAGTGTGGTTCCCGATTTGTTCTAGCATGTGCCGCTACCTCTCACAACGGGCTGACGTTTTTGCCCACAGGTTGTTGCCTTTAAGCTTGGTGCGATCCCTCTCGCCAAAAGGCCTCCAGTATGCCAGCCTTCTCCAATAGAAAGCAGATGGTTGAGGATTGGAAAGGCCGTCGATGGCATTGGCGACCTTGAGGGCCGAAAAAAATAATAATCTGGAGAGCCTATCCGCCTTGAGCGCTCCAATCCCTATGTGTTCCGGGGAGGCGGCATCGATGGGGGGACCAATGCACAGGCTGATTCAGCGCTCCAGTGCGCCATACCGGTTTAAGGCCACGTTGTTCAAGACTCTCGATGAGGCAGTTTGGGCGGCCCGTGAGAGCGATGAAGACTACTTGATTGAAGAGCTCTCGGAAGGCGGCGTCGTCGCGGTCAAGGTCGTCAAGTATCGGCTGGGCGAGTTCGAGCTGAACTAGCTATGGCCGACGATGATGATCTTACCGAGCTTGCGCTCGATGCAATCAGGCGGATGCCTAATGAGACGGAACACCCCGTCTCTGCCTCCTACACACCCGAAGTCGGTGTTGTAGACGATGGATGGATGCCTCAGCCCGGTAGCTGCCACTCCAACGTCGCGACGCTAGTCTCCAGGCAAGCCTGTTATCGGCACGTGTACGGTCACCTGATCTTTCCGCCGTCTCTGACCGGTGGTCCAGACTGGACCGTCGCTGCTCATTCGGTTGCGGAATACGGTGACGGTGAGCTTTATGAGATCACGCCGCCTGCCGAGGTGGGAATACCCTTCGTTCGTTATAAGGGGACCGAAGAGCAGCTTGATCGGTTTCGCAGGAGATATACGATCAAGTTGTCGCAGCAGCGGGTCGACAACTACCTGACTCGCGACGGCGGCACCCTTGAGGCGCGCTGTCCTCAAAAGGGTACCCCGTCCTCCGAATCGTAATCCAGCAGCAGCCGATTGGGATCGATTTTCTCGACGGCGTCTTCAGCCTCGCATCGGAGCGTTAGCAAGGTCGACAAGTCCGCATGCCAAAGCCTTGGACTGCAGGAATTGGGGTCAGAGTGGAATTAGAGTTCGACTTGGCCGGCGAGCCGGCGTTTTCGGCTTGGACTGCCGTCCCCAGGGCAGAGGCGCGTCGCGCCGGTCCAGCGCATTGGCGATCTCGCGCTTGAAGCGCTGATCATCGGGCGCCCAACCGTTGTTCGTCGCAGCGCGTAACTCGTCCATCAAGCCGGCATCGCGCGCGTCGCCGGACAGAGCCCGATAGCCGATCTGCCGCTCGACCCGCGTGCGCCCGGGTCGGTCGTAGAGGTCCTGGCCCAGCGAGTTAGCCGTGAAAAAGTCAACTCTGACCCCATTTACTTTTTGTTCCAGCAGTTCGTCTTGATGCGTGACAATGGCTTGTCAGTCTAGCGACTGCGTGCCGGAACGAGGTTCGGGCGCGGCTGCACGGTCAACGCCGTGAAGAACGGCGAGCATCGCTCCCCTGCGCCCCAAGAGGGTGACCGGGACGAAGAGCGTCCCACAAGATTTCGATGGCCTGCGGCGCATCGAACCAAGGGCAAATGTCCATGTTGATCTGGCCTTGGTTTGACGCGGCAGTTACCGGCGTCCAGTCCGGCGCCGTTTCGCACGGATGGCCTTTTGTTAGCGCCTCGGCCGGGCCCAACTGCAGTTTTCGAGCTCGACCCAGGCGCTTGACAAGTTCGCTTATCCGTATAAGCGGCGTTTGAGGCTAACTGAATGATACAGCCTAGGAGCGAATTCGGGCGGTCGTATTCTTCGGGCGGGCTTCGATAGAGGTGAGCTCGCCCAGAAGCGAGCCAATAAGCAATTTCAAGGCAACATTCGCGCGCGATGGCTACCATGAACTCACACGCCGCTCCGGCTGAAATAGTTATTTGCGCGGCCGTTCGTGCTTCAGATGGCGAGATCGTCAGAGGCCACCGGCACAATGATGCTATCCGCGCCCTTCGAGCGATGGAGGGGTATGAGGGCGAACAACCACATGGAGAAGATCAGGGATTCGTCACCTCTGCCAACAGGTTTGTAACGCGAGGGCAGGCTTATCGGCTGCATTTTCCCGGTACGACAGAACCAGACGAGCTTCACAGCGACGACCTGTATTAGACTTGCATCAAGAACTGGGGGAAAGCACATGCGGATTGCGTTTGTGACTGCGTGCACGGTCCTTGCCGGCTGCGCAGCCAATTCGGGAGTAGCCCCTACGGGGCCTGACTCCTTCGTGGTTTCACGGCAAGCGGCATCCGGATTTTCCGGATCAGGGACCCTGAAGGGCGAAGCGCTGACGGAAGCGGGACAATTTTGCGCCTCTCGGAACAAGACTTTGCTCGTCACGGATTCGAAAGAGGCTGGACCGCCCTACGTTATAGGCAATTTCCCGAAAGCCGAAGTAAGTTTTATGTGCCTAGCCGCGGACGACCCTCGTTTGGCGGCGCCGCAACATCAGGTAACCTCAGTGACCGCATTTGAGGGTGTCGTGGTTCAAACCACGCAATCGCGAAAACGATAGCGTGGCGCGTCGGAACGAGGGGGGAAGGACCGCTACCGCCGCAAAGCACGTCGCCGATAACGCCGATCTGCAACATGAGCGGATATTGCAGAAGCACGATAAGCATTCGGCTGCTGATAAGGTGGTGAGAAAAGATGTCGTGGGAAGACGAGCAATTCAAACAGACGAAAGACGCGCGACTGCTCCTATCTTGCCCTGAACTCGTTTTTCAGGAGCTCAAAGAAATGGCGAGGGAAGTGCGCCTCCCGCTTCAGGAAAGGGAGCGCGCCATAATTTAGTCGCTTTGACAACCTAAAGTAGAGACTTTCCGCGCGACTTAATTTCATCACCTATGGAGTGCAAAATGCGCAATGTTGAGACTATCACCGAGTCCTTGCACGATAGCCCTTCGATCGGGCTACGCGACCGCGTAGACCAGTTTTCGCCGGAGGATGCGGCCATGATCTTCGCCGACTACTGCGCGCGATATGACGCCACTCGCCGCCATGACAACCTCTATTTTCTTCTCAAGGATCGCCGTAGTCCTGCTCCGGCATCATGACTGGGCCCGGAACGCCACGACTGTGTCAACGCTGCTGGAGGGTCGGTCGCAATAGTCGGCCCAGTCTTCTATCATCCGCTTAAGCAGGTCGAAGAAGGTTGTGTGAAATAGGGGACAGACCACGAGTTTGCTGTTTCCGCGGAAACTGCAATAATAGTGGTCTGTCCCGGTTTTCTCCTGCTGGTTCCCGGATGAAGTTCGGCTGCGCGTCCATTTCGGAAGCGGCTTTCTCGGCCCCCGGGACCAAAAGTGGGCGGATAGGGACTTCCGACTGGAAAGCTGATTCGAATATCTCTATGGTTTCGGCATGAACGTCACCTTGACGCCCGACCAGGAAGCTTGGCTGAAAGCCGAAATCGCAAGCGGGCGTTTCGCCACGCACGAGGATGGGATTTCGTTCGCGATCAATGAGATGAAGCGGGCCGCCCTCCGCGAAACGCTCGATGCGTCCATTGCGCGGGGAGGCGCCAACAGCGCGGATGGCGTGCGCCGTGCCGTTGCCGACCGGTTGAAGACACGCACGTAAGTGCCCCACCTTCGTTTCCTTGACAGCGCGCGGGACAACCTTGTCGAGATCGCCGAATACATCGCCGCGGTCAGTGGCGAAGATGCAGCCGTTCGCTTTACGGGCGAGATCGTCGACAAGTGCGAGCACCTCGCGACGCTCACCGGACTGCTGGGTCGCGCTCGCCCTGAACTGCGGCCGGACATCCGCTCCATTCCGTTCAAAAACCATCTGATCTTCTTTCGCGGTATGCCCTCCGGTATCGAACGCGACATTTTCGAGGTCGTCAATTTGGTCGGAAGCCCCCGCGATCTTGTTGCGTACTTCGGTGATGAGGACGAGCGGACAGGACGCGACGGCCTGCGACGATCGCCATCACGCTTGCGTTCGATAGGCGCGGCTGAGATGCCAAGGGCGGGGTCACGTTCACAGCGCTGCCCGTGGAATAGGCCTGCGATCGGCACCGGCCGCAGGATCGAACAAGGTCCAGTGTGCTTCGTTGCGGGTCGCGCTGGTAGTTTTCCTGGTTCCAGGTGAAGTTCGGCTGCTCGTACATTTCGGAAGCGGTTTTTCATCCACAAGAAGCTGGACGTCAGGCGTTCGAATCCCTTCGGGCGCGCCACTTTACGATTGTGTGCAATGCCGTTGCCGCCAATTGCGTGAATACCGAATCAAGCCGCCGACAGCCGCACACGAAACTTGCTACCGGTCGCCTCGGCGTAGCGCAAAAGCGTTTTCGTGCTCGGAAGTGTTTGACCACTTTCAAGTCGGGCGATCGTGGACTGGCTGGTCCCCATCCGCGCAGCCAGTTGCGCTTGCGAGAGGCCCGCCCTCCGGCGGGCCCTGAGAAGCTCGCCGGCGATCTCGAACTCCGGAGCGAGCGCTTCATACTCGGCCTTGACCTTAGGATTGGTCAGCAGACGCGCCTTTAGCTTTTCGAACGGGATGTTCATGTGATCTCCTTTGCCCGCCGCAGCGCGAGCTCGATTTCGACGCGCGGGGTCTTTTGCGTCTTCTTCACGAATGCACGGACCACGACGACCCTTCGGCCGATCGCCGCGACGTAGAGCGCGCGGGCAATTCCGTCGCGGCCGGTCAGTCGCAATTCCCACAGCTTGCCCTCCAGGTGCTTCACATGCGGTTCGCTTAGGCTTTCCAACCCGGCCGAGGCGATGCGCTCGGCAAGTCGCAGAAACCGCGCCTGCATGTCGGCCGGGAGGGCCGCGATCTCGGCCACGACGATATCGTTCAGGATTTCGACGCGCCAAGACATGCCCGTACATATCTCATTTTTGAGATAAACAAAAGGGCCGAGCGGATTAAGTTCGGCGGCCTCGCCGTGTTCCTGGTAACGCCAGCGCGCCAGGGCGCGTTTCCATTTATTCGCCGGAAAAAACCATCGTTGATCTCTTCAAGATCGCCTCGCCCCAATCACCGTCGATCCCGGCCAGTGCGGCGGCCGTCCCTGCCTGCGCGGGCTGCGCATCCGCGTGAAGGACGTGCTGGACCTGCTGGCCGCCGGCGCCGATCGCGCGGAAATCCTCGCCGATTATCCGCTGCTTGAGGAAGGCGACATCATCGCCGCGCTCGAATACGCGGCGCGGCAGAGCAACCATCCCGTGCTGCGCATGGTCTGATGCGTTTCCTGGTCGACGCGCAATTGCCGCCAGCCCTTGCCCGCTGGCTCACCGCCTAAGGGCATGAGGCGGCGCATATCGGCGACCTCGCCGATGCAGGCGGCGTCCGACGCCGCGATCTGGGATCATGCGACAGCGCGTGGGACAACCTTGTCGAGATCGCGCAGTATATCGCTGCGGTCAGTGGCGCAGATTCGGCCGTGCGCTTTACGGGCGAGATCGTCGACAAGTGCGAGCACCTGGCGACGCTCACCGGGCTGCGGAGTTTGGCCCTCATCCTGAGGAGCCCGGCGGAGCCGGGCGTCTCGAAGGATGGCCGCTTGCGAGATCGTCGCCTGCGGCCATCCTTCGAGACGCATCGCTTTCGCGATGCTCCTAGACAGAAACTTAGTGGTTAAGACACCGATTTTTGGCACCGCGATTTCGGTCGGGCAGGGCGCCCACAAGGGGCGCCCCTACGTTATTGTCAATTACGTAGGGGCGACCCTTGTGGTCGCCCCTCTTCGGCACCCACTATTCAGCCCGTTTCGTCCAAGGGGGTCGGCCAAAGGCCGGTGGCGAACTAATAGGAAAGCGGCTGCGGCGTTTGTGCCTCATCCTGAGGGATAATTTAGATGGCGTTCGCTGACATCTATCCGCGGCAGGTGATCCATCATGCTCAACCTGCCAGCCTAGAATACCCCATGCAGATCCCGACGCCCGTCAATGACGCGGATGATCTCGACCGCGCGGATCGGGCCCTCATCGGTGTCCGGATCGGTGCGGTACAACAGCAGATAGGGGGCCGCGACCAGCATGCGCATCGAAGGACGAATATCGGATCGGCGCACGCCCATCCTCGGCTGCGATCTCAGCAGCTCGGCCTTTGCTTCGATGCGGTCGAAATAACGCTCGGCCGCGGTGGGCTGTTCAAGCCCGATCATCACGTAGATTTCCATCAGGTCGCTGCGTGCCTGGTTAGACCAGACCAGCTCAGTCGGCATTGCCGGCGGCTTTCTTCGCCCCCTCCAGCCGCCGGCGAGCCTCCTTACGCAGCTTCTTCATGTCCAGCGCACCGGCGGAGCCGCTGGCAACGCCCGCATCCCACATCTGCCGCAGCCGCTTGATATCCTCATGACGAAGTTCACGTTTCAATTGCCAGTCCCGCACGGCCTCGCGCACGATCTCGCTCGTCGTGGCGTACTCACCTGCGTCGACCGCGGCCTTGAGCGCCGAAATCTGCTCGCTCGTCAGCGCCACGCTTACTTTCTCAACGGTTGCCATGTTTCCTCCGCTCCCTTGTGGAAGCAAATCTTACTACTTCTTGACACCAACGACAATGGGTAAAGGCACCCCAAAAACCTCGCTAAGATTGGGCAGATCAAAGCCGAGCCGCCGACGCGCGCGGAGTTTGATGGCATGATCAATGGCGGTACCAGGCGGCTTGCCGATGCGCAGAATGAAGACCTTGCCGCCGAAAGCCGGTTCGATCTCGCTTACGGTGCCGCACACGCTCTCGCCCTCGCCGCTTTGCGCCAAAAAGGGCTACCGTTCGGAAAATCGATTTACGGTTTTTCAGGCGCTTACCCATACGGTCGACAGCTTGGATCCTGTGGCAGTCCGAATTTTTGCCAAGAGCCATAACGAGCGCAATCTCGCCGAATACCAAGGACGCACTGAGGTCGATGAGCGTCTTCTTGGGGAATTGATCCGCTGCACAATTGATCTGCAGAAAGCAGTGCTCGCTCTTGAGCCGCCAGCCAAATGACGTGCCGCGGCGGGCGGCGTTGCGCCCATCGTGATCGCGGTCGCGGGCTGCACTCAGGCCGGTTAGCTCAACTGTCCGAAGACACGTTGCAGGATCGTTGCAGGAGCTGATCGCCCTTTACCCATATGGCTGTCAAAGTCGATCAGCCAGCGACTGCTGGCTCGTTGAGCGATGCTGTGAAGGTAATCAGATCGAGACTTGCTCCGACCTCATCCTGAGTTCGCCATCGGCGTGGGCCGACCCGCTGCGTATGAAAGAGCCGCGCGTTCGGTGCCACCTCGCCCCGCTTGCGGGGAGAGGTCGGCGCGCAGCGCCGGGTGAGGGGCTCTTTCCGCGAGTTGAACTCGTGGAGAGAGCCCCTCACCCCAACCCTCTCCCCGCAAGCGGGGCGAAGGGGCATACCGCCGCTGCCGCGAGATCGAGCCTCATTCATCTCCGCTTTCCTATTGGGAGCGAGCCTTCGCCCGGAGGGCGAAGGTTCGCGTCTCGAAGGATGGCCGCTTGCACCGTCTTTTGGGCCATCCTTCGAGACGCATCGCTCGCGCGATGCTCCTCAGGATGAGGATCGGGGAGCATGCTGATATGATCAGAACTTCGGAATCGTTCAACTGGTTCGACTCTCTTTTTGCTGTTATTCTTTACGCGCAAATGGATCGATGCCGGCTATGGGGGTAATCTGTGATGCCTGAAGGTCATCGACGGCGTGGCGATGACCAGGCATCGGCCTCCGCTTCAGAACGCTTTTAGCGTACGCAAAAATGATCAGCGATAGCCACATGATTCACGGTGACGGGATTTCGGCCACCGTCAAGGCAGCGGGCGCCGAGGTGTGCTCGCTGAAGAATAGCCAGGGGCTTGAATTGCTTTGGCAGGCCGGTCCGCAATGGCCGCGCCACGCGCCGCTGCTGTTTCCGATCGTCGGGCGCCTGAAGAACGATGAACTGCGGCATGGCGGCAAGGTTTTTCCGATGACGCAGCATGGTTTTGCGCGCGATCTTCGGTTCGATTGGCTGGAGCGCAGCGCAGGTTCCTGCAAGCTGGTTTTGGCTGATAACGCGGAAACCCGCTCTCGTTATCCGTTCGCGTTTCGGCTGACCGTGACGTATGCGCTGAGCAAAACCGGCCTCTCGCTCAGCGTCGAAGTCACCAACACCGGTGAGGAGATATTGCCCGCGTCGATCGGTTTACACCCCGCATTCAATTGGCCGTTGCTTGCCGGTGTGAGCAAGGAGTTGTATGGCCTGACGTTCTCCAACCAGGAGCCCGCGCCGATCCGCCGGTTGAAAGACGGCCTGTTGCGGCTTGCGCCGGTATCGACACCGATCGTGGGGAACGTGCTCGCGCTATCGGAACGGCTGTTTGATGACGATGCGGTCATTCTTGAGCGGCCCACGAGCAGGTCGGTTCGGTACGCGGCTGACCGCGGTCCCGCGGTCGACGTTTCCTGGGAGGGTTTTCGCGACCTCGGGATCTGGTCGAAGGTTGGCGGCGCCCCGTTTCTCTGCATCGAGCCCTGGTACGGGTTCGCGAGCCCGTCGGATTTTGACGGCGAATTCAACGACAAGCCCGGCTTGATGAAAATCGCTCCGGCGGCGACGCGATCCCTCAATTGTCATATCCGCATCGACTAGTTGAGCGATTCCCTGAAGGTTATTATCTAGGCTCGCTCTGACCTCATCCCAAGGAGCGAGCTTTCTTTCTGTCCCGTTCGTTGGCGGCGCCCACCTTACGCGCCTTTTGTGCTATCCGGTTCACGGGAGATGACCGATGACGACCGATCTTTCCGCGCGGGGACTGCCACTGGAGGCGCATGACGCCGGTCAGCCGGTGCATTCCGCCGTCGGTCAGCCGGCCCAGCGCTCGTCGAAGGCCGGTGCAAAGCAGCGCAATGGCGGGATCGATGCGCTGCGTGCCGCCGTCACGCTGCTCGTGGTGTTTCATCACAGCGCCATCACCTATGGCGCGATCGGCGGCTGGTACTACAAGGAGATCGCGCCGTCGGCTGCCTGGGATAGCCTGCTTTTGATCCTGTTCTGCACCCTCAACCAGGCCTGGTTCATGGGCCTGTTCTTCCTGCTGTCGGGCTACTTCACCCCTGCGGCGTTCGATCGTCATGGCGCGGCTGGCTTCGTGCGCGAGCGTCTGCTTCGGCTCGGCGTTCCCCTGCTGGTCTATGGCCTGCTGCTCCACCCGCTCACGGTCGCGCTCGCCCAGACCGCCAAGGGGCGCTCCTTCGCCGCCGTATTCGCCTATGTCTGGACGCACGCGCGATTCGAACCAGGGCCGCTGTGGTTCGCCGAGGCCTTGCTGATCTTCGCGGCCCTCTGGCTGATCTGGCGGCGATGGCTGCGCCGATCGATGCCCGCGGCGGGCCGGCGCTCGTTTCCTTCCAACGCGGCGCTATTGGCCGGCGTGCTCCTCACGGGCCTTGCGGCATTTCTGCTGCGCCTGGTCTGGCCGGTCGGCGTCAACGTCGCTTTTCTGCAGCTTGGCTATTTCGCCTCCTACATCGCGCTGTTCGCAGCCGGCTGCGCGGCCGCCGACGGCCAATGGCTCGCGCACATTCCGCCGGCGCGCAAGCGAGTGTGGTTGCGGATCGCCTGGATTGCTTGTCCGGTCTTTCCACTCGCCGGGCTGCTCGATATGCACTTCCACCTGTTTCCCGGACGTGCCGAGGGCGGCCTCAACCCGCAAGCCCTGCTTTACGCGTTCTGGGAGCCGTTCGTCGCTTTGGGCTTCATCCTCGGTCTGTTGTGCTTCTTCCAGCGGCGCTTCGCGGTCCTCGACGGCCTGTGGGCCGATCTCGCGCGCCGCGCCTTCCTGATCTACATCATCCACCCGCCGATCCTGGTCGGCGTGGCGGTGACCTGGCGTGATCTTGCGGCGCCGGCGCTGGTCAAGTTCGTCGTCACCGGCTCGATCGCCTGCGCGCTCTGCTATCTGGCGGCGGGCGTTCTCCTGCGCGTGCCGGCGGTGGCGCGGATCGTGTGACCTAGGGCCGTCAGCCGTTGTGGGGTGGGCAAAGGCGCTCTTGCGCCGTGCCCACCGTGTTAAAATTCGAGAAGATGGTGGGCACGCCATCGGCCCGCGCGTTCGCACGGCCGGTTGGCTTTGCCCACCCGACGGCTGCGAGCCACCGGGTGTAGGAAATAGGGCGATAGATGACGAGAGGTGCCGATATGAACAAACATCGCCGCGACGCATCCATTGCAGAAGTTCACCTGAAGCCGACGCGACGTCAGCTGTTGCAGCGGGCCGGCGGTCTGATCGCGGCCTCGGCAGTTGTGGCCAACGGAGCGTTGGGCACAGCGCTGGCCGCCGAGGAGGCTCCGACATCAACCGCGACCGTGACTTCCGATCTCACCGGCCGGTTGGCCAGTTACATGGTGGCGGTGCGGGACCGCGGCCTGCCGCCCGACGTCCTGCTGGATGCCCGGCATCGCGTGCTCGATGCGCTGGCGGCGATGGTGTCGGGAACGCGGCTCGATCCCGGCAGGCTGGCGATCGCGTTCGTGCGCGGGCAGGGCGGTACGCCGGAAGCCTCTGTCGTCGGCACCGATATCAAGACCAGCGCGATCAATGCCGCCTTGGCCAATGGGATGTTCGCGCATGCCGACGAGACTGATGACGTCGATCCCTTGACCAAGGCTCACCCGGGCGCGGGGGTCGTTCCCGCCGCGCTGGCGGTGGCGGAACGCCAGCAGCGCTCGGGGATGGAATTGCTCCGGGCGGTCGCGCTCGGTTACGATGTCGGTTGCCGTTTCGTCGTCGCCTTGGGACCGGACCTGGTGCGCGGCAGTCATCGCGGCGTCGAGGGCCCTTGCGCCACCATGGGCGCCATGGCGGCGGCGGCCTCGCTCGCTCGGCTTGATGAGACGGGGATGCGATATGCGCTGTCCTATGCGGCGCAGCAGGTCTCCGGGCTCTGGAGCTGGGTCGAGGATCCCGACCACATCGAAAAGGCCTTCGACATCGGCGGGATGGGCGCCCGCAACGGCGTCACCGCGGTCACCATGGTGCAGGCCGGATTTACCGGCGTGCGCGATGTCCTGAGCGGACGGCACAACGCGCTGCAGGCGCTGTCGTCGCAACCCCATCCCGAGGCGATGGTGGCCGATCTCGGCAGCCGGTTTTTCGTCTCGGAAACGGGCATCAAAACCTATTCGGTGGGTTACCCGAACCAGGCGCCGCTGGATGCGTTCCTGGCGCTTCGCCGCGAGTTCGCCCTGCGCCCCGACAATGTCGAGCGAATCGTCGTGGCGCTGCCGGAGGATGCTCCCGGCATTGTCAGCAACAGTCCGATGCCGAACGTCAACTGCCAGTACCTGTTGGCCACGGCGCTGGTCGATGGCGCCGTCTCGTTTGCCAACAGCCACTCCCGCGAACATATGGAAGAGCCGCAGATCCGCGCCGTGATGCAACGCGTGCAGGTGGTCGGCGATCCCAAGCTGAACGACCCGGCCGCGCCCCGCAGCGGGCGGGTGGAGGTGAGCTTGCGCGATGGCCGCACCGTCAGCCACTTCACCCGCTTTCCGCCCGGCACCAAGGAAAACCCGGCGAGCACGGAAGTCCTGAACGGCAAGGCGCGCGACCTGATGGCGCCCGTCCTGGGCGCCGAGCGAGCGGATTCGCTGATCCAGCGCATCAACGCCTTGGAAGCGGTCGGCGACGTTCGGGAGTTGGTCCGCTCGCTGCTGACGGTTTAGCTCCCTCTCCCCGCGTCTATCGCGGGAGCGGGTTGGGGTGAGGGGCTCTCTGCGCGAGTTCGACTCGCGGAGAGTTGGCTTCGCCGGTCGACCTCTCCGCAAGCGGAAATGCTGCTTCCAAAAAATTCCTTGCGACTATGACGACCTAAATCATCACGGAAGGCTCAAGCTTCTGGCGGTCGACAACCAGGCCGGTGGCTTTCGTGAAAAGTGCCGCCGCCGCCTTGGCCTTGTCGAGGTAGGCGGCATAGGCCGGTGTGCCGGCGCGATTGATCGCCTCCTGCAGGTTGGCAGGTGGGGGCAACAGCGCCGCGCCAGGCGCCGGTTGAAAAGTGAGCGCGGCATGACGAAGGTCGGCCTCGGCGTTGCGAAGATCGGTGATCAAGGCGTTGACTTGCGAGGCACTGCTCGGGCTGACCAGCTTGCCGGCAACGTACACGACCTGGCTGAGGCCGAGAATGCCGAGAATATTCTGCGGTACCGTAAATGAGGAGAGCTGCGAGATCCCACCGATGAACAGCGCGCCGCCTACCGCCGCGCTGAACAGGAAACTTTGATAGCGGTAAACATCGAAATTGCCGTCGCTCGAAATCAGATCGTAGAACGTCGGCTGGCCGGCGGGACGAACGCTCGGCGCGTCGTACCATCCCTTGCTCTGCAGCCACGCCTGGTTGGCCGGTTCGATGGCGGACCTGCTGGAATCCGCGCCCTTGGCGGCCGTGGCGCCGATGCCGGAAATGCCGAGCAATTCAAGAACCGTTGTCGAAAGGTCCGACAACACACCGGTTCTCATCAAGACGTAGGCCAGCATGACGAATACCAGCACGGTGAAGAAAAAGACCTGAAGTGTCGACAGGCTGCCACGGTTGTCGGCACCGGCGGTGATGCGGATCGGATTGAGGGATTGCTGAGCCGTCAGGCTCTGGCCGGAGACGATCCGAAGGGCCTTGGCCGCGGCATAATAGGCCGCAAAACCGATCAGCAGCGTGAAGACGATGCTCCATTCAAATGGACTGACATAGACCGGCAGGTAGGAGACGTTGAGCGGCCTGCGCTTGCTGCACTGATAGATATAGAGATTGCGTTTTGTCCAGAAACCGGCGGCCTCTCTGGGGACGTCATACGAGACGATGGTCTGGCCCGGCGACAACAGGTGCTTGACCACGAGGTCGTCGGCCTCGGAAGCCCTGCGAGCGCGGGCGCCATGCCTGACCGTATCGTCACTGGGGCGGGTGTCGCCTTCAAGCAGAAGCGCAAAATAGTGGGCCTTCGGATCAAGCGAGGTCGTGAGGCCAAAATCGGCCGTGGTCCCGGCGGGCAACAGGTTGCCATCATAGACGATGGCTGAGCTGTTGGTGGTATTGGCCAGGTTTCTGAACTCCTCGCCACCCGCACAATCAGGAGACGGTTCCTGAAAAGCGGTCGACGCTGGTTTTGCCGTGGGAGCTTGTTTGGCACCCGAAGGCGGCTGGCCGGGCGGGGCTTTGGCCGGCAGCAGGCTGCCCGGTCGCCGCGTCGCCTGGCTCGGCAGCAGGCGGGTTACTGGCCTCTTCAGCGCGGCATCCCGGTGCGGCTGTGATGATCCCCGCGAGCAAAATCAGAATGCCGATCAGACGCAGGATCGGAGAGGATGACCGGATGATCCACCATGTGTGTTCGATGTCGTCTGCCCCGGCATGGCCCGTGCCGTCCGGGCAAGGGATAAAATTATTCGTCATGACAATCCGCCTGATATGTAAAAAGGCGATACTATCTCTGAGTGAAGTTCTGACAATGGCGAATGTTACGGCGCTCGAGAAAAATTCTGGCGCCCGGCGCGTGCGCGGCACGCGTCCAACGCCGCGGCACGCTCAGCACCCGCTTCAATCAATCATCCCTGGCTCGGCGAGCTCTTCACATTTGTTGACGTCGACGAGAGCAAATTCTCTCGTCAGCGATCGCGGAGACAAGCGAGAAGTCGCCATGCCGCTTGCGGCTGTAAATGACCATCGCATCGTCGAGCTCTGTCGTTCCGACAAAAGGAAAGTCCTTCGACTATCTGGGCTGGTCGGCGGGTTCATTCTGACCGCACGGTCCGATCTGCAGGAGTGACAGACGGCACTTATGCGGGCAAGATGTACGTCGAGCCGGCGCTTGCGCGGGTTCTGGACCACGAGCCATGAGTGTTCTGTTGTTGCGATGACGGAGCTGACCCAATCGACGGCGTTCGCGAGCCCGGCCCGTGCGGATGCGCTGCCCGCATTCTCCCCAAGGCATCTTCGCATGCTGTTGCTGGGCCTCGGCTTCGCCACCGGCATGGAGTTCTACACCGCCGACAGCGTGAACCTGGTGCTGACCGATCTTTCCGGCAGCTTCGGCGTGTCCGGCGACGAGGCCAGCTGGAGCCTCACGGTCTATAGTTCGGCGCTGTTTTTGGGGGTGCCGGTCTGCGTCTGGCTCGCCGGCTATCTCGGGCACAAAAACTATCTGATCAGCGCCGTCCTGCTGTTCGCAGCATCCTCGGTCGTGAGCGCGACCTCGCTGAACTTTCAGACCATGCTGGTGGCGCGGGCGTTCCAGGGCCTCGCCGGCGCGGGCCTCGTGGTCTGGTGGCGCGGCACCGTCTACATGCTGTTGCCGAAGCCGATGCGCAGCGAAGCGCTGATGCGCATCTCCACCATGCTCTATCTGTCCAGCGCGCTCGGCATGCTGTTCAGCGGTTACATCACCGACCAGTTCAGCTGGCGCCTGATCTGCGTTCCGAACCTCCTCTACGCCGCCGCCGCGATCTGGCTGCTGCTGCGCTATTTCCCGGATTGGCCGGCGCAGGCCGCAAGGCGCCCGACCGATTGGCCGGGCATCGTCCTGATCGGCGTGACGCTGGTGTCGCTGCAGATCATCCTGAGCCGCGGCCAGATCGAGGACTGGCTCGGATCGCCGCGCCTGCGCATGCTGGTCTGGCTCGGCGGAACAACCCTGATCCTGTTTGCGATCTGGCAGACCAGCCCGCGCAACCGCTCGCCCTTGCTTCGCCTCGAACTCCTGCTCGACCGTTATGTGCTGTCCTCCGCCCTGATCGGCGTATTCACGGGAATGATCCTCTCCGGCAGTCTCTACATGCTGCCGGAATTCCTGCGCAACGTCGCCGCGCAACCGCTGAGCGCGACCCAGACCGGCCGCGTCATGGCGGTCTATGCGCTGACCGCGGCGGCGGTCCGCCCGGCGATGGTCGGCATCGTCGCGCGCTTTGGCCAGCGCAAGACCATTTGTGCCGCGCTGATCTGCCTGATCGCCTCGATGCTGCTGATCCATCGATTGATGACCACGGATACGCCGCCTGCTTATTTCTACCTGCCGCTGGTGCTTTACGCGCTCTGCATTTCGGCCCTGCTGCCCTCCGTCGGCAGCGGCACCGTCGCCAGGATCGAGCAGCAGAAGCTGCTGGATGGCGTTTCGCTCTATATGACGTTCCGTCAGTTCGGGGCGGCGCTCGGGGTTGCCGTGCTCACGATCCTGGTCGAGCGGCGCGAGACGTTGCACTCGGCGCGGCTGTTCGACCATTTGCGCAGCTCCAGCGAGGTGATGCAGAACTGGATGGCATCAGCCGCCAACATCGTCGCCGGACATGGCGGCTATTCTGCCCTGCAGAGCCACCAGATCGCCACCAAATTGCTGGCCGAGGCCGGCGGCCGCGAGGCGGCGACGCTGGCCTACGCCGATGCCTTTCTGTTCATGGCGCTGATCGGGGTGGTCACGCTCTGCCTGGTTCCAATTATCCCGCCGACCCCCGTGGTTGCAAAGAAATGACGAGAAGCCCGCCATGACATTGCTGTCAACCCCGCCGCATGCCGGCACATCGGGTCGACGGCGGCTCCTGGTCGGCGGCATCGTCGCCCTCGTGGCCGCCGTCGGGCTGTATTTTTATGTGCCAGGCCTTTGGCAGGTCGCGACCGACGATGCCTATGTCAACGCACACGTGGTGTCGATCGTGCCAAAGGTGGCCGCCTATGTCGCAAAGCTGCATGTCAATGACAACGCGAAGGTCGCGCGCGACGAACTGCTGGTCGAATTGGACCCGAGGGATTTTGCGGTCGCCGTCGATATCGCCACCGCCGATCTGAAGAGCGCGCAGGCCAATGCCGAGAATATCCAGGCGCAACTGCGCGAGCAGCAGGCCATCGTCGCCGAGAGCCAGTCGGCGGTTGACGGCGACCAGGCGCTGGTCGATTTCGCCCAGCAGCAGCTCGATCGCTACAAGCAGCTTGCGACCTCGGGTTCCGGCACCGTCGAACGGTTGCAACAGGCGGAATCGGATATCGGCCAGCGCCGCGCTGTGCTGCAACACGACCTGGCGGCGCTCGACGCGGCGCGCGCGCACTTGGCCGTGATTGAGACCCAGGGGGTGCAGGCGAAGGCCGCGATCGAGCGTCAACAGGCGGCGCTGAAGCAGGCCGAACTCAATCTATCCTATACGGGGATCAGCGCGGTCGACGCCGGCAGCGTCACCAACAAGACGGTCGAAGTCGGAAACTATGTGCAGCCCGGCCAGGTGCTGTTCTCGATTGTGCCCGATACGCTCTATATCACGGCCAACTTCAAGGAGACGCAGTTGACCGAGGTTCGCCCCGGCCAGCGCGTGACGATCCGCGTCGACGCCTTTCCGGCCTTGCGGCTGGAGGGGCGCGTCGACAGCATCCAGCGCGGCACCGGCGCCGAATTCGCGCTGCTGCCGCCGGAGAATGCGACGGGCAATTTTGTCAAGGTCGTGCAACGCGTGCCGGTCAAGATCACCTTCAATGATCCCGGCGAGGCCCTGCGCTGGATCTCGCCGGGCATGTCGGTCGAAGCGAAGATCTTCACCGCCGAGCCGCCGGGATGGTTGACGTTTCTCGATTGAGGCAAGCTGCCCAATCGGACCGTTGACCGGAGCTGTACGGTGCTGTACAGTTGTGAATCAAACATTGGATCGCATTTTGAGTAAAGGCGCGGAAGAAGCTCGCAATAAGCTGCCGGATCTTCTTGAGGCGGCCGAGAAGGGCCATTCGACGGTCATTACCAGGCGCGGCCGTGCTGTTGCAGCGTTGGTGCCGATCGAGGCCTATGGCGCCACCGTTCGGCAGCAGCCTCTGACGTCGGTCGCGGGGTCTGGCCAGGGGTTATGGGGAACGAACAGTACCCGCACGCTTCGAAAGCTGCGTGACGAATGGAGCCGTTAGACTTCAGCAATCTGCCGGAGGAGGCGCTGCTGCTCATCGATTCGGCGCCCATCATCTACTTCCTCGAGGGACACCCGAAATTTGGACCGCGGTTCAAGCCGCTTTTCGAAGCCCATGGAGCTGGCCACCTCCGCTTTGCCGTAACGACGATCACCATCGCCGAGGTGCTGACCGGGCCTCTGCGGGCGGCCGACGAGGCGCTCGCAAGGCGTTACCGTGCGATCCTCGAATCGTGGCAGCCGATCGCGCTTGACGTGGACATTGCGGAAAGCGCTGCGAGACTACGACTGTCGCTCCGCCTCAAACTGGCGGATGCCGTTCAAGCGGCCAGCGCATTGGCGATCAACGCGTCCGCCATGGTGACGCATGATCGTGATTTTGCGCGCGTGCGTTCGCTGCGTATCATTTCTTGAAGGAGAGGAGCCAACCATGAATGATCTTAGTCCGCCGCCGATCAAACGTTCCTGGGACCGTCCCGCCGGCGCCAGCTTCGAGGCGTGGATGAAAACCCGCGTCGCGCGGGTCGCCGAGCGCGCCTATGACTGGAACGCGCTCAAATTCCAGGCCGATTTCGACCCCAAATACCGCCGCGCGCAAAAGCGCTTCATCGGCACCGGCGGCACCGGGGTCGCCTTCGACAGCAACGTCATCCCGGCGGAACACTTCACGCTCTCCAACATGATCCTGCCGGTCGGGGCGGAAGGGCCGATGCATCTGCATACCGACGCCGAGGAAGTCTTCTTCGTGCTGCGCGGCAAGGTCAAGGTGATGGTCGAACAGAACGGCGAAACCTACGAAACCGTGCTCGGCGAACGCGACTGCATCTCGGTGCCTCCCGGCCTCTATCGCGGCGAGATCAATGTGGGGGAAGAGGAGGCAATCATGATGGTCATGATCGGCTCGCCCAAGCCGGTGACGCCGACCTATGCGGCCGATCATCCGCTCTCCAAGGTCAAGCGGGGCTGAAGGCTCACCATTCGGAGGCATCGAACAGTGGCTCTTTCCGGCATTGATGCGGTCATCTTCGGTGTTGCCGATATGGCCGAAGCGAAACGCTTTCTCGACGACTGGGGCGTCAAGCCGATTTCGATCGACAAGGACCGCCTCGTCTACGAGACGCTCGATGGCGCCGAGGTCATTGTTCGCCCGATCGACGCCGCCGATCTTCCCGCTCCGATCGAGCCCGGCAATACCGTGCGCGAGGTGATCTGGGGCGCGGCCAATGCATCTGAACTGGCCAAGACGCTGGAGCGGCTGCAAGCGGGCGGTGGCGTGGAAAGGGGAGCCGATGGCCTAGCCCGGATCCGCGATCCCAATGGACTGAGTATCGCCTTCCGTGAGAGCCGGCGCCGAGCGGTCGCTGTGGCGCCGACGCCCGTCAACGCGCCCGGCGTGCACAACCGCGTCAATCGGCGCTCGCCGGTCCATGAGCGCGCGCATCCGATCACGATCGGCCACGTCGTGATGTTTGCCGGCGACTTCCAGGCAATGCGGCGTTTCTACACCGAACGTCTCGGCTTCGTGATCTCAGATGAATATCCTGATCATGGCGTGTTCACGCGTTGCCAGGCCGTGGGCTCCCATCACAATCTCTTCATGCTCAACCGGCCGGGGCGGCCCGGCGTCAATCACGTGGCCTTCACGGTATCGGATATCCACGAGGTCATCGGCGGCGGCCTTGCCATGAGCCGGAAGGGCTGGCGCACCGAGATCGGACCGGGCCGCCATCCGATCTCGTCGGCCTATTTCTGGTATTTCGAAAACCCGCTGGGGGCGCCGGTCGAGTACTATGCCGACGACGATTTCTGCACGGAGGACTGGCAGCCCTCGACCTTCGAGCGCAAGCCCGAGCTGTTTGCCGAATGGGCGATCGCCGGCGGCATCGATGGCACGACGCGGCGCCAGATAGCCGCGCTCGATCAAAGCGGCCGGGGTCATGCCTGAACGTAAGGGCGGACGATCCGATGCAGCCCGACATCCGCCGTATCGTCGCCGTCGATGCTCACTGCCGCAGGAGCGGCCGCTGCCCGACCATGATCCATTCGCTGGGGACGGGCGAGGGTTTTCCGATCGAGCCGACCGCGGACGGTTTTGTCGATCTGCAATCGGGCCGAAGGGTGCGCTGCGAGGCGGATGGCATCGTGTTGGTCGAAGACAATGTCGCGATCACAAGCGCCTTCATGGACGACATCGCTTTTTCCGGCTTCGACCCCTTTTCGGACGAATATTTCCATGGCCGTGCCGGCGGTGGTGCCACCGTGACCCTCTATGACGCCCGCATGGTCGAGTATTTTCAATATGCCGTCACGGACACACCCTGATAAGGCCACCCGCGCGGCGGCCGGATCTTAGGCGGCAGCCAGCGCCACGGCCCAGGCATCGTAGCCATAAACCCAGTCGGCGTTGCCGCCGTCGCGCAGCCAGTTGTTGCCGCGCGAGCCGATCTGGATTCGGCTGGTCCGCGGTAGCCGGGCGCGGTCATAGCGCGCCAGTGCCCCGGGCATATCAATAGGATCGGTCAGGTCGGAGAGCAGCCGCGCCAGCACCACGCCGTCCTCGATCGCCATGCCGGCGCCCTGCGCCATGAACGGCATCATGGGATGGCAGGCATCGCCCAGCAAGGTGAGCCGTCCACTCGACCAGTGCGGCAGCGGGTCCCGTTCATAGAGCGCGGTCTTCAGCACCTCGTCGCAGGCATCGAGCAGCGCCCGGGCGTCGCGATGAAAGCCGGCATAGACGTCGCGCAATTCGGTGACGCTGCCCTGGGTGGTCCAGGACTCCAGGTGCCAGCTTGGCTGCGCCGTGGTCGCGAAGATGAAGATGTCGCGGCCGCGGTTGAGCGGGAAGGTGACGATCTGGCTCTCCGGGTTCGGTCCCCACCATTTGGTGAAGGCCTGCAGGTTCGGAACAGCGCTCAGCCGTGCGGCGGGAACGACGGCGCGGAAGGCCACGACGCCGGTGAAGCGGGGCTGCTCGGCGCCGAACATCGCTGCGCGCACCGCCGAGTGGATGCCATCGGCGCCGACCAGGAGGTCGACGCGATCCGAACTGCCATCTGTGAAATGCAGATCGACGCCGTCGGCATCCTGTTTGATCGCGCTGACGCGCTTGCCGAACCGCACCCGATCGACCGGAAAGGCATCCGCCAGCGCCTTCAACAGGTCGGCGCGGTGGATGGTCAATTGCGGCGCGCCGTATTTGCGCTCGGCCTCGTCGCCCATCTCCAGTAACGACGTCACTTCGCCGCTATCCCAGGTGCGGCTGATGCGATGCGTCGGACGCGCGGCAGGTTCGCGCACGGCGGCGCCGATGCCGAGACCGTCGAGCGCCCGAACCGCGTTCGGCGTGAGATTGATATCGGCGCCGACACGCAGGTATTGCCGGCTCTGCTCGTAAACCGTCACGTCGCACCCGGCGCGCTGCAGCGTGATCGCCGCCGTCAGCCCGCCGATGCCGCCGCCGACAATGCCTATCCGCACATCTGATCTCCTCGGTCAGGGCGCATCGACGTGAGCGGCCCGTGAAACCTGACGTTTCCAAGCTCGCTGACCTCATCCTGAGGAGCAAGCCGAAGGCTTGCGTCTCGAAGGATGGCCGCTTGCGCCGGAGTTCGCGGCCATTCTTCGAGACGCATCGCTTGCGCGATGCTCCTTCAGGAGAAGGAGCGTGGAGTGCCGCTACGACCAGAACGCGGGAACGCTGAACCCGGGCTGCGGGTCGCGCCGCTTGACAAAACCCTATCAAGCTTCCATCAATTGATCAATTACGAACGGTCTATTCAAATACGAACGTTCGGGCGGATGCCGAGGAGCGCAGGTGCAACGCGAAGAGGTTCGTCAAGATGTCAGCGACGACAGCCGTCAGCGCACTTGAACTGGACGGCGTGACGCGGCGGTTCCCTGCGCCCGGGCAGCGGGGCAATTGGTTCACCGCGGTCGAACGCTTGAGCTTCCGGATCCGCGACGGCGAATTCGTCGCGATCGTCGGACCGTCCGGTTGCGGCAAGAGCACCATTCTGAACATGGTTGCCGGCCTCGATCGGCCGAGCGACGGCGTCGTCTTTCTCGGGGGCGCGCCGGTTCTCGGGCCGAGCGCGCATGTCGGGTTCATGTTGCAGAAGGACCTGCTGCTGCCCTGGCGCAGCATCGTTCACAATGTCGAATTCGGGCTGGAGGCACGGCCGATCAGCGCCGCGGAGCGGCGCAAGCGCGCGCTACGCGAGCTCCGTCGTTGCCGCCTCGCCGAATTGGCCGATCGCTATCCCCACCAGCTCTCCGGTGGTCAGCGCCAACGCGCCGCGCTGGCGCGAACGCTTGCGATCGATCCCAGCATCCTGCTGCTCGACGAGCCGTTCTCGGCGCTGGATGCCCAGACCAAACTGGTGCTGCAGCGGAGTTTTGCCGGAACGATCGCTACCTCCGGCCTCACCACGCTGCTGATCACCCACGACCTCTCGGAAGCCGTCGCCATGTCCGATCGGATCCTGGTGATGAGCGAGCGGCCGGGCCGGATCGTCGAGGAAATCGACGTCGGGCTGCCGCACCGCGACGATCCCTTTGCGCGCCAGTCGATGCCGCGGGCCCGGGAGCTCATGACCCATCTGTTCGAAGCCTTGCACCTGGACACGCTGATCGATGCCTGAGCGTCAACCGCTGTTCGATAGGAGACCAACCATGCCCATCACGCGACGTGCCTTCGCGGCCGGATTGATCGCGGCCCCCGCACTGGTCGGCCGGGCCTTCGCCGCGGAGCAGGTGACTTATCTGTTTCCGGCGCCGGCGGTACTGCCGGCCTTCGTTCCCCATCATCTGGCTCAGCAGCGCGGCTACTTTACCGCCGAAGGGCTCAGCGTCGTGTTCCAGACCGGACGCGGCGGCGCCGATGTCGCCAAGCAGGTCGCCGTCGGCAATGCCGATGTCGGTGGCGGCGTCGGCGAAACCACCATGATTGTCCGGCCCAACGGATTGGCGGTGCGCGGCGTCGCGCTGTTGGGGGGACGGCCGATCTTCCAGGTCGCATCGCGCAAAGCGGCCAACATCAAGGCGCTGGCCGATCTGCGCGGCAAGAAGGTCGGCGTCATCGCCTATCAGGATACGGGCTATTACGCGCTGCTCGGCGCGCTCGCCGCCAGTGGCCTGAAGAAGTCCGACCTCGAGATCCAGGCCGTCGGTCCAGCCGGCGTCACCCAGCTCATGATCTCCGGCTCGCTCGATGCCATCATGGCGGTCCCGGACTGGTCCGATGCGATCGAGAGCGCCGGCATCCCGCTGGACTTTTTCCCAATCGATGACGTCTTCCCGGCGATGGCGCAGGCCATCCTGGCTTCCGACGAGACCATCAAGAAAAAGCCGCAGGCGGTCGGCGGGGTCGTGCGCGCCATCGTTCGCGCCGTCCGCGACTGCATCGCCGACCCGGCGGCGGCGGCGCGCGATTTCGTCGTGGCCGTCCCGCAACAGGCGGGCAAGGAAGCCGCGATCGAACGCATCGTCAGGCGGTATGCCGCCGAAACCTACCGCACCGATCCGCCATCCGCGCTCGGCCGGTTCGATCCGGAGCGGTTGCGCAAGGTGGAGAAATTCTACGTCGAAAACGCGATCATCCCGACCGCGGTGCCGATCGAGGAGCTGTACACCAATGAATTCGTCGGTTGAAGCCATGCCCGCGACGGTCGCCTGGCGCGACCGCGCGTCATCCCTTGCGCTTCCGGCGGCGAGTCTTTCGGTCGCGGTTCTCGTGCTGGTGGCGTGGCAATTTCTTCCCCCGGCGCTCGGGGTGCCCAAATACATCATCCCGCGCCTCAGCGATCTCGCGACCGAAATGGTGCGGATGTGGCAAAACGAAGATCTGCTCCGGCACTTCGTCTCGACCGCGGCGATGTCGGTGCTCGGCTTTCTGCTCGGCAGCCTGTTCGGCGCCTCCTGCGGCTATGCGCTGGGGCTATCGCCTTTGTGGGAGAAAATTCTTTCGCCCTACATTCTGGCCCTGCAGATCGCGCCCAAGGTGGCGTTCGCGCCGCTGTTCATCATGTGGTTCGGCTACAATGCCTGGCCCAAGCTGATCGTCACGGTGCTGATCGTGTTCTTTCCGATCCTGGTCAATGTGCTGCAATCGATGCGAACCATCGATCGCGACCTCGTCAACCTGGCGCGCGCCTACTCGATGAGCCGCACCGCGATTTTCTGGAAAGTGCTGTTTCCGGCGTCGATGCCGAACCTGATGGCGGGCCTGCGCATCGGTGCGACGCTGGCGGTGATCGGGATCACGGTCGGCGAGCTGGTCGGCGGCGAGACCGGGCTCGGCTATCTCATCACCTTCGGCGAGGGACAGGCCAATACCGCCATGGTGTTCGATGCCATCGCGCTGCTGACGCTGATCGGGATCGTTATGTACCGGGCGGTCGCCGTCATCGAGCATCGCGTGCTGCATTACATCCCGCGTGCGGTGCATTGATGGCAGGCGACACGACCTTGCAGCCCAAGGCTACCACGCGGCCCACGGCCAATTCCAGCCTGCGATCCCTGAGCGGCCGCACCATCGTCGTGACCGGCGCGGCGCGCGGCGTCGGGCGGGCGATCGCCGAGGCCTGCGCGATCGCGGGCGCGCGCCTCGTGCTGGCCGATGTGCTGGAAGCCGAAGGGCGCGAGACCACGGCGGCGATCGCGGCTCAGGGCGCCGCCGCGCGTTTTGTCCGCGTTGATCTGGGCGATCCCGAAAGCATCACGCGGCTCGCCTTGGATGTCGAAGGCCATGAAGGTATCGTGGATGGCCTCGTCAACAACGCCGCCATCGCCACAGGCATCGGAGGACCGGCCTTCGACCAAATCGAAATCGACGTGTGGGACCGCGTGATGCAGGTCAATGTCCGCGGCACCTGGCTGGTGACACGGGCGTTGGCGCCGCTGTTGGTCAAATCCGGGACCGGCCGCATCGTCAACCTGGCGTCGGATACGGCCTTGTGGGGCGCGCCGCGCCTGTTGGCCTATGTCGCAAGCAAGGGGGCCTTGATCGCGATGACGCGCTCGCTGTCGCGGGAACTCGGGCCAAGCGGCGTCGGCATCACCGCCGTGGCCCCCGGTATCCTGCGCAACGAGGCGACCGACTATGTGCCGAGGGAGCGCCATGCGCTTTACGAGCGCGGTCGCGCAGTGCCGGGGGCGCAGACGCCGGAGGATATTGTACCGACGATCGTGTTTCTGCTGACCCCAGGGGCGCTTGCCCTGACCGGACAGACGCTGCCGGTCGACGCCGGATTTGTCTTCACATGAGTTCGCATCCGACCACCGCGCCGGTCGTTATGCGCGTCGCCGGCATCGACGTCCTGCGTCGTTCCGGCTCGCGGGATGGCCTTGCGTTGGTCCTGCTGCATGGCATCGGCAGCCATGCCAATAGTTTTGCTCCCCTGATGGACGTGCTCGATCCCTCGCTCGATGTCCTGGCGTGGGATGCTCCCGGGTACGGGGGATCCGAGCCGCTCGCTATCGCGAAGCCGCGCCCCATCGATTATGCCGCCGTGCTCGCGAAGGTGATCGATGCCATGGGACTGGACCGCATCGTGCTGATCGGGCATTCGCTCGGCGCCTTGCTGGCTGGAAGTTTTGCCGCCGCCTACCCGGAGCATGTCGCTGCGCTCGCGTTGCTGTCGCCGGCCCTCGGGTATCAGGTGCCCCGAGGCGGGAGCCTGCCGCCGAACGTACAAAGCCGGATCGACGATCTCGACCGGCTGGGGCCGGAAGCCTTCGCGGCGAGCCGCGCGCCGAGGCTGTTGCATCGTTCCGAGACCAAGCCGGACGTTCTGTCGCGAACCCGCGCCGCGATGGCGGCGCTGCATCCGAAGGGCTATGCGCAGGCCGTGTGGGCGCTCGGCCAGGGCGATCTGCTCGCCGATGCCGCGGCGATCGCGGCGCCAACCGGCGTCGCCGTCGGCGCCGAGGATGTTGTAACGCCGCCTTCGGGCGCGCGGCGGCTCTATGCCGCGCTTGGCAGACGCGCTTTCTATGAAGAAATCGCGGCCACCGGGCACGCGTTGCCGCAGGAAGAACCGGTCGCGACCGCGCGTCTGTTGGAAAGATTGATCAGGGAGGCGCGACATGCCTGAGCAAGCAGCGCAGAGCAACTATCTGTCGCCGCCAGTGCAGCGCGCCGCCCGGCTGCTGCGCGCCATCGCCGATGGGGATGGCGTGACCAACATGTCGCGCACGGCGAGCGCCATCGGGATCAACCGGACGACGTTGCTGCGGCTCTTGCATACGCTGGAAGCGGAGGGGCTGATCGAACGCGCCGACGATGATGCGAGCTGGCGAATCGGTCTTGGGTTGGTCGCCATCGCCGCGCGGACCTTCTACTCCGGCGATCTGATCCAGACCGCGACACCGGTGCTGGCGCGGCTCGCCGAACAATTGGGTCTTTCGGCCCACCTTGGTGTACTCGACCGGCGCGAGATCGTCTTCGTCGTGCGGCGCACGCCGAACCGCGCCTTTGCCAGCAATATCCATGTCGGCAGCCGCCTGCCGGCGCATGCCGGCAATATGGGCCGCATCCTTTTGGCCCATATGCCCCCCGAGCGGGTCGAGAAGCTTTACAGGGATGTCAGGCTTGAAGCGGCGACAGCGCATACGCCGACGACCTTCGCCGCGCTGCGGGCCCGGCTCGATGAGGACCGCAGGCTCGGGCTGGCGTGGAGCGACGGCCATTTCGAGCCCGGCATTTCCTCGGTCGCGGCGGCGATCTTCGACGCTGCCGGCGCGCCGGTCGCGGCGATGAATGTCAGCGGGCAGACCGTCCAGTTCGGCGGCGCCGCGCGCCGCCGCGAGATCGCGGCCGCGACCAAGAAGGCTGCGACCGAAATCTCGCAGCGGCTCGGATGGAGCGGTCCGCGCGGACAGTCCTCCGAGCTTGCGATCAAGTCAAAGTCGGTGAAGACGCCGCGCGGACGCAAGAGCGTCGTGGCGGCGTGAAAGGACGCGCAGGTGGATCTCGGTCTTGAACATCGCATCGCCGTTGTCACTGGCGGCAGCTCGGGCATCGGCCTGGCGACGGCGCGCCTACTGCTGCAGGAGGGCGCCCGGGTTGCCATCTGCGGCCGCGATCTCAGCCGTCTCGAGGCAGCGAGAGACGGTCTTGCGGCCTTGCCCGGCGCGGACATCCTGGCGCAGCGATGCGACGTGCTGGTCCGTTCCGAAGTCGAGGCTTTCGCCCAGTCCGTGGCGGCCTGGAGCAGCGGCAGGCTCGATCTGTTGGTCAACAATGCCGGGCAAGGGCGGGTCTCGACCTTTGCCACCACCAGCGATGCGGACTGGCGGCAGGAGCTGGAGCTTAAGATCTTCAGCCAGACCTTGCCGATCCACAGCTTCAAGTCCCTGCTCGAACGCAGCGATGCGGCCGCCATCGTTGGCGTGAACTCGCTGCTGGCGCTGCAGCCGGAGCCGCACATGGTCGCCACCGCCGCGGCACGCGCCTCGGTGCAAAGCCTGTTGAAGTCGCTGAGCGTCGAGTTCGCGCCGAAGATCCGGGTGAATTCGATCCTGCTCGGCCTGGTCAAGTCCGGGCAATGGCAGCGCCGTTTCGAGGCACGAGCGGACAAGAGCGAAACCCGCGACGCCTGGTTTTCCAATCTGGCGCGGTCAAAGCATATTCCGCTTGGTCGTCTTGGCCGGCCAGAAGAAGCGGCGCGGGCGATCGTGTTCCTCGGCTCGCCGGCCGCGAGCTACATCACCGGCGCCAGCCTGGAAATTTCGGGCGGCGTGTCGCGGCATATTTGAAGGGCAGGTTGCAGATGAAACATGCATGGCCGTCCGAAGAGCGCACGGCGATCGAACCGGTCGGGGATACGCTGGCGCGCGGCCTGGCGGATCTCGGCGTGACCACGGTCTTCGGCGTGATCTCGATCCATAATATGCCGATCCTCGATGCCATCGCCCGCCAGGGCCGCATCCGTTTCGTGCCGGCCCGCGGCGAGGCTGGCGCGATGAACATGGCCGACGCCTATGCAAGGGTGTCGCGCTCGCTCGGCGTCGTGGTGACCTCGACCGGCACGGCGGCCGGCAATGCCGCGGGGTCGCAGGTCGAAGCGCTGACGGCGGGGTCGCCGGTGCTGCACATCACGACGCAGGTCGATCGCATCTTCATGGACCGCGATCGCGCCGCGATCCACGATGTGCCGCGCCAGGCCGACATGCTCAAAGCCGTCAGCAAGTCCTATATGCGGGTCTGGGAAGCACGGCAGGCGCTCGATGTCCTGGTTGCCGCCGCCACAGCCGCGCTCACCGCGCCGAGCGGCCCGGTGACGCTCGAAATTCCCGTGGATGTGCAGCGGGAATCGATCGAGCCGCGCCAGGCGAGGGCGCGCCTGCATATCGCGCCGGTCTCGCCCGATCCGGCGCTGCTGGACCAGCTGGCGGACATGGTACTCGCGGCCAAGCGTCCGCTTCTGTGGCTTGGTGGCGGGGCACGCGCGGCGGGGGACGCGGCAACCGCGCTTATGGAGCGCGGCTTCGGCGCCGTCACCAGCACCAATGGCCGAGCGGTGGTGCCTGAGGGTCATCCGCGCAGTCTGGGTGCGTTCAACATGACGCCGCAGGCGCAGGAAATCTACGATGCCGCCGATCTGATGCTCGTGGTTGGCTCGCGCCTGCGCGGCAACGAGACCCGCAACAATCTGATGAAACTGCCGCGCCCTCTGCTGCAGATCGACGCTGAACCGACTCAGGCGGGACGCAATTATCCGGTCGAGCTGTTTGTCGCCGGCGATGCGCGGCTGGCGCTCGAGGGCCTGCTGGTGCGGCTGCCCGAAACGCTGAAGACGGACTCCGATTTCCTCGCCGCGCTGCCGCGGGCGCGGGCGAAATCAGAAGATCATCTGCGAAGCGCACTGGGTCGCTATGCGGTGCTCGCCGATGGGCTCAGCGCGCGCGTCCATGCCGGGGGCCATCCGTGGGTGCGTGATGTCACGATTTCCAACAGCACTTTCGGCAATCGCTATGTGAAGTTGGCCGCGCCCCACCTCGGCGTCCATGCGCTGGGCGGGGGCATTGGCCAGGGCATCGCCATGGGCATCGGCGCGGCGCTGGCGGACAGCGGCGCCAAGGCGGTCACGCTGGTGGGCGACGGCGGCGCGCAACTGATGATCGGGGAGCTGGCGACCGCGGTTGAAATGGCCGCCGACGTGGTCTTCATCCTGATGAACGACCGCGGCTACGGCGTCATCCGCAATATCCAGGATGCGCAATATGAGGGGCGGCATGTCTACAGCAATATTCTGACCCCGGATTTTGCGCTGATCTGCCAGGCTGTCGCCCTGCCGCACGTCCGCGTCACCCGCATCGAAGATTTCGCGCCTGTCTTTGACGAGGCCCTGACGTCGCGCGGGCCGCGCATGATCGAGATCGACATGGTTGCCATCGGACCCTTTGCCGAGCGTTTCGCAGGTCCGCCAGCCGGTGCGGCGGGAAGCGTCAAATGAACCTGCGGCGTCTCGGGATCATCGGTGCCGGCGGCATGGCGGAGACGGTTCTTTCCGCCCTTGCCGGCGAGCTGCCGGATCCGCTGGAACATATCGGGCTGCTGGTGCGGCCAGCGGCGCAAGCGTCCGCTGCGGCGATGCTGGAGCGCGCGGGCTTGAAGGTGGCGCAGACCACCTCCGTGCATACCGATATCGGGGGGCTGATGGCCAGCGCCCCTGAAATAGTCGCGGAATGCGCCGGTCATTCGGCGGTCCGGCAATATGGCGAAATCGTCCTTGGTGAAGCTTGCGACTTCCTCGTCATTTCGGTCGGGGCGCTGGCCGACGATGCCCTGCGCGGCGCCTTGCTGTCGAGCGCGCAGCGGCACGGCGTGCGGCTGGTGCTGCCCGCCGGCGCCGTCGGCGGCATCGATGCCTTGCGCGCGGCCCGGCTCTCGGGTCTTCACGCGGTCCATTACTCCGGCCGCAAGCCCCCGCTCGCCTGGCGCGGCACGGCCGCGGAGCGCGCCGTCGATCTCGATGCCATCACGGTGCCGATCGTTTTCTTTGAGGGCACGGCCCGCCAGGCTGCGGTCGACTATCCGCAGAATGCCAATGTGGCGGCGACGGTGGCGATCGCAGGCCTCGGCTTCGATGCGACCAGGGTGCGGCTGATCGCCGATCCGACGGCCTCTCGCAATGTCCATGAAATCGCGGTCCGCGCGGTCTGTGGCGATTTTGAACTGCAAATCGCAGGCCTGCCGTCACCGCGCAATCCGAAGACCTCGCTGATGGCAGGCTACAGTCTGGCCCGCGAAATTCTTAATCGCCGCGGCAGTTTGGCCGTCTAGGGAGAGAGCGGTTGTGAGCGAACAGATGCTGGCGATAACTGAAGCGGAATCACCGGAGAGGCCCGGCGATCTCCTCGATGTTCGCGTTCGCCGCATGGGCTTTGAGGCGGAAGGCGTGCTGTCGCTCGAATTGAGCGCGATCGATGGCGGCGATCTGCCGCCCTTCGAACCCGGAGCCCATGTCGATCTGCATCTGGACGACGGCACGCTGCGGCAATATTCGCTCTGCAGCGATCCGGCCTTGCGGAAATTCTATCGCGTTGCGGTGCGCGAAATCGTGGCCGGCCGTGCTTCCCGGCAGATTCATCGCTCCCTGCGTCCGGGCGCGCCGCTTCGGATCTCGCGACCACGCAACAACTTCACCTTCATCGCTTGCCGGCGTTATCTTTTCATCGCGGGCGGCATCGGCATCACGCCGCTCTTGCCGATGATCCGCGCTGCAACCGCGGCTGGCGCGACGTGGACCCTGCTGTACTGCACCCGCAGCCTCGATCAAGCAGCCTTCCTCGACGAGGCGCGTGCCTTTGGAGGCGAGGTCTGCTTGCATCAATCCCAGGCGGGAACGCGACTTGACGTCGCCGGCCGTCTCGCCAAGATCGAGACTGACACGATGATCTATTGCTGCGGCCCGGAAAGCTTGATGACGGCGGTGGAACAGGCAACAGCCCACTGGCCGGAAGGCATGGTTCGGTTCGAATGGTTCGCGCCGCGCTCACGTCCCGAAGGCGAGACATCGGGCGGATGCAGGGTGGTCTGCGCGCGGGCCGGCGTCGCGCTGGACGTCATGCCCGAACAGTCGATACTGCAGGCCCTGACCGAGGCCGGCATCAACATTCCACGGTCCTGCGAGCAGGGGGTCTGCGGCACCTGCGAGGTACGTGTCCTGGAAGGCGAGGTCGATCATCGCGACAGCATCCTGTCCGCGGCCGAGCGGGCCAGCAACCAGATGATGATGACCTGCGTTTCGCGCGCGCGCGGAGGCGCGCTGGTGCTCGACCTGTGAAACGGCCTTTTCTCAATAAAACCAGCGTATTGCAAACATGGAGACGACAGTATGGCCACCTACACCTTTCCTTATCTCAGTCCGCACCAGTCGCGCGATCGCGAGCCGACGGAGTGGGAACTCACTCTCGCCGATGCCATCGAGGGCGCCTTTGCGAAGGGTGCGCATCAGCTGGAGGAACTCGTCGCCGCGCTCAATAGCTCGCGGGTGCGCCCGATGGGGGGTGGACAATGGACCAGCGAGAACTTCACCGTGCTGATGCGCGAACTCGGGGGTTGAGGTCATGAATACGGTCAGCCTGCAACGCCCGATGGCCGCCGCCGTCGCACCAACGGACCAGGAGGTCCGAGAGAGGCTACTCACGGGCCTGCGCAACCGGTGGTGGCCGGTGCTACCCTCGCGCTTTGTCAAGATCGGAGGCAAGCCGGTCGGATTGAAGCGGCTCGGCGAGCCGCTGATACTCTGGCGTGACAGCCAAGGCGCAGTCCATGCCCAGACCGACCGTTGCCCGCACCGGGCCGTTCCGCTCTCTCGCGGCGTCAACGAAGGGGATCGTATCCGCTGCAACTATCACGGCGTCGAGGTCGGGCCGGACGGCACCGTGCTTGCCGTGCCCGGCCAGCCCGGCTGTGCGCTCGAAGGCAAAAAGGCCGTCAAGACCTATCCGTCGCAGGAATGTGCCGGCGCGATCTTTGTCTGGTTCGGCGACGCCATGCATCAGGAGCCGGTGCCTTTCAAGCCGCCCGCACAGCTCAGCGATCCCGACTATTCCAGCTTCGTCTGTTACGCGGACTGGCGGATGCACTGGCGCTACTCCTATGACAATCTGATGGATCCGATGCACGGGACGTTCCTGCACGCCAACTCGCATACGATGTTTGCAGGCGAGAAGCAGGCGCATTTTGTCACGCGCGATACGCCGAAGGGATTTGTGTTCGAGAAGGAGGGCCAGCGCAATGTGAACTTCGACTGGAGCGAACTGGTCGACGATTCCTCGCTCTATGTCTGGCTTGAGATTCCGTACCCGGCCTCCGCCGGGCCGGGCGGCAATTTCGGCATCGTGGCCTATGCCACGCCGATCGATGAGGCCTCGACCGCCAATTTCTTCTGGCGCGTGCGCAAGGTCTCCGGATGGCAGCGCGATACCTGGCGCTTTCTCTACAAGACCCGGATCGAACCGAGGCATTGGGCCGTACTGGAACAGGACCGTGAGATGCTGGCCGACTGCCTGCCTGGTCTCGAAAAATTCGAGATGCTCTATCAGCACGATGCCGGTGTCATCCGGTTACGGCGCTACCTGGCGCAACAGGCGCGCCAGCAACTGATCGACCTGCGGGTCGCCGGCAAAGCTTGAGCCGTGGAGAGCGTGGCACGGCATGTGCATATTCATGGTCAGGAGAACGACATGATGTGGCGACGCTGGGCAGGTGTGCTTGCGCTCTTGGTGATCGTGAGCGTCGCCTACATGGATCGCATCAATGTCTCCCTAATGATCACCAATTCCGACTTCTTGCACGTGTTCGGTCTTGAAAACGATCGGATAGGCCAAGGGCGTCTGGTAACACTGTTTCTGATCGGCTACGGGCTGTCGGCTTGGTTCCTGACGCCATTCTTCGAGGCGCGATGGGATGTGCGGGCTGGCCTTCTGATCAGTATCGCGCTGTGGGTGATCTTCACCGGGATTTCGGCCTTGACTGCCAGCGTTCTGCTGCTGCTGGCATGGCGTTTCCTGCTCGGGGTTGCCGAGGGACCGTTGTTTTCGCTCAAGACCATGTATGTCAGTGAACATTTCGAGCCTTCCGAGGTCGGCAAGCCTAATGCCGTCAGTTCGTTCGGTGTCAGCATCGGGCTCGCCGCCGGCTATCCGGTGATCACCTTTCTGATGGCGCAGTTCGGCTGGCGCGACTCGCTATGGGCGCTGGCCGCACTCAACCTTTCGATCGGACTGCCGCTCATTCTGCTGTTCATTCCCAGGTCAGGCAAGATGCGGGATGCGCGCATAGCGCGCGCGGGAATTTCAAAGCTCGTGGATTCCGCTCTCAGGACTCCGCACCTGGCTCCGATCCTGCTGATCGAGATCGCGACGCTTTCTTATCTCTGGGGGACCAGCACCTGGTTGCCGGCCTATCTGCGTGAAGCCCATCATTTTTCGCTCAGCCAGATGAGCGTGTTTGCCGGGTTGCCTTTCGTGGTGGGGCTCTTCATGCAATTTGTCGGCGGCGCGATCATCGACCGTATTCCGATCCGCATGACGCCGGTCCTGTTCATTGGTGGTAGCATCGCGACAGCGTCTTCTGTCACGGTCGCGATATTGGTCGCCGAGCCCTATGTCTCGGCGTCCGCGCTGGTCTGCGCCGGCGCGTTCTGGGGCCTTCAGGCGCCGGCGATCCCGACCATGGTGCAGCATGTGGCGCGGCCGGGCACCGTCGGCAGTACCTACGGCCTGGTCAACGGTGTCGGTAATCTGGTCTCCGCCTTGATGCCGGTGCTGATGGGCGCCGCGATGACGATGCATTCCACGGAGAATTTGGCGACCGGCTTCTGGCTGATCGTCGGCTCTCAACTCGTGACTGCCGCGAGCGGGGCATGGCTGCTGATGCGGCTGGGACGAAGCATGATGCCGGCGGGCGGCCTCGAGCTACGCGCTGGATAGGCTGAAATCCGTTGATGGCTTCGTTTTGGTTGACAATGGTTCGGGCATCTCTGATCGTCATCAAATGTGAACGTGGTATTCACCATTGAATGGAGCGTCAGGCGCGTGAAGTTCATCCCGGCGGCAGGTTTCATAGCGACGTCCTTCCGGACTCTGCCGCTCTTCAAAGCCGTTCGCGCCGCGACCATCGCCGAGGCTCTCTCTGCCCTGAATGATGCCGAAAATCCCGCGGTGCTGGCCGGCGGCACGGACCTGCCGGCCCGCTTCAACGAGGGCTTCGCGCCCAGCGACCTGATCGATATCTCAGGCATCGAGGCGTTGCGACAGGTCCGGATGGCCGAGAACACGATCGAGATCGGCGCCACCGTAGCCCACGCCGACGGTTGCGTGCATCCTTTGATCGCCCAGCATTTGCCCTCGTTGGCAGGCCCCTGGTCGCGCATCGCCAATGTGCGTATTCGCTTCTCGGCGACGCTGGGTGGCAATCTGATGGCGCGCCGCACGCGCTACGAAGGTGCCATCCTGTTGACCGCGCTGGGCGCGAGGATGCGCCTGCGCTGGGCGGCAGGCGAAATGGAAATTCCGGTTGAGGATATCTGGACCGCTGATTTGCCGCGCGCGGCGCTGCTCACCACGGTGGTGATCCCCTTGCGCCGGGGTCTCCGCCTCGACTACGCGCGCGAACTCCGGCCCATCATGACCCAAGCCGTAGCGCTGGAGGACGATGCGCCCGGCCGGGTCGTAACCGCCACCGAATATGTCATCCCGCGCCTACGCAGGCTGGAAAGCGCCGATCCGATATCGATGGAGGGCGAGATCGGGTTTGACGACCCCGTGACCAGTGCAGCCTATCTGGCGCGGGTCAGCCGGACGCTGCTGGAGCGGCAACTCAAACGCATGAGCGCGCCGTGAGCGACATCGCGATTTCCTTTGAGCTCAACGGCGAACGGAGGCAGACCGCGGTACCGCCAAACCTGCTTTTAGTCGACTACCTGCGCGACCATGAGCAGCTCAAGGGCGCCAAGATTGGCTGCTCCCGGGGCGTCTGTGGTTCCTGTACCGTGCTGGTCGACGGCATCCCCGTCGCCGCCTGTTCCAGATTTGCCTTTCAGATCGACCAGGCAAAGGTCCTGACGGTGGAAGGCCTCGCCGATGGCGATGGGCTCGATCCGGTGCAGCAGGCGTTCGTCGACAACGCGGCGTTGCAATGCGGCTACTGTACCCCGGGCATGATCCTGTTGACCAAGGCGATGCTCGCGCGGCATTCGAGCCCCGATCGCGCAACCATTATCGAATGGTTGAGCTCCAATGTCTGCCGTTGCACCGGCTATGCGCAGATCATCGCAGCGGTTGAAGACGCCGCGCGGCGCCAGCGCGAAACCTCGACATGAACGCGCCACTGGTCGTCGTCGGCGCCGATCTGCCGCGCAAGGACGCGGTGGAAAAAGTCAGCGGTCGCGCCGAATATGCGGTCGATGTCACGTTGCCGGGGATGCTGAATGCCAAGGTGCTGCGTTCCAGCCGCGCGCATGCCCGGATCAAGCGGCTCGACGTGACCCGGGCGCGGGAGGCGCCCGGCGTCCGCGCCGTGCTTGCCCATGCTGATATCCCTTCGCATTTCATGCCGGTGTATGGCTATTTCATCAAAGACCAGCCGATCGTCGCGATCGATCGCGTACGCTACATCGGCGACATCATCTGTGCCATAGCCGCAGACAGCGAGGCGGAGGCCACCGCGGCGCTGGCGCTGGTGGAGGTCGACTACGAGGATCTGTCAAAGGCCGTGACCGTCGAGGCCGCGCTCGCCGACGACGCCGAGGAGCTGTTTCCAGTGGCGCCGTTCGCCGTGATGCCGACCTACGGCCAAGGCGCCAGCGGGCTGATGCGGCCGCAAAAGAACGTCTGCTACGAATTCAACTACCGCAGCGGCGATGCGGCCGCCTTTGACGGCTGCGATCGTGTCTATGAGGACAGCTTCCAGTTCTCACGGATGCATCACTACCATCTCGAACCGTTCGCGGCCGTGGCCAACGCGCGCGCGGACCGAATCGAGGTCTGGGCTTCGAACCAGAATCCGTTCCCTCTGCGCAAGGAACTGGCGCGGATATTCAAGGTCTCCGAGAGTAGCATCACGGTTCACGTGGAAAATGTCGGTGCCGGTTTTGGAGCGAAGAACAATTGCAAGGCCGAGCCGGTCGCCGTGATGTTGTCGATGCTGGCACGGCGGCCGGTACGCTTCTGCCTGACGATGGAAGAGAGCGCGCTGACCAACACCCAGCACGCGGCGACACTGCGCCTGAAGACTGGCGTGATGAACGACGGCACGCTGGTCGCGCGCGAAAGTGAAATCCTGTTGGATTCGGGCGCCTATTCCGATGCCAGCCCGCTGGTCGCTGAAAAGGCCGGCTACCGCATTCCCGGCCCGTATCGCTGGCAATATGTCGATACGCGCTGCCTGTGCGTCATGACGAACACCGCGCCGGCCGGACCCTTCCGCGGCTTCGGCGGCACGCAGGCGACCTGGGCCAGTGAGAGCCAGCTCGACATGATTGCGCGCCGCCTCGGCATCGATCCCTATGACATGCGGGTCAAGAACATGCTCGGGCTCGGCGAGCCGTTCCAGCCCGGGGAATCCGGCATCGACAGCGATCTGAAGCAGGGCCTGGATCTGGTCTGCCAGCACATCGGCTATCGCGAGCCGCGCCGGCCTTATTGTGGCAAAGGCCTCTCGATCGGCTTCAAGGACGGCGGTGGGGTGAAGAAGGCCGCCCAGGCGCGCGTCCGCATCCTGACCCATGGCGACGCCATCCTCAGTTTTGCCAGCGTCGAAATGGGGCAGGGTATCCGTACGGCGATGACCCAGGTGGTCGCCGAGATCCTCAAGCTGCCCCACGGCCGCGTATCGGCACCCTCGATCAACACAGATCATGTCCCTTTTGACGAGGGGACTAATGCCAGTTCCGGCGTCGTGGTGATGGGCCGCGCGGTAGAGGCAGCGGCGCGCACTGCCCGCCAGCGCGTGCTGGAATTCGCCGCCAGCCAGCTTGAATGCGACGCCGGCGATCTCGATCTCGATAGTGGCACCATCGTGCAGGGCGCTGGGCCGAATGCGCAGCGGCTGCCGCTCGGCCCTCTGGTGATGGGCTTCTACGGCGGCCCCGGCTTCGAATTCACCGCCGATGGCTTCTACATGGCGCCGGTCGATCACCGCGCGCCGCTGGAGTCGCCTTGCGTGTTCTGGGAAATAGGTTGGGGCGCGGCGGAGGTCGAAGTCGATCCAGGCACCGGCCTTGTCAAGGTGCTCAAGCTGGTCGTCAGCGGCGACACCGGCCGTTCGATCAATCCGCTCGTCTGCAAGGGTCAGGAAGATGGCGCCGCCATTCAGGGCTACGGCCAGGCCCTGTTCGAGCGGATGATCTACAACGACTTGGGCGAGCTTTTGAACATCGACCCACTGATCTATCGGGTGCCGCTGGCCGAGGATCTGCCGGCCGAATTTGTCACCATCACGCAGCAGCAGGGACATGGGCCCGGGCCCTTCGGCACCAAGGGCGCCGGCGAGGGCACGATCCTGCCGGTCGCGAGCGCCATCGCCAATGCGATCGAGGATGCGATCGGTGTACGGATCACAGAATTGCCGATCACGCCGGAGCGGGTGATGGCGGCGCTCGATCGGAAGGCCTTCTTGGATCGTACCGCAATGCGAATGGAGGCCCCTGGTGTCCCGGACCCCTGTTGATAAAGCGGATTTAAAGAGCGCTAAATAATCCAGAAAATCCATTTAAGCCGTTGACTATTTTTGTGTATTTTTGATTTCACGCTGCCCCATCGAGACCCTCTGATCGATCCCGGATGGTTAGAGGTCTCCAAGAGGTTCTTTGTTGCAGAACGCCGTCACGCATGCGACGCTCGGTAGCGTTACACGAACCATCGCAAGGGAAAAAAATGCATCAAAGTCTGCCCGAACTGGGTGACCTCGAGCGCGAGGTAATGCAACTGGTCTGGGCCAACGGTCCGGTGACGGCGGAGGCGGTGCGCGAGCGGCTTACCCGCCGGCTCAAGGAATCGACTGTTCGCACCGTGCTTCGACGGCTGGAAGACAAGGGCTATACCACCCACACCGTCGACGGGCGGACCTACGTCTATCGTGCGGCCGAGCCACGCGGGCAGGTGGCGGCAAAAGCCGTGCAGCGCATCGTCGACTGGTTCTGCAACGGTTCGATCGAGGAGGTCTTGGTGGGCATGGTGGATACGGCGATGCTCGACCAGCGGCAGTTGCGCGTGCTCGCGGATCAGGTCGCAAAGGCGAAGGTGAGGGCGAAAGGAGGGAAAAGGTGATGCTGGCTGTTCTGGCGGAGTCGGCGCTGCGCTCGCTGGTGATCGGAAGCGCCGTGTGGGCGGGCTTGAATCTTTTTCGTGTGCGAGATCCGCACCTGCATATGATATCCTGGATGATGGTGCTGGCGGCGTCGTTGGCGATGCCGCTGTTGATGCATTGGATGACGCTGACGATTACGCTGGACCCTCTGCCGGTACCGGAGCCTGGCAGTCCATGGCCGCACAGCGAGGCACTGCCGGACGTCCTGCGCTCATCGTTGCCATCGGAACACCGCGTTAGCGCTGGCGAGGAAATCGGGCAGATATCCCGGGCTTTCGACTGGCGCGCTTTCGTGACCGCGATCTACGCCCTTGTTGCCGGCGTGCTGGTGCTGAGACTGGCAGTGGGTATCTTTCTGACCTGGCGCATGGTCCGCGCCGCGCAACCGGTCGACCAACCCTGGGCGGCGGCAGCGGACATCCGGGTAAGCGACGCCATCAGCGGGCCCGTCACCTTCGGAACTACCATTCTGCTCCCTCCACACTGCATCGAGTGGGATCTGTCGAAGCGCCAGGCGGTGCTGGCCCATGAGGCTGCCCACGTCGCCCACGGAGATTTCTATCTGCTGCTGCTGGCCTCGCTCAATCGCGCGGTGTTCTGGTTCAGCCCGTTTGCGTGGTGGCAATTGATCCGGCTGGCGGAGCTTGCTGAAATCATCAGCGACGCCCGGGCGCTCGAAGCCTGCGAAGACAGGCTGTCCTACGCCGAGATCCTGCTCGATCTGGTGCAGCATGTCAGGCAGGCGCCGGCCGGTCTGGAAATGGCAAGGGCGTGCACAGTCCGCGCACGCGTCGAACGGATTCTTGATGATAGCGCAGCCCCTGCGAAGACCGAGTGGCGGCAACGGATCTGGACCGCGGCAGCCATCGCGCCGATTGTCATTCTATCGGCTGGCAGCATCGCCTATCATAGGTCACCCGGGCCCGTGCAGGTCATGGATAGTGATGACGATACGACGATCGCCCTTCCAAGGCCGCAGCAGGTGGATTTCTATGCAGCCCACCCCACTTCGATCCTCGCCATTATTCGCGAAGGCGACGATTTGTTTGGGCAATTGACCGGGCAACAGAAACTCAGGTTGAAGTTGCAGCCGGACGGAACCTATTCCTACCCGGCTGCCACCGGCCCGATCACCTTTGCCGTTGGTGAAGGACCGCAGCCACAACAATTGATGTTGCGCCAGAATGATCGCGATCTGCTCGCGGCGCGGATCGCCGAAGTGTCGAGCCGGGAAATCGAGATCGACGCAGGGCTGATCGAGTCCTATGTCGGCTGGTACGAATTGTCCCCCTACCGCGTACTGACCGTCACCCGCGACGGCGATCGGATGCATGTGCAAGAGACCGGCCGATCGAAATTCCAATTCACCGCCCTCGGCTCCGACGCCTTTTTCAGCAACGATGGCAGTCTCCTGGCTTTCCTGCGTGACGGAAAGGGGCAGGTGACCCAGCTCCTGCTGCAGGATCCCGTGTCCGGAGCGCACCCCGCGCCGCGGATTGGCGCCGCCCGGGCAGAGATGATCGAACGGGAATTCGCGCGGCGAATTAGCTCAGCTCCCGATCGGTTCAGGGAGCAAACGCCAGCGACGGGAAGCCGAGAGGCGATCCTGCGCGGGATCGATGATATGCAACGCGGTGCACCGAACTATGATCGGATGAGTATCCCGTTGGCGGCCGCTATCCGTGGCCAGGCGGCGCAGCTGATGTCCATGTTGAAGGCGTTCGGCGCCGTCGATTCGATCTACTTCCGCGGCGTCGGTCCCGGCGGTTACGACATCTATGGCGTGAAATTCGCTAACGGTTCCGCGGAATTTCGCATCCTGCTCGGGGCGGACGGTAAAGCGGAGGACGTCACCTTCCGTCCCGACGGCAATGAAGCGCCTGGCGGGATCGTGAGCTGTTCCGAGGAGAAAAGTCTGCGACCTCACGGCGACGCCGCGCCGATCAAGATATTTTTCTATAATGCGAGCGGTAGCGACATCCAGCTGTACCAGCTGGACTCGGAGGGAAAGCGCGCGGATCACGGTGCGATCGGTGATAACATGTCGTCTGGAGTGCTGACCTCCGTCAACAGCCCGTGGCTCATTGCCGATGCTTCGGGCAAATGCCTGCAGATCGTGCTGGCCGGACAACGCACGCGTTTTCTCAGCGTCGAAGGGGCTCTGCCAGAGGGTTCGCCAGAACCGTCCCGGCGCACCGCTCCACTGGCCGGCAGCGACGAGATGTTGCGTCAATATATCGAGGCCGTGGGCCGCGGAGAACCGAACTACGACCGCATGACCCCTCAAATCGCGGCGTTGACGCGCCAGCAGCTTGCCCTGAACCAGGCCATTCTGGGCAGGCTCGGCACGCTGCGTGCTCTGTCATTTCGGGGCGTGACCAATAATGGCAACGACATCTACATGGCCCATTTTGCCAACGGTTCGGCGGAATGGCGGATCGGCCTGGTCAAGGACGGCTTGATCGGTCGGATTGCGCTGGGTCCGCAGTCCTGAGCGCTGCCCGGCCGGTTCGCATGCCGCCTGCGACCGGGCGGCATGGAGCCGGGCTTGATCTACCTCTCGGGAATGCGAGTTTGCGCACGTTGGGCGGCTTTGTCGCTTGCGGTGCAGATATTTTAATGCTACCCATTGTAGCGTTACAAGTTGAGCTTTCAGAGGCAGGGCGTGGCGGGGTCGTCATCGCTGCGCCGTAGCGCGTCCTTCGGAGCAATGCCATGAGTGGTTCCGCAAAGGCTGAAGCCGTGTTGGCGCTCAATCGGTTTGGGATGGGGCCGCGGCCGGGATCGGTTGCCGCCATTGAGGCGGATCCGCGAGGGGCGTTGCTCGCCGAACTGGATCGGCCACCTGCCGAACTTATGTCGGCATCCCTGTTGCCTTCGAGCACCAAGGCCTTTCGCATGGTTGCCGATGCCAACGCCAAGCGGCAAGCCCGACTGGTCGTCGCAACGAAAGAAAAAAAGAAGGCCGAAGAGGAAGCGAAGCAACAGATGGCCATGGCGCCATCGATGTCTGAGCCGGCTTCGCAAGGCGGCGCTGAGGCGCCGGAAAAGCTTGCCGCCGAAGCCGTTCCTGATCCGGGGTTGCCGATCTATCTCGAAGAGGCCAAGTTCCGTATCGACGCGGCGCTCGATGCCGAAATCGGACTGACGGAGCGGCTGGTCTGGTTCTGGTCCAATCATTTCTGCGTCTCGGCCGACAAGATTCAAAGCATGTCAGGCGCCTACGAGCGCGAGGCCATTCGTCCGCGCGTGCTCGGCCGGTTCGCCGATCTGCTGCTGGCCGTCGATAGCCATCCGGCGATGTTGTTCTATCTCGACAACTCGGTATCGATGGGACCCAATTCGATCGCGGGCATCAACCGCAGCCGTGGCCTCGACGAAAACTTTGCCCGCGAGACCCTGGAACTGCATACGCTGGGGGTGCGCAGCGGTTACACCCAGGATGACGTCATCGCCTTCGCCAACGTGCTTACCGGATGGACCCTGGTGCAGCCGGACGGCAGTCCCGATCGTGGCGGCGAATTCGCCTTCAACCCGCGCCTGCACGAACCCGGCGAGCAGAAGATCATGGGGAAGGTCTACACGGACGAAGGGGTGGAGCAGGGACGCGCCGTGCTCAAGGATCTGGCCAGCCATCCCGCCACCGCCACTCACGTGGCCACCAAGCTGGCGCGCGCCTTCGTTGCCGATGCGCCTCCCCCGGCGCTGGTCGGGCGGCTGGCAAAGGTCTTTCTTGATACCGACGGCAATCTCCGGGAGGTCGCCAAGGCGATGGTCTCGGATGACGAATCCTGGGCCCAGCCATTCGCCAAACTCAAGTCGGCCAGCGAGTGGCGGGTCGGCATGTTCCGCGCATGCGGCTTTGCCCGCATTGAACCGGCAGGGTTCACGGACGGACAAGCCCTTCTCGGCGAACGCCTGTGGCGCCCGCCGTCGCCCAGAGGTTATCCGGATGACGAAGCGTCCTGGATCGACACCATTGGGCGGCGGCTCGACATGGCCAATAAGTTCGCCGAGCGCATGGCCGATACGGTCGATCCCAAGACCGTCATGGACAATGTGCTCGGCTCGGCCGTCTCGACCGAGGTGAGACAAGCGGTGGACCGAGCCGACAGCCGCCAGCAAGCTCTGGCGCTGCTGTTCATGTCCGTCGAATTGCAGAGGAGGTGACCATGGCCTTTCGCCATCATTTGCCCAGCCGCCGCGAGGCGTTGATCGGCGCCGGCGCACTGTTCGCATGGACACAGATGCCAAGGTTGGCGCGCGCGGAGGGCCGGGATCCGCGCCTGCTCGTCATTGTGCTGCGCGGCGCGCTGGATGGCCTGGGCGCGGTCGCGCCGGTCGGCGACCCCGACTGGATCGGCCTGCGCGGCGATCGCGCGCTGGTGCTCGACGGCAAGACACCGGCATTGCCACTCGACAAGTTCTTCGCGCTCAATCCCGCCATGCCGAACCTGCATCGGCTTTACCAGGCTCAACAGGCCTGCGTGGTCCACGCCACCGCCACGCCCTATCGCGACCGCTCGCATTTCGACGGCCAGGACGTGCTGGAGAGCGGCATGGCCCGGCCCGGGTTCACCGATTCCGGCTGGCTCAACCGGGCGCTGATGGCGCTGGCGTCGGACGGTCGGGTGGATCTGGGCGGCAGCAGCGCGCTGGGCCTCGGCGCGGTGACCCCGCTGGTGGTGCGCGGCCAGGCTCCGGTGCTGTCGTGGGTGCCGCAGAAAAAGTTGCTTCCGGCCAGCGCCGACACCCAGGCGCGCCTGCTGGACCTCTATCAGCACACCGATCCCAAGCTTGCGCTTGCGCTTGAAGCGCGCATCCGCCTCGCGGCCATCGGAGGCGTCGGGGGCCCCGACGACCCCATGTCTGACGCGGCATCGCCCGTGCTGCCCGGCATCGCGCGCCTGCGCGCCTATGCCGCCGAGGTCGCGGGCACCGCGGCGCGCATTCTCGCCAGGGCCGACGGTCCGCGGGTCGGCGCTGCGAGCTTCGTCGGATGGGATACGCATATCAATGAGGGCGCCGCCTCCGGCCAGCTCGCCAATCTGCTCGGTGTGCTCGATGGCGCGCTCGCGGCCATCGAGACCAACATGGGCGACGTTTGGCGCGAGACCGTGGTCGCTGTGATCACCGAGTTCGGACGCACCGCGCACATCAACGGCACCGATGGCACCGACCACGGTCAGGGCACGGTGGCCCTTCTCGCCGGAGGCGCGCTGCGCGGCGGACGCGTGATCGCCGACTGGCCGGGATTGAAGCCCGCACAACTCTATGAGGCACGCGACCTCAAGCCGACCACCGATCTGCGCGCCGTGCTCAAGGGCCTGCTCCGCGATCACCTGCGGGTGGAAGAAAGCGTGCTCGCCAGCACGGTCTTTCCAGACAGCGCTGCCGTGGCGCCGATGGCCGGCCTTGTCGGCTGAGATCGATCCCGATGCGGAGCCCATCGCGCACCTCGACCGCTTCAGCCTCACAACAGGTCGTGCGAGCCTGGAGCCGATTGTTCAAACGTCGCAACCTGAACTGGCGTTGCTATGTCTATTCTCACACGTCAAGAACTCGAATTTCTCGCCGGCCTGCGGACCAGCTGGAGCAGGCTCTATTGGAACGAACTTGCGCGTCTCTTGAGAGAGGATGGCGACCGAAGAAACGGCCGATATGAAGCCCATTCCATCGCCACACCACTGAGCCGCTCGCAGGGTATCATTTCGAGCTAGGCGGTTACGGGTCGGCGCTCGCCAGAATAACGAGCATCCGACGACGGTCCGCGCGCCGTGCTTGGCCGCCACCTTCCGCGATTCACCCGAGCGTTGCAGCCGCGGCCTCTGCTTCCGGCACCACGTCGTGGTCATAGAGCGTCCTTCGGAACGCGGCATGGGCCTTGATCTCGGCGTCCCTGACGCCGAGATCGGCGTAGGAGGAATCATAGCGCAGGCCATTTTGGCGCGCGCCGCGCTGCACCGTCGCCACCCGCTCGCGGCGGAGGCGCTCATAGGCCAGCAAGGCTGTCGGTGCCGTTTCCCGGCTGGCGCGTGCCAGGATCGTTGCCAACGTCATGCCATCCTCGATCGACTGGTTGGCGCCCTGTCCAAGATGGGGAAGCATCGGATGCGCGGCATCGCCGAGCAGGGTCAGTCTGCCCCGGGTCCAGCCCGGCAACGGCTCACGGTCATAGAGCGCCCAGCGGAAGGTCGCCTGAACGTGGCTCAGGAGTGTAGCGATGCGCGGATCCCAGCCTGCGAACTCGGCACGAAGCACGTCGGGGTCGCCGGCAGCCAGCCATGACTCCTTCATCTCCTGATCCGCCGGGACGAATCCCACATAGTTGATCAATTGACCCGCGCGCACGGGGAAGGCGAGGAAGTGCCGGGCCTTGCCGAGCCACATCAGCCAGGACCCGGTCGGCCAGTCCGGAATGAGGGAATGCGCCACCAGGCCGCGGTAAGCGACCGATCCGGAAAAAACCGGATGCGACGGCGGAACGACGTGCTGGCGAAGTTCGGAGTGGATGCCGTCGGCGGCAATGACGATGTCGCCGGAGGCGACGGCGCCATTTGCAAAGGTCACCCGGGGCAACCCGCCATCGTCTTCGAAGCCCGTGGCGCGGTGACCGGTATGGATGATCTCGGCGGGCAGCGCGCTGGCCAGCATCGCGACGAGGTCGGCGCGGTGCATCCCGTAGGTCGCGTTCCAGCCTGCGGAGTCCGTGACCTGGACCGCGGCGATCGGGGCTCCATCGTGACGGAAGTAGTGCGAATCGCGGCCGACCCTGGCGCCCCACTTCTCCACCGCCGGACCCAGTCCGACCCGCTGCAACTGGCGCACGCTGTTCGGTGTCAGGAACACGCCGGCCCCGACCTCGCCGAGGGCAGGGGCCTGCTCGTAGACGGATACTTCCAGGCCCTGGGCGATCAGCGCGTTGGCGGCGAACAAGCCGCCGATGCCGCCGCCAACGACCACAATGCTGGGCCGTTTCTCCACCATCATCAACTCCGTCAATGCGCCGGCCGCGGACGACCGAACCTGTGTTGTATCCTCGCACAGGCTGAAGCAGTGTGGCCATCACAAAGGCGCCGATCAATGGCGTTCTGGTGTCGGGAAGGCAGGCTGATGCACGATATGTTCAGGCGGGGCCGGTCCGTTGTCGGCCGGGCTATCATCGGGCTCGTGGCGATGCTTTGCCGCATCGGCTGGCTTCGAAAGCGCGGCAAACGCCGCTGGCTATCCCGAGCGCACGGTCAGGATCATCGTGCCGTTCCCCGCCGGAGGAACGGCGGATGCCGTACCGAGGCTGGTCGCGGACTTTCTGTCGCGCAAATGGGGCCAGCCGGTCGTGATCGAAAACCATACCGGCGCCGGCGGAAATATCGGCGCCGATCTGGTCTATCGGGCGGCGCCCGATGGCTACACCCTGCTGGCAGCGCCGCCGCCTCCACTCGTGATCAATCAAAGCCTCTACAGAGACCTTGCGTTTGATCCGTCCAGGTTCGAGCCGATTGTGGTGATGGCAGAGGTGCCGAATGCGCTGATGGTCAATCCTGCCAACATCAAGGCAACAAGCCTGCATGAGTTGATCGACTACTTGCGAGAAAATCCCGATAAGGTCACGGCCGCCACCCAAGGTAATGGAACGACCTCACATCTGACGTCCGAGTTGTTTCAGTCGATGGCCAAGGTGAAGTTGCGCAACGTGCCCTATCGCGGCTCGGCGCCGGCGCTGCAGGGACTGGTCGCAGGCGACGTCGACCTGATGTTCGACAATCTCGGCGTCTCGCTGCCGCTGGCCAATGCCGGCAAGCTCAAATTGCTCGCGGTGGCTTCGCCCCGTCGTCTCGCGGCCCTGCCCGACGTGCCGGCCATCGCCGAGGCGCTGCCGGGTTTCGAAGCCGTCGCCTGGTACGGCATGGTTGCGCCGCCGAAGACCCCCAGGGACATTGTCGACAAGATCAACGCCGATGTGAATGAAGCCCTGCGCCAGCCGGACCTGCGCGATCGCCTCAAGGACCTTTCGGCGGAGGTGTTCGGCGGGTCAGTTGCGAAGGCGTCCCAATTCATGATCGAGGAGGTCGATCGCTGGGGACATGTGATCAAGGCGGCGAAGATCGAGATGCAATGAGGCCAGCCTGTCGGCTTGGTCTCACAGAGCCATGCCGATCAACCAGCAATGCCCGCCTTTTCTTCACAAGAGGACTTCGCTACCATCCCCCAATCAAAAGATCGGGGGAACTATGCTCAAGGACAGGCTCTCGCCGGCCGAGGAGGCCGCGCGCGAGAAGGAAATGCGGGAGACGCTTCAAGCCTGCCCGCGCATTCTCGATCTGATTGCGCGCGGGCCGCTGGCCGATCCCGAGGCTGACGCGGTCATCTATCTGCGATCGCCGCTCGATCCCACACCGGTTGTCACATCAGGCGATCACCTCATGGGCGCCATCAAGGCCGCGGAGAATTTCCTCCGCGCCGCCGGCATCGGTGGGGATGACACGGTCGCCATCCTGCTGCCGGCCGGGACGGCGACGATCGCCGCGGTCTTTGGGGCGGCGGCCTGCGGCATTGCCGAACCGCTCAATCTTTTGTTCTCGCGCGAGGCCATCATTGCCCAGCTCAATGCCGTCAAAGCCAAGCTTTTGCTGGTGCCGCCGCCGGGCCTGCCCGGCGGGCTGTTCGAGAAGATCGACGGCATTCAGAAGCACGTTCCCACGCTCCATCGCATCGTGATCGTTCCGCTGGACGGAACGATTGCCTTCGATGGCGAGGTGTTGCGGCCTGACCCCAACTGGCGGAACGACTACGGCAGCTGCACTGACAGATTGGAAGGCAACCGTATCGCGGTGATGTTGCCGACCGGCGGTACCACAGGCCTTCCGAAAGTGGCGCGCCTGACCCATCGCGCGATGGTTGCCTCCTGCGTCGCCTCGCGCATGGCGCTGGATTACCGCCGGGGTGACCGCTGCCTGATCGCGCTGCCGCTGTTTCATGTCGGCGGACTGTTCGTCGGCGTCGGTGCCGCCCTGTCGGCAGCCGCGACGGTCGTCATTCCCGGGCCTGCCGGGGCGCGCGATCCGGCGCTGATTTCGAATTTCTGGCGGATCGTCGAGACCAATCGGCTGACCCATGCCGGCAGCGTTCCGACCACGCTTGGCGCGCTGGCCGAAATTTCCGTCGGCGATTGCGATATCTCTTCCTTGCGCGTCACGCCGACCGGCGCCTCGGTCTGTCCGCCGGAAATCGAGCGCCGCTATCTGGCCCGCTGGGGCGGCGCTTGCGTCCAGCAGGTCTACGGCATGACCGAACTCGCCGGCGCCATCGCCCATGATGTCGCGGGCGTCAGGCCGCGACCCGAGGCCGTCGGTACCAGAAACCCGCTGGTCGAGCTTGCGATCCTGGCCGACGGCAAGTTGCATACACCGCCGTGGCCTTCGCCGGTTGGGGAACTGCTCACGCGGGGACCACAGGTCTTTGCAGGCTATGTCGACCGCGCGCAGACCGAGCAGGCTTTTTACCAGGGCTGGCTGCGCACCGGCGATATCTGTCGCATCGATGCCGAAGGCTTCATCTACGTGATGGGCCGGGCCAAGGACGTCATCATTCGCGGCGGGCACAACATCGATCCGCGCACCATCGAGGACGCGGCGCTGGGATTCCCGGGCGTGGCCCTGGCCGCCGCGGTCGGGCGGCCGGATGCCTACGCCGGCGAGGTGCCGATGCTGTTCGTCTCGCCGCAGTCCGGCGCCACGATCGATCCGGTGGCGCTGGCGGCCTTTGTACAGGACAGGATTCTGGAGCCGCCGGCCCAACCGCGGGCGGTGTCGATCGTGGCCGAAATGCCGGTGACACCGGTTGGAAAGATCTTCAAGCCGAAACTTCGCGAATTGGCCGCCGGCGAGGCGGCCCGCGAACTGCTCAAGGTGGAAGGCCTTTCGAACGAGGTGCAGGTCGAGGCGATTACGGATCCTTCCAAAGGCCTCTATCTGCTCTTGAAAGCCCCGGCCGACAAAGCGGCGATCGCCATGCGTCTGCTGCAGAAGTTCCCGGTGAGGGTCGAAGCTGCGACCTGAGCCGATTGCGGCGCCGCCGCACCGAAGCGTCGGCGGACCGATCCGAAGTCCGCCACGTCGGGTCGTGCGGGTGAAAGCCGTCTCTTTCCGGACCAAATATTCTTTATTCAGTCTCGCGGAAAATCTTTTCGCATCGCAATTTCGGCGGCGTCGCCGGGAGACAGGACGTTGCGCTCGAATGCCGGTTGCAGCTCGGTGACGATGTCGTAAAGCGAGATCTGCTTGATCGGCTTGGTCAGCAATTCCTTGATGCAGTCGGCGAGCGTTCCGTTGAAAACCAGATAGGGGCGGGTTTTCTCCTCAAGCCGCTGGCTGTTGAGCGAGGGCCATTTCTTGAGGTCGGCGGGGGCGTCGTAGAAAATCGGGGGGCCTTCCCTGAAGGAGCCTTCTTTGAACATGCGACTGCCTCAGCGGTTCATCACGCCCCAGAGCTAATCCGATCATGGTAAACGGAGGGTAAACGCGGCAAACGCGCCGGCAAGCCATCGCGAGATTATTCGCGTCGTTTCTAAGCTGATAACCCATCCTGCCTGGTCAATTTGCGCATCGGTGCTCTAGATGTCCGGCGCATGATTTCTGCGCCGATAGGCTGTAAGGGCCGAAGTCGCGACTGTCGCCATCAATACTCTGAGGTTGGGAAGGCCCTTGCCGATCCGTGGCTGGTCTGTCGCATGGTACTCAACGATGACCGAATCCGGATGGCTGACAACCGTCATGAAGGCCATGGTCCCGAAAACCAAGGACCATCCGGTGTCCCAGTAGAACCAGTTCATGTGAACCTCACGCCATCACTCGGTTTGAAGTGAACGCGCAACAATCAAGTTGGTTCGCTTACCCGCGAGCGCGAAACTCCCAAAAGCCGAATTTCCGGCTAGGCCGGAATCAGGTCGGAATAATGTCCGCTGCTCGAGAGCGAGTTGAGCAAGTATTCGAAGTAAGCATGGCATCCGACCAACGCCTCAGGGGCTCACTGATTTGCGTCGTGCATTGATACGCCCAGGGGTCCATCAGGTTCAAGGCTACTTTCGCGCGGCGTGGAGGGCGAGCGAGATATTGCTGCGATGCGAAGATATCGGGGCGATGGAGGTGCCGAGCTGCGATCGAAGAGGGGCCGCGCGCTCAGGGCCTTTGTGACGCATAGGTCGGTTCGAGCCGGGAGCGGAGAAAGTCCGCGCCGGTAATCGGGGCGTAGTTTGCCGGCCGCTCCGAGCTGACGCAGGTTGGCAAACAGGCCACCATGGCGTCGGGATTCGGATCGAGGAAGAAAGCCACCGAATAGCGGTCAACGCCGGGCGGACTGACCACCTTGTGCGGCGTCGAAACATAGACGTCGTTCGACCAACGCATCAGGCAGTCGCCGATGTTGCAGACAAAAGCGTTGGGCACGACCGGCGCGTCAAGCCAGCGGCCGCTGCGATCCCGCACCATCAGGCCGCCGACCGCATCGGTGGCGAGCAAGGTGACGTTGCCATAGTCGGTGTGGACGCCAGCGCCGAGCTGGCCATCGGGGAGGGGACCTGCGACCGGCGGATAATGCAGCAGGCGCAAGGTCGCGATGGGCTTGTCGAGCCTGCTCTCGAAGAAGTCTGGCTCAAGGCCGAGGTCGAGGGCAAATCCACGATGCAGATCGCGTCCCAGGCGCCAGACCCGGCTGAAATAATCCAGCATGGTGTCGCGAAAGCCCGGTATCTGCGGCCACAGATTGGCGGCCCGGAATGGCGCGCCGGCAACGAGTTCGGGGTCATCCGGCGCCAGTTCGAGGCCGATATTGAAGGCCTCCTTGACGTCGGCGGGCTTGCCGGGATCGAGCGCCTCGCCGCCAAGGCGGATGTAGCCCCTGTTGCCGCCGGGGCCGCTGAACGAGGCCGCCTCTCGCACCGAAGCCGGTCCGGTGAAGAGGTTAGCCGAGCATTCGAAGACGCGGGCCATCAAGGCTTCTGGGACCCCGTGTCCCCTGATGTAGAAGAAGCCGACGTCCCGGCACGCCCGGCCCAACTCGCTTGCAACGCTGCGCGCCTGCTCCAGCGAACCGGTGAGCAATTGAGCTACGTCAATGACTGGAATGTCGCTCACAAGTATCTCCCAAATCCGTCATCGATCCTGAAACGATTTTGTCGTGCATTCGTTGGTTCGTGAACCTGTAAGCAATATTTATGCCCGACACTTTCGGAAGCATCGAGGGCCGATGGGTGATCATCTGCCGCCGGGACGGTTAGGTGGCTGGATTTCGTGAGGGATAGACTGTGCGACGAACGATCGAGCGCTGTTTCGAGGCCATTGAAGCCAATGTCGGCTGTGCCGTGTGTGCGGCGGTCATCTCGTTCGCGATGACGGGATGCCTGCGGTTGCTGTGGCAATAAATGTCGACGAAAACCTGATCTAGGTCTTCAAGACTTCGGCGTCAGAAAACAAATCTTCGGGCGAATAGGCCGACGCGATCAGACCGTCTTCGACCATATAGCGGATGACCACGTCGAGCGCAGAACGGTTCTTCGCCAGCCCGACCGGCCAGTAGTCCCTGCCAAGCCGCTGCTCGGCAAAAATCAGGTTCTCGAGTTGCCAGGGCAGCATCGTGCACAGCGCAGCCGAGTCGAATAGTCGTTCCCTGGCGATGTTCTGGGCTTCCGCAAAAGCGTTGAAGATGGCCATCGTCAGTCCAGGGTTGGCTTCGGCCAGCTGCCGCTTGATCGCAATCAGGTGCATCGGCGGAAAGATTTTTGTCCTGGAGAAGTAATCGAGTTCCGCCTGCATCGGATCGTCGAACAAACGGCTGACATGGGCTGATGGCCAGGTGCTGGGGGCGCGCGCCGTATAGAGCGCATCGATCTCGCCTTCCGCCAGCAGCACGGCGAGGCTCTTGTCGTGTCTCTCTTGGTGACGAAAGCGCGCGGGATAGAATTGCGGATGCTCGTCGCCCTTCCGCGCGGCCTCCAGTCCGCCGGAGACATAGATCGGCGCGGTGCGCGGCAGCCCAAAATGATCCTGGAAGATGCCGCGAAGCCAGACCGCCGCGGCCATGTCAAATACGGGAACGCCGATCCTTTTGCCGGCAAGGTCGGCGGGCGTTCGCAGTCCCTTGGCCGTATTGACGAAGACGTTCGAGAAGGCGAAAGTGCCGCGAGGGAAATACCGGCACCGCCACATAGGGCCGGTCCGGGCGCTCCAGCGATCTCAGATAGGACGAGAGCGGAAACTCGCAGCAGTCGAACGTGTGCTCGGTCAATTGCCGGTTGAACAGGGCCTGTACGCCCATCAGCGTCACCTCGGCGTCGACGCCCGTGATGGATACCTCGCCGCTGGCGATCGGCCTGGTCCGGTCGGTGTCGCTAACGCCGATCTTGAGGGGCAATGCGGCCATCGCTTGCGGTTCCTTTGACAGGGAGGTGGTTGCGCGCCAATCGCTGAACCAGGACATCCAGCAGTTCCGGCAGAGCCAGTGGCGTCGCATTGGCGCCACCGCGTGCGTAGATCGCGGTTGCGTTGGGAATATCGATCTTGAGGCGGCGCGAGAGCCGCGCGATGGCGTTCCTGCAATCCTCGGGCATCGGAAGGCAGGCAATCCTGAGCTCGGGGGCGAGATGATCGTTGGCACCGACCAGCTGCAGGGTTCGGCCGCCGGCCTTCCGCGACGCGGCGACATGGTGCATTGAGCGCTCGTCGCGCGCCAGCACGAAACTTCGGTGGGTGAGCCCCGGGGCGACCCAGGAAATGATGTCGGTGTAATGGTGGCCGATCCGCAAGACGACCTCAGCCACTATTCGCGCCATCTCATTATGCATGGCGACATACTGGCGGCGCTCTTGATCGCCCCACTTCCAGCGCGTTGCCGATATCCGGATGGCGGTCGAGTCCGGTCGCCAGGGTGAGACCGCATTGCCCCTGTTCTCGAACAGCCCGGGATCATCATAGGCCACCGCCGGAGAAGCCTTGCCGCGGAATTCCGCGATATGCTCATAGGGAACGACCGCCATCGGCTCCGAGATGACCATGCGGTGCAGGACCGTTCCGCGGTCATCGATCCATGGCGACAGGTTCAGTACGTCGGTCGAGTACGGCGGTTCGAGCCGAGCCTGCAGTTCCCGCGGCAGATCCTGGCGAGCGGACGGCCGGTAGCCTTCGTCCAACAGCCGCTGATTGATCGAAAGGTGCTCGGAGGAGAAGGGATAAGGCTTGGTCTTGGTGCACGGCATGAACAGCAGCACCCGCCGTTCGGCTTCGGGAAGTTCGGGTTCGTAATCGTTGCGGATGAAATCCAGCCATTCGGCGATGCGCGGATGGGTGAGCGCGTCGACATTGTCCTGCGGACTGTAGAGACACAAGGTCTCGTCGAGCTGGAACGGCCTCTCTATCTTCAGAGCCGATTCGATGAGCCTGCGGGATCGATCTTCGACGCTCACCATGGTCGTGGATCCCTGAGGCTGATGTTTGGCTGGGTGTCAAAATCGCTCATGCGAACTTTTCGCCACTGTCGTTGGCGCGGACTGCAGCGATCTCAAGCTCCTGCTCCCGGTAGTCGCGCAGCGACTGCAGATGGGCGTCAGCGTCTTCGACGAACAACCCGCGACTGATGCCGGCAGCGATCCGGTCGACGCCGAATTTGAGCGCGGAAATGCCGGCAGAACAGCCGAGGCTCGGCATCGCCGCGAAGGTGTAGCTGAAAATGCTCGCCAGATAGGGCGCCGACCCGTCGACCTTCTCGATGAACTGGAAACTGGGGGAAAGATAGGGATAGGCACCCAACAGCGAATGCTCCTCGCCCTCTGGCGGAACATAACGATCGGACCAGCGGGCGATCTTGTCGTGAAAGCGTGCCAATTCAGGTCTCGCCGCGAGATCGACGCTAAAGCCGGTACCCGCGATCAGGAAATCAAAGGCCCTCATTCCCTGCGGAGTGGCTAGCCAGATCTTGTCATTCTCGAAGCGGATCGCCTGCAGTGGACAGCCGAGTTGCATGACAAAATGACCGTGACGGCTGCACCGATCAAAAGTGTCCTGCGGGGGAGGCTGGTTCATGTCGAAGATGATTTTCATGAAACGCCATTTGCGGGCATCATCGAGGTCGCCGAAATGACGGAGAAATCCCGCAAACTCCATCCAGCGGTTCGGATTGACGGTCGGAAGCGCTTTCCTGCGGGCAAACAGCTCGACCGATGCCGCGCCAGCCTCCAGCGCCATCGCGGCGTTGTCGAAGGCTGAGGCTCCGGCGCCGATCACGGCCACGGACTTGCCTGCCAGCCCGGCAAAATCGATCGATTCCGAGGTGTGGGCATAGCAGCTCCGGGGCAACGCAGTCGTGATCGCGCTTGGAACGAACCAGCATCCGGATCCTTCGATCCCCGTCGCGAGCACCACTTTGCGGGCAACAAGCGTCTGCGGGGCGCCGCCCGTTCTGGCATGGACCGCCAGCAGGCCATCGTCCAGCGGCTCGATGTCGGTGACCTCGGCCCCGTTGTCGACCTCGATGCCGATGGTCTGGCGCACCCATGCAAGATAGGCCTGCCACCGCTCGCGCGGGATCTTGTGCAATCCTTTCCAGGACTGTTCGCCGAAAGAGGCCTGCCACCAGGCGCGCGCCGACAGGCTGGGGATCCCGAGGTCAGGGCCCGTCACACTCTTCGGCGTTCGCAGCGAATGCATCCGCGCGAATCTCAGCCACGGCCCCTCCAGGCCCGGTGGATTGCGGTCGAGCACGCGCAGATTGTTCACCCGTTCGCGCAGTAGCCGAAAGGCAATCGATATGCCGCTCTGGCCGCCGCCGACGATGATCACGTCGTGCACTGCGGCGCCGTCCTTGCGGCGTGGCGCCACCCATGGCTGGATCGGATATCCCAGGCAATCCAGTTCGAAACGAACCCGCTGCTCGAGCTCGGCGAGATCGGGGCTTTCGGAGTTGTTCGCAAGCATCAGGTCACCCCGTCGGCCTGATGTACCGCTCGATCGATAGCGGCGTTTGCGACATCTTCTCGGCAAAGGCAACGACATGTGGTTCAAGCCGGCCGGCCATAGCCCGCGCCTCGCTTGTTGTCCCGGCGAGTCTCGCGACGCTGTCCTGAACGCGGCCGCGCAGATCGGACACCTCTACCGAAACGACTTTCCGATCGCGCACCTTGAACGCGCCGCCAACCATCACATCGGTCACAGTCGCCGAATCCGCCGACGTTACCAGCTGATTGATGGGATCGGTGAGAGGGATGAAATCGACATGGTTGAGATCGAACAGAGCGAGGTCGGCGCAGGCGCCTTGTTCCATCCGGCCGCAGGCTTCAAGCCCCAGGAGCTTGGCGCCGCCCGCTGTGGCCAGCCTGACGACTTCGGCCGCCCGCAGCCAGCGGTCGCGCGGGCCGGCGAATGCCCGGGCGCCAAACGACGCCAGCCGCATCGCCTGCAACAGGCTCAGAGCGTCGGAGGAATTGGCGCCGTCGGTGGCGAGAGCGACATTGATGCCGCGCTCCAGCATCGGCCTGACATGGGCTGTGCCGGATCCCAGCCTGAAATTGCTGGCGGGGATGTGGGCGATCGAGCAGCCGTGTTCGGCCAGCAGGTCGAGATCGTCCTCGTCGAGCCACACGCCATGCGCCGCGGTGAAGCCCGGCCGCAGCATTCCGAGATCGGCCAGATAGCGGACCGCGGATCGGCCGTAGATCTGTCGTGCCACCACGGCCTGTAGCCGGGACTCCGCGACGTGCATGTGGATCGGGAGTGCATGGCGGTCTGCGATGTCCATGCAGTGGCGCAGGAAGGGTTGCGAGCAGTGATGTGGGATCGTGGGGGCAATGGCGAGCGTTATGCCGTCGGGCATTTCGGCTCGGGCCGCCACGATGGCTTCAATGGCGGCGAGGATGCGATCTCCGCTGGCCAGCTCGAACCGGCCAACCGCCGTTCGCAACTCCGGCGGCAGCGCCTCAGCCAGGCCGGGGATCGATTGAAAGAGACTTTGGTCGGCGACCATCGGCGCCAGCACCGCGCGCATGCCGGCATCGGCGTAGGCTCTTGCCGTTGCCAGCAAGCCCGCTTGGGTCGGAATGGGAAATTCATAGACCAGATCGAAGCAGGCGGTGCAGCCCTTCGACAGCATGTCGATCGCGCCGAGCAAGGTCGACAAATAGATCGTCTCAGGGTCGCGCGTTCCGGCGAGCCACGGTCCGTTGGTCAGCGAAGCTTCCAGCGTCCATGCGTCGGCGACACCCTTCATCAGATTGGCGTGGCCGTGGGTGTGGGCGTTGATAAGGCCTGGCACGATCAGACGGTCGCTAGCATCGTACGGCACGGCGGCGGTGTCGACAAGCGTGCCGGGTGGGCCGATTTCGGCAATTTTTCCCCGTTCGATGCGGAGGTCCCTGCGATCGACTTTTCCCGATGCCGGGTCGGCGACCAGCCCTCCGGTCATGAGCAGGCTTCCGTTGGCCTTCATCGCCACTGCTCCGCCGGATGGATGGCGATCCAGTGGCGGGCGATCTCGCTGCGGCCGGCGAACCAGATGCCGTCAAGCCCGGCGGCCAAATCGAGAAACCGCCTCACGGCCTCGAACCGCGCCGGCTGCCCGGAAACGCGGCTGTGAAGACTGACCGTCATCATCCGCGGGTGGTGCGCGCCTTCCGCATGCAGCACGCGCAAGCATGAAGCGAGATGATCATAAAAATCATTGGCCGTGCCGAGCTTCGCGGTGGCGAGCCGGTTGTCGTTGTTGGTGAAGCTGTGCGGCACGATGAGATGCGGCCGCTCGCCGACCTTGACCCAATAGGGCCAGTCGTCGGCATAGCTGTCGGAATCGTAGAGCAAGCCGCCGTGTTCGACCAGCAGCGCGCGGGTGTTCTGGCTTGGCGAATAGCGGCTCTGCCAGCCCAGCGGACGACGCCCGACCGCCTGTTCGACGCCGCCGACCGCTCGCGCGATGACCTCTCGTTCTTCCTCTTCGCTGAGCAGGAAATGCCGGACAAAACGATCGCCGTGACAGCAGAGGTCGAAGCCGAATTCCCTGATCGATTGCGCGATCTCCGGATTGCGCCAAAGCGTCCGTGCGCAGGCGTTGACCGTGAGCGGGATGCCGCGCTCGCAAAACAGGTTGACGATCCGCCAGAAACCAATGCGCGAGCCGTATTCGAACAGCGATTCGGCGACGAAATCGCGGGTGCCCGCGGGCACCTCTTCGCGAATGCCGTCGGTCAGGGCCGTTTCCGTTGCGCCATCGCCGTCAGGGATCGACGGCTCGGCGCCTTCTTCGACGTTGAGGACGACCACCAGAGCCAGACGCGCACCGTTCGGCCAGAGCGGATCCGGCGGCGTCCGGCCGTAGCCGATGAAGTCGCGCTCGTTATTGGTCTTCATTTTCCCTGCAACGAAGCTGGCAACCTAGTTCCGATCGTTTCAGCCAGGTCCAAGAGAAGCTGATCGCCGCGCGGGCCGGCGATCAGCGACAGTCCGACCGGGCAGCCATCGATCACAACGGCCGGGATATTGACCTGCGGCAACCGGCAAAGGCTCGCCACGCAGGTCAGAGCCAGCGTCTTCTCGCGGAATTCGATCTGTGCCGATACCGGCGCGTCGCGAAGCGGCGGAAGGTCATGCGCGGTCGGCAGCATCAGCACGCCATCGCTGCCCAATAGCTTCACCAGCCGGTCGGTCAGGGTTTCGCGCCGGACAACCGCTGCGGCGAATTTGGCCGGATCGACGGATGAGGAGAGGTCGATGCGTTCGGCCACCGCGGGCGAAAGCCTGCGGCCCGGCGCCTTGCTCCAGGCACCGAGGGTGGACCAGAGATCGGTGAGCTGTAGCGGCCTGAAGGTCTCAAGCCAGAATTCAACCCCTTCCGTAAACAGCGTCACCTCGGTCGACTTCCCGAGCGTTTTTGCCACCGCCAGCAGCGCCTCGCCGATTCCGCGCGCTGGGATATCAAAGGCGTCGCGTGCCAGCATCAACCGAGCTGGGGGCGATGCGCCGCTGGGTCCGAAGTAGATTTCGCCGACGCGCCTTAACGTCGTCGCATCGCGCGCGAGCCAGCCGACGGTATCGAAGCTCGGCGCCATGGCCATGATACCCGCCACCGACAAGCGGCCGAACGTCGTACGCAGACCATAAAGTCCGCAAAAACTGGCGGGCACGCGGATCGATCCGCCGGTATCAGTACCCAGCGCAAAATCGCAGAGTTTTGCTGCGACCGCCGAGGCCGAACCGCTCGATGAGCCGCCGGGAACGCGGGCAGGCGCCTTCGAATTGATCGGCGTACCGAAATGCGGGTTCATCCCGAACATGCCGCAGGCGATTTCATCAGTGTGCGTCTTTCCAACCAGATGCGCTCCTGCCAGCAGCGGCACCAGGGCGGCGGGGGCGGTCGTCAGTGCCGGCTGCGCGTCGCGCAAACGGTCCGGGTTGCCCCACGCCGATTTGAAGCCCGCGATATCGATCAGGTCCTTGGCGGCAAACGACAGGTCCGCGAGCGGTCCGTCCTGGACCAGCCGGAGCGAGCTCGGACCGTGCTCGACAAAGGCAAGACGCCTGATTTCGTCGCGACTGATCTCACCAGCAATTGGCACGGGCGATCACTCGGCGGCGTCGGGAAGATGCGAACGGTTTTCAGGCAGACCGTAAGAGCTCATGAACTGGTCGACACCGTCCTTGACGCCGTCCCAATCGAAAAACCGGAAGGAATTTCCGCGCGTGACAAAAGGCGCGCCCGAATAGAACATTTCATATTGCAGATGGCGCGAGCCGAATTCGGAGCCGACAGCATCCCATGCCAGCTTCATCAGCTTGACCCTCTGTTCCGAGGTCGCAACCGTCGACCGCTGCGTCTTGTGGATGATGGCGTTGGTTTCCGGCGTCGCGAAATCCGCGTATGAGGAAGGAACCATGATCATGCCGCCGCCTGAAAGCGAGCGGATCGCATCAGCGATTTCCGGATAAGTGATTTGGGCGATGACTTGCGCGGTGCAGAGCAGGGACCGGTCCGGGACATAGAATTCCCCGAATTTCTCGCCCTTCAATTCCATCGCAATCACAAGCGCTTCAATGTTGCCGACCTTCGCAGCCATCAACCCCAGGGTTTCGCGTACCTGCGGGTAATTGATGATGTTGTTGGTTTCGGCGATCTTGCGCGCCAGTCCGAGCATGAATCGCAATTTCACCATCAGGCGTATCATGCACTGATAGTTCTGCAGCACGTGGGCCCTGGTGTCGTGCCACTGCGCCTGCGCCATCCTGAGGTCCTTGAAGACGAATACGCGGTCCCAGGGAATCTTGACGTCCTCGAAATGGACCACCGCGTCGTTCTCGTCGAACCGGGACGAAAGCGGGTAATCGAAGGCCGACGTCGCGTTCTGTTCGTAGCTGCGCCGGGACATCAGGGTCAGGCCCTTGGCACCGAGCGGCACTACGGCGGTAAAGGCATAGGCCTCATCACCAGCCTGCAGGGCCTGGAAACCCGCGACCAACAGTTCGTTCGCCATGATGCCGCTGGTGGCCAGCATTTTCGCACCGCGAATGGTGATCCCTTCACGGTCCTCATCGACGACGGAAGCAACCAGATGCGGATCGGGCTGGCCGCCGGCCGATCTGGCCTTGTCTGATTGCGGGTTGATGATGACGTAGGACAGGAACAGATCGTTGTCGCGCGCATAGGAAAAATAGGATTCAAGCGCGGCGGCGCGGGCGGGTCGTAGTCGCGGAATGCGGCAAGCCCCATCCGCAGCCCTGCCAGCGTGGAGGCGACATGATCCGGCGAGCGACCGATCATGCCGCAGGACAGCCCGGACCATGTTTCGATGGCCTGGCGGCGCCTGACCAGGTCGCCATACGTCTTTGGCAGCAGCCAAGCCAAGTTGACCCGTTCGCCGCTGGTCGGCGAGGCGAAGGTCATTTGTTCGAGATTTTCCGGGGCGGCCTGAAAATCGTAAAGGCGGGATATGGTCGCAACCACGTTGCGAAAGCAGGGATCAACTGCGACGTCGGTTACTTTTCGCCCATCGATATAGATCGAACGGCTATCGCGAAGGCTTGAAAGATACGCGTTTCCGTCTCTGGCCATGGAGGACTTCGCAAAACGTGCTGGAATCCGACGCCAGGCATTTACCCATTGCAGCCGGAATTTGGAAAACTTTAGGGTCGAAGCGAAATCCGGGTCAAGCCGATCCGTTGAGCACGATGAAAGCCCTATTTAGCGGATCTCGTCGTGTCAGTGACCAGTGATTAAGCAGAAATATCCCAGAATTGTACAATAATGCGCCACATTGTATACGCGATCGTGCGGATGATGAGAGACGGCGCTAGCCGGAGGTCAGGAATGCCTTGGCTGCCTTTTCGTGCTCGTCACGCAGCCGCGCCAGATCGACTCCGACCGGAATACCCTCCGTCAGGCGCCATTGCCCCGCAATCATGACGCGGTCGGCCCGATGCGCCCCGCAGAGCACAAGCGCTGCGATCGGGTCGCCAGCGCCGGAAAACCGCAATTCGTCCAGGGTGAAAAAGGCGAGGTCGGCCTGGCGGCCGAGCTCAATCCTGCCGATATCGCTGCGGCCTAGACATTTGGCCGATCCTTCGGTCGCCCATCGCAACGCGTCCAGATGGGTGAAGGAGGAGGCGCCGTAGGTCAGCCGTCCCAACAAAAAAGCGTGGCGGACCGATTCCATCAGGTTGGAACTATCGTTTGAGGCGGAGCCGTCGACGCCAAGACCGACCGTGACGCCCGCGGCCTCCAGATCCCTGGTCCGGCAGACGCCCGAGGACAGCATCATGTTCGACGTAGGGCAGTGGCAAACGGCCATGCGATGCTGGCCGAGGCGCCCAATCTCCGCAGCATCGAAGTGAATGCCGTGCGCCAGCCAGACCCTTGGGTTCAGCCAGCCCACTTGCTCGAGGTAGTCGAGCGGGCGGCAGCCCAGGTGATGCAGGCAGTAATCATCCTCGTCCTGCGTTTCTCCGAGATGGGTATGAAGCAGGCAATCGTGCTTGTCGGCGAGCGCGGCCGTATCGATCATCAGCTGCCGGGTGACGTTGAAGGGCGCACAGGGCGCCAGCGCCACGCGCGTGAAGGAGCCCTCGCGGGGATCGTGATATCTGGCCAGCACCCGTTCGCAGTCCGAGATCACCGCATCGTAGCTCTGCATCAATCGTGGGTCGGCGACACCGCCGTCGGCAAATCCGAGATTGATGGCGCCGCGCGTCAGCGTCATGCGCATTCCCAGTTGAGCAGCTTCTTCAGCCTCGATATCGACCGCATCGGCCATGTCCTGCGCAAAGACGAACAGATGATCGGATGCGGTGCTGCAGCCCGAGATCAACAGCTCGGCCAGCGCGACGCGCACGGCGAGGCGAAAACAATCGCGGTTAAGATGCGCGCCCCAGATCGGATAAAGCTGCTGCAGCCAGGGAAACAGGCTCTTGTTGAGAGCCTGCGGATGGGCGCGCGTCAGGGTCTGAAAGAAGTGATGATGCGCGTTGACAAGGCCGGGGAGGATGATGTGCCGCCCCGCATCGAACACATGATTGCAGGGCGTCTCTGGTCCCTGCCGGCCGACCAGCTCGACGATCCTGCCGTCCTCGACCACAAGGCCGCGCGGGCCGGCCTCGGCCAGCATGGCGATCGGATCGCGAATCCAGGTTCTCATACGCCTACTCTGCTGCGGGTTCCAATCGCGGTGTGATGCTCGGCGCCCCGGCCAGGAGGCTGCGCGAGCCAGCGACCCGACTCGGCCGCAGCGTAGCGGCCGGTGGGCGGGCTGCACAGCGATTAGCCATTCACCGCCGGAATCGTGCGGCACACAAGCGTGGGCGGTCGCGGTTCTCACGCCCTCCCAAGGGGGTAAGGGCCAATATCGCCCGGGGACGTTGCGAATTCATCGATTCTTTGACGGGGTTCATGCCCGCGCCCGGCGATATCGGGACGAATCCCGCCCACTTTGCCGACTTGGCGCGCGGATTGCTTGTGTTTTGCGAGCGCGTCGAGATCGTTCTGTGGCGCCGCTTGCTCGTGGCCGAGGCTGATTGGAATCATGGACCATTCGGGATTTGAAGACTTGAAGCCGCGGTTGGTGCTTACCGGCATTACCAAGCGCTATCCGAGCGTGGTCGCCAACGATGGCGTTTCCTTGAGCGTTCGTCCCGGCGAGATCCATGCGGTGCTGGGTGAGAACGGTGCCGGCAAAAGCACGCTGATGAAGGTGATCTATGGCGTCACCAAGCCGGATGCCGGAACTATCCTGTGGAATGATCAGTATGAAACCATCGCCGCTCCCTCGCAGGCGCGGCGCATGGGAATCGGCATGGTTTTCCAGCACTTCTCCCTGTTCGAGACCCTGACGGTCTGGGAGAATATCGCCTTGGCGCTGGACGAGCCGGTTCCGACCGCGCGGCTAGCGGCTCAGATCACGGAAGTATCCGAGAAATATGGGCTGCCGATCGACCCCTATCGCCTTGTTCACAGTATGTCCGTGGGCGAGCGGCAGCGCGTGGAAATCGTGCGCTGTCTGCTGCAGGAGCCCAAGCTCCTGATCATGGACGAGCCCACTTCCGTGCTCACCCCACAGGCCGTCCTGATCCTGTTCAAGACCCTGCGGCGCCTGGCGTCGGAAGGATGCAGCATCCTCTATATCAGTCACAAGCTCGATGAAATCCGGGCGCTGTGCGATACCGCCACCGTGTTACGGGGCGGCCGTGTCAGCGGCACCGCGATCCCTCGTAACGAAACCAATGAGAGCCTGGCACGCATGATGATCGGCGGCGAGCTGGCCGAATGCCACCTGACCCCGCGCGAAGCCAAGGAAATTCGGCTCGATGTCAATCACCTGTCACTGGCCACGCCTGACCCGTTCGGCACCACGCTCAAGGACATCACTCTGCAGGTGCGAAGTGGCGAGATCCTCGGGATCGCCGGCGTTTCCGGCAATGGCCAGAAGGAGCTGATGACCGCGCTCTCCGGCGAGCGGTTGAGCAAAGGCGAGATGATCAAGCTGATGGGGCAGCCGGTCGGCCATCTCCATCCGGCGCAGCGCCGCGCCGTCGGATTGACCTTCGTCCCGGAAGAGCGGCTCGGACGCGGCGCGGTGCCACCGATGAGCCTGGCCTATAACGCGCTTCTGACCGGCGCCCGCAAGGGCATGGTACAGAACGGGCTGATCCATCCCGGCGTGATGCGAACGTTTTCCAAGTCCGTGATCGAGCGGTTCAAGGTCAAATGCGGCGACGAGCAATCGGTCGCATCCAGTCTTTCCGGTGGAAATCTCCAGAAATTCATCGTCGGCCGGGAGACCATGCTGGCGCCCAAGATGATGATCGTGGCGCAGCCGACCTGGGGCGTCGATGTCGGCGCGGCCCAGCTGATCAGGCAGGCCCTGATCGACCTGCGCGACCAGGGTGTGGCGCTGCTGGTGATCTCGGAAGAGCTCGATGAACTATTCACCATCAGCGACCGGCTCGCGGTCATCGCCGAGGGACGGCTGTCGCCGTCGGTTCTGCCTGCTGAGACCTCCATCGAACAGATTGGCACGTGGATGAGCGGGAAATTTGGCGACAAGGCAGCTCCCCCTGCCGCGTCCGCCGGAGCCCCATTGGAGACGGCACATGTTCAGGCTTGAGCGTCGCGCTACGCCTTCTTCAACGATGAGTATCGTGTCGCCCTTGTTGGCGGCGTCCGCCATGCTGATCACCGGATTTCTGCTGTTCAGCTTCTTGGGCAAGGATCCGATCGAGGCTTTCTATCTGTTTTTCATCAAGCCGCTGTCTTCCACCTATGGCATCGGGGAGCTGTTGCTGAAGACGACGCCCTTGCTGCTCTGCGGGCTTGGTCTCGCCTTGGGCTTCCGAGCCAACGTCTGGAACATCGGCGCCGAGGGGCAGCTCACCATGGGTGCGATCGCAGGTGGCGGCGTCGCGCTGTGGTTTGGGGAAAGCGATTCCAGCCTTGCCATGCCGCTGATGCTGCTGGCCGGCATCCTCGGCGGCATGGCCTGGGCCGCCATCCCGGCCTTCCTGCGCACCCGCTTCAACACCAACGAAATTCTCGTGACGTTGATGCTGGTCTATATTTCCCAGCTGGTGCTGTCCTGGCTGGTGCACGGACCATGGCGTGATCCCCAGGGGCAGAATTACCCGCAGTCGCAGGGCTTCGGCGACGCCGAAACCATGGACGTGCTGATCAGCGGAACGCGGGTGACCTGGGGCATCGTCTACGCTCTCGGGCTCGCGATTATTGCCTGGGTGTTTTCGCAGAAGACCTTCGCGGGTTTCAGAATGCAGGTGGCGGGGCTGGCGCCGGCGGCAGCGGCCTACGCGGGATTTTCCGAGAAACGCAATATCTGGATCGCGCTGCTGCTCTGCGGGGGAGCCGCCGGACTTGCCGGGATTTGCGAAGTCGCCGGCCCGATCGGACGCATGCAGCAGGAGATCTCGCCGGGCTATGGATTTGCCGCGATCATCGTGGCCTGGATCGGACGACTGCATCCGATCGGCGTCATATTGGCCGCTCCCGATGTCGCTGCTTTATCTCGGGGGTGAGTTGGCGCAGATGGGGATGGGTTTGCCGTCGGCGATCACCGGATTGTTCCAGGGGCTGTTGCTGTTTACCTGTTGGCCGCCGACCTGTTCATCACTTTCCGATCGAAACGCGTGGTCGCCGCGCCGGAGAACAAGACGCCTCAGATGGCGACCAAGTTGGAGAAAGCGGCATGAATCCTCTGGTTCCGATGATCGCCAGTACGGTGGTGGCTGCCACTCCGCTGATCTATGCGGCGCTTGGCGAAACCGTCGTCGAAAGATCTGGCGTGCTCAATCTCGGTATCGAGGGCATGATGCTGATCGGTGCGGTATCCGGATTTGCCGCGACGCGCGCGAGCGGCAGCGATACCGTCGGGTTTCTGGCCGCGGCCTCCGCAGGCATGGCGCTCTCCCTGGTATTTGGATTTCTGACGCTCAATCTGCAGACCAACCAGGTCGCCACCGGCCTTGCACTGACCCTGTTCGGGATCGGATTGTCGGCCTTCGTCGGTCACGATCTGCGGGGTTGCCGGTGGATTGGCTGGAGCCGATCCACATTCCCCTATTGACGGCCATTCCTGTTGTTGGCGATCTGCTGTTCCACTATGACATCATGGTTTATCTGTCGGTTTTGCTTTATCTCGCGGTGCTGTGGGTCCCGTACAAGTTGCGAATGGGACTGACGCTGCGGGCAATCGGCGAAGTCCCCACATGTCGCCCATGCGATTGGCAAGCCGGTTCTGACCACGCGATATCTGGCCGTGCTGTTTGGCGGCGCGATGGCGGGCATCGCGGGCGCCTACCTGTCGCTGGTGCAGACGCCGATGTGGGTTGAGGGCATGTCGGCCGGCAAAGGCCTGGATCGCGCTCGCGCTCGTCGTATTCGGCACCTGGAAGCCGACCCGTGTGGTGATCGGCGCCTATCTGTTCGGCGGCGTGACCCAGTTCCAGCTTTTCGCGCAAGGCTT
>CAVTNW010000018.1:0-19659 GCA_963736075.1 uncultured Alphaproteobacteria bacterium | reverse complement strand
CAACGCCAAGAACCGGACCCGAAGTGGATTTCCGGGCGGAGCACAAGGCCCCCTGTCCGCCGCTCGGCAACATGCCTCGGATGGGAACACCGCCGCCCCCGCGGTGCAGCTCGCACAACATGCGCCGGCAATACCCGCCGCACCGCTGCCGAACCCTAGTGGAATATTCCGCCCGGGAACACCGGCAAACGATCAATGGACCCGCGACTTCATCGACGCGAACAGGCGCGCCGGCCGCGCCATCGGGAATGCGATCGGTGACATCCTTCACAACGAGAATGCTCAACGACCGCCCGCCGGGTCTCGTCCTATCGATCAAGCACCTTGGTCGGGGGACCACAAACAGATAAAAAAGGCCGCTGCAGCCGGAGCCAAGGATGATGTCCGGATTTCGCCCGACGGCGAAGTTTGGGCACAACACCCTGACGGCAGCTGGACGCACTTTGGGCCCGCCCAGAACATGACGGGTTCTGGCAGACCCGGCGGACGGCGAGGAAAGGATAGAGATCAATGGTGACCGAACAGATCGCGGATCAGGAGACTAACGAACTTCGCTATGAGGTTCGGCTCTTGATCAGGCACCCGAATATCGATCCCGACCGCATCACGGAAACTCTGGGGTCGACTCCGCACCTTTCCGCTATGGCGGGTGGTGTGCGAAAGGCTCCCAATGGCGTCATTCTTGCCGGACACCACAAATTCAGCGTGTGGAGCCATTGTTTCGATGTTGAAGGAAATCGCCTGTTTTTCTCGGATATCGGGAAAATGATAGACAGATTGGAGCCTCATAAGGCGTTTCTGGCGGAAATCGTCGACGGTGGCGGTTCGATCGAGCTTCTCGCCGTCAATCTTCCCGGTGACATCAACATCGGCGACAGCCTCTCTTGGCGCTATCTGGCGCGCCTTTCAGCTTTGCAAATAGATCTGGGAATAGAGGTCTTTCCAGACTACAACTCATAGAACACTTCGCCACCATCACGCACACTTCGCGCCGGCGCGCGCAACCTAGCCGAAGCTTCGCTTCGGTAGGTGCGAGCGACATGTGGGTGAATCCAATATTCGTGCGGGACAAGCACCCCGACCACGCGCCCGATGCCGTGAAGCTTATCGTATCGAGGCTCGCTCCGACCTGATCCTGAGGAGCGAGGCTTCGACCCGAGGGGGTTGGGAGAGCGAAAACGGCGTCTCAAGGATGGAAGGTTGCACCCCGTTGTGGCCATCCTTCGAGACGCTGGCTTACGCGATGCTCCTAATCGAAAGCGTCTTGAAACTCCGGTCCTCATCCTGAGGAGCCTGGCGAAGCCGGGCGTCTCGAAGGTGGCGGCTCGAAAAGTGTCGCCGGGGCCTCCTTCGAGCGCATCGCTGACGCGATGCTCCTCAGGATGAGGACAACTCGGCGTCGAAATGAAGAACAGACTTTATACGCAGTGGGTCGGCCCCGTCGATGGAGAACTCAGGATGAGGCTTCGAGACGCATCGCGCTTGCGCGATGCTCTCTGGGGATCGGCCTTCGAGATATTTGCTGCAGGGGGATCAAGCAATGCCCGTCTATGATTGGAGCCACGTCAACAACACCAATGCCACCGCCGATCCCACCATCAACTACCAGATCGGGATGGCGCCCAGCGCGGTCGGCGCCTCCGGCCGCGCGATGATGGCGGCCGTGGCGCAGTACCGCGACGACATCGCGGGCGCGATCGTGACGGCGGGCATCTCGACCGCGTACACGGTCAGCTCCTATTCCGGCTACACGTCGTTGGCGCAGCTCGCCGGCCAGATGATCGCCTTCACGCCGCACGCCACCAACGCCGCCGTGGTCACGCTCAATGTGGATTCGCTCGGCCCGAAGCCGCTGCGCACCTCGCCCGGGGTCGAACTGCTGGCCGGCACCATCATCCAGGGCACGCCCTATTGCGCCGTCTATAACAATTCGGACGGCGCGTTCTACCTGCAAGGCTTTTTCGGCAATCCCTATAATGTGCCGCTGTGCGCCGGTCTCGATTTCTGGGGCTCGACCGCGCCCAATAGCTCGTTCGTGTTTCCGTTCGGGCAGGCGATTTCGCGGACAACCTACGCAACCGCGTTCGCACTGCTGAGCACGACCTACGGCGCCGGCGACGGGCTCACCACGTTCAATCTGCCCGATCTGCGCGGACGCGTCGCGGCGGCCATGGATGACATGGGCGGCGCGGCAGCGGGGCGGCTTGGGGCCGTGATTCCGGGTACGACGCTTGGGGGCGCTGGAGGGGCGGAACTCACACGCTGCAAGTCAGCGAAATGCCATCACATAATCACGGGGTCAACGATCCGAGTCATACGCACGGCGGGATACCTTATCCCGGCGACAGGGTGGCGAACGAAGGAAGCTTTTCGGCCACGCTATGGGAAGGCGGGGGCACCGGAAGCACAGCTGGCGCTTAAACCGGCATCTCAATCCAGTACAACGGCGGCGGCGCGGCGCACAGTGTTGCGCAGCCAACAATCGTCTGTAACTACATCATGCGGATTATTTAGCCGGCTTTTGCATAGCCGCGGCAGATGGTGGCGGCGACGGACGGAATCCATTGCCGGTAACCATCGGCGTTGAAGTGGACACGATCAGGCATCAGTCCCGTGACCTCAATCTGGTAGTAGGCGATGCCGGCCGATGCGGCGGCCTCGCGTTGCGAAGCCAGAACGGTCGGGTCGGAGGTGTTTGAAACCGCAGCGATATTGTTGGTGTAACCGGAAATCTGAGCCAGCAGGGCCCGGTAGTCCTCGGTCAGGTGGACCGCTCGCGTATCGTTCGCTCCTAGAGCGACGACAACCATATTCGGCTTGGTGCCGGCAAGAATGGCTCGCGACAAGATCAGGAAGTCGTTTGTCCCGGCGCCTCCATACCCAGCCTTCACGATTGGATATCCGCAGATGTGATCTGGAAATGGGGCGTTCGCGGTGATGCTATCGCCGAGGATGACGACGGACTCTTCAGTCACCGCGGTATGGGCAGCATACTGCCAAGCTTCCATATAGTTGAATTTGGCGCGCCACCTTCCGAGTTCTGAGTAGGTTGCCAAAAAGGCAGCGAAGAAAATCGTGGCGGCAAGCCAAGGTAGCAATCTCACCAAAGGACGCATAAAGGTACCCCCAGACCGCCGTTAGGTGATACCCCTACAAAGTTACCTCGTAAAGTCACAAAGCCGCCTTCGGGCGGCCTTTTTTATGTCTGGAGGCGAACAATGAAGCTGAAGCAATTGGCGATGGGTCTGGAGCTCATCGAGGACTGGAAAACCCATCTGCATCGGGTCTGGAGTATCCGGCTGTCGCTGGCGTTCGGGGTTTTCACCGGCGTCCTGATGGGGCTGCCGGCGTTCGTCGATACGCTGAACCCACTCCTGTTCATGGGGCTGGCGGTGTTTTTCAACGTGGTGATCATCCCGCTGTCGCGGCTGATCAAGCAGGCGGACTACAAGCGCGACCATCAGACCGCGCCGGTTGCTGCGGCTCCCGCGCCTGCCGCTACCGTTGCGGCTCCGGCCGCGCCTGGCGGTGCCGCATGAAGCCGGCCCAAAAGACCGCCATCACCGTGGCCTCCGCGGCCTGCCTCGCGATGGCCTGCCCGCAGGTGGCCAAATACGAAGGGCTCTGGCTCACCGTCCAGCCCGACAGGCTGGCGCATGGCATCCCGACCGGCGGCTATGGCGAAACCCAAGGAGTTCGCCTCGGCGAAACCCACAGCAAGGAATTCTGGGATGCCCGGTTGGCCGCGCGGCTGCCCGACTACGATCGCAGGATCGGCGAGTGCATCCATGTCGAGTTGCCCGACGGCGTCCGCGCGGTGGCGATCTCGCTTGCCTATAACGCCGGGCCCGCGGCCGAGTGCCGCTCGCCGATGGTCGAGCGCTGGAACGCCGGCGATCTGCGCGGCGGCTGCAACGCCATTGCCGGCTGGTACGTCCGCGCCGGCGGCCAGGTGAGGCAAGGGCTGATCAACCGCCGCAACGACGAACGGCGGAAATGCCTCGCCGCGCTCGACGCGCCCAAGCCGCCGCCGGCGCCGATCCCGCAACAGCGCGTCGAGGCGCCCAAGCCTGCCTGCGCGTGGTGGAGGAAATGCAAGTCATGAGCTGGCTGCATCTGATCTGGAATTTCCTGTTCAGCTCGGCCTCGATCGCGACCGCAATCGGCTGTGGCGCGGTCGCGGTCGCGGTGCTGGAGCCGAAGGTTCTCGACCGCATCACGGATCTTCGGAAATGGGCGATCGGCGTCGCCGTGGTCGCCTTTTCATTCACCGCCATAGCCGGGAAATTTTATCATGACGGAATCAACGCCACGCGTGCCGAATGGGATGCAGCCCTCGCCAGGCAGGCCGAGCAGGGCGAGGCTGACCGTGCTGCGGCTGTTGCTGCTGTGCCTGCTGACGCTGTTGACCGAAGGCTGTTCGACGCTGACCCCCGCAACCGTGACGCCCGGCCGCGATCAGCTGAGCCTCAAGGCCAGGTGCGCAGGCTGGCGTCCGATCTCCTATTCCGGAAGCGGCGACACGCTGCCGACCATCCGGCAGATCCGCATTCATAACCGTTTCGGCGTGCTGGAAAGGTGCTGGAAATGATCGACTATACCATCACGATCGGCAACATCATCGAGATCGCATCGATCGTCGGCGGCGGCCTCGCGGTGCTGTGGACGCTCAAGGCCGATGTCACCGCGCTCAAGCTCGATCTGACGGCGATGCAGACCGAGATCAAGAAGCTCGGTGAGATCCTGGTCAATCTCGCCGATATCCGCGGCGAGATCCGGGTGCTCGAAACCCGCGTCACCGCCAACGAGCAGGATATTCGCGAGTTGCGCCATGGCCACGGCCAGGTGCGCGGGCCGGCCGGCCTGGAGCGGGAATACCCCAGATGATGGCGCTGCATCTCCTGGAGGGCGGCGCGGTCGCGATGGCGGTGTTGTTGCTGGCCTATCTGGTCGAAGTGGCCCGCGACTATCGCCATCACGCTCCCCGTCATTCCCGGGGCCCGCGCGCTAGCGGCGATTCGAGGTCGTCGACGGTCAGCTCTCGACATTGACGATGGTGCCGCGATTGCGCGCCCGCATCCGCTTCAGCGCCGACATCATGCCGCGCACCTGGCCGAGATAAGTGACCTGGGTGCCGCGCTCGACCTCGGCGGCGGTCAGCTGGGAGACGGGTGAGAACACCGTCGCCATTGCGACATTGACCCAGACATCGATCGGTCCGAGTTCCGCCTCGGCGCGATCTGCGGCGGCTTCCACCGCGGCGGCATCCGCGACATCGGTCGGGATCGGCAGCGCCCGCACGCCTTTGCGGCGCAGCTCGCCGGCCGCCTGTTCGAGCCGCGCGGCGTCGCGCGACAGCAGCGCGACATCAAAGCCATGCCGGGCAAATTCCTCCGCCGTTGCGCGGCCGACGCCGGCGCCCGCGCCAATAATCACCGCTACCTTTGGCATCGATGTTCGGGGCTTCAACGAGCGCGCTGCGGCCTGGTTCCGAGGCTGTGGCCGAAACAGGCCGTCATCGGCCGGTTTCCATTCGACGATAGATGTCGGCCTGCAGCCATCCCAGGAGCAGCACGATCACGGCGATGCTGAAGACGTTGAGCACGACGAGCCGGTAGGCCGCCATGGCGTCGTAGCGATGCATCGGGATCGGCGGATGCAGCCGCAGCCAATACCAGACGGCCAGCGGCAGCGCCGCGACTGCCAGCATGAGCCACCGCTCCGACTTCCGGAAACTCAGGGCGGCCAGCGCCGCGCAGGGAAACAGAAACACCTGGGTGCCCGAGTTGACGCCCAAAATCCAGACCGTGAACACCGTGTTGGCAACTCCAAGCACGGGCGTCGCGATCCGCCCCAGCAGGCTGCTGTGCCGGCTCAGCACGGGAACGGCCAGGAAGAAAGGCGCCATGGCCGCGGCCAGGAGCGCCGTCGGCCACGCCTGCCGGCCGGCCGCAACCAGAATGTAGCATGGCCAGAATGGCAGATGGGAGCCGACCGCCAATGCCATCCAGTTGCTGGCTTCCGCGATCGGATCCTGGTGCGCGGCATAGGACTGGACGCGGGCGAGCATCGACGGGCGTCCGCGAGCGGCCGCCATGGAGGGACCGCCTTTCAACATGCCGGCGATGGAACGGGATGCATGTCTGATACCCTCGATGCAAAGGGCCAAACCGCAGTGCGGCAAACAAAGTTCCCGCATCTAACAGACTTTTAATCAGATCCGCTGCAACGGCGCCGATTGGCCCGCGTTGATTTCGCATCCGCATGTCGCGGCGCTCAAACCAGTCGGAGATCCAGATGAAACCATTCGCCATCGCATTGCTTGCGACCACCATGATCAGCACGGCCGCCTTCGCGGCCGACACAACGCAACCGCAAAACACCCAAAATCAAATGCCTCAAAATCAGATGCAGGGCAATCAGCATCAGATGCAGGGCAATCAGCAGGCGCAAAAGTCCGACACCCAGAACGCGGACCAGAGCCAGCCGATATCGGTGAAGACGCTCTCGCGCAAGGAAGTCCGCCAGGTTCAGCAGGCTCTCAACAAGAACGGCGACAAGGTCGGCCCGACCGATGGACGCTGGGGACCGAAGACCGAGGATGCCCTCAAGCAGTTCGAACAGGCCAAGAATATTCCTGCCAATGGCCAGCTCGATCGGCAGGCAGTCGCCAGCCTGGGTCTCAATCCCTCGGAATTTTCCCAGGCCCAGGCGAAGTGATTGCAGCTAGTCCGCTGTCGCGGATAGGGGGATGGCTAGCTTGTGCGCCAGACCCGTCATAGCGAGGAGCCCTTGCGAGTCCAGGAATGGATTGCTTCGCTGCGCTCCCAATGACGGCGCTGGAGACCTTACGCCAGACCCGTCATTGCGAGGGGCTCTTGCGACGAAGCAATCCATGCTTGCGCGAGGCGAGAGATGGATTGCTTCGCTGCGCTCGCAATGACAGCGGTGGAAGCGCTACGGACGTCATCAACACCGCCGATTGCGTGCCACCTCCCCCACCCCATCCTTCCCGCATCCCGTTCGCATCCGGGGGACAAGAGAGGGAGAGCGGGTGAGAGGCCAACGCTCGTGGTCAGAAATGAGAGGTCTCTCCGCTCAACTCGTCTTCAGGGATTTTTCGCGACGACATAATCGATTGCAATGCCGGAATAATGTAGTTACATAAATCCTGTGGCGATCACCTTTGATCCAGCGAAACGGGAATTGACTCTGAGAAAACGGGGGGTCGATTTCGTTGACGCTGCCAAGGTGTTTGCCGGCCCGACAGCGACTTGGCTTGATGATCGTTTCGACTATGGCGAAGCGCGGTATCTGACCGCCGGCTTCCTGGCGGGTCGGATGGCATTGATCGCCTGGACGCCGCGCGGGGCGAACCGTCGGGTGATCTCAATGAGGTATTGCCATGCAAAGGAAGAAAAGAAGCTCCGTCGCCGATTCCCGGCCTCGCTCTCCCAGGGCGGGGCGCGTTTCGACGGCGCCGGACGATGATTTGCCGGAAATCACCGACCAGATGCTCGACCGCGCCGAGCTTCGAATCGGCGACAAGGTGATCAGGCGCGGGCGCCCGCCGCTCGGCGAGGCGGCAAAAAGCGCCGTGACGCTGCGGCTCGACGCCGACGTGTTGTCGGCTTACCGCGCGACCGGCGAGGGTTGGCAATCGCGGATCAACGCCGACTTGCGCCGGGCACGGAAACTGCGCCGGAAGGCGTGACCGGGCGCGGAAAAGGGAGAGGCGAAATGAAGGAAAGCCTTCGATATCTGACGCAGATCTTGTTCAGCGTAATTGATCTGGTTGGTGGGCGCACAAGGGATCGAACCTTGGACCTCTCCCGTGTGAAGGGAACGCTCTCCCGCTGAGCTATGCGCCCGGGATTTCTCCGGCATGGCCCCCGAGGAACAGCGGCCGGACCATGCAATCGTCGGTGCCCGCGATTTACGAAGGCCGGGCCACCGGTGTCAAGCTGTCCGCGCCCAACATCGACGAGCTCCGGAACCGGGTCGGCGACGCCGAAAAGGAATTCGTCGCCACCCAGACCCGGCCGGCAGCCATTCGCTCCAGGCCGCGGCGCGCGCGCCGCCGACCACTGCGGCGCCGGACACCGCGACCACCTTGCCGGAACCCCGCGCGTGGCGCTGCCACAGCGCGGCCTGCCGGTACGGCACCAGCGCGCGGGTTTCGTTGGCACCAGCGTGCCAAGCCCGAACAGCTGCGCGTCGAGAGAACTGGGAGAGACCGGTTTCATCGCCGCTGCAGGCTGGCGAGCAACGCGTTGCGCTGCGCCGCCATCGAGCGCCAGCCGAGCGACGCCAGCTGCTCGGTCAGACCGGCGCGGCCGGCGGGCACCGCCTCTGTGGCATCGCCGGAGATCCACTCGCTGTGTCCGGCCGGCGCGCCGCGGATCGCGAACGGCTCGATCGGTCGGGTGACATCGCGCACCGCGGCCTCGATCGCCGCCAGTTCGGGCGACAGCAACGGCGGCGATGCCAGATGCGCCTGGCCAGCCGGTCGCGTGGTCCGGTCGATATTCCAGCCCTGTTTGCCGACCGTACGCGGCCTCAGGTCGATGGTGAATACTGTCACCGCGATATGGCCCTGCGAATCCCGCGCCGTCACATCGATCGTGATGGTGGTCGGCCTAGCCGCCGCGTCCGAGCCGGGATCCGGTTTCGGCGGGAGGGTGCCGGTGATGACGTCGGTATCCGCCGACCGATCGGGCTCGATGCTGGCGACGGCGTTGTCGGGCGGCAGCCCGGCAAGCGTGCCGGTGGCCGGATCAAATTTCAGCCAGCCCGGCAGCGGATCGCCATTGGCAAGCCGCGCCGTCACCGAGACGACGTCGCCGCCGAGCTCCGCTTCGAGCACATCCAGCGGCAGATTGATCTTCACCGTCGCATCCGCGGCGGTGGTCAGGACCGGGTCGGTGTGGACCACAAAGAAGCCGGGACCGGTGACGCCGCCGCCGGCGCTGTCGCCATCGGTCGACGGCGGTTGAAAGCCGCGGTCGCCATTGCTTGTCAACGAAACCAATGTCACGTCCGGAACCGGGTCCGACGCATGGTTATCGGTGAAATTACGCTGCTGCGGCACGACCGCGCCGGTGATGCTGACCTCGCTGGTGACGGCCGCGCCAGCCAGGTTGCTCTGATCGGATACCTGCCAGGAGATCGTGGCGGTGCCGTTCTGTGACTGGGTGCTGATGATCGTAACGCTGGCCAGAACCTTCTGGTAGTCGCCCACGGTGTCGTTGCCGCTCAGCGTCAGGACGCCGTGCACCGCATCGTAGCTGGCATGGATCGAGGTTCCTGACGTATTGGCGGCGAGGACATCGCCGGCATTGAAGCCGGCGGCGATGGCAACGGTGGCACCCGACAGGTTCGCGCTGTCGACGTCCCGCACGGCGATCCCGGTTCCGATCAGGCCCGGCCGGCCGTCATTGGCGTTGAAACTCGTAGCCGTCGGCGCGGTCACCACCGGCGCGTCGTCGGCGCCGGTGATGGTGATCGTCAGCGTGGTGTCGGCCGTGCCGCCGTGACCGTCGCTCACCGTGATGGTGAACTGGTCGGCTACATGCTGGCCCGCAGTCAGCGCATCGAACGCCGCGTTGGCCGTATACGTGTATCTGCCGTCGGCGGCGAGATTGAGGGTGCCAAAAGTGCCGGCGACACCGCTACCTACATTGGCCGCCGAACCATTCACCGCGGACACCGTGAGCTCGTCGCCGCTGTCGGGGTCGCTGTCGCCGTGGAGTACGCCGGTGGCGACGGTGGTGGCGCTCGCCACGACCGTGCCGGCATCCTGCGCCGCCGTATCGATTGCGTTGTTGGTCTGCGCCACCACCACCGGCGGCCGGTCGATGGTGAAGCTGAGCTGCGCCGTGGTGGTGCTGCCCTGGCCGTCGCTCACGGTGTAGCTGAAGGTGTCCACCGGCTTGGCGCCGGCCGCCGCGGCATTGATGGCGGCGGTGTTGTCGGCGACATAGCTGTAGCTGCCGTCGGCATTCAGCGTCAGATGACCATAGGTCCCGGCGGTGCTGCCGCCGACCGCGCCGCCCGCCACGGCCGTCACGCTCAGCGCGTCATTGTCCGGATCGCTGTCGCCATGCAGCGCGCCACTGCCGGCCGTACCGGCGGTTCCCGACGCGGTCGCGCCTTCCACCACGCTCTCCGATTCCGCCACCACCACCGGCGGCCGATCGATCGTGAAGCTGAGATGCGCCGTGGTGGTGCCGCCCTGGCCGTCGCTCACGGTGTAGCTGAAGGTGTCCACCGGCTTGGAGCCCGCCGCCGCGGCATTGATGGCGGCGGTGTTGTCGGCGACATAGCTGTAGCTGCCGTCGGCGTTCAGCGTCAGATGACCATAGGTGCCGGCGGTGCTGCCGCCGACCGCGCCGCCGATAACAGCCGTCACGCTCAGCGCGTCCTTGTCCGGATCGCTGTCGCCATGCAGCGCGCCGCTGCCCGCGATGCCGGCCGTTCCCGACGCCGTCGTGCCTTCCACCAGGCTCGCCGATTCCGCCACCACCACCGGCGGCCGGTCGATGGTGAATGCGATCGTGGCCAAGGTAGACTGGCCGGCGCTGTCGGTGACGGTATATTGGAACGTGTCCACCGGTTTGGAGCCGGTTGTGGCGGCATCAATGGCGGTGGTTTTGTCGGCGACATAGCTGTAACTGCCGTCGGCGTTGAGCGTCAGATGACCATAGGTCCCAGCGACGCTGGTGCCGACCGTGCCTCCGACGACTGCGCTGATGCTCAGGCTGCCTCCGCCGGGATCGCTGTCGCCATGCAGCGCGCCGCTGCCCGCGATGCCGGCCGTTCCCGACGCCGTCGTGCCTTCCAGCAATGCGGCGGATTCGGCCACCACCACCGGCCCGAACGCGACGTTCACCGTGCTGGTCACCGGCCCGCTGTCGTTGACGTTTGCACCCGCCTCGTCATTGACCTGCCAACTCAGGGTGCGGGTGCCGCTGTTGGGGCTGCTCGCGTTGAACTGGACCTCATCAAGGGCTGTCATGTAATCCGCCAGTGAAGCGGCGCCGCTGAGCGTGAGTGTGCTGCCGCTATAGCTGAAGCTGATGTTCGTGGTCGGCACTGTGCCGGAGGCCAGGCTTCCGATTGTCAACAGGTCGCCGGCATGGAAACCGCCCGTGATCTGCACCGTGGCGGAGCTGGCCGCGTTGGTGAAGGGATTGGCGTTGAAATCGGTGATCGACAGGCCGGGGTCGGCAAGCACCGCGCCGCTGCTCGGGGTGACCGTCGGCGTCGGGCTGTTGCTGCCGACAACGACCAGCGGCGTGGCGAAGACGTCGAGCGTGGTGCTGGCGCCGGCAGCGCTGGTCTGGTTGTTGGCGTCGGTGACCGACCAGGTGATGGCGCGGGTCGTGTCGGTGCCGGCGCCGGTCGGATCGCCGCCGCCGGCGAAGCTGTACCGCACCTGTTCAAGCGCCGCCGCGTAATTCGCCGCCGTATCGGAGCCGGTCAGAGTCAGTGTCGTGCCCGCGAACGAGAAATTGATCGCGCCGATGCTGCCGGTCGTCTGCCCGCTGATTGTGAGCGTGTCGCCGCTGATGGCACCGCCGATCGTCACCGTCGCGTGGGTGATATTGGCGCCGCTGGGGTCGGTGACCGTGATGCCGCTGTCCAGAACCTTCGGTGCCCCAGTACTCTGATAGAAATCGGTTGTCACGGCGGTGCCGCCGATCCTCGGCGCCACGTTGACGTTGACGTGATCGGTGCCGGTGTTGCTCGTCACCACGCCGTCGGTGACGGTGAAGCTGATGGTACGCTGAGCAGCGCTGCTGCTGTCGGTGCTGAAGGTCACCGACTGCAGCGCGGCGGCGTATGTCGCGGCCGACGCGACACCTGACAGGGTCAGCATCCCCGTGGTTGCGTTGTAGGAGCTGGTGATGCCGCTGGCGGCGAAATTCAGTTGATCGTGGCCGGCATCGAAGCCGGTCCCAATCGACACCGTCGCGCCGACAAGGTTTTCGCCGGGATCGGACAGCGTGGTCACGGAGAGGCCCGAATCGATCTGATCCGGAGTCGATCCTTCGTTGTATGTCGTGATGCTGCCGCTCGTGGTCAGGACCGCGGCGGCGTCGAGGGCGAAGCCTTCCAGCAGCGGAGGAGGCGCTCCCGTAGCCGGCGCGAAAATCCTTGTCGGGGTTGCACCGCTGACCGCACCCTGGTCGATGGCGCCCGCTTCGTTGCCATTGGCATTTCGGTCCAAGACGTACAGCTGACCGGCGCTGACGTCTACCTCGACGGCGTACGGATCTCCGACGCCCGCCGCCGTGAACAGCGGCGCCGGCAGGATGATGATCTGATTGCCCGGCGCGGGGATGGCGACCTTGTAGACGTTGTCGATATTGGTACCGAGCGTCGCGGAATCGTTGAGGTCCCAGGTGGAAAAGTACAGCGTCTGGTTGGTCGGGTCGAGCGCGAGGCCGCTTAGGAAGCCTTGGGTGTAGCCGGTTGGCTCCAATAGGCCGTTCAACGTATCCGAAGCTGCGAGTTGCAATATCGAGCTCGCTTGGCTCGGCGAGCTGCCGATGGTCGCGACGTAGATGTTGTTGGTCGCCGAGGTGTTGGGATCGATCCCTCCGGTATTTCCGGAATCCTTTCCGGCGCTGTCGTCAATGAAGTAGAGCTTGTGATTGATCGGATCGAGCGCGATGTCACCCTGCAACACGCCGAGATTCGGTCCATAGGCGACCAGGGTTTCCGAAAGCGTGCCGGGACCGCCGGGATTGCTCAGATTGAGACCATTGAGATTGAGGCTGAAGATGCCGTTGATCTGGTCGAGCGTGGCGTTCGGGCCTCCCGCATTGTATTCGGAGCTCGCCGATTGCGCGAAATAGAGCGTGTTGGAAACGGGATCGAGCGCGATGCCGCCGAACCGGTCGAAATCGGCAGCCGGAACGCTGAAGATCTTGTCCACCTGGTGCCCGTCGGCAAGCGTCCCTGAGATTGCGCCGACATAGATGGCCTGCTCTGCGCCGCTGGAGAGCCCGTTTTCGTTGTCGACCACATAGAAGACGCCGTGGGCCGGATCCACCGCGATATAGGTCGGCTGGATCAGCGTACCGGTTGCGGTGAGTGTCGCGGTGTTGTTGACGGTTCCGGTGCTGTCCGCCGTAACTCCGACCGGATTGTTCGAGGTGACGAAAATCTCGTCCGGCAACACGTCCGAATAGCCGGCGAGCGTGGCGTCGGTGAACGGATTGGCGGCGGCTCGCGTGCCGCCATTGCCGCCGCTGACCTCGACATCGAGGGTCCAGCTGCCACCGAGCGACGTGGCGCCGACCAGGTGCGACGCGCCGTCGACGTTCTTGCCGCCGGTCGCCTGCGACAATTGCACCAGAAACAGGTCACCGTTGATGTCCTGGGCGACGTCGCAACCGAAGATCTGGATGGTGCCGCCCGGCTGCATCGCATGGCCGATCGCCGCCAGCTGGCTCTGGTAATAGCCCATGGTGCTCGATGACAGCAGCGTGGTGCCAAGCTGGACCACGCCGTCGGCGCCGTGCGCGACGATGTCGATGGTCGCAAGGTTTGGGTCGGGATGCCGGCTCAGGAAATCGGCGATCTGCTGCACGCCATCGGAATGGGCGTCGAGCATCACCACTTCGACGCCGGGCTTGGCGCCTTGCGCCAGGATCGCCGCGTCCGGCACCTGGGCGTCGATGAAAACGATCTCGGTCGGATCCTTGACCCAGGTGACGACATGCGGCATCGGCTCGGAAACGGTGTCAGTGTGCGAATGCTTGTCATGGTCCTGCGCGGGGCCGGACCACGGCGGGATTGGCACATTCGGCGCCTGATCCAGCGTCTTCGACGGCTGCGCGGTGGAGGGACTTTCGCCGCCCGTATGGGTGGTAACCGGCAGATGCGTATCGGCTCCGGGGTTCGGTCCGTTATCGGCCCCGCCATGATGGTGATGATGGCTGACCGTCGCCACTGTTACCGCGCCGGCGCCGTCATACATCATGCGTGGCTCAAGGGCCATGATGCCGCTGCGCCGCGGACGCGGCTGGTTCGCTTTGGGTAGAGAGACTTTTGACGCGGTCGCCCGCTTGCGGCTGAACCAGGATCCGATGTCAGACAGCAACTTCTTCCCCTCCGGCCAAAGCCGCATCGCGACGCGCAACCGCTGCGATCGTTTTTTGGATCGGTGGGCCGTGTAAGGACAAAGGCCGCCGATCGTGAGATCGTTAAAATATCATAGCGCGCGGACAAACGCGCCGGCAATCGCGCCGATGGCTGCCGAAATCAGCGCAACCACGCAAAGCGCAGGTCGTTGTGGCCACAGGAATTCCATGTGATCTCTGTCCTACGCCGCGAGGCTAAACTCTTTGGACTCAGATGTCTCATGATCATTGGCACGGAGGGCCAGCTGGCGGGACTGCCGCTTCCAGACCTGCACGGTCTGGCCTTCCCGAGGTCCTGGCTCCGCCGGCAGCGATCGGCTACTTTGCATGAGATTGTGGGCACGGCTGACCAAAAGCCGTCCGGCGGCGTCACGGATACCTGCAACCTTTTGCAAAAGGCCGGATGGTGGGCGCACAAGGGATCGAACCTTGGACCTCTCCCGTGTGAAGGGAACGCTCTCCCGCTGAGCTATGCGCCCGGGACTTCTGCTGCCTGATGCCTGAACCGGAGGCCGCTCCATCCAGATCGTCGTCGGTGCCCGCGATTTACGAAGCCCGGGGTCAAGCTGTGTGCGTCCAACAGGGTCCGACCGGCTGGCTCACAGTGCATAGCCCGGATGGGCGTCAGCGACATCCGAAAGGCTTCTGGTCGGCGGTTGCGCCGGTTCGCGCTGATCGGGCAACCCGCTCACCCCGGCTGCTGCTGGCGGGCGCGGGAGGCGTGCGACTGCAGCGCGCGGATGCGGTCGGCCAGCGTGCCGCCGCCCTCGGGAATGACGGGAGGGGCGGTGTCATTGGCGGGGGTGCCATTGGGCGGCCGCGTCACCTTGGCCGGCATCGGCTCCGCCGCCAGCAGCGACTCGATCGGTGAATTCGGGCCTTCGAGCTGCATCGCGAGCTTGGCCACTTCGGCGGCGATGTCGTTGATGCGTTCGCGCAACAGCGCATTTTCCATGCGCTCGGTCGCCCAGGAGCTTTCGGCCTGCTGCTGGATCGCGTGGATGTCGCGCTGCAGCTTGGCGCGCTCGTCGCGGGCGAGACGAAGCTGTTCCTCGACCGCGGCTTTTTCGGCCCGCAGCCGTTCGACCACCGGCGACTTGCCGCCATCGTTCAGGACCAGGATCTCGGCCCGCAATTCCTTGATGGAGTGTTCGGCGGCGGCGTTCTGCTGGCGCAGCTGGTTGTTCTCGAAATCGCGCTCGGCGAGCAGCTTGCCCTGCTTGGCGAGGCGTCCTTCCAGATCGGCCACGCGGTTGCCGAGCATCTCGGCTTCCTTGACCTGGACGATCAGTTGACGATCGAGATCGGTGACGCGCTGGCTCAGGTTTTCCACCCGGCTGCGCGCCTCGGCGAGTTCGCGCGAAGCCTTCTCGGATTCGGCGCGCTCCTGCGCCAGCCGGGTCTGGGTGGCGGCGAATTCCTTTTCGGCGTCGCCGACCCGGTTCCTGAGTTCGTCGATGTGCGCGCGCACCGCCACCAGTTCGACCTGGCGGCTCTCCGCCGTCATCGAACGGTCGGTCAGTTCGGCATTGATCTTGGCCAACTCGCTCTGCTTGTCCTTGAGCGACTGCTCGGCATCGCGCAGCGCTTCGGTCTTGGCGGCGAATTCCTCTTCGGTGGAGCGCAGCTGTTCCTTGACCGCCTTCTCGCGCGCTTCCAGCGAGAAGATCGCCGCGTTCTTCTCGCCAAGCTCGAGCTTCATGCGATTGATGGCGTCACTCTTCTTGCCGAGTTCGGCGAGCTGGCTGGTGGTCTTGTGCTTGAGCTGATCGACGCTCATCTCCAGCCGTCGCGCCGACATCGCGAATTCCGCGCGCAGCTGATCCTTGTCGGCCTGGATTTCGGCCATCGACAACGGCGTTGCCGCCTCGAGGCGCTTGGTCGTCAGCCGCACCGCGCGGTTATGCACCAGCGGAACGATCATCAGCCCGAACAGCATCGAGACCAAAAAACCGATCGCCAGATACATGATCGGTTCGATCATGAGCGCAAACTCCTCGATAATAATCTCTTAACCACACTGCCATGGTGGCGGTTGCGATGGCCAGCCCAATGGTGCGTTAACGTGAATCAGTAACCAGAAGTATTGCTTCAAGCCCTGCAAACCAGGGGTTGCCGCACTTTCGCTGGTATGGGCGTAGGACGACGAAAGCCTCACCAGTTCCGCGTCCAGCGGCAAGCGCCCGCGCGGCGTTCTAGGGAATCAGAACGGGTTCCAGGTGGCCCGCGGAGTAAATTTGAGATAGCCGATATTGGCGCCGAGGCGCAGTCCGATACCGGAGCGAATCGGAACCAAGACGATGTTGTTGGCGGTCAGCGCCGTCATTCCGAAGCCGCCGATGATGTAGGCGGAGCCATCGATGCCGGCAAAGCGCTGGTAGATCGCACTGGTCGCGGGAAGATTGTAGACCAGCGTCATGGTGCGGGCGCCGTCGCCGCCCCAGTCGAAACCGACCGATGGCCCCTGCCAGTAGACCCGCAGATCGCCGGCATTCTTGGTATAGAGCGTGCCTTCGCCGTAACGCAGGCCGGCGACAAAGGCGCCCGAGCCTTCCTCGCCCAGGACGTAGCCGTTCGGCAGGCCCCATTGGCTGACCGCCCGCTCGATCACGGAGGCCAGCCCACGCGAGACGTTGCCGAAAAACCGGTGGCCGGCGCCGACCAGTTCGTCCGGGCCGTAGGTAGCGGCGGTGGGCTGGCGCTGCGGCGGCGGCAGGTCTGCCGGCGGCGCCTGTGGCGGCTCTGCCTGTTGCACCGGCGGCAACTGCTGCGGCTGCTGCGCGACAGCCGACAGGGTCCCGCCCATCAGCGCGGCCAACGTCGCCGCCGCAAGGCGTGAAGCGAAAGTCATGAAGAACCTCTGGGTGTCAAAAATGCTGGCCGCCGCCTTAACCAGATGCCAATGGCCACGGCTCTAGGTTGCGGCCGGTGTCCCCGACTCGGATGTTATCAGCGTCAACTATGACGGCACAGCGGCAGGAAAGAAACAGCGGTCGCGTCACAAAACGGCATCGGCTGCGGCCCGTCGCCATCGCTTTGTGGGCGGGCCTTGGCGGGGTGGCCGTCGCCGCCCAGGGCTGCCTTGCGGTGGCCTCCCAGGCCGCGACCACCGAGCGGGTGGTCGTCAACCGGTACACCGGGCTGGCGATCGATGGTTTCGACCCCGTGGCCTATTTCGTCGACGGCCGTCCGGTGATCGGCCAGGAGGACTTCGAGGCCTCCGAAGCCGGCGCCGTCTGGCGTTTCCATAATGAGGGCAACCGCGCGTCCTTTGTGGCTCATCCCGAGGTCTATGCCCCGATGTTCGGCGGCTACGATCCGACCGGCGTGGCCCGCAGCGTCACGCTGGCCGGCAACCCCCGGTTCTGGCTGATCCTGGGACAGCGACTTTATCTGTTCGACCGCGCCGAAACCCGCGATGCCTTTGCCGCGGATGCACCGCGCCTGCTGCGGGAGGCGGTCGCACGCTGGCCGGAACTCAAGCAGGATCTGGCGGAATAGCAGGGCCGGTCGGGCCGCGGGTCCCCGGTTCAACCCGCCGCCGCGGGGTCGCCCCAGGCGATGAATTCCGGCACGATGAAGTCCTTGCGGCCCTGGCCGAAAGCGAGCTCGCGGCCTTGGGCGTCGCTGACCTTGCCGCCAGCGGCGGTGACCACGGCGTGGCCCGCCGCGATGTCCCATTCGCAGGTCGGGGCCAGCCGCGGATAGATGTCCGCGACCCCCTCCGCCACCAGGCCGAACTTGAGCGCCGAACCCCTGGTCTGCCTGACGGCGCCGGGCCGCGTGGCGATGAACGCCTCGGTCCTTTGGTCGCCATGCGAGCGGCTGACGGCCACGGTCCAGGGCTCACCGGCTTTCGGAAGGCTGCGGGTATGGATTGCGGCGGTCAGGGCCATGTCACCCGTCTTCAGCCGCTCGGCGCCGCGCCCCACCAGGCCGCGCCAGATCAATCCGAGCGCCGGCGCGCCGATGATGCCGAGCAGCGGTGTCGCGTTCGTCACCAGCGCGATATTGACCGTGAATTCGTCGCGGCCGGCGAGGAATTCCTTGGTGCCGTCGAGCGGATCGATCAGAAAGAAACTGCCGCCGTAAGGTGGGCTCGCCAGATCAACGCGTTCCTCGGACAGAGCGGGCAGCCCGGGCGCCAGCCGTTCGAGCCCTTCGCCGATGATCCGATCGGCGGCGAGGTCGGCCTCCGTTACCGGCGATCCGTCGACCTTGCCGTGCACGCTCATCGCGCCGCGATTGACGGCGAGAATGGCGGCCCCGGCGCGGATCACCAGCTCGGTCAATGGTGCCATCAGCGCGGCCGCGGCATCGCCGTCGATCACGGCTCCAGGCGGGTAGGCCTTATTCATGGGTATGCCTTATTTGTCGCTCGTCTTTCGCCATGTTTCCTGCTTCTGTTGGCAGCCCGTGCGTCCGCGGTGTATCAAGCCGGCGAACTCCTTCGTGATTCGCCTTGGGCCGCGCGGGTGGTGATTTACAGGAACATTTGATGTCTGGCACCTCGTCACCCGGCTCCGCGCCCGATGCTCTCGAACTTGCCGCGCTGTTGTGTTCGCGGGTTTGCCACGATCTCATCAGCCCTGTGGGCGCTATCGTCAACGGGCTTGAGGTGCTGGACGACAATCCCAAGCCGGAAGATCGCGAATTTGCCCTCGATCTGATCCGCAAGAGCGCCAAGACCGCGTCGGCGCGGCTTCAGTTCTGTCGCCTGGCGTTTGGTGCCGCGGGATCCTCCGGCGCGCAGATCGATCTCGGCGACGCGCAGAACATGGCGCGCGGCCACCTCGAGGATGGCAAGACCAAAATCACATGGAACTTGCCGCGCGTGCTGCTGCCGAAGAACCGGGTCAAGCTATTGTTGAACATGATGGTGATCGCGCAACAGACGATCCCGCGCGGCGGCACGCTCACGGTTGATCCGATCGGAGAGGGCGAAGCGATCGGATTTCGGGTCGCAGCCGCCGGGCTCAATGCCCGCATGCCGCAGAATATTGCCGCACTCCTGAGTTCGGGCTACACCGCGGCCGTCGACGCCCATGCGGTGCAGCCCTATTACACCCGGCTTCTCGCCCAGGCCTGCGGCCTGAACGTAGTGCTGGCTCCCGAGGGCGATGCGGTGGTGGTGACGGCCTCCTGACGGCCGTCACGGCCGCGGGGAATTTTTTGTAGCTAGATGAGCGATGCCGCGAAAGCCGTCGTATCAACGTTCTCTGACCTCATCCTGAGGAGCCCGGCAAAGCCGGGCGTCTCGAAGGACGGCCGCTTGCACCGTCATTTGTGGCCATCCTTCGAGACACATCGCTTGCGCGATGCTCCTCAGGATGAGGACAACTCGGCGTCGAAATGAAGAACAGACTTTCATACGCAGTGGGTCGGCCGCGCCGATGGGGAACTCAGGATGAGGTCGGAGCGAGCTTCGAGATGAGAAGTTTCACGGCATCGCTCGACTAGCTCAGCGATTCCTTGGAGCTTATCATATCGAGCCTTGCTCCGACCT
>CAVTNW010000017.1:0-229191 GCA_963736075.1 uncultured Alphaproteobacteria bacterium | reverse complement strand
GGCCGATGGCCGATCGCTGTTCGAGTCGTTCGGCTTTGAGTGGACCCTGCTGCGGTTCGGCCGCAGCCCGAGGCATTGTGGCGCATTGCTGCGCGAGGCGGGGCGGATCGGCGCCGAAGTGAGTGTGGTGGATTTAGCTGATGAAAGCCTTCGGGATCTCTACCAGGCCGATCTGGCGCTGATCCGGCCGGACCAGATCGTGGCCTGGCGCGGCGATGTCATCGCGGACGCGCCGAGGCTGCTGGCGAAGGTCACGGGCCATTGAGGCAGTGCGGCCACGCACTTTCGAAAGCGCGGGTTATTCGGTCACAGTGAGCCACGAGCGCTCTTTCTTTACCCTCTCCCCGCGATAGACGCGGGGAGAGGGAGCGCACCGCCGCTGACGCCAGCGTCCGCGCAGCGTCACCGGCCGTCACTTCGTCCTCGCTGCTGGCGCCGGGAGGGTTTGGCGTTCGGCACCTTTCTTTTGGCAGGAGCCTTCGGCACCCTCTTATTTGCCCTCGGCTCCGCATTGTCGCTTCCGGCGCGGGCCGTCACCGGCTCGCCGGCACGCACCGCTTATTCTTGGTTTGGCGAGCGGCCGGCCCTTGAAGATCGGGCGATGCTGCGATGGCCGTCAAAGGCTGGCCCTTTGGCTTGCGCGCCGACGCGCGAGTCCTGGCGTCGGATGGCGCCGCGCGCGCGGCCGGGCTTGTCTCTGGAGCGGCGGGAGCCGCGGGAGAGGGCGCCATGTCGAGCCCGAAGAGGGCGGCGACATCGACATCACCGAGCACCCGCTCGCTGGCGGCGCCCTTGCGGGTGATCTCCTCGGAGCCGGCGGTCGAAACCAGGTCGGCGTGATCGACGCCGCGCAGGGCAAACAACATCTCCGGTGCGGCGTCGAGGCGCGCGCCCACGCCGTAGAGCACGGCGGCCACGTGCTTGCACATGTCGGCCCAATCCGGGCAGCTGCAGGAGAGCTTGATCTCCTTCGGCGCCGGGAACAGCCCGTCGCTGTCGCGGCAGACCCGTTCCATCACGCTCTTGGAAAGCTTGCCGCGCAACAGATCGACCAGCGAGCCGACGGAGCCCGCACAGTCGGCGCAGATCGCCTTCCAGCGCGCCGACGCGGCGACCGCGATCTCGATTTTCACCTGGTAGATATCCGAACCGCTGACCAGCGCGGAGATCTGCCCGCGCGCGATCGACAGATCGATCACCGAGCCGTTGCGGACATAGCTCCTTCCCCGCGGCAGACGAGAAGCATAATCCGAATAACGCTCCAGGTTCTCGCACCAGGCCTTGCCCCACACACTGGTCGCGATCTTGCGGCCCTCGACCACGACGGGAGCGATGTCCCGGTTCTTCTTTTTGAGCTTCTCGACTTCGCGAGCGGCCTGGGCACGGCGCGAGGCCACGGAGACATAGGGTTGATAGTCCCAGAAGCTCATGGTGTCAGCCCTCCTTGGTGGCGGCGTCGAGATCGAGCCGGACCAGCGCCAACAATTCGCGGTCGCTCATTTCGGTGAGATTGGCTTCTCCGCCAGCTTCGAAAAAATCCTCGGTCATCTGCCGTTTCGATTCGATTAATTTATCAATTCGCTCTTCGATTGTGCCACGGCAGACGAATTTGTGCACAAGAACATTGCGCTTTTGCCCGATGCGAAAAGCGCGGTCGGTCGCCTGGTTCTCGACCGCCGGGTTCCACCAGCGATCGAAGTGGACGACGTGCGACGCGGCGGTCAGATTGAGGCCGGCACCGCCCGCCTTCAGCGACAGCACGAAGAAAGGAACGCGTTCGTCCTGCTGGAAGCTCTTGACCAGCTCCTTGCGCTTGCTAACCGGTGTCTCGCCGTGAAGGACGAGGCCCGGACGGCCGAAGGCCGCGCCGAGCGAGCGCGCCAGCGGCTCGATGATCTGCTTGAATTGCGTGAACACCAGAAGCTTCTCCTGGCGGGCGGCGATGGTTTCGGCAATTTCGCCAAGCCGGATGAACTTGCCGCTGTCCTCCCCGGCATAGGCGCCGTCGCCCAACCATTGCGCCGGATGGTTGCAGATCTGCTTCAGACGCATCAGCGAAGAGAGCACCAGGCCGCGCCGGGCGATATCATCGCCGGATTCCCGCAGTCGCTTCTCCAGCTCGGTCACCGCGGCCTGGTAGAGGGCCGCCTGCTTTTTGGTGAGATGGCAGAAGGCTTTGACTTCGGTCTTGTCGGGCAGGTCGGCGATGATGCTTCGGTCGCTCTTCAATCGGCGCAGAATATAGGGCGCGACCAGTTTTCGCAGCGGCGCATAGGAGACCGGCTCGCGCGCGGCGAGCTTCTTGACGAAGTCGGCAAAGGCCTTGGAGGAACCGAGCAGGCCGGGATTGATGAAGTCGAAGATCGACCACAGATCGCGCAGGTTGTTCTCGATCGGCGTACCGGTGAGCGCGATCCGGCATCCGCTGTGCAAGGCCTTGACAGCCCTGGTCTGCTTGGCGTTGGGGTTTTTGATGGCCTGGGCTTCGTCCAGCACCGCCAGCCGCCATTGCACCTCGGTGAGCCAGTTCAGGCGGGACAGCGTACCGTAGCTGGTCACGACCAGATCGATGTCGCCCAGAGACTGTGGCGTGATCGCCTTCAGCCGATCAGGTTCGGTAAAGGAGGGATGCGCGACCAGAAGACGCAACGACGGTGCGAAGCGCGCGGCCTCGGCGGCCCAGTTGGCGAGCAACGAGGCCGGCGCGACCAGCACGCTCGGTGCGGGCGGACCTTCCCGGTGACGCTGCGTCAGCAGCAAAGCGAGAACCTGGATGGTCTTGCCGAGGCCCATGTCATCGGCAAGGCAAGCGCCGAGGCCGAGCCGGCTGAGGAAGGCGAGCCAGCGGACGCCGATCTGCTGATAGGCACGCAAGTCCGCTTTCAGCGCCGGGCCCGGATCGGCCGACGCCAGCGCCTCCGGGCCGCGGCAGCCCGCCAGCGTCTCGGCCAGCCAGGCGCCGGCCCGGACCTGCCCCCATGGCGTGGCCTCGACCGCGGCGGCGCGGTCGCCACCGATCTCGGCGCCCGCCAACAGCCGCATGGCCTGCGCAAATGGCACGCCCTGCGCGGCCGACAGCCGTTCGATCGCCGCGAATTGATCGAGCGTCGACTTCAGCTTGGCTGGATCTACTTCGACCCATCGGCCGCGCAAGAGCGCAAGCCCATCGGTGGCCGCGAACAGCCGTTCGATTTCCTCCGGCGTGAGAGCCTCGCCGTCAAGGCTGACGGCCACGCGAAAATCCAGCAGGGATTCCAACCCAACCAGGCGATGGGCGCGTTGGACCCGACGGTCGCCTCGACGGCAGGCCGGCTTGGCCGGCCCATGCGCCAGGCCGCTGGCATCCGCACCACCAGGCCGGAGCGCTCGAATTTCTCGACGTCGCCCAGAAATCGCATCGCCTCGCGCGGCGTCCAGCGCAGCGGATGAAAAATCTCGCCGCTGTCGATGATGTCCTTGAGCCAGCCGCAGCTTTCGCCGGCGAGCTGCAGCGGCTCCAGCAACCGCAGCAGCTTCTCCTTGTCGTCGCTTCCGGCATATTCGCGCAAGGCCTGCCCGAGCGGCAGATGGCGCAGCGCGCCTTGGGCTGCAAGCGACGAGGTGTAGGTCGCCATGAAGGCAAAGGGGCAGTCGGCATCCCGGCGGTTTTCCGCCAGGTTGAAATGCACGCGCCCGACCAGGCGCCAGCGGGCGTCGCGGCTCCTGAGGAACTCCTGCAGCGACAGGCGGCTCTCGGAAAGCTCGACCGCGAGCGCGCGCTCGATCGCCTGCCAAAATGATTGGAGAATCTCGACGCGAAGGTATTCGCCGCCACGCATCGGCGGCGCCTGGTCGATCAGGGCGGCGAGCTCGGCCGACGTTGGAGCGGGAATGTTCCTGGGCTTCCCGGCGGACGCTGTGCCATCGAGCGCGCAGAGGCCTGCGACGAAGCACATCGCGAAGCCACGCCAGAAGGCCAGTACGGGCGGCAGGTGGCTATCGGCCTCGCCCGCACCGAGCTGCAGCAGACCGTGGCCGCCATCGCGTGCGAATGCCGCGGCGATCCGTTGGGCCACGGCGGCGTCCACCGCAACATCGGTGTCCTGTTCTTCAAGATGCAGCGCGCCATGCGGCGTCAGCACAAGGCTGAGCGATTGCCGCATCAGTGGGAGCGCGCGCCCTTCGGTATCCATGACGGAACGCCTATCACGCCGTAGCGCCATCGTCCCGGGCAAGTCAGCCCGTTGGTGCCCCCGCGAGCCTTTTTCGCACAGCTTGTTTTCCAGCGGCGGGTCGCAGTACAGTTCCAGCGCTGATAAATAATCCTGGGGATCGCCGAGGATGGCCACCAAAGAGCACCGCTACCGCCCGACGATCCTTTGGACCGGCAACACCGGCACCGGTACTTCGAGTTACCAGGCCTATGAACGTGCCCATATCATCAGCATGCCGGGCAAGACCGATATCGCCGGTTCGTCCGATCAGAACTTTCGCGGCGACGCCAGCCGGTGGAATCCCGAGGATTTGCTGGTCGCGTCCGCGGCGACCTGCCACATGCTCTGGTACCTGCACCTCTGCTCAGTCAACGACGTCGTCGTGCTCGACTATCGCGACGATCCGGAGGGGCTGATGATCGAGGAGGCGAACGGCAGCGGCGCGTTTTCGCGCATCGTGCTCCGGCCTCGAATCAAGCTCGCGGCCCGTTCAAGCGAGCAGCGGGCACGCCAACTGCATCACGAGGCGCATACGATGTGCTTCATCGCCAACTCCGTGAAATGCGAGATTGTAACCGAGCCAGTGTTCAGTCACTGAACAGGCCCGAGACCAATCCAATTCTCTCATTGATGGCATGCTGGAAGCGCTCGCCGACAGAGACTAGACCATCGTTTCCGAAGTTCTGATCATATCGGCAAGGCTATCCCCGGTCCTCATCCCCAGGGAGCATCGCGCAAGCGCGATGCGTCTCGAAGGATGGCGGCTCGAAAGGTCGTCGCCCGGGTCCATCCTTCGAGACGCATCGCTGGCGCGATGCTCCTCAGGATGAGGACAACTCGGCGTCGAAATGAAGAACAGACTTTCATGCGCAGCGGGTCGGCCCACGCCGATGGCGAACTCAGGATGAGGTCGGAGCAAGGCTCGATATGATAAGCTTCAACGAATCGCTCAACTAGCCATGCCGCCCAGTCACACCCTGGTATCTTCAAATTGCTCCGGGGCGAGAAAGCGATCGGTCACGTTCTCCCAATCCAGAAATCCGGAGGCGTCCGGTTGAAACTTGGGTTTGGAAAGAGCCCGGCTGAGAGCATCGACAATGCTCGAGGAGTCGCCCGGATCGTAGCCAAATCTTCCGGATTTCTCTCCGCAGGCGAAGAATGGGCAGACGGCGTTCAGTCCCGCATACTCATATTGAGCGAGCTTCAGCGAAGTATCCGACAGATAGTAGGGCGCACCTTTATTGGCGTAGGGAGCGATCCCGATGGAAGCATGCTTGATGTAGCGAATGGTGTCGGCAAAGGGCATTTCCGGCTGGACGACGGCATTTGATGCGGTCACCTTCGCGCTTCGGCGGCCGCCTCCGATGATGTGAAATGTCACGTCGGGAAATTGGCGGCAGGCTACCTGGAACAGGCCTTCATCGAAAAGCGTCGAGCCCAGGCTCACGGCGTTGATCGGAGCCGTATAGGGCGAGGCGCTCTCCGTGAGATAGGGCGTGCGGTCGAAACCGTGCGGAACATAAACCAGTCTAAGTCTCGCCGGCATTGACCTGGCGAGAAGCCTGGAAGTCAGCACGGCATAGTCGAACGAGGGCGCCGAGCGCTCCAGACAATGAATAAGATGGTTGGAGCAGCCGATGGTCTTTAGATCGTCCGAAACGAGATAGATCCGTCGCGCGGTCGGATTTGCGCGCGCCACCTGCTCGGCCAGCAGAACCGACATTCCCGACTCGAAAATGATGGTGGTTGCATTGGCGACCCAATCCCAGAATTGCTCGCGCGGTCGCTTGGCATAAGCCTGAAACCAAAGCGCTTCGGGAACAGCAAGGCAATCGAGCCCAGTCGAAAACGGGTGAACCAGGCTGCGTTCCAGGAAACATTGCACGCCGTCAAGCTCGCCGACGCGATTTCCTTGTGACCACAAGTCGACCCGGGGATCCATCTTGGCGCGTGACACATGGCTGAAGCCGATTGAATAGAAACGGACTTCGCCGTGCTGAGCCAGAGATTGAGCGATGAAATGAACGCTCGCTTTGCGTTTGGACCTGAAATCGTGACCTGAAATGATTAGAAAACGGTCGCCGGCCATATTGCTCGCCTTAAAAAAATCGAAGCGGGCCACGAAGAAATTAACTATTAACGATCGTGGCGAAATTGTTTCTCAATTCCATATAACCGAAGGAAATATAGGGGCTTTCGGACTTTTCTTTGTCGTCACGCTGAACTGGGCTGCATTCCGATCACGTTTGCAAGACCCACTCGCCGCGGCGGAACACGGGCACGCGCCGGCCGTCAGCATGAATGCCGTCGATGTCGGTCTCAGCGGACCCGATCATCCAGTCGATGTGAATGAAGCTCTTGTTGCCGCCTTGTGCTTCGATCTGTTCCGGCGTCAGCCGGGCTCCATCGATGAAGCATTTCGAATAGCATTGGCCGAGCGCGATATGGCAGGCGGCGTTTTCATCAAACAGGGTGTTGAAGAACAACAGCCCGCTTGCCGAGATCGGCGAGGAATGCGGCACCAGTGCCACTTCGCCGAGCCGGCGGGCGCCTTCATCCGTATCCAGCACCTTGTTCAATACCTCTTCGCCGCGCGTGGCCTTGGCCTCGACGATGCGTCCGTGCTCGAACTTGACTGCTATACCGTCGATCAGCGAGCCCTGGTAGGACAGCGGCTTGGAACTGACGACATGACCGTCGACCCGCCTGGCATGGGGAGTGGTGAACACTTCCTCGGTCGGGATGTTGGCGTTGCAGGTAATGCCGTTCTTGGCGGTGGAGGCCCCGCCCTGCCATTGATGGCCGTCGGCGAGCCCAACCGTCAGGTCCGTGCCCGGTCCGGCGTAATGCAGCGCGCTGAAGCGCTGGCTGTTCAGCCATTCGGTGCGGCTGCGCAGCGTGGCGTTATGCATCTGCCAGGCGGCGAGGGGATCATCATTGTCGACCCGCGAAGCCCTGAAGATCGCCTCGGCGAGCCTCGCCACCGCGACATCCTCTTCATCTCCAGGGAAAACCTGCTTGGCCCATGACGCGCTCGGATAAGCGACGATATTCCAGTTGACGTCGAAACCGACAATCTTTTCCAGCGCCGGCTGATAGGCCATCGAATTGGCCTTGCTGGCGCGCGCGACCTTGGCGGGATCCTCGCCCGACAGCAGCATCGGATTGTCGCCGACAATGGCAAGCCGCGCAGTATTGGCGGCAAAGGCCTTCGCCATCCCCTCATAGAGCCAGCCGGCGGCGCGATCGAAGCTTACGTCGTGACCAAAGCGATAACGCGACAGCGTCACGGCTTCGTCGGACAAGATCGGGATTACCAGGCCTGCCCCTGCCTTGTAGGCATGTTCGGCAATCCTGCGCACCAGCGGCAGCGCCGCCGAAGGCGCGGTCAAGAGCAGATCCTGGCCGGGCTCAAGCGCCAGCCCGACCTTGATTGCCACTTCGGCGAGGCGGTCGAGTTGGACGGGATCGATGGAAGCCGAGATGTTGCGTTCGTGGACGGTCATGATGAGCCTGTCGGTTGATGCATGGGTTTTTATAAAGGCCCTGTCGCGGTTGAGATCAAGGTCAGGGCGCCATCCGCGGCGCCGGCCCGAACGCCGCGCGACTTTGCAATCCGGAGCGCTTGCGCCGACTGCTCCCGCGAAGGGGCTGCCATCCCCAAACATCCCTTGTGCAGCGCAGCATATTCGATAAATTAAGGTTTTGTGGGAGAACGTGCTGCGTGACCGACATCAATGCCGACGCCTGGGTTTCGTCGACGCACCGTCCCATGGGCTTTGCGGAATTCGTCGTGATCATCGCATTGATCATGGCGCTGAACCCGCTGGCGACCGACATGATGCTGCCGGCCCTGCCAAACATTGCCTCGGCATTCCACATCCTGACCGCCAATCGCCCACAAACGGTGCTGTCCATCTTCCTGGTCGGCTTCGGCATCGGTCAATTCGCCGTGGGCCCGTTGTCGGACCGATTTGGCCGCCGGCCGATGCTGCTCGGCGGCATGACCTTGTACTGCCTTGCCAGCGCCTGTTCGATCGCCGCGCCATCGTTCGAGACCCTGTTGTTGGCACGGGCGCTGCAAGGCCTCGGTACCTCCGCGACCCGTGTGATCGCCACCTCGATCGTTCGCGACTGCTATGCCGGCCGCCGCATGGCCAGCGTGATGTCGCTGGCCATGATGGTCTTCATCAGTGTTCCCATGGTCGCGCCGTCATTCGGACAGGCGGTGCTGCTGCTGGCGCAATGGCGCGGCATCTTCATCGTTCTCATGCTCTATGGCATGACGGCACTGGTGTGGAGCGCGCTGCGGATGCCGGAAACCCTGCCAATGTCCGAGCGCAAGTCGCTCGCCGTTCGCGACGTGCTCGGCGCGTTTCGCCAGACCGTGACCAATCGGCAGACGCTGGGCTACGCGCTGGCGGCCGGCGGGGTGATGGGATCGCTGTTCGGCTTCGTGTTCTCGTCGCAGCAGATCTTCACCGAGGTCTACCGGCTCGGGCTTTATTTTCCGCTGGCGCTCGCGGCCGTCGCGGCCGGAACCGCCGTCGCGGCGCTCCTGAACGCCAAGTTCGTCGGCCGTATCGGCATGCGTGCTATTTCGCACGGCGCGCTGATCGGCTTTGTCGCGGTGGCGGGGATCATGTTGGTCGCAGCGAAGATGCATCTGCTGCCGCTGCCGCTATTCATGGCGCTGGCGGCACTGATGACGTTTGCCTTCGGGCTGATATTTTCCAATTTCACCGCGCTCGCGATGGAGCCGCAGGGCCATATTGCCGGCACCGCTTCGTCCTTGTACGGCTCCATTACTACCCTCCTGGGCATCGGCGTCGGAATTTGGATAGGCCAGGCCTATGACGGCACGCTGCTGCCATTTGCGACGGGATTTTTCCTCTGCACCCTGGCAGCGCTTGCGGTCGTGCTGGTGGTGGAAAAGGGCCGGCTGTTCCGGCCGCATCGGATGGCTGCCTAGCTCAGCGATTCCTTGAAGCTTATCATATCGAGCCTTGCTCCGACCTCATCCTGAGGAGCGCGCTCTTCGCGCGCGTCTCGAAGGATGGCGGCTCGAAAGGTCGTCGCCCGGGGCCATCCTTCGAGACGCATCGCTGGCGCGATGCTCCTCAGGATGAGGACAACTCGGCGTCGAAATGAAGAACAGACTTTCATGCGCAGTGGGTCGGCCGCGCCGATGGAGAACTCAGGATGAGGACCGGGGAGAGCCTTGCCGATATGATCAGAACTTCAAAATCGCTCGTCTAGTCCGGCACTTTCCGGGTTCGATGATTGAAATCGACAAAGGCGTCATTTGCGCCGTGATAGCAGTGGGTAATGCGCTGGGGCACCCGACTGGGCTCCCCGACATATCCGATGTGTTCCAGCGCAGAGGCAGCGACGAGGCCGAAAGCAATCGCGGACTGGCTCGCCCCCTGAAGGAAGGCGAGCCGCTGCTTTCTTTGAGGCGGGGCCCAATCGAAAACAGCCACGCCACGCGCGCCCGCCCCGAGGCTCTGCAAGGCACCTGTTGGGACAGGAAGATGGACGCCTCAAGCAGCTTCAGCCTTCCAGCTGCCCGCTGATCACGCCACCGAATAGTTGCCAAGTCGACCCTGCGAACTTCATCAGCTGCAATTGCTTGATTGGCGCGAAATCGGTTGGGCTGGTGTTGATCTTGATCCCAGGCAGCAGCAGCCCCGGTTCGAAGTTCCTGAGATTTGGCCGCCTGCTTCATGATGTTGTCGCGGCTGAGATCGTCACCGCACTGCTTCAGCACCTCAGCCATGGTGCGCGTCACGCTGTATCCGTAGACGTGGTTGAGGTCGGTCTTGTCGGCGCCGGCCATGTATTTGTCCATGAACGCATTCCATGCCTTCATGTCGGCAGCGTTATTCCACTGCGGGTCGGTCGCATCCTTGAGATATGCCGCCGAGACGATGCCCTGGGCATGCTCGAATCCGGCGGGCTTCAGCACGCTGCCGATCGACGCGGAAACGTTATTGAGGATGTGCAGCGGTTTCCAGCCGATCTCCGATACCTTCTTGATCGCCTGCGCGGCAAATTTCGGCGTGGCGACGTTGAAGAAGACGTCAGCGCCGCTCGCCTGCAGCCTGACGACTTCGGAGTCTACCGTGGGCTCGGTGGTCTCATAGCTCTGCTCGGCGACGATCATGGCTTTCGCCTTGGCGCCAAGCCCATCTTTGAGGCCCTTGACGTAGTCCTTTCCGTAGTCGTCGTTCTGGTACATGATCGCGATCTTGGCGTCGGGCAGTTCTTTCAGGATGTACTTGGCATAGATCCGACCTTCGATCTGGTAGCTGGGCTGCCAACCCATGGTCCACGGAAAATGCCTGGGATCGTCCCACTTGGTGGCGCCGGTGGCGACAAACAGCTGCGGTACTTTTTTCTCGTTCATGTAGGCATGAATGGCGCTGTTGGTCGGCGTGCCCAGCGAATTGAAAATCAACAGCACATTGTCGTCTTCAATCAGCTTGCGCGCCTGCTCGAAGGTCTTTGGCGGGCTGTAGCCATCGTCATAGGAGATGAAAGAAATCTTGCGGCCGTTGATGCCGCCGTCGTCGTTGATCATTTGAAACAGCGCCGTCTCGGTCTTGCCGATCGCGGCGTAGGCCGACGCCGGCCCGCTATAGGGCATGATGTTGCCGATCTTGATCTGGCTATCGCTCGCTCCCGGCCCGTATTGCTTTGCAGCGGCGGCGGCTTTCAGAATGGCCGGGCTTGCAAATTGCAGCACCCCGAGCGCAAGACCGGTTTTCAGAAGGGTACGCCGCTTGATGTCGAGATCGAATGGCTTGATTGACATGATCACATCTCCTGGGTTTCAGAACTGCCCCAAGTCGCGGTGATGCAAGTCGGCGTGAAACGGCGCGTTATTGATTCTGCCTGTATCCGGGCAACGTCGCCTCTGCCCCACCGGCATTGGCGGCCGGGAATCCCCTGTTGAAGCGCGGCCGTTAAATCCGATCTGGAGCTTGCAGCGAGCCTAACCTTTGCAAGGGTAACTGCAACCTTTCCGGAACATCAATTCTTGTTCATCGCCGCCGGCCCGCGGGACTGCCGAGATCCCGGCGCCTCGAAACTTGTTCCGCTCTGCGGCATTGGAAGCTCACCGGCCAAGCTAAATCCGGGCTTTCCACCGTCGTTACAATCGTCGGGGTATGTGATGTCCATCGATGAAAACCGCCGGAGGTCGTACGGCCGGCTTGAGCGGCAATGGCGCTTGCTGGCGCGCCGTCGACACGATCTGGCGCTCGGGATCGAGCGGATAGGGCTGGTTTCGCTGCGATTTCCGGCGCTGGTCGGCGTGCTGGCGGCGGCGCTCGCGATAGCGGCCGGTTTCGGGGTCGCGCGCATCAAGATCGACGATAGTCTCAGTCAGCTGTTCCGGTCTGACACGCCGGCCTACAGGTTGTACGCACGCGAAAGCCAGCTCTTCCCCTCGAGCGAGTTCGACGTCCTGGTCGTGATCGATGGCCCGACGCTGCTGGAGCGTTCCTCGATCGAGAAACTTCGAAATCTCGTGACCGATCTGCAGCTGATCGATGGAACGCGCGGCATCATCTCGCTGTTCTCGGCCCGCCAGCCGCCCGAGGATGGACAATTGCCGGGGCCGCTGGTTCCCGACGATCTGCCGCAAGGCGCCGCCTACCGGCAACTGGTCCAGCGCATCGCATCGAACGAGATCATCCGAGGCAAGCTGCTTTCCAACGACGGCCGGCTGACACTGATCGTCCTCGCGCTCGATCCCGGCGTGGCCCACGGCGACCGCCTGACCGGCGTCATTCAGGGCATTCACAAGACGGTCGACGCCGATCTGGCTGGAACCGGTCTCCATGCCAGTCTCACCGGGGTCCCCGTGATGCAGTTGGAGATCCGCAACGCCCTCGAGCGTGACCGGGTGATCTACAACGCGGCAGGCTTCGCGGCGGGCTGCCTCATCGCCATCCTTTTCTTCCGGCGCGTGTCCTTCATGGTGGTTGCCGCCGGCCCGCCGCTGATCGCCATCCTGCTCGGACTGGGCACGCTGGGCTGGCTGGATTTTCGGCTCAATCTGTTCCTGAACATCATGACGCCGCTGATCATGGTCATCAGTTTTTCCGACAGCATGCAACTCACCTTCGCCGCACGCGACCGCCTGATCGCGGGTGAAAACCGTTACGATGCGTTCCGTCATGCGCTGCTGGTGGTCGGACCGGCCTGCGTCCTCACCCACGGGACCGCGGCACTTTCCTTCGTCGCCTTGCAATTTTCGCAATCCGATGTCATCCGATCGTTCGGCGAGGCGGGTGTGATCGCGACCCTGATTGCGCTGGTGACCGTACTGACACTGGTGCCATTGCTGGGAACCCTGCTGGTCCGGCACGAGAGCCAATTTGCCGCCGACGCCAGACGTACCGACCGCGCCGTCGGGGCTCTGCGCGACGCTTGCAACTGGATCGCCGGCCGGATGGTCCGGCGACCGGGGATCTACAGTCTGATCGGTCTCGTCGTGATCGGCATATTCGCTTCCGTCTATGCCCAGTTGCAACCGCGCTACCGGCTCGCCGACCAGGTACCGGATCGCGGACAGGCGGTTGCCGCGGCAAGCCAGCTCGACTCCGAATTGACCGGATCCAGCCCGATCAATGCCATGATTCAGTTCCCTGCCGGAGAGACGCTTTATTCGCCGCAAACCCTGCAGGTGATCGCCGAGGTGCATGACATCATGCAGAACCAGCCCGGGATCGGTAATGTCTGGTCGCTGGAGACGCTGCGGCGCTGGCTCAAGGAGAAGGCCGACCGGTCGGACGTCGCCACGCTGAAGCAATATGTCGACATGCTACCGAAATATCTGGTGCGGCGCTTCATATCCGCTGATCAACATGCCGTGGTGATTGCCGGTCGCGTCCCCGACATTGACGCCAGCAGGATACGCCCGATCGTTGCCGCCCTGGACCATGCGCTTGTTTCGGTACGGACGCAGCATCCCGGCTACACCATCTCGGTGACCAGCCTCTCCGCGATTGCGGCACGCAACAGTGCCAACATGATCGAGAAGCTGAACCGCGGCCTGACCATCGAAGTGGTGTTCGTGGCCGCCTTTATCGGACTGGCCTTTCGATCGTTGCTGGTGATGTTCGCCAGCATCCTGCCGGCGGTATTCCCGATCGTGGTGTCGGGTTCGCTGCTATGGGCGCTTGGCGATGGGCTGCAGTTCGCCAGTGTCATCGCGCTCACCGTATCATTCGGGCTCGGGCTGAGCGCGACCATCCATTTCCTCAATCGGATGCGTGGGGAGCAACGGCCCGGCGACAGTCCCGGTCAAAGCGTGCAGCGCGCGACCGTGCTGGTCGGGCCGGCCCTGATTTTGACATCCGCGGTGCTGTCCTGCGGGCTGATCGTGACCGTCTTTTCGAACCTGCCCTCACTGCGTCTGTTCGGATGGCTGAGCACGCTGGCGATGATGCTGGCGCTGGTCGCCGACCTGACGATTTTGCGCCCGGTCATCACCTTTCTGCGGTCCAGATTTCAACGGGCAGATCAATAGCCCGTTGCCGGGAGATCAAGTCCTCCGCAGCATGACGGCAACTTCCCGGACGTTGCTGCCCCGCGGATCGAGCGTCACCTGCAGTGAATTGCCGCGCGGGGCCAGGGTCACATCGGCGTCGAACTGACCGCCTTCGATCCGCGCCCGAACCAGGCCGGGCGATGCCGTCCCGACAATCTGGCCGCCGACATTATTGGTTGTTTCGTCCCAGCGTCCGGTGATCATTCCGCCGTGATCCGTCACCCTGTTCTGGACATCGAAAGTATAGCTCGGACTGGCGCAGCGCAGATGTTGCTGCATCACATCGCCGCCATCGCCGACGTCCGCCTCCGCGCGGCAACGAATGCGCTCCACCTGGCCATCCGCGAGGATGATCCGGCCGCCGCCGAACCAGACCCCTGCCATCGGCGCAAAGGGACCGGAGCGGGCATTCGCGGCGGATGCCGTCAGACCGAGTATTGCCGCAGCTATCGCCATTGTTCCGAATTTATTCGCATTCCCTGATTTCATTTGTCGGTTTCCTTTTGCAATCGTCGCTCGGGGCCAAGAAAAGCGCATGACCCAAGAAGACGAACGAGGGGGCGGAGTTCCACCAAACCGGGCGATCGCTCCACACAGCCGCGTTACCGCGCAGGTTGTCGTTCCTCTGTTGCCCTGCCGCCCGACCGCCGTGCCGCAGCGAACGTTCAGAATCGGTTGCCGGCAACGTGCAAGGCGAGGTTCCAGCATATTTCCAGCAGCGCCAGCGTGATCGCGAGCGTCAGCGACGCCAACATGATGCCGATTGCCAGCTGATGCAGCGCCGATCCGCTGCTGACCAGGAAGAAGACCAGGGAGCCCGCGATCAGCGCCGCGAAAGCGACAATCGAGGAACCGTATTCCCTGGGCATTTGACACCACCTGATTTTTTCTCAGAACCAGACTTGCTGCGGCCGGAACTACCCGATCCAGCAACCGCAACCATCCGCGGACTGGAATAGTTCCGCCGCCAGCCCTGTCGACTGCCGTCGAGCAGGCACGCTGACGGCGAGGCCAATAATTTCAGGTGGCCGAGGTCCGGCGCTCGGGTCGATTCATGCAATGCTGCAAGGCCGCTCAACCTGCCGTCCTCTGCGCCGGGGAACTTGGTTGGTTTGGCTGCGAACTGTCGGCGGGCTTGGAATTCGGCGGAGCCTGTGCGGTTTTCGGCAGCGGCAGCGGATTGTCGGAGAGTGTGCGCAGATAGGCGATAACATCAGCACGTTGCTGTTCTTTATCGAGGCCCGCGAATGTCATCTTGGTTCCCGGAATATAATTCCTGGGGCCGGTCAGGAATTTATTGAGCTCGTCATAGGTCCAGGGTCCGCCTTTCGCCTTCATCGCGGCGGAATAGTCATAGCCGGGTTCGGATGCGCGGGGCCGGCCTACCACGCCCCACAGGTTGGGGCCGATCTTGTTAGGCTCCCCCTTCTGCAGCGTATGACAGGCCATGCATACCTTGGCGATGCTCTTGCCCTGATCCAGGCTCGCCGAAGCCAAGAGATTATCGATCGGCTGTTCCGGCGCGGCCTTTTGCGCGGCGGGAGCGCTGGGTTCTGGCGCCGCTACTGCAATAGCGAAGCCAGGTTTGGCGGGAAGCTTCGGGACAAATAGCGCGTCCGCGGAAAGATGCATGACCTGAAGAAAAAGACACAGGCCAAGAAGGGCACCGAGAATCTTGTTCAGCTCGAACGAATCCATGGCGCGGCATCGGGTTTTGAAGTCGTGGTTCGATCGATGCGTAACAACAGATCCAGGAAATTGTTCCAACGGATCGAAGGCTCGTTTCGCCGCGAACCCGCTGGCGTTATCACCCGACGTGACCGTCGAACCGGGTAATCACAGGCGTCAACGTCGGATCTTAGTCTTCGGCGACCAGTAGATTGAAGGTCACGCCGGGCCACGACCGCTCTGGAAGCTGTCGCCTGCCTCGTCGTACACGACCCAGATCTCAAGCGCCGCCATGAACGCCACCACGGCCCCGATCCCGATACTGAAGTGCATCGCCCGGGTGTGTGCGAACCCGAGCACCCATGGTGACCCCATCAACCAGAGCCCGAGCAGGAAATTAATCCACTCTCCCCAGTTAGAGAACGCAATGAGGCTGGCGAGGCAGACCGCCGCGATCATGCCGCCGCTGGCCCACATATCAATCTTCACGTCCTCGTGGGAGTAGGCAAACAGCCACGGTGTCACGACAAGGAAGAGCGCAAGCAGCAGATTATAGATGTCAAGCACCGACTCGCGCCGCCATTTTGTTCGCATTATTCGCATGTGTTTGCTCCTCTCTCTCGTTCTGTCCCCTCCAAATGCGTTCTTTACTCAGAATTGGGATTGGCCCTTGCCGCTTGCGATCCCAAGTTCAACATCAACGGCTCAAATCTGCTGGATCGAGGCAAAATCCCAGGTCACGTCGGGCGGATTCTCTCCGATCCTGATGGTGGTGTCGTTGACGAGGCGATAGGGCGGAACGGGAAGATTGTACGGCGCGGGCACGCCGTTGAAGACGCGGCCGGCCAGATCGTATTTCGAGCCGTGACAGGGACAGCAGTAGCCCCCCAGCCAGTTTGCCGCGGGCATGTTGTTGCTGGGCTCGGGATAGAACATCGGGATGCATCCGAGATGGGTGCAGATACCTACCAGCACACTGTATTCCGGCTTGATCGAACGATGCCAGTTATCGGCATAAGGCGGTTGCTGCAGCGCGCCCGATCGGGGATCGGACAATCTTGCCAGCAGTTGGGGGTCCTGAAGTGTTTTGACGGCCGCGGGCGGGCGATTGACGATGAAAATCGGCCGCGAGCGCCACCGCACCACGGCCTGCTGTCCCGGCTGAAGTTTGCTCAGGTCAAAATCAACAGGGCCTCCGGCGGCCAGGGTAGACGCGTCCGGTTCCATCTGGTCGATCATCGGGACGGCGGTAGCGACCGCGCCCACCACCACCGCCGCGCCGGTCACGACGTAAAGGAAGTCCCGCCGCGTTCGGGGCGCCGTTTCAGCGTCGTTTTCGGTGGAAGCCTCGATCGCCATCTGCAATCTTCCTTGATATCGAAATTCGCACGTGTCTCCCGCCTTCGCCTCGCCGAAGGTCAACCCGCTGACACTTAGATCCCATCCCAATGACGCAGCAGCACCCTGGCTTGATCCAAGCCGTTTCTTCATACCTTCGTGAAGGGACAGGGGTCGAACCGCGAACGGCTTTCTGGCCATTTCGGAACACAACCGTTTATAGGCCGGGCAGATCCGGCCGGGTGCGGTCACAACGTGATCGTCTCGTCACGGCGGCGCTCGGAGGCTTTCGCCACCGCTTCGGTCCTGGTGCGCGCGCCCAGTTTCCGGAACAAGGATTCGACGTGGAATTTCACGGTGTGCAGCGAAATGTTCAATCGCCGCGCGATGGCCTTGTTAGTCATGCCCTCCGCCAGCGCCCCCAGCACTTCAAGCTCGCGCGGCGTCAGCAAGGCATGACCGTCGCTTTCACGGAGCGCGCCAAAGCCCGTTTCCACCGCATCGGGCGAGCGCACGATCAGGCCAGCCGCCACCGCGCGTATCGCGGCATCGATCTGGTTTGCGCTGGCATGGCGGGCGAGCAGGCCGGGCTTATCGCCCTCGGAACCTGCGACCAGAATGACCAGACAAGTCTCACCCTGCGGGCAATCGCCGTCCGCCAGCACCACGTCGGCGCTGTCCTGCACGCCCACGACCAGATGCCCGGCTTCGGCAATCACTTGGCTCAAGGCGCTTCGGCGCAGCAGATCCGCTGCGCGCACGGCGACACGCAAAGGCTTGGCTGGCACCGGTCTCTTGGCCGCATCACTCATTCGGGCGGCCGTTCTGCGATTGTTGTCTGAAGCGTCATCACCGTGCCGCTTCGGATCAGGCGCACATCGGCCTTCCGCCCGATGCTGTCGGCGCCGAAGTGGCGGGCGATGTTCCGCCATCGATGCGTCGATGTTCCCTCAACGCTCAGAAGGATATCGCCCGCAACGAACCCGGCCTGCGCCGCGGGACCGTCTGCAACGATCGACATCACCATCAGGCCACTGGACTGACCGGCGCTCTCGGTTAGCGCGTCCGGCACCGCGACGGCCTGCAATGCGACCCCCAGCCAACCGCGGGCAATGCGGCCATCCCTGATCAGCAGCGGAAAGATTCGCGCGATGGTTGCGGTCGGTATCACGATGACCTGGCCGCGTGGCCCGAAGGTCGACATGCCCAGACAGCCGCCGGCAGCATCGAACACCGGCCCGCCCTCCTCGCGGCGGGCAAGGCTGATGTCGAGCACGATTCGCCGATCGATGTGGCCGCCATGGCTGGAATGCCATTCAGGGCCGGCCAGATTGACGAGGCCGAGCCGGGCGCTGGTGCCACCGGTGCCATCCGCGCCAATCGCCAGCGCCAATGCACCGGTTCGGGCCTCGCCCGCGGCGATCGTTGGCGAGGCGATCGGTTCGGCCAGCCGCAATAGCGCAATATTGCTGCCGCGATCGCGACCGGCGATCCTGGCCGCCACGACCGCGCCGCCGGCCCCGACCAGTTCGAACTCTTCCTTTCGCGGCAACGACTGCTCGGAGGCTATGACCAGGCCGGATTGCCACGCCATGCCGGTGATGTGCCGCCCGTGGGCAAGGCGGATTGCGACGACGGCGTTTTGGGCCGCAGCCGTGCGCGCGGCCAGCGCGTTCGAGAATTCGGCTAACAGATCCGGTTGGTCGGTCACGGGCAACTCCTATCCATGCGAGATAGGAACAAAATGGGCTATTCCCCAGCTCCGGACCATCGGCCAGACGACCGGGTTGGCCCTGGTTAGCCCCGGCCATCTGACCGGGCGGCACACCGAGAGGGTGCCCGTTCGCTCCCGCTGACCATGGCTAACAGTTTGTTTACGGGTCTCGTCGAGGCTTGGGCCACCACGTCGGCCTGCCTCAAGTCCCGCCGAGGTTCGTCACCTTTTTGGGAGCAGGTCTATGAGCTGCCGAGCCTGACGATCATCGAGCCGCCGAGGAACTCGGTCATGGCATGCTGCTGCTGTCGAACTCACGTCCTTAAGATCCCCGCCACGATGTTACCCGCCGTTAGCCCGTGCGCCGCAAGCACGTCCTCATGGCTGCCGTAAACGTGTACGAACTCATCACGCAAAGAAAAGCAATGAATTCGGCAGCTGGCGCCTCGCTCGTAAGCGAGCGCCTTGACCTTGATTCCGAGGCTTCCCTGGGGCGACATTTCCTCGATCACCACCATCTCGCGATGCGAGGCAAGCGTTTCGGCTAAGCCCGCCAGATCAAGCGGCTTGAGCGTGTGGACCGAAACCAGGGACACCGAGCGGCCCCGAGCCTGCAAACTGTCGGCCACTTCGGCAGCCATCTTCATGATCGGACCGTAAGTGAGAACGCAGACATCCCGGCCTCTGCGCAGAAACCGCAGCTTTCCAAAGGTGAACTTCTCGGCCAGGGCGCTGGTGAAATCCGGCTCGCCCGCCTTGCCGAGCCTCAGATAAACCGGACCGCGCACCTGCTCGGCACACCAACGCGTCGCGGCTTCCACTTCCGCCGGATCACACGGCGCAATCACGGAAATATTCGGCAGCGCGCAGGCGATTGCGATGTCCTCCTGTGCATGGTGTGTCGCTCCGAGCGTCGAATACGCCACACCACCCCCGATCCCGACGATCGTCACAGGCAGGTTCTGATAGCAGAGGTCATCTCGCACCATCTCGAACGGACGATACAGTGTGAAGGTCGCTATCGTATAGGCGAACGGGCGAAGACCGCGCTGCGCCATTCCCGCCGCCATACCGATCATGATCTGCTCGGCAACCCCGGTATTGACAAAGCGGTCCGGAAAGTCCTGACGGAACTTGGCGATCGATCCGGCGGGTGAAATGTCCGCGACAACGACGCATAGTCGCGGATCAGCCTTTCCAAGCTCGTAAAACGTATCGGCAAAATGATTTCTCATTCGGCCGCCAGCTCTTTCAGGCCTTGGTCATATTCGTCCCTGTTAGGCGAACGATAATGCCAGATCGGCACGTTCTCCATATAGGAAACGCCCTTGCCCTTGACCGTCCTGCACACCAAGAGCAACGGGCGGCCCCCTTCACGCAAGGTCACCGCATTGACGATCGCTTCGCTGTCATGACCATCGACCTCGACCGCCTCCCAGCCAAATGCCTCGGCCTTTTCGACCAGCGGATAGAACGCCTTGTGTCGATCGCTCATTCGCTCAAGGCCCCCGAAATCGTTGTAATCCATAAAGCCAACCAGATTGTCGAGCTTCAAATTGGCTGCCATCATCATCGCCTCCCAAGTCGAGCCCTCCTGGAACTCGCCATCGGACAGCACGCAATAGATCGTCACATCGGTGTTCTTCAGCTTCTCGGCATAGGCCTGCCCGGTAGCCAGACCGAGCCCGTGGCCGAGCGACCCGGTCGATGCAGCCACGCCCGGCGTCTGATAGTCGGGATGCGCGCCGAGCCGTCCGTCCGGTTTGCAGTAGCGGTCGAGATCCGCTTTCGACAGCACACCGAGTTCTTCCAGGATCACGTACTGGATTATGCAGCCGTGTCCCTTCGACATTAGAAACACGTCGTGATCGGTCCCGCGCATCAGGCCATGGTAGATCGCATCGGTGATCTCGGTGCAGGAGAATGCCGGCGCCACATGCAGCGCGGTAACCTGCTGGGAAATTTCCAGAATTCGTCGACGAAAGCGCCGGCAGCGGGCACGCGCCGCGGCCGCGTCGAACGAATTGCGCAGAGGTTGCTGGTTCAACATGATCTGACCTTCTTCAAGCGCGGAGATCACCGAGGTATTGCCCCGAGTAGCTCGCTCTGTTCCTGCCTAGGCGCTTATTCGATGATAGGGTCTTTGGCATCCCTCCGCATCCGGATATTGCGCTTGACCTTCGGCAAGGCGCGCAACAGCGCAATCCCGTTCATGATGTTGTCTCCATGCTTGTGCAGGCGACGCGCCGGCCGAGCGTGTAATAGGCAAGACCCGCGGCTTCGGCCGCCTTGCGATCCAGAATCGCATAGGGATCGAGCACGATGTTGCCGCGCAGACTGCGTGCGATCTCGGCGGGTCCGATGAGCCGATAGTCAGGCCACGGCGTCAATATCATCAGGGCTTCGGCGCCCGCGGTTGCCTGCAGCGGTTCGTCGACACCAGTCACGTTGGCGCCTGTAGCCGCCGAAGCAGGGACCACGGGGTCGTGCACGCGGATCCGCTGGCCGTTCAACTGCCTGATGGTCGCAAGCGACGGCGAATTCTTCACGGAACGGGTATTTTCCTTGTAGGCGAGCCCCCAGACCGCAATTTCGGCACGCGGGTTGTCGTTCAGCAATACCTTATGAATGATGCGCACCGCCCAGTCCCGCCGGTGGCGGCTATTGTGGCTCCACGCCTTGACCATGCCGGCGTCGCTACCCTGCGCTTCGGCCAGTCGGCGGACGGTCGCGAGATCCCGCTCCAGATTTCCGCCGGCGATTCCGAGACCGGGTGCCAGATAGGCGAAGGGCCCGATCCTGCGATCCAGTTTGAGGGCTGGTACGATTTCCGACCAGTCCGCACCAATTCCCTCGCACAGTTCAGCAAGCATGTTGGCGACGCTGAGCGACGCCACCAGGCAACAATTGATCGATATTTTCGCGAGCTCCGCGCTTTCATAGCGCATCGGCAGAACCGGGCAGTTGAAAGCCTCAAGCACGGCACGATAGTTTGGATCCAGTGGCTGCGCCGGGTCGGCGCAGCCGACGATGTATCGCTCCGGCCTGCTGGCGCGTTCCACTGCACGACCGAACACCAGGGTTTCAACCTGATAGTAGCGTCGTGCCGGCTCTGGAACGCTCATGCTCCGCGTAAAGCCGGGCTCGACCTGAGACAGCACGACCAGAACCGCATCCTTGCGCAGCACAGGCCGAACCAGATCGATCAGTTCGCGCAAGCAACTCAAATCACTACGGCCGTCATCACCGGTCTCGATATCCAGGGCGATATACACGACATCGCACAAGGCGATATCGGCGGCGTCAGCACTGTAGGTCTGGCGGGCGCCATTGGCGGCGATCAACTCGGGCAGAGCGGGCTCCAGAACCGGAAGTATCCCGCTTCGCAAATCGGCCACCAGTGCCGGATCGCGGTCGAAACAGATGGTATCAAAGCCTGCACCGGCGACGGCCGACGCAGATACCAGGCCGAGATGGGTCATGCCGACGAATCCCACCACCGGCTTCATGACAGCGGCGCCCGCGCGAGGGCCTCATCGCCGAGACGAGAAAGCACACGGTGCAGCCACAGATCGTTTGCAAGATCCGCCGGTGCCGCGCGTGCGCACAGCGAACGGAAATGGGCGTACTCCGCCGACCAGGTCGGATCGTCCTGGGTCAGCGTTTCGACGGTTTCAGGAGGTCGTCCAACGGGCAGCACGCGCGTGCGGCGGATAAAACTCGATGGACCCCATTTGCAGAGCGAGGAGATGTGGGCCGTGCCTTTCTCGGCCAGCACGTCGCAGGTAAAATGGTTGCGCCACATCAGCAGCGTCATCTCCAGTTCGATGCGGGGGGCTTGTCCCTCGCTCGCGATGACGACGTGGTCAGGCGCCCGATTCTCGAACTTGTTCGCAGCCGTAACCGTAAAGCTCGACGCAATGTCGCCAAACCAGAAGCGGCAAGTATCCAGCAGATGGGAACCAAGGTCAGGCAGCACACCTGCCCCCTTGTCGCGCCATCCCGAATCCCGCACCAAGCGCGCCGTTCCATTTCCATAAAACATTCGGCAATTGTAAATTTGCCCCAGTTCGCCGGACGCGATCAGGTCGCGCATGCGGAGGTAATGCGGCTCAAAGCGGTGATTGTAGGCGGTGTAAATTACGACTCCCATCTCTTTCGCCTTGCGCTCAAGTTCGAGCAGGTCGCTTTCACGGTTGGTCCAGAGCGGCTTTTCGACCAGCACGTGCTTGCCGTGGGCGATGCAGTAGGACAGCAGCTCAAGCTTCGGCTGGTCCGGGATGCAGGCCAGCACGGCGTCATAGCGGTCCAGAGGGACCTGCGGCAGCGCTAGAAAATCCGCTTCCGGATTAATCGGATCCACCGCGCATACATAGTCCACGCCTGCGAATTTGCGACGCTTATAGCCCTGCACGCCAAGTCCGGCAACGACGACGCGCATCTCAAGCGAAGTTCATCTGCCGTTCGACGTCCGCTATCTTGGCGAGAACGTTGTCGGGCGTGATCGGAATATTTCCGTCGCATTCGCATTCGCAGGCGGCGGCGAAGGTGCCGAGAATGGTGGAGATGGCAGCATTCCTGGTCGTCAGCATGGCCAGGGTCGAATAGGCCAGCAGCGCATCGCCGGCGCCCACCGCATCGACGAGGTGATCGACGAAGCTGTCGATGACAAAGAAGCTGTCGAGCGATGCGTGATCCAAATCGCGGCAAGCCAGAACACCGCGATCGCCAAGTTTCAGGATCAAAAGCTTGCAGCGCGCCGCGTCGTAGAGGTTTGACGCCAGCGGCCTGATCCCGGAATCCTGGTCCGCCAGCGCGAACCTCGCCTCGCGCTCGTTCGGAGCGATCATATCGAAATCAGTGAACTCGGTGATGTTGCCCCAGCGGCTGGCGACCTGGCTGTCGGCCACGCGATAGACGCCCGGTGGAATCGCCTTGATCAGTTCGGGAATGGTCCGGCGATTGAACAGGCCGTGACGGAAATCCGAATAAACCACCGCGTCCGCCGCCGTCGAACTCACGGCCTCTGCGATCGACGCCAGGATGTTGTCCGATATCGAGCGGTTGTCGAGTGTATCAACCTTGAGCAGGCGGTACCCGCCGACGACGATGGCGTTCTTGTTGACCGTCGGACGGGAGGCGTCAATAACGGCACGAACGTCGATGCCGGCTGCTCGCATGTCGTCGATCGCAAACGTCCTCAACGCGTCGTCGCCGAGCACCGTCGAGAACGTCACCTTGGCGCCGGCGGCGATTAAATGCTTGGCGACAATGCCGGCGCCGCCGACATAATCGACGCGGCGCTCATAGAGCACGCTCATCGTCGGCGTCTTGGTCTGGCCGCCGATCATGGTGCACTGGGTGTAGCTGTCCACAATGGTGTCGCCGACGACATGCACCCGCTGGCCCGGCATCCGGCCAAGGACGTCGCGCAGCACGTCGAAAGTGATGTTGTTGCGCTCCATGAGAATCTGCAGCGTTTCCAGCTTCAGCGACGGCGAAGCCAGATTGATCAGCGCGCTCGATGAATAAACGATATCGCCTGGCGTAAAGATCAACTGGCCGCCATAGGCCTCGACAATGGCCGCCTCTTCCGCAGTCTTCGGCGCAAGCCCGTTGGCGTTGTATTCGAAGCCCTTTGCGAAATAATCGGGCTGAATGGTTTCGATATTAGCGAGCGGCTTGTCGTTGCGATCGATGATGACGTAATCGACCATCTCGAATGCCGCGAGATTGACCGCCCGCAGATCCTGCGTCACGTGCGGACGATGCAGTCCTTTGGTGATGTGCTTGTCCGCGGTAATGCTGGCGACGAGCAGATCGGCCTTGCTCTTGGCATACATCAGGTGCCGAACGTGTCCGGGATGCACCACGTCGAATACGCCATGGCACATGATGACGCGCTTTTCCCGCGGCGGAGGACCAATGATGGCGCGTAGCTCCTCCGGAGTCTTGATCTTGTGCTGGTACCGTTCCAACAAACTAGTTGATCCTGTCTTTGTCCAGATGACGGAACCAGGTTTCGGTTGCTTGTGCGATCGATCCCGGGTCCCATAGCGGAGCATCACGCCAGCTCTCGATGTCGCAGAGCATCCGCTGCACACCGTCTGCGAATGAGACGGTGGGCCTCCAGCCAAGCTGCGAGGTGATCTTCCTGATATTCGCAAAGGTAGAGTCAGGCTCGCCGGGACGCTTCGGCACATGAACGACTTCGCCGCCCAATAGCGACACCAGCCGGTTGATCGATTGCGGATCACCGGCACCGACGTTGAACCGCTCGCCGCACAGTTCGGTCCGCGCCGCGGCCAGGAATGCCGAGGCCACATCGGTTACAAATACAAAGTCGCGCGTCTGCGTCCCATCCCCGACCACGGTAAATGGTCTTGCGGCCAGCTTCTGCCTCAGAAACACACCGAACACAGCGCCATAGGCGCCGGTGGTGCGGACACGGGGGCCGTAGGCATTGAATATGCAGACCGCGTTCACCGGCAGCCCGTAAATCTGGTGCCAGTGAAAAGCCGCTTGCTCGCCCTGGTACTTTGACAGCGCGTAGGGATATTGTGGCGCGATCGGATGTGCCTCGTCGGTCGGCGTCGTTGCCAGGCCGTAGCATGAGGAGGAGGAAGCGTAGACAACTTTCCTGACTCCCGCCGCGCGCGCGCATTCCATCACCCGGACGGTACCTTGCACATTGACGTTCATGTACTCGATCGGCCGCTCGATCGAGGGCACGATGTCGCCAATGCCGGCGAAATGGAACACGTAGGCAGCGCCTTGGAAAATCGGCGTGCCGGGCTCAAGCTCAAGGATGTCCTGCCAATAGCAGGCGAGCCTTGCATCATGCTTGCGGTGCTCCAGGTTAGACTTGCGGCCGCCGCTGAGATTGTCGATCACCCGTACGACAAATCCGGACTCCAGCAACAGGTCGACCATGTGGCTGCCGATGAAGCCAGCGCCGCCGGTCACGATGGCGACAGGCTTCGACATCAGGCCGCGCGCAACTGCTTGAGGCGCTTCACGTTGAAGTACCTGTCGTCGTTCATGCTGTCGGGGATGCGCCCGTCGCGGAACGCGTTGCAGAGGTCCCGAACCGCGTCCTCGATGGTGTAGCGCGGCGCGTAGCCGAGCACCCTGTTGATCTTGTCGGAATTGATGTGATAAGAGCGCAGATCATCGCTCGGCGTCGTCACGATGGCAACTTCACCCTTCTCCGAGAATTCCTTGGAGACGATTCGCTGCACCATCCTGGCAATATCCATGATGGAGAGGTTCTGGTAGCCGACATTGAAGGTCTCTTTCTGGATCTTCTCCGACGGCGCGGTGAGGAAGAGTTTCACTGCGTCGCAGTAGTCCTGAATATGCAAATTCGGTCTTAATTGCGATCCACCGAACACAGTGATCTTGCCCGCGTTGATGGCATGATTGGTCAGGATATTGACCGATAGGTCAAGCCGCAGGCGGGGCGCATACCCACACACGGTAGCCGGCCGAAAGATTACCCCGGTGAAGCCGACGTCCGCATGCTTCTTCAGCAGCGGCTCGCATAGGCCCTTGAACTTGTTGTAGAGCGTCAGGGGTACCAGGGGATGATCTTCGGTCACATCCGGCTTGTCGGAGACACCATAGACCGAACTTGAGGAAGCATAGATGAAACGCTTCACGCCGGCCTGCTTGGCAGCCAATACCATCGGTTCGAATGCATCCATATTCACCGAGGTCGACAGCCCTTCGTCAAGCTCAAAACTCGCATCGTTGGAAATGCAGGCAAGACTGACAAAGGCATCATGGCCGGCGGTGGTCGCCGCGAGATGGGCGGTATCGCGGATGTCGCCCTTGACCAGGTGAAGTCGCGGATGGTCCTTTGGCAGAAAGCCATCACCGAAGAACATCGTATCGTAGACGGTGACCGAGTAACCCTGATCAAGCAATTGCGGCACCAGCAGGCTGCCGCAATAGCCGGCGCCACCCGTGACGAGAACGTTGTCAAAGATTCTCTGCATGACGATGCCCCTTACTCAAGCCGCAGTCTTCACAAGATCGATCGAAAAGGAGGCCGCCGTAGCGTCACGATGGAACATCTGGACCGTCTCCCGCGAGTAATCCAGGAGATCCTTGCCAGTCAGACTGAGCTTGGCAATCAAATCGTTGGTGCAGGTGATGATATCGCAGCCAATATCATTCGCCTGGAAGATGTTCAGTACCTCGCGTGGGCTGGCCCACAGCAACTGCACCCCGGGCCTGGAGGCCAGAATGGTCTTGCACGCGCGCATGTGCGGCACAGGGTCGATACCTGTGTCAGCCACGCGCCCTGCGAAAACCGAAACAATGGCCGGCACCTTCTCTTCCAGCACCGCGGCAACAGATGCGACCTGCTCCAGCGTCATGATCGCAGTGACATTAAGTACAACACCCTCAGCCGCGAGCGTTCTCAGAACAGGGCCCGTGAATTCGCCTTTTGTGGTCATGACCGGGACCTTGACGTTCACGTTCTTTCCCCATGAGGCGATCGCACGCGCCTGGGAGAGCATGCCGGGAAAATCATCGGCGAACACTTCGAATGAAATCGGCAGCTGTGTGATATTTTCCAGCAGGCTGCGCGCGAATCCTTCGTAGTGCCTGACGCCAGCCTTGCGCATCAGGGTCGGATTGGTGGTGAAGCCCTTGATGTACGAAAGCTTGGCCATAGCAAGAATGCCTTCGAGATCGGCACCGTCGGCAAATATCTTCACCTTTAATTCATCCAGGATATGTGTCCGCGATCGCAGGGGACTCGGTATCCTGCCCAGAATGACGTCTGCCGCTTCCGCCAGGGAGCGAACGGCGTAGTCCGGAGCCGCGGTTACCTCCTCATTCAAAGCGTCGTGTTCGATCAGCACCGTCCTGCAACCCGCGAGCCGGCCGGCCTCAATGTCACAGGAACGGTCACCCACCATGACACTGCCGGAGAGTTCGATCCCGCAGTGTCGCGCGGCACGGATCAGCATCTCCGGGCTCGGCTTGCGGCATTTGCAGGCTTCGGACTGAGAATGCGGACACATCTCGATGCGATCGATCGGCAGCTCGCGCGTCATCAAACGGTGCATCTCATTCACGACATCAACCGAAACCAGTCCGTTGCCGATATCAGGCTGATTGGTGACCACGACAAGGAGATAGCCGGCCGCCTTCAGCCGCGTGAGCGATTTGCGGCCTGCGGGTAGATACTGAATACTGCAAGATCGCGCGCAGCGTAGCTGCGGCCATCCCGTATTTCGGGCACAACGAGAACTCCGTCCCGATCAAGAAATACCGCGCGTTTCATTTCGGTTGCCTTCGTCACCACTTGGTCTTCCGGACACGCAGCTCTGGATGGCTGACGAGACAATGCCAGACTACGGCCTGAAAGGCCTCCGAAAGCGGGGTCACCCATTCGGGCTTCACTTCGGGTATGGCGACTACGACATCGCCGTTTTTGGCGGTGTAGCCGGCCTGCTTCCCGACAATGCCGAACACCTTCGCGCCACGCGAGCGGGCAAAGTCAATCGCGCTTACGAGGTTGGTCGACACATTGCGCTGGACATCGCCTCCCCCCACCGAGAGCACAAAAATCGCATCGCGCTCGCTCAGGCGGCTTACTTCCAGCCACCCCGTGAAAATGGTGTCCCACCCCTCATCGTTAGCGCGCGCCGTCAACTCGGACACGTTATCGACAGGGGAATAAGTCTCGATGTCGCAAAGCTTTCGGAAATCGTTCACGGCATGGCTGCAGTTCGCCGCGCTACCGCCGACACCCAGCATGAAGAGCCGGCCACCACGCTCGCGAACGACCCTCAGCGCCACCGCAAGCGCCTCGATCCTAGCAAACTCGATTTTGCCGCAGATAGCGCTCGACTGGGCAAAGAATTCGGCGGCGTGACCGGATGCCTGGGTTTGCAACTGCAAGACTTCCCCTCTTTGGTGAGAATCAGAGAGTGAGTCTAATGAGGATCATGAAATAGAAGTAGCCGGCACAAGCACGCGCCCACAAAATTCCTGCCGCCGTATTCCCATCAAGGTGCATAGAGTTGCAAATTCTGGCTCGGCATCCAGAGCTTATGATCGCATCGAGGCATCAAAGTCGAACATTTAAGATGAAGGTTTCTCGAACTGCCGCGCTTCGGGTGATTCGGGCTCACTTGGCTGACACCAACAAAAAGCCTGCTTATTTCAAGGCGGCGCCATGGTGGCGCGGCCGCTCATGCCGGCCATCAGCTCGGGCGCCGCACCGATGATTTCTCCGATCACCTTGATCGACTGACTGACCGGATCGACGCGGCCGCCGAGCCGGGTCACCTTGGCCGGATAGCTCTTGTCGGTCTCATCGATTTTGACCTGAAATGTATAGCCGGGCTTCAGCCAGCTCAGCCAGCGCGACGGCACGATCAGCTCGACCTCGAGCGCGTGGTCATCGAGGATGTCGAGCAAGGCCTGCCCCGGCGTGGTGTATTGGAATTCGCGCGCCTTCTGTTCCACGGTGACGCCGGAAAACGGCGCCGCGATCGTGCATTTCGACGCGGTCGCATCCGCGGCATCGAGATCGGCCTTGTCCTTTTGCACCTCGGCCGCGGCGACCTCGAGTTCGAGCTGGCCCATCGACTTCAGCGCGACCAGGCGGCGGTCGATCTCGTAGGTCTTTTCAGCCTCGGTCAAGACCGCCTGCGCGTGCGCCACCTGGGCGCGGGGCACCGCGCACTCGAACTGGATCAGCACGTCGCCTTTGTGAAAGTGATCGCCGACCCGGGTCGCGATCATATCAATGCGCCCCGCCATCTCGCTCGACAGCGTGGTGTAGTGCAGCGGCGTGAGCTGGGCGCGGATTTCGGGGGCCCCGCCATTGGGTGAAGGCGGCTCCGCCGGCGGCGATTGCTGGGCGGCGGCGGCTTGAGCGCCTAGGGCCATAGCGAGGCCAACGAGCAACGTGCGAGAGCGGCCGCGGGCAGGAGAAGGTTCGAAGCGAGCGGCGGTCACGCGTTCTTCTCCATGGGTTTCCAGCTTGAGCCATCGCCTCGGATGCTCCCTCTCCCCGCGATAGACGCGGGAGTTCACCGCCATCACCGAAATATCAGGCTCAATCGAATGTGGAACGGTCTCATAGACTATTCAATTTCCAAAATCCCTTAACAATGGCGTCAATACGCGATGATGTGTCAATGCGCGGGCTTGGCCACCGCCGAAGATGCGGTTCCGCGGTCCTCAGCGGCAGCTACCTGCGCGGAACCGGCCTGCGCGCCCGCGGAGGCCGATGAGGCGACGGCGGCTTGATCATCGGCCCCCGATGCAATCGCGGGCGCGGCGGCGTCCGAACTTGCCGATGGCGACGGCTGGCTGCGCTGAGCCATCGCATAACGCAGCGCACGGTTCAAACCCTGGAAATCCAGGGTGTCGATATCCTCCGGCAGCGGATCGATGCCGAGCGCGGCATAGAGCCGCCCCAGCGCCGCCTGGGTTTCGGCATAGGCCTGATAGCGCTGCAGTTCCGAGGATTCAGCGCTGACTTTCGCGGAGATCCGCTCGAGGTCGCCGCCGATGTCGGTGGCGTTACGGTTGCGGATCTGCTCGTAGAGCCGCTGATCGACTTCCGACACGTCCGTCGCCCGCCGGAACGCCTTGCTGGCGTCGAGATATTGCTGATAGGCGATGTGCAGCTTGGCAAGCACCGCCATGCTCATGGCCTCGCGTTTCAGATCGGCGAGATGCTCGGCATTTTCCGCCCGCCGATAGGTGACTGGAAATTGCAGCAGGTTGGACAGATAGCCGCCGATGCGCACCGCGCTGGTCGCCCAGTAATGATTGACCAGGAAACTGTTGCTGTCGTAGTTCGGATCGTAGCTGAAGGTGATGCCCGGCAACAGCTTCAATAGCGCCTTGTGGGTCTCGTCGACGCTGATGAGCTTCTGATAACTGAGCTCGCGGATATCGGGATTGAGCAGCAGCGCGGTGTCCTCCATCCGCCTGATCGACATCCGCACCGGATCGATCCTCAGGGTCTGAGGTACGGCGAGCGTGTAGGGTTGGTCCAGAGGAAGATTGATCAGCTGCGCCAACTCGGTCTTGGAGACGGCCAGCACCGCCTGGGCACTTTCGAGCTGGCGGATCAGGTCGAGCAGCGCCTTCTGGTAGCGCAACGAATCGACCGGCGAGTGCAGGCCTTCGGTCTCGACCTTGCGCGCGTCCGGCAACGCCGCCTCGGCGTCGTGAATCGAATCGGCGATCTGCCGGTTGAGTCGCTGGGCGCTGGCGGCGCGCCAGAAGGCGCGGCGGATATCCTGCAGCAGCGTCTGGATCACCTTGCGCCGCTCTTCCTGGCCGATCAGGACGCGATCGGCCTGCTGGCGCGCCGCGAAATAGCTGACGCCGAAATCGAGCAGGTTCCAGGACAGCAGCAGGTCGGCGGTGCCGTCATTTTGATCGGTCGAGAACGAGGGCTGCAGCGATGTCACGCTGGGGTTGGCGACCAAATTGCTCGAGCTCCCATTGACGTTGTTGCGGGAGGTATAGGCCGCGTTGATATAGGCCTTGGGCAACAGGTCGTATCGGCTCAGATCGAGATCGTCCTGCGCCAGCGCCTCCTCGTTCAGCTTGACGCGCCCGTCGAGATTATATTTCAGCGCCCGCGCAAAGGCCTCGTGCAGGGTGAGCGGGTGGCGCAGCGGTTCCTGATGGCCGAACATCTCCGCCAGGTCGCCATTGGCCTCCGCCACGCGATCGGCGTCGCTGATCGGATGGGGAACCAGCGTGCAACCGCCCAATGCCAGCGCGCCCAGCGCAAGCAAGGCCGACAGCCACAAGGCGATTCGCTCAGGTCTGCCGGTCCACGCCATCCAGTGCCACCCCTGCCCACGCCGCCGCCTGATGGAACGCACCGAAAAAAACACGGCCAGGCAACGTTATGCCGCCGCTTGCGCGCGATACGCTTGCGCCGATTTCCCCAGCCAGTCCGGACAGCTCTTTCAGGTTGAATCTTAGCAGGATACCCAGAGATGTATGTTGCAAATTAGCTACAGCGCTCAGTAATCTGCGGTTGTGCTCCTGCGCCGGGCCTGCCGCACACGTTTCCTCCACTATGGTGTCGGTTGGGAAAATGGCTGGGCCCCGCGTCCGGCGGTCCTGAAGCAGATTGCCGGGAGCGCGTGGTGGCCAAGACCGCCGCGGAGCGCCGCTTCGATGCGAGGGAATCATGACGATCTCCATCATCCGCTCCCACCGGCCAAACGCGCGCTTGACCCCGTGTATGGCAGTCGCGCTGCTTTTGTCGTTCCAGCCGGCCTTGGGCGATGGGATCAAGCTCGCCCAGATGCGGGGCTATACCGCGTCGGGAACGCACCAGTGCGGGGGGGATAAAGGCCGCAGCTGCGTCGTCACGGGTTCGGGATTCTCGAACTGCAATGATGCCTCGATCTCCCTGCAGACCCGGGATTGCTGTCCCACCACGCCAAGCGGCGGCAAATCCAGCGGCTTCGTGCTGAATTATTGCATTCCCGATCGGCCGCTGTAGCGCAGGACCATGAGCACGATAAACTCATTCCGGAGCGTGAAGGCAACACGCAGTCGTTCGGCAATGGGGGCACACTGCCGCTGCGGCTGCACCTCGCCCCGCGCTTGCGGCGCGCTTGCGGGGAGATGTGGAAGCACGTCGTACTCAAGGGCCGGCTTCGCGGACGACGATCGCGGAGAAGGCGCGCCAGGTGCGGGCGGCGATGCTGATCGCTTCGCCGCGCATGGTCACTTCGCCGCGCAGCACCCGCGTCGGCGTCAGCGATTCCGCGGATGGGGTCAGCGTCACCCGGTAGAGGGTGCGATCGGGGATCAGTTCGTCCTTTTTCTGCGGCCGGACCGTGATCGGGCCGCCATAGACCGAGGCGAGAGCGGGGTCGGGCAGCACGCGCGAGCTGGCGCGCGCGATCTCGGTCACCCGCAGCGGCACCTGGATGCGGCTGTCGGCCTCGGCATAGAAGGTCGCGACATCGCCGACCGCGACCCGCTCGAGGTCCGCCTCATCAACATAGGCCTCGACCGTGATCCCGGCGGGATTGATCACCGAGGCAAGCCGCGACTTCGCCTTGACCCACACGCCCGGCGCCAGATCGTCGTCGACATCGACCACCCGGCCTGCGATCGGCGCGGTCACTTCGAGCCGGGCCTTCTCGTCGAGCAGGCCGCGATACTCGGCGAGCGAGGCCTCGTATTCCTGCTCGGTGACCTTGCTGTGCGCCAGCAGCTCGGGATCGAGCCCCCGCGACCCCATCTCCCATTCGAGGATGTCGAGGTCGGCGCGGGTATGGGCGATCTTGTAGTCGATGTCGGGCGAGACCAGGTGGATCATCAGCGCGCCCTTGTCGACAGTCTGCCCGGAGCTAACCTCGACTGCGGCGACGCGGGCGCCGCTTTCGGGCACGAACACGTCGACATGCTGCTCGCTCTTCAGCAGTGCCGGAGCCTCGATGCCGGAGCGCCACGGCACCAGAACGAGCGCCAGGAGCGCGGCCGCGCCGGTCGCGGTGAGCAGGGTTCGCGGACTTACGCGGAGATCGGCGCGCCGCCGCCAGCAGACCAGAACCTCCGACACCACCGGCCGTATCAGGAAGAACCCCAGCTCGACCGCCATCATGGCGACGCCGAGCACCTTGACCGCGAAATGATAGACGATCGCCGCGATGCCGAGAAAGAGCGAGAACCGGTAGAGCCAGGTCAGGAAGGCGAAGAACACCAAGAGGCGCCGGCGCGGCGCCGGCAGGTCCTCGGGCGGCTCATCGCCGAGGCCAAGCAGTTTTTCCCGCATCCACCAGCGCGCCAGCGCGAACGCGCGGGCGTGCAGATTGGGAGTCTCGAGCAGGTCGGACAGCACGTAATAGCCGTCATAGCGCATGAACGGACTGAGATTGATCAGGACCGTCGTGATCCAAGTCGAGGTCGCGACCAGGAAGGCGGCGCTGCGCACCGGGCCATTGGGCAGGAAGCCCCAGGCGCACATCGCCATCGCCGCGCAGCACAATTCGGCGGTGACCCCGGCGATCCCGATGCCGATGCGCTGGCGGCGGGCGGTCAGCTTCCAGGATTCGTTGACGTCGGTATAGAGCACCGGCACCATGACCAGGAGCGCGATCCCCATGGTCGGCACCCGCAGACCGAAGCGCTTGGCGGTATAGGCGTGGCCGAGTTCGTGCACCACCTTGAGGAACCCGAGCGTGAGCGCGAACCAGATCGCGCCCTGCACCGTGAACATGTCGACGAAGGTGTCGAGAAAGACGTCCCACTGGCGCGCGACCAGGTAGAGCCCGATCAGCCCGATCGCCAGGATCGTCAGCGCGACGCCGCGGCTGTAGAGTTTGTCCACATACGGGTAGGTCGCGGTCAGAAACCGGTCCGGCCGCAGCAGCGGAATACGCGTGAACAGATAATTGTGCAGCAGCCATTGGCCCCAGCTCGTTCGCTGCCGCCTGGCCTTGGCGACCAGGCTCGCGGTGCCCTGCGGCGTCGCCACCCGCAACAGATCGCTGGCGAACAGGAAACGCGCGAGTTCATCGATATCCTCGCGTTCGATCCGCAGCGTCGTCTCCTGGTTGACCCGCTCGACCAGCGCATCGATGCTGGCGCTATCCCAGCGCGAGATGATCTCGAATTCCGGCCAGCCCAGCCGATAGAAGCGATTGCGGGCGGGGTCGTGCAGGGTATAGCTCGGCGAGCCGTCGAGCGCGGCGGGGCCCGGAAAGATCGCGATTTCCTCCCGCAACGGCAGCAGCGTCGTGGCGCGCTTGGCTTCGATGGCGGCCGCGGTCGCCATCACCAGCCCAGAAACTGCCGTGCCGCGGCCAGCGGCCGGCGCGCCAGGTAATAGAACAGCGTCACCTTCTCGCCGTAGATTTTCGCGGTGCCCCGGAGCCCGATCCGCGGCATGTGGCCGTCGCCGTCGAAGGTCGCCTTGAGCCGGTAGCCGAGCAGGTTGGCGGGCGACAGGGTGGCCTCATAGCTGGTCTGGCGCAGCGTGGCCTTCAACGGCGACCCCGGGGCAATGTTGAGGAAGAACTCGACCTCGGCGCCCGGCTTCAGCGTGATCGCATCCGCGATCGGCAACCAGATTTCGAGTTCGCCCTCGGTCGGGTCGGCGATCTCGAGCAGCCGCTCGCCGATCGTCACCGGCCGGCCGATCCAGTCATTGGGATCATCGAATAGCGCCAGCCCGTCACGGCTCGCCGTGACGTGAATGCGATCGAGCAGCGACTGCGCATAGCTGACATCGGTGCGGCGCTGATCGGCGCGCGCCTTCAGCACGGTGAGCTTGGCCCGGCTCTTGTCGTCGAACAAGGCTTCCTGGGCGGCCTGGCGATACTCCGCTTCGGCCACCGCCAGCGCCTTGGTGGCGACGTCGAGCTTGTTCTGGATCGCGCGCGGATCGAGCTCGAGCAGCGTCTGCCCCTGCTTGACGGGGGCGTTGGGCTCGACCGTGAAATGATCGACGACGCCCTCCAGCGGCGCGCGCACGATGGTCGGCTTGAACGGCACCACTTCGGCCGGCGCCAGGGCCGACAGCGTGATCGGCAGAAACATCACGCCGACCAGGGCCGCGGCGATGGCGAGCTTGAGAAAGCGCCGCCCGCCCCAGATCCGGCTCAAGAGCGAGCGACGGCGGCCGCCGAGAAAGCCGGCCCAGGCATGGGCATAGCTGTCGGCGAGCTCGCCGGTGATATGACGCTCGCCCTCGCTCCAGGGCTGTTCCCGGGCCAGCAGCAGGCCGCCGAGCACGTGAGCCGAATCGACCGCCAGCGGCACCCACAGCGCCTGCGCCGGCAGCCACTCGGCCCATTCCTCGGAAAGCGCGCCGGTGAGATCCGCAGGCCCGACCGTCCACGGCGCGTCGGCGGCGCCGGGATCGAGTTTCGCGAGCGCGCGATTGAGCCAGAGCGTGATCGGCGCGTTGCGCTCCACCACCGCGCTGCCCGAAATCGCCACCACCCCACCGCGCCCCTTGCCCTCGCGGCGCCACAGCACGGCTTGCCGGTAGGGCACCAGGGCGTTGGTCTCGTTGACCATGACGAAGGCCAGCTCCTGCGCCGTCGCCGCATGCCGCGCGCGCTTGCCGAGCTGCACCAGCGTACTCAGCCCGAATAACTGAGCTTCAATGTTGCTCGCCGCCACGTGCTTCATCGGAGCTGGCCCATTGTTGCCGCAGTTGCCGTAGGGTGGGCAAAGCCATCGACCCGCGCGAACGCGCGGATCGATGGCGAACTCAAACGCAAGTCAAAATAAATGAGGCCCGATCTCGCGGCAGCGGCGGTGAGCCCCCTCGCCCCGCTCTTGGCGGGGAGAGGGTTGGGGAGAGGGGCTGCGCGCCGACCTCTCCCCGCAAGCGGGGAGAGGTGACACCGAACGCGCGGCTCTTTCATGCGCAGTGGATCGATGCCGCCGATGGAAAACTCAGGATGCGTTCCGGGATAACGCCAACGTGCATCGAACGCCGGACGGGCGCCTCCAAGGGGCGCCCCCACTCCATGTCGATCCCGTAGGGGCGCCCCTTGTGGGCGCCCTGTGCGACCCGTCACCGCCATCCGGCCACTCCCTGGCGCAGACTCTCGAGCAAGGCCGTCCGCTCGGCGCTCGCGGCGTGCCAGCCGAGGCCCTTGATCTGGTCGCTGAGCCCGGCGCGGCCCGCCGGCGCAAGGTCGCGCCCGTGGTGGCCGCGGTCGAAATCGACCACCGCGGCCTGATGCCACGCGACCCGATCCATGGCGTGGAGCGGAGCGAATTCGCCATGCGATTCCGCCGCGAAGGCGCGGTCCCGCCGGTTGGTCGCCAAGGGGTCGACCAACCCATCGCCGCGCGGCACGTTCCAACCGTGCTTGTCGTTGCCGTGCGGCTTCAGGGTCGAGAGGTCGATCGTGAAATCGGTGATCGCCAGATTGCCGTGGGAATCACGGGCGACCACCTCGATCGTGATCGAATGAGAAATGATCGGAGGGAGGTTGGGATCGCGCGGCTGGCCGTTATGTACGCCGTTAATTCCTCCATCATGTCCGCCATCGCCATCACCGTCGTTTCCGATGCTGGCGGTCGACATGTAGTCGGGCAGCAGGCCCGCGAACTGACCGGTATCGCCGTTGAAGTGCAGCCAGCCCGGCAGCGGTTGTCCGTCCGCCAAGGAAGCGGTGACCGACACCACATCGCCGTCAAGGGCTGCCTCCAGCTGGCTCAATGGCAGGTCGAAGGAAATCGCGTCGTTGTCGGCGAGCGCGGCATCGACGTGGGTCACGCTAACGTCGACGTGAACGACATGGACGTTCGGCTGGAGCGTGGAGAAATCGTTGACAAAATTGACGGGGGCAAAGCCCGGGCCGCCGAGTTGCAGGTTCGCGGTGGTAATCAAATCGGAGAAATCTCCAAACTGGCCTTGGCTGGGGCTATCCGGGATCGGGCCACTCATATGAGTCTGCGACGGCGGAGGGACGAGATTGCCTTTGATTTCCACCGTGCTGGTAGCGACCGCGCTGGTGAGATTGTTCCGATCCGTAATCTGCCATTCGATCGTCGCCTGGCCGCTCTCCGATTGGCTGCTGGCCATGTGCACGGACGACAGCACCTGCTGGTAATCCTTGGCCGTGTCTACTCCCGTCAGCGTCAGGATGCCATTGGCATAGTTCGCATGGATGTTGGTCCCCGCGGTAGTGGCACTAAGGGTGTCGCTCTGTTGATATCCACCGGCGATGCTGACGGTCGCACTGGTGAGTTCCACGTCGTCATAGGCGCCGAGCGACGAGTTGAGCGCCACCGAGGTGCCCGGGCCGGCATTGTAGGTGGGGTCGGCACCGGCGATGATGGTCGGCGGAATGACCGTGACCGGGAACGCCGGCGTCGACAGCGGGCTCGTCAGTTTGAGCGCATCCGTCTCCGTCGCTGTGAACGTATGGACCCCGGCAGGGAACGTCACCGTCGTCGTAATGTCGAACGTGCCGTCAGCGCGCACCGTTCCGGTGCCGGCGATGGTTTTGCTGCCATCGGCATAAAGGTCGACCGTCTCGCCGATCTCGCCGGTGCCCTGCAGCTCGACCGTGCCGCCATTCAACGACTGCCCGACCACCGCAGTGATAACAGGCGGGGTCGGATCGACAGTCACCGGGAACGCCGGTGTCGAAAACGTGCTGGTCAGGTGCACGGCATCGTTCGTCTCCGTCGCAGTGAATGTATACGTGCCTTCGGCGAACGGCGTTGTCGTGACAATGTCGAAGGTACCGTTCGAACTGACAACGCCGGTGCCGACCGGCGTCGTTGTGTTGCCATCGGCATAGATATTGACCGTCTCGCCGTTCTCGCCGGTCCCCTCCAGCTCGACTGTGCCGCCGTTCACCGGCTGCCCGACCACCGCCGTGAACACCGGCGGGTTGTTGATCACCGTCGCGGTCGGGGCGCTGTCGACGACCGTCTGGCCGTTGTCGGAGAAGGTTGCGGCGACGCGGAGCACGTTGCCTTCGTCCGTCTCCGCGGCCGTGTAGGTAGAGTTGGTCGCGCCGGTGATATTGCTCCAGGTCGTCCCGCCGTCACTTGAGCTTTGCCACTGATAGGTTTCGGTGGCGTTGGGATCCCCCGCCGGATTGGCCGTCAGGATATGACCTTCCTGCGCCGTGCCGGTGATCGAGACCGAATCGAAGGTCACATGGCTGACGGCGGGCGCGCTGTTGTTGGTTTGGCCACCGGCATCGTCATTCACGGTCCAGGTGATGGTGCGGGCGCCGAAGTTGGTGCTGGTCGTGCTGAATTGCACATCGTCGAGTGCTTGTGTGAATGCGTTGAAGCTATCGGTGCCGTTCACCGCCGTCAGCGTCAGCGTCTGGCCGCCAGAGCTGAGTGTGGCCAGAATATTTCCATTGTCCGTGAACGCTTCGCTCAGCGTGTCGCCGTTCTGGGCATCGCTGATCGTCACCGTGGCGCTTGCCAGCGTGGTGAGGCCGTTGGGGTCGGTCACCGTCAGGCCGGCATCGGCAGAAATTGGGCCGCCGCCCGTCGTGAACACGGTATCGGCCCCAAATGTATTCACGATCGGCTGCGCGAACACATTAATCATGCTGCTGGTGTGGAGGCCGGTCTGGCTGGTCTGACCGTCGGCGTCGGTCACCGACCAGGTCACGGTACGGTTGAAACCGCCAACGATCGGGTCCCCGGCGGTGAAGCTGTAGGTCACGGTTTCGAGTGCCGCCTGCCATTGCGCCAGCGTCGCGGTGTTGCCCTGCGACACCAGGACCAGGTTGTTGGCCGTGCTCAAGCTGGCGTCAACCGAGATGTTGCCTTCCGCGTTGCTGTTGGTGTTGGTGAAGCTCAAGAGATCACCGGAGACAGTGGTCTCGACGGTCGCGCTGGCGATGGGGACACCGTTGGGATCGCTGACGCTGATGGTCCCGACTTCGGCCGGGACCGCGCTGCCATTCTGGTAATAGGACGGCACCGCGACCAGGGGAACGCTAATGGTCGGGACGCCGAGGACGTCGACTGTGCTGGTGGCTTTGGCGCTGGTCTGGTTGTCGGAATCGGCCACCGTCCAGGTCACGGTTCGGCTGTGGTCGGTGCCACCAATGGTCGGATCGCCGCTGAAGCTGTAGGTCACGGCCTGCATCGCCTTGTCCCATTGGGCCAGGGTTGCAGTGCCGCTCAGGTCCAACTCACCGTTGGCGCCGGTAGTGGCCGTAATGGTGCCTTCGCTGCCGTCGTTGGCGTTGGTGAAGCTTAGGGTGTCGCCGGTCATGAAGGTGCCGTCGAAGCTGACGGTGGCGCTGGTGATGCTGACGGTGCTGTCGCTGACGATGTTGGGATCGCTGACGCTGACACCGGGCCCGGGGTTCGTACCATCGACCGGGACCGCACTGCCGTTCTGAACGAAGGTCACCGTGTTCGAGGCGCCCGAGATCAAGGGAATGCCGACGACGTTGAATGTGCTAGTGGCCTTTGTACTGGTCTGATTGTCGGCGTCGGTCACCGACCAGGTCACGGTGCGGGTGGCCTCAGTGCCGCCGACGGTCGGGTCAACGGAAGTGGAACTGTAGGTCACGGCTTCCAGCGCGTTCTGCCATTCGCTCAGGGTCGCCTTGCCGCTCTGCGAGATCAGGACCAGCGTGTTGCCCGAGTTGGTGCCGACCGTGATGTCGCCTTCAACAGTGTTGCTCAAGCTGACGTTAGAGTTGCTGAAGCTCAGCGTGTCACCGGTCACGGCGGACAGGCCGGAGCCGAAGCCGACGCTGATGGTGGCGCTGGTGATGTCGGCGCTATTGGGATCGAAGACGGTGATCCCGCTGCCATCGACCGCGACTGCACTGCCGTTCTGATCGAACGTCACCGCCGGGTTGGCTGGAACGGTAATGGTCGGAAGGCCGATGACGTCGATCGTGCTGGTTGCAGGTACGCTTGTGGCGGGGCCGGCATCGGTCACCGACCAGGTCACGGTTCGTGTGGGATTGTTGCCGTTGTGGGTCGGATCGCCGGTGAAGCTGTACGTCACCTCGCGCAGCGCCGTCTGGTAGTTCAATGCGCTGTCGGAGCCAGTCAGCGTCAGCACGCCATTCGAAAAGCCCTGGTCGATAATATTGGTGCCGTTGATCTTGTGGGTGATGCTGTCAAGATCGGCCGCCGGGATGTCGAGCACGTCGGTGCCGCCCGCAAAGCTGCCGCTGAGGGTCACCGTCGCGCTGGTGATATTGAAACCGTTGGGATCGCTGACGCTGATCCCGGGCCCGGCGCCGCACCGTCGACCGCGACCGCGTTGCCGTTCTGATCGAAGACCACCGTATTGTTGGCATTGGCGATGATCGGCACGCTGGAAACATTGACCGTCATGGTGCTCGGCGTCTGCTCAAGGTTGACCCCGCCGTTGGCGGTTCCACCGTCGTCCTGCACCTGGAAGGTGAACGTCGTATAGAGCCCGGCGCTGGCGCCCGGACCAGGCGTGAACACCAGATGGCCACCGGTGATGTCAGCCAGGCTCACGAACTGGCCTGCTGCGACCGCAGCCCCGTTGTCAGTCAGGCTGCCCGCGGTCGGCAGCGAGGTAATCTCCACCGCCTGGAGGCCGTTGCCGTTGGGATCGCTGAAGCCGGTATTGGGGGGTAAGCCGAAATCGGCCGTCGTAAAGACATGCGAGCCTGTGGGCAGAACCGCTATGGTCTGGTTCGTATCCGTGGGGGGCTGGTTCACCGGGATGACGGTGATCGCGACGGTCTTCGTGGCCGATGGTCCGCCGACCTGACCATCGTCGCTGCTGGTCATGGTCAGGGTGTCCGACCTTGTCACGCCCAGGGTGTCCTGCTAGGCGGCGTTGGCCGCATAGACCACGCCGTCAGCCGCGGCCAGAGTCGCGTCGATCGTGTTCTGCGAGCCGGTCAGCGTCACGCTGCTCCGGCTCCCATTGTTAGATAATGTCGGGCGCGCTCAGGCCGCCGATTACAGCCGGGGTCTATGGTCAGGGTGCCGTCGGTGACGCTGAGCGTGACCGTGATGTCGGGGCTCGCGGGGTCGCCGTCCTGATCGATGACCGACAGTCCCGTGATCGGAAGAGTCGTGTTCTCGAGCATGGTCTGCGGCCCGGGCACGTCGTTGACCGGCGGCTGGTCGACCCGGGTCACGACCGTGTCCGTATTCACGGTGCCGAAATTGCTGGATACAGTCCCGAAGTTGGACAGGCTGTTGCTCGTGGTCGCATCGACCGTCGAATCCCAGCTGATCGTGACCGCGTTGCCGGCCGGCAGCATGCCGAGCCGCAGCGAGACCAGGTGGATAGGAGAAGGCGGCTAACGCTGCGACCGTCCGGCGGTGCTGGCTCGCTGGTGCCGCTACCGCCGGGATCGCTCGAAGTCACAACCATGTTCCAGCGCGTCACCTACGTCGGCCGTGCTGACCCGATAGAACAGGCCTGTTGCGCCGTTGATGGCCGATCCGTTCCGTTCCCACTGGTAGCTCACCGTGGCGTCGCTGTCGTTGGCGACGGCGGCGGTGGCGGTCAGGACCTGGCCGACCGCAGCGTTTCCGCTGATGGTGGGAGACGTCGTGAATGCCGGCGCGACGTCGGCAACGGCCTGAGTGGTCGCGATGCTGGTAGCGGTGGTACCGAGGCCATTGGTGTCGGTCGAGGTCGCCACGATCCGCAGCGTCGCACCCTCGTCCGCCTCGACCGGCGTGTAGGACAGAAAGGTCGGGCCAGTTCCGGTAGCGCCCGCGATATTGACGTAACCCGAGCCGAAATTCTCCTGCCACTGGTAGACAATGGTGGCGCTGGGGTCGTCGGCAACGGCGGCAGACGCGGTCAGCGTCACGCCTTCCTGGGGAGTTCCACTGATGACCGGGTTCGTCAGCGTCGGCTCACCGCCGGGCGTCGCCGGGGTGGTGGCGACGAGAGTGATCGCGGCGTTGGTCGGGCTCACGTTCACCGTCGTCACGGTGGTATTGTCGTCGGTAATGACAGTTGTGGGAGTTGGCAGGTGCGTAGTGCTATCGGTTGATGTCGACCCGGCCTTCGACAGGTTGAACAGGCCGCCGCCCTGGTTATCCAGTTCGACGATCTTCGTCCCGCCAAAAGTGTTCTTCAACGAGGCGGTCAAGGCGTTGCCGACGACAATGTTCAGATCGTCGGTGTCGCCATTCGTGGCCGAGCCGATCACCCGCAGGTCGGCCGTTGCAGAGCCGCCGGGATCCTGAATCGTGTTGCCAGTGACGGTCGCGTTGAGCGTGGCACTGCCCTGGCTGGCGTCAACCAAGATCGCTTGCGTGCTGAAGTCATAGATCGTGTTGTTGGTGATAACCGCGGTGTGAGTGCCGGCGCCGTAAGCTTCGACGAGAATGCCGGTGGGCGAGCCCGTGCCGACCATGCCGGAGACGCCGATCGTATTGCCGTTGATGGTGCCATTCATGGTGCCGCCGGTCGCGGCCATGACGGCGGCGATCGAGGCATTGCTGGCGCCGGTGGTCGACGTGTTGCCGGAGATGTCGTAGGTGACGTTGCCGGTGCTGGTATCGTTCAGCAGGAAATTGTCCGATCCCGCCGTCAGGTTGGTATGACTGTTGCTCAGCGCGTTAGTGTCGAACGCCAGGTCCATGTTGGCGGACCCGGTCACATTTGCGGCGAACAGATCGGCGCCGGCGTTGGTGAACGTGCTATTGGTGACGGTCGCATCGATGGTCGCGGTCCCATCGGCGGTGATCTGGACCTCGTTGCCGCCGTTGGCGGCCCCCGCCGCATCGACGTCGGCGCCGAACGTGGTGTTGTCGATCGTCAGCCGGTTCAGGGTTCCGCTGGTGTTGTCGATGCTCAGCACGAAGCCGTAGCCGGCTCCGATGCTTGAATTGGTGATGCCCGCGCTGCCCCAGAGGTTGGTGAAGCTGACAGCCCCCTCGGTGAGCGTCGTGCCATTGAGGCCGGTTGCACTGATGGTCGAGTGGTCGAACGCGAAGTTGGTAACGTTGTTGCCCAGGATAGCGTAGTTGCTGAAATCGTTGAGCTGCATGTCGGCGAGCGAGACGTCCGCCGTGTTGTGGAGGTAGATGCCGATGCCTTCGGTGCTGCTGCCGCCGGCGCCGGTCATGTCCTGGATCGTGCCGCCGGACGCGGCCGTGCGTACCCTGGCCGGTGACGATCAGGCCGCCGCTAGATCCCGTGGTATCGAGGATGATGCCGTCGGTGGTCGAGGCGGTGGTGCTGTTGCCGGCACTGATCGACTGAAAGTTCAGGTTGCCGGAGCCAATCGTCGTGTTGGCGACGTCGAGCGCGGTCCCCGCAGTGGAGTTGATGGTGTTGCCAGAGCCGGTGATGTCGACCGTACCGCCGTGGGTGAGCGAGATGCCCGTTCCCTGCGTGGTGCTGACGCCGATGGCCGACATCGTCAGCGTGCCGACGCCACCGGAGGCGTCATCGATGCCGTCCCCCGTGCCAGTATTGACGATGTTGATGCCGCTGATGGTGTTGTTGGAGGCGAGCAAAATGGCGGCCGAGCTGCTGTCCACCGAGATGGTGGGATCGCCGCTGCCGAGCAGTTGTTCGCCATTGGCCAGCGTGATCGGATTGAGTTCGAAGTAGGTTGCGCTGCCGTTCTCGACCAGGATCGTGTTGTTGACGCCGCGGCTGAAGCTACCGGCGTTCACATCATTGGCCGCGGCCGCGACCGCCGCGTCGACGGTCTGGAACGGATTGGCGGAACTGCCGTCGCCGCCACTCGCAGCGGCGCCGTTCACGTACCAGACCGGAGCGGTGACCGTCAGTGTCACGGTGCCGGTGACGTCGCTGTTCAAGTTGTCATTTGTGTCGTGGGCGGTGTAGTGGAACGATGCCGTGCCGGCGAATCCGGTGGTTGGCGTAAAGGTGAAGCTGCCGTCGGCATTGAGCGTCAGGTTCCCGCCCACCACGTTGGTGGCGTTGATGGCGGTCAACGACGCGCCGGTGGCGTCGCTGGCGTCGGTGTCGTTGGCGAGCACGCCGTGAGCGGCGTCGATCGTGACCGGGGTGTTGCCGGTGAGCGTGTAGGAATCATTGACCGCGATCGGCGTGGCCTCGACGGTGCCGGTCTGCGTCAGGCCGTTCTGGGTCTCGTTGAACGACGTCCCGCTGGCATCGCTGCCGCCGGTGTTGGTGATCACGACGGTGGTGGTGACGTTGTCGCCGGGTGCGACGTCGCCGTCCGCGTCCGTTGTAGTCGTCTGCGTGGCCGTGATCGACGAGCCACCGACGTTGATCGTTACCGCGGCGCTGCCCGACAAGGTGGTGCCGGGATCGGTCGCCGTGACATTCAGCGTATCGGTGCCGGTGAAATTCGAGTTCGGCGTGTAGGTGAGGCCATTAAGGTCAGCGTTGATATCAGCCAGCGTCCCGGTCAGGGTTACCGAGGTGGTGTTGTTATTCGCAAACGATCCCGCCACCGCGCCCGGTCCGACCGACAGCGTGCCGTCCAAGACCGTCAGTGTCACCGTATCGTTGCCGGCGATGCTGGGATCGGCGATCGAGATCGTGTTGCTGAACGTGAGCGCAACATTCTCGCCATCCAGCTGCGTTCCGGGGACGCTGACGACGGGAGGCTGGTTGGTCGTGATGTCGATCGTGGTGCTGCCGGTCGCGGTCTTGGCGCCGCCGACGCCCTGGGCGCCGTTGCTGTTGCCGTCGTTGAAGGTCCAGTCGAGCGTGCCGCTGGCGGTCGACGCGCTCAGGTTGGTGTAGGTGACGTGCTCCAGAACGTTGTTGACCAGCGCGGTGGTAGCCGCGGTAGCCGAGCTGGTGAAACTGATCTGCAGGGTTCCGCCCACGCTGCTGAAGGTGGCAAACGTATTGCCGCCTGACTGCAACTCGTTTCCCGACACGGTGAAGGTGGCGCCCGAGGTGCTGAACGCGAACGCATCCTGCGCGTTGGCACCGCCTTGGCGTGCGATGGTCAGGCTTGCGCCCGAATAGTCGCCCGATCCGCTGTTGAGCGCACCAAGCTCGGCATCGGAAACCGTGACGACGCTGTCGAGAACCGGAGCTGGCGGTTCGCTGGTGGTCAGCGAATTGCCGAGATGGCTTAGCACCGGCGCACTGTCGGCATGCACGACCGCGATCGTGCTGGTCGCGGTGGCGCTGGGATCGCTGTGGCCGCCGGCGTCGTCGTTCACTGTCCAGGTCACTGATCGGCCGGCCAGGCTGGTGCTGGTCGTGGTGAACTGCACATTCTCGAGGGCTGTGGCGTAGTTCCCTGCGTTCGACGTGCCGCTCAGCGTCAGCACGCCGCTGTTCGGATCGTACGTGGCGGTGATGCCGGTACCGGTGAGGCTGCTGGCGACGCTCAGCGTATCGAGGCCGGTTACGAACCCGGCGCCGAGCGCCACGGTGGCGCTGGACAACGTGGTGAGCGCGTTCGGATCGGTGAAGCTGATGGTGGGATCGAGCGTGACCGGGCTGCCGCCGCCCTGGATGAAGGTCGCGACCGTGGCAGCGCCGAGTGAAATTGTCGGGGGCGCGAAGGTATCGACCGTGCTGGTGACGGCTGCGCTGGTGAGGTTGGTGACGTCGGTCACCTGATAGCTCACGGTCCGGACATGCTCGGTGCCGCTGACCGGGGGCGTGCCGCCGACCGTGGGGTCGCCGGCAAAGCTGTAGGTCAGGCTGTCGAGCACACTCTGATATTGCGTGGCGGTAGCACTGCCTGAAAGCATCAGCACGCCAGTCGACGTATTGTAGGTCCCCGTGATGCCGAATTGCGGCGTGAAGGCGAGCAGGTCGCCGGGCACAAAGCTGCCGGCATCCGTGATGCTGATCGTGGCGCTGGTAATGTTGGCGTTGGTAGGATCGGTTATCGTGAGGCCGGTGTCGACCGCCTGCGCGGCGCCGTTCTCGTAGTAGCCAACGGTGGTGCCGGAGCCGCCGATCGCCGGCCCGGAGACGAAGCCTATGTCGAGGGTGTTGGTGGTATCGTCGCCGGGAAAGGTGGTGGCGCCGGGGGGATACGGTTGATCGTAGGCGATGGTGATCGGCCGGGCATCGACGACGCCTGCGGACTTCGGATTGCCGGCATTCTGGCCTGCGACGTAGTTGTTGGGATCGAACGAGACCGCGGACGAATTACTGAAGTTTGCAAGCGCGCCACCGCTCTGGAAATTACTGGCATTGACTTGCACAACATAGCTTCCGGCCGCCAGACCCGTGAACGAGAAGTCGCCGCTGCCGTTGGTGAGGACGGTCTCGAGCACGCTATTGGTGTTGTCCTGGGCAAACACCGAGACCGAGACGCCGCTGATACCGCTTTCGCCTCCATCGAGCAGGCCGTTGCCGTTGACATCGTCGAAAATCTCGCCGCCGAGCGTCAGGGTGTCGAGGTTCAAACTGTTGGCGGCCGGGACGACGCTGACGCTCGATGGCGACAGGTTCGAGCCGGTGATGGAGCCTGAGTAGGTCGGGGTCGTGATCAGCCCATTACTCTGGGCGTTGACCGTGGCCGTCCACGTCAAAGTGACCTTGTCATTGCCCGGCAGCGTGCCGATCGACACGTTCGACAAGGTCTGTGCCGTGAAGGCCGCCACCTGCGTCGAATCGACGACAGTCGTGCTGATATTGCCGCCGTGCGGATCGGTCGCGGTCGCGATCAGTTCCAGTGTGTCACCCGCATCGGCCGCGACCGGCCGATAGTTCAGGCCAGTTGCGCCGGCGATGGCGGCGAAGCCGGAGCCGGAGTTCTTTTCCCACTGGTAGGTGATGGTGGCGTCGCTATTGTCAGTCGTCGCCGCCGTGGCCGTGAGAATCTGGCCGACCGCGGCGGTGCCGCTGATGACAGGCATCGACGTGAATGTCAGGTGGTCTTGCACCAGCGCGGTCGGGCTGCTGATCGACTCGGTACCGACACCGCTGCTATCCATCGAGGTGGCAACGAGGCGCAGGTTCGCACCGACGTCGGCCTCGGTCGGCGTGTAGCTCGTCCCGGTCGCGCCGGTGATATTGACGTAACCTTCGCCGAAGTTCTCCTGCCACTGATAGCCAATGCTGCTGGTATGGCTGTCGCCAACCGCGGCGGTGGCGGTCAGGGCCAGGCCTTCTTCGGGGGTGCCGGAAATGAAGGGCTGCGTCAGTGTCGGCGAGAGGCCGAGCGAGGTCGGCGTCGTCGGCGTCGTCGACGTCTCGCTGATGGGGCCTCCAGCCTGCGAATCCGCGACCTCCGCGGAGTTGCTCAAGGGGGTGAAGATGTTGTCGTTCTCGACCACGCCGTCCGCGGTATTCGACCCGGACCCCGCCTGCGCCACGGCAATCTTGGACGTCCCGAGAGTCTGCAGGAAGACAGGTGTGTAGCCGTCAGTGTTCTCCAAAGTGCCGTTGAACGTGAAGGTGTTCTGCAGCAAGCCATTGGTGGCGCTGCCGAGGGTCATGTTGATGTTGTTGCCATCGCTGTTCAGCGCGCCGCTGTCGAGTTCCACGCCGGCGAAGGGGAAGCTGCCGTCGGGATCCATGATCTTGTTGCCGGTCACCGTAGCATTCAGGGTGGAGCTGCCATTGTCCGCCAGCAGATTAATTCCGTCCTCGCCGAAGTGATAGATGGAATTGTTGGTGATGGCGGTCGTGCTGGTCCCCGAGCCACCTTCGATCTTGACGTCGATGCCGTCGAATTGGGAACCCGAGCCGGCGGCGGTGGCATTGCTGCTGCCGATCGTATCATCATTGATCGTGCCGCTCATTTTGGTTCCGCTACCGGTCAGGACAGCGAGAATGCCAGCGCTCACGGCATTGGTAATGGTGTCGTTGGAAATGTCGTAGGTGACCGTGCCGGTGCTGGCATCGCTGAGCTCGACACTGTCCGAGCCCTGAAGGGGCAGCGTGGCGCTGTTGCCGACGGTGTTGTCGTCGAACACGAGGTCCATGCTGGCCGAGGCACGGACGTCGGCGAAGAAGCCGTCTCCGGCGCTGCTGGTGAAGATGTTTCCGGTCACGGTCGCATCGATGGAACTGCCGTTGGTCGCCTGGATATAGACTTCGTTGGCGCCGAAGGCGTTCTGCTGGTCGTCGATGCCGCCAAACGTGTTGCCGGTGAGCGTCAGCCGGTTCAGGGTTCCGGAGTTGTCGTAGATGTAAAGCACGTCGGTCAGGCCGAAGCCGATGTTCGAGTTGGAGATCGTTGCCGCTCCGGTGAGGCCATTCTGTACGGCACCGCCGGACTGGCTGCCGTCACTGCCGAAGGCGATCGTGCCCTCATAGGTCGGCTTGCCGCCGGACGTCAGGTTCTGGCCGCTCTGACCGCTGATCGTCGAATTCTGGAACGCGAAGTTGGTGACGCCGAAGCCGCGGATGGCGAAATTGCCGAAACTGCTGAGCGTCATGTCGTCGAGCGACACGTCCGCGGTGTTGTTGAGATAGATGCCGATGCCGCCAGTGGTTGAGCCGTCAGCGCCGGTCTTGCCGGTGATGGTGCCCCCGGAGCCGTCGCCGCCGAACGCAGTCGAGCCGTCGCCGGTGACGATCAAACCGCCGCTCGATCCGGTGTTGACGAGGACGATGCCGTCATTGGCGGCGCTGCCGCCGGTCCCGGAGCTGATCGATTTGAAAATCAGGTTGCCGGTGCCGATCGTCGTATTCTCGACGTCGAGCGCGGTTCCGGTGCTGGCATTGATGGTGTTGCCGGAGCCGATGGCGTCGACCGTGCCACCGCTGGTGAGCGCGATGCCGGTGCCCGATTTGGTGGAGACGCCGACATTGGACATCGTGAAGGTGCCGATGTTGCCGCTATTCTCGATACCGTCGCCGGTGCTGGTATTGGCGATGTTGATGCCGCTGATGGTGTTGTTCGAACCCAGCGTGACCGCGGCGCTGGCGCTTGAGACCGAGAGGGTCGGGTCGACGGTCGACAAGCCGACACTATTGCCGTTGACCTGCGTCAGGCTTGAGCCGTCGCCGAGCAACTGCTCGCCGCTCGCCAGCGTGATCGGGCTTCCCGAATAGGCGGCGCCTGCGTTCTCGACGAAGATTGTGTTGTTGACGCCGTCGCCGCCGGCCGTATCGGCGGCGGCGGCACTGACGGCGGCCTGGATCGTGGTAAAGGGATGGGCGAAACTGCCATCCTGGGAACCGGTGTTGGCACTGTCCACGTACCAGACCGGAGCGGTGACCGTCAGTTTCACCGTCCCCACGGTGTCGCTGTTGCCCGCCGCGTCATGGGCGCTGTACTGGAAGGATGCCGTGCCCGCAAATCCCGTGGTCGGCGTAAAGGTGAAGCTGCCGTCCGAGTTGAGCGTGACGCTGCCGCCGACCACGTTGGTGGCGCTGAGGGCGGTCAGCGCATCGCCGTTGAAATCGATGTCGTTGGCAAGCACGCCATCGGCGGCGTTGACGGTGAGCGGGGTATTGCCGGTGAGCGTGTAGGTATCGTTGACCGCAATCGGCGTGATCACCACCGAGCCCGGCGTCAAGCCGGTGGCGGTTTCGTCCAGCGTCACTCCGCTGGCGTCCGTACTGGTGGTGTTGGTGATGGTGACGGTGCTCGTCACCGTGTCACCCGGACTCATGCCGCCATCGTGATCGGCGTCGACCGTCAGCGTAGTGGTGATCGACGACGCCGTCAGCGTGGTATTGGTGAGCAACCCCTCATAGCTTGCCAGCGCGGCGGCCGTGAACGGCACGCTCGCATCGATCGGACCGGTCGAGGCATCGAGCGTCCAGTTCTCGAATCCCCCGTTCGTCCCCTGCAGCGTTCCGATGTTCTGGGTCGAGGCCGCGACGTTGGCGCCGCCGGCATAGGCCGAGAGATCGGCGATGAATTGCTGTCCCGCCGCGCCCTGCGCGACGTCGCAGCCGTAGAGCAGGATGTCGCCCCCCGGCTTGAGCGACTGGCCAATCGCCGCGAGTGTCGATGCCTCGCTGGCGAGGCTAGCGTCGGTGAGATCGGTGGCGCCGATCGTGAACTCGCCCTGCAGGCCGTGGCCGACGATCGAGATCGCGGAGAGGTTGTCCAAACCATTGTCGGCGAGGATGGCGGCGATCTGCTGCAGGCCGTCCTGGCTGGCGTTCAGCACGAACACCTGCTCGCCCGGCGTGACGCCGTTGATCAGGTCCTGCAGGTCCGGCACCTGCCCGTCGATGAACACGACCTTGTCGACCGAATTACTCGGCGCCGATGCTGCCGGCGCCGAGGCCGTGCTGGTCAGGTTCGCGCCATCCGTGGCCGTTGCCGTGAAGGTATGGCCGCTGCCGGCGAAGGTCGCCGTGGTCGTAATGTCGAAAGTGCCGTTCGAACCGACCGTCCCGGTGCCGACAATAGTGGTGCCGCCGTCGGCATAAAGGTTGATCGTCGCGCCGGCTTCGCCGGTACCCTGCAGCTCGACGGCGCCGCCGTTGGACGGCTGTCCCACCGCCGTGATCACAGGGGCGTTCGGATCAATAGTGACGGCGAATGCCGTCAACGCCGCGCTGGTCCGGTTCGCACCATCGGTCGCGGTTGCCGTGAACGTATGTACACCATCCGGCAACGCCACCGTGGTCGTGATATCGAAGGTGCCGCCCAAGCCCACCGTCCCGCTGCCGACAATAGTGGTGCCGCCATCGGCATAAAGGTTGATGGTCGCACCGGCTTCGCCGGTGCCCTGCAGCTCGACCGTGCCGCCGTTCGTTGGCTGCCCCACCAATGCGGTGATCACGGGCGCGCTCGGATCGAATGCTGTCGACGCCGCGCTGGTCAGGTCGCAGCTGTCCGTTGCCGTCGCCGTGAACGTATGCAGGCCGTCGGAGAGCGCCGTCGTAGTCGTGATATCGAAGATGCCGTCCGAACCGACCGTTCCGGTGCCGACAATCGTGGTCCCGCCGTCGGCATAAAGGTTGACCGTCGCACCGGCTACGCCGCTGCCCCGCAGCTCGACCGTGCCGTTCGACTGCTGTCCCACCAGCGCCGTGATCACAGGGGCGTTCGGATCGACATCGACCGAGAATGCCGTCGACGCCGCGCCGGTCAGGTTCGCACTACGCGTCTCCGTCGCCGTGAACGCATGCACGCCGTCGGGGAACGTCGCCGTGGTCGTGATGTCGAAGACACCGCCCGCGCCCACCCTTCCGGTGCCGACAATGGTGTTGCCGCCGTCGACGTAAAGATTGACCGACTCACCGGCTTCGCCGGTGCCCTGCAGCTCGACCGTGCCGCCGTTTACAGGCTGCCCAACCAGGGCCGTGATCACAGGGGCGTTCGGAGCGACATTGACGGCGAAAGCCGCTGACGCCGCGCCGGTCAGGTTCGCGCTATTGATCTCCGTAGCCGTGAACGTATGCACGCCATCGGAGAATGTCGCCGTGGTCGTGATGTCGAAGCTGCCGTCCGAACCGACCGTCCCGGTGCCGACAATATTGGTGCCGCCATCGGCATAAAGATTCACTGTCTCGCCGGCTTCGCCGGTGCCCTTCAGTTCGGCCGTGCCGCCGTTCACAGGCTGCCCCACCGCCTCCGTGATCACAGCTGCATTCGGATCGACATTGACGGCAAACGCCGTCGACGCCGCGCTGGTCAGGTTCGCGCCATTGATCTCCGTCGCCGTGAACGTATGGATGCCATCGGTGAACGTCGCATTGGTCTTTATGTCGAAGGTACCGTCCGAACCGACCATCCCGGTGCCGACAATGGTGGTGCCGCCGTCGGCATAAAGGTTGACGGTCTCGCCAGCTTCGCCGGCGCCCTTTAGCTCGGCCGTGCCGCCGTTCAAAGGCTGCCCCACCACCGCGGTGATGACAGGGGCGTTTGGATCGACGTTAACAGCGAATGCCGTGGACGCGTCGCTGGTCCATTTCCCGCCAAACGTTTCCTTCGCCGTCAGCGCATGTACGCCGTCGGCGAACGTCGCACTGGTCGTGATGTCGAAGGTGCCGTCCGAACCGACCTTTCCGCTGCCGACAATGGTGGTGCCGCCGTCGGCATAGACGTTGACCGTCGCACCGGCCTTTCCGGTACCCTGCAACTCGACCGTGCCGCCGTTAGAAGGATGCCCCACCACCGCCGTGATGTCGGGGTGGTGGTGCGCTGCGGTCGCCGCGGCCGCGCCGTCATACATGATGCGGGGCTCGAGCGGCATGAAGCCAAGCGGCCGGCGGCGCCTGCGTGGCTTCTCGACTGGCCCGGAATTTTTCGCTTCCTTGTGGCTGCTCCAGAATCTGTTGCGGCTGGCCATGGGCACTCTTCCTCTACTTAGCGACGGGTAAGCCTCGACCCGGTCGGCGCCGTTCTTGAGACGTAGCGCTTCGCGCGCAATGGCGGAGAAGGTTAACCAAGTGTGAACCTTATCATGCGGCTAGATGGCAGTACAACTACGCATTGCCAGATCGGTTAATCGCCACAGCCGCTGGCCTGCGGCGAGCGCCCGAGGATGACAATGGACAGTGTGCCGGTTTCAACAAGCCGGGCATGTGAACCACTTCACACTCGGTGCGATATTCAGAAGGTCCAGGAGGTGATGATAGCCCCCAGAACGAATCCCCGACAAATGAGCGGATCATTCTCGGCTTGCGGGTCTGCTATTTGAGCTGCTAGCAATCACTTTCGCAGAGTGGGAACCCGATGCCGATCGACATCGCAGAACTGACCGCGGCCGACTTCGAGCCGCAGCTTGAGAGCAATTTTCACATCCTGCTGCCTGGTGGGGAGCTGGAACTCCGGCTTGTTGAGGTTCGACGGCTTGGCAAGGCAATGCGTGAAGGTGGCGCATTCTCGCTGACCTTCATCTCGCCGCCTGGACCCTTTTTGCCGCAGGCCATCTACCCACTCACGCACCCCACGGGAACCGTCGATCTATTCCTGGTTCCGCTGGGGCCGAAGGACGGCGGCAACAGCTACGAGGCTGTCTTCACCTGAGGCTACGCCGTGCACGAATAATTGCCTCGGTACAGCCGACGCGGAATGGGTTTATGGTCTAAGCGGCTAGTTATCTCGCCCTGCGTGCGGCGAGAGGTCGAAGCCGAGGGCTTCGGGTGAGGGGGTCTCTCCGCGAGTCGAACTTGCACCCAACCCCGAGGCAAGCCCGAAATGCGGGTCGAGGGAGCGCACCGCGGCTACGGGGCCGGCCCTAGGCTCCGCTCGTCTGAGACTCCGCAATCCAGTGCATCAGGTCGTAGACACCCTTGTCCTCGACCGTGCGGAACCCGAGCCGTCGATAGAGACGCAGCGCCGGATTGAACTTTTCGACATGGATCGACAGCAGCCTACCGGCGCAGGCCGCCTCGTCCATGAGATCGCGCATGATGGCAACGCCGAGCCCTTGTCCACGGTGTTGGGGCAACAGCGCGATATCGATCACCACGTGCGCGCGCGCGGTGCGCTCGATGTAAAGCCGGCCGGCCGGCTGATCGGCGCGCGTCACCACAAGCCGGTCGGCGCCCGGATAGTTTTGCTGATAGTCCGCATGCTGCGCCCGGAACTGCATGGTCAGGAACGCCATCTTTTGGGCGTCGGACCATGCGAGCGGGGCAAGCTCCTCGGTGCGGGTGGATGCGTAAACCTCATAGAGGAATGGTAAATCGGCGTCCGTGATCGGCCTAAACCTCAAGCCGGCGGCGGCCACGCGTTTCCAACCGAACGGCGCCGGCGCGACCTCTTTGGACCATTCATGACTGAGCGACATTAGGTCCGCGGCGGAAACACGCCTCGCAGTGCGATGCAGAAGTTCAGCGCGAGGTAGGGCATCATGTTGTTATGCGACAGGCCGCCGCCGACCGGGCCAATTGTATTGGCATACATTTGAACGAGGGGCGGCGGCTGCGGGGTCTGCAAGACGTAGGCATCGCCCGCTTTCGATCTCGCCAAGCCGGTGGAGGTGCTGGGCGTGTTCAACAGGCCTTGGCTTGCGGATGCCGTCACGGGGTGGCCGTGCGCGGGTATTTCCGTAACCAGCAGCGTTACTGTTTCGGTGCCGCCGGTCTCGCCGAGGTCGTGCAGCGACAGCCCGGGGCCCTGGCCCGGGTGCATCGGTGCATTGCCTTGCATGTTGGGCAGCGCAAAAGTGCTCCTGCCGTCGCCGCCATATGTGGTGCCGAGCAGCGAGAAAAGCGCGGTTTGCTGCGAGATCGGCAGCAGCTGACCATTGCAAAAGGCCCAGCCGGTGGGCGGGAAGTTGAACCCGAAGATGCGGATTTCGGCAAGGAATGGGTTGGACATGGCGCGACCCTAGGTCTGGCTCGGGAAGATCCCGAACAGCGAAATGATGAAATCGACGCAGAGATATGGCTGGAAATTGGTGTGCGGCTGGCTGCCGCCGGTTGTACCGATGGTCCGAGAGTCCAGGACATCGCTTCCCGCGGCCGCAAAATAGAGCGCGATGGAAGGCTGGCCTCCCAGCACCAGCCCGCTCGGATTATTGTTGTTGCCGTTGTTCGTCGTGGCCACCATGGGATGGCTGTGTGCCGGCAGCTGCGACACGGTCAGCGTGACCTGCTCGGCACCGCCCTGCTGGCCCAGCACGAAGCCTGAGCCGACATGGACCGGGAGACGACCGCGCAGATCGGGCAGGGCGAAGGTTGACTGGCCGTCGCCGCCATAGGTGGTGCCGATTAGTTGGAACAGGGTGGTATATTGATCGATGGGCAGCAGCTGACCCTCGCAGAACTGCCAGTCCGCCGGCGCATAATTTCCGGCAAACATGCGAATCTCGCCGACAAAAGGCTGTGACACGGCTGCCCCCTCAGTTCTGACTTGGGAAGATGCCCGAGAGGGCAATACAGAAGGTCAAGGTCAAATACGGCTGCTTGTTCTCATGCGGCTGGCTGCTGCCGACATTGGACAGCGTGGATGGCAACAGCGTCGTCAGGCTGGCCGCCGCTCCATAGAGGTTTGCAACGGCACCCAGATCGTTGCCCGTGGGTATTGGCGCATTGGCCGCCGTGGTCGACGCGTTCGCTGTGTGCAGATGCAACGGCATCTCGGGGATCGTGAGCGTGTGGCTCGGCTCGCCCGCGGATTGGCCGAGGGTGAAGCCGTTACCAAAATGAAGCGGCGTGCGTCCCTGCAGGTTGGGCAGCCCGAAAGTTTGCCGGCCATCACCGCCATAAGCCGTTCCGAGCACCGAGAACAGGGCTTGATTCTGATTGATCCCCATCAGCTGGCCATTGCAGAACGCCCATCCTTTCGGCGCGAAATTGAACGACATGATTTTGATTTCGCCCAGAAAAGGCTCCGCCATCTCCCGTCTCCCCAGCCGTTTCGCACAACCTAACTTTGGTCGATCCAATTGGCCAGCCTTTTTTCCAATTTAGGTTGCAGCGGAGGGCGGCGGCATCCGCGGCCTGGACCAGCAGCATCCTACTTATGTTTCCCGCCGAAGTTGAAAGCATAGCGGATCCCGCGTCTTGAATGTACTCGGGGGCTTTAGCAGCCGCGAGACAGGTGCGCGACCTTTGCGTCTGCGCTTTTCGCCGCACGCGCGCTCAGCCCAGATTGCAACGATAATCCAGCCAAGAAGGCGGTGCAGACTTCATGGTTGTCTAACCGCGACGACTGCGCGCGCGAATCCGAAGTGCGCTTCATCGCTGCGCTGTCATCAAGTCGAGGTACGGCTCCCTTTCTCAGTCAGGCGTTCGTGCTTCCGCGGGATAAGCTGTTTCGAGACCCAGTGGGTCATGGTACGGCGCCTCGATCCCGTGGTCGCCGCTCTTGCTGATGCGCAGCGGCTGGCGCCCGACATAATCCGTCTGGCTCGCGGACAGGCAGCTTCCGGCTGCCCTGGAACGGAACAGCTTCATGACTTCCGAGATCGATCCGCGACAGGTTGGCCTCAAACACGCGCTCGAGATAGTCGACCTGCCCGCGCCGCCAGCACTCACCCTTTCGGCATTGAGCCAGTCGATCCCGATCAGCACGTCGATGGAACTGACATAACCTTGGGACTGCGACGCCGCAACTGCGGCCCTGGCCACGCGCGCGCCGAGTGCGGCTCTGTTTCGATGCCAAGCAGCCGGAGCAGCCCTTCACTGACGCGATACCATCTGCAAAGTGAAGCCGCCACGGACGAGGCATCAGAACTACAAGTACGATCAGGTGTTTCGGTGTTGTCAATACCCTAATTAAAAAATATTAATGTTCCCTTTTTGTTTGAAGCGCGCTATAAGCACTTTTGTCTCACCCCACAAAGAGGGGCGTATCGCGATCGTCAGGAAACGCGGGATGAGATGCGGTGGACGCGGCAGCGTCAGGCAGGCGACGGTTCGCAGGGCGGAGATCTTCGTGAGCGAATACCTCGCAGGCTAGACGACGGCGCTGAAGCGTACGGGGAAGGCGTGTGGTCCTGGCACCCAAGGCTGGTGTCAAGTCTTTGGAGGTTGCGTTCGGCTCAACCGGGTCGGACCAACCGTTAATCCGAAGGCGACGGTGGCAATAGAGCTTATCTCGCCGAGGAGAGCACGTCGATAAACCGTAAAACCATTGCGTGGGGAATGCCGGATGATCCGGTGCCTCGCACTACCTCGTGTGCGTACGGCCGCTTTCTTTGCACACGAGCCGCGGGTGCCTCTGGGCATCGCGGCATTCCCCGCGCCCTCTTTATTTCGAGGGCGTCAGGTTCATGCAACTCCTCGGGCGCCCGCGCCGCGAGGCGTCAACGCATGTTCGCAGGTATCGATCCCACTTCGCGCAGCATCGCGATCGAAGCGCGTGAAAGGGATTATCGCACATCGATCCGATCGGCGGGCCGGATCAACTCTGTGCGAGCGTCCGTTCGCGTCGGCTATTGGAGGCCATTTTGCGCTATGATCGCTGCCGCGGCGAGATCGATGCACAACCCGAAAAGATACAACAGCATCCCGTTCCGCCCTTGGTGTGCCGATGTCTGAGCATGGTACTGTCATTCGTAGCCGCCGCACGCTGTTGGGCGCCGCGGCAGCCCTTGCGCTGCAAAGCGTACTCCGTCCGATGACCGCGTCGGGTCAGACCGCCGCCGGCCCCAAGCTGAAGATCGGCACCATCGGCGCCGGCCATATCGGCAGCACGATCGGCGGCCTCTGGATCAAGGCGGGACATCCCGTCATGTTCTCATCGCGCCATCCGGAGGAACTGAAAGATCTCATTGCCGGCCTGGGTCCGCTCGCGCAGGCCGGCAGCGTCGAACAGGCAATCGGCTTCGGCGACGTCGTCTTCATCGCCGTGCCTTACGGCGCCTTGCCGCAGATCGGGAAGGATTACGGCAAGCAGCTCTCGGGCAAGATCGTGCTCGAAGCCGACAATGCCGTGGCCAGTCGCGATGGCGCCGTCGCGGACGAGGTCGAGCGCGACGGCATCGGCATCACGTCGCAGAAATATCTGCCCGGCACCCGCCTGGTGCGCGCGTTCAACACGCTGTCCTACAAAATCTTCGACAGCGAGGCCAACCGTGCTGCCCCGAGACTGGCGGTACCCATCGCCGGCGATGATCCTGAAGCCGTGCAGGTTGCGGCAGCACTGGTGAGCGATGCCGGCTTTGATCCGGTGGAGGTCGGCAAGCTGGCCGATGCCAGCCGCTTCCAGCGCGGGGCGCCCGGCTATGGCCAGAATGTGAGCGCCGCAGAACTCAGGCAGAAGCTGTCGCTGAAGCCATGACGGCTCTGGCAGGCTGGATCAACCGCGCGGTGCCGGCCACCCCGCAAGAACGTTCGGCCGCGCTGTGGTCCTTTGCCTACTTCTTTAGCCTGCTTGCCGGCTATTACGTGCTGCGGCCGCTGCGCGACCAGATGGGGATCGCCGGTGGCGTGAGAAACCTGCCATGGCTGTTCACGGCCACGTTCGTCAGCCTGTTGGTCGCCCAACCGCTCTATGGCGAGCTGGTGGCGAGGCTGCCACGCATCAGGTTCATTCCCGTCGTCTACCACTTCTTCGTCGCCAACCTGGTTCTGTTCTGGCTGTTGCTGACGTTCGACGTCGAAAAGGTGATCGTCGCGCGGGTGTTTTTTGTCTGGGTCAGCGTCTTCAACCTGTTCGCGGTGGCGGTGTTCTGGTCGTTGATGGCCGATCTGTTTAACGCCGAGCAAGGCAAGCGGCTGTTCGGATTCATCGGCGCCGGAGGTACCGCCGGAGCGTTGCTCGGTCCGGTCATCACGATCCTGTTGTCGGCGCCGCTCGGCCCGGTCAACCTGTTGATCGCCGCCGCCGTCATGCTGGAATTGGCGGTGTTCTGTGTCCATCGCATCGAGCGCACGGCCACTTTGCCTTCGGAGGTCGACCCGCGGCAGCAGCGCGTTGGCGGCGGCGCCTTCGCGGCACTGCCCGAATTGTTCCGCTCGCCCTATCTCATGGGCGTGGCCCTTTGGGTCAGCCTGCTCTCGTTCGGCGCCACCATCGCCTATTTCGCGCAGGCCAACATCGTCTCCGCCTCGATCCATGGGGCGGCCGAACAAACGCGGCTGTTCGCCGGCATCGATCTGGCGGTGGGCCTGTTGAGCCTGGCGACCCAGGTCTTTGTCACCGGCCAATTGCTGCAGCGTTTCGGTACGGGAATCGCGGCCGCGGCGCTGCCCGCCGTTTATGTCGTGGGCTTCGCGGCGGTGGCGATCGCGCCAAGCCTCGCCGTGGTGGTGGCACTCCAGGTCATGCAGCGCTGGATGAATTTCGCCATCGCCAATCCCGCACGCCAGGTATTCTTCACCGTGGTGGGGCGAGCGGAAAAGTACAAGGCGAAGAATTTGATCGACGTCGTGATCTATCGCGGCTCGGATGCCTTGTATGGCTGGATGTACGACAGCCTGCAGGCGCTGGGGCTCAAGCTTGGCGCTATCGCGCTGTGCGCGCTTCCCGTGGTGGCAGGCTGGCTCGTTCTCTCCACCGCGCTGGGGCGAAGGCAGGAGCATCTCGCAACGAAAATCGCGGATGAAGGAGCGCCGCCATGACCATTCGAATGACTCGCCGGGACTTCGCCGCGCTCGCCGGCGGACTTCTGGTATCGCCAAAGGCCATGGCTCAGGCCGATCTGCCCCTGATCACCCGTCCCATTCCAGGTAGCGGCGAGCCACTTCCGGTCGTCGGCCTCGGCACCGCCGCTGTTTTCGATGCCGATGACGAGGCAACAAGGAGCCAGGCCGATGCGGTCTTACAGGCCCTGGTCAAGAATGGCGGACGGCTGATCGACACCGCATCGACCTATGGCGATGCCGAAAGTGTCCTCGGCGAGGTGATTGCGACCGCCGGCCTGCGCGACAGGCTGTTCATCGCCACCAAGCTCGAGTTCACCTGACGCCGACGAACTCCAGCGATCCCTGAAAAGACTGAAGACCACCAAGCTCGACCTGCTGCAACTGCACAATGTCCGCAGCCCGCAACAATCGCTGGAGCGCTTCAGGCACTGGAAGGAACAAGGCGTGTGCCGCTACATCGGCATCACCTCGACCTACCACCGCGACTTTGCCGCGGTCGAGGCCGTGCTCAAGCGCGAAAAGCCCGACTTCGTCCAGATCGACTATTCGCTCGATGACCGCGAGGCGGAAAACAGCATCCTGCCGCTGGCCGCCGAGGTCAAAGCCGCCGTGCTGACGGCCTTGCCTTACGGCCGCGGCCGACTGTTCCGCGCCGTCCACGGCAAGGAACTGCCGGACTGGGCGCGGGTCTTCGCCAACAGCTGGGGGCAGTTTTTCCTCAAATATCTGCTCGGCGACCCGCGCGTGACGGCGGTGATCCCAGGCACCACCGATCCCGGCCACATGACCGACAATGCCGGCGCAATGCGCGGCCCATTACCCGATCCCGATCAACGCCGCCGCATGATCGAGTTCGTCGAATCGCTTTGATCGGCCGGGGAATACGAAAGTGAAAATAAATGAGGCTCGATCTCGCGGCAGCAGCGGTGCACTCCCTCGCCCCGCGTCTATCGCGGGGAGAGGGTTGGGGTGAGGGGCTCGTTATCAATGCGACATGAAGACGGGAACGGTCATGCTCGACAGGATACCCCGCGTGGCGCCGCCGAGGATGAATTCGCGCAGGCGCGAATGTCCGTAGCCACCCATCACAATCAGGCTGGCCGAGCCATCCGCCGCATGCGACAGGATGAGGCTGGCGACGTCGATGCCGCCGGACGGCGTTATTTCGACCTCGACCTTGACATCGTGCCGCGCCAGATGCTTGGCCATCTCGATGCCGTGCATTTCAGCTTGCGCGCTATCGCCTCGCTCATTGCGAACGATCAGAAGCTCGACGTTCGATGCCTTGACCAACATGGGAAGCGCATCATTGATGGCACGTGCGGCCGCGCTGCTTCCGTCCCAGCAGCAGATCACCCGCTCGAGCTCGAGGGCACCCTGCTGGATATAGGGCAGCACAACCAGGGGCCTGCCGGAGTCGAACAGCGAGGCCTCGATCAGGGCGTCGTTGTCGACGCCGTCGGGGTCCGATTGCATGACAATGCTGAGATCGGCATTTCGCGCCAGCCTCGCATAGGCGCCGGGCATTCGAACTTCGGTCTCTGTCACCAGCCAATGGTCGGTGGACAACCGCCTGCGCTCTGCTGCCGCCACGAACCGGTCGATGGTGGCGCGGGCTGCCTTCTCGCTTTCGGCCCGCATCTCCGCCAGCATTTGAGGCGGAAAATTGGGTATCATATAGCCCGAGATATCGGGATCCTGCGCGAACGCGACCCCCCTGATGTGGGCCTGCAATAGTTCCGCCATCGAGAGCGCATAGTCGCGGACGTGATCGTAGGCATGGTCGCGCTCCAGACACAGAAGGATATCCCTGATCATGGCGATGCTCCCTGAGATTCGAGTTTCGAAGTAGTTGGTCCCGGTTTTCCCGAACGGAGCCAGGCTACCTCGGCGACGACGCGATCGGCAACCTCGGCGGCGGCCGCCGTCACCTCGGGAGTCATCGCGGCGCCATCCTCAAACGAGGCGCCTTCAATCGCGTAGACGATCACCGTCTGGGGCAGCAATCGCAACGTGTCGGCCAGCGCGATCGCTTCAGCCAACCCGAAGGCGTGGCTGGACGGGAACGATAGGCCGTGGGGCAGTTGGCGTGCGCCCGCGTCAATCCGATGGATTCGTCCAGGCCTCTCGATCGGCGCCGCAGCGTCGATACAGACGGCCGCATCGAAGCCGGTCCAGTCCTCGACCAGGCAAAGGATGTCGCCACTTCGCGCCATCAGTTTGACGCCTGACGGCAGCCGTCCGGCAAGGCGCTTGGCGACAAGGGGGCCAGCGCCGTCATCGGCGCGGTCCGGATTGCCGATCCCCACCACCAGGACCTTCGGCAGCTGGGCGTGGCGTTCGACGGCGGCGCTCACGTCCGGCGCACGTTCAGCTTGAGGAAATGGGTGGAACAGGAAATGCAGGGATCATGATTGCGGATACTCTGTTCGCAAATCCCGCGGATGATGTCGTCGGGCTGGTCGAGCACCGTGGCCGCGACGGCGGCGAGGTCAGCCTCGATGCTCGGTTGGTTCTGCGACGTCGGCGGCACGATGCGGGCCCGCTCGATGGTACCGTCCTGCTGGAAGTCATAGCGTTGCCAGCAGATCCCGCGCGGCGCCTCGGTGCAGCCAAAGCCGGTGCTGGCGCGCGGCTCGATCGGCACCGATGCTTGTTGCGGCGGATCGTAGGCGGCGATCAGGCGCAGCGCCTCTTCGCAGGCATAGACCAGCTCCAGGGCGCGCACGATGATGCTCTTGAAGGGATTGCGGCAGACCGGACCGAGCCCGGCCTCGCGCGCCAACGCCTGGACGGTCGGCGGCAGGCGATCGAAGTTCAGCGCGTAGCGCGCCAATGGGCCGACCAGATAGGCCCCGCGCCGTTTGACCAGGGAATGCAGCGCCGTCGAATGCGCGACGTGCCGTTCCTCGAACTCGCTCTCGTAATCGGCGATATCGATGTCGATGCCTCGATTGGAGACCAGCCGCCCCTCGTTCAAGGGATATTCGTCGGGGTGGCGGAGCGCGACGAATTCATAGTCCTGCTCCAGATCCGGGAACGGAAAGCCGGCTACCCAGCGCAGCGTGCCGACGGCGATCTCACGCCCGCGCGTGAGGTGTTCGGCAACCGGCGCCAGTTCGCCGCGCGTCGGCAGGCGATGGAAGCCCCCCGCTTTGACATTGACGGGGTGGATCTCCCGGCCCCCGATCGCCCGCATCAGGTCATTGCCGGCCTTCTTGAGCGCCAGCCCGTTGCGGACGGCCTCGCCGTGATCCTGCGCCATCCGGATGCCGTCGGGAAAGCCGAGGAAATCCGGCGCGTGCAGCATCACCACGTGGAGCGCATGGCTTTCGATCCATTCGCCGCAATAGAGCAGCCGTCGCAGCGCCCGAAGCTGGCCTTCGACCCGGGCACCGAAGGCATTCTCGATGGCGTGGACCGCCCCCATCTGATAGGCGACCGGACAGATGCCGCAGATCCGTCGCCACGATATCGGGCAGTTCGGCAAAGCCACGGCCGCGCAGGAAGGCCTCGAAGAAGCGCGGCGGCTCGAAGATCCGCAGGGTTGCCGACGCGACCCGGCCATCGGTGATTTCAAGATCGAGCGCGCCTTCGCCCTCGACCCGGGCGAGCAGATCGACCAGGATGCTTTTAGTCGCCATGGGCCAAGCTCTCCTTCCGGAAGGGTTCGGCCGCCGCATTGAAGGTGCGGAAGGCGCGAGCAATGTCGCGTTGACTAGCGCCGAGCATCTGCCATTCGCGCGCCAGCGCCGCGGTGTTGGGCGTCTCCATCGGACCGAAGCATCCGTAGCAGCCGCGCCGGAAGGACGGGCAGAGGGCGCCGCAGCCGGCATGGGTGACCGGACCCAGGCAGGGGGTGCCCTGCACCATCACGCAAACCGTGCCCCGCTGCTTGCATTCGACGCACACGCTGTGGGCCGCGATCGAAGGCTTGCGGCCGGCCAGGTAGGCCGAGATCACCTCGATGAGTTGTCCCTTGTCGATCGGGCAGCCACGCAACTCGTAGTCGACCGGGATGTGGGCCGAGATCGGCGTCGAAGTGGCCAAGGTCGAGATGTATTGCGGAGATGCGTACACGGCCGCGATGAAGTCGTTGACATCGGCGAAGTTGCGGAGCGCCTGGATGCCGCCGGCGGTCGCACAGGCGCCGATGGTGACCAGGAACTTCGATTGTTCCCTGATCTTCAGGATCCGCTCGGCATCGTGCGCCGTCGTGACCGATCCCTCGACCAAAGAGAGGTCATAGGGGCCGTCCAGGACGAGGCTCGAGGCCTCGGGAAAATTGGCGATCTCGATCGCGCCGGCCAGCGCCAGCAGTTCGTCCTCGCAATCGAGCAGCGAGAGCTGGCAGCCGTCGCAGGAGGCGAATTTCCAGACCGCGAGCCGCGGGCGCCGCCGATCGTTCATGTCAGACCTCCCGCATGTCGAATAGGCCGGCAATGCGGCCGTACGGCATCACCGGACCATCCTTGCAGACGAAGGTTGGCCCGAACTGGCAATGTCCGCACAGGCCGATGGCGCATTTCATGTTGCGCTCCATCGAAAGATAAATGCGCTCGGAACTCACGCCGGCCTCACGCAACGCTCTCACCGAGTATCGCATCATCACTTCCGGGCCGCAAACGAACGCCATCGTGCTGTCGGGATCGAAGGCAGCCCGCGGAATCAACGCCGGCACGACCCCGACATGGCCACGCCAATGGGCGTCAGCGTGATCGACCGTCACCTCGATGCTGAGATCCAGCTGCTGTCGCCATTGCTCCAGCTCATTCCGGTAAAGCATGTCAACGGGGTTGCGACTGCCGAACAGGATCGTGACCCGCCCATATCGGCGCCGATGGCTAAGGATATGATAAATCGCCGGCCGTAAAGGTGCGAGGCCGAGGCCGCCGGCCACCAGGACGACATCCGAGCCTTCGGCCTCCACGACCGGCCAGCCGACCCCGAAAGGGCCGCGCACGCCGATCGTCGCGCCGGCTTCAAGCCGCGTGATAGCCGCGCTGGCGGCGCCGACATCGCGGACCGTGTGCACGAAATGATCCGTATCCGCGCCGTCGCCGCTCATACTGATGGCAATTTCGCCGACGCCGAAGACGTAGAGCATGTTGAATTGCCCGGGACTGAAGGCCGGACGCTTTCCGGCCACCGGCGCGATCTCCATTGTCACCGTGTCCGGCAGTTCGCGCCACAGCCTGCCGACGCGATAAATCTGCGGAACCCAGGGATCCCCCGCGGATGCGGGCGCCGACATGTTCTCCAGATCCATGTCAGCGCTTTCCATAGACGTCGAGCAGTTGAAGCTGGGTCTCGAGAAGGCGTTTTACCACGACCGGCATGAAGCGCTTCATCATCTCGTAGCCGAGATGATGATCCGCCTCGGACTTGCCGCGCAGGCACGCGGCGTCAATACCGATGGCGCGGACCAGTTCGACGGCACGGGCGTCGAAGGTCCAGCGGTAGGGCGGGACCAGCCACGCCGCCCCCACGATCTCGCCCTCGCCAAGGGTTGCAAACACGACCGGCTGCTGCCCCGGGGCCACGATCTCCAGCGCCACCCTGCCATGGCGGATCAGGAAGAACTCGTCCGCCGACGCGCCTTCGCGAAACAGATAATCGCCGGCATCGAAGCGATGGTTGCGCGCGCACCCCGCGACCAGCGAACTGTATTCGGGCTCAAGGCCGGCGAAGAAGGACTGCTCTTGAAGAATCTGCTCAAGTCCCTTCATGCGGCTCTCCCTTGCTCGCTTGCGGCGCCGCCCGGATGGCGGCCGCTTCGGCCGTGATATCGATGCCGACCGGACACCAGGTGATGCAGCGCCCGCAACCCACGCAGCCGGACGTTCCGAACTGGTCGATCCAGCTCGCAAGCTTGTGCGTCATCCATTGGCGATAGCGCGAGCTTGAGGTTTCACGCACGCTGCCGCCGTGGATGAAGGAAAAATCCATGGTGAAACAGGAATCCCATTTCCGAACCCGCTCGGCGGATGTGCCCAAGAGATCGCTGTGATCTTCCACGGTGGTGCAGAAGCAGGTCGGGCAAACCGAGGTGCAATTGCCGCAAGCGAGGCAGCGCTCCGCCACTTCATCCCAGCGTGGATGCGTTAAATTGGATTGCAGCAGTTGCTTGAGGCCGTCGGTGTCCAGCTCGCGTCCCATCGCTTTCCGTGTGCGGGCCGTGACCGCTTCGGCCGCCAAAAGATCGGCACCGGATGCGGCGCGATGGGGCAAGCGGTCGAGCAAGGCACTGCCGGCCTCGCTGCCTGCCTCGATCAGGAATTCGTGGCGCGAGGCGTCGACAAGCTCGGTCAGCGCGAGGTCGAAACCCGCATCGGCCTTGGGTCCGGTTCCCATCGACACGCAAAAGCAGGTGCCTCCGGCTTCCCCGCAGTTGACGGCGACGATGAAAGCGTCCTGCCGGCGCATTCCGTAGGTCGCGTCCCGATAGGGGCCATCGAGAAAGATGCGATCCTGGATGGCGATGGCATGGAGTTCACAGGCGCGCACGCCAATGAAAGCATATTTCGGGGTTTCCGCCCCCCCGGTTTCAATTGACAGCCCATTTTCGTCCCGGCGCGCGGTCCACAGCCTCTCGACAGGCGGATGCAGAAACTGCTTCCACGAGTGGGGCCCGACGGCAAAACCAAAGAGAGCGTCGTCCCCGCGACGCTCCAGATGATAGCGGCCGGCTTCCTGACGATCGGTCCATCCCTTCGGCAAGTCTTCGACGCGGGCGATCTCGTCATAGACGATGGCCCCGTCACGCACGGTGGGGCCCAGCACCCGATGGCCGCCGGCAAGAATCTCGATGAGTGCCTGCAGCGCATCCGTTGCGATGACCGCCTGGGCGCGACTAGCCGAATGATCCTGCATCAGTTCAACTCGATGGATTGATCCGCGCTTCGGGTATTCGGCGTGCGCTACCCCGCCGCTGATCAATTATCATCGATTGTCCGGCAAGGAGGATTGATTCAAATCAACGAAGGCCGCCGGTCATGGCGGCCCGCAGCTTGAAATCACGCGCCCCGCTGCGTTTCGAGCTAGTCCGGATCAGTTCGGCGTCCTCCCCGGTCCTCATCCCGCATCGCGCACCCGATGCGTCTCGAAGGATGACCACGAGCGCAGATGGTTCGAGACGCGCGGCGCTACCGCGCTCCTCACCATGAGGCAGTGCAGGATGCTTCCACAAGAAGTCGACGCAGTTCGCCGACCGACTCCGGCCTTCATTCTGAGGACCATCGCGCAAGCGGTGCGTCTCGAAGGATGGCCGCATCGGAGGTGCGAGCGGCCATCCTTCGCGACGCGAGCCCTCACCCTCCGGGCGCAGTCTCACTCTCCAGGATGAGGTCGGAGAGCTTGGATACCATAAGTTCGGCGAAATCGATCCGCTTAGGCCAAACCAGCGTCGATCTGGAAGCACTGGCGCGTGATGCGCTGACTTTCATCTGACGCCAGGAACAGCGCCATCGCTGCAATGTCTTCCGGCGTGACGGCATCGGGGATGGCCTGATGCGCGCGAAATTCGGTGATCTGGCGCTCGTCGGGGTACCACAGCCGGCGCTGACGTTCGGTGATCACCATGCCGGGGGCAATGGCATTGACGCGAATGCGGTCGGGGCCGACCAGCCGGGCCAGCGAGTTGGTGAAGCCCACGATCGCGGCCTTGGCGGCGGCATAGACCGGCAACGCCGGTGCGCCGCGCATCCAGGCAATCGATGACAGGTTGATGATCGAACCGCCGCCGCGCGCCTGCATCTGGGGCACCACCGCCTGAGCGGCGAAGAACACGTGCCGCAGGTTGACGCTGATCGTCCAGTCGAATTCTTCAGGCGTCACCTCGGAAAGCACCTGTCGCTGGTCGTTGGCGGCGTTGTTCACCAGCACAGCCGCGTCGCCAAGGGCTGCGCGAACTTCCGCGATCGCGCTGCGCAAGGCAGCAATATCAAGCAAGTCGCAAGGCACGAACAGCGGCGCTGCGCCACATTGGCTGCCGACATCCCGCGCCAGCGCCGCTCCGGCATCGGCATCGATATCGAGGAAGGCCACCTGGGCCTTTTGGGTGGCGAAGGCGCGCACGAATGCCGCGCCGATGCCGCTGGCGCCTCCGGTGATCAATACAACCCGGCCCGCGAGGCCGGCATAGCTTGTATGTGTCATGCGATGAGACGCTCCGTCTTCGGGTCGAACAGGCAGATGCGGCGAGTATCGAGCGCGAACGGGGCCGGCTCCCCCAGCGCTGGCCGGATGTCAGGCGAGATCCGCGCCAGCACCGGCTCGCCGCCGAGCCGCAGCAGGACGATCGTCTCCGCCCCGGTGGGTTCGATCATCTCCACCGGCGCGTTGACCACGATCGGCGCCTCCGCGCTATCGCCAAAAACGCGGCCGGGCTCGGTGATGCATTCCGGCCTGATGCCGAGCACCACCTCGCTGCCGCGAAAAGCCGCGGCCGCATCGTATCCGCGCAAGCACAGCCGGACCTCATCCGGCCGCCCCGCGCCGATCACGACCCGCGGCGCGCCATCTTCGGCCAAAAGCCGCGCCGGCATCGTGTTCATCGGCGGCGAGCCCATGAAACGGGCCACGAACAGATTGGCCGGATATCGGTAGATCGTATCGGGGTCCGCGAATTGCTGCACTTGCCCCTGGTGCATCACCGCTATCCGCGTGGCCATCGTCATCGCCTCGATCTGGTCATGGGTGACATAGACGATGGTGGCGCCGATGCGCTGATGCAGCCGCTTGATCTCCATCCGCATCTCGACGCGCAGCTTGGCGTCGAGATTGGAGAGCGGCTCGTCGAACAGGAACAAGAGTGGATCCCGTACCAGGGCGCGCCCCATCGCCACGCGCTGACGCTGGCCGCCGGAAAGCTGCGATGGCCGGCGCTCGAGCAAGGGCTCGATCTGCAGCAGCCGGGCAATTCTGGCTACCGCCGCCTGCTGCTGCGACTTGGGCACGTGACGGCATTCCATTCCGAACGTGATGTTCTGGCGCACGCTCATCGAGGGATAGAGCGCATAGGATTGGAATACCATGGCGATGTCGCGGTCCTTCGGCGGAACGTCGTTGACGATCCGTCCGCCGATTGCCACGGTGCCGGCGCTGGCGTGCTCCAGCCCGGCGACGATATTGAGCAGCGTGGACTTGCCGCAGCCGGACGGTCCGACCAGCACGGTGAACTCGCCGCTTTCGATGTCGAGGTCGATGCCCTTCAGCACCTCCAGTCGGGCGAACCGCTTCGACAGGCCGCGGATGCTCAGGGCCGTCATGATGCCACCCTCACTTCACGGCCCCCGCGGTCAAGCCGCGCAGGAAATAGCGTCCGCCGAACAGATATACCAGAAGCGTCGGCAAGGCCGCGATCAATACGGCGGCGCTCTGCTCCCCGTACAGGGGTTCGCTGGTGATGGAGGCGCTGAGCGCGATCAGCGCGGCGGTGACAGGCTGGTTTCCACCTGATGTAAAGGTGACGCCAAACAGGAATTCGTTCCAGATTCCCGTAAACTGGAAAATCACGGTCACAATCAGGATAGGAGGCGATAGCGGCGATACGATGCGCCAGAAAATCCGGAAGAAGCCCGCGCCGTCGATGCGCGCCGCTTTCAAAAGGTCCGGCGGGATGCCGACATAGTAGTTACGACAGAACAGCGTCGTGAAGCTCATGCCCTGAACGGTGTGAATCAGGATCAGGCCGGCGATGGTGTTCATGAGTTTCAGATCGCGCAGCACGACCACCCAGGGGATCAGCTTCATCTGCTCCGGCAGGAAGACGCCAAGCGTCACGACAGCGAAGATGATCTGATCCCCGCGAAAGCGCCAGAGCGCGATCGAATAGCCGGCGAGCGCCCCCAGCAAGGTGGAGAGAATGGTGGCCGGGATCGCCAAGGCAAAGGAATTGAGCATATAGGGCTCGATACCCCAGCAATGCTCGGCCATGCAGAACCGGTTCCAGGCCCGGGGGTAATTGGCAAAGGTCAGCTGGCGCGGCCAGCCGATCATCGAGGTGGCGGCGATCTCCTGGCTGGAGCGCAACGAGTTGGCCACCACCACGCCAAGCGGGACCAGCAGCAGCAACGCGAGCACGATCAGCGCGGTGTAGATACTCACCCGTGTCCACTTCATGCCCGGGCCTGCCGTTGTTTCTGCCAGCGCACATAAATTCCATAGGGCCCCAATACCACGACCAGCACCAGGAGCATCAGCACCGCGGCCGCCGAGCCGCGCCCCAACTCGCCGCGCTGGAACATGAAGTCGTAGACGACGAGTGTCGGCAGCATGGTGGATATGCCAGGTCCGCCGCCGGTCAGCGCCCGCACCAGGTCGAACGTCTTGATCGCCGACTGCAGCAGGATCACGAACACCGTGACAAAGATCGGCCAGATCGTCGGCAGCAGCACGCGACGGTAGGTGCGCCATGGTCCGGCCCCATCGATCTGCGCAGCCTTGATCAAGTCGCCGTCCACCGAGCGCAATCCAGCCAGAAACAGCGCCATGGCGAATCCCGCGCCTTGCCAGACGCCGGCCATGATCAAGGTGTAGATGGCCTTGTCCGACTGCACCAGCCAGTCAAACCGGAAATCCAGCCAGCCGAGATCGCGCACCAGTTTCTGGATGCCGATCCCGGGATTGAGCAACCAGCTCCAGACCGTGCCGGTCACCACGAAGGAAACCGCCAGGGGATAGAGAAAGATCGTGCGCAGCACATTTTCGCCACGCACGCGTTGATCGAGCAGGATCGCCAGCAACAATCCGAGCGCCATCGTCAGCAGCACGAAGCCGAGGCCGAAGATCACCAGGTTGAGATAGGCGACCTGAAAGTTGGCGGTGCGGGTCACCGCCCAGTAGTTGCGCAGACCGATCCAGGAATAATCCGGCAGCAAGGTCGAAGGCGTGAAGGAGACCCAGCTTGTCCACACCGTGAACACCACGACGTGCCCGGCCGCAACCAGCAACGGCAGCCAGATCGCCAGCGCGGTCAAGGCGTCGCCGAGACGACGACGCCAAAGGCCCGCGGCCTGCTCTCTCCCCGCAGACGGCTCGCGTGCCTGCCGTGCCGGGATCATGGTCACGGATACGACCCTACTGCGCGCCGGCCACCGCCTCGACCAGCCGCTTCTGTCCTTCGGCCGCGGGGATGGCGCTGTCGTGCACATATTCCGTCAGCACATCGATCATGGCCGCGGTAATGCCGTTCGGCTGCGCCATGTTGTGCGCCAGGCTGAGAAGCACACGGTCCCCTCCAATGGCGTCGCGCAGATTCTGCGCCGCGTTTCGCTGGCCGTCGGTAAAGCCCGGGGTCGTCAGATCGACATCGGTGCGCGCCGGTATCGAGCCGGTGATTTTCGCGTACATTTCCTGGGTCGACGGCTGCATCACGGTCTCGGCGAATAATTTCTGCCCCGCTTCGAGATCGGCGGACTTCGACTGCCAGAAGATGAAACAGTCGGCGTTGAGGTCGAAGCACGGCGGACCTTTCTCCTGCGGAGCGGGTCCGCTGCTGAAATCGGCCTCGGTCGCGCCGGCGCGCAGCAGATTACCCTGGGCCCAGCCTCCCATCAGCACCATGCCCATGTCGCCCTTGATGAAGGCCGGCAAATTCACCGCCCAGCCCTGCGCCGCGATGTTCGGGTTCATCCAGTTGGCAAACTTGCGCAGCTGTTCGAACGCCGCCAGTACTTCCTTGCTCCTGAGCGCATCGGCGTCGAGCTGCATGAGGGCGCGGCGATAGATTTCGGGACTGATGCCGGCGAGCGCAATCTCGAATTTCATTCCGTCGTCATTGCGGATCCCGCCGTTGGCCAGGGGAATCATGCCCGCGGCCCGCATCTTTTCCGCGATGTCATTGAATTCCGCCCACGAGGTCGGCGCCTTGCTCACCCCGGCACGCTGCATGCCCTTGGTGGAGAGAAACAGCGTGTTGAGCCGATAGACCTGCAGCGGCAGCGCGATCCAGTGGCCCGCCGGCTGGCAGCTGGTGGCGAGTTCGGCCGGAACCTTGCCGGCAAGGCCGGCCGTTTTCACCCACGGGGTGATATCGACGGTCGGCGCAATCTTCGACCACGCGGCAATTTCCGGACCTTTGAGCTGCGAGACCGCTGGCGGATCGCCGGCGATGATTTGAGCCCGCAGCTTGTTCATCATGTCGGTGGTTATGCCGGGAACGGGATTATGCTGCCAGATGCCGCCACGCTCCTCGAACAATTTGCCCAGCGCCGAGATCGCGGCGCCATCGCTGCCGGAGGCCCATTGCGAGATGACGGTCAGGCGCGGCTTCACGGTACCCTGTGCGCGGGCCAGCGCCGGCAGCACGAGCGCGGCGGCGGATCCAGCGAGCAGACGACGCCTTGTGGTCAACGGCATGAATTGTTCCTCCCGAATGCAGCGGGATAGCCGCACGCACTCGTCGCCAGCCTTGCGGCTGCCATGGCTTCCATCCCTATAAGCAGTTCTTGCTTTGAGTACGAAACTGCGCGCTAACCATTTCTATTGTCAAGAGGTTCACCACGCGAAAGGTCCGCGGCACCTGGTGCGGCTGGCCGGGAGGACAAGGGCTCGGCGTGGGGCTGATCGGATTTCGGCCGACGAAAAGCGGATGCGTCGTCGGCACCGGCGCAGTGGTCATCCGCCGCAATATCGAACACCTTATCCGCCGACGGAAAAATTCTCCTGGCGGCGGGTCCAGCCGGTCACCCGGCCTTCGATGAAGGAAAAGATCGCATAGAGCGCGACTCCCATCACGGCCAGGATCATCAGCCCGGCAAACACCAGCGGCACATCGAAGTTGGAACTCGCGATCATCATCAGGTTGCCGATGCCGCGATTGGAGGCGACCGTCTCTGATATCACGGTGCCGACGAAGGCCAGCGTCACCGCGACCTTCAGCGAGGCGAAGAAATACGGCATCGCGCGCGGCAGGCCGACATGGGTCAGGATGTCGAGCTTGCTGGCGCGCAGCGTGCGCATCACGTCTTCCAGCTCCGGTTCGGTGGTGGCAAGGCCGGTGGCGACATTGACCACGATCGGAAATACGCAGGTCAAGGCCGCGGTGATGATGGCCGGCACGGTGCCGGCGCCAAACCACAGCACCAGGATCGGGACGATCGCGACCTTGGGGATCGAGGCAAATCCGATCAGCAGCGGATAGGCCACATCATAGGCCAACCGCGACGAGCCGACCACGACGCCAAGCAGCACACCAAAGAAAATGCCCAGACCAAAACCGATCAGCGTCGTCGTGATCGTCTGCAGGGCATGCGGCCAGATGCCGGGCGCATCGACCCAGAGCGTATACAGGATTTGCGTCGGACGCGGCAGCACGATGTCGCGAACGTGAAAGACAATGCAGGCGAGCTCCCAGACCAGGAAAAACCCGACGATCAGGGAACTGGAGGCGAGACGCCGGCGGCCGGCGGCGGTCATGCGGCAGCTTCCCGGTAATCACGGCCGGCTTTGATCAGTTCGCGCAGGCGTTGGGTCAGCGCGGTGAAATCGACGGTATAGGTCAGTTCGAGCGTGCGCGGCCGGGCGAATGCGACGGCGCAGTCCTGGATGATGTGGCCGGGGCGGGCCTGCATCACGCAGATCCGGTTGGCCAGATAGCTCGCCTCCTTCAGATCATGGGTGACCAAAAGCACGGTCGGCTTGCGGGCGAGCCACAAATCCTGGGTGATCGCCCACAGTTCCTCGCGGGTGAACTGATCGAGCGCGCCGAAGGGTTCGTCGAGCATCAGAAGCTCCGGCTCGTGGATCAGTGCCCGGCACAGCGACGCCCGCTGCAACATGCCGCCCGAGAGTTGCCAGGGATAGTTGTCGGCGAAGCCCCGCAGCCCGACCTGATGCAGGAGATCGTCGGCGCGGTTTCGAAACTCGCCGGCCTTTTTGTTGCGAAACTCGCCGCGAAACGGCGGCACGATTCGAAGCGGCAGCATCACATTGTCGCGGATCGAGAGCCATGGCAGCAGGGTCGGATTCTGGAAGGCCATGCCGACTCGCACCGGTTCGGCGCCGACTTCGCGGCCGGCAATGAACACATAGCCGGAGGACGCCCGGATCAAACCCGATACCAGGCGCAGGATGGTCGACTTGCCGCAGCCGGACGGGCCGACCAGCGCGATGAAGTCACCCTTGCCGATCTTCAGGCTGGTTTCGGCCAGCGCTGCAACACGGCGGGCGCCCTCGCCATAATTCAGCGTCACCTGCTGCAATTCGACGAAGACGTCGGTGGCCGCGACCGCGGTCATCGGTGCAGCCCGTCGGCCGGCATCTTGAGCACGGCTTGCAGGGTCTGGTCCGGGTTCTTCACATCGGCAGGTGGCATTGTTTGGATAACGTGCACCGATCGCCCCCAGCCTTTGGTCTGCGGCACCAGAGTCCGGTTCCTCATGGCGAAGCGGCCGCGGACCAGCGTGTGGATCGGCAGCCCGCATACCTCCCGACCGTCCCATGGCGAGATTTTCGAGCGCGATTGCAATTCCTTGTCCCGCAGGGTCCAGCGCCGGGTCAGATCGACCAGAGCGAGATCGGCCTCCGCACCGGGCTGGATCACGCCCTTGCGCGGGTACAGCCCCCACGCCTTCGCCGGATTGACCGCGCTCCAGCGCACATAATCGTTGATCGAGGCGCGGCCGGCGGCGATTTCGGTCAACATCAGCGGCATCTGGCTCTCGACGCCGGGAAAGCCGCAATCGACGCTCCAGATATCGTTGCGGGTCTTTTCGTCCCGAGCGTGCGGCGCATGATCGGTGGCGATCATGTCGATGGCGCCGCGCTCCAGCGCGTTCCAGAGCGGGGCCTGGTTTTCCCGCTCCCGCACCGGTGGATTGACCCGGATGATGCCGGCCAGCCGGGCATAGTCATCGGCCGAGAGCAGCAGGTAGTGCGGACAGGTCTCTCCGGTGATGTCGACGCCGCGCGCTTTGGCGGCGGCGAGCGGCGCCAGTTCGGCCGCCGAGGAGATATGCAGCACATGGATGCGTGCGCCGGTCCACTCGGCGAGAATGGCGGCGCGGGACACCGCCTCGACCGCGACCACCGCGGGCCGCGAGGCGAGGTGCGCCAAGGGATCGCTGCGGCCGGCTTCGGTCAAGCGCGACTGCCGTCGCTCCATGATCGAATTGGTTTCGGCGTGCAAGCGATATGCGTTTTCCGGTCGGCGCCACCACCTCGAAGGCCTCCAGCATCGCGCCGGTGGAGGGCGAGGCGATCTTGCCGAAGGTGTTGCCCATATAAAGCTTGAAGCCGATCACGCCGCCATCGACCAAGGCCAGCACATGTTCGATGGTGTCCTCGCCGAGCAGGCCGTAGAGGCCATAATCGACATAGGCTTTGGCGCGCGCGATCGCGTGCTTCTGCGCCAGGATCTCCGCTGTGCCGGTTGGCGGTATCGTGTTCGGCATGTCGAACACGGTGGTGACCCCGCCGAAGGCCGCGGCCGCGGTACCGCTCTCCCAGTCCTCCTTATGTGGATAGCCGGGATCGCGAAAATGCACGTGCACGTCGATGGCGCCCGGCAAAAGATGCAGACCGCTGGCATCGAGCGTCTCTAACGCCTTCGGCATCGCGTCCGCGCTGCCCACCGCGAGAATCTTCTCGTCCTTGATGGCGACGCTCGCCGCAAAGGTGGCGTCCGCCGAAACGACCCGGCCATGGTGGATCACGAGATCTGCGATCATGGCGACGCTCACAGCATGGCCCAGCCGCCGTCGACCGGCAGATCGACGCCGGTCAATTGCCGCGACACGTCACTGGCCAGAAACAGGCAGGCATTGGCGACATCCATATCGGTGGTGACACGGCGCAGCGCGTAGTCCGCGGCGTGACGCTGCATCGCCTCTTCGAGGGTAATGCCGAGCCTTTTCGCCATGTCGGCGCATACCTTGTCGCGGAAGCGCGGGCCGTCGACCATGCCGGGCGCCACGTAATTGACGTTAATATTGTGCTGGCCGACTTCTAGCGCGAAGCTCTTGGTGATGCCGCGCAGCCCCCACTTCGACGCCGAGTAGGCCATGCGCCCGGCGCGGCCGCGCATGCCGAAGGTGCCGCCGACATTGACGATCTTGCCATAGCGCTGCGCCGTCATGGCCGGCAGTACCGCGTGCATGGTGTGGAAGCAGCCGTTCATGTTCAGCGTGACGATGGCGTCGAACTCTTCAGGCGTGGTCTCGGCGCCCGTCTTGCCGATCGGGCCGGAGCCGCCGGCGATGTTGACCAGGATGTCGATGCGTTCGAAGCTGTCGAGAGCGGCCTTCGCGGCGGCGTCGCATTGCGCGGGATCCGTCAGGTCGCAATGGACCACGATGGCCGGTCGCCCGGCGGCCCGCACCGCCGCCGCCACCGGTTCGATCGCTGCGACATCGCGCCCGACCAGCACCAGCCGGCAGCCTTCCGCCGCGAACGCGCTGGTGACGGCCGCTCCCATGCCCTTGGCGGGACCGGTGATGACGGCCACGCGATCGGTCAGCCCGAGATCCATGATGTGTCCTGTTCTAAACGGAAGTTGCTTCCGCGATCCTCATCCTGAGGAGCATCGCGCAAAGCGATGCGTCTCGAAGGATGGCCGCAAGCGACGGAACAAGTTGCCATCCTTCGAGACGCGAGCCCTCGCCCTGCGGGCGAAGGCTCGCTCCTCAGGATGAGGTCGGAGAGCTTGGATGCATTCAGCTTCATGGCATCGCTCAACTAGAACAGCTTCTTGGCGAGCTCGCTTTCGGGCGGCAGAAAGGCCGGCGTGAAGATCTCGTCGACCGACGGCGTGCGCGGCAGCACTTCGATCGACACCAGGGTATCGATCGAACGCTTCAGCCGCAACGGATCGACGTTGCCGAGGCCGATGGTTGCGATTTCCGGGTGGTTCATTTCGGCCCGCAGCGTGGCATCGAGACGGGCGCGTTCGACGTCAACCTTGATCAGCGGCTCGCGCTTGACGACGGCGGCGACGGCGGCCGCCGGATCTTTCAGCGTAGCCATCAAGCCCTTGTTGATCGCGCCGACCAGGCCCCGGACGGCTTCCGGATGATCCTTGACGAGTTTGCGGGAGACGATGATGGCGTTGGAATAGAGATCCATGCCGTAATCGCCGAAATTGATATAGCGGATCTTGTCATCGTCGACGCCCATGGCGCGGGCCGAGAAGCGGATGGTATTGACATAACCGAGCACGCCGTCGACCTGCCCTCCCATCAGCATCTGTTCGCGCAGGTTCGGCTGCAGATTGGTGATCTTGACCGCGCTGCAGTCGACCTTGGCGGCCTTGCAGAAGGCAGGAAACAGTTTCAACGCCCCGTCGTTCGCGGCGCTGCCGAGCGTCTTGCCGGCAAGATCCTGCGGCGTTTTGATCGGGCTGTCCGCCCTCACCGCCACCGTGAAAGGCGGCTGGTTGAACATCACAAACACCGCGACCGGCGCGTCCTCCGGCTTCTTGGCCGCGAGTTCGATCAGCGCGTTGATGTCGCCGAAGCCGACGTCATAGGTGCCGTTGGCAACCAGCGGCACCGCGGCGCCGGAGCCGTTGCCCTGGTCGATGGTCATATCGAGGCCTGCGGCTTTGAAATAACCGAGATCCTCTGCCAGGAAGAACATCCCTTGCGGACCCTGGTACTTCCAGTTCAGCACCATCTTCAGTTTCAGATCCGAGGCCTCTGCCGGAAGCGCCGCCGCGACCAGCAAAGCCGCCGCTGCCAAAATCGCCGCACGCCAAACGGGACGCCAAGCTCCGCCGACTACCCTGCCTCGCATCGATCAACCCCATTATGTTGGGCGGACGCAGCCGCCGCGTCGCCGGTCAGGTCATCTAGCCAGACCCCAGTGCAGCTATCCATCGCCGTTTTTGTGGCGGAGCGTTGCTGCAAAGGCTACACTCGTGGAATGGAGGCGGCCGATGCGGCATCTGCGATTCCTCAGATATTTCGATCAGGTCGCGCGCTCCGGTTCGATCCGCAAGGCCGCCGCGGCGCTCAACGTCACGGCATCCGCTCTGGATCGCCGGATCATGGACCTGGAAGAGGAACTCGGCACGCAATTATTCGAGCGGCGGCCGCGCGGCATGCGGCTGACCGCGGCGGGTGAGGTATTTGCGCGCTTCGTCCGCACCGAGTTTGCCGACACCGAGCGGATGCGCTCGCAGATCGAGGATCTCAAGGGATTGCGCCGCGGCAATGTACGCATCGCCTGCAGCCAGGCGCTGGCGCACGGCTTCCTACCCGAAGCGATCGCGGTATTTCAGCGCACCTATCCCTTGATCACCTTCGATGTCGCGGTGTCCGACCACGAGCGCGCCATGCAGTCGCTAGCCGCCCTGGAGGTGGACATCGTGCTGGTGTTCCGTCCGCCACAACCGCCGAATTTCCGGCCGCTGCTTACCCTGAAACAGCAGCTGGTAGTGCTGATGGCCGCTGATCATCCACTGGCCGCAAAAAAGACTCTGCGGCTGTCGGACTGCCGGCTTTATCCGATGGCGCTTCCGGACCAACGAATTGGCGGCCGCCAGCTGCTCGACGAGGTGACCGCCCGCGCTGGGCTGAGCCTGACGCCATCGATCCAGTCGAATTCCTTCGAGTTCCTGCGCGGCTGCGTTGCGCGCGGCCAGGCGCTGTCATTTCAGATCGAAGTCGGCGCGCTGCCGGATTATCTCGAAGGATCAGGCGTAGTGGCCCGCGCCATCGATCGTCGCGATGTGCCGCACGCCAACCTGGTGCTGGGGCAACTGCGCGATCGTAACCTGCCGAGTGCGGCAGCGATGTTCTGCGAGCACCTGAAATCGGCGTTACGCGGCATCGACAGCCATGATTGAGATTTCGGTCGCCGCCATCAAGCTGCTGCTGGCTGTGGCCGCGTTCGTGCTGATCGGATGGTTCGGCGCGCGCGACAAACGAATCGGCGGGGCGCTGCTCACCTTTCCGCTTCTCAATGGAATCGCGATGCTGACCGGCGTGGATCCGCTCGGCATCGCCGCCACGATCTATCTCGTCGTGATGTGGAACAGCGTGCTTTTTCTGGTCTTGATGTACCGATATCAATACCTGCCGCCGTTGCCCTCTGGCTGGGACCAAGAAGCCAAAATAATCGTCCGGGCGCTGTTTTGGATGATCGTGTGGAGCAGCGGTGCCACCGCGCTCGCGTTGCTTCGCGATACGCTGCCATCCGCCGGCTGGCTATTCGTGATCCAGCTCGTGTTCGCCGTCCTGTATATTTCGCGCTGCTGGCGAGCGCCGCAGGCGGCCTCTTATCCGAGCTTCAAGGAAATGTGGTTCAATGGCAGGGGTCTTGTTCGCATTGCCTGTTTTGTTGCCGCGTCCCTCTTCCTGTTCGCAACGGCCTACGTCAACCGCGACGGGCGTTGGGTCGGCTGGGCCAGCGCGCTCCCGTTGCCCGGGATATTCGCCCTGGCCACGCTGTCCGCCACCCAGAGCCGGGAAAATCTGCTCTCGCTCGGCGACGCAGTGCTGCTCGGCCCATTGCTGGTGATCCCGTTCAATTGGCTGTTGTCGCGCACCGTCATCCATCTGCGCCTAGAACGGCTCTCCACGTTCGCGGAGATTGCAACGGTCTTTCTGTTCTGGGCGGGAGCCGCGGCCATCGTCTTCGTGCTTCTGCCGCCTCTCGGCCGCTGGCGAGACCGCTTCCGCCCCGGGCGCTGAAGCGATGTGCCAAGGGCGACAATCCAGTCTTATCGACTTTCGACGACGGTCACCGGCACCTCGTCGAACCGTTTGAGCCGGTAGACCGCAGCCGACACCAGCCAGCACACCACAAAAATCACGATGATCAGATAGCCGAGGGTGCCAAAGTTATCGTTGAGCGCATCGATGAATGTCCAGACGCCTTCGTGGAGGCCAAGCCTGCGTCCGATCAGGCCGAGGGCTTCCACCCCTCCGATCACAAGCGCCACCATCACCGACACCAGCGTGATCGTCATATTGTAATAGAGTTTCCTGATCGGCTTGACGAAAGCCCAGCCGTAGGCACCGACCATCAAAACGCCATCGGTGGTGTCGATCAGCGACATTCCGGCCGTGAACAGCGCCGGGAAAATCAGGATCGACAAAAGCCGCAGTCCCTGCGAACCCTGTGCGGCCGAGATACCCAACAGGCCGATCTCGGTTGCGGTATCGAATCCCAGTCCAAACAGGATACCCAGCGGGTACATGTGCCAGCTGTTGGTGATCATGCCGAAAAGCGAGCGCAGAAGCCGGCCCAGAAAACCACGTTGCGAAAGAACGATGTCGAGGTCTTCCTCGACCAGATGTTTGCCGTGCCGGACCGCATTGAACATCCGCCACACCGCCGCCAGAACGAAGGTGTTGGCGACCGCGATGGAGATCAGGAAGAATGCGGAGACGCCGGTGCCGATCAGTCCGCCGATCTCCTTGAAATGGTCGAACTTCGACTGCAGCGCGCCGACGGCAAATGCCACCATGGCGGAAGCCACAATCACGACCGTCGAATGCCCCAGCGAAAAGAACAAGCCCACCGATATCGGCCGCTTCCCAGCCTGCATCAGCCGCCGCGTCACGTTGTCGATGGCCGCGATGTGATCGGCATCGACCGCGTGACGAAGACCGAAGGCATAGGCGAGGAAGGCCGTTCCGAGCAGGACCGGATATGGACGAAAGGCGTCAAGCGCCCACAGCCACGACAGCACGTTGGCCGCCAGCAGAATGGCATAAAGAGCAGCCAACTTGATCCGCATGTCGGACGGCTTGTCGTCGAAAATACGGCGCGCTAGCATGACCATGACGGTTCCGTACAAAGAACGGCCACGCGGACCTTGAACAGCGTCATGATGCCGGCTTCAAGAATTCCCACTTCAAGAATTCCAACTTCAAGAGAGGTGCGGCCCTATCGCCCCCGGACGCCGCGTGCCCTTGGCCCTGCGTAAAGCTGCCCGGCAGCTCGGCGGCGTAAGCATTTACGGGCAAATCCTCATACTGCGCAAGACCGGGCAGCAGAATATCGTCCCTCCAACGCACTGGCTGAGGCCGAAACTCACCAAGGGAAGCCGAGCGCCTTGTTCATCTGCAGCGCGGCGAACCCGACCTCGGCGCGATCAAAGGTAACCAACGAAACCCATCTACGAAAACAATGTCGCCTTGCGAAACACCTCCCCGGGATTGTGCCGTCAGACAAATTTCGATACCGGAATTCGGCCTGGTAGCAACGCGGCCTTCCGCCTGATGACCGCCGGGGATCGCCGCGAGCCGTTGATTGAGCAGGGGAAAGGGCCCGTGTCGGAGCAGCAAGCACAGTATGACGAGGCCACGCTGGCCGACCTGCAGGACATGGCGAGAACCGTGCTGCCGAATTACGGTTATCCGCCTTCGGCTCGGATCCGACTATTGAATATATCGGAAAATGCGACCTACCTGGTCGAGGACGGGGTGGCGGAGAGACGCTTGATCCTGCGCGTCCATCGCGTCGGCTATCACAGCCGGGAGGGCATCCAGTCGGAGCTCGACTGGCTTCGCGCCCTGCGCCGCGACCGCATCGCGGAAGTGATCGAGCCGGTCGCGGACCGCTCCGGCGCCACCATCCAGACCCTCGTCTCGCGGCGCGGCGGGCCCGACCGGATGGCCGTGGCGTTCGGCTTCTTCGAGGGCCAACAGCCATCGCCGAACGACGACCTGTTGCCATGGTTCGAGGTGCTGGGCGAGCTGACCGCCAGGCTGCATCTTCAAGCCAAGACCTGGCGGCGGCCGAACGGATTCGTGCGACAGGTCTGGGATGCCGATGCCATGCACGGCCAACGCCGTCTCTGGGGGCCGTGGCAGGATGCACTCGGCCTCGACCGCGCGGGCCACGCGCTGCTCGATCGCGCGGTCGCCAAGGTGCGCGCGCGGCTCGACGAATTCGGCCCCGGGCCGGAGCGCTTCGGCCTCATTCACGCCGACTTGCGCCTGGCCAATCTCCTGATCGACGGCGACCGGCTGAAGGTGCTCGACTTCGACGACTGCGGCTTCTCCTGGTTCATGTATGATTTCGCCTCGGCAGTGTCGTTCTACGAACACTTGCCCAATGTGCCCGCGTTGCGGGACAGCTGGCTCACGGGCTACGCCAAGATCGCTGCGGTGACAGATGAGGACCGCGCGATCCTTCCGACGGTCGTGATGGCGCGGCGAATCCTGCTGCTGGCCTGGGTGGCCTCACACCGGGAGGTGCCGACCGCGCAGGAGCTCGGGACCACCTATACCGACCAGAGTCTCGACCTCGCCGAACGCTATCTCGGCGATCGCTTCCTACGCGAGTGAGCCGACAGCGTTGTCGCCGAGATGCTTCCGCAGCTGCGCCACCACCTGTTTACGTTTTTGCACTTTCTTGGCGCGCTTCTGCAGCATGTTGACCATGACCGTCCTGCAGTGATTCGCCTGATCTGATATGATACAGGGACGATTTCCCATCGGAAGAGTGGCGGCGGAGCTTCGCAATGCTAAGCTTCACGAAATCTCCACCTAGTGTTCTGACTCTAACAATTGTTTCCGTCATTCCGGGGCCCGAGCGCAGCTCGGGAGCCCGATAACCACGATTGGGGGTTATAATTCCGGGCTCGCGCAAGGGCGCGCCCCGGAATGACGCCGATGAGAGACGAAGCGTCAGAACCAGAACACTAGGGTTCATGCCCGTGATCGACTTGCTGATGGCTCTGGGATCGCGCATCGGCCAGCGGCCGCTGTCCACCTGTGAAAGAAACTCCCCGACGATCCGGTTGTATTCGTCCGGCTCCTCGATGTTGATGGCATGACCTGCATTTGGAATAATCGAAAGTGCCGCCGAAGAGATCGATTGTTTCATCAGGATGCCGGGCAGCAGACACGGCCAATCCTCGTCGCCCATAATGACCAGCGTGGGCACCGTTATTTGCTTCATTTCCTCGACCAGGGAATAGAGCGACGGCCGCTCCTTCTGAACACCCGCCTGGGTGTTGGCCGAACCGATCGCCGAATGCTCCGACAGCATCTGCTTGAATTCGGCAAAACCGCGCGGATCCTTGTTCTCGAATTGCACCCGGGTGGGTCCGTAGGCATATCGCTCGGAAAAGGCCTGCATGCCCGATGATCGGATGAAATCGGCGATCGTGTCGGCCTCGGAGCGGAAGCTCTCCCTCGTTTCCAGCTCTGCCCCATATCCACAGCCGCCCACGCACAAGGACAGCGCCCGTCCGTGATGACGAAGGCCGAAGTGCAGCGTCGCAAAACCGCCCATGGAAAGCCCGACAATATGCGCTTTCTGTTCAGCGATGTGGTCGAGGACGGACAGGATGTCATCCGCCGCGCGGGCCTGCGAATAGGACGCCGGGCTCTCCGGAACGTCGGACGGAGGGAACCCGCGCGCATTGAAGGCGATCACCCGGTATCGCTTGCCGAAATGACGCAGCTGAGCTTCAAAACTCCGGAAGTCCCCGGCGAATTCATGGACCAGAATGAGCGGCCGTCCCCTGCCGGTCTCCTCATAGTAGAGGCGTACGCCATCATTCGTCGTCGCGTAGGGCATTTCGATGATCTCTCTTGCGGAGTAAGGGGATGGGAGGGCGCGGGACCGCTCGAACATGAATCTGACGGTCTTTCAAAACGTCTTTCCCGTCAACCTCCACGGTTGGATGACGGACAGCCGGATCGATGGCGCCGGCTTGAACCCTGCCGCCGAACAGGATCGCGTGCCGAGGCGAGGCATCCGCGCAGCCCCTGATCCCGCGTCTTGGCACTCATATTGCCTGTTCGAAAGCCGGGCGGCGGGAAGCACCGGATCAACTGGTCCTGGGCTGACCCCTCGATCGAGGATGATGAGATGTTCAGCAGAGTCTGCAGAGAAGACACGATCGCCGAAGGTGGAATGCGGCTGGTGATCGCCGACGCGCAACTCATTGTTCTCGCGTGGCCCGAGAACGGCGTGATCAAGGCTTTTCAGGGCGTCTGCCCGCACGCCAACACGCCGTTCGCCGACGCCGAATTCGACGGGACGGTGCTGACCTGCCCGCTTCATTTCTGGTCCTGGGACATGAATTCGGGTCAGCCAACCCACGAGCACGCCGTCGCGCTGGCCAACTATCCGGTCAAGGTCGAAGCCGGCGTTGTCTATATCGATACCGAGGGCGTGTCCCCGGCGTTCGCCGCGCCGTGATGGCGCGGCAGCAGCGCGGTCACGCCAAATCGATCGCGGCGCGTTTGAGATCGGCCAGGGCGCAGAAACTCAACGCCCCCTCGTGCGTGGCGCGCAGCACCACGCGGGGCGCCTGACCGGCCGCGAAGGCCTGCTGCCAGCGCGGCGCGCACAGGCACCAGCGGTCGCCGGGCTTGAGGCCAGGAAAGCCGAAGTTCGGCAGCGGCGTCGAAAGATCGTTGCCGCACGACTTGGAGAACGCCAGAAATTCGGCCGTCGCCACGATGCAGACCGTGTGGCTGCCGGCGTCCTCGATCCCGGTGTTGCAGCAGCCGTCCCGGTAGAAGCCCGTCATCGGGCTGGTCGCGCAGGTTTCCAGTGGCTCGCCGAAGACGTTGCGCGACGCGCTGCGCCGAGCTCCGCCACCACCGCTGCCGTCTTCCCTGTACATGACTGCGTCCTCAATCCTTACATGATAGTCTCGTTCGCGGGGACGCGCCATCCCCAGGCGTCTCACTCCACCGCCAGGCGCTCGGCCAGCTCCGTCACATCGTCCCAATTCAAATGGTGACTTCCGTCCATGGTCTCCACATTGAGGCCATCCGGCGTGACCACGGCCGAGAATTCGGTGTCGCTGCCGACCGGGCTCAAATAGACGAGATCGGTACGCCGCCAGTCGTGGGCCACCGCGGTGAAGGCGCGCGACAAGGTCCGGCCCTCTTCCAGGGTCAGGTCGAAAAACCGCCGCTCGCTCAGCATCATCCGCAGCATTTCGCCGAGCCTGCGATGCGCCACGCGTTTGACGCGTGGATAGGTCAACAGGTCATTCATCCCCGTTCAAGTCCTTGCTCACGCAGGGAGGGCGCCCACCAGGGGCGCCGCTGCCTCACAATTGCAGGGGCGACCCTCATAGGCGCTAGCTTAAGCACGAGCGACACGGCCCGTTGAGAGACCCCCTCACCCGCCGCTACGCGGCGGCCTCTCCCGCAAGGGGAGAGGCGGACGGAGACCGGCGTGACGGGCTCGGGCTGACCGCCGGACCTTAAGCTAGCGCCTACGGGGGCGACCCTTGTGGTCGCCCTGCTTCGGCAGACTTCTCCGCAGACGTCGCGGGCGCCACGATCAACGCCTCGAAGGCTTCCAGGATTTGCGGAAGCGCTTCGCCCGTATCGTCCGCCCATTCCGGGTTCACCGAAAACTGCAGGCGCAGATGCAGATCGTCGATCGAACGGATCGGCAGCTCGCGCTCATAGAGCGCCTGGACGCGCCGCGCCCGGCAGATCGCCGGCAGATCGAGTTGACTATCTCCAGGTCGGCCCAACAACATCTCGAGTTCGTTCGATCTCCACTTCCAGTATTCGAATTCGTCTTTCGCCTGTCGCACGGTCGTCGGCAGCGGCAACGCCTGTTCGATCCGGGCCAGGACGGCTGGGGACGGGTGCAGGAGACTTCGATCCCAGCCGTCGATACGGGCATGCCATCGCCCGGGCGGGTCGGTGTCCGGGTCGTGCCGCACCAGGAGATCCGCCACGGCATCGTGCAGGATCTGCTCCCGATCGCTTCGCGCCAAGGCCAGTTCGCGCGACCCGTAGCGAGCGATCACCGCCTGCCGTTCGGCCTCGGTTTTCTGCCAGTCGCTTTCCCGGCGCGCCGCGGCCCCCGCCTGATACATCTCGTAAGCCTGACGGCTGGCCCACACCACGCCGGCATCGTCGGTAAAAGCGGTCGCGGCGGGCTGGCGTGGCGGCCTTGCTCCGCCGGCGGAAGGTCTTCCGGCCTGAGCGATCAGCCGCTGGCCGAGATCGGTAAAGCTCAGACCCGCCGACGAAAGCTGCTCCTTGAGCTTGCGAATGGCCGCGGTCGCTTCGCACTCGTTTTCGCTGCCGGCGAGGGCAAGCAACTTGCCGAGCCGGATCAGATCGAGACTCATGGCGAGATCGCAGCAAGGCAGCGAACCTCTTCCGCTTTCGCGATAAATTCGAACCGGTCCGCCTGATCGAAGTCCGCCGTCGGCACCTCGAACACGAAGCGGTTCGGATACCAGAAATTGGCATAGGGCAGGAAAAGGCTGTTCGACGACAGGCTGGCCAGGGGCTGCGCGCCGGCATGGAGAACCGCGGCGAATCCGACCCCGCGGGCGCTCGGCACCGCGGTGTTGTCGCCGAACACTTCGAACTGGACAAACAATTTGGCGGACCGGACCGCGGCCTCGATGGTATGGATCCCGATGACACGAAGATCCTGGAAGCGGCGACCGATCTTGCCGTCGCTCAAAACCTGCGCAAATTCGTGCACGCGCCCCTTCTTGACCACTGACGTGTCAACCAGCGGCGCGCCCAAATCGGCCAATCCGACCGGCTTCGCCGGCGCCAAGGTCACGACGGTACGAATTTCCTGCAATGACGGCACGCTACGCTCCTGGTGTGGTTCGGCCTGTCGGAAACCCGACAAGGCTTTGCGGATTTGGCGTGCCTTACGCAACTCGCGCGCCAGAACGGGGCGCGTCCTGGATTTTTTGGCTGGCCTGGAATTTGCGTAGTGCCGATCAGACGTTCATTTCAGAAGGCAATCCCGATGGCGTTCACCTCGATCTGTCACACCAGCGCCGTGAATGAAGGGGGCATGGGTATCTTTCATGCCGGCCGCAAGAGCGTGCTGCTGGTCTGGCCAACCGGGGGCGAGCTCAAGGCCTATCGCGGGCGCTGCCCGCATGCCGATCTGCCGTTGAGCGATGCCAGCTTCAACGGACAGACGGTGACCTGCCCGATCCACCAGTGGGGTTTCGACAGCAGCAGCGGCAAGTGCGTGACCCACATCGTCCGCAACGCGCTCCACCCCTACGCCCTGCGCGTGGAGGGGGACGAGATCCAGGTCGATGTCGGACCAGCCAAGCCGGCGCGCTCGCCAGCGCATCCGCCGGTGTAGGCCACAGATCATCAACCCGCGGTGCCGGCCATGCATGAAGGCGCTGCATGATGGATCAAGAACAATGGGTAGTCTGGAACGGCTCCTTGGGAATCCTCGACGTGGCGACTATCGGCCATATCGAACACAGCGAAGGGGGCCTGCGAGCCGTTCTGGCGGCGCCCTATGGCGTCGTGGGACCGTTCAGTCTTGAAGAACTTGAAACGCGGGGCCGGATTGCCGTCGGCGAATGCCTCGTGATGTCGCGCCTGCGATGGCAGCAGGATCAGGTCGATCTGCGCCTCGAAGCTCAGGCGAAACGCCGAAGCTTCCTGTTCCGGCCGGATTTCGATGCCGACGACAGACAGCACCGCGAGCTCCTGAACCTGCCGATGGCGGGCGCGCTGAGGCCCTCGCAGATCAACGCCGCCTTCCGGCGAAAGGCCAAGACCGCGCACCCCGACGCGGGCGGCAGCGGCGAACGATATCGACACATCGCCGAAGCGCGCGACGCGCTCCTCAAACCATTCGAGAGCGTCGCATAGATCTGCCGGCATTAGCCGCCAGCTACGCGATCCGCTGCTGAATGAGAGGCGCGGTATCGTTCGGGCCTTCAATATAGAGAGGCTTGCTTTCGTGACCAAATTGAAAGACCGCGTCGCTTTGGTCCACGCTCACGTCGCCGAATATTTTCTCCACCGCGGCGAAGTCCCGGTGCGGCATGAAACCAATCCCTCGCGACCAAGAGGCCAGGTCGCGCAGCAGCTTGCGGGCGTAGCTCGGATCGACGGAAACCATGGGCGAGGTGGCGTTCATCGTCTCCATATGCCTCTCGAAAACTTGGCGGTCGAACGACTTAAACATCACGTCCTTGATGCCGAAAGCGAACGTGTCGAGCAGAAACGAACCGAGCGAAAGGTGATCTGGCGTGGCGCCGCGGGTCAGAACCAGCGTCCCCATCCCAATCTCGAACATGGATTCGGTGAGCAAGCAGTGTCGAATGGGCGCATGGGACGCCCGCAGCACCCGCGCGGGCAGGCCGGCCTCCAGGGCCTCTTCCCGACGTTTCTGCGCCACCACCTGTTTCCGTTTTTGCGCTTTCTTGGCGCGCTTCTGCAGCATGTTCACCATGACCGTCCTCCAGTGATTCGCCTAATTTTGATATGATACAGAGCCGATTTCCGGTTGGTAGAGTGGCGACGGGTCTAATGTTCTGGGACAGGGCTTTGAAGCCCCGCGGGCCGGGCGGCGGCAGCGTTCCTCACGGACGCGTCGCTCGGCTTGTCGCAGCACAAGAACAGCCTGTTCAAGCCTATCCCTGCTTGCCCCGATGTGGCCGTCAAACCTTGATGTGCGGCAGCTTCTTTTGCACAACTTCGTCGATGGCATCCTCATAGCCTGCATCCGCATAACGGATCACCCCCAGTCCGGTGTCGTTGTCGAGGCTCATCGACAGCCGCTCGTCGGCGGCCAGCGTCCCGTCGGCGATCAGCGTGACGCCCGCGCTGGTCATGTAGCCGGCATAGCCGCCGCCGCCGGAATGGATCGCGACCAAGTCGGCCTGGGAAGAGCACAGCGCCATCGCGTCGAGCAGCGGCCAGTCGGCGATGGCATCCGATCCGTCGCGCATGTTTTCGGTCATGATGTTCGGATGCGCCATGCCCGCGGCATCGAGATGGTCGCGCGAGAATGCGACCGGTCCGGCGAGGACCCCATCGGCCACCAGTTTGTTGACGGCCAGCGCCAGTTCGCTGCGCTCGCCGTGCCCAAGCCAGGCGATGCGCGCCGGCAGTCCTTCGAACGGGACCTGCTGGCGCGCCAGCCTGATCCAGTTCGAGACGATGGCATTGTCGCCAAACAGGCCAAGCACGAGATCGTCGATGGTGGCGATGTCGCGGGCTTCGCCGGATAGCGCCATCCAGCGGAATGGGCCGATGGCGCGGGCAAACAGCGGACGCAGATAGGCTTCGGTAAAGATCGGGATGTCGAAAGCGTCCTCGACCCCTCCGAGCTTGGCCTGGGTGCGGATCAGATTGCCGTTATCGAAGACTTCCGCGCCGCGTGACCGGAAGGTCAGCATCGCGCGCACGTGCTGCACGATCGATGCGCGACTTTCCTCTTGCAATTGTTCCGGCGCGGTTTGGCGCATCGCGCGCGCCTCATCGAGCGAGCGGGTGCGCGGCACATAGCCGAACACCAGATCATGCGCCGAGGTCTGGTCGGTGACGACGTCAGGCGTGATGCCGCGCCGCGCGATCTCCGGATAGATGTCGGCGGCGTTGCCGACGAGCCCGATCGAAACCGCGCGGCGATCCGCCTTCGCCGCCTCGATCATCGCAAGCGCTCCGTCAAGGTCGGGCGCAATCTCGTCGAGATAGCCGATGTCTTTGCGCAACCGCGCCCGTTCCGGGTCGATGTCGACCACGAGAATCGCCGCTCCCGCCATCCGCCCGGCGAGCGGCTGCGATCCGCCCATCCCGCCGAGCCCGGCGGTCAGGATGAAGCAACCGGCCAGCGTGCCGCCGAACCGGCGCTCGGCGATGCGCATGAAGATTTCGTAGGTGCCCTGGATCACGCCTTGCGACCCGATATACTGCCAGGCTCCGGCGGTCAGCCCGCCCCAGCAGATCAGCCCCTTGCGTTCGAGGTCGTAAAACACCTCGGCCTTGGCCCATTGCCCGACGAGGTTGCAATTGGCCATGATCACCAGCGGCGCCTTGGCATGGGTCCGCAGCAGGCCGACCGGCTTGCCGGACTGGATGACCAGGGTTTGGCTTTCTTCCATGGTCTGCAGCGTGCGTACGATCGCCGCGTGCGCGGCCCAGTTGCGCGCTGCCTTGCCAAGCGCCGCGTAGACCACCAGGCTGGCAGGATCTTCGCCGACCGCCAGGACATTCTCAAGGAGCCGCAACAAGCCTTCCTGCCGCCAGCCCTTGGCGCGCAAGCCCGGGCCGCCGGGGATGGGAAAGTCCGGATGCCTGGCATTGAAGGTGACCATCATCAGCTCCTGTTGACGGTGGCTCAGGCCAGCGCGTAGCGCGATCTCGATCCCCATGGCGCGCTCGACAGCGGGATAGATGCCGGGTCCTAGACGGTCGACCGGCGGGACGTGTTCGCCACCTAGTCTACGCCGGCCGCGCTACGCGCGGAAGCTGGCGCAGGTGACGGAAAAGGCTGGCTGGCCGTTGGTCGGACGTCGTTAAAGAGATTGAGATTATTGGACTCCCGCCGAAAACCCCCAGCTGCTTCCGGCCAAAATATCAATGATATCAATACGCGGAGCGCCATCCTCTAACTAAGCCCCAAAGCTCTAAAGCCCTGGCTCTTGCTTGTGTTGCTTCAGTATGATAACTGTCAAGCCGTGACGGAGCCGCGTGACCCGACCCTCGATGTGCTTCTCGACCTCGACGGGCAGGTTCTCGTGGTGGACCCCGAGGGCGGCCACTGGGTCCGGTTCGTCGTAACGCGGGTGCCAGTGTCGTCGGAGAAGCCGCACGGCATCGACTACTCGCTGACGCTGCATGGGCCGGACGGCGAACGGCTGGTCGGGTTCGACAACGCCCATCCGGTGGGACGGCGGAGGCGCGGCGACCCGCAGGACCATCGCCACCGGCTGCGAATCATCCGGCCCTACGAATATCGGGACGCCGCGACGTTGCTCGCGGACTTCTGGACGATGGTGGACGCGGTGTTGCGTGAGAGAGGATTGATCCCATGACCACCTTGAAGGTCGGAATCGCCAGCTACGAGGAGATGAAGGCCCGCGCGATGGCGGTGGCGCGCGGCGAGCGGCGCGTGGCAGCCGACGAGCCCAAGGTCTGGTTCACCTCGACCGAGTTCTTTGCCAAGGTGCTGTCGGCCGGCAATCGCGAGTTGCTGCGTGTTATCGCGGAGAAGGCGCCCGGCTCACTGGACGAACTGGCTTTGATCACCGGCAAGGCTAAGTCGAACCTGTCGCGCACGTTGCGGACGATGGAAGGATACGGCCTGGTCCGCCTCGAACGCGGCGAGCGGGGCCGGATTGCGCCAAGGGTCGTGCACGATCGCGTGGAATTAGACCTACCTCTCGCCCTTCCTTGAAAAGAATGACACCGAGACGGGCGGGAGTGCCGAATTTACAAAAAAAGTCCGGATGCCTGGTATTGAAGGTGACCATCATCAGCTCCTGTTGTCGGGGCCTCACGCCAGCGCGTAGCGCGCGATCTCGATGCCCATGGCGCGCTCGACCGGCGGATAGACCGCCGGGTCCTTGACGCCGGCGGCGAGCGGGATCAGCGATTTGGCCACGTGGAGCAGATGCACGTTCATACCAACGGAAAGCTGGCCGACGCTCATCGGCTCGGCATCGTCGGACAGGGTCGCGATGATGTCCGGGAAGGTCGCGCGCCGCATGCCCTGCGCATCGGTCACCGCCATGTATTCGTTCATGACATGCAGCGTCACGGCGCGCTCCCCGGTGCCGATGGTGAGTGTTCCGATATCGAAAGCCTCGGGCGTGTAAACCACCTGCTTTGCCGAGATCGTTCCGCTGACCAGGATCGACCCGCCGGTGTCGCGGCAGATGGCGTCGATCACTGCCGTCGCTCCCCTCGGTTCGGCCGCCAGGATCGCCTCGCCCAGCCGAAGCGCCAGCGAGATGCCGCCGAGCGCCGCATGGGCGCGGACGTAGGCGGCACGGACGGGATTGCGGCAGGAGGCGATGAAGCCGCCGGACATGTCGGCCGCGGTGCGCAGGATCGGCGACACCTTGGCGGTGGCGCCGCGCACCACCAGCTCGATGTAGCGGTGCTCCGCCCGGTTGCCGCCGGCCGCCGACTGGATCATCGGCTCCGGTGAGCCGGCGAGCCCGATCGATCCCATGTCGCCGGTCGGATGCGCACGCATATCGCCGACGGCGTCGACAACCTTGCTGCCGAGCAGCGCCGATGGCAACCACGCATTCAGGGTCGACGACTTGCCGTTCTGCCCGATCATCAGGCCGGCCAGCGGCGCGCCGAGTTCGTCCTGCAAGAGCTGCACCGCCCGCACATAGTCGACGCCGCGCATTTCCCATGCCGTTGTCGAGGCCGGCGCACCGATCGCGGCCGCGGTGGCCACCCACGCATCGTCCGCGAGTTCGTCGATGGTGACGAGTTCAGGCCGTCCGATCGAGACCGCGGCGCGTCCTAACAGGCGTCCGTGATCGGCCCAACCACCGCCGCCGGCGGCATAGACCGAGCCGCCGCGCACACCCGCTTCGACGTCGCGTTCGGTTAAAATGCGTCCCATCGGATTGTCTCCTGGTTTGGTCTTTCAAGTGCATCAAGGATCGCAATTCAAAGCTTGTGCTCCAGCCTTGCGATCAGGCGCACCACCGGCAACAGCAGGATGAGATAGATGATCGATGCGAGGACCAGTGGCGAGCTGTTGAAGGTCAGCGAGCGGGCGAGATTGGCGGAATGCAGCAATTCCGGCACCGATATGACACTTGCCAGCGTCGTGAGCTTGACCAGCTCCACCGTGTTCGAGAGCAGGTCCGGCAATACGTTGCGAACGGCCTGTGGCAGCGTGACATAAACCAGCGCCTGCGCGGGCGTGAGGCCGGTGGAGCGGGCCGCTTCGCGCTGCCCTTCCGGCACGCTTTTGATGCCGGCACGGTAGATCTCGCCATAGTAGCTGGAAGAGTTGATCAGGAAGGCCACGGCGACGGCGGCCAGCGCCGGCACGTGCAGGCCGATGAAAGGCAGGCCGGCATAGACGAATACCAGAAGCACCAGCGGCGGAAACGCGCGGAAGAAATCGACGGCGACAATGGCCGGCCAGCGAACCCACCAATGCCGGCTGGTGGTGAGCCCCATGACGACGAGGCCCCCGAACAGCCCGATCGGAATCAGAAAGGAGCATAACAGCAGGGTCTGCAGCAAGCCGTGGAGCAGGAATGGCGCGACCTTCGCCATCACCTCCAGATTGAAGAATTCCTGGACCAGACGTTGCATCAGCGCCCGCCCCAGCGATAGCTGTGCTCAAGCATTCGCGACGCGACCACCAGCGGGATGAACACCAGCACATACAACAGCGCGCCGATCGTGAGCGGGGTGGCGTTGGCTGACATCGACAGCGCGGAATTGGCGCGGCCGAGGATTTCGTTGACGCCGATGGCGCTGCCGAGCGCCAGGTTCTTGGTGATCGAGATGGCGCGATTGGTCAGCGGCGGAATGCCGAGCCTGACCGCCTGCGGCAGGATGACGTAGCGCAGGGTCTGTGGAAAAGAAAGTCCGGTCGAGCGGGCGGCCAGCCATTGCCCCTGCGCCACCGAGGTAATGCCCGCCCAGAAGATCTCCTCGGCGAAGGCCGCGAGCACCGCGGCTAGCGACAACCACAGCACCACCAGGCTCGGCAGCACGATGCCGATGGCCGGAAATCCGAAGAACAGCAACAGGATGATCGCCAGCGGCGGCAGCGCGCGAAAGATATCGACGACAACGATGATCAAAAAATTCAGGCTCTTCAGTCCGAGCGCGCGCAGCGCGGCGAGGCCCAATCCGGCGCCAATGCCGGTGATCACCACGGCCAGTCCGGCGAAGATGGTGACGCCGGCGCCCTGCAGGATCTCCCAGCCATACTTCATCGCAATGTCGGCGTTAAAGAAGGTGAAGACGAAACGGTCCCAGTTGCTCACGGCGGCGTCACCGCTTGACCTGGGCGAGAAAACGTTGCGTCCGCTGCTCCCGCGGATGGGCAAAGAGCTGGTCGGCGGTGCCTTCCTCGACCACGAGACCGTCATCGAGGAAGACCACCTTGTCGGCGGCTTGGCGCGCGAAATTCATTTCATGGCTGGCGATCACCATGGTGATGCCGCGGTCGCGGAGATCCTTCACGACGGCGAGCACACTGCCAACCAGCTCTGGATCCAGCGCCGAGGTCGGCTCGTCCATCAGAATGATCTTGGGATCGAGCGCCAGCGCGCGAGCGATCCCGATCCGTTGCTGCTGTCCCCCCGGATAACTGCGTCGGATAGGCCGAGGCCTTGTCGGGCAGGCCGACGAGATCGAGCATCATCATCGCGCGCGCGTTGGCTTCGCGCTTGCTCATGCCGGCCACCTTGCGCAGGGCGAGCGTGATGTTGTTCAGGGCCGTGAGGTGCGGATAGAGGTTGAAGCTCTGGAACACCATGCCGATCTGGCGCCGCGCGGCATTGATGTCGGTGCGCGGCGACAACAGATCGATCTTGTCCATCACGATGGAGCCTGCATCCGGCTGTTCCAACCGGTTGCAGCAACGCAGCAGCGTGCTCTTGCCCGAGCCCGAGGGGCCGATCAGGAACACCAGATGGCCTGGTTGGACCAGGAGATCGACCCCTTTCAGCACTTCGGTGGCGCCGAAACGCTTCCGAATGCCACGTGCCTCCAGCTGATAGCGGGGATCCGCCACGACGTTCAGGTTCATTGGCAGATGGGGTTCTGCTCGGTCGGGTCATAACCGGCGAAGCCGGGGACGCCGTAGCCCGGATAGATCGTCGTCGTCGCCGAGCCCGGCTCCGGTTCGACATTGAACCATTTGACGTAGAGCCGGGCGAGCGTGCCATCCTTTTTCATGCAGACCAGCGCATCCTCAAGCTGGTTGCGCAGCGCGGTGCTGCCGTTACGCAGCGGCATGCTCCAGACCAGACCGGTCTTGTAAAGATAGGAGTTCTTGAGGCGGGGATTGTTCTTGACGATCCATGCGACGACGGTCGCGGCCGAGACGTTGGCGTCGGCGCGGCCGGCGAGCACGGCCTGCGCGGCGTCGGTGCTGGTGGCGAAGGATTCGGACTTCCAGCCATATTTGGCGGCGTTGTCGTTGATCCATTTTTCATAGATCGCGCCCTTCTGCACGGCGATCGTCTTGCCGGCGAAGTCCTCGAGCCTGGTCGCATCCGGGGCGCTGGCCAGCGTCAGAAAGCGATAGTCCGCATTGACGAACCCTTCCATGAACAGCAACTGCTGGGCGCGCTCCGGCGTCACCGTGACCACCGCGGCGAGAAAATCATAGGTGCCGGCCTGAAGCGCGGGAATAAGGCCGGAGAACTGCGCGCCCTCCACCGTGATCGGTCGCTTGATGCGCTTCGACATTTCGTCGACGACGTCGATATTGAAGCCTTCGAGGCCGCCGGAGAGCTTGGGCATCGCGTGCGGGGCGAAGGTCGAATCGATCGCCGATCTCAGCGGCTCCTGGCTCTGGGCCAGCGCGGGAACGGCCAACGCCAGCAGTCCGACGGCAATTACAAACGCTTTCATCAAACTCCTCCAATGACGCAGGCCAAACCAATCCGGTGCATGGCTCAGCCATCTCAAGAGCACGCTACCGCAAAAAGTGCAGCTGCGGGGATATCCCATTTGGAGGACATCGTATATGGCTGCGAAACCTGCGATTGGCGGTGGGGAGAAATGGAATCTGGCGTCCTTTGCCCGCCAGATCGCCGGGATCGGGCAGGAAATAGGCTGCGTCCTGCTCAAGCGATCCAGGCCCGGCGTGACGCCGGAGGACGGGGCGCTGGTGGCGACGCGCTCTTCACTCGGACAACGATCGCAGCGGCTGTCGCACCGGGCGCGGCAGTCGCTCCAAGCCACCCTATTCGCTGCAGTTGCAGTCGCAGGGCTTTCAACCTGAAATATCGGTGATTGAGCCTGGATCGACGCCCATTTTCGCAAGGGCAATTTCGTAGGGAACGGCAACGACCGCGACTGCAGCACCTCCCCAGGCCGTAAGCGCCCCCATGAAACGCGCAGTTGCAATGCCATCAACGGCAGCCGAAGTGATGAGAGTGGTCTTCCCATCGGTGGAAAGCACGCTCGGAACATCGATGTTTTGTGCGATTGTTGTCGGGATGGCAGCGAAACGCTGGTCGAAAGCAGCCTGCCCTACCGCATCTGAGAACCCAAGCTTGCTCTCATTGTTGTTGACGGTGGTTCCGGTGAACGGCGAAACGCTTGTTGTTACGCCATCAACCTGGGTGAAAAGCTGTGAGTTGCCGTTGACATCCGTGGTGTAAAAGCTCTGGCTTTCGAAATTGTCACCGCCCGGCCCCGTCATCAATTCGTTGGTCTGTTCCGCTGCGACTCGTCCGTTATCGTTGTTGACTTGCGCCGGCGATCTACCATTTGCAGCCCCGTCGGAATACGTCTCTGATCCATAAGGCGCTCCCGGGATAAAGTAAGTGTTCGCGCCATTTGTTTCGAGTGTGGCCTGCAGGCGAGACGAAGATCCCCAATATTGGTTGTTGGGCGATTGCCAAAACACCCAGTTAGTCTGGAGCGATGGATAGGTCATGACCGTCGACCATCCGGCTCCGATCGCCATTGGACCGACCGGCAGCAGCAGAGAACTTGGATTTGATGTATCGGTCATTTTGATATCTCCGAATGCCTCGGACTTGTTGCGGCGAGAAAGAGCGGTTACCTCAGTTGCGCGAGGCTGGCGCGGTTCAAAATGGAGAAGCCACAATGTTCGCTTGGTTGCACCGAAAACCCGCGCCGGCCAGCAAGGAGAAAATTCGAGTGCGTGAAGCACTGGCCGATTATCCGCCCTACGTCCCGCCCCTCTGGGACGCAGATGTCAAGTCGTTGAAGGAAGCGAATGACGAGTACACTTCGTATTTCAATTCAGAATCGAAGCCGGCGCGTCGACGCCTTGCGCAAGCTCCTTGCCAAGGCTTACACGGAATGCAAGAACACTCATTCGGCGAGGATCACAAAAAGGACTCCAGATGCTCGTTCGCTCTTTCGTGTCATGCAGGCGCAAGCGACCGCATAGCCGCTGCAGCCGCCGCTGCATGCGCAGCGAGCCTGCGGAAGCCGCGTTGGCGCGGCAGGGCCTAAAAGATTAGCGGCGGTCTCGGAAAGGGATTGGTCGGCCGTAAAGGCGGTCAGATTATTCGCACTAGAATCCGTAGTTCCCGCTAGGACCTGTGAGAAATCGAGTTCGAAGCAGAAAAATATTGCGTATGTCGAAGCGGTCGCCGCTCGTCGGTGGCGACGCCTGCATCACGCCTGCACCATACCACCGCACCTCGCCCAACGAAAATGAGAAAGAGCCGGCCTCTACATCCCTACAGAGAACAGTGTCGAGATCAGTATCATGTGATAGCCGCGCTCGGTTGCGAGGACTGCATTCGAACCTCTGACCTTCAACTAACGGCCGCTACCTACGACCCAGCTATTCGGAACGCCGGGGTCCAGCGATCTACGAAAGACATCCCCAGACTAAACAAGATTTCTAGTCTGGGCTGATTCTGAGGTAACGTAAAAGTCGATTTATCTTCAATCTCTTAACTGGCGCGCCCGAAGAGATTCGAACTCCTGACCCCCAAATTCGTAGTCTGGTGCTCTATCCAGCTGAGCTACGGGCGCGTTTTTCGCTGACATTTCAGGGGCGAAACGCGCCCTTCGATGCCGCATGCAGTCGCAAAAAAGTTCTGCAGGTCGCGAAAGCGCGCCATAGCTACCGGCTCCGGCCGGGCTTGGCAAGCTCCGGAAGGCGGCATCCGGCCATGTGTCTGCGGGGTCATCGGCCAAAGACCGGCCAGATCCGCGCGGTTGGCGCCCGCTCAGGCCCGGGCCCGCTCGTTGCGGATCGTCAGCAGTTCCACTGGTCGGTCCGGCACGACAATCCGGAAGGTGGCGCCGATGGTGCCCTCGACCAGATGGATGTCCCCGCCATGGGCGCGCACCAGTTCGGCGGCGATCGAAAGCCCCAGCCCGCTGCCGCCGGGCCGGCCCGAGGTCTGGAAAGCTTCGAACAGGTGATCGCGGGTCTTTGGCGGCACGCCGGGACCGGTATCGGAGACCTCGATGATCGCGACCGCGCCTTCGCGGCGCCCGGTGATGCGGATCTGCTGGATTGCAGCATCGCCGCGCGACCGGCTTTCCAGCGCCTGCGCCGCGTTACGCACGAGGTTGAGCAGGACGCGAAACAGCTGATCCGGATCGGCGTCGATGGTCAGGCCGCGCTCGATCGCAGCGATCCAGGTGATCGAATTGTCCGATCCGAGGCCGGCGGACTCGCGGACCTCGGCGACCACGGGCTCGATCAGGATCATGCGGCGGTCGGGCGCCGCCTCCTGGGCGCGCCCATAGGACAGCGTCGACTGGCAGAACGCGATGGCGCGCTCCAGCGAGCGCATCAGTTTCGGCGCGAAGCGCTGTACCCTGGGATCGGGCACGCTGGCGAGCTGATCCGACAACAGCTGCGAGGACGCCAGGAGGTTGCGGAGGTCGTGGTTGATCTTGGAGACCGCCAGGCCCAAGGCCGCGAGCCGGCTCTTCTGATGCAGCATCGACACTAGATCGCGCTGCATGTCGCTCAGTTCACGTTCGGCGACGCCGATCTCGTCGCTGCGCTGGCTCGGAACGATGATCCGCGCCGAGCTTTCCGGATTTTCGTGAAAGTCGATCAGGTTTTCGGTCAGGCGCCGCATCGGCCGCACGAACAGGAAATGCAGCGCCAGATAGACCAGCGCCGCGGTCAGGGTCGCAATCATCAGCGAGATCAGCAAGAGATTGCTGGAAAAGCGGTACATCGCCTTGCGCAGCGGCAATTCGTCGGTCACGACCTCGATGAATTGCGCGCCGCCGGGCGCCGGACCGATGACCCGGATCGCCTGATTGCCGCTTTCCAGCATCACCTGGAAGGAATCGATGATCGCCGACCACACCGTCATCGACCGCATGTCGATGTCGTGATCGATCGCCGGCGGCAAATCGGCGCTGGCGAGTAGCCGGCGCTGCTGCCCCATCTTGATGGCCACCGCGCGGGCGCCGATGCTGCGCAGGATTTGTCGCGCCAGCGAGTCCGGAACCGAGCCCGAGGGAGCGGCATCCAGCACCAGCGCCGCAGTGTTGGCTGCCGCCAGCCGATCGTTCAGCCGGTTAATCCGGAAATTGGCGATCGCCGGCACGTAGATCAGCACTTCCGCAATCATGATCAGGGGAATGGTGAGCAGCAGGAGCTTGCCGGACAGTCCGAGCCGGCGCGCCGGCTTTGGTCGCCCCGATGGCGTTCTCGGCTGTTCGTCGGTCATGGACACGATCATCCGCCTTCAATACCTTGCGCGATTTGAGGATGCGGTCTGCAACCCGACCGGTCAAATTACGGTTCGCTAATGTCGGCCGGTTCCAGGGACCCATGCGACACCCGCCGGGAAACGGTTTTTAAACCTTGGAAACAGCCGCGAATCCCTGTCTCTTCACTCCAATTAAGCCGTTTCCGAGGACTGAGAACAGGCCTCCCGCAACATTGACGAAAACCGGTCTCTCCCTTATAAGCCGCGCCAACTGTCCGCGATGGCCCGGTCTGGCCGGGACGGCTTGATTTGGCCGTAAAACGGCCCTGTCCAGGCCAGTCAGCATCAGCAGACTTATCTCATTCATCAGGCAGAATTGCCCGGTCAGCGGAGAACGACCCGTGAAGCGGACTTATCAACCCAGCAAACTGGTGCGCAAGCGCCGTCACGGCTTTCGTGCCCGTCTTGCCACGACCGGCGGCCGCAAGGTTCTCGCGGCGCGCCGCGCCCGTGGCCGCAAGCGTTTGAGCGCCTGAGCCGGGCTTCCCGGAGATTTTCATCATGGATCGGCTAAGGCAGCGGGCGGACTTCCTCGCCGTTGCCAATGGCGTGCGGATCAGCCGTTCTGCTTTCGTGCTGCAGAGCCGCCGCCGCGACGATGATGGACCGATCCGGGTCGGTTTCACCGTCACCAAGAAGAACGGCACGGCCACCGAGCGCAATCGGATCCGGCGCAGGCTTCGCGAATTGGTGAAACGGCTGGATGTGCTATCGATGCCGCCGCACCGTGATTATGTGCTAGTCGGCCGTCGTGCCGCGCTCGCCTGCGAATTTGCGACCATGCTCGATGATCTCCGCTCGGCTCTGCATCGGCTCGACCGGCAGTCCCGTAATCCGCCTGACGCCAGCGGCCAACCGACTTGAATGACGAGAGCTTGAATGATGACCGATAATCGCAACACCATAATCGCCGTCATTCTGTCCGGCCTCGTGCTGATCGCATGGCAATTTTTCTACAACGTCCCCCAGATGGAGAAGCAGCGCGCCGCGCAGCAGGCCCAGAGCCAGCTGGCAAAATCTGCAGCGCCGGCTGCAAGCCCGACGACACCTTCGGCCACGCCACAGCCCGGCACCAGCCCCGCGCCATCAGCCAATGCGCCCGCGACAAATCAGCCGCCCTCCGCCGCTCCCGTGGTCGACCGCGAGGCCGCCATCACCGCCGGTCCGCGTGTCAGGATCGAAACCCCCCGGCTGTCCGGCAGCATCGCGCTGAAAGGCGCGCGCATCGACGATCTGTCGCTGGTGCAATTTCGCGAGACCGTCGACCCGGCTTCGCCTGCGATCGTGCTGTTCTCGCCGTCGGGCACGGCCAATCCCTATTATGCGGAATTCGGCTGGGTTCCCGCCAGCGGTTCAAGCATCAGGCTGCCCGATCGGGATACCCTGTGGCAGCAGGAAGGTTCCAACAGTCTGACGCCGTCGAGCCCGGTGAGCCTGAAATACGATAATGGCGACGGCCTGACCTTCCACCGCACGATCTCGGTCGATGAACGCTACCTGTTCACGATCAAGGACGAAGTCACCAATGTCGGCAATGCGCCGGTCACCCTCTACCCCTTTGCGCTGATCTCACGGCACGGCACCCCGAAGGTCGCCGGCTATTACATTCTGCATGAAGGCCTGATCGGCTATCTCGGCGACCAAGGTCTGCAGGAATACACCTACAAGAAAATCGATGACGCCCCGCCGTTGTTGAACCGCAATGGCGCCAAGGGCTACGAGTTCACGGCGACCGATGGCTGGCTCGGCATCACCGACAAGTATTGGGCGTCGGCGCTGCTGCCGGAGACCAATGCGAGGGTCAAGGCGAGCTATTCGTCCAGCCAGATCGGAACCATCAGGAGCTATCAGACCGACTATCTGGAGGATCCGCAGACCATCGCGATCGGGGGCACCGGGAGCACCGATACGCGGCTGTTCGCCGGCGCCAAGGAAGCCAGTGTCGTCGGACTCAACTTCCCGATCGGCGGTTTCGGCGGCTACAACAAAGAGCTCGGACTCAACCACTTCGATCTCATGATCGATTGGGGCTGGTTCTATTTCATCACCAAGCCGATGTTCCTGGCGCTGGACTTCTTCTACCATCTGGTCGGCAATTTCGGCATCGCCATCCTCCTGGTGACGGTGATCGTCAAGCTGTTGTTCTTCCCGCTCGCCAACAAGTCCTACGCGTCGATGGCGAAGATGAAATCGGTGCAGCCGCAACTCGCCGCCTTGAAGGAGCGCTATCCCGACGACAAGGTGAAGCAGCAGCAGGAGATGATGGAAATCTACAAGAAGGAGAAGATCAATCCGATCGCCGGTTGTCTTCCGGTGGCGCTGCAGATCCCGGTGTTCTTCTCGCTCTACAAGGTGCTGTTCGTCACCATCGAAATGCGCCACGCCCCGTTCTACGGCTGGATCAAGGACCTGTCGGCGCCCGACCCGACCAACCTGTTCACCCTGTTCGGGCTGCTGCATTTCGATCCGACCCAGCTACCGCTGTTCGGGCACTATCTGGCGCTCGGGGTCTGGCCGATCATCATGGGCATCACGATGTGGTTCCAGATGAAGCTCAATCCGGCGCCACCGGATCCGACCCAGAAGATGATCTTTGCCTGGATGCCGCTGATCTTCACCTTCATGCTGGCCGGTTTCCCGGCAGGCCTGGTGATCTACTGGGCCTGGAACAATACGTTATCGGTGCTGCAGCAGAGCTTCATCATGCGCCGCAACGGCGTGAAGGTTGAATTGTTCGACAATGTCAGGTCGACCTTCGTTTCGAAGAAAGCTGAATCCAAGACCTGACGACCTGTTGCAGGGCGGCGATCCGGGACATTTTTGCCGTCACTGCGGGGAGCAATGCGACGAAGCAGTCCAGGCTTCCCGAGCCGGCAGATGGGTTGCTTCGCTGCGCTCGCAATGACGGCGGGACTGCATTTGCGCCTCCAACGAAAGTCCAGGCATGACCGTGGAATTCGATGCCGACCTGATCGAGCAGGGGCGCAAACTGTTCGCCGGCGACTGGCATTTCTTCTGGGCCGCGCCGGCGATCGAGGCGCTGCCGCCGATGGCGGGGATGGAGGTCGCGTTTGCCGGCCGCTCCAATGTCGGCAAATCCAGCCTGATCAACGCACTCACGGGCCGCGGCGCGCTGGCGCGGACCTCGCATACGCCCGGCCGCACCCAGGAACTGATCTTCTTCGAGGGTCCCGGCCATGCCGGCTTCCGGCTGGTCGATATGCCAGGCTACGGTTACGCGTCCGCGCCAAAGGCCAAGGTCGCGTCATGGACCGCGCTGATTCACAGTTTCCTGCGGGGCCGCGGCAATCTGGCGCGGGTCTACCTCCTGGTCGATGCCCGGCATGGCTTCAAGCCGGTCGATCTGGACGTGCTCAAAACACTCGACCAATCGGCGGTCAGCTATCAGGTCGTGCTGACCAAGGCCGACCAGATTAAACAGGCCGACCTGCAGGCGCGTATCGCCGCCACCTCGGCTGCGCTTTCCAAACACGCCGCGGCCTTTCCCGACATTCTGGTGACATCTTCGGAGACCGGCGCCGGGATTCCGGAATTGCGCGCCGCGATGCTCCGCCTTTTGAGGGAGCGAAGTTGACGATGGTGACTGGCGGTTGGCGTATCCTGGTCATTCTGGCCGCCATCATGGGCGGCGACGGCGTCATCCTCGCGGCGGCGGCGGCACACCAGGCCGATGCGTCACGGCTGGCGGCCGCTTCATCGATGCTGCTGTTTCACGCGACGGCCGTGTTGGCCACGGTGGCACTTTGCGAACGCGGCATTGTTCATCGCGGGATCGGGATCACGGCGGCATGGGGCTTCGTCATCGCGGCGGCGCTGTTCGCCGGCGATCTGACCTTGCGGCAATTTGCCGGGCACAGCCTGTTTGCTTTTGCCGCGCCGACCGGCGGCACGCTACTGATCGCGAGCTGGCTCACGCTCGCGGTGGCCGCGGCCTGGCCGCGGCGGGGGTGAGGCGACAGTAGCGCGCCTTGCGCCGCCTTCGGATCAACGCCCGCCTTTGAGCGGGAGAATAAAGAGGCGCGGCGGGCTTTGCGCATGCCCGCCAATCAGTTAGAAACCGCCGCGACGCCGCTGTGCCCTGCGAGACCTGCCTCATGACCGACGTACCCTACATCAGTCCGCTCGATCAGGCCCGCATCCTGTCCGAGGCGCTGCCGCACATGCAGCAGTATGACGAGGAAACCATCGTCATCAAATATGGCGGCCATGCCATGGGTGCGGAGGACGTCGCCAAGGCCTTCGCGCGTGACATCGTTCTTCTGGAACAGACCGCCATCAACCCGGTGGTGGTGCATGGCGGCGGGCCGCAGATCGCGACCATGTTGAAGCGGCTCGGCATCCAATCGGAGTTCGCTGCCGGATTGCGCATCACCGACGCCGCGACCATCGAAATCGTCGAAATGGTGCTGGCAGGCTCCATCAACAAGCAACTGGTCGGCTACATCAACGAGGCCGGTGGCAAGGCGGTCGGCCTGTGCGGCAAGGACGGCAACATGGTGACGGCGGCCAAGGCCACGCGCACCATGGTGGATCCCGACTCCCACATCGAGCGGGTGATCGACCTCGGCTTCGTCGGCGAGCCCCAGAAGGTCGATCTGACCCTGCTCAACCAGCTGATCGGCCACGAATTGATCCCGGTACTGGCGCCTTTGGCGACGTCGCAGAGCGGACAGACTTTCAACGTCAATGCCGATACCTTTGCCGGCGCGGTCGCGGGAGCGCTCAAGGCCAAGCGGCTGTTGCTCCTGACCGACGTGCCCGGCGTGCTCGACAAGACGAAAAAGCTCATTCCGGAACTGTCGGTAAAGGACGCGCGCAAACTGATCGCCGACGGCACTATTTCGGGCGGCATGATTCCGAAGGTCGAGACCTGCATCTACGCGCTCGAGCAAGGCGTGCAGGGCGTCGTCATCATCGACGGCAAGATGCAGCACGCGGTGTTGCTCGAACTGTTCACCAACCAGGGCACCGGCACGCTGATCCACAAGTGACGATATCGTCGACCAGCCGTTTTGCAGTCGTCATGCCCGGGCTTGTCGGGAAAAAGACGCCTCGCATGCAGGCATTTTCCTTTGCCGCGGCTCTTGCTCTTGTTGCCTGTTCGACGCCGGCCGAGGCCGATCTGAAGATCTGCAATCGCATGAGCTATGTGGTCGAGGTCGCGATCGGCATCGACGATAAGGCCGCGACCGCGACGCGGGGATGGTTTCGCATCGACCCCGCTGCATGCCGCGTGGTCGTGCAGGGCAAGCTGACCGCCGACCGTATCCTGCTCAACGCCCACGCGTTGGGCGTCTACGGCTCGTCGCCGATCCCGCAAAATGGCGGGGACACGCTATGCACTGCGGTCGGCGATTTCGTTATCGCGGCGGCGCGGCAGTGCCGCGCGGGGCAAACTCCCGCGCCCTTCAACCAGATCAGCCCGAGCCCGACCGATGACGGCAATCTGGTGGCCTATCTGGCCGAAGACAGCGCGTATGACGACGAACAGGCGAGGCTCGCCGGCATCCAGCGGCTATTGGTGATCGCAGGTTACGACGCCGCGCCGATCGACGGCGTCGACGGCCCGAAGACGCAAAGCGCCATGGCGGCCTTTCTCAGGAATCGCGGCCTGTCCGCCGATATCGTCCAGACTCCGAACTTTTTCGCGACCATGATCGAGGCGGTACAGGCACCGTCCGCTACCGGCCTGACCTGGTGCAACGACACCCCGCACAAGGTCATGGCTGCCGTCGCTAGCGACGACGGCAAGACCGTGACCAGCCGCGGCTGGTACCGCATCGACCCCGGCAAATGCCTGCATCCCGATGTCACCGGCCAGCCCCGGCGGATCTTCAGTTTCGCCGAGGCGGTCGATGCCGAAAACCACACCGTCTCCTACAAAGGCAAGCCGCTGAACTGGGGCGGCCCCAGCCAGCTTTGTACCCGCGACAGCAAATTCGAGATCAACGAGCAGGGCGACTGCGGCACTCGCGGCCTCACTACTAACGGCTTCGCCCCCGTCGACATGGCGGGCGGCGGCACGACGCTGCGCTTTGCAATGCCGTGAAAGAACGATGACGCGATGAGCACACCCCGCTCCTTCCTTGACATCGACACCTGGGTGTTCGATCTGGACAACACGCTTTACCCCCATCACGTCAATCTGTGGCAGCAGGTCGATGCGCGGATCGGCGAGTTCGTGGCGGCCTTTCTCGGGATATCCGCGCTCGAGGCCCGGCGTATCCAGAAGGACTACTACCTGCGATATGGCACCACGATGCGCGGCATGATGACCGAGCACGGCGTTCGCGCCGACGACTATCTCGCTTATGTGCACCAGATCGATCATTCACCGCTGGAGCCCAATCCGGCGATGAGAACCGCGATCGAAAAGCTCAGGGGCCGCAAACTGATTCTCACCAACGGCTCGACCGACCATGCCGACAAGGTGCTGGAGCGGCTCGGCCTGGCTTCGCATTTCGAGGCGGTGTTCGACATCGTTGCCGCCGAGCTGGAGCCGAAACCGGCACTGAGAACCTATCAGAAGTTTCTCAGAGATCATGACGTCAATCCGGCGAGGTCGGCGATGTTCGAGGATCTGGCGCGCAATCTCGTGGCACCGCACGAGCTTGGCATGACCACCGTGCTGGTGGTGCCCGACGGCAGCAAGCAAGTGGTGCGCGAGGATTGGGAGCTGGAAGGCCGCGACGCCACCCATGTCGACTACGTCACCGACGATCTGACCGGGTTCTTGCAGGTGCTGGTCGCGAAGGCCTAGGTCGGTGCGAGCCTTGACTCTCGCGGCCCAAATCCCGACAAAGCCCTCTCGCTCACCAACCGCATCGCTGCAGGAAATTCCGATGTCTCTCGCCTCCCTTGCATCTACCATCAACGCCGCGTTCGATGCCCGCGACGGTATTTCGTCCGCCACCAAGGGCGAGGTGCGCGACGCCGTCGATCACGCGCTCGATCTGCTCGACAAGGGCGAGGCGCGCGTCGCCGAACGCGGCGAGAGCGGTCAATGGAACGTCAACCAATGGCTGAAGAAGGCAGTGCTGCTGTCCTTTCGGCTCAACGACATGAGCGCGATATCCGGCGGTCCCGGACGGGCCTCGTGGTGGGACAAGGTGCCGTCGAAGTTCGACGGCTGGGGCGAAAATCGCTTTCGCGATGCCGGTTTCCGGGCGGTGCCGGGGGCCATCGTCCGCCGTTCGGCCTTCATCGCCAGGAACGTCGTGCTGATGCCCTCCTTCGTCAACCTCGGCGCCTATGTCGATGAGGCCACCATGATCGACACCTGGTCGACGGTCGGCTCCTGCGCGCAGATCGGCAAGCGCGTGCACATCTCCGGCGGCGTCGGCATCGGCGGCGTGCTGGAGCCGCTGCAGGCCGAACCCGTCATCATCGAGGACGATTGCTTCATCGGCGCGCGTTCGGAGGTGGCTGAAGGCGTGATCGTGCGCAAGGGCGCCGTGCTGGCGATGGGCGTATTCCTGGGCGCTTCGACCAAGATCGTCGATCGCGACTCCGGCGAGACCTTTGTCGGCGAAGTGCCGGAATATGCCGTGGTGGTGCCGGGCACCTTGCCGGCGAGACCGCTGAAGAACGGTCAGCCGGGCCCCTCCACGGCCTGCGCCGTGATCGTCAAGCGGGTCGACGAGCGTACCCGTGCCAAGACCAGCATCAACGAGCTGCTGCGGGACTGACGTGACCCATGATGGATGCCGTTGCCATTGCCCGCGACCTGGTCCGCTGCCCGTCGGTCACCCCGGCCGACGCCGGCGCGCTGGAGGTTCTGGATCGCATCCTGAAAGCCGCGGGATTCGAGGTGCACCGCGTCACCTTCGGCGAACCCGGCACCGCCGATATCGATAACCTTTACGCCCGCATCGGTAACACCGCCCCGCATATCACCTTCGCCGGCCATACCGACGTGGTGCCGGCGGGCGACGAGACCGCCTGGACCCATGGCGCGTTCTCCGGCGAGGTCAAGGACGGCTTTCTGTACGGACGTGGCGCGGTCGACATGAAGGGAGGTATCGCCTGCAGCGTCGCGGCGGTGCTGCACTATCTCGCCGATCACGGCGGCACCCCAAAGGGCTCGATCTCGTTCTTGATCACCGGCGATGAGGAAGACCTCTCCGTCAACGGGACGATCAAACTGCTGCAATGGGTGGCGGCGCGCGGCGAGACATTCGACCACTGCGTGCTCGGCGAGCCCTCCAACGTCAATGAACTCGGCGATTGCATCAAGGTCGGCCGCCGCGGCTCGCAGTCGGGTACGCTTGTCGTCGACGGCCTGCAGGGCCACGTCGCCTATCCGCATCGCGCTAAAAACCCGGTGCCGGACATCTCGCGATTGATCCTGGCTTTGAGCGACGAACCGCTCGATCATGGCAGCGCGCAATTTCAGGCCTCGAACCTCGAATTCACATCGGTGGATGTCGGCAACACCGCCAACAATGTGATCCCGGCCCAGGCGCGGGCGAAATTCAACATCCGCTTCAACGATCTCCATACCCAGGAAACGCTCCGGACCCTGGTCGAGCAGCGGCTGGCCAAGGCGTCGGGCAATCGCATCCGCGCCCGGATCATATGGGAGCCCTCCAATGCCAACGTCTTCGTGACCAAGCCCGGCGCCTTCACCGACCTCGCGGTGGAAGCGATCGAGGAAATCACCGGCCGGCGGCCGGAATTGAGCACTTCGGGCGGCACTTCGGACGCGCGCTTCATTTCAGGCTACTGCCCGGTCATCGAGTTCGGCCTGGTCGGCCAGACCATGCACCAGATCGACGAGCGCACGCCGGTGTCCGATCTGGAGCAACTGACGAAAATCTATCGCCGTATCCTCGATCGTTATTTCGCCTGAGCCGCATTGTCGTCGGTGTGCCCCCCTCTCCTGCTCTGGGCGGGGAGAGGGTCGGGGTGAGGGGCTCTTTCCACGAGTTCGACTCGCGGAGCCCCCTCACCCGATCACTTCGTGATCGACCTCTCCCCGCAAGCGGCCGCAAGCGGGGAGAGGTATGAAAGAGCCGGAAAGAGGTGAGGAAGGCCTCAATAATCGACCCGCACCAGATAGAGCCCTTGCGGCGGCGCCACTGGGCCGCACGCCGTTCGGTCCCGCGCGGCCAGGGCATTGGCAAGATCATCGCCGCTCCAACGGCCTTCGCCGACCCAGACCAGCGAACCGACCATCGAGCGGACCTGGCTGTGCAGGAACGAGCGCGCCGAGGTGACGATGCGGACGGCATCGCCGTCCCTGAGGACGTCGAGCTGGTCAAGGGTCTTCTCCGGCGATTTGGCCTGGCATTCGGTGTCGCGAAAGGTGGTGAAGTCGTGCTTGCCGACCAACCGCTGCGCGGCCCGCTGCATGGCCTCCGTATCGAGCGGCCGCGGCAGCCGCCAGGCATGGCCGATGTCAAGTGCGAGGTTGGCGCGGCGATTGGCGATGCGATAGAGATAGTGCCGCTTCTTTGCGGAAAACCGCGCCTCGAAAGTGTCCGGCACGATCTCCGCGCTGAGCACGCCGATCGGATGCGGCCTCAAATGCGCATTGAGCCCATCGCGAAAGCGGCCCGGCACGAAGTGTTTGGCAATGTCGCAGTGGGCGACCTGGGCCAGCGCATGCACGCCGGCATCGGTGCGGCCGGCGCCATGAACGCGGACCTCTTCGCCGCAGATCGCCTTCACCGCATCTTCCAGCGCGCCCTGCACCGAAGGGCCATTGTCCTGGAACTGCCAGCCGCAGAACGGGGCGCCGTCATATTCGATGGTGAGTTTGTAGCGAGGCATCATGCAAGCCGTAGCGGCGGCCGCAGCGGCGTGCCGCGCAAGAATTCCTCTGCGTTCATCGGCGCCTTGCCGGCCCGCTGCAGTTGGAGAATCCGCAACGCCCCGGACTGGCAGGCAATGGAGAGATGCTCGTCGAGCACCTCGCCGGGAGCACCAAGACCCTCGACGTTCATCCCGCGCAGGATCCTGACGCGAACCGGCTCGCCATCGATCGGGATTTCACACCACGCCCCGGGGAATGGCGACAGTCCATGGATATGCCGCAGCACTGCTCGCGCCTTTTCGTTCCAGTTGATCCGCGCCTCGGCCTTTTCGATCTTGGCGGCATAGGTGACGCCGTGCTCGCTCTGCCGCGTGAGGTGCAGCTTGCCGCACTCCAGCGCGCCGATCGCGCGCGCCATCAACTCGCCGCCGAGCCGCGCCAGCACATCGTGCAGATCGCCCGCCGTCATCGCATCCGTAATCGCCATGCGCTCGGCCATGGCCACGTCGCCGGTATCTAGACCGGCATCCATCTTCATCACCATCACGCCGGTCTCGTCATCGCCAGCCATGATGGCGCGATGGATCGGCGCCGCCCCGCGCCAACGCGGCAGCAGCGACGCATGCAGGTTGAAACAACCGAGCTTGGGGGTGTCGAGAATGGCTTGCGGCAGGATCATGCCATAGGCAACGACCACGGCCGCATCAGCGTTGTGGTTGCGAAATTCCTCGAGCGCTGCCGGCGTCTTCAGGGTGGTTGGCGTCAGAACGGCAATGCCAAGTCGGCGCGCCTCCCGCTCGACCGGGCTCACTTGCAGCTTCATACCGCGCCCTGCTGGCTTGGCCGCGCGAGTGTAAGCCGCCACAATGGCATGGCCACGATCATGAAGTGCACGCAGAGCCGGCACCGCGAATTCCGGCGTGCCCATGAAGATCAAGCGCAGCGGCATGGCGTGAAAATTCCCGCCGAACGTTCGATTTACCCGTCATGGCCGGGCTTGTCCCGGCCATCCACGTCTTGAACCTCGGCAAGAAGACGTGGATGCCCGGCACAGGGCCGGGCATGACGACAAGGGGGTGTGGCTACTCCGCCGCGCGCTTGGCGGCCTTGGTGAATTTCTTCAGCACGCGGTCGCGCTTCAGCTTCGACAGATGGTCCACAAACAGCACGCCGTTGAGATGATCAATCTCGTGCTGGATACAGGTGGCAAACAGGCCCTCGGCATCTTCCTCGTGCAGCTTGCCGTCGAGATCGGTAAAGCGCACCCTAACCCTGGCCGGCCGCTCCACCTCCTCGTAATATTCGGGGATCGACAGGCAGCCTTCTTCATAAAGCGACATCTCTTCCGACGACGACAGGATTTCCGGATTGATGAAGACCCGGGGTTGCGGCTTGCCCTCACCGTCCTCGTTTTTCTTGGCCAGGTCCATCGTGATCAGCCGCAATGGCTGCGCGACCTGGATCGCGGCGAGCCCGATCCCAGGCGCATGGTACATGGTCTCCAACATGTCGTCGGCGAGCCTGCGAATCTCCACCGTGATCGCTTCGACGGGCTTGGAGACGAGCCGCAGCTTCTTGTCGGGCAGGATGATAATTTCTCTGATGGCCATGGCGCGCGATTTAAGCTGCTGATTTGGCGGGGTCAATGCGTTGGAACCAGCCGCCGCCCGCGGGTTGCGGCGGAGCCGTAAGGACAGCGTTAACCACGATAATCAACCGGTGATCCACCATAATCGTTCTCTCTTCGTTCGCGTTCAAGGCCGAATCGGTTACAACGGCGCCATGAACCAGATTCTTTTCATGATCGGCGACCTGCCGATCCGCATCGGCGCGGCGTTTGCAGGCTTTGGCGCGGTGGCGCTTTTGCTGTTGCTGACCATTGCCATTGTCATTGCCCGTTCCAGCCGGCGTGGCGCCGAACTGGCAATGGCGCAGGCCCTTCGCGCCGACGAGCTTGAGGAGCGTCTGGGGGAAATGCTGCGGGCCCAGAGCGAGGCCACCGGCCGCGTCGATGCCATGGGCCAGGCCCTGGCCGGCCGCCAGGCGGAGATGGCACGCGCCGTCAATGAGCGGCTGGACTCGGTGACCCATCGCGTCGGCCAGTCGATGGAGCAGACCACCCGCCATACCATGGACTCGCTGCGCGTGCTGCACGAACGGCTCGGCATCATCGATAACGCGCACAAGAACCTCACCGACCTGACGTCGCAGGTGACCACGCTGCGCGATGTCTTGGCCAACAAGCAGTCGCGCGGGGCGTTCGGACAGGCGCGGATGGAAGCCATCGTCCAGGACGGCATGCCGAAGGGGAGTTACGAGTTCCAGTTCACGCTTTCCAATGGCAAACGGCCGGATTGCGTGGTGTTCCTCCCCGATACGCGGCCGCTCTGTATCGACGCCAAGTTTCCGCTGGAGGCGATGACCGCGCTGCACGACGCCCGCAGCGACGAGGACAGGAAATCCGCCGCCCAGCGGCTGCGTGCCGATGTGTTGAAGCATGTCAGCGACATCGCCGAAAAATACCTGGTTGCCGGAGAGACCCAGGATAGCGCGCTGATGTTCGTGCCCTCCGAATCGGTCTACGCCGAGATTCATGACGGGTTCGACGACGTGATCCAGAAAGCCTATCGCGCCCGCGTCGTGCTGGTGTCGCCGTCGCTGTTGATGCTGGCGATCCAGGTCATGCAGCAGATTCTCAAGGACGCGCGGATGCGCGACGCCGCCGACCAGATCCGCACCGAGGTGCTCAACCTCGGCGACGATCTCAACCGGCTACGTGACCGCGTCACCAAACTGCAGAAGCATTTCAGCGATGCCAACGAGGATATCAGGCAGATCCTGATTTCCGCCGACAAGATCGAAAAACGGGCCGGGCGGATCGAGGAACTGGACTTCAGCAAGGCCGAGATCCCCGCCGAGCCCGCGCGCAAGCCCGCGCCGCCGGAGCTATTCCCGCTGCCGCGCCAGCTGCAGGCGGGGGAGTGAGGCCCACCGCACTCGTCATCGCCCGGCTTGACCGGCTTGACCGCGCGATCCAGGCGGAATTGGTGGGTTTTGCGAAGAGCTCAACTGACCCTACGAAATCTGATCTTTTCGGCATCGTCTCAGGTCCTCATCCTGAGGAGCATCGCGTTAAGCGATGCGTCTCGAAGGATGGCTGCAAACGACGGCGCAAGCGGCCATCCTTCGAGACGCGAGCCGATGGCTCGCTCCTCAGGATGAGGACCGAGAGCCTGGAAGCGATTGGTTCAGGAGCATCACTTAACCAGCGAGTCGACATCGTACCGAATCTGCTAGCACCTTTCTCATGACCATTTCGCCCGACCGTTTGCCCGAAAAATCCGTCGTCCCGCCTCACCCCTCCTGGCGCGACAGCCTTGCGGTGTACCTGCAACGCCGCGTTCTGATCGTCCTGCTGCTCGGTTTTTCCTCCGGACTGCCGCTGGCGCTGTCGGGTTCGACGCTCTTGATATGGATGCGCGAGTCCGGTGTCGATCTCACGACCATCGGTCTATTCGCGCTGGTCGGCACGCCCTACACGCTGAAATTTCTCTGGGCGCCGCTGGTCGACGCGCTGCATCTGCCCATCTTCACCCGCGCATTTGGCCGCCGCCGCGGCTGGCTGGTGGGCTCGCAACTGCTTTTGATTGGCGCCATCGTGCTGCTGGCGCTGACCGATCCCTCGCGCTCGCCCCTATCGGTGGCGTCAGCCGCGCTGCTGGTGGCGGCGATGTCGTCCACCCAGGATATCGTGGTCGATGCCTTTCGGGTCGAAAGCCTGCCCGAAAGCGAACAGGCCGCAGGAATGGCGTCCTATGTCGCGGCCTACCGCATCGGCATGCTGGTCTCCACCGCCGGCGCGCTGTTTCTGGTGAGTGCGTTCGAGGCGAGCGGCATCGCCCGCGCTTCAGCCTGGATGTGGGGCTATGTGGCGATGGCGGCGCTGGTTCTGATCGGCACCGTCACGGCACTATCGGCGACCGAGCCTGAACCCTCGGTGCGCGCCGAAGCCGCGACGCATGCCGAGACCGCGTGGGCGCGCGTGATCCAGGCCGCGGCCGGCGCCTTCTCCGAATTCTGGCTGCGCAAGGACGCCATCGCGGCGCTGGCTTTCGTGGTGCTTTTCAAATTCACCGACGCCTTTTCCGGCACCATGACCGCCCCCTTCGTGATCGATCTTGGCTTTACCCGCAATGACTATGCCGCCATCGTCAAGGGGGTCGGCCTCGCCGCGACCCTGATCGGCGGTTTTGCCGGTGGGTTTGTGGCGCGGCGCTATTCGCTGGGCGCGAGCTTGTGGATCGGCGGTGTGCTGCAGGCGGTCGCCAACCTGTCGTTTACCTGGCTGGCGCTGGCCGGCGTCAACCAATGGGCGCTGGCGGTCGCCATCACGGCGGAGAACTTCACCAGCGCCATCGGCACCGTGATTTTCGTCGCCTATTTGTCGGCCTTGTGCCGCAACCCGCTGCACACCGCGACGCAATACGCGCTGCTCACGGCGCTGGCCGCGGTCGGCCGCACCTATCTCGCATCCGGCGCCGGCTATGTGGCGAAGGCAACGGGCTGGCCACTGTTCTTCGCGATTTGCGTTGTGGTCGCGGTGCCGAGCCTGGTGCTGTTGGCGTGGCTGCAGCGGCGCGGGCATTTTGCGGAGTTGGAGACAGCGAAGGTGTGACGCGGCGCCCTCGAGTGTTGATCACCCCCGTATCCACAATCTCGGTCGTCACCACCCGCGAAAGCGGTGGCCCAGTATTCCAGAGCCGCCGGTGAATAACCACAAACGTCACGGCGTACTGGGTCGCCCCGTCAAGCCGGGCGATGACAGTTGTGCTTCTGGCCAGCATTGTTCGTGATGCCGGCTGCAGCGCCCTTCAGTGTTTCGGCACCAGGCTCCATTTGGTGACCACAGCTTCGCTGGTCTGCCCCGCCTCCTGCGCGCAGGCGACTTCGTCGACCTTGACCGAGAGCTGCTTGCCGACAAAGCTCTTCAGCTGCGCCGCCTGGGCCGCGTTGGAGGTGACGATCTGAAAGATTTCCGGTCCGGTCTCCAGGCCGCACAGTCCGTTCGGCGGTGGCAACCGGCGCGGTAGGGTCGTGAGCTCATAGGTGGCTACGCGCTTGCCCATCTTGCCGCGGGGGCGCAAGGCATTGAGCTCGCCCGACAGCACATCGCCGATGTTGATCACCTGGGCCTTCGGTGCAGGCGCGGCCTGCTGCGCCTGGGAGGCGGGTGGGGTGAACGCCGCGATCGCTGCGCCCAAGACCCACCCTTTGCCGAATTGTCGTTTCGTCATGCCTGTGATTTCCGTGTGTTGTCGCTAGAACAGTGTGCGCTGCCGCATCGCTGCGGATAGCGTGCCTTCATCGAGATAATCGAGTTCGCCCCCAACCGGCACGCCGTGCGCCAATCGCGTCACCTTGACGTGAGCTTCCTGCAACAGGTCGGTGATGTAGTGCGCGGTGGTCTGGCCATCGACGGTCGCATTCAAGGCCAGAATGACTTCGCTCACGCGCGGGTCATGCGCGCGCGCCACCAGGGCGTCGATGGTCAGATCCTGCGGGCCGACGCCATCGAGCGGCGACAGGGTGGCGCCCAGCACATGGTAGAAGCCGTTGGTGGCGTTTGCGCGCTCCAGCGCCCAGAGATCGGCGACGTCGGCGACCACCACGATGATGGCGCGGTCGCGTCTTTGATCGGTGCACACCGTGCAGGGATTCTGGGTATCGATATTGCCGCAGGTCTTGCAGACCTCGATCTTGTCGATCGCCACCTGCAGGGCGGCCGAAAGCGGCGTCATCAGCGCCTCCCGCTTCTTGATCAGGTGCAGCGCCGCACGCCGCGCCGAACGCGGGCCGAGACCCGGCAGCCGCGCCAGGAGCTGGATCAGGCGTTCGATTTCAGGACCGGCAACGGCAGTCGCCATCTCAGGTGAGGCCCAACCCCGGCGGCAGTCCGAGCCCGCCGGTCAGCGCCTGCAGCTTCTCCTGCCCAGCCAGTTCCGCCTTGCGCCGGGCGTCGTTGTGGGCGGTCACCAGCAGGTCTTCGAGGATCTCGCGCTCGTCGGCCTTGATCAGCGAGGGGTCGATCTTGACGGCCTTGACTTCCATCTTCGCGGTCATGCGCACGCTGACAAGACCGCCGCCCGAGATGCCTTCGACTTCGACATGCCCGAGTTCTTCCTGCATCGCCTGCATCTTCGACTGCAGTTGCGCTGCCTGCTTCATCATGCCGAGAAAATCAGCCATGAAAAATTTCCTTGTATTTGCTATTGATCATCGCTGTCGGAACTCTCGGCGGGATCTTCACCGCTAGCATCGGATTCCGGCGGCTCCGGGGCAAGCTTGCGCACCTCGACCACCTTGGTGCCCGGAAAACGCGCCAGCACCTCCTGCACCCGCGGATCGGACTCCGCGGCGCGCTCGCGCGCATTCTTGGCGACTTCGTGTTGCGAACGCAGCGTCGGCTGTCCGGTTTCATTGGACACGATCACCGTCCAGCGCCGGTCGGTCCATTGCTCGAGTTTGCGGGATAGATCGTTGATCAGAGTCCGCGCCGCGCTGCGCTCGAGCGCAACTTCGAGCATTCCGTCCTCGATCCGGACCAGACGGACATCGGCTTCGAGCGCCGCCTTGGTCAGCAGATCCCGCTTTTCGCCGGCCAGCGCCACCAGTTCCGGAAAGCTTGCAATCCTGCGCGCCGCGGGCGCGGATTGCGCCTCCGGCGCGGGGGCGACCATTTGTGGTCGCGCAGCCGTGCTCCGTGCCGACGACGGCTGAACCACCGCCACCGATGAAGGCTGAGCGATCGACAGCCCCGCCGGGGCTGGAGCCGACACGCTGCGCGGCGCCGCGCTCGGCGCGATCGCCGGCGATGCGCCGCCGTTCTGCTCGATCATCCTGATGGCTTCATCCGGCGTCGGCATGTCGGCGACATAGGCAATGCGCACCATGACCATCTCCGCCGCCGCCGCCGGCCGCGTCGCTGCCTGCACCTCGGCAATGCCCTTGAGCAGCATCTGCCACATTCGCGACAGCACCCGCACCGAGAGCTTGGCGGCGAAGTCACGCGCGCGCCGCCGCTCGGTCTCGCCGAACGCTATGTTGTCGGCCGTCGCCGGCACGATCTTGACCCGGGTGACGAAGTTGACGAATTCGGCGAGGTCGGACAGCACCACGATCGGATCGGCACCGGTGTCGTACTGGACGCGAAATTCGGCGAACGCGCTGGCAATATCGCCGCGCGCCAGCTGTTCGAACAGATCGATCACCCGGGTGCGGTCGGCGAGGCCGAGCATCTGTCGCACCGCGTCCGCGCGTACCGGGCCGGCGGCATGCGCGATCGCCTGATCGAACAGCGACAGCGAATCGCGCACCGAGCCTTCCGCGGCGCGCGCGATGATACCGAGCGCTTCCGGCTCCGCCTCGACGTTTTCCTTCGCCGCGATATTGGCAAGATGTGCCATCAGCACGTCGGCCTCGACCCGGCGCAAGTCAAAGCGCTGGCAGCGCGACAGCACCGTCACCGGCACCTTGCGGATCTCGGTGGTCGCGAACACGAATTTGGCATGCTCCGGCGGCTCTTCCAGCGTTTTCAGGAACGCATTGAAGGCCGCCGTCGACAACATGTGGACTTCGTCGATGATGTAGACCTTGTAGCGCGCACTGGCCGGGGCATAGCGCACACTGTCGTTGATCTGGCGCACATCGTCGACGCCGGTGTGGGATGCCGCGTCCATTTCCAGCACGTCCATGTGCCGGCTTTCCATGATCGCCTGGCAATGCACGCCCGGCACGGGCATATGGATGGTCGGCCCCTTCACCGATCCATCCGGCAGTTCGTAATTGAGCGCGCGGGCGAGAATCCGGGCGGTGGTGGTTTTCCCCACCCCGCGCACGCCGGTCAGGATCCAGGCCTGCGGTATCCGCCCGGTTTCGAAGGCGTTGGAAACCGTTCGCACCACGGCATCCTGACCGATCAGGTCCTCGAAACTGGATGGGCGGTATTTGCGCGCCAACACGCGATATGGCCTGCCGGCCTCGGGCAGAACGCCAAGCTCGAAACCACCCTTCGGAGCATCTTCCGCATCGTTTGAGGCCATGGAGGAAATGCCCGCGTCGGTCATCGATCGATCCGCACTCGTTTTGCGGAATAACGCGCTTCGACGCCGTCGAGTGAGCGCAATCGAGCTCTCCGCGGCTCACCGCTTCTGACGCGAATCGCTGAAAAAGGTAGGAGACTGACGAGCGACCCGATCCGGACCTCGTTAGGGCTGCTTCCTTCCGGACCTGACCCGGTTGGCGAGTGGCTCGTCCACCGCCAATCTCCCGGCTCTTATTTGGGGCCAAAAGCCAAGGAAAGCAAGCGGGCAGGGAGGCAGTTTGCAGGGCTTGTGCGGAAAGCCGCAATGGCATTAGTTGCCGTCACGTCGAGGTTGCGGGCATCCCGTTTCCCCTTGGTTTATTGTAACACGGGGCTAGGCGGCGGCACCGGCCCGGGCCTGCCGTGAAGAGGGAATACGCATGCCCGCCGACAGCTCTGCATGGTCGCTGCATTCACGGCTCAAGGAAGACACCATCGATATCGGCGACCTGCCGCTGTGCCGTGTGCTTGTGATCAAGGATGCGCACTACCCATGGCTGCTGCTGGTGCCGCGTCGGTCGGAGGTGGCGGAGATCATCGACCTTGAGGAGGTCGAGCAGGCGCAGTTGATGACCGAGATCAGCCGCGTTGCCCGCGCCTTGAAAGCGATCACCAAATGCGACAAGCTGAATATCGCAGCCCTCGGCAATCTGGTACCACAACTGCACGTGCACGTGATCGCGCGACGCTCCAGCGATGTCGCCTGGCCGCGTCCGGTCTGGGGGGTGATGCCGCCGCTCGCGCACGATGCCGAGGAGGTGCAAAACTTCATCAGCGCCCTGCGCCGTAAAATCTGGCTTGGTTAGGACATGACAGCCTTCGACGAGTTCCCGCTGGGACAGCCGGCCTTCATCAACCACATCCTGGATCGCGCCGCTCATCTGCGCGGTGACGATGCCAAGCTCATGGCGCTGGAACAGCACCCCGACGCCCGCGCCTATCTCATCTATCGCGATTCGCTGGTGGTGAAACAGGAGGCCTTCGGGCCTCGCGCGCTGCTCCGCATCGACGAAGCGTTGGCCGTCGGCGCCAATCCCGGCACGATCTTCTTAGGCCTGCGCGACGGCGCCGCGGTGTTCGGCATGGGCATCGCGGCGGCGGCGGTAGAAAAATTGCTCCCCCGCGATGATGTCGCCGTGACCGAATTGCGCGGCATGGCGATGCAGGGAGTGGTGCCGCCCAACCAGCTGTCGGCGATTGCAATGGCGAAATCGATGGTGAGTTGGCATCAGCGCCACGGTTATTGCGCCAATTGCGGAACCCGGACGTCGATGAAGGAAGGTGGCTGGAAGCGCGACTGTCCCGCTTGCAAGGCCGAGCACTTCCCGCGCACCGACCCCGTCGTGATCATGCTGGTGACCTCGGGCGACAAATGCCTGCTCGGACGGCAGAAGCAGTTTCCGCCGGGAATGTGGTCGTGCCTGGCAGGATTTGTCGAAGCCGCCGAGACCATCGAGGATGCGGTGCGCCGCGAAATCCTCGAAGAGTCCGGCATCCGTTGCACGGACGTCCAGTACTACATGACGCAGCCGTGGCCCTACCCGTCCTCGCTGATGATCGGGTGCACCGCGCGCGCCACTTCCGAGGACATCGTGGTTGACCGCGCTGAGTTGGAGGACGCTCGCTGGTTCGACCGGTCCGAGGCGACGCTGATGTTGAAAAGAGAGCATCCGGACGGTCTTGCAGGACCACACCCGTTTGCGATTGCCCATCATCTGGTCGGCCGCTGGCTGCAGAGCAGCCCGGCGACGGGCACTTGACTTCAACCGGGGCTTGGCAGGCCAATTAACAGAAGGTTTCCCGGTCCATCGGATGGCAGGAAAAAACGCAAATCTCAATGCTGCCGCGCCAGCACTACCGCCGCGCATCCTTTGCATCGGCATTCCGGTGCGGGACCTGACGTTTCGCGTAGCGGGCTTGCCGGCGCACGGCTCGAAACAGCAAGCCAGCCATTTCGACGAGATCTGCGGCGGTAACGCGCTCAATGCCGCGATCGGGATCGTCCGTCTCGGCGGTCGCGCCTCGATCTGCGGTCCGGTCGGCGACGCCGGCGAAACCTCAGCGGCCTATCTCTTCGATCAGCTTTCGCAAGAGGGCGTCGACACCCGACACCTCGTGCACATGCCGGGCTTGGTGACAGCGATCTCGACCGTCATGATCGACCCCGGCGGCGAGCGCACGATCGTGACCTTCCGCGATCCACAATTGTGGAAGGTCCGCCTGCCCGACGCCGATCGACTGCTGGAGGACTGCAGCGCCGTCCTGATCGAAAGCCGCTGCGCGGAATTCGGCACCGATCTCTGCGTCGAGGCACGCCGCCGCGGCATTCCGGTCATTGTCGGTATCGACCGCGCGATGTCGCTGCGAGAGAGGCTTCTGACCGCATCGTCGCATCTGATGTTCTGCAGCGAGCAACTCCGAGAGACCGCGGGCGTCGATGACGACGCCGAGGCGCTCAAGAGGATCGCCAAGCTGACCCCGGCATTCCCATCGGGAACGTTGGGTGCAAACGGCGTCTTGTGGCTCGACGAACACCAGACTCTGCGACAAATGCCGGCCTTCCCGGTGGATGCCGTGGACACGCTGGGCGCCGGCGATGTCTTCCACGGCGCCTTCGCGCTCGCGATAACCGAAAAGCAGGATCTGGCCGAGGCGCTGCGATTTGCTTCCGCCGCGGCCGCATTGAAATGCACCCGTCATGGTGGTGCGTTGGGCGCCCCGCAACGTGATGAAGTTGAAGCGCTTTTAAGGCCAGGCCCGGCTGTGGTCTGATCGCGAACAACGAATTAACACTTGTTAGAGAAGAATTTTCTATATATGAGGTTCGATAGCCTCATCTATGGAACAAAGTTCTTGAAATGTCAGATCTAGCCGCCCAACTCAACGAGCCTCGTCGTCTGGATGCGATCGACCGCAAGATCCTGATGGTGCTTCAGGACGACGCCTCCCTTTCCGTGGCCGAGATCGGGGACCGGGTAGGGTTATCCTCGACGCCGTGCTGGAAGCGCATCCAGCGGCTTGAAAGCGACGGGGTGATCCTGCGCCGGGTCGCACTGGTCGATCAGAACAAGGTCGGGCTCGGCCTTACCGTGTTCGTCTCGGTCGAGAGCGCCGATCATTCGGAAGGCTGGCTTCGGAAGTTTGCCGACGCCGTCAGCGCCATGCCCGAGGTGATGGAGTTCTACCGGATGGCGGGCGACGTCGACTACATGCTGCGCGTAGTGGTCGCGGACATGCAAAGCTACGATGTGTTCTACAAAAAGCTGATCGGCGCGGTGCCTCTGAAGAACGTCACCTCGCGTTTTGCGATGGAGAAGATCAAGGCGGTGACCGTATTGCCGGTGCCGGCGACGGCTTAGATCTGGCTAGGGTCCTACTGCTCGAGCACCATCCGGCCATTGGCGTACTCGAAGCGGCTGAGCTTCGATAGAAACGACAGACCGAGCAGGTTCTCGGACAGCGCCTCATCGGGCAGCACCATGGCATCGACATTGCGCACGACGAGACCTCCGATATCGACCATGGCGAGGCGGGTGCGCGCCGCCTTGATGGTACCGTTGGCGGTGGTGACGCTGGCGTTGTAATCGCCGCGGGACGGACGCAGCCCGAACCGCGCCGCGGACGTTTCGTTGAGTGCGATCAGCGACGCGCCGGTATCGACCATGAAGTCGATACGCTGGCCATCGATGCGGCCCTCGGTCAGGAAATGGCCACGGGGATCGCTTGGGATGCTGAGGCTGCGACCGCCGCCCTGCCCGATCGTCGCTTCCGGCGCGGCCCTGCGCGACACCACGCTGGCCAGCGCCGGTGTCGTCGCCGTCATCCTGTCCGCCACCTGCGCCATCAGGGTGCCAAGGCCGACCATGATCGCTGCAAAAATCATTAGATTACGCATGACGCCAGTTACTCGTTGTCAGGATCCCGATAACACCACGCCCGGAGCCAAATCGCTATTCGCGGCAGCGGCGAACGCTATCATTCCTGCAATAAGGATGAGCGGCCGGTTAACGGGAATAACAAAACCGCCCGCCCATCGCCGTTTCAAGGCGCGGGTCGCGCTCATGTCCCCCGCGGTTTCACCCTGCGGGTCGGCATTGCGCTTGCGGGATCTTCCGGCCAGGGATGCCGCGGATAGCGTCCGCGCAGATCGGAGCGCACGGCCGCGTAGCTGCCGCGCCAGAAACCCGGCAGGTCGCGGGTCACCTGCACCGGCCGGTGCGCCGGCGACAACAGTTCCAGCACCAGCGGTACCGCTCCTTTCGCCACCGACGGATGGCTGTTCAGACCGAACAATTCCTGCAGCCTGACTGCAATCGTCGGTCCCTGCTCGGCCTCGTAATCGATCGGAAGCAGGGTGCCGGTGGGCGCCTCGAAATGCGAAGGCGCCTCGCGCTCCAGCCGCGCACGCAATTCCCAGGGCAACAACAGCATCAGCGCTTCCGATAGATCCTGGGACGAAAGCTCCTTCAACGATGTCTTGTCGTACAGTGCTGGAACCAGCCAGCGATCGCGTTGCGCGGCCAGCGCCGCATCGGACAGATCGGGCCAGATGTGCTCCGAAGTTTCGCCCTCGGCGCTGCGCAGGAAGCTGACGCGGCCGCGCCATTGCAGCACGGGCTTGGACCATGGCAGCCGGTCGAGGCCGGCGGCGATCAGGCCTTCGGCCAGGACCGCGGCGGTCTCGGCCGACGGCTTCAGCGCCATCGGCGCTTCCGACAGCGTGATCGCGTGCAGTCTCTTCCGGCGGCGCGCCCGCAAGGCCATGGCGGTGCGGTCGAACGAAATCTCCTCCGCGCTGTCGATCTCTTCGGCAAACAGCCCCTCGATCTCAGCCTGGGTGATCGGCGCCGCCAACAGGATGCGCCCGTTGGCGGCGGTCCCTGCGAGCTCGGCGACCGCGATGAAAGGCGCGCGCGAAAGCTGCGAGGCCTGATCGACCGCTGCGCCGCGCCCATTGGCGAGCACGAAGCTGCCGTTGCCGCGGTTGCGCGCGACCCGGTCCGGAAAGGCCAATGCGAGCATGACGCCGCTTGATAACGCCGCTCCCCCTGATGCGGCGGGAGAAGCAAGCGCGGTCGCTCCGGCAGGCTTTCCGATCTCATCCTCGCTGACATTGACCTGCGCGGCCCAGCGCTGCGCCAGGCTGCGCGCGCTCGCGGCACGTGGCGCACGATCACGGCGGAATAGATCGAGCCTTGCATCGAGATCGACGCTGTCGCCGCCCAGCCCGCGCTCGGTCAGCACGGCCGCGATCTGCGCGGCCTCGGCGCCGGCGCCGCGCCGATGCGCATCCACGATCATCCGCGCCAGCCGCGGCGGCAGCGCCAGCGCACGCAGGCTCTGGCCTTCCGCCGTGATCCGTCCATCGGCATCGAGCGCGCCGAGATCGCGCAAAAGGCTTCTCGCTTCCTTCAACGCGGGGGCGGGCGGCGCATCGAGAAAGGCCAACATGGCGGGGTCACTCACCCCCCATTGCGCGAGGTCGAGCAGCAGCGAGGAAAGATCGGCGCTGAGGATTTCCGGCTGGGTATAGGCGGCCAACGAGGCGGTCTGCGGCTCGTCCCAGAGCCGGTAGCAGACCCCCGGCGAGGTGCGGCCGGCGCGACCCCGGCGCTGGTCGACCGCGGCGCGCGAGGCGCGCACGGTTTCAAGCCGTGTCAGCCCGATGTCGGGCTCATAGCGGGGCACCCGCGCCATGCCACAATCGACGACGATGCGCACGCCCTCGATGGTCAGCGAGGTCTCGGCAATCGAGGTCGCCAGCACCACCTTGCGGCGGCCCTTCGGCGCCGGCCTGATGGCGCGATCCTGCACCGCGGCATCGAGCGCGCCGAACAGCGGCACGATCTCGACCGAAGCATCATGGATGCGCTCGGCGAGAAGATCCTGGGTGCGGCGGATTTCCGCGGCACCCGGCAGAAAGGCCAACACCGAACCGGGGTCGGCGCGCAGCGCCGTTGCGATCGCATCCGCCATCTGTCGCTCCAGTGGCGCATCGGCCTTGCGGCCAAGATAGCGCGTTTCGACCGGATGGCTGCGGCCGAGGCTCTCGATGACAGGCGCGTCGCCGAGCAGCCGCGCCACCCGCGCGCCATCCAGCGTCGCCGACATCACGAGGATGCGAAGATCCTCGCGCAGACCAGTTTGCGCGTCGCGCGCCAGCGCCAGTCCGAGATCGGCATCGAGCGAGCGTTCGTGGAACTCGTCGAACAGCACCGCGGCAACACCTGTCAATTCCGGATCGTCGAGAATCTGGCGCGAGAAGATGCCCTCGGTGACGACCTCGATCCGGGTCGCGCGCGACACCTTCGAGCCGAACCGGACCCGGTAGCCGACGGTCTCGCCGACCCGCTCTGAAAGCGTCTGCGCCATCCGCTCGGCGCTCGCCCGCGCCGCGATCCGCCGCGGCTCCAGGACGATGATCTTTTTGCCGTTCACCCAGGGCGCATCCAAAAGCGCCAGCGGCACCCGCGTGGTCTTGCCGGCCCCCGGCGGCGCCACCAGCACCGCGGCGGTGCGGTCGGCGAGCGTGCGCGCGAGTTCGTCGAGCACGGCGTCAATGGGAAGGGGCGTGTCGAAGGCGCGCACGACGTGATCCTTGGTGGAGTGAGAGGCTTTTTAGACGGCTTTGCGATTGGGGTAAGCGATAAGCAAAAATAATTTTGCCAAGGGACCGCACAGATCGAATGGGCAAAGCTGTCATCATCCGGCTTGACCGGACGACCCAATACTCCAGAGAATGTTCGTCTAGCCTTACCGCCGCGGCGTACTGGATCACCCGATCAAGTCGGGTGATGACGTCCGAGGTCGGTCCAACCTGTCGCCTTATCAACGCGCAAGCGCGTTCTCAGGATGAGGTCCGAGCAAGCCTCCATAGGATAAGCTTCATGGAATCGATCCACTAGCTGCCGGAAGAGGAAGGCGATCAGTCGATCCCGAGCAGCGCCGCCAGACGTTCGCGCACCTCGGTGAGCACGATGTCAGGTGCGCGTCCGGCATGCTTGATCGGGCGCTTTTCCCAAGAGACGCTGCGGGGCTGGTCGGCCAACACAACCCCACGGATATTCGCACTATCGGGCAGCCTGGCCTCGAACGGATAGTCCCGCACGTGGCTCGAGATTGGGCAGATCACGCAAAGTCCGGCCACGGCATTGTAGTTGTGTGCTGACAAGACGATCGCCGGTCGTCGACCGCTCTGTTCGTGGCCAACGGTGGGGTCAAGATCAACCCAGATGAAGTCGCCAGCCTCGGGGCAATAGTTACCAGACTTCGTTGCCAACGCCCGGCCCCCAATCCACTTCTTCGTGACGGTTGTCCGGGGTAATACCGGCGACCAGTTCGTCGAGCTTATAGCGACGCCCGCGCCGTCGCGCCGGCACAATCTCGATCACTAGTTTGCCATGGCTCACGGTCATTTCCGCGGCCTTGCCGTCGCGGGCACCTATTTCGTCGGCGAATGCTTTTGGCACGCGCAGCGCAAGGCTATTGCCCCACTTCTGAAACGCCACCTTCATGCTCGGCCTCCAACATTTTATTATACAATGTAGATACAAGCGCGGCAGCCGGTGGTCAATGGATACGGTCTGACAAATACGCGCGCCGGAGCGTTGGCCCCCGCCGCCGCCCCCAAGCGCCGCGACATCCGGGTCTATCTTTCCTTGGCTTCCCGCATGTCGCCGCGCTCATGCGGGCTACCGCACCACCCGCAGCTCGTAGCTCGCAAAAATGGGTAGAGCGAAGCGATAGCCATCTCTCGTTGGGTTCTTCACGGCGGGAAAGTTCGTTGAAGAAGAAACAGCGGTGACGTTGAAACAGGGCGCCCACAAGGGGCGCCCCTACATAAGATCCAACTACAAGGGGCGACCCGTGTGGTCGCCCTCTTTCAACGGCAAGGCGTGGAATTAAGCCTCAGCTCCTCGGCTCGCTCGCCCGGCCCACGCTCTCGTAGACAAAGCCCAGCGCTTTCATGTCTTCCGGCCGATAGATATTGCGGAGATCGATCACCACGGGCTGCGCCATCTCGCGCTTTAAGCGTTCCAGATCGAGCGCGCGGAACTGCACCCATTCGGTGACGATCACCAGTGCGTCGGCGCCGCGCGCGCAGGCATAGGGATCGTCGCAATAGTCGATGTCGGGCAATTCGCGGCGCGCCGCTTCCATGCCGACGGGATCGTGGGCGCGCACCTTGGCGCCCATGTCCAACAGCCCGGTCACCAGCGGGATCGACGGCGCCTCGCGCATGTCGTCGGTGTCGGGCTTGAAGGTGAGGCCGAGCACCGCCACGGTCTTGCCGCGCAGGCTGCCGCCCACGGCGTTCGATACCTTGCGCGCCATGGCGCGCTTGCGGTTGTCGTTGACCGCGAGCACGGCCTCGACAATCCGCAAGGGCACCTCGTGATCGAGCGCGATCTTGACCAGCGCCCGGGTGTCCTTGGGAAAACACGAGCCGCCGAAGCCCGGCCCGGCATGCAGGAACTTGGTGCCGATGCGGTTGTCCAGCCCGATGCCGCGGGCCACTTCCTGGACGTTGGCGCCGACCTTTTCGGCGAGATCGGCGATCTCGTTGATGAAGGTGATCTTGGTGGCGAGGAAGGCGTTGGCGGCGTATTTGATCAGCTCGGCGGTGCGCCGCTCGGTAAACATCAGCGGCGCCTGGTTGAGCGACAGCGGCCGGTAGATGTCGCCCAGCACCTTGCGCGCCCGCTCATCCGATGTGCCGACCACGATCCGGTCGGGGAACTTGAAGTCGCGGATGGCGGCCCCCTCGCGCAGGAATTCCGGATTGGAAGCCACCACCATGTCGGCCGACGGATTGGCTTCACGGATCAGCCGCTCGACCTCGTCGCCGGTGCCGACCGGCACGGTCGATTTGGTGACCACCACGGTAAAGCCGGAAAGCACGGCGGCGATCTCGCGGGCGGCAGCATAAACGTAGCTCAGATCGGCATGGCCATCGCCACGTCGCGACGGCGTGCCGACGGCGATGAAGACCGCGTCCGCACCGGCCACCGGGGCCGCCAGATCGGTGGCGAAGTCGAGCCGCCCGGCCTTGACGTTGGAAGCAACCAGCGCGTCGAGGCCAGGCTCGAATATCGGGATCTCGCCCCGGCGCAGAGCGGCGATCTTGTCACCGTCCTTGTCCACGCAGGTGACGTGGTGGCCGAAATCCGCGAAGCAGGCGCCGGACACCAGCCCCACATAGCCCGTGCCAATCATCGCAATGCGCATGAAGCAACCCGCTCGGTATGGTTAACAGGATGATCGATTTGTCGGGGTCTTAAAGCATTTCCGGACCGGAGGGGAAACCGGAAAGCCGAGGTAAAGCGGTGCCTGATTCGGCATGTCATTTGTATGAATAAAGCAGAATGAAACCTTGGGGCTCGATAATGCCGTCATCGCGCGTCGAAAAGGAACACCGATGACTGGAAACAGGACAGCGGCGGTCACCGAAGGCTCCGCTCCGCCGGTTTGGCCGGTGGGGTCAGCGCCCGCGCGGGTCGACTGGGTCGACTACGCCAAGGGCATCTGCATCGTCATGGTGGTGATGATGCATTCGGTGCTGGGCGTCGAATTGGCGGCGGGCGAGAGGGGCTTCATGCACCTGTTGGTCGCGTTCGCCAAACCGTTCCGGATGCCGGATTTCTTCCTGATCTCCGGGCTGTTCCTCCCCATCGTCATCGAGCGCGACTGGCGCACTTATCTCGACCGCAAGCTGGTCCACTTCGCCTATTTCTATGGACTGTGGGTGACGATCCAGTTTGCTTTCAAGGCCCCCCACTTCGCCGCCGAGAGTGGCTGGGCCGGTGTCGGCTTCTCGTATCTTGAATCCTTCATCGAACCGTTTGGCACGCTGTGGTTCATCTATCTGCTGCCGGTGTTCTTTGTGGTCATCAAGGCGACGCGACGCCTGCCGGCGCCGGCGATTTGGGGTGTCGCGGCATTGCTGGAGAGCGCACAGGTGCAGACCGGCTGGACCGTGATCGACGAGTTCTGCGCTCGCTTCGTCTATATCTACACCGGCTATCTGTTCGCGGCCGAGGTGTTCGCATTATCGGACCGCGCGCGGGCCCGCCCAACGCTGGCACTGGCCGCACTGGTAATCTGGGCCGTGCTCGACGGCAGCCTGGTCTATTTCGGTTTCAGCGAGCGGCCGCTGATCTCGCTGACGCTCGGGCTGTGCGGCGCCTGCGCCATCGTCACCACGGGCACGCTGCTGGCGCGGGCGCGCTGGCTGAAATCCTTGCGCTTCTGCGGCGAGCATTCCATCGTGATCTATCTGGCGTTCTTCCTGCCGATGGCCGCGACTCGGACATTGCTATTGCACACCGGGCCAATCCACGACATCGGCACGATTTCGCTGATCGTCACGATCGCGGGCATCGCCGGTGCGCTGGCGATCTGGCGGCTCGCGCATCTCGCCGGAGCCGATTTCCTGTTCGAACGCCCGGCGATGTTCTGGATCGCGCCGAAAAAAGCAGACCGGATGTTGCAGGCGGCGGAGTAGATCTTTCGCTCGCGCCCAACCACCGGCGTCATCGCTCTACCTCCGCTGCCGCACTGCCTCCGCTGTCATCGTCCGACTTGATCGGGCGACCCAGTATTCCAGAGGCCTCGTGTTTTCAAAAAGGATGGCCGCGGCGTACTGGGTCGCCCAGTCAAGCCGGGCGATGACGACCTGTGGATTACAACCTCGTTACTGCGCCCCGTCGATCTTCACGCCATCCTTCATCTGCTTCAGCCTGGATTGAAACCCCTCGGCGTCGCCGAAATCCGCAAATCCCTGATAGTGCGGATGCGGGCCGAGCACGCGGCGGGCGTGCTTGATCGGGCACCAGTAGACCTCGGTGCGCGCCGCCACCTCGCGCACGAAGGCAATGGCGCCGTTGGCGTAGGAGCAATAGGCACAATTGATCTTTTCAATGATGTTGAGATAAGCGAGATGGTGGCGGTCGAAGACCAAGTAGTCGCGGCGCCGCACCTTCGGAATCCGGTAGACCGGAAAACATATCGCCTGGTAGGCCATCACCCAGATGTCGGCCAGCGCGATCGGAACGATCAGCGAGTAGATCACCGGCGCGCTCAGGATCATCAGCGGATTGGCCTCGATCAGATAACGCAACGCCCGCGTCTTGATCGCGCGCTGCAGCCGCAGCACCTCTTGCTCGAATACGATGCGGTGGTTCACGACCTGGAAGCGCAGTTCTTCCCGCCGCTTCGCCATTTCAGCCTCGATCTCGGCCTCGACCGACCGCAGCTTCTCCGTCAGCAGATCGAGGTGCGCGGTCATGGTTGTTTCTCCTGCCTGATGGTGCAGGGGGACATGGAACGGGCGCCGACGCAACCACTTCCGGCGCACAAAAATCACGGCCGATGTGGCGTTGGAAGGCTGTCAATCAGACGTGAAAATCCCTAGATTGCGGCCATGCCGAAAACGACTGAACAAGCCGCCGCCAAACCCATTGCCGTCCAAGCCCCCGCCAGGGGCGATCACGTCTTTCTGGTCGACGGTTCCTCCTACATCTTCCGCGCCTATCACGCGCTGCCGCCGCTCAACCGCAAGTCCGACGGGTTGAATGTCAATGCCGTGCTGGGGTTTTGCAACATGCTGTGGAAGCTGTTGCGCGACATGCCGCCGGACAACCGGCCGACCCATCTCGCCATCGTGTTCGACAAATCCGAGATAACCTTCCGCAACAAGCTCTATCCCGATTACAAGGCGCACCGGCCGCCGGCGCCGGACGATCTGATTCCGCAATTTCCGCTGATCCGCGAGGCGGTGCGTGCCTTCGATCTGCCTTGCCTGGAGCAATCCGGCTTCGAGGCCGACGATCTGATCGCCACTTATGCGCGGCAGGCCGGTGAGCGGGGCGCGACCACCACCATTGTCTCTTCCGACAAGGACCTGATGCAGCTCGTTACCGATCAAGTGACGATGTACGACACCATGAAGGACCGCCGCATCGGCATTGCCGAGGTGATCGAGAAGTTCGGCGTGCCGCCGGAAAAGGTGGTCGAGGTGCAGGCCTTGGCGGGGGATTCGACCGACAATGTGCCGGGGGTGCCGGGCATCGGTATCAAGACCGCGGCCCAGTTGATCGTCGAATATGGCGATCTGGAAAGCCTGCTCACGCGCGCCGGCGAGATCAAGCAGCCGAAGCGGCGCCAATCGTTGATCGAGAACGCCGAGAAGGCGCGGATCTCGCGACAGCTGGTGCTGCTCGACGACAAGGTGACGCTGGAGGTCCCGCTTGACGATCTCGCGGTGCATGAGCCCGACGCCCGCAAGCTGATCGCGTTCTTGAAGGCGATGGAATTTGCCACGTTGACCCGCCGCGTCGCCGACTATGCGCAGATCAATCCGGCCAGCGTGGAGGCGGACGAGAAGAACAAGAGCAGATCGCACCACGGTGCTGGCTTTTCCGAGGAGTCCTCGCGGAGCGCCGGTTCCTTACCTCTCCCGCTTGCGGGGGAGGTCGGCGCGGAGCGCCGGGTGGGGGAAAGCGGCATCGGCAGTCCCCGTGGGGTATCCCCACCCCAGCCCTCCCCCGCAAGCGGGAGAGGGGGCGCACCGAGCGCGGGGAGAGGCAGAGCTCAAACAAACGCGGAAACCTTCACCCCTCACGCGCTGGCTGCGGCGCGCGCTGAAGAGGCGCGCAAGATCCCGGTCGATCGCAGCCAATACAAGACCGTGCGCAGTCTCGACGACCTCCAGGACTGGATCGCCCGGATTCACGATGCCGGCCAGTTCGCCATCGAGGCCAAGGCGAACTCGATCGACCCGATGCAGGCCGAAATCTCGGGCCTGGCGCTGTCGCTCGCGCCCAACGACGCCTGCTATATCCCGCTCGGCCATAAGCAGTCCGGTGACGGCGCCGGCCTGTTCGCCGCTGGCTTGGCATCGGATCAGATTGGTCGCGCTGAGGCGCTTGCCGCGCTGCGGCCGCTATTGGAATCGGAAGGGCTGTTGAAGATCGGCTTCAACCTCAAATTCACGGCCGTGGTGTTGGCCCAGCAGGGCATCACCGTTCGCAACCATGACGATGTCCAGCTGATTTCCTATGTGCTGGACGCCGGGCGCAATGCCCACGGGCTCGACGCGCTGGCCGAGCGCTGGCTCGGCCATGCCACCGTGACCCATGGCGAACTGACCGGCAGCGGCAAGGCTAAACTCAGCTTCGATCAGGTCGAGATCGACAAGGCAACGGCCTATTCGGCCGAGGATGCCGATGTGATGCTGCGGCTGTGGCGCATCTTGAAACCGCGGCTGGTCGCCGAGCACATGACCACGGTCTATGAGACGCTGGAACGGCCCCTGATCTCGGTGCTGGCGCGCATGGAGCGGCGCGGCATCTCGATCAACCGCCAGGTGCTGTCGCGGCTGTCGGGCGAATTTGCCCAGACCGCGGCGCGCGTCGAAACCGAGCTCCAGGAGCTGGCCGGAGAGCCGATCAATGTCGGCAGCCCCAAGCAGATCGGCGACATCCTGTTCGGCAAGATGGGCATTCCCGGCGGCACCAAGACCAAGACCGGGGCGTGGTCCACCTCGGCGCAGATCCTCGACGACCTCGCCGAACAGGGCCATGAATTCGCGAAGAAAATTTTGGAATGGCGCCAGGTATCAAAACTGAAATCGACCTATACCGACGCGCTGCCAACCTATGTGCATCCGCAGACCCATCGCGTTCACACCACCTACGCGCTGGCGGCGACCACCACCGGCCGGTTGTCGTCGAACGAACCGAACCTGCAGAACATTCCGGCGCGCACCGAGGACGGCCGCAAGATCCGCCGCGCCTTCATCGCCACCGCGGGCCACAAACTGGTGTCGGCGGATTACTCCCAGATCGAGCTGCGCCTGTTGGCTGAAATTGCCGACATTCCCGTGCTCAAGCAGGCCTTCCGCGACGGGCTCGACATTCATGCCATGACGGCGTCGGAAATGTTCGGCGTTGCCGTCAAAGACATGCCGGTCGAGGTACGTCGCCGGGCGAAGGCGATCAATTTCGGCATCATCTACGGCATCTCCGCCTTCGGCCTCGCCAACCAGCTCGGTATCGCCCGCGAGGAAGCCAGTGCCTATATCAAGAAATATTTCGAGCGTTTTCCGGGCATCCGCGCCTACATGGACACCACGCGGGATTTCTGCCGCAGCCACGGTTATGTCGAAACGCTGTTCGGCCGCAAGTGTCATTATCCCGACATCAAGGCTTCCAACGCCTCGGTGCGCTCGTTCAACGAACGCGCCGCGATCAATGCCAGATTGCAGGGCACCGCCGCCGACATCATCCGCCGCGCCATGGTCCGGATGGAGGACGCGCTGGCCGAGAAGCAATTGTCGGCGCAGATGCTATTACAGGTGCACGACGAACTGATCTTCGAGGTGCCCGACGACGAAGTGGCGGCGACGCTGCCGGTGATCAAGCATGTCATGCAGGACGCGCCGTTCCCGGCGGTGCTGCTGTCGGTGCCGCTGCAGGTCGAGGCCAGCGCCGGGGACAGTTGGGAAGAGGCGCATTGATGCAAGCCCTCAACGGTCATCGCCCGACTTGATCGGGCGACCCAGTATTCCAGAGACGCTGCCGTGATCCGCGGCGCTTGATGCAACGACGCAGTAGGGGCAGGTTGCTTTGTCGTTGGCGCCGGCGTTTACTGGATCGCCCGATCAAGTCGGGCGATGACAGCGGTGGGTGGGCTCGCGAAGCGGTTGCACTGAATCTCAGTCCAATTTTGCTTCCATGCCGCGCTTGACGCCGGGGCGCGCCATCAGCGCGTCGTACCAGCGGCCGACCTGCGGAAAATCCGCCAAGTCTACCTTGTGGCGGGGATGCCGCCAGGCCCAGCCGAGAATGGCAAAGTCGGCGACCGATAACGCGCCGGCGACGAACTCGCGATCCGCCAGCCGGCGATCCAGTACGCCATAGAGCCTGCGGGTCTCCGCCATGTAGCGCTTCAGGCCATAGGCGCGGTCGGTCTCGTTCTCCAGCGCGATGAAGTGATGGACCTGGCCCGGCATCGGCCCGAAGCCGCCCATCTGCCACATCAGCCACTCATAGACCGGGATCCGCTCGATCAGCGGCACCGGCAGGAACTTGCCGGTCTTCTCGCCGAGATAGAGCAGGATCGCGCCGAGACTCGAAGATGGAGACGGATTTGCCGCCGGGCCCGTCGGGATCGACAATCGCGGGGATCTTGTTGTTGGGGCTGATCTTGAGGAACTCGGGTGCCATCTGCTCGCCCTTGGTGATGTTGACCGGAAAAACCCGGTACGGCAGCCCCATCTCCTCCAGCGCAACCGAGATCTTGCGGCCGTTCGGCGTGTTCCAGGTGTGGAGTTCGATGGTCATTGAGGCCTCTTGGGCGTTGGCGATGGCAGCGTCTGTAGCATCGTCATGGGCCTGCCGCAAAAGGCCCGCCCCTCCTTGCCTGCCTCTCGCCGCAGGGGCGCCGCGCGCCGTTCGCATGGCCTACGCTGTTGACGGCGCACTTCGGCGCTGGAATGTGCCCGCATCCGCCGATAGATTGCGCCGCCATATAAGAGAAAACACCTTTGTCCAAATCCGCCTCCCGCGCCCGCCTCGCCGACATCATCCGCCAGCGCTCATTTGGCCGTGGCGAAATCACGCTGGCCTCTGGCCGCAAGAGCGACTTCTACTTCAATCTCAAGCCGACCATGCTCGATCCCGAAGGCGCCGCACTGCTGGCGGAGCTGACCTATGAGGCGCTGAAGGACGATGGCCTTGATTATGTCGGCGGCCTGGAAATGGGCGCGGTGCCGCTGGCCGGCGCGCTGGCGCAGCTGTCCTGGATCAAGGGTCATCCGATCGGAGCGTTCTTCGTGCGCAAAAAGCCGAAGGAGCATGGCGCTCGGCTCGCGGTCGAAGGTCTCGCCAAAGGCGAGAGCCTGCAAGGCAAACGCGTGGTGATCGTCGAGGACGTCACCACCACCGGCAGCTCGGCGCTGAAGGCTGCGGAAGCCGTGCGCGACGCCGGCGGCGAGATCGCGCTGGTATTTACCATGGTCGACCGCGAGGAAGGGGCCACCGAAAACTTCGCCGAAGCCGGCATTACCTTCCGCTCGCTCTATAAGGCCGCTGAATTCCTGAAGGAGTGAGCGGTTCGCTTCCCCCTCGCCCCGCGCTCCGCGGGGGAGAGGTCACAGCCGGGCATTTCTTGCAGCCGATCCGGCGCCTGCTCACCGCTCGTTTACCATCCGCCACTAAGGTCAATACGGGCTGAAGTAATCCTGAAGCTCTTGGGTTGATCGCGTCGGGTGGGGTAAGCGTTGCGTATTTGGGTAATTTATCTGCGCAGTGGACGCTGCGTAGGGCTCGTGGGCGCCGCCGTGCTCGCCGCCGCCGTACTCGCTGCGCCGCGCTTGGCGGCCGCCGAGAGCCTGCTCGATTTTTTCTTTGGCGCCTTTCAGAAACCGCAGCCTAGAGCCGCCGCGCAGGCGGATTTCTACGCCGATCCGAACGGCCTCAACCAGCCCGCCCTGCCGCCGCGCCCGCTGGCATCGGCGGGCAGTGGGCCGGCCTTTTGCGTCCGCAGCTGCGATGGCCGGTATTTCCCATTGACGGCGCGGGGCGGCACGACTCCGGCGCAGATGTGCCAGGCCTTCTGCCCGGCAAGTCCGACAAAAGTCTTCTTCGGCAGCTCGATCGATAGCGCCTCCTCCGTCAGCGGCGAGCGCTATGCCGACAGTCAGAACGCCTATGCCTATCGCAAGGCGCTGCGCCCCGACTGCACCTGCAACGGCCGCGACCCCGCGGGGCTCGCGCCGATCGACCTGACGCTCGACCCTTCGCTGCGTCCGGGCGACGTGATTGCCACCACCAGCGGGCTGGTGGCCTATTCCGGCCCCAAGGCCGGTACCAGCGACAGCGCCGAATTCACACCGGTCGCCTCCTATCCAGGCCTGACCCCGGAGGTCCGCGCACGGCTCGGCGGCATGAAAGTAGCGCCCGTAGCCGCCGAAACGGTCGCCGGTGACGCGATGCCGCAGGAGTTGAGCCGTGGCGAGGCATTGCCCGCGGCCATGACACCCAAGCCGTCCGCGGCGCGGGACAAGCGGGCGGACGCCGACTGAATTTCAGCGCCCGACGATGACACCGATCACGTTCGGCGCGGACCGATATTTCTCCTCGATTCGCGCGCGCGCCGCCGCGCGGTTTTCCGGCGTCAGCAGGCCGCGCTGTTCGGCCAGTATCATCCAGCAATAGCCCCACCAGTCCGTCAGCATGCCGTGATCGCCAACCAGGTCGTAGCCTTGGCTCCCGGCAAAGATGCGCGCCTTCGCTTCGTCGAGCCCATCGAGAAATGCCTGATCCTCGCTGGAAAACAAGTCGTCCGCGAAATCGTCTGTGGTGTAGCCCCAGACCGACAGGCAGACCGCGTTGAACTCCCGGTCGATGGCGTCATCGTCGATGGGCTGCCGGCGGGAAGCCAGATGCAGCCGCGACAGCGAGCGGGCGAAGTCGGCGATACGGTTGAGCGCGAAGGCATCGAAGGCGATGGTGGACATGTAGTCCTCGAAAGCTTGGGTGAGCGCTAGATATGGTGGCGGCAGCGCGCCGAATCACTATGATATATCAAGCAGTTGCTAAAGTGTTCTTAATCTGTTCTAATTCTCATTGTCGTCCCGGCGAACGCGGGATCGCACAAACTATGACTGCGGACACGTATTGGATTGATATTCTTGCCAGCCGCCAACACGGCGCGCTCTACACCGGTGTCACCCATAATCTTCGATTTCGGCTGGGGCAGCACCGCGCAGGCTTTGGTTCGGAAATTGTCAAGAAATACGGCGGCCACCGACTCGTATATGTGGAGGCCTTCGCAACTGCGCGCGAAGCGATCGCGCGGGAGAAATAGTTGAAAAACTGGCGACCGGACTGGAAAGTCGAGTTGATCGAACGAGAGAATCTCGACTGGAGCGATCTGTCCAATCTACTCTGAGGTCGGTGGTTATGGGTCCCGGCTTTCGCCGGGACGGCTGAGTAGAATTTTCCGCCGGCGAGAGCATGTCAAAATCGGCCCGTTAATTGCATAATATTCGTGCACGCACGTACAATCGGAACCGTGCCGGGTTTCGATCCCGGCCGCCAGCGCGTATCATGTGATCCGACCTGATGTTGAGGGATAGCGAAGTGTCCGATCAATCCTTCCCGGTGAATTTGCCCGCCCCCGAGCAGCCTATTGACGAACTGGCGCTGACGGAGATCAAAAGCGCCATCCTCGGCAAATTGCGGCTCGCCATCGGCAAGGATGCCGCAATGGCAACCAAGTACGACTGGTACAAGGCAGCGGCGCTGGCGCTGCGCGACCGTATCGTGCACCGCTGGCTGAACGCCGAAAAGCGCAGCTACGATGCCGGCGCCAAGCGGGTCTATTACCTCAGCCTGGAATTTCTGATCGGCCGCCTGTTCGGCGACGCCCTGAACAATATGGGACTGTTGCCGTTATTCGAGGTGGCGCTGGGAGATCTCGGCGTCGGCCTGGCCGATCTGCGCAAATGCGAGCCGGACGCGGCGCTCGGCAATGGCGGTCTCGGCAGGCTCGCCGCCTGCTTCATGGAAAGCATGGCGACGCTTGGCATTCCCGCGATCGGCTATGGCATACGCTACGATTTCGGCCTGTTCCGCCAGATCATCGCGCAAGGCTGGCAGCAGGAATATCCCGACGAATGGCTGAGCTTCGGCAACCCCTGGGAATTCCAACGGCCCGAAGTAGTCTATCACGTGCATTTCGGCGGCGGCGTCGAACACCGCGAGGACCGCGGCCGCGATATTGCGATCTGGCACCCCGGCGAAACCGTGCAAGCGGTTGCCTACGACACGCCGATCGTCGGTTGGCGCGGCCAGCACGTCAACGCGCTGCGGCTATGGTCGGCGCGCTCGCCCGACCCGCTCCGGCTCGACGTCTTCAATACCGGCGACTATCTCGGCGCCAGCGCCGAGGAGGCGCGCGCCGAATCGATCTGCAAGTTCCTCTATCCGAATGACGAGAGCCCGGCGGGCCGCGAATTGCGATTGCGCCAGGAATATTTCTTCGTTTCGGCCTCGTTGCAGGATCTGATCAAGCGCCATCTCGGCTCCGACGGGCAATTGCGCGGTCTGGCCGCCAAGGCCGCGGTGCAGCTCAACGACACCCATCCGAGCCTGGCCGTCACCGAGCTGATGCGCATCCTGGTCGATCTGCACAACTTCCGCTGGGACGAAGCCTGGCAGATCACGGTGGATACGCTGTCCTACACCAACCACACGCTGTTGCCCGAAGCGCTCGAGACCTGGCCGGTCGAACTGTTCGAGCGCCTGCTGCCGCGCCATCTCGAGATCATCTATCGCATCAATGTCGCGCATCTGGCGCTGGCGGAGGCGCGCGCGCCGGGCGATATCGATTTCAGGGCCTCGGTCTCCCTGATCGACGAGAGGTCGGGCCGCCGGGTGAGAATGGGGCAACTGGCGTTCGTCGGATCGCACCGCATCAACGGCGTCTCGGCGATGCATTCGGACCTGATGAAGGAGACCGTGTTCCACGATCTCAATCATCTCTATCCCGGCCGCATCACCAACAAGACCAACGGCATCACCTTCCGCCGCTGGCTGATGCTGGCCAATCCGAAGCTGACGGAATTGTTGCGCCAGGTCTGCGGCGACGCCGTGCTCGACGATCCGACCCGTCTTGAGCATCTCGAAGCCCACGCCAGCGACAGTGCCTTCCAGGAGCAGTTCCGCGCCGTCAAGCACCACAACAAGATGGCGCTGGCGCGGCTGATCGGCGAACGCCTCAACATCAAGGTCGATGCGACGGCGCTGTTCGACGTCCAGATCAAGCGGATCCACGAATACAAAAGGCAACTGCTCAACATCATCGAGGCGGTTGCGCTCTATCACGCCATCAAGGACGAGCCGACCCGAGACTGGGTGCCGCGGGTGAAAATCTTCGCCGGCAAGGCGGCGGCGAGCTACCGCTATGCCAAACTGATCATCAAGCTGATCAATGACGTCGCCGACGTCGTCAACAACGATCCCGCCATCGCCGGGCGCCTGAAGATTGCCTTCCTGCCCGACTACAATGTCAGTCTGGCGGAGGTGATCATACCCGCCGCCGACCTTTCCGAGCAGATCTCGACCGCGGGCATGGAAGCCTCCGGCACCGGCAACATGAAGCTGGCGCTGAACGGTGCACTGACGATCGGCACCCTCGACGGCGCCAATATCGAAATCCGCGATCACGTGGGCCCGGAAAACATCGCGATCTTCGGCATGGAGGCGATGGATGTCGTGGTTCGGCGCAAGCAGGGGCTGGATGCAACCGACGTGATCCGGCGGTCGCCCCAGCTGTCGCGCGCCATCAACGCCATCGGCAGCGGCGAGTTCTCGCCCGGCGATGCTGGCCGGTTCGAATCGGTCGCGCACGCGCTGCGCCATCTCGACCATTACATGGTAAGCGCCGATTTCGATTCCTATTACCAGGCCCAGCGCGGCATCGACGCACGATGGCAGGTGGTCCCGGCCTGGACCCGGGCCTCGGTCCTCAACGTCGCGCGGATGCCGTGGTTTTCCTCCGACCGCACCATCCGCGAATATGCGGCGGAAATCTGGAACGTGCCGGTACGCGCCAACGCGCCGCCGGCCTTGCTGGCTGCGGGCGCCCAGCGCGGCGCGACGCGCTGAGCGCAATGATGTTTGATCGTCACTCCGCCGCGAGCTTCACTTCCGGTGCGGCGGCGCGGACGTCGGCGTCGACCTTGGCTTCGAACTTGGCGAAATTCTTCTGGAACATGCCGACCAGCGCGCGCGCGGTCCGGTCGAACTCGGCCTTGTCGGCCCAGGTCTTGACCGGATCGAGGATATGCGGCTCGACGCCAGCCAGCGAGGTCGGCACCGCGAAGCCGAAATATTTGTCGGTGCGAAAATCGGCATGGCGCAGCGAGCCGTTCAGTGCCGCGGTCAGAAGCGCCCGCGTCACCCTGATCGGCATGCGGCGGCCGGTGCCGTATTTGCCGCCGGTCCAGCCGGTGTTGACCAGCCAGCAATCGACATCATGTCTGGCGATCAGGTCGCGCAGCAGATTGCCGTACACGCTGGGATCGCGCGGCAGGAACGGCGAGCCGAAGCAGGTCGAGAATTCCGGCTGCGGCTCGGAGCCCAGGCCGCGCTCGGTGCCCGCGACCTTCGCGGTATAGCCGGACAGGAAGTGATACATCGCCTGCGCCGGCGTCAGTTTGGCAATCGGCGGCATCACGCCGAAGGCGTCGGCCGCCAGCATCACCACATTCCTCGGATGCGGGGCACAGCCGCTGCGCGAGGCGTTGGGGATGAATTCGAGCGGATAGGCCGAGCGGGTGTTTTCGGTCTTCGAGCCGTCGTCGAAGTCAGGCTCGCGGCTGTGCGTGTCGAGCACCACATTTTCCAACACCGCGCCGAAGCGCTTGCTGGCTGCGTGGATCTCGGGCTCGGCCTCTTTCGACAGCTTGATGCATTTGGCGTAGCAGCCGCCTTCGAAATTGAACACGCCGTCGGCGCTCCAGCCGTGCTCATCATCGCCGATCAGGGTGCGTTTCGGATCGGCCGAGAGCGTGGTCTTGCCGGTGCCGGACAGGCCGAAGAAGATCGCGGTGTCGCCATCGGGGCCGACATTGGCCGAGCAATGCATCGGCATCACGCCCTTTTCGGGCAGATAATAATTCAGCGTGGTGAACACCGACTTCTTCATCTCGCCGGCATAATAGGACCCGCCGATCAGGACGATCTTGCGGGCGAAGTCGATCGCGACCACGTTCTCCGAGCGCACGCCGTGACGTTTGGGATCGGCCCTGAAGCTCGGCAGATCGATGATGGTCAGTTCGGGAACGAAGTTTTCAAGCTCCGGGGTCTGCGGGCGGATCAACAGCGTGCGGATGAACAGCGAATGCCAGGCCAGTTCGGTATAGACGCGGGTATTGATCCGAAACGCCGGATCGGCGCCGCCATAGAGATCTTGCGCGAACAGCGTCATGCCTTCGGCATGCCCGAGGAAGTCGGCATAGAGCGTCGCAAACTGCTCCGAGGTGATCGACTGGTTGCCGGCCCACCACATGCTCTTCTCGGTCAGCGCATCGCGAACGGTGAATTTGTCCTTGGGGCTGCGTCCGGTGAACTCGCCGGTATCCGCGCACAAGGCGCCATCGGCGGACAGCACGGCTTCGCCGGAGGCGAGCGCGTGCTCGTAAAGTTGCGGGGCGCCAAAATTCCAGTTCACGCCCTTGAGCTTTCTTAAACCGAATTTTTCGGCGCCAAAGGCACCGTTATGCACGCCTGCTTCTTGCACTAATTGTCCTCCCAAAACCCGCGTATCTCCGGCGCAAGTGCCGCCCGACGCGCGCCTATCCGCGGCGACCGTCTGCACAGCCTTACGGTCTGGCGACCTAATACTGGTCAACGGTGGGCTTGCCAAGCCGATCCCGCACGATTTGGTTTATTCCAGGGAATTCAACGATACCGCTCAAACGGTTGCCGCGCCGCGGGCGTTTTCGGCAAGCTCTTTCAATAGTTGCCGCAGTGCGGCAGCGGTAACGACGCGCCGCGGAAATTCCAGCCGCAACGTGGTCGGGCCGGCCTGCAGGTCGAGACCGTCGGGATCGCAACCGGTACAGCGCCAGTCGGTGTCTCCGCCGCCAAGCAACCTCGTCGCGTAGAGGTTAACGGCGTCGCGATGGTCGGCATTGATGTGATCGACGGCTTTGGCCTCGGCCTCCATCAGCGCCCCGGCGTCGGAAATGTCGGTGAGAAACTGCTCCGCTTTGAGGTCTACAATTCGTCCGAAACCAGCCACCAAATGTGCCATTGTCGGCCGAATCAGGAAAAAGGAAAAATCCTTGAAATCGACAAATGCTTCCGCGGACGGGTGTGCGTTGAGGTAGCGATGGCGCCATACTGCGGCCTGATCGCCCTGGGCTTCCTCGGCATGGCCCGACAGCATGATCCTGGCGCCCTCCAACGGATCCCCTTCGGCCCGCTCGTCCAGCATCAAGGAGACCCTGGCGTCACCCAGGATGTTCCGCGTGTGCAGGGCCAGCCGCGAAATCAGCAGGATCGGCGAGCCGTCGGCATGGCTCGCGACATTGACCAGCGAGCAGTAAGGATCGCCGCTGCCGGCCATTAACGTCGCCAGAGCCCCCTGTCGGCTCCGGCGCAGCAGCGACCGGGCGAGGCGGGCGGCATCAAAATCATCGGTTAACCGCATCGTTAATATCCCGATATCCCATTGCAATAACGGCCTTTTCTCGGCTAAACTAGAGAGTATGTAGGCTTGAAGCGTGGTAGGGCTCGGGCCTTTTGCGGAACTTGGTCACACTTCAGCCCAGCTTGCATTGCTCGTTGAACAAGTCCGAACCTCATAACTCAGCTGCATAGCTCGATTGCTCGCCGTTTAGCCACTCCGTTTTCGAAAGCAGGCTCATGCCCACAATCGCCTTGGTCGATGACGACCGCAACATTCTTACATCGGTCTCGATCGCACTCGAAGCCGAAGGCTATCGCATCATGACGTATACCGACGGCGCTTCTGCGCTTGATGGCTTCCGCACCAGCCCGCCGGATCTTGCGATCCTCGACATCAAGATGCCGCGCATGGACGGCATGGAGACATTGCGGCGGCTGCGGCAGAAGTCCGATCTGCCGGTCATCTTTCTCACCTCGAAGGACGAGGAAATCGACGAACTGTTCGGCCTCAAGATGGGTGCCGACGATTTCATCCGCAAGCCTTTTTCCCAGCGCCTCTTGGTGGAACGCGTCAAAGCGGTGCTGCGCCGTGCAGCACCCAAGGATCCCACCGCCGTGCCAAAGGAAACCGACGCCAAGGCGCTGGACCGCGGACTGCTGCGCATGGACCCGGAGCGACATACCTGCACCTGGAAGAACGAGCCGGTGACGCTGACGGTAACGGAATTCCTGATCCTGCAGGCGCTGGCAACACGGCCCGGTGTCGTCAAAAGCCGCAACGCCCTGATGGACGCGGCCTATGATGACCAGGTCTATGTCGACGATCGCACCATCGACAGCCACATCAAGCGGCTGCGCAAGAAATTCAAGGTGGTGGACGACGACTTCGAAATGATCGAAACCCTCTATGGTGTGGGCTACCGCTTCAAGGAAACCTGATTCGGGGAGGCGAATGTGCGGTTTGTTGACTGACGCCGCGATGCGGCTGGTTTAGGATGCGACCCGCGACGCGCCTCTCAAAGACCAAATCGAAAACAACCGGCAGTCTGGCCATTGCTTGATCGAACGCAACCTGATCCAAGCCTGAACGCCGAGGACGTATCGCCGTCCCTGGCTCCCGAAATCGCGGCCGGCGAAAGTCCGGCGGCGCGAGGATGGCAGCGACCGCTTGGCTGGTTGAACCGCACCGGTCAGTTCTTCTTCGCGCTCAGCTTCTCGAGCCTGACCCGGCGAATCGTTTCCTTGAATCTGGCAGGCCTGGTGGCCCTGGTCGCCAGCATCCTTTACCTCTCGCAATTTCGCGCCGGCCTGATCGACGCGCGGGCGCAGAGCCTGTTGGTGCAGGCCGAAATCATCGCCGGTGCGATCGCAGCCTCCGCCACCGTCGAGACCAATACCATCACCATCGATCCCGACCGGCTGCAGGATCTCAAGCCCGGCGAGACCTACGGCGCTCCGGACGAATATTCCGGACTGGATTTCCCGATCAATCCGGAGCGGGTGGCGCCGGTGCTGCGCAGCCTGATTTCTCCGACCAAGACCCGGGCGCGGATTTACGACCGCGATGGCGGCCTGATTCTCGACAGCCGAAATTTCTACGGCCGCGGCGACGTGCTGCGCTTCGAACTGCCGCCGCCGTCGGAGGATAAGCCGGGCATCGTCGAACGCACGATGATCGCCGTCCGCACCTGGCTCAATCGCGGCGATCTTCCGCTCTATCGCGAGCTCGGGCCGGAGAACGGCAACGGATATCAGGAAGTCGGGGCCTCGCTGAAGGGCCAGAAGAGCAGCATGGTGCGGGTCAACGACCGCGGCGAAGTGATCGTCTCGGTCGCCGTGCCGGTGCAGAAATTCCGCGAGATCCACGGCGCGCTGATGTTACAGACGCAGGGCAGCGACATCGACCAGATGGTGACCGCCGAGCGGCTGGCCATCCTGAAGGTCGGCGGCGTGGCTTCGGCGGTGATGATCATGCTGTCGCTGTTGCTGGCGAGCACCATTGCGGGCCCGGTACGCCGGCTCGCCGACAGCGCGGAGCGCGTTCGTCACCGCATCCGGACCCGCATCGAGATTCCTGATTTCACCCGCCGCCGCGACGAGATCGGACATCTCTCCGGCGCGCTGCGCGACATGACGGATGCACTGTATAATCGCATCGAGGCGATCGAGATGTTCGCCGCCGACGTCTCGCACGAATTGAAGAATCCGCTGACCTCGCTGCGTTCGGCGGTGGAAACGCTGCCTTTGGCAAAGAGCGAGAGCAGCCGGGCGCGGCTGTTGGCGGTGATCGAGCACGATGTCAAACGGCTCGATCGGCTGATCTCCGATATTTCCGATGCCAGCCGGCTCGATGCCGAACTGCAGCGGCAGGACGCGACGCCGGTCGATCTTCGCCGCCTGCTCAAGACGCTGACGACGGTGGCCAACGAAACCCGGCTCGGCCACGACGTCGCTGTCGCGGTCCGTTTCGAGGGCCGCGGTCCCACCGACTCCTTCTCGGTGCCGGGTCACGATTCGCGGCTCGGACAGGTGATCTCCAACCTCCTGATCAACGCTCAGTCGTTTTCCAATCCCGGCGGCAAGGTGCGTATTGTCTGCCGCCGCTTGCGATCTGAAATTGAAATCGTGATCGATGACGACGGGCCCGGGATTCGCGAGGATGCGCTGGAGAAGATCTTCGAGCGCTTCTACACCGACCGGCCGCATCAGGGGTTTGGACAGAATTCCGGATTGGGGCTGTCGATCTCCAAACAGATCATCGAAGCCCATGGCGGGCGTATCTGGGCAGAAAATCGCGCCGGCCCGAGCAGCGACGATGGCGAAACCACGATCGCAGGCGCCCGCTTTGTAGTCAGGCTGCCAGCGCCATGACCTCGGGCGCAGGCGCCAGCATCCACGCTTCCGCGGTGCTGGTGGACCATCGTGGCGTCCTGATCCGCGGGCCTTCGGGCGCCGGCAAATCACGTCTGGCGTTCGATCTGATGCTGGCCGGGCGGTCTGGGCAAATTCCGGGCACCGTGCTGGTCGGAGATGACCGCGTGTTCGTCAGTGTTCGCAACCGGCAGCTGGTGGTGCGGCCGGCGCCAGAATTGGCCGGCCTGATCGAGATTCGCGGGCTCGGTATCCGCCGCTGCGACTTCACTGGAGAAGCCGTCATCGGCCTTGTCGTCGATCTCTGCGCTGAGGATGCCGCGCGCCTGCCGCAGCCGGAAGCGCTGCTGACGAGCGTGGATGGTGTTTTGATACCTCGAATTCCCGTCGCCCCCGGGATGTCTGCACTTCCCTTGGTTGTCGCTGCGCTGACAACAACCGAGGGTGGGATCTACCCGCGTTCTTCCGCTGATTGTTTGAAGGGAATTGGTAACCATATAACCCACACTATCGCCACCGAATAGGCCGGCGCGCGCTTCCTTCTCTTGGTCTAATTTCCGGGAGAAACGCGACGATCCCCTCTTGCGCGGGGGCTCTGGATGGTCAAAGTGGCGCGTTCGTGCGGTGCACCAAAAGCACCCGCGAGGAGTTTCCAATGATTGGTCTAGTGCTTGTGACCCATGGGCGTCTTGCCGACGAGTTCAAGGCGGCGCTCGAACACGTAATGGGTCCGCAAAAACAAATCGAAGCGGTCACGATCGGAGCCGAGGATGATTCCGATCTGTGTCGCAGTGACATCATTGAAGCGGTCAATCGCGTCGACAGCGGCGACGGCGTCGCCATCCTCACGGATATGTTCGGCGGCACGCCCTCCAATCTTGCGATCTCCTGCATGAGCCGTCCGAAAGTGGAAGTACTCGCCGGCATCAATCTTCCCATGCTGGTCAAATTGGCCAAGGTGCGCGAGGAGCGATCGCTTCCCGACGCCATCGCCATGGCGCAGGAAGCTGGCCGCAAATACGTCACCATTGCCAGCCGGGTCCTCGCCGGCAAATGAGCGACGACGTCCCGTCGCCGGAACAGCATGATGGCGCAGCGCCGCCCACTAGCGCGGTCTCCCGCGAACTTCCGATCATCAACAAACGCGGTCTGCACGCACGCGCATCGGCGAAATTCGTCCAGATGGTCGAGCGCTTCAATGCCGAGGTCTGGGTGACGAAAGGCAGCGAGACCGTCGGCGGCACGTCCATCATGGGACTGATGATGCTGTCGGCCGGACCGGGGACGACCATCACGGTGTCCGCGATCGGTCCCGAGGCCGAAGCCGCCATCACCGCCATCACCGAACTCGTTGCCAGCAAGTTCAATGAAGAAAGCATGTGATCGCAGCATCCCCACGCCTGTCATCGCCCGACTTGATCGGGCGACCCAGTACACGCTGATGTCAATAGTGGATCGATGGGGGACCACACGCCTTGGCCGCATCGGGCAGGGTGCATCACCGCGGGGTCTCTGGAATACTGGGTCGCCCGATCAAGCCGGGCGATGACAGCAATGGATTTGGGACCACCGCGCCTGCCGGCGGCGCGATATAGATCTTCCAGCTGATCGCAGGACCGGGATGGCCATGGAAGAAGCGCTGCGTGGTGATGGTGAGAGGTTCCGCATTGATGGCGTTCGCCGCCATCCAGGCCTCGCATATCGGCAGCCGGCCATCGGAGGTATCGCAGATGCCGATGAAACCGAGCCGTCTCGCCTCCGCAAGCGAGGTCAGCCCCGAGGACCAGAGCTCATCAGGCGTGTAAGGCGCCGGATGATCCAGGCTGTAGAACGTCATCGGCTCGCCGATCTCGGTGGTGCCGGCGACCACGGCCCATCGGGTGTGGAAGCGGGTGTGCCAGGCCTGCGTCAACTCACGGGCCAGCTGGGAGCGCGCGCCGTAGCTTGACGCGCCATTGGGATTTTCAGCCACCTCGGCGATGGCAACATAGGGCGAGGCGGCCAGTCCCACGAGCGTTGAGGCAAGCCAGATCGCCGTGATATGAAACAACGCGATGCGTTGAATGCGCAAGGAGGCAAGCGCGACCAGCGCCAACGGCGTCAGGAAGAACAGCGAGATTCCCCAATCGGTCTTCATGTAGACCGAGAAAATCAGGCCGCCGAGCGGCGGCCCGACTGCGACCACGATCTGGATGATCCAGATATTGATCGCCTGCGAGGAATTCACAGTTCGATCCGCAACGCCTGGACTGAGGGGTGAGAACAGCGCCAGGGGGCGTGCCCCCGACAGCGAGCCCCAAGCCAACGCCACCGCCGCCAGCACCACAGGCACCGCCAGCAGCGCCAGATTGTGACCGATATAGCCGAGCACGAGTTGCAGGCTCTGGGCCCGGCTCGACAAGCCATAGACGTCGCCGGCATAGGTCAAGGGTACGAAATTCACGTCCCTCAACCAGACCAGATGCGGAATCATGGCGACGACAAGCGTAACGATGGCAACCCATGGCGCCGGCGAACGCAGGAACAATAGCCGCTCGGGATGCAGCAGTGCCGCCAGCCCGATGGCGCCGATCATGGTCAGCACCCAGTATTTTGTCATCAAGGCCAGCGCGCCGGCCAGGCCAAGCCATAGCCCGGCGCGCGCGCTGCGGCGCTCGAAGGCATGCAGATAGGCCAGTACCAAAAGCGGCAGGGTGACGAGCTGCAGCAGATCGGGATTATATTTGTAGCCCTTGAAATTGAAGATCGGATAGAGCGCGAGCATGACCACGGCGAAAAAGGCGCGGCGGCGATCGACCACGCGCAGACTGATCAGCCAACAGATCACGAGTCCGGTGCCAAGCGTCGTCATCGCCAGCGCGTAGGTGGCCCAATCGGCGACCGGAAACAGCTTAAACCAGAGACCTGCGACCCAGCCCGAAAGCGGCGGATGCTTGCCATAGCCGAGCTGGAATTTCTGGCCCCAGGCGAAGGCTTCCGCGACATCCATGTGGACGTCCTGGGCTGCCTTGAGATTGATCAGGATGAAGGTCCAGAGCACGGCATGGGCCACGGCAAAACCGATCACCAGCCATGGAGCGGCCTTGCGATCCGACACCGAGGCCGCAAGCCACGCCGCCAGCCGCCGGACCATCGCGGACGCGCGCGCGCGCGCTTTCAAGGGCAGGACCTGAACGCCATTCATGGCCGCTGGCGTAGCGCGTTTTGGCGCCAAGTGGAATCAGCTTGACGTGAAGTTATGCCGGTAAATGCCGCAATATGGTTGCCGCACCGGGGCGCCAATGCTATCCCGCGCCGATGACATCCAGCTTTATTTCCAACATCCGCAACTTCGCCATCGTTGCGCATATCGACCATGGCAAATCGACGCTGGCCGACCGCCTGATCCAGACCACCGGGGGCCTGCAGGAACGCGAGATGAAGGAACAGGTGCTCGATTCCATGGATATCGAGCGCGAGCGCGGCATCACCATCAAGGCGCAGACGGTGCGTCTCACCTATCGGGCCAGGGATGGCAGGACCTACATTCTCAATCTGATCGACACCCCCGGCCATGTCGATTTCGCCTATGAGGTGTCGCGCTCGCTGGCGGCCTGCGAGGGCTCGCTTCTGGTGGTCGATGCCAGCCAGGGCGTCGAGGCGCAGACGCTCGCCAATGTCTATCACGCGCTCGATGCCGGCCACGAGATCGTGCCCGTGCTCAACAAGATCGACTTGCCGGCGGCGGAACCCGACCAGGTCAAGCAGCAGATCGAGGACGTGATCGGCATCGACGCCTCCGACGCCGTGATGATCTCGGCCAAGACCGGGCTTGGCATCGACGAGGTGCTGGAAGCCATCGTGCATCGGCTGCCGGCGCCGAAAGGCGACCGTGACGCCTCCCTGAAGGCGCTTCTGGTCGACAGCTGGTACGACGTCTATCTCGGCGTCGTGGTGCTGGTTCGGATCGTCGACGGCGTGATGAAAAAGGGCCAGCGCATCCGCATGATGGGCACCAACGCCGCCTACGACGTCGAGCGCGTCGGCTTCTTCACGCCGAAGATGCAGCAGATCGACGAACTCGGCCCCGGCGAAATCGGTTTCATCACCGCCGCGATCAAGGAAGTCGCCGACACCCGCGTCGGCGATACCATCACCGACGATCGCAAGCCGGTCACCGAGATGCTGCCGGGTTTCAAGCCGGCGATTCCGGTGGTGTTCTGCGGATTGTTCCCGGTCGACGCCGACGATTTCGAAACGCTGCGCGCGGCGATGGGGAAATTGCGGCTGAACGACGCCAGCTTCTCGTTCGAGATGGAAACCTCGGCCGCCCTCGGTTTCGGTTTCCGCTGCGGTTTCCTCGGGCTGTTGCACCTGGAAATCATCCAGGAGCGGCTGTCCCGCGAATTCGATCTCAATCTGATCGCGACCGCGCCGTCGGTGATCTACAAGATGCATCTGACCGACGGCCAGGTGATCGAGATCCACAACCCGATCGACATGCCCGATGTCGTCAAGATCACCGAGATCGAGGAACCCTGGATCGAGGCGACCATCCTGACGCCGGACGAATACCTCGGCAGCGTGCTGAAACTCTGCCAGGATCGCCGCGGTTCACAGAAAGAGCTGACCTACGTCGGCAACCGCGCGATGGTGAAATACGAACTGCCGCTCAACGAGGTGGTGTTCGATTTCTACGACCGCCTGAAGTCGGTCTCCAAGGGCTACGCCTCGTTCGACTACCACCTCACCGACTACAAGCCGGCCGACCTGGTCAAGATGCAGATCCTGGTCAACAACGAGCCGGTCGATGCGCTCTCGATGCTGGTGCACCGCCAGCGCGCGGAGGGCCGCGGCCGCGCCATGGTCGAGAAGATGAAGGAACTGATCCCGCCGCACATGTTCCAGATCCCGATCCAGGCCGCGATCGGCGGCAAGGTGATCGCCCGCGAGACCGTCCGCGCGCTGCGCAAGGACGTCACCGCCAAGTGCTACGGCGGCGACATCACCCGCAAACGCAAGCTTTTGGAGAAGCAGAAGGAAGGCAAGAAGAAGATGCGGCAGTTCGGCAAGGTCGACATCCCGCAGGAGGCGTTTATCGCCGCGCTGAAGGTGGATAGCTGAAAGTGTTATGTTTGACCCGAACGCGAGGCGAAAACCATGACCGACGTAACGTACGATCCCGAGGCTGACGCGGTGTATGTCACCGTCGGGCGCAGTAAGGTGGACCGCACGGACGAGTTTGGGCCGTTCATTTGCGATGTCGACGCTGAGGGACGCGTTGTCGGCATCGAAATCCTTTCCGCCAGCAAGGTTCTGGCGCCCGGAGACTGGCAAAAAGCCAGCGCGCCGGTAACGGGGCATGCCAGCGCGGCCGAATAGCCGAGCGCAGGAATAGGGTTCGCGCGGCGGTGCGCCCCGGAATGACCGAGGCGACGACCTTCATCTCCCAACTGCATCATGATGGCCGTGTCCGGAACGCTGTTGTGCTGGCGACACCCGTGATCGTCTGCCTTTGACAGAGGTTTCGTGGACGCTGTTCAAGGAGCGTCTGCTGACACGATTGAGGATTGCCTCGTAACATGTTACGCTCCACGCCATGGCCACGACCCCGAAAAAGGCAAAACCCCGAACACCGAAGCAGCGGATGGCGTCGCGCCGCGAACGGTTGCGCGCGCAGGGGCTGCGGCCGGTGCAGCATTGGGTGCCGGATTTGCGCGATCCGAAGGTGCTGGCGGAAATCCGCCGCGAGGTAGAGCTGATGGCGCAGCATCCGGAAAATGATGCGATCGATGACTGGATCGAGCAGGTCTATGATTGGGAATCGTGGAAATAACCCGCGGTGATGTCGTGCTGATGGTGGTCCCGAGCGATCTCGGGAGGCCGCGGCCCGCCATCGTCGTCCAAGGCGACAACTTCAATAAGGGCCTCTCGACCATCTTCGTCTGCCCGGTGTCGTCAGACCTGCAGGAGGGCCTTTCGCTCCGGCCACTGATAGAAGTTCTGCCGGAGAATGGGCTACGCCTTCGCTCGCAAATCATGACAGACAAGCTGGTCGCGCTGCGCCGTGACCGCATCCGGCGAGTGATCGGTCGCATCGACGCCGAAACATCCGAACAACTCGACCGGGCGCTCCTCCTGGTCCTCGGCCTGGCACGATAAGCCACGCGGAAACTTGCCTTCTCGCACCTTGATCCGCCGCGACGGATAGACCACCATTGCGGGGACGTCAGCCAAGACCCCTACCAACGGGCACGAGGAAACGTATGAACAAGCCGTCAAGCATCGGACTGGTCGAGCGGGCGCGGGCGCTTCAACCATTGATCGCAAGCGAGGCCGACGCGGTCGAGCGCGGCCGCCGCCTCACCGAGTCCGTGGTTTCCGCCCTGGTCGAAAACGGCCTTTACCGCGCGCTGTTGCCGCGCAGCATAGGCGGCGCCGAGGCGCCGCCGGAAGTCTTCATGCAGATGCTGGAGGAGGTCGCCAAAGCCGACGCCTCGACGGCGTGGTGTCTCGGCCAGTGCTCGGTCTGCGCCATGACAGCGGCCTATCTCGAGCCCGACGCCGCAAATGAGATCTTCAACACCCCGCCAGGCATTCTGGCCTGGGGCGCGATCGCCCACGAGGTCAGGGCCGTTCCGGACGGCTATCGTGCCACCGCACGCTGGGATTTCGCGAGCGGGTCGCGCCAGGCGAGTTGGCTCGGCGCCCATGTCCGGATCATCGAGGCCGACGGCACCCCGCGGCGCAAGCCGAACGGCGCGCCCGAGGTGCGCACCATCCTGTTTCCGGCATCGAGCGCCACCATGCACGACGTCTGGGACGTGATCGGACTGAGCGGCACCGGCACCGACTCCTACTCTGTCGACAACCTGTTCATCCCGGCCAAATTCGCCGTGCTGCGCGATGATCTCAGCGCAGTGCGTGAAAAAGGCCCGCTGTACGGCATCACGACCTACACCATGTTCGGACTGGGCTTTGCCGCGATCGCGCTCGGCGTGGCGCGCGCCTCGCTCGATGCGGCGATTGAGCTGGCACGGGGCAAGCAGTCGCTCGGACTGACGGCGATGCGCGAAAACAACGCGGTGCAGGGCCTGATCGGCCGCACCGAGGGCGATTTGCGCGCCGCGCGCGCCTATATCTATGGCGCGGCTGTCGAGGCCTGGCGCGATCTGACGCAGGATGGACAACTCACCGAGGAACGCCGCGCCGCGCTTCGCCTCGCCTCGACCTGGACCATCCATCAATCGGCTTCGGTGGTCGATGCCGCCTATCACATGGCTGGCGCCACCGCCGTGTTTCGCGCCAACCCGTTCGAGCGCCGCTTTCGCGACATGCACGCCATCGCCCAGCAGATCCAGGCCCGCGACACCCACTATGAAGACGTCGGCAAGGCGATCCTGGCCGGCACGCCGGTCTCGCGGGGTCTCGGACGCGATTGACGCAAGCCAAGGACGGCCTTGCGTAACCTGTCCCCGGCACTATTCAACCACCAACCTCTGGTGCCGTAGTATTACCAGCCCAGCCATTTTGGGTCACAGTCGTTAAGCACTTTCTGGGACACTCCGAACATCCTTGCCTGTCCGGATTTCGGTACCGCCAATGCTCAACCTTCGATCGATCGGAGCACGACTGATCCTTGCCATCTCGCTCACCGTGGTGACGGCTTGCGGGATCCTTGGAACCTTTTCGATCGTGCAGCAGCGTGCGTTGACGCAGCTTGCGCTCGACCAGCAGATGAAGCTGCAATACGACAGCGTCATCGCCGCGCTGGATTACGAGGGACGCGCCGCGCTCGCGGTCAGCGCCGTGATCGCCGAACTGCCTCCGGTCGCCGATGCCGTCGCCGCGGGCGATCGAGGCAAACTTCTGGAACTGCTGCAGCGACCCCTGGATGCGTTGAAGGCGCAAGGCATCCCGCTGATCAGTTTCCACACCCCGCCGGCGGTCGCCTTCTTCCGGGTGCACGCGCCAAAGGCGTTCGGCGAAGACATCTCGGCGCGCCGGGCTACGGTGGTCAAATCCAACGCGACCGGAAAGCCCATTGTCGGCGTCGAGCCTGGGCGGGAGTCGCTCGGCATCTTCGCCATGACACCGATCCTGCGTGACGGCAAAAGCATCGCCGTGGTCGATATCGGGGCGGAATTCGGCAAGGCATTGGTCGATCGAGCCAAACAGCGCTTCGGCATCGATGTCGCCGTGCAATGGTTCGACGGCAAGGCCTTCAGGAAAATGGCCTCGACCTTCGGCGAGGTCGTCGTAGCCACCCAGGACGAACTCAAGAGCGTGCTGGAGGGCGCGCCGCTGCATCGCGACGCCACCTTCGAGGGCCATCCCGCGGCTCTCTATGTCGGTCCGATCAGGAACTACGCCGGCGAGCCGGTCGCCGTGCTCGAAATCATCAAGGACACCAGGGAATACGAGACGGTGGCGGCGGCTTCGCAGCGCAATTTCATCCTGGTCACCGTTGCTATTCTCATCGGCGCCGCGGGGCTGGCGTTCCTGCTCGGCCGCGGCATGTCGCGTCCGCTGCTGGCGATCACGGCGGTGATGAACCGCCTGTCCAGCGGCGATACCACCGTGGCCATCCCCGGCGGCGACCGACGGGACGAACTCGGTACCATGGCCCTGGCGGTCGACGTTTTCCGCCGCAACATGATCGAGACGGCCTTGCTGCGGGAGACCCGGGAGGCTGCCGATCAGCGAGCCGGGACCGAGAAAAGATTACTGCAGCAGCAAATGGCCGACCGCTTCGAAGCCGATATCAAGAGCGTCGCCAGCGCCGTCGGGCGCGCGACCAAGGACATGCAGCGGGTGGCGGACGAGATCACCTCCAGCGTCAACGGCACGTCGGAACGGGCCAAGGCTGCGGCGGCGGCGTCGGATGAGGCCGCGGCCAGCGTCAACACGGTTGCCGCCGCCACCGAGGAACTCGCCTCCTCCGTGACCGAAATCGGCCGTCAGGTCACCCATTCCAGCGGGGTTGCCGACCAGGCCGTGGTCAAGGCCGGGCATACCACCGAAATGGTCGCGGGCCTCGCCGCCGCAGGGGAAAAAATCGGCGATGTGCTGCGCCTGATTGAGGCCATCGCCAGCCAGACCAATCTGTTGGCGCTCAACGCGACGATCGAGGCGGCTCGCGCGGGCGAAGCCGGCAGGGGTTTTGCCGTGGTCGCCGCCGAGGTCAAGCAACTCGCCAGTCAGACCGCCAAGGCGACCGAGGAGATCGCCGAACAGGTCGCGGCGATCCAATCCGCCACCGGCCTCTGCGTCACGTCGATCGAAGGTATCGGTGACACCATCCGCGAAATCAGCGGCATCGCCACCACCATCGCCGCCGCCGTCGAACAGCAGGATTCGGCGACCCGCGAAATTGCACGAAGCGTTCAGCAGGCAGCCGCCGGCACCAGTGAGGTCTCGGCCAATATCGCAGCCGCGAGCCACTCCGCCGAAAGATCGCGCGCGCTGGCTGACAATGTGTTGGACGCGGCCGGCGAGCTCGGCCAGAACGCCACCGCGCTGTTCCAAAGCGTGGACAGCTTCCTGGCAGGCCTGCGCGACGCCGCTTAGTGGAGCGATTCCGTGAAGCCTATCATTTCCAAGCGAGCTCTCTCGCTCCCTCTCGCGCTTGCGGGGGAGGGTTGGGGTGGGGGCAGACGCGGGTGGTGTGTATGCTGAGGCACCCCCACCCCGACCCTCCCCCGCAAGAGCGGGAGAGGGAGCGCAGCAGCGCAAGCTTCGATATGACCGGAACTTCGAAAACGCTGGCCTAGCATCGGTTTCCGCCGTTCCAACGACTCCCGCCTGCCGCGGAACTCCCGCGCGCCGCGGCGCGTTGCGACGTCTGGTAACCGCAGCAAGCCAGGGAGAGCATGATGCCGCGCGGCGACAAATCGAGCTATACCGACGAGCAAAAACGCAAAGCCGAACATATCGAGCAAGGCTACGAAGATCGCGGCGTCGCCGCGGACGAAGCCGAACGGCGCGCCTGGGCCACCGTGAACAAGGAATCCGGCGGCGGCAACAAGAGCGGCTCTGGACGCGGCGTCGCCGACAGCAACACCTCCGCCAAGCGCGGTGGCAAGATCGGCGGACCGCGCGGCGGCAAGGCAGCCGCCAGCCGTCCGGCCGCGGCGCGATCGCGCTCGGCGAAAAAGGCCGCGGCCACCCGCAAGCGCAAGGCGCGCGCTTGAGCGCGGGCGCACGACACCGTGCGGAACAACAGGCCTTGAGGCAACCTTGCTGAGGTCGGTCAGCCGACCCGCGCGGCGGCCAGTTGCTGCGACATCAAGCGATCGCGACTGGCGCGGCTTCTTGGCAGGCCCGATTCCGTGCTAGGTTGCGGCATCGTAGAGCGCCCCCATGAACCTCCGCCGGATTATTGTCGGTTTCGTGCTGCTGACCAGCGCGGTTGTCTGTGGCTGCCCCGCGTTGGCGCAGGACAAGGGCAGCGTCGATCTCAAGCCGCTGCCGCCGCTTGCCAATCCCCACGATCCCAAGCTCGCTGCCAAGGAGCTGTTCGCCCGCAAGTTGTTGCCGGCGGCGATGCCGACGCGCGTGATCGGCTCCTATTCCAGGGGCTGCATCGGCGGCGCGGAGCAGATGCCGATCAACGGCGACACCTGGCAGGTGATGCGGCTATCGCGCAACCGAAACTGGGGGCATCCTCGCATGATCGCGTTGTTGCAGCGGCTCTCGGCCAAGGCCCATAAGGATGCCGGCTGGCCCGGCATCCTGGTCGGCGACATCGGCCAGCCGCGCGGCGGCCCGGCCCTGAGCGGTCACGCCAGCCACCAGATCGGCCTCGATGCCGATATCTGGCTGACGCCGATGCCGGACCGGCGCCTGTCGCGCGAGGAGCGCGAGGAGATGTCCGCGGTCATGATGGTGCGCCCCGACCGGCTCGACGTCGATCCGCAGGTCTTTACCCCGGGCCATCTGGCGGTCATCCGCGCCGCCGCGCAGGAGCCGGAGGTGCAACGGATCTTCGTCAACGCGGCGATCAAGAAAGCCTTGTGCCGCGAGGCCAAGGGCGACCGCGGCTGGCTTTCCAAGGTCCGGCCCTGGTACGGCCACGACTATCATTTTCACATCCGCATGAAATGCCCCGCCGGCAGCAGCGAATGCGAGGGCCAACGCGATCAGTTGGGCGGCGAGGGCTGCGGCGACGGCGACCTGGCCTATTGGTTCAAGGATGCGATCATCCACCCCACGCCGCCGATCACGCCGCCCTTGCCGCGACCTGGCATCACGCTGGCGCAAATGCCCGCCGCCTGCCGCCAGGTTCTGGCGGCGCCGGATGCGAAGCCCTAGGCATCGGCGGGGAGATCCCGGCTGCTTCGGTTTCGATCGCGAGCCTGCCGATGGAATAGGCGGCGCCACGCAGCCCGGATAGACCAAGGGACACTTTACCCCGGCCATCGGCCTGCTATTGTTTGCAGTGCGATATACTGATCGACCGTCAGTCGGCCGGTAATAACGGAACGGCGCTTCCGCTGGTCGCAAGCCACCTTTCACCAACCGCCTGATTTGCAGCTGCGGCAAACCCGCGCGCAGATCGGCAGGGAGCGCCTCTATGCATCGTCTTGCCCGCGTTTTTGCCGCATTCGCCATCCTTGGCGCCTTGAGCTTTTCGCCCGCCCTCGCCGAGAATAGTGGCCTCGTCGTGTTTGCCGCAGCCTCGATGAAGAATGCGCTTGACGAGGTCGACGCCGCCTATACCGCGAAAAGTGGTGTCAAGGTCGCGGCGAGCTATGCCGCGAGCTCGACGCTGGCCAAGCAGATCGAGCAGGGCGCGCCGGCGGATGTCTTCCTGTCGGCCGATATCGACTGGATGGATTACGTCGCCACCAAGAAGGCCATCGACGTGGCGACCCGGGTCAATCTGCTCGGCAACAGCATCGTCCTGATCGCGCCGAAAGATGCCAAAATCGATCAGGTGACCATCGGGCAGGGTTTCGATCTGGCCAAGCTCGCCGGCGACGGCAAGATCGCTACCGGCGACGTCAACTCGGTGCCGGTCGGCAAATATGCCAAGTCGGCGCTGGAGAAGCTGGGCGCCTGGCAGGCGGCGGCGCCGAAATTCGCGATGGCCGAGAGCGTCCGCGCCGCGCTGGCCCTGGTGGCGCGCGACGAAGCCGTGCTCGGGATCGTCTATTCGACCGACGCCAAGGTCGAACCGGGCGTCAAGATCGTCGGCACCTTCCCGCCGGATTCGCATCCGGCGATCATCTATCCGGTCGCGGCCACCGTCACGGCGAAGCCGGCTGCCGCCGGTTATCTCGGCTTCCTGCGAACATCGGCCGCCAAGGCGATCTTCGAGAAATACGGTTTCAAGTTCCTGGTCAGCCCGACGACCTGACGCGTGTTCGACCTTACGCCGACGGAATGGACCGCGATCGCGCTGTCGCTGCGGGTCGCCACGGTAGCCACGCTGATCGGGACGCCCATTGGAGTGGCCTTGGCGTGGCTTTTGGCGCGGCGCAATTTCTGGGGTAAGTCGCTCTTGGATGCCGCCATCCACCTGCCGCTGGTGCTGCCGCCGGTTGTCACCGGCTATCTCCTGCTGTTGAGCCTGGGCCGGCGCGGCTTCCTGGGCGGATGGCTCGCCGACCACCTCGGCATCGTGTTCGCCTTTCGCTGGACCGGCGCGGCGCTGGCCTGCGGCGTGATGTCATTTCCGCTCCTGGTTCGCCCGATCCGGCTATCGATCGAGGCGGTGGACCGCAGGCTCGAGCAGGCCGCGGAAACGCTGGGCGCGGCGCCCTGGCAGGTGTTCGCCACTGTCACGCTGCCGCTGGCGCTGCCGGGCGTGCTGGCCGGCATGGTGCTCGGCTTCGCCAAGGCGATCGGCGAATTCGGCGCCACCATCACCTTCGTCTCCAATATTCCCGGCGAGACCCAGACCATCTCGTCGGCGATCTATTCCCTGATCCAGACCCCAGACGGCGACGCCGCGGCGCTGCGGCTGGTGATCGTTTCCGTCCTCATCGCGACCAGCGCGCTGGTCGCGTCGGAATGGTTCGCGCGGCGCGCCACCAAGCGGCTGCATGGGAATTGATCATGCTCCGCGTCGACGTCTCAAAGCAACTCGGCGAGTTCTCGCTGACCGCCTCGTTCACCAGCGAAGGCCGGGTGACCGGCCTGTTCGGCGATTCCGGCGCCGGCAAAAGTTCGCTGATCAACATGATCGCAGGCCTGCTGCGGCCCGATCGCGGCATCATCACGCTCGACGGCGAGACGCTCGACGACACCGCGGCGCGGATTCATGTTCCCGCCTATCGCCGGCGGATCGGCTATGTTTTCCAGGACGCCCGGCTGTTTCCGCATCTCAACGTCGCCGCCAACCTCGACTACGGCCGGCGCATGAACCGGCTGGCCGATGATCCGGCGCAGCGGCAGCGGATCACCGACCTGCTCGACATCGGCCACCTCATGGACCGCCGTCCGGGCAAACTGTCGGGGGGCGAACGCCAGCGCGTCGCGCTCGGGCGTGCGCTGTTGTCGAACCCCAGGCTGCTGCTGCTGGACGAGCCGCTGGGCGCTCTCGATGCCGGCCGCAAGCACGAAATCCTGCCCTATCTGGTGCGGCTGCGCGACGAAGCCAACGTGCCGATGGTCTATGTCAGCCACGACGCCGCGGAACTGCGCCAGCTCGCCACCCAGATCGTGATGCTGCAACGTGGCAAGGTCACCTCGTTCGGCGGGGTCAAGGTGCTTTCGGGGTGATCCGGGTGCTGAAGCGAAATCAGTTGTAGGGTGCGCAAATTCGCCCACTCTACGCGATCGAGCAAAAGGCTTAAGCTACGGTTCCCCCGACCGACATAGATCTGAGATGGTCGGACGTTTTCTCGCGCCGGGCCAGCTCCTTCGAATCATCGGAACTGCCGACGGCTCGGTCTCTCTCCAGGGGGTCAAAGTTAAAGATGCCCTTCGTGTTCAAAGATGCCCTTCTTTAAATGAGGGCATCTTTGACCTCAGAGGGCATCTTTAAAACCTGGACCACAGCTGCATACGTGAGAGTCGCGTCTGCGCGCCCCCCGAGCTGCCTGGCCGAGCTGCCCGCCGATCAAACTGAACCACTACCTGGCGGCTGGACCGCTTGTATGGCCGTTGCGACACAGTTTAATGTTGGCTGGTAATCACGACCATCATCCGGCGTCATAGCGGGTGCCCCGTGGCGGGCTGGCAATGGATTGATGCGCGGTGGCTCCGGGCCCTCGGCGATCTGCCTAAGATGCCCTTTCATTGCTAAGATGCCCTTTATATAAAAGAGGGCATCTTAGACCTCAGAGGGCATCTTAGGCGGTGCCCGAGCCGTGCTGCGACCCCCCATAGATTCTATGGAATGGGGAAGGATGACCTTTTCCTAAAGGCTCGATAAGCGTCCAAAGCCAAGATCAAAGTCGACTTCACCAGAATGCAATTGATGATGTGCGCGGTCCGGGCTCTCGGCGATCTGCCTAAGATGCCCTTCCCCTCCTAAGATGCCCTCTTTCAAAGAAGGGCATCTTAGGCGGTGCCCGCGCCGTGCTACCCCGCCCCGGTCTAAAGCCATGCCTGCTGAAGCATCATGGCCGTTGGCGCTCGAATGCTCGGATGGCTCTCCATGAGTTAAAGATGCCCTCCGGGTTAAAGATGCCCTCCTTTCAAAAGGGGGCATCTTTGACCTCGGAGGGCATCTTTGAACGGACCACGCCTGTAGCGGGCAGAATGGCTAGCGGGCGAGGTCGGTCTCGGCCGCGTGGGACAGCGATCCGACCAGCAGGATTTCGCGCAGGCGGCGAGCCAGGATCTCCTTGCGATAGGGCTTGGTGAGCACCATGGCGCTCGGCGGAAGCCGCCCCTGTTGAACCAGCGTTTCCAGGGCGTAGCCGGAGGTGAGAAGAACCGGCAATCCCGGCCGGATCTGCTTGGCCAGGTCGGCGAGCTCCCAACCATTAATCCCCCCGGGCATCACGATGTCGGTGAACAGAATATCGATATCGATGCCGGACCTGAGTTTTCTCAGCGCGTCATGACCGTCGACGGCGGCGACGACAGAATAGCCGAGGCTCTCCAGTCGCATGACGCCAAGAGATCGAACGAAAGGATCGTCTTCGACAATAAGAACGGTTTCAGTGCCCCGCGGGCCGAGAACTTCGTCCTTGAGGCATTTCGCGGAGGTCCGCGGAACACTGGTGACATCCCGCGGCAGATAAATCCGCACCGTCGTTCCAAGCCCCGGCGCGCTTTGGATACAGACGTGACCGTTGGACTGCTTGACGAAACCGTAAACCATGCTCAGGCCGAGCCCGCTGCCTTTGCCAATCTCCTTGGTTGTGTAAAACGGCTCAAAGGCGCGCTTGATGACTTCGCCGGACATGCCTTCGCCGTTATCCGCCACCGCGACCATGACATAATCGCCGGGCAGGATTCCCGGCTGAAGGCCCTCATCGTGATCGCCAAGCGACGCATTGGCGGTGGACAGCGTGAGGCGCCCGCCGGCCACCATGGCGTCCTGCGCGTTGAGGGCAAGATTGAGGATCGCGGATTCCAACTGGGCGGGATCGGCGAAGGCCGGAACCAGGTCGGAATCAAGATCGGTCGCGATTTCGATATCTTCGCGCAATGTCCGCAGCAGCAGCTTCTGAATTGACCCGAGAAGCTCGTTGCAGTTGATCGCGACCGGTCGCAGCATTTGACGGCGGCTGAATGCGAGCAGGCGCTGCGTCAGTTCGGCGCCGCGTTCGCCGGCCTGGCCGATGTCTTTGGCGAGTTGCATCAAATCCTGTTGTTGATCGAGCCGCTCCGCCAGAAATTCGGCATTGCCGACGATCACCGTGAGCAGGTTGTTGAAGTCGTGGGCGATGCCTCCCGACAGTTGCCCCACCATCTCCATTTTTTGCGCCTGCAACAGCTGTTCCTGGGTCCGCTTGTGCTCGCTGAGGTCGTGGATGATGAAGACAAAAATCGGCTCGTCATCCTGTTTGGCCTCGCCCACCGACAATACCATCGGAAATGTCGATCCGTCCTTGTGACGGCCCTCGAACTCGCGGCCGCGGCCGATCATGCTGCGCATGCCGCTTTCATCAAAGCCGGCCGGTTGATCGGCACCCTGGCGGGAGATCAGCGCCTCGATGTTTTGCCCGATCACCTCTTCGATCCGATAGCCGAACAGTTTCAGGCATGCCGGATTGAAGGTCAGGATTTTTCCACGCCGGTCGATCTGGATGACGCCGTCGACGACCGTTTCGATCAATGCGTTGATCCGCTCTCCGGCCTCGCGGATCTTCCGCTCGGTGTCGCGGCGTTCGGTGATATCGCTGGTCACCTTGGCGAAACCGATCAATTCGCCATTTTCGTCGCGCAAGGGCTCGATCACCACGTTGGCCCAGAACCGGCTGCCGTCCTTGCGTAGCCGCCAGCCCTTGGTCTCGAAGCGTCCGTCGCGCTGCGCCAGCCCAAGGTTGCGCTCGGGCTCGCCGTTGCGACGGTCTTCCTCGATGTAGAATGCACGATAGTGACGACCGACGATTTCATCGGCGGTATATTGCTTGATCCGTTGCGCGCCGCTGTTCCAGCTGGTCACGAGTTCCACCGGCATCGAGCATGTAGATGGCATAATCGGTGACGCGGTCGACCAGCAGGCGATAATTTCGTTCACTGCCGCGCGTCGCCGCGCCGGCAACGGCATCGGTGGTCGCGTGTGTATCAGACCGTGTCTCGGTGCCGGCTTCGGACTTCGCGGACGAAGGATCCATCGCATGCTCCTGCCGCACATGATCGTCCTGAAATGGACCATCGACGGTTGAGTTGGGTAACCGACTATGGAATCAGATGCACTACAAAAAATAAATAGCGCAATTTCTGCGCGACATACCGTATGCCTGTTATCTGGAATTGCCAGGTCCCCAATCGCCCGTCGAACGGGTTCCATCGCCAGCGCCAACTGCGCGCGGAAGACCTGCCGTCATGGGGGACTGACATCAGCGGGACGCCGCGCCGAGTTTGGCCCGGCGCGCGATCAACCCCGTCGCGGGGCCTTAAGCCGCGCTGGCAAACAAATGACTGTTCGATTGATCGTCCAGCACCAGCGCCGACAACGGACATGGTCGCCCGAACAGGTAGCCCTGAACCATGGTGACACCGGCCGCGCGCAACATCGCCAGCTGCTGCTCGGTTTCGACGCCCTCCGCGACCGTTTGCCGGTTGAGACTGTGCCCGAGGGCGACCACCGCGGCGACGATCGCGGCACAATCGGCTCGTGCGATCATGTTCATGGTGAAGGAGCGGTCGATCTTGATCTTGTCGAAGGCGATCATCGTCAGATAGCTGAGTGAAGAATAGCCGGTGCCGAAATCGTCGAGCGCGATCGATATCCCGAGCGTCTTGAGCTCGCTGATCAGCTTGGTGCAGTCCGCGTCATTCTTGAACAGCGCAGTCTCGGTGATCTCAAGCTCAAGGCGCTCCGGAGGCAGCGACGAATCGGCCAGCGCGCGCAGGATGCTGCGGAACAGGTCCGGGTGCGCCAGTTGAACCGGCGACAGGTTGACCGAAACCTTGATATGCGCGGGCCATTGGGCGGCGTCCGCGCAGGCCCGGCGCAGGATCCACTCGCCGAGCGGCACGATCAGGCCCGTCTCCTCGGCCAGCGGAATAAAGCGGTCGGGCATCACGATGCCGCCGTCCGGACGTTTCCAGCGCACCAGCGCCTCGAAGCCCGCTTGCCGGCCGGTACTGACGTCGATCATGGCCTGGTAGTGCAGTTCGAATTCGCCGCGCCCGATGGCATCGCGCAGTTGATCTTCGAGGACGCGGCGGTCATTGAGCGCCGCGAGCATCCTGGCTTCAAAAAAGCGAAAATCGCTCCTGCCTTTTGCTTTGACCTCGTACAGCGCCAGATCGGCCATTTTGAGGATGTCGGAGCTCCTGGCCGGGTCCGAAACCAGCACGATGCCGATGCTGGCGCCGGCGGAAACCAGGTTGCCGTCGATATCGAACGGCTCGCGCATGATCGCCAGGATGTGCTCGGCCAGGCTCGCCGCCTTTTCAAGCGGATCCTCTTCGACCGTCTGGATGATCGCAAACTCGTCGCCACCCAATCGTGCAAGCACATCGGTTTCACGTAGCGCGGATTTCAGCCGCTGCGCCGCCTCGCGGAGCAATTGATCTCCGGCCGGATGTCCGAGCGTATCGTTGACATTCTTGAATCGATCGAGATCGATCATGAACACGGCAAAGGTCTGATGCCGGCGGCTCAGGCCAGCCACCGCGCTGTCGAGCTTTTCTATGAACAACGCTCGATTGGCGAGGCCCGTGAGCCCGTCATGGTGGGCCAGAAAGCGAATGTGAAGATCGGCCTGTTGGCGCTCGGTGATATCTTCATGCGTTGAAATCCAGCCGCCGTCCGGCATCGGCTGATGCCTCACGGAGATGGACTGTCCACTCATCAGTTCCATGACGGTCTGGTGCGGTTTGCCGGTATCCACCATCTTATCGCGCAAATAGATATACTGGTCGCGCTGGATGCGGGGCGATCTGTCGGAGGCGAACAGGTGATCCATGAGATCCATCACCGGCGTTCCGGGCAGCGTCACCTCGGCGGGCAGATCGTAGATCTCCCGGTATTTCTGGTTGCAGACGACAAGTTTCTTGTCACCGTCGAAAAAGCAAACCCCAAGCGAGATGTTGGCCAAAGCGGCGTCGAGTTGCCGGTGTGCGGTTTCGAGCTCCGCATTCTTGCGGGCCGTGGTCAGTTTCGCCTGTTCCATGTCATCGATCTGTCCGGCAACATAGCGCGCCAGCATCCCGACCGCGGCCAGTACGCTGACGGCTCCGAACAGCACAAAAAACACCTGCAGGGCCCAATCGTCCCGGGGGGCTTGCGTCACGCCTTCCTTGGCCGCCGCGTCGTCCGCCGCATCCGGGTCGGTCCCGATCGCATCCGGCACGCGCTCCGCCGAATTGATCGACGAAGGTGCCTGCTGCGAGGCGCCGTCGTCGAGATTGCCCGCGGCCTTATGGATCGTTGCTTTCTGGTGGTCGCCGAGGGCCTCATCGCGCTGCAACCAGATCGATGCTGCCGTCGCGCCGATAACCATCATGACCATCGAGGTTACGACCAGCAGGGTCCATCGACGCAGGTTCCGGGCAGTGCGCCATGAAACCTCGACAGCCGCGCCTTGAATCAAATGGTCCGGCAACACCAACTCCCCGCACACCTGGCAATGTTTTCAGGAAACATAAAGATTCTGGCAACCAGAGTTGCAGAACCCCCGCACGATCCATCCGTGCAGTATTGTCACCATCGACCTAATTGCTGATTAAACTCGGACCACGTATTTGAACGGAGGGACCGGCGCCACCCACTAGATCCCTGCCACCTGCGACCACAGTTCCGAAAGCCTGCGCCGGAACGACACCATCCGTGTCTCCGGGGCTTTTTCCTGTTCCTCTTCGGGCAGGCGCAGGCCGACCACATTGACCCGGCCGCCGGAGATGCTGCGCGCCACCAGGACGATGGAGTCGAGTTCCAGCGTCGCCCCCACCTTCGGCGCATGGTCGAGATGAACGTCGAAATAATCCGCAAGCGTCAGCCCGGCCTGTTCGGCATCGGTAGCAATGCCATAGGCCTGCGAAAGATCGCCGAGCGTAATATCGCCGGAGACGACGAAATCGCCGAGCAGATGCGGATCCGGCGCCGTGCTCGGCGGCATGTCGACAAAGAAGCGGTCCAGCGCCTCGGCCTTTTCCGGAGGCGCCAGCAGATAGAGGTAGTCGCCGGGCGCAATCGGATCGGCTTCCGCGGGTGAGAGAATGTGCTGGTCGCGGATCACCAAGGTCGGCTTCGACCAGGATGGAATGAGGCCGCGACGGAAATACAGGCTCTTGGCGCGTACCGGATAGCCGACCAGTTGCTGCTCGAGCTGGCCGGGCAGATCGAGCTCGACCCGGCGCGGTCCGCGATCGGCCCGCGGCAACGCCACGTGCAGCCGTCGCGCCGCCGTGGCCAGCGTCCAGCCCTGCAGCAGCAGCGAAATGACGACGACGACAAAGGCGACATCGAAATAGAGATAGGCTTTGGACAACCCAACCAGCATCGGGATCGAGGCCAGGAACATCGCGACCGCGCCGCGCAAGCCGGTCCAGCCGATGAAGATCTTCTCCCGCCAGCTGAACCGGAACGGGGCCAGGCAGAGCAAGACCGCGACCGGCCGCGCCACCAGCATCAGCACCAGCGCCACCAGCACGGCCGGCGGGACGCTGGTGGAAAGCCGTCGCGGCGATACCAGAAGGCCGAGCATCACGAACATCACGATCTGCGCCAGCCAGGTCGCGGCGTCGAGAAAAGTCACCACCGAGTTATGCGCGCGTGTCGGCCGGTTGCCGACGATGATGCCGGCGAGATAGACGGCGAGAAACCCCGAGGCATGCGCGATCTGCGCCACCCCGAAAATCACCAGCGCGGCGGTGGTGACGAACGGCGCGTGCAGGCCCTGCGGCAGCGCCACGCGGTTGAGCGCCAGCACCACCAGGCGCCCGCCTACCACACCGGTCACGGCACCGAGCACAGCCTCGCGGCCGAACTCCATGGCGACATGCCAGGCCGAGTTGCCGCCGGCGGAAATCAACTCGACCAGCATCAGCGTCAGGAATACCGCGAACGGGTCGTTGGTGCCGGATTCGGCTTCCAGCGTGGCGCCGACACGGGGACGCAGCCGCAGGCCTTGCGCGTGCACCAGGAGAAAGACCGCCGCGGCATCGGTCGACGCCAACATCGCGCCCATCAACAGCGCCTCGGTCCAGTTCAGATCGAGCACGTATTTGGCGACCGGCGCGGTGATCAGCGCGGTCAGCAGCACGCCGACCGTTGCCAGCGCCATTGACGGCGCCAACACCGCGCGGATGTTCTGAAAGCGCGTCCGCAAACCGCCGTCGAACAGGATCAGCGCCAGAGCCACCGACCCCACCAGATAGGTGGTGCGCACGTCATCGAAGTTGAGCTGGCCGGGACCGGAATCGCCGGCCAGCACGCCGATCAGGAGAAACACCAACAGCAGCGGCGCGCCAAAGCGCAGCGCCAGCAGGCTCGACAGAATGCCAGCCATGACCAGAACCGCGCCCAGAAGAATGGCTATGCTGACGGAGTTGAGAGAGGCCATGAACCTTCGCAAATCATTGCAGGCGATGGCATCCTTATCGTCGCCACAGTTCGACGCCAACCCATTTCTGCGGCGCGCGTCAATGTGCCCGATTGATCAGCCTGCGAGCCCTTCAACGGTTGCCGGAACAATGGCGCCGGCGCGGCCTTTATTCGAATCTAAGGAATATTCCGGTAAGCTTTGCGCGATTTGCCTCGAAATGAGCTTTTGAAGATGGATCCAAATGACATTATCGACTTGCTGCACACCGGTGCGCGTTCGGTGGGCGCCGAGTTCACCTCGCCCTGGTTCTATCTGCAGCTCGGGCTGATCCTGGCCGGGGGCGGCATCGCATTCGCCGTCGGGACGGCGATTCGTTCGCGGATCGACCTGACCTCGGCGGCGATGGGCTGGCCGGCGCCGCTGCGGCTGGTGATGCGGGTTCTGGTCGACAGCATTGCCACCGCGGTATTCGCGGTGCTGATGATCGTGCTACGGGTGGCGATGGTGGCCTCGACCTGGCCCAGCCGCAGCTATCTGCTGTCGGTCGCCTTCAAACTTGCGTTCGCCTGGCTGATCATCCGCCTGGTGACGTCGGTCATTCGCAATACTTTCATCCTCCGCCTGGTGGCGGTGTCGGCGTGGCTGGTGGCGGCGCTGAGCATTCTCGACCAGCTGGACCCGGTGATCGACGCGCTCGATTCGGTCTCGATCGTGCTCGGAGGTCTGCGGCTGACACCGTTATTGCTGATCAAGTTCGCCGCGCTCTTGGTCCTGGCGCTGTGGCTGACCAACATCGCCTCCAATTTCGTCGAAGGCCGGATTACGCGATCGAGCGATCTGACACCCTCGATCCAGGTGCTGCTGGTCAAGATGATTCGCACCGGCCTCATGATCATCGCCGTCGCGGTGGCGATGAGCGCGGTCGGCATCGACCTGTCGGCGCTGGCGATCTTCTCCGGCGCGGCCGGCGTCGGCATCGGCTTCGGCCTGCAAAAGATCGTCGCCAATTTCATCAGCGGCATCATCCTGCTGGCCGATAAGTCGGTCAAGCCGGGCGATCTCGTCACCATCGGTGACAGTTCGGGACGGATCAGCGCGATGAAGACCCGCTATATTTCGGTCGCCGCCGGCGACGGCCGGGAAATCCTGATTCCGAACGAGGACCTGGTGACGCAGAAGGTCATCAACTGGACCTACAGCGACACCTATACGCTGCTGAAAATCAATTTCGGCACCAGTTACGATGCCGATCCGCGACGGGTCTGCAAGCTGGCGGCCGATATCGCGGCGGCCGCGCCCCGCGCCATCACGGAAAAGCCTGCCAATTGCATCCTGGTGGAATTCACCGATACCGGGATGAAGTTCTCGCTGACCTTCTGGCTCGCCGACCCCGATGGCATGGACAATGTCAAGAGCGAAGTGATGCAGTCGCTGTGGGAGGCTTTCAAGCGCGAGGGCATTCGCGTGCCCTATCCGGTGCGTGAACTCCGCGTCCGCGGCGGCGCGCTTCCGGTCGAGGCCACGAGCGAGGTTTCGAGCGGATGACAGGCGCCTTCCCGGCCCGGCGCCGAGGTGTGACTGAACGCCAAGACCCAGCTTGCGCTAACGGCCCTGATCATTAAATTAGTCCGGCAAATCTGCCTCCCCGTCGAGATATGATCCGCCCATGAGCTACATCGAAGCAACAGATACCTCCTTGCGCAAGACCGGACAGATCAAGCTGCACGGACCCGGCGGATTCGCCGGCATGCGCAAGGCCGGTGCGCTGGTCGCCAAATGCCTCGACGAACTGACCGACATCGTCAAACCCGGCGTTCCCACCTCGCGGATCGACGATTTTGTCCGCGAATTCGCCTTCCGTCATGACGCCTACCCGGCGACCCTGATGTATCGCGGCTATCGCTATTCGACCTGCACTTCGATCAACCACGTGGTCTGCCACGGCATGCCCGGCGAACGGGCATTGAAGGAGAACGACATCGTCAACATCGACGTCACCTTCATCGTCGAGGGCTGGTATGGCGACTCCAGCCGGATGTATGCGATCGGTCCGATTGCCCGCAAGGCCGAGCGGCTGATCGAGGTGACCTATGAGGCCATGATGCGCGGCATCGCCGCGGTGAAGCCCGGGGCCACCACCGGCGATATCGGCCATGCCATCCAGAGTTTCGTCGAGCCGCAGGGCATGAGCGTGGTGCGCGACTTCTGCGGTCACGGCCTTGGCCGCATGTTCCACGACGAACCCAACATCATCCATGTCGGCCGGCCCGGCGAAGGCGTAGCCCTGAAGCCCGGCATGTTCTTCACCATCGAACCGATGATCAATCTCGGCAAGCCGCACGTCAAAATCCTGTCCGACGGCTGGACCGCGGTGACCCGCGACCGTTCGCTGTCGGCGCAATTCGAGCATTCGGTCGGCGTCACCGCCAACGGCGTCGAAATCTTCACGCTGTCGCAGCGCCACGCCGAGAAGCCGCCCGTGGCGGCGTGACCCCTTCCAGCCTCGCTCAAATGGCCGTTCCAATCTCGGTCGTCATCGCCCGCGAAGGCGGGGGACCCAGTACGCCGCGGCTCCGCGATTGATCGCGAGTGCCCTGGAATACTGGGTCGCCCGGTCGAGCCGGGCGATGACAGTTGTGATTGCAGCGAGCGCAGCGACGCGATCGCTTCGCGTTGCCGGATCAATCGCCGCCCGTTGCACGACGGTGAATTTCGCTTGCCTCGTAATTTTCACCCATCGACATCGCACAGATACGCGAGAGATGTTGGTAGGAAAGCCCGGTCTGGCTGGCCCAGTCATTGAATTGAGCCTGCACCTTGGCAAGGTCCGTCTTCGATTTGACGTCGGCTGCGATGTCCAGTCCGGCATCGCGCAGGCACGCGACCACGTCCTTCGATGTCACGAAGCCATCCCAGCCAAGAAAACGCAGCAGCATCTGGCCGGTATTGCCGCCGAGCCGGCTGCCGCGTTTGGCCAGCAGGTCCAATAATCCGATCTCGTCAGATGACGGCCAGTTCGAAAGCAACCGGCCGAAGCTGCCGTGCTCCCCGGCGATCTGCTGCACGAAGCGGGCGTTGTCGCGGACCGACATGATTTTCGCGCCATTTCGCACGATCCGCTTATCGCTCGTCAGCGCTTCCCAGAATTCGTCCGGCTTGAATGCCAGCGTGGCCGGCTCGAAGCCGAGGAAGGCCTGCTCAAAGCCGGGCCATTTTGCCTCGATCACGCTCCAGGCGAAGCCTGCGCAGAATACGCGCTTGGCCATCTCGGCGAGGGCGCGGTCATCGCCGAGTTTGATCAGGGATTTCGCGCCCGCGATCGGCGGCAATAGCTTTTTCAGGGCGCTCGCCCCTCCCTTGCGCTGCTCGGCGCGGGCACGGATGTCCTTGAACGGAGTCATGCGGCGAACACCCCTCTTCATATGGCGGAAGACGGTCCGCCCTGGCTTGATCCTAGCGCCGCCTCGGCTGGGCAGCCACCTTATATGACTCGCATCCGGCAACGTGCGGATCTGGTCCGTCTTGCGCGGCGCTCCAACCTGACTAACATGGTGTCAATCCCAACTGCCGCCGGAGAAAACCCTTGAATTCGCTCGCCAGCAAGCAAGGCCCGCGCTACCGGCACAGCGGCATTGCTACCGAACCCTATGAGACCATCGCCGTCGAGAAGCTGACCCCGATCATCGGCGCGGAGATCACGGGTGTCGATCTCGGCAGGCTGGTCGCGGAGCAAGCGCGTTCGAATCAACAGATGGACGAAATCCATCGTGCGCTCGCCGAGAACCTCGTGATCTTCTTCCGCGATCAGCCGCTCACCCCGGAGCAGCACCTTGCTTTCGGCCGCAAGTTCGGCGAGTTGCACATTCACCCCGCCGCTCCGCACGAAGACCTCGATCCGGCATTGATGAAGATCTACGCCGACAAGGATTCGCCACGCGCCAACGGCGAGGGCTGGCACTCCGACGTCTCCTGCGACAGTGAGCCGCCGATGGGCTCGATCCTGCAGATCAGGCAATGCCCGCCGCACGGCGGCGACACGCTGTTCGCCAGCATGTATGCGGCCTATGAATCGCTGTCGGAGCCGATGAAGACCTATCTCGACGGGATGTCGGCGCTGCACGACGGCGAGCCGATCTACCGCGGGCTCTACGCCAATTACGGCGTCGCCGACCGGCCAAGCTATCCGAGCGCCGAGCACCCGGTGGTGCGCACCCACCCGGTGACCGGCAGGAAGGCGCTCTATGTCAACCGCGGCTTTACCCGCACCATCCAGGGCATTCCCAGGGACGAGAGCGACGCGATCCTGGCCTATCTCTACCAGCACGCCGAAAATCCGCTGTTCCAGTGCCGCTTCCGCTGGACCGAGAACGCGATCGCGTTCTGGGACAACCGCTGCACCCAGCACCGCGCGATGTGGGACTACTGGCCGCACACCCGCGCCGGTACGCGGGTCACGGTGAAGGGCGAGCGGCCGGTGTGAGGAGTGGGGTGCGTGCATTCGTCGCCGCCGCTTCGGTGCGCTGCATTTGATGGGCCGCCATTCGACCGCGGTAACGTTGTCGCCTTTTGCGCGACCGTGATAAACGTCACGGATATTCTGTTCGCCATCTGGTTATCATGCACCTGCCGCTCATTGGTCGCGGCGTCGGGACTACTCAAACAGGCTGATTACGATTGGAGCATTTTATGCGCTCCCTGCTGGCCATCATAGTTGCCCTCACGCTTTGCGGAGTTGCGGGCCAGGCCCGTGCGGAAAAGCGCGCGGCGCTAGTGATCGGCAATTCATCGTACCGCAACGTCCCGAGCCTGCCTAATCCAGTCAACGATGCTACCGAAATTGCCGCGCTGTTCAAAGCCGCGGGCTTTTCCGTTGTTGACGTTCGCCGCGATCTCGGAATTGCGGAGATGCGACGGGCGATCAGCGATTTCGCCGAAGTGGCAGGCGATGTCGACGTCGCCGTGATCTATTTCGCCGGCCATGGCATGGAGGTAGACGGGTCCAACTACATCATTCCGGTCGACGCAAAACTTCTCCGCGACTTCGACATCGAGGACGAGACGGTTTCGGTCGATCGGCTGCTAAAATCGATCGAACCGGCCAAGAAGCTTCGGCTGGTGATCCTCGACGCCTGCCGGGATAACCCGTTCCTGAAGACGATGAAGCGATCCATGGCATCGCGATCGGTGGGCCGCGGGCTTGCCAAGGTCGAGCCGGCGGTGTCCGATACGCTGATTGCCTTTGCGGCCAAGGCGGGATCGGTCGCGCTGGACGGCGATGCCAAAAACAGCCCATTCACGCAGGCGTTGCTTCACAACATCGCTTCGCCCGGGCTCGACCTTCGTATCGCGTTTGGCCGGGTTCGTGACGAGGTATTGAAGGCAACCGACCACAGGCAGGAGCCGTTCGTGTATGGCTCGCTCGGCGGGTCGGTGATCTCGATCGTCGACGCTCCGAAAGTATCGCCGCCGCTACCGACCGACGAGATCGTATGGAATGCAATCAAGGACTCAAGCTTCCCGGCGATTTTCGATGACTTCGCCAGCAAATTCCCCGCAAGCCCGAGACTTGCCGTGGCGCTGGCGCGTCGCGATGAACTGAAGAAGCAGATTGCCGCCGCAGCGGCACGCGTCCCGCCACCGCCCACGGCTGACGATATCGTCTGGAACGCGATCAAGGATTCGAGCTATCCAGCAATCTTCGAGGATTTCGTCGGTAAATTTCCGGGTAGCCCGCATCTGGCTGACGCCGAGCGACGCCGGGATGAATTGAAGAAACAGATGGCCGCCGAGGCGGCGCGGATTCCGCCGCCGCTGGCGGCCGACGAAATTGTCTGGAATGCGATCAAGGGTTCGGACTATCCGGCGATCTTCGACGATTTCGTCAGCAAGTTTCCCTCCAGCCCGCATCTGTCCGATGCCGAAAGGCGCGGTGATGATCTAAGGAAGCGGATTGCCGCAGCACAAGCTCCGCCACCACCGGCGGCCGACGATATCGTCTGGAGCGCGATCAAAGGATCTCGCGATCCGGCGATCTTCGAGGAGTTCGCAGACAAATATTCGGCCAGTCCGCATGTCACGGAGGCCAAAATGCGCCAGGATGAGCTCAGGAAGCAGATTGCTGCGGCGCAAGCGCCGCCGCCACCTGACGACATCGTATGGAATGCCATCAGGGAATCTCGAGATCCGGCGATTTTCGAGGAGTTCGTGAACAAATATTCGGCAAGTCCGCATCTTCGGGAGGCCCGACAACGAAGGGACGATCTCAGGAAACAAATCGCCGAGGCCGCCGCGCGCATTCCGACGCCGCCCGCGACCGATCAAATCGTCTGGGATGCCATCAAGGATGCGCACGCGCCGCAGGTATTCGAAGAGTTTCTCAGCAAATTTCCGGAAAGCCCTCGGCTGGGAGAGGCTAAGTCCAGACTGCAGGAATTAAAGAGCAGGGTGGTGGCGTCCGCGATTCCGACCCAGGCCTTGCCGGAGACGCCGAGCGGCCATGCAAATTTCAACCGAAGCAACCTCGGCCTGAAGGTGCTCTCTGGTTCCGATGAGGCGTTGCTGAAGCAGAACTCCAGCTTCAAGGAATGCGAGAAGTGTCCCGAAATGGTCGTGGTTCCCGCCGGAAGCTTCATGATGGGATCGATGGACGACGGGTCGAAACGGCCGTCCGCGGACTTTGCCAGGCACAAGGTGACGTTCGCACGCCCGTTCGCCGCCGGCCGGTTTGCCGTGACATTCGATGAATGGGACGCCTGTGTGGCTGACGGAGGGTGTAACGGATACAAGCCCTGGGACAACGGCTGGGGGCGGGGCAAGCATCCGGTCATCAATGTTTCCTGGTCGGACGCGAAGAGCTACGTGGCATGGCTGTCGGAGCGTACCGGGAAACCCTATCGCCTGCTGAGCGAAGCCGAGCGTGAATATGTGACGCGTGCCGGTACCGGGTCGGCCTATTGGTGGGGAGCTTCGATTTCACGGCGACAGGCCAATTACGATGAAAAGGCCAGCCAGGAGAAGGGATCGAAAGGAAGCCCCGGACAACGGACGATGGCTGTGGATTCCTATCAGGCTAACCCTTGGGGATTCTATCAGGTGCACGGCAATATCTGGGAGTGGGTCGAGGACTGCCTGAACGAAGACTATGCCGGGGCGCCCAGCGACGGCACGGCCTGGTCAACCGGCAATTGCGACCGGCGCGTCCTGAGAGGCGGCTCCTGGGTTAGCACTGCGGATGCTCTCGAGTTTGGCAGCCGATATGGTGTACAGGCCGAAGGGCGCGTCAGCAATGTCGGTTTTCGCGTCGCAAGGAGTTTGCAAGAATGACGGCGACCAGCTTCGCAAGCGATTGTTGAATTGAGGGAGATGTCAATATGATTGGCCAGGAAATTGGCACGCAGGCCAGCGTAATTGTGAAGCTTGCCGCGACCCTGACGCTTTTACTGGGAGCCTTGTGCAGTGCATACGCCGCTGAACAGATTTCAGTCACTGCACGCTCCGGCGAGGAATTGCCATGTCACTCTTACTACAGAGTGGACACCAAGGGCAAAGAATGGCCCGTAACAATTCAGTTTACGGCACGACCAAAAAACGGAGCAGCAATGACAAGGGTGTTTGTTCGACCGGTTTCAGTCAACGGTCAAATGAAAATCGTGCATTCAGTTAGGGTATTTTACAAATCAAAAAGCGGATTTATCGGGCAAGACAGCTTCACTTATCGCCGGATAACAGCGGATCCCAGCGATCCCGATAACGGCAAGGAGTATACCGTCGCAGTAACGGTGAGGTAGCGGCCGAAGCAGATATAGTGGCCTCGCCACGGAAGTCGGAAACGAAAGCAAGCCTGGGGCACTATACTCGGCCACGTCACCGTTTTCGTTTACTTCCATGATTTTATTGATGAGATCGTCGATTTGCTTGAGCCGATCAAGCATGCGTTTGAACAGGATCGTTTGGCTTTCCCGCCGGACCTGCGGCACAATGACGATGAGGCCGGCGTGCGATTCGGCCTTCTCGGCGAGTTCGATGAAATCTTCCGCTGGACCGAGAACGCGATCGCGTTCTGGGACAACCGCTGCACCCAGCACCGCGCGATGTGGGACTACTGGCCACACACTCGCGCGGGGACACGGGTGACGGTGAAGGGCGAGCGGCCGGTGTGAGGAAGGTTCGCTCCTGCGCGCCCGAACGCGGCGGCATACCGCCGCGGCAGGAGACTGAGAGTTCGGCGCCAGATTTTACCGCGGCTGCCCCCGTCGGGGACTCTCGCCGCTTTTCATGACAATTTTGCCGCGTGTGAACTAGCTCACATTTGCCGATCCGCCAGCGAACTAGACTGAGAACAACCTATGGTTAGGTATCCGGCGGAGGGCGTCCATGTTGAAGGGCAAGCCACACTCGAAGAGGCCGTCATCTGCCGACAGCAAGCCGCGCGCCAAGAGACCGAAGCAGGTCTCGATCTTCATCAGTTACACCCGGGAGGATAGCGACCTCGCCGCGAGCGTGCATGCCGAATTGCTTCAGCTGTTTGCATTCACCCCGGTCGAAATATTTCGTGATGTGGGAATTCCTCAAGGCGCGAATTATCAATCGAAAATCGACCAGCAATTGGATTGTTCGGATATCCTGCTGGTGTTGCTGACGGACCGATTGAAACCGAGCTTCTCCTACACTGGAGATGAGATAGGCTTTTTCAGACGTTCGATCTTGAACCGCCGAAAGATATACGGCGAGATCGATCGGGTCATCATCCCCGTGTGTATCGGAGCGAATAATCCGGATACGCTGCACTATATTCAAAGCGTTCAAATCGATCCCAACAAGGTATTCAAGATCGACGACGCTAGCACCGCGCAAAACCCGGCGGCCACATTGCTGCACGGTATTTCCGACATCGTTCTGAGGGTTCTCGATTTCCCCCATACAGCGGCGCAGGACGCTAGATTGGCCACCTCCGCCACGCGGCTTTACAGCCTGTTCTGTGAATACCTGCAGGGGCGCGTCTTTTCGGAGAGCTTCCCTGAGCGCAAGATCATCGTTCGTATGGACAAGCCGCCGGTGATGACGCAGGACGGCGTCAACCTTTTCGGCTCGACAGTCGAACTGGTCGGCGATTCCTTCCAGGCCTTCGGCTTCCCGGAAGAAAAGAACCGCCTGTTCAGTTGGGCCGATTTCAACACCAAGATGCCGCCCGATATCGGCGGCACCTGGGCGGAGGGCATCAGAGCCCTGATCACGGGCGCGCTGCAGAGCAGCAAGGAAAATTATCACGTCGTGTCGACGACCAAGGGCGACAAAGCCTTTCGGCTATTCGTTTCGCGAATTGTCACCTATGTCAGCACGAAGACCGAGATCCATATCTATATCGTCCAGATGATCGTTCGGCACTACGGCAACGCTCTGACGACCCGTCTATTGTCCGCCATCTCGCTCGGCCTTCAATTCAAATTCCTGTTCCTTGAGGATGACAGCAAGTTCAGGCCGACCAAATTTGAATTTCCACTGTCGATGGAAGTATCGAAGGAGCTGGACGCCTGGAAGTCGAACGTAACAGAATTGGTCGGCCAAATGGACCTGCTGCTTCGTGAGGCCAGGGATCAAAATCTGATGGACACGCAGCTTCTTGCCAGGATTTGGGGCGCTGGCGGCGGCCAGAACGTGCAGCAAATGATGGGCGTATGGGACGCGGCGCGCGCTCGACTTTATTCTGTCGCCCAGCAGATCCTGACTTCGGGCGAGGCGGAATTCTCCAGTCGAAAAGGGCCATTCAAGGATGCCCTCAAAGATCTGTGCGCGAAGACCGAGGTCATGAACCGAGAATATACGCTGCGCGCGCTGAAAGCCGTGGCCGATGAAATCGGCGCATCACGGGCCGATTTACCCACCCCGGTTTCCGGTAGACTGGTGGCGGGCGCGGAGACCAACAGCGAGGTCAACGAGGCGGCATAAGGCCGCGTGACCAACGCCGGTGATCTGGCACTATTCCGCCCTTGCCCTCAAGGCCGACTGCGATTGTTCGCGCAACTGCCAAGCCCTGGGTAGATCATAGACAGCGACTTCACCGTTCTCGTCAACCTCGAGGATTTTGTTGGTCAGATCGCCCACTTGCTTGAGCCGATCGAGCGCGCGCTTGAAAAAGATCTTTTGCCCTTCCCGTCGGACTTGCGGCACAATGACGATCAGACCGGCGTGCAATTCGGCCTTCTCAACAAGCTCGATGAAATCGCCGCGATTGTTGGTCACAAAAATAAATCCGCGTTCGGCAACCTTCTCGAAAACCGCGGAGTCCTTGGCGCCGGACAGGCCGTAGTGTGCCACGTGATAGGCTTCAAATCCGCTCTCGTGAGCTAGGCCCACGAGTTCGGGTGAAAGACACTCGTCAATCAGCATTCCGGCGCTCATCGCGCCTCCGCACCCTGCCAGGGACGCTGTTTAGGACGACCAAGGCGCGGATGATGCTGGGCGTATCGGAGTGAAAGCCTCAGTCTTTCCGCGTCGAGGGCTGGATAGTCGGAAAGAATTTCCTCAGTCGTGGCCCCCTGCTCGACCAGGGACGCGAGCAAATGCACGGGAATGCGCGTGCCGCGCACTACCGGTTCGCCGCCACGTATGTCGGGGTCTGAAACTACCGACAGACGCGCCGCGGTGGTCTCGGCAAGCCGCTCGATCATCTGCCGCCAGGCGTGCTGGGTGTCGATGGAAATTTCAGCCACGCGGACCGGCTCCTTCAGAAGTTTCGTCATCGAGCGGAAAATGATCGAGCATTGGCTTGACCAGCCTTGGTCCGACATCGAGAATTGGATGGCAAAGCCCGACATTCGCGCCCGAAGCTGCTCGTGAATCTGCCGCTTGGTTTCGGTCAGCAGGACGATATGTCGACTGGTATCTTTGATAACCCGCAGATGAAGCAGCTCCGCAAGTCCCAAGCCACGCCGCGCGCGGTTGGCCGACTGGCGTGGCTGCAGACCAAACCAGCCCTCATCGAACGCCTTTTGCACGTCACGCACTGACAAATCGGAAACGAACGCAGCCTCGGTCGGCACGAACTCTAGCTCATCAGACATAAATGAATCCCTTGTTGGGGGATGAATATAAGCCGCCCCCCGCGAAGCGCAAGCCGCCGCTCCGATTCGTCAATTAGCCCCATGCAACAGGGACTTGTACCAAATTGCCCAGGCGCCTTGCGGCATCGCTTGCCTTCTCGTTGACGCCCTCCGCCACCTTTGTCAGTCTTGCTCAAAAGAAAACGCAAACCCCGGAGGAAGCGCCATGCTCCGCGCAGAGGACAACCAGTTCCTGACCGAAAGCGGCGCGGGCACGGGAATGGGCGAGTTGCTGCGCCGGTTCTGGCTGCCGGTGCTGCTATCGGCGGAATTGCCCGAGCCCGACGGCGAGCCGAAGAAGATCGGCGTGATGGGCGAGCAGCTGCTCGCCTTCCGCGACTTCCGCGGCGTGGTCGGCGTGATCGATCAGCATTGTCCGCATCGCGGCGCCAATCTCTGGCTCGGCCGCAACGAGGAGTGCGGCATCCGCTGCGTCTATCACGGCTGGAAATTCGACACCGACGGCCGCTGCGTCGACATGCCGACCTCCTATCCCGATCTCGATGCCAAGGACCTGATCCGCATCAAAGCCTATCCGGTGCGCGAATGGGGCGACATGATCTGGGCCTATATGGGCCCGGCCGGCGAAATGCCCGATCTGCCCGATCTGGAAATGGCGCTGCTGCCGGCCTCGCACCGCTACGTGTCGAAGAAGTGGCAGGACTGCAACTGGGTGCAGGCGCTGGAAGGCTCGATCGATACCGCGCATTTCACCTTCGCCCATCTGGCCTTCGACAAGGAGGAGAACGAAATCCTCGACATCAGGAAGCATTTCGTCAATCCGATCCCGCGCATGAACACCGATCACATGCGCTGGATCGCCGACGATCCGCGTCCGGTGATCAAGATCCATCCGCATGAGGCAGGGCTTGGCGATCGCGGGCGGCCGGTTGACCGGCGGCGAGGACATCTACTGGCGCATCGCCCAGTTCCTGATGCCGGTGCATGCCTATGCGCCGAGCGCGATGCCCGGCGAAAACATCTTCGGCCAGACTTTCGTGCCGGTGACCGATCACAAATTGCTGGATCTACACCTATGCCTGGAATCCGGAGCGGCCGATCACGCCGGCCGAACGCGAGGCCTATGATCGCGGCAACGGCGTGATCTCGGAGGTCGACGCCAACTACATGCCGCTGCGCAACAAGGCCAACGACTACGGAATTGATCGCAAGCTGCAGAAGACCCGAAGCTATACCGGGATCAAGGGAGTGTCGGAACAGGACGCCGCGGTGCAGGACAGCCAGGGCCCGATCGCCGACCGCAGCCGCGAACATCTCGGCCCGACAGATCTCGGTATCCTGCATTTCCGCAAGTTGGTGATGGATGCGGCGCGCGCGCTGCAGCGCGGCCACCCGCCCGCGCAGCTCAAGCACCAGGAGCGCTACGCCGTGCGCTCCGGCGCCTGCGTCACCCACCGCGACAAGGACCTGGCGGCGGTGATGGTGGAGCGTTTCGGCGACGCGGCGGGGTTCATCGGGCGGCCGCGGAATGCCGCGGCGGAGTAGCGGAGAGCCTTGAATCAGTCTATGGCCGCAATTGCGCCGTGTGCCGCACATGCAATATGACGATCTCGTTCGCAGGATCGTCGATCGCATAAAAGATTAGAACGGATAGCGCACAGCGGACAAGACTCGGACGTTCTTCTCGTCGGTAAGATGTCCGACGAACGGAAATTCTTCAAGCAACGCCGCCAGTGCCTCGATCCGCTCCACGACAGAGGCGGCGGCCGATCGGTTGTGTTCATAAATATATGAGAAGATATCTTCGATTTCGGCAAGCGCGGTCTCGGACCAACGAATCTTCATGCGCGATAGCGATTAAACACCGATTCGACCGTGGCGTCGCTTGCAAGCCTACCCTCGCGCATCTCCGTCAACCCCCGCCGAACGGCGGTTCGTTCAGCGTCGCTCAGCCGGTAGAGCCCCAAGTGCTGGCTTTCGATCCGGGCAACCGATCTGACAAACTCGTCCTGGGCCTCTTCAGGCCAGGTCGAGACGCGCTCCAGCAAGATTTCAAGTCCTTGTCGTGTCATTGCGATAGCCTAGCAGAGATTGCGATCATTTGCACCTGAAGATTATCTTTACCCCTTCCGGTATTCGCGGTTGGCGAGGCTTGCTTCTTCCAGATCGAGGTCGCGCTCGATCCGCCGCCGGATTTCGTCGGTGATCTTGCCGTCGCGGAGCAGGACGTGAATGTACTTGCGCTCCGCCGCTATCAGTTCCCGGGTCAGCGCCGTTCCCGCGACTGATACGTCATGCGCATCGGGGTCGAGCGAATCCGGCAGCTGGCTGGCGCGGATTTCGTGCCGCGCCCGCAACAACTTGACCACCTCATCGGATAATTCGCGGTCGTCGGTGATGGTCTCAAGCGATTTCAGCGCTACGCCGAGCGCCTCGCGCCGTGCCGCGATTTCAAACTCGTGGTCGGCGCGATGCTCGGCACGGCCGGCCTGCACGACACCGAGCCACCGCACCACCATCGGCAGCCCCAGTCCTAATCCGACCAGCGTGATGAAAATCACGCCGAAAGCGACGAACAGGATCAGGTCGCGCTCAGGAAAAGCCTCACCGCCGGGCAGCGCGAACGGCAGCGCCAGCGCGGCCGCCAGCGACACCGCGCCGCGAACGCCCGTGAACGACAGCACGAACACCCACTGCCATGGCGGCGCCGGATCGCGCAGCCGCACGCGCTTAACCAGGCGCGGCAGATAGGTGGCGGGAAACACCCAGGCGAATCGGGCGACGATCACCATGACGGTGACCAGCGCGGTCGCAAACAGGATGTCATGCAGCGGAAAGGCCTTCGATTTCTCGAACAGCAGCCGCATCTGGAATCCGGTCAAGAGGAACAGCATGCCTTCGATCAGATAGATCACGAGGTCCCAGAAGAAGATGCCCTGCAGCCGCGTCGCCGAGGAGATCAAGAGCGGACCGTTCCAGCTCATGTAAAGTCCGCAGGTCACGGTTGCGATCACGCCGGAGCCGCCGAAATGCTCTGGGACCCAGTAGGCGACGTAAGGCGTCAGCAGCGACAACGTGATCTCGATCTGGGGATCGCGGGCGCGGTGGCGCGCCCGCAGGAAAAGCCAACCCACGGCCAAGCCGAACAGCACCTCGCTGGAGACGATGGCGGCGAATTCACCGGCCGCCTTCGGCAGTGAGAACATCCCGGTCGAAATCGCCGCCAACGCGAAGCGATACAGGATCAACGCGGTGGCGTCGTTGGCCAGTCCTTCACCCTCGAGCACGACCAGGATGCGGCGGGGTAGTCCGAGCTTGCGGACGATCGCCAGCGGCGCCACCGCGTCCGGCGGTGCGACAATGGCACCGAGCAGGAAACCGACATTCCATGGCAGCCCGATCAGAGCATGGGTCGCGGCGGCGACCGTGCCCGCCGTGAAAATCACGCAGCCGACCGAAAGCAGGATGATCGGACGCAGGTTGAACCTGAATTCGCGCCAGCTCATCGCCACCGCGGCCGAATAGATCAGCGGCGGCAAGACCACCAGCAGCACCAGCTCCGGAGGCAATTCCAGCGAGGGCATGCCGGGCACGAAGGCGAGCCCGACGCCGGCCAGCAGCAACAGGATCGCCGGCGCGACGTTGATGCGGCGCGCCAGCAGGGCGGTAGCCGCCAGCGCGGCCAGCAGAATCAGGAATATCTGGAACTTGGCTTCCACTTCCCTCAGATACCTCCTGCCTTTCATTCGCAGGGAAGGCCGGCTGTGGTCAATGTACCGCCGCCCGGCATGTCGGGCAGCGGACCCCTCGTGAGCAAGCCTATGAGCTTTCCCGGCCAGCCTCAGGCCGCCGGCGAGATAACTTTATCGCGGTCTTACAATGGCTTGAGCCGCTTCCAGATAGATGAGCGAACAGCCCGCTTAAGGGGCGCTTGACAAACGATGCTCTATAACGATATATCGTTTGTGTGAAACGGAGATACTATCACATGAATACACACCACCATTCCAAATCAGGCCGCCGATGGCGGCATACATCACAAGGTTCGGTCGATCAGGAACGTCCCGAGCGCCACCGGAACCGGCACGCATTCGGCGAAAGGCCGGACGACGATGCCCGGTCGAGCGAGCGCGGGCACGGTTTGAGAGGCGGCCGACACGGCCACGGCTTTTTCGACGGGGCCGGCCGCGGTTCGCGCGACGGCTTCGGCCGCGGCGGCGGCGGACGCTTTTTCGGCCCGGGCGATCTGCGCATGCTGCTGCTTTGGCTGATCGGAGAAAAGCCGCGGCACGGCTATGAACTGATCAAGGCGGTCGAGCAGCTGGTCGGCGGGGCCTACTCCCCGAGCCCCGGTTCAGTCTATCCGATCCTCAGCCTGCTGGAAGACATGGGGCAGATCCAGGCGGCCTCCTCCGACAGCGCCAAGAAGCTGTTCGAGATCACCGATGAAGGACGAAAGGTCCTGGCCCAGGAGCAGCCGTCCATCGACGGGCTGTTGAGCCGGATGCAGATCATGGCCAGGTCCATGGGCGGGATGCGGCCGCCGGAAGCTGTGTTTCAGGTCTTCCAGACCCTGAAGACCGCGGTCGCCCTGCATCGCCGCGCCTGGAGCGAGGACGAGGTACGACGCGTCTGCGGCATCATCAACGCCGCCATCGCCAACATTCAGGGTGACGGTGGCGACGCGCCGGCTTGAGCGCGGGGCCGGCGTCGCCGCTGGCCTTCCGCGGCCACTCGACTTTCCCATTGCCGCATGAATTGCAAAGCCTCGACGGCGATTGCATACTCGATCCGCAGGCAATATTCGATCGCCCTTGAGGAAAGTCGACGATGGCGGACGCCGATCTGGATGTCGTAATTCGGCAGCTTGCCAAGCAACAGCATAAGGGGCTCATGGCTGCCGCCAAACGCCGGCGCGACCGGTACATCAGCCTCGCCGCCAAGGCCAAGGATCGGCCAACCAAGGAGCGATATAAGCAGATTGCCAAAAACACGATGTTGCAGGGCGCAGCCGCCGCCAAGCGGCTGCGGATTTCCGCCGACAACGCCGCCGACAGTTACGCCAGGTCGATGCGACATGCGGCAGAGGCCGCCGCCGCTGCCGCGAAAAAAGCGAACAACAAGACAAAGCCCTGATTTACCGACGCCGGCCTCTCCGACGTACCACTGCGACGCCGCTGCGCAACTCTCTTACCACCGTACCCCTGAATCCCCTCACATTCACCTTCGATGGTTGATAATCGTCCTCGGCCAGCTGCAGCGAACAATCTATCGGCATTCTTCAACGGGTCCGATCGATCGACCGGCGGCAAGGCGATGCCATCTGACTTCCGGCGGCGGCGACGACATCGCGGCGGATCCGTTCGATGGACAGCGGGTGGCGAGATGCGTAAAGTCGGTAAGGAGCCGGCGCGGCACTGGCTTCCAGGGTGGCGACAAGGAGCACGCAATGAACCGTCAACTGTTGGTGGCTCGAGCATGGCGCGACCCGGTCTTTCGTTCAGAGTTGCCAGCCGATACGCTGCGGGATCTGCCGCAACATCCGGCGGGTGATCCCGCCGGAGATGAGGATCTCTGGAGTCTCGGTCCGGATATCACATTTGGCAGCGGTTGCCTGTCTGCCGGATGTACCAGAGTTGTTTGCACTGACCCCTGTACGCGCACAAATGTTGTCCAGTGCAGCAATACTACGGACGCAGGGGGCTGCAGACCGTAACCGGTCGTCGTGATCCCTTCGGGCTCGGCAAAACTGCCGCGGCGATTTACCGCTGGCGCGGCCAGCCTGAGAGAGCTTCTGGAGGTCACGCCACAAGCCACGATTTCGTCGCGAGACCATTCACGCGCGCTAGCCGACCTCAAGCGATTTTTCTCAGCAGCGAACCGCCCGATCTTCCTGCAATTTCTTCGGCTGGCAGATCTCGCGGAAGATGAAATATTGGCGGCACTTTCGGTACGATTTCTCGATCCATCGCGCTTGCAAGACAGTCCGTGGTATCGGCTGCTCACGAAGATTTTGTCGACCCAATACCTCGCGGCGTGCGACACAGGGATTGCAGGCGCGAGCAGTCTTTACGCGCCGCTCTATCCCTTCCTGAACTGGGCGGACGCGCGCATCCGCGAATGGTCCAAGGTCCACAACGCCGAGTGGGGCATGCTGCGAACCTCGCTCCTGGAACAGCTATCGCACCAGCTCGCCGACCTGACCTACAAGACGTATATTCTGGAAGCCAACATTCTGAGCGCTCGGAGCGACGCCACCGGGCTCGACGGAAGCTCCGCCGTCGATCGCTTCGCACGGACAGTGGCCGGCTGTCATCGATACGCGCAACGGCTCTATCTCCCGATACCCCGCGTTGACGCGCCTGATGGCCACGACGGTCCTGCAGTGGCATAAAAACACCGATGACGTCCTAGGCCGATTGAGCGCAGATACCACGAAAATCGAAACCACCATTTTCGGCAAGCCGCTCGGTACCTTGCAGAGTATCAATGCAACCCTGTCCGACCCGCACGACGGCGGTCAGCGCGTCCTCATCCTGCAGTTTTCCGGGCGACAAAGACTTGTGTATAAGCCGCGGTCTGTTGCGGTCGACGTGGAATATCAGCGATTCATCATCTGGCTAAATGGCGTCGGCATCGAACCGCCGTTGCGCGTTCTCGATCTCGTCGCGGGCGAAGGCTATGGCTGGATGGAGTTTGTTGAGGCCGAGCCGCTCGCTGCCGACGACCTCGCGACGCGGTTCTACGCGCGCCAGGGCATCCACTTGGCCGTCTTGTACCTGCTGAAAGCCACGGATTTCCACTCGGAGAATGTCATCGCTGGCGGCGAGCATCCGGTATTGGTCGATCTCGAAACGCTGATGCATGCCGACGCGCGGGTTGCCATCGAGCGCGATCAACAGAGCTCCGGCGATCAGTTGCTGCGAAATTCGGTCTTTGCGTGCGGCCTTCTGCCGGGGTGGACGAATGGCGACCCGGATGCGCCCAGCCCCGACCTCAGCGGCATCGGTACGCGCGAAGGGCAATTCCATCAGAATATGGGCGATGTCATTAAGCGCGGCAACGACGGCACAATAAGCGTTGTACGAGAGAAGATCGGCGTGTCCGAACTTGCGAACCGCCCGTCGTACAATGGCCAACGCGTCAATCCGGCGCTCTTCTGCGATCAGGTTGTTCAAGGCTTCGAGACGTGTTTTCGCCTGCTCCAGGCCAACAGGGCCGCCCTGCTTGCGCCGGAGGGTCCCCTCACCGCATTGCGAAGCGCGAGAGTCCGACATGTCGCGTTGGCAACCTCGATCTATTTTGGCTTGCTGCGCCGTGCGACGCACCCGGACTTCCTCGCCCGCTCGGTGCATCGCGAGCTGATCTTTGCGGGCCTCGCACAGAGGAGCCGCGTCTTGCCGTCGGCCGGACTATTACTACGCTCGGAGTTGAAGGCTCTGTTTGACGGGGATGTGCCAAGAATTACCGGATTCGCCGAAACCACGTCGGTGTTCGACGAAGCTGGTAACGAGATTTTCGGGTTCCTGGACGAAGACGCCGCGACATGCGTTCGGAAACGCCTGGAAGACCTTACCGAGCAGAATTTGGAATTGCAGAAGGAAATTATCCGGCTCTCGATGGCGACGTTGCGCAGACGAGGCGAACGCGGCACGGAGATGGCTCAAACTCATCCGGTTCCGGCGCGGGCCTTGAATGAAGATGAAGTGCTGAATGAAGTTCGCGCCATCGGGAAAGCGCTCTGCGATCGCGCCATCGTAACCGATGATAAAATCGACTGGATCGGCCTCGCTCAGGTCGACTATGGGCGAAGCAGAGTTTCGCCGGTCGGGGCTGAATTGTACGAAGGGATTGCAGGCATCGGCCTGTTTCTCGGCTATGCCGGCTTAAAGTTGAACGACGATCGATTGCTGAACACGGCGAGGCGATGCGGCCTGACGGCGTTGGGCGTGCTGCGGCACGAACCCGCATTCGCTGGTGGCGCCTTCAGTGGACAAGTGAGCGTCGTTTACGGGCTGCTTCACATCGCCATGCTCCTAAGGGAGGAGACCTGGCTAGACGAGATCAGCCAGGCGCTGATGCGGCTTGCGATCAACGCCGAGCAGGACAGCTTGCTGGATATCGTCGCCGGTTCAGCCGGTACCTGCGGCGTCCTGCTCGCCGCCTATGCGCTCCGCCGCGACGTGCGTCTCCTGGACGCCGCCGTGCGACGCGCGGAACACCTCCTGGCAAGGCACGTCAAGTGTGACCGCGGATATGGCTGGGCTGGTCGCAACAGCTGCTCGCCGTTAACCGGCTTCTCTCACGGAGCGGCCGGCATCGGCTGGGCCTTGATCCATGTGGGGCATATCGCGAGCCGGGAAGACCTGTTAGCGGGTGGAATGCAGGCGTTCGAATATGAGCGATCATTGTATAACGAAAAAACCGCCAGTTGGCCCGACTTTCGAGAAGTTGTCGCGGAGGAGGCTTCTGTTGGCTATTCGGTGGCCTGGTGCCATGGCGGGCCGGGGATCGGCTTGTCTCGCGCAACCCTCCCAACCGCTCGCCTTGGCGCTGCAGAACTGGAAGATATCGAGCATGCGTCGAAATCGATGCGGGATTCCGAACTGTCCCCGACCGATTGCCTTTGCCATGGCGAGTTCGGAAACATCGACCTGCTGCTGGCTGCCGCCGGCCCAACCCATCAGCCGCAGTTGCACGCACTGGCGAAGCGTCGCGCCTCGGGCGCGATCGAGCGGCGGCGCATTGTTGGTGCGTGGCGTTGCGGATCTTTGCCAAACGAAACCATTCCCGGCCTGCTGATCGGTCTGGCAGGTATCGGCTACGGCATGCTGCGCTGCTACTTCCCGGAGCATGCACCTTGCATTCTTGCGGTGGCCCCGCCGCCGCTCGATCTCAACCGCCCTTGGCCGCCGGAAGGCGCAGCGCTGCAGGCGAGCGGCGGTCGGACTTATTGAGGCCGCCCAGGACGCGATTCTGCACCGCAACTTCCTCGCCTCCGCCACAGGCTGCGAGCGCTGCCCACCGGGATGGCCCCGTTCGATGCGACAGGCGGCTTCTTGCAGACGGCGCCGACGCGCCACGCCGATCACATCCAGCGTCAGGGCCGGATCTCCCCGATCGACCAGGGCAGGCTCTCGTCGCCGCGGAATATCACGACCTCATCCTCCTCGACCGCGACCGCTGCCGGCAAGGCGGCGGCGCGGCGATGAAGATCGATGGTTCCCGCATTGGGCGGCAGGCGATAGAATCGGGCGCCATTCAGGGATGCAAAGGCTTCCAGCCGATCAAGCGCGCCTTCCTCGTCGAACACCTGGGTATAGGTCTGCAGCGCGGTGGCGCCGGTAAACACCCCGGCACATCCGCAGGCAGCCTGCTTGGTCCGAGCCGAATGCGGCGCGGTATCGGTGCCGATGAAGAAACAGGCATCGCCGGAGGCGGCGGCGCGACGCAAAGCCAGCCGGTGATGCTCGCGCTTGGCGACCGGGAGACAATAGAGGTGCGGACGCAGGCCGCCCTGGAACAGCGACGTCCGGTTGATCACCAGATGATGCGGCGTGATGGTGCCGGCCACCCGCGGCGCATGCGAGCGCACGATCTCCGTCGTCTCCTCCGTCGTGACGTGTTCGACCACCACCTTCAATCCCTGATGGTCCTTCAGCAGAGGAAGCAGAACCTGCTCCATGAAGACGGCCTCGCGGTCGAAGATATCCACCGCGGGATCGGTGGCCTCGCCATGAATCAGCACGGGCATGCCGATGCGCTCCATCCGTTCCAGCACCGGGCGGATCGCCTTGAGGTCGCGGACGCCATGCTGGGAATTGGTGGTGGCGCCGGCCGGATAGAGCTTGGCCGCTATCCAGACCCGCTCGGCATGGCCCTTCTCGATCTCGTCCGCCGAGGTTTCATCGGTCAGGTAGCAGGTCATCAGCGGCTGAAAATCACTTCCCGCCGGGCGCGCCGCGAGAATGCTCTCTCGATAGGCCCGTGCGGCGGCGACTGTCGTGACCGGCGGCACCAGGTTGGGCATGATGATGCCACGGGCGAATTGCGCCGCGGTGAAGGGCAGCACGGCGCGAAGCATCGCGCCGTCGCGGAGGTGGATGTGCCAGTCGTCCGGGCGCCGGATCGTGATGGTCACAGCCAGTCCGGCTTTCGGCTTCGCGGAGGTATCAAAGAGCTGGTCGATGGTCATAGGGCCGCCTCGGTAAGGACCTTGCGCATCACGGCAAGGCCCGGCATGAACTTCGTCATGGTCCTGGTTTCGCTAAAGATGTTTCGTCAACGCCCGACGAATTTCGGCGGACGCTTGCCGTTGAAGGCTTCGACGCCTTCCTTGAAATCTTCCGATTGCCGCAGCCGGCTGTAGCAGTGGCCTTCCAGCTCGATCGCGACCGTCAGCATCGAGTCCTCGGTGTCGTTCAAGAGCTTCTTCGCGGTGCGCTGCGCCAGCGGCGCGAAGGTCCGCAGCTCGGCGACCAGCCTGTCGGTCGCGTACTCGAGCTCCGCGTCCGGCACGCATTCAGTGACGATGCCCCAGTCGAGCGCCTGCTTGGCCGGGATGCGCTTGGAGCGCATCACAATGTCCTTGGTGCGGGTGATGCCGATCATCTTCTGCAGGCGGGCAGAGCCGCCGGACCCGGGGATTTGACCGAGCTTCTGCTCGGGCAGCGCGTACAATGTCGTCTCGGAGGCGATTCGGAAATCGCAGGCGAGCGACAGTTCGAACCCGACGCCGAAGCAATAGCCGCGGTTGGCGACGATGACCGGCTTGGCGCAGCGCGCCGGCGAGGCTATGTTCCAGGCGAGCCTGGAGACCTTCTCCGGCGTCGCCTCCATGAAGCCGCCGATATTGCCGCCGCTGGAGAAATGTTCGCCAACCGAGCGCAGCACGATGACGCGGATATGCTCGTCCTCGTCGAGCGTCTCGAACACCAGGCGCAGCTGATCGCGCTCGGGCATCGACACCACGTTGTAGGGTGGCCGGTCCAGGATGATGTCGGCGCGGGCCGCGGCCTCGTCGATCTCGACATGGAAGCCGTCAAGCGTAGTGAGGCGCGGGTCGGTGAACGAATAAGGGGACGGCATCTGGCTATCCTTTCTGTGGCTTCGCTAGGCCAGCGTTTCCGAAGTTCTGATCATATCGAAGCTTGCGAGGCTGCGCTCCCTCTCCCGCGCTCTTTTGCGCGGGGGAGGGTTGGGGTGGGGGCCAACGCGGGTGGTGTTTATGCTGAAGCACCCCCACCCCAACCCTCCCCCGCGAAGCGCGGGAGAGGGAGCGAGAGGCCCATGCTCGTGGCCGGAACTGATAGGCTTCATGGAATCGCTCAACTATCCCGCACCCGGCGGCGGAGTTTGTTCGGGCTGGTAATCGCCGGCGACAAGCACGCGGCGTAACAGTTTCCCGACCGGGGATTTCGGCAAGGCATCGACGAAGATGAAGCGCCGCGGGCGCTTGAAATTGGCCAGCCCGGAGACGCGGCAGAACTGCTCCAGCTCCTGCTCGCTGACAAAGGCGCTGCGCTTGACGAACGCGGTGACGATCTTGCCCCACTTCTCGTCGGCAAGGCCGACCACGGCGACTTCGAGCACGGCGGGATGCAGCGAGAGGCAGCTCTCGACCTCGACCGGCGACACGTTTTCGCCCCCGGTGATGATCAGGTCATCGACCCGGCCAGTAACGAACAGATCGCCGTCGCGGTCGACGAAGCCGGTGTCGCCGGTGAAATACCAGCCGTCCCGCAGCGATTTGGCATCGGCGTCGGGCCGGCGCCAGTAGCCTTCGAACGACTCGTCGCCAGCCAGCAGCGCGATGATCTCGCCCTCCTGGTTCGGCTCCGCGACGTCGGCCGCGGTGCTGGCGGTCAGCTTGACCACCCTGATCTCTTGATTGATCCCGGCCTTGCCGGCCGATCCCGGCTTGGCCGGAGCGTTCTGATCGATGGTGAAGGTATAGATTTCCGAACTGCCGTAGTGGTTGACGAACAGCTCTGGCCGGAAGGCCTCGTTCAGCGTCTTCAAGAGCCCGTCGGTCATCGCCGCGCCGGCGAAGCCGAGTTTGCGCACGCTCGACACATCGGTTGTGGCGAACTCCCGGGCATGCACCAGATCATGGTAGAGCGTCGGCACCAGATAGAGATTGCTGACCCGTTCCGCCTCGATCAGCGCCAGCGCGCGGGCGGGGTCGTAGCGCGGCAGGCAGACGAACGTTCCCCCGATCAGCGACATCGCGAGCAGCGAGCGCACGCCCATGGTGTGATAAAGCGGCATGACGCCAAGCGTGCGTTCGCCGCGCCGGTAGAGATTCTGCGCGACATGGGCGATGGCGGCAGCGCGCTCCGCGCGATGGCGGCGCGGCACGCCCTTCGGCTTTGACGTGGTGCCGGACGTATAGAGCATGATCGACCAGGCTTCGGCGCCGGCGCGGGGTGATTGTTCGGCCGCGGGCTCCGCCGCCATCCGCTCGAAATGGAACGCGCGTGCACCCTCGCCTGCGCCGACGTAAATCCGCGGCAGCGCCGCGGCCCGCGTCGCTCCCTCGGCGGCTGGCGCTGAAACGTCCTGGTAGATGACGGCGCAGGCCTCGGAATTCTCGATACAGAAATCGAGCTCGTCGGCCTTGGCACGCCAGTTGATCGGCGTGATCACGATGCCGGCCAGCTGACAGGCCCAATGCAGCGTCGCCGCCGCCTCGCCATTCTGCAGCACCGTGACGACATGCTGGCCGCGACGGATCCCGATCCGGTCGAACGACGCCACCAGCGAGCAAATCCGCCGATACCACTGCGCGTAGGTCAGACGGATGCCCTCGTCGACGAGGGCAATGGCGTCGGGATCGCGGGCGACGCTGGCGACAAAGCTGGTTCCAAGGTCAAGCATTGGTCGTCTCTCTGCCCAGATCCGCCAATTCCGCCGCCGCCTCGAGCGCGGCGCGCACGATCGGCGTATAGCCCGTGCACCGGCACAGATGCCCGCTCAGGAGATCGCGAATGCTTTCCTCGTCCGGCCGCGGCCGTTGGCGCAGCAAGCCGTCGAGCGACATCAGGATGCCGGCCGTGCAGAACCCGCATTGCAGCGCATGATGACGCTTGAACGCCGCCTGCAGAACGCCAAGACGGTCCGGCGACGGCGCCAGCCCCTCGACGGTCCGGACCTCGCAGCCCTGCACCTGGATGGCGAGCGTGAGGCAGGCACGCGCCGCCTTGCCGTCGATCTCGACCGTGCAGGCCCCGCAGACGCCGTGTTCGCAGCCGACATGGGTGCCGGTCATGCCGATCTGATGACGCAGAAAGTCGGTCAGCGACAGCCGGGGCTCCGCCTCGCCGCAGCAAGGCTTGCCATTCAACGAGAAGCGGACCGGGTGGCGCCGGCCGGCTTGCCATCGGCTCATGGCAGGACCTCCCGCACCAGATCGCGCCCGATCATGCGAACGAGGTCGCGGCGATATCGCGCGGTCGCGTGGATGTCGTCGCGGGCATCGAGATCCCAGGCAAAACCGTTCAGGGCGTCGTCCAGCGCGCTGCCATCGAGCCGCGGAAAGTCCCGTGCCACCGGCGTGTCGGCGACGCCCCCGATGGCGAGGCGGACGCCTTGGGCGGTCCCGATCGCGGCGCAGGCGACGATGGCAAAGTCGCCATGCCGGCGCGCGACCTCGCGAAAGGCGCAGCGCTGCTGACGGACCGGAAACGACACCGCCTCGATCAGCTCTTCGTCGGCGCGCGCGGTCGCCATCATGCCGGCGAAAAACGCATTCGCCGTCAGCTGCCGCCGTCGCGCCGCGCTGCGCAAATGCACCTCGCCGCCGAGCGCCTGAAGCACCAGCGGCAATTCGGCGCTCGGATCGGCGTGCGCGATCGAGCCGCAAATGGTGCCGCGGCTTCGGGTCTGGGCATGGCCGGTCCACGGCAGCGCAAGGGCGACCAGCGGCAGGCGGCGAGCCAATTCCGGCCACGCCAGCAGCTCCGCCTGGCGGACCCCGGCCCCGACCATGATCGTCTCTCCCTGGCTTTCGATGCGCGCCAGTTCGGGCAATCGCATGATATCGATCAGCGTCTTCGGCCTGGCGAGGCGCATGTTGAGCATCGCCACCAGCGATTGGCCCCCGGCCAGGATGCGGGCGTCGCTGCCTTCCCGATCCAGCACATCGAGCGCTTCGTCCAGGTGCTCGGCGCAGACATAGTCGAACGCGGCGGGCTTCATGAACGCGCTCCAAACCAGCGCCGCAGCCTGGTCAACCGCGAGGGGCGCGGCGGCGCCGGACTGCCACCGGCCTGCCGCGCCAGGCCTGCGAAAAACTGGCCAATGATGACGCGCGCGGCGCCGTCGAGCAGCCGGCCGCCGATGCTGGCCACCTTGCCGCCAATCGCCGCCTCATAGGCATAACGGACCAAGGTGCCGCCATCGTCCAGCGCCGTCAGCGTGAGGCGCCCTTCGCCGGCGCCGGATCCGAGAGCGCCTTCGGCGGAGCCGCCGAGCGTCAGCGCATGTGGCGGGTCGAGATCGGACAATTTCACGTCGGCGCGATATCGCCCTTTCACCGGACCAATGCCGAGCGTCACCTCGGCACGGAAATGGCGGTCCGAAATCTTCCGGACCTCATGGCATCCGGGAATGACCGCCTGCAGCGTCCCGGGATCGAGCAGCATGGCCCAGACCCGCTCCACCGGCGCGCCGACACGGGCCTCGCCTTCGCCGCGCAGGTTGCGATCGCCTTTCTTTATCCCTCGGGCTCTTTCCGCAGCACTGCCAGCCGGCGCCGAGGCCTCGGCGCCGCGCACCAGATACGCCAGTCTGGCCGGAACCAGCGGCAGATCGAGATCCTCGGCGCCGAGCGCGTCAGCGACGGCATTGGCGACGCAGACCGGCGTCGACATGCAATTGCCCTCGCCGACGCCCTTGGCGCCGAGCGGCGTGAACGGCGACGGCGTCTGCATATGGAGAATGAGGGGGTCGATGACCTCCTTGGTCGTTGGCAGCAGATAGTCGGCGAAAGTTCCGGTCAGGAAGTTGCCGTCGGGGGCATAGGCATATTCCTCGTAGAGCGCGGCACCGACCGCCTGGGCAAAACCGCCGCGAATCTGGCCATCGACCATGCCGGGATGCAGAATGGTGCCGCAGTCGTGCATGGTGACATAGCGGTCGATCCGCGTTTGCAGCGTGGTGCGATCGATCTCCACGCCGCAGAAATCGAAGATGAAGCCGTGGCAGAGCGACGAATTGACCTGGTCGTGATCGTCGGGCGCGGTCAGTTCCGGCGGACTCCAGAACACGGTTTCGCGGATCGTCTGCGCGACGCCGTCAGGCAACGCTGCCGGCGACCAGTGACTGAGGGCCGCGACCCGCGAGAATGACAGCTTATTGTCCGGATTTCGGCGCGAGCCGACCTGGCCTCCGGAAAAGACAATATCATCGGCATCGGTATTGAGCTGGCTCGCGGCAATCCGCGCCAGCTTTTGCACGATCCGGGTGGCGGCGAGCTTGGCGGTGCCGGCGACGGCCGGAGCGAAGCGGCTGGCGTAGTTGCCCGAGGCGATCGACCAGGCGTCCTTGCCGGTATCGATTTCGGTGTTGACCCTGATGTCGCCAGGCGTCAGGCCGAAGATGTCGGCCACGACCTGCGACAGCACGGTGCGATGGCCCTGCCCCTGCGGCACCGAGGCCACGTGGACGCTGACGCTTCCGACCGGATCGATCGCTATTGTCGCGGTAGCCTGGGCGCCGTTCTTCGGGCCGGCCTTGCGGCGTTCCGCCGGCGTCAGCACGGTCGTGATGTAGCCCATGTTGGAGACGCTGGGCTCGACCACCGCGGCATAGCCGATTCCATAAAGGCGGCCCTGCGCGCGGGCGGCATCCCGACGCTGCTTCAGCTCGGCGAGGCCTCCCTGATGGATGCCGGCGCGGATCGCCTCCGGGTAGTCACCGGAATCGAGCAGCGCTCCGCTGGCGGTCCGGTAGGGAAAGGCGCCGCTTGGGATGAGGTTGCACCGGATGATATCGAGCGGGTCGCGACCAAGCCGGAGCGCGATCCGCTGCACCAGGCGTTCGAGCGCGAAATAGACCTGTGGGCCGCCGAAGCCGCGATTGAGCCCGGTCGGCGTCTTGTTGGTGACCACGACGCGATTGCGAACCCGGAGATGGCGGATGTCATAGGCGCCGGTCAGATTGCCGTGCATGCGATACAGCGTCGCCGGCTCCGGCGCACGCAGATGCGCGCCGCAATCCTCCACCTGATCCCAATCGAGCGCGAGGATGCGGCCGTCATCGGCAACCGCGGCGCTGAGCCTGGTTGCGCGGTTGGTGGCGGAGACCGAGGCGGTCAAGTGCTCGAGCCGGTCCTCGATCCATTTGACCGGCCGTGCTGCCGCGCGTGCCGCCGCGGCCACCAGCACGATGTAGGGAAAGACGCCCTGCTTGACGCCGAAGCTGCCGCCGGAGTCCGGCGGGGTTCGCAGCCGCAGCCGGTTGCCGGGAACCCGCAGCGCCCGCGACAGCACCGCATGGATGCTGAAGGGGCCCTGGAAGTTGGCGAGCACCTCGTAGGCGTCCTCGCTCGCATCATACTCCGCGACCACGCCATAGGTTTCGATCGGGGTGCAGGAATTGCGGGGATAGCGGATGTCGATCGTGATGCGATGGGCCGCAGCGGCGAAAGCCGCCTCCGGATCGCCGTAACGAAAGCTGCGGTCGCTGGCGACGTTGCCGGCGAAGCCGTCATGCAGAACGGGCGCATCCGGGCTCAACGCCGCCAGCGGATCGACCACGGCGGGGCGCGCCCGGTACTGCACCTCGATCAGATCGACGGCGTCTTCCGCCAGGTAGCGATCGGTCGCAACCACGATGGCAACGGGTTCGCCGACGTAGCGCACCCGCCCGACCGCGATCGGCCAGCATTCGACCGCCGCCTTTACTCCAACAACCAGGCTTGCGGTCAGCGCCTTGACGTCCTCGCCGACAAGAACGACGACGACGCCTTCGGCGCGCTTCGCCGCCGAGCTATCGACCGCGACAATATCCGCATGCGGGTAGGGCGAGCGCAGAATCGCGGCGTGCAGCGTGCCGGGCCGAACCCCGAGATCATCGATAAATCGGCCACGCCCGGTCAGCAGCGCGGCGTCTTCGACGCGCGGAATCGAGCGCCCGACCCAAAGCGAGCCGGGCCGGTCGCTGGCAATTCTGTGGTTGGCGGCGTCCGCCATCCCGATAACCTCCCATACAAGACCTGGTCAGAGGCACCGCAGAAGCGGATCGGATGCTTCGCGCGAGTGCCAGCGATCGATCCAGACCACGTCGGACAACGGCATCCGTGGCAGCCAGCCGGCGGTTTCCAGTTCCGGCTTGCGCAGGAAATGCGTGACGTAGCCGACGCAGAGATAGGCGATCGGCAGGACCTGTGGCGGGATGCCCAGCGTCCTGCGCAGATCGTCGTGACTGATAATGCTGACCCAGCCAACGCCGATATTTTCCACCCGGGCGGCGAGCCAGAGATTTTGCACCGCGCAGACCGCGCTGTAGAGATCCATGTCGGCTTGGTGGGTCCGGCCGAGCCCGACCGATCCGGTGCGGTTGCGATCGCAGGTGACGCAAATCCCGATCGGCGCCTCGACGATCCCCTCCAGCTTGAGCCGGCGGTAGGTTCTCTGCGCCTCTCCTTCGAACATATCGGCAGCTTCCAGGTTCGCGGCCTGAAAGCAATCCCGCACGCTTTGCTTGATGGTGGCGTCTCTGACGACGATGAAATCCCACGGCTGCATGAAGCCGACCGAGGGCGCGCGGTGCGCCGCATTGAGAAGCCGCGCCAGCACCGGATCGGGGATCGGGTCGGGGAGAAATTGCCCGCGCACGTCGCGGCGGTTGAAGATGCATCTGTAGACAGCGTCGCGCTCGGCTTCGGAAAACTCGGCGTCGACCTGAATGTCCTGGGCTTCCATCGTCTTCTCCATCACGTGCGCCAGCATGGCCGTTGGGCGGTTCGATTGCAATCACGCGATTGGCGCCGCAGTCGCTGCGCGGGTCAATTATCGGCGGAACCGGATCTGCGCAGCAGATAGGTATCCATGATCCAGCCATGCTGCCGGCGCGCGCGCGCGCGCACCACCTCGATCTCGTCTTTGATGTCGGCGAGCTTGCCCGATATCAAGATTTCGTTTTCGGTGCCGAGATAGGCGCCCCAGAAGATGTCGAGGTCCGGTTCGGCAAGCCGCGCAAAAGCCTGCGCACCGTCGAGCAACACCACGACGCTGCCGAATTCAGCCGGAAAGCCATTGGCGAGCTTGCGCCCGGTCGTCAGCAGCACGCTTTCGCCAATCTGGTTGAGGGCGATGCGATGCTTGGCCGCCAGTACCTGCACGCTGCTGATTCCCGGAATCACCTCGATGTCCAGCGCGATCCCCTTGGCACGAACACGCTCGATGATCCGCAGCGTGCTGTCATAGATCGCGGGATCTCCCCACACCAGAAGGGCGCCGACTTCGCTTTCCGAAAGTTCGTGCTCGAAAAGGCGACCATAGATATCGGCGAGACGGCCGTGCCACTGGTCGACGGCGCAGAGATAGTCGCCGGCGGTCGCGCGCTGCGGAATATCGACATCGATGGTGCGGTAATCGGCATCGGCGATGAAGCGTTCGCAGATCGTGGTTCGCAGGTCACGCAAGGCGGCCTTCTCGGCCCCCTTGTCGGGAATGAAGAAGACGTCGACCTGGTTGAGCGCCTCGATGGCCTCGACCGTCATATGACGGGGATCGCCGACGCCGATGCCGATGACGAAAATTTTTCGCATCTCTTCCTCCGAGCCGCAGTCCTGCTTTACCCTGCAAGGCCATTTAAACGGTTGACGCAGACGACGCGCCAGCCGCCCGACACGCGATCGATCCGTGTCAGCGACAAGGGATCGATCGCAAAGCGTAGCGCAGGCTCCAGGCCGATGCCGAGCGCGATCGCGAGGGCTGCCCGTATCGTGCCGGAATGCACCACCAGCACCACGTCACCCGGCGGCGACGCGGCGAGGCCCTCTCGCACGCGGACCACCTGGTCGGCAAAACTTTCTCCGCCAGGCGGCCTGCTATCGGCAGGCGCTCGCCAGAATTCACGGTAACTGGTGCCGAGTTCGCGAGCGAGATCGTCATGACGGCGTCCCGTCCAGCTGCCGAAATCCTGCTCACGGAAGTTTGGCTCTGGTATCGGCCGCAGGCCCAGCGCGGCCGCCGTCTGCAGAGTCCGCACGCTCGGACTGGCGAATGCCGCGGCCCCAGCCGGCAATATCGATCGCAGCGCGGCCAACGCCGCGTCATCGCCAAGGTCGGCCGCCGCGTCGAAATCGTAAATCACGCCTTTCGGTCCCGCTACCGGCGCGTGCCGGATCAGCCACAGACGATGGTCCTGATGCATTGCATTGCCTCACGACAGCCGGGCGGCGAGCATGACCAGCACGGCAGCTTCCGCGACTTGTTCGGCGGCGCCGAATACGTCGCCGGTCACCCCTCCGATCTGCCGCCATGCCAGCAGGGCCACGGCCGCCGTGCCGGCGACAGTTACCATCACCGCCAGCAATGCGGTCTTCGCCGGCAGGCACAAGAGCGCGATCGCGATGGCGATGACGACCGCCGTTACCACGGCTGCCGGCGCGGGCCTTCCCGCCGATTTGCCAAGTCCGTCCTCGCGGGCGAACGGCAGGCTCACGGCGAGAATGGGAATGGCTGCCCTTGCCAGCGCGTGCGCCACCACGAGGCCAGGGACGACGGCCGCCGCGGGCAAGCTCGCCAGCGCCGAAAATCTGGTCGCAAATCCGACCAGCAACGCAATCGCGCCGTAGCTGCCGAGCCGGCTGTCGCGCATGATCGCAAGCTTGGCGGGAAGGTCGCGTCCGCCGCCGAAACCATCGCCGACATCTGCCAGTCCATCCTCGTGCAGTGCGCCGGTCAGCGCCGCGCTGGCACCCAGCGCCAGCGCGGCCGCGGCCAGCGCTGGAACGCCCATCCAGAGCAACGACCGATCGACCAGCCCAACGAACAGGCCGATCATCGCGCCGACCAGCGGAAATGCTCTCTGGACGCGCGCCAGATCAACGGGATTCGCGCCTTCCCTCTGCGGCATCGGCACCCGCGTCAGCATTCGCCGTGGCAAGGCGAAGATCGTCGACCCAGTCCTTGAGATGATCAGCGATCGTCGATCCCAGGTCATCGGGCATGGTCAAATCCCGATCTCTGCCATTTTCCCGGCGATGGCGGCAATCCGGCGCGCGCCCTCATTTCAGTCGCACGCCGCAGCCGGCCACCATCAGCCAGGCCTCCGATGCCCGCGCCGCGGTGCGCTGGCCAAGCAGGCCGGCGAGATCGCGAAAACGCCGCAGCTCTTTTTCCATCGGCACCGGGCCCCAGCCAAGCTCGTCGCTGACCACGATCACCGGATGGAGCGCCGCGCGGAAGCCGTCGAGCTGGCCCTCCCACCCGGCAATCAGGTTCGCATCGTCCTGATCGAGGCGATCGGCCAGCCACAGCCCCATGCTGTCGATCACGGCACCGGACGGCGCCGGCTTTAGCTCGGCGAGCGCTCGCACGATGTCGGCGGGCGCCTCAAGCGTCCGCCACGCTGCGACACGCTCGGCGCGGTGGCGCCGCACCCGTTCGGCCATTTCGCCATCGCTGGCGTCGGGCCGGTAGGTCGCGACGAACACCACCCCATCGCCCCAGGCTTTCGCGATCTCAACCGCGCGGCTGCTCTTGCCGCTGCGGGTCGGCCCGGTGAGAAAGATCAGGTCAGCCATGCCTGCGATCCGCCGCCTACAGCGTTCCCGCCAGAACATCCGAAAGGTCTGCCATCTCGCTCAGGATGCCGGCGGCCGCCCGCAACAGCGGCACCGCCATGACGGCTCCGGTGCCCTCGCCGAGCCGCAGCCCCAGGTCCAGATAGGGTCTTGCGTCGAGGGCCTCCAGCAGCACGGTGTGACCGCGCTCGGCCGAGCGATGCGAGAATACGCAATAGCCGCGCGCCGCCGGGTGCAGCCTCACCGCCACCAACGCCGCCGCGGTCGCGATAAAACCGTCGATGATCACCGGGCGGCGACGCGCCGCGCTCCCAAGCACCGCGCCAGCCATCATCGCGATCTCGTAGCCGCCGAATTCGGCCAGCACCTCAAGCGGCGAACTCGCGTCGCTGCGCAAGGCCGCTCGTTCCGCAACCTCAAGCTTGCGCGCGATCCCAGCCGCATCGAGACCGGCGCCGGCGCCGATACAGTCGACGAGCGGCGCCGGCGCCAGCCGGTGCATCAAGAGGGCCGCCGATGTCGTGTTGCCAATGCCCATTTCGCCGATCGCCACCACGTCGGTGCCGGCATCGATCGAAGCCGCGACGATCGAGGCGCCTTTGGCCAGGCCATTGCTCGCCTCCTGCAGGGTCAGCGCCGCTTCGCGCGCGGCGTTGCGGCTGCCGCGCCGGATCTTGGCGTCGATCAGCCGGGGATGCGCGGGGATGTCCGCATCGACGCCGGCGTCGATCACCTGAACCTCCACGCCCGACGCTTTTGCGATCACGTTCACGCCTGCGCGGCCGGCGAGATAGGTCGCGACCATCGCGCGGGTGACGCTCGCCGGATAGAGCGAGACGCCCTCGGCAGTGAGGCCGTGGTCGGCTGCGAAGACGAAGACGACGGCGCGCCCGGTGCGCGGCCCCTCGGGATGCCAGATCAGGCCGAGCTGGACCGCGAGATCCTCCAGGCGGCCGAGCGAGCCGAGCGGTTTCGCCTTGCCGTCGATGCGGGCGCGAAACTCCGGCTCGCGTGAATGATCGATGGGTTCGATCCGCAGATCATTGATTTCAGGAGACATAGGCTTTGGCGTGCATTTGGCGGCTCGAAGAGGTGATGGACGAGAGCATGATGCACGCCATCAAGCAAGCACCGACCGGAGATCCGTATCATGGCGGCGTTGATTTGACGTGAGGGCTTTGATTCTGGGGCGATCAAACATCATCTCGGTTGCGGGCGGGCGCTCGAAGTTCCGCTCACCCGGTCGGATGTCAGCTTCCCTGCTTTTTCGAAGACGTGTGGATATTACGTAACATGGGTGGATCAACTCGGATTCCGCGACGGATCCAATCGGCTACATCGATCGGGTCGGCAACGATCAGCCGCCGGTCTCCACTGGCATGGATCTGAGCATGGAGCGGCCTCGGGCCCTTTGCGGTTTTTGCGGTCGTGGTTTCGACGACCTCGCACTTGTCGGTCCGAAAATGCCTGAGGTTGCTCGTCACCAGCAGTTCAGCTTCGCCAGCGAATGCGGTGGCCAGCACCTCGCGATCCTCACGGTCCGAAAGGGCGAACTTCGCCGCACCGGCCATGATGAGATAGGGATCCAGCCGATCCGGTCCGGTGCGAATGGTCGCCTCGATTGCATCGATGTAGGCAACTGCGCGGTCCTCTCCGGCTTTAACCCGCTCAACCAACACCATGCGCAGGTTGTCCAGCATCTGCATGGACATAACCAGCTGAAGCGGAAGGCTCCCGAAACGCCTCGCATTTACCGCGTTGATCACTTGCGATGACGGACTGTCCGAACGGCCACCGGCGAGGGCCAACTGGTCGGACACCCATACGTTCAGATCAACACATATCCGCATCCTCTACGGTTTCATTTGTATGTCGACGGCGACATCGGCCAGATCCGCCTCCGGCATCTCGGCGAGTTCCGGCGATCGCGGAATGGATGCCGCAAGTTCCTGTCGAGCAAGCTCGAACCTCTTCTGTACGGTGAGTGCGGTCACCTCACGCAGGAAGGCCTGGAAACCACGCTCGTCGATCGACTGCATTTGTTTCCAGGCTTTCCGAAGCTCCGGCGGCAGTTCCGTGTAGAGCGAGATCGCATTCGATATCAGGCTCGAAACCGTGCGGTCTTCACGCGCTGCCAGAAATCGCAGCTTCGTGGCCATCGCTTCGTTGACGGAAGCAGAGATCGATCGACTCGACATGGCTAAAGCCTCGCATTTATATGGAATCTATATAACCTATATGATCAGCCAAGATATCTCAAGCCTAACCCACCGGGCAGATGGCCGATTTCTCGCTCTGCAAGGCGGCTATCGACAAAGCCTCGCTCGGGCCTGGCGCTTACCAGCAGAGGCCAGCAGGGCACACGGTTGACAATGCAGCCCGCTCTCCTATGACTTCGCCGATCTCATTTCGCTAAGGTTGCGCGGTGCGGAACATGATCGACCGAACGCGATCTTGAGCGAAGCGGCCGCCCTGCGAGGCCTCGACGTTCTGGTGGTCGGCGGCGGCAGCGCGGCCCTGTGCGCTGCGATCGCCGCGCGACGCAGCGGCGCCTCGGTGCGCCTGATCGAGCACGCGCCGGCAACCCTGCGCGGTGGAAACACCCGTCACGCCCGCAATTTCCGCCTGATGCATGAGCAACCGGCCTGGTATGTTCCCGACGTCTACACGGAGGACGCGTTCTTCAAGGACCTGATTCGCGTTACAGGCGGCGGGACCGATGAGCCGCTGGCCCGCCTGCTGATTCGCGGTTCCGCCACCATCGCGGCATGGCTCGGCGACAATGGCGTACGGCTGCAGGATCCGGCAAGCGGAGTGATGCCCTACTCGCGGCGCACCGCCTTTTTCCTCGGCGGCGGCAAGGCCATGATCAACGCGCTCTACACCACGGCCGTGAAGCTCGGCGTGACCGTCAGCTATGACAGCGAAGTCGTGGCCCTTGCCTTCGAGGACGACCAGAATTGCGAAGCCGACATTGCCCATGACGGTCGCATCGAGCACGTCGTGGCGAAGACAACGGTCGTGTGTTCGGGCGGACAGCAGGCCAATCTTGACTGGCTGCGCGAAGGCTTTGGCCCGGCGGCCGACGGTTTCATGATCCGCGGGACGCCCTATGCCTCTGGCTCGGTCTTGCGTCTGCTGCTGGACGCCGGCGTGAGGCCGGTCGGCGATCCCTCACGCGCCCACATGGTCGCGGTCGACGCCAGGGGACCCCAATTCGATGGCGGCATTGTCACCCGCATCACCGCCATACCCCATGGCATCGTCGTTGATCGCAACGGCCAACGATTTCACGATGAGGGCGAGGACGCACGCAAGACCCATTTCGCCCGATGGGGCGCCCGTATCGCCGATTGCCCCGGTCAGATCGCCTATCTGATCATGGATGCCAAGGGTCTGAGCCGTACCCTGCCGACGGCGCTGCCGCCCATCCAGTCCGACACTGTCGCCTCGCTCGCAAGCGCGCTTGAGCTCGATCCGGCAGTACTGGAAGCCACGGTGCGGGACTTCAATTCCGCGACCACGACCGCCGATGAGGTGCCGTTGATCGAGCGCCGGACCACGGGGCTGACCCCGCCGAAATCGCACGCCGCGGTCGCGCTGGCGGAGCCTCCGTTTTCGGCCTATCCGATGCGGCCGGGTGTGACGTTCACGCATTTCGGCGTCGCCGTCGATCGTCATCTGCGGGTGGTGAGGAAAGACGGCAGGCCGGCGAGCAACGTGTTCGCGGCCGGCATGATCATGGCGGCGAATGTACTGGGCACCGGCTATCTCGCGGGCCTCGGCGTCGCAATTTGCGCCGTATTCGGGCGCCTCGCCGGCGAGCAGGCTGCGCGCCAGGCCGGCGGGCGATCGCCGGGGCCCGCGGAATGAATAGCGATAGCGATGCCTTCAGGCCGTCCGCATGCCGCTGTCAATCCGCAGCTCCTCGCCGTTTCCTCCGTCTGATCCTTTACTCATATGGCAATCCATGTCCGATCCATCCGGCCGCATCCTGATCCTGGTCATCGCCTTCGGCATCGAAGCCGTGCTGGCCTATCCCGCGCCGGTGTTTCGCGCCATCGGTCATCCGGTGTCCTGGATCGGCGCGCTGATTGCCGTACTCGATACCAGGCTCAACCGGGCCAACACTTCGTTTGCCATGCGCCGCGCCGCCGGCGTGGCCAGCGTCCTGCTGCTGCTGGCGATCAGCCTCGGGGCCGGCATCGCGATCGAGAGGGCCGCGATGGCCATTCCCTACCTCGGAGCCGCCATCGCCATCATCGCCGTCGCCGCGTTGCTGGCCGGCGGCAATCTCGATCAGCATGTGCGCGCGGTCGCGGCAGCGCTCCGTTCCCAGGGGCTCGCCGGCGGCCGGCGCAGCATCGGCCACATCGTGGGTCGCGATCCGGACGCCCTCGATGAGGCCGCGGTCTGCCGGGCTGCGATCGAGTTCTCTCGCCGAGAATGCCTCCGACGGGGTGACGGCGCCGGCGCTGTGGTTTCTGGTCGGCGGATTGCCGGGCATCATCGCCTATAAGGCGATCAACACCGCCGACAGCATGATCGGCCATCTATCCGAGCACCACCGCGCCTTCGGCTGGGCCGCCGCCAGGCTCGACGATCTCGTCAATCTGCCGGCGTCGCGGCTGACCGGGCTGATGTTCGTTGCCGCGGCGACCATCGTGCCGGGCGCCTCCGCGCCATCGGCATGGCGGGCCTTTCGGCGCGACGCGCGGCGGCATCGCTCGCCCAATGCCGGCTGGCCGGAAGCCGCGATGGCCGGCGCGCTCGGCCTGCGACTCAACGGCCCGCGCGTCTATGGCGGGGTTCTGGTCGATGACCACTGGATGGGCGACGGCCGGTCTGAGACGACGGCGCGGGATATCGATCGCGCGTTGGTGCTGTACCGCACAGCCTTCGGCATAGCGCTGCTGATGGTGGCGGCGATCGGGGTCGTGGTTGCAAGGTGATCGTCAAAGCGATGGAAGCAAGCGCCGGAAATTGCGGCAACCAGACAAGCGGCTTCGCTATTCCGTTCTCACAACCACGCGCGCCTTCTTTGCCTTGAAGAGGTCAAGCCATCCTGCGCGGACGCGTTCATATAAGACTCGTGGCAGCTCGCCATAGGCGACAGTTGTCGGGTTTCCCGGCACGATTGGCCGGAGGTCAGGCCCCGGCCACGTGAACCGATTTGATTCCGTCAGCACGATCCAAGAGCGTTGGTCGTCCAGCCCGAGCCGCCGTTTGGTGGCGGTCGGGATCTCGACCGCTTCGGCTGGATCGTTGGGTGGCGTGTGCGTGATTGGCAGAACGACAACCTTCTGCGCACCGCCCTCGTCAACGACGCTCAGCAGCACGGCGCACGGCCGATCTTTGGAGCCCTCTTCTTGGCCGTGAAGATGCTCCCTGCGCCATAGGTACGAATATCTGACCACGAGGCCCGCACGAGGCGATGGAAAAGTCACAGTTTCAAGGTTTCAGCTCATCGTCGAACGCCGCCGCTGCCGTCGAAGGCTGCGCCTGGCGCACCGCCTCGGCATCGGCTTCCGTGAAATCTTCAATGCCAAGCACCTCGCGGTCGCGGAGCTTGAAGTCGCCGATACTCTTCAGCCGAGATCATCACCGTACGGTCGCGACCGTTGCGGGTGACGATGACCGGCTGGCTCAGGGCGACGTCCTGATAGCGGCCGACCTCCTTGCCAAATTCAGTTGAGGACACGCGGATCATATTAATTCTACTAACTCCCGGATATTCCGGATATTAGCTGAAATCCCGACGAATTAACATAGCAAGGAATGAAACTTTTACCGCGCCAGGCCAAGCAGCCTCTCGACATCGACATGCTCCTCCAGATGCGCGGCGAGCGCATCCAGGGTCTGCTCGATCAGTTTTTCATAGGCGAGCGAACTCGGCGGCGCGCCGAGCCTCTTAAGCCACGCGGCGCGCTGGTCGTCGCGCGTGAAAAATCCGTGCAAATAGGTGCCGGCGACGCGACCGTCGGCCGACATCGCGCCGTCCGGCCGGCCGTCATCGAGCTGCAGCAACGGCCGCTGCGTGCCGGCGCCAGTGGTGCGGCCGATATGCATTTCGTAGCCGGCAACGGCGACATCATCGGCCAGGGTGCGGCCTTGGACGGCGACCAGCGACTTGTCGCCGGAGAGTTCGGTGCTGACCTCGATCAGGCCGAGGCCCTCGGCCGATCCCGGCGGGCCTTCGATGCCGTTGGGGTCGGCAATGTGGCGGCCGAGCATCTGATAGCCGCCGCACAGGCCGAGAATGCGCCCGCCGCGGCGGGCATGGGCGATGATGTCGGCGTCCCAGCCGAAGCCGCGCAACGCCTTGAGGTCCGCGATCGTCGCCTTCGAGCCGGGCAGAATCGACGAGATCGGTATCGACCGGAAGCGGCGTCCCGTTCCGCAACAGCACGAGGTCGACGGCAGACTCCAGCCGCAGCGGATCGAGATCATCGAAATTGGCTATGTGCGGCAACACCGGCACCACGATACGAATCCGGCGGCCGGCCGATGCGAGCACGTGTTCCGGCGCAGCATCGAGACCGAACACATCCTCGGCCGGGAGCCTGTGGGCATCGCCAAAATAAGGCACCAGGCCGAGCGGCGCCCAACCGGTGCGCTCGGCCACGAAGCTCATACCGTCCGCAAACAAGGACGGGTCGCCCCGCATCTTGTTGACGATGAAGCCTGCGATCAGTTTGCCGTCATCGGGATTTACCACGGCGGCGGTGCCGCAGAGGCTGGCGATCACCCCGCCACGGTCGATATCGCCGATCACGACCACCGGAACATCGGCGGCGCGGGCAAACCCCATATTGGCGATATCGTTGGCGCGCAAATTCACTTCCGACGCCGAACCGGCGCCTTCGACCAGCACCAGGTCGCACTGCGAGCGAATTCTGGCGAAGCTGTCGAGCACGTAGGGCAGCAGTTCAGCCTTGCGGGACTGATACTCGCGCGCCCGCGCGTTGCCGAAGACGCGTCCCTGTACCACGATCTGGGCGCCGACTTCGCTTTGCGGCTTCAGCAGCACCGGATTCATATCGACCGATGGCATAACGCGCGCGGCGCGGGCCTGCAGCGCCTGGGCGCGGCCGATCTCGCCGCCGTCGGCGGTCACCGCCGCGTTGTTGGACATGTTCTGCGGTTTGAACGGGCGAACGGAAAGTCCGCGGGTCGCCAGCAAGCGGCAAAGGCCGGCGACGATCAGCGACTTGCCGACGTCCGAGCCGGTCCCTTGAAACATCAGCGCGCGCGCGGTCATCAGAATTCGATGCCGGCCTGGGTCATTACGCCGGCGGCAAAGTGATGCTTGACCGCGCCCATCTCGGTGACAAGGTCGGCCGCCTCGATCAGCGCCGGTTTGGCATTGCGGCCGGTGACGATCACGTGCAGATCGCCACGCCGGCCGCTCAGCTGCGCCACCACTTCATCGAGCGGCAGGTAGTCGTAGCGCAGCGCGATGTTGAGTTCGTCGAGCACGACGAGGCCGATGCCCGGATCGGCCATCAGACCCTGCGCGATAGCCCAGGCGCGCTGGCAGGCGGCGATGTCGCGCGCCTTGTCCTGGGTCTCCCAGGTGAAGCCCTCGCCGGCAGTGTGCCAGACCACGCGGTCGCCGAACGATAGCAACGCCGCCTGCTCGCCGGTGGCCCGGCCCTTGATGAACTGCACCACGCCGACCCGCCAGCCGTGGCCCAGCGCGCGCAAGGCCAGGCCAAAGGCCGCCGTCGACTTGCCCTTTCCGGGGCCGGTATTGACCATCAAGAGGCCCTTGGCGATGGTTTTGGAGGCAACTTCGGCATCCTGGACCTGTTTGCGCTTGGCCATCTTGGCGCGGTGACGCGCGGCCTCGTCGGTGTCGCTCTCGCTCATGGTGCCCTGCGGTATGATGCCATGGACGGGACAGGATCATACCGGCACGCCGTCGGCAACACATCCGGGCATCTCGCCGGAGGGATTGACTTGGCGGCGTTTCCGTCTGAATGAATCCTTCAGCCGACGGTGTCTTGTCCTAAGGACCGGACTAAGAGGGAATACCGGGCGCTGCGGACACGGGGGAGTTCCCTAAGTCTGTGCGAAGCCGGAGCTGCCCCCGCAACTGTGAGCGGAAAGCCTGCACCGTAAACCACTGGGGCGTTCGTCCCGGGAAGGTGGTGCCGGCGATGACCCGTGAGCCAGGAAACCTGCCGTCGCCTGCCATTTTTGCCATTCCGGGCGGGGCGTCCTGGAGTGAGAGAGTTGGTCGAACGGAGTGCAGGTCCGCTCGCCGCATGTCTGGGTGCCGTCGTCAGCGGCAGCCATCCATCGACGGGTTTAGCTATGGACAAATCTGCGCCGGATACGTCTCCCGAAGCGACGACATCTCAATCCGCGACTATCGTGGCGACCCTGCACGTCTGCGTCACCTGTCTCGGCGGCGAAGACCGCGAAACCGTGCCGCGTGCCGGCCGCCGGCTCCATGACGCGCTGGTCGAGGCACAGCGCCGCGCGGGCGATCGGTCGGGCTTGCGTATCGTCGAAGCCGAATGCCTCTCCAACTGCAATCGCGGCTGCAGCGTCGCGCTCAGCGGACCCGGTCGCTGGAGCTACGTCTATGGTGATCTCAGCCAAGCCCTGGTCGGCGACGTTCTTGCCGGCGCCTCGCGCTACGCCGCCACCCGCGACGGCCTGGTGCCCTGGCGGGAGCGGCCGGAGATCTTTCGCAAGGGCGTGATCGCGCGCATCCCGCCAATCACCGAGCCGGTCTAGGAGCAGGCCATGTCGATCGAAAAAGTGCCCGTCACGATCATTACCGGCTTCCTCGGTGCGGGAAAGACCACGCTGGTCCGCCACCTGATGCGCAACCCTCAGGGCCGGCGCCTGGCCATCCTGGTCAACGAATTCGGCGATCTCGGCATCGACGGCGACATCCTCAGGGAATGCGCCGACGCCAACTGCCCCGAAGACGCCATCGTCGAACTGACCAATGGCTGCCTGTGCTGCACCGTCGCCGACGACTTCGTGCCGACCATCGCCGCGCTGCTGGCGCGGCCGCAGGCCCCCGACCAGATCCTGATCGAAACCTCCGGGCTGGCGCTGCCGAAACCGCTGCTGAAAGCCTTCGATTGGCCGGACCTGCGATCCCGCATCACGGTGGACGGCGTGATCGCCGTGGCCGACGCCGAAGCCGTGGCAGAGGGCCGGTTCGCGCCGGATCCGGCGGCGATCGCGCGGCAGCGGCTGGCCGACAAAAGCGTGGATCATGACACCCCGCTCGGCGAAGTGTTCGAGGATCAGGTCGCCTGCGCCGACATCGTGATCCTCAACAAGGCCGATCTGGTCGATCCGGCCCGTCTCGCAAAGGCGCGCAAGACGGTGCTGGCGGAATTGCCGCGCAGCGTGCCGGTGCTGGAGGCGACCGAGGGCCGCGTCGATCCGCGCATCGTGCTCGGCCTCGGCGCTGCGGCCGAAAGCGATCTGGAGGCACGGCCGAGCCACCACGAAACTCATGACGCGCACGATCACGACGACTTCGAGACCATCGTGGTCACGCTGCCGCGCGATGCGGATGCCGAGGCCATCCTGGCCAGAATGGAGGCCATCGCGCGCGACCATGGTGTGCTGCGCGCCAAGGGTTACGTCGCGATCAAAGGCAAGCCGATGCGCCTTCTGGTGCAGGGGGTCGGAACCCGGGTGCGTTCCCAGTTCGACCGCCCCTGGGGCCCAGCAGAGCCACGTCTGTCCCGGATTGTCGTGATCGGCGAGCGCGGCCTCGATCGCCAGGCGATCACGGCCGTCCTGACCGGGTGAAAAAATGCACATCCTGCTGCGGGAACGGCATGGACTTGAGGAGACCGCGGCCGCCGAGGATCTCGGCCAGGACGCCGCCGACCTCGTCGTGCTGTCGTTTTCCGACAGCGATCTCAGCGCTTTCGCGGCCGCGTGGCACGGCGGGCGGGAGCATCTGCCGAGCCTGCGGCTGGCCAATCTGCGCCGCCTGGCTCATCCACTCTCCGTCGATCTCTACCTTCAGAAAACGCTGTCCGGGGCCCGCGGCATCCTGATTCGCCTGCTCGGCGGGGTCGAGTATTGGCGCTACGGCGTCGAGCAGGTCAGTGCCCTGGCTGCGGCGAAGAACATAGCACTGGCGATCGTACCGGGCGACGGCAGGCCCGATCCGCGCCTTGACGCCGCCTCGAATCTGCCGCGCTCGACGCTGCGCCGTCTGAAGACGCTGTGCGACGCCGGCGGACCGGACTCCGCGCGCGCCGCCTTGGCGCAGCTCGCGCTTGCCGCGGGCTTAGCCGCCGTCACTCCGGTGCATCGCGCCGCGCTGCCTCGCCACGGCTTCTATGTTCCCGGAAAGGGCGTGATCGAGGCATCCGATCTCGACCTCGGCTCCGATGACGCGCCGATCGTGGTGGTGGTGTTCTATCGCGCCTTCCTCGCCGCCTCCGATACCGATCCGGTCGACCGGCTGATGATTGAACTCGGTCGCCGCGGCGTCCGCGCGACCGGCCTGTTTGCCGCAAGCCTGAAGGATCCGGAAAGTGACGGCTGGCTGCGGCACTGGATGATGAGGATCGCGCCCGATCTGATCGTCAACGTCACCGCCTTTTCGGCGCGTGGCGATGCGGCCACGGGCTCGCCGCTCGACGTCGTCGATGCGCCGGTATTGCAGGTGGCGCTGGCTGGCGCTACCCGCGAGATGTGGAGAGAGTCCGACCGCGGGCTGTCGCCGAGCGATCTCGCCATCCATGTCGTGCTGCCGGAACTGGATGGCCGCATCTTTGCCGGCGTCGCCTCGTTCAAGCAGATCGAAACCGCCGATCCCGAGCTTGGCTACGCCCGCACGGTTCACGCGGGCGACGATGGACGCATCGCCGCCATTGTCGCGCGCGCCCTCGCCTGGGTCGCGCTGCGGCGAACCGCAGCCGCCGACAAACGCCTCGCCATCGTGTTGTCGACCTATCCGGGGCGCTGCGACCAGATGGCCCATGCCGTTGGCCTCGATGCGCCGGAGAGCTGCATCGAGGTGCTGAATACGCTGCGCGAGCAGGGCTATGGCATCGCCGCCGCGCCGGCCGACGGCGCCGCGCTGATCGATCGCCTGCAGACCGAGACGATCCGCTGGCCGCTGGAAGATTACCGTGCCGCGCTCGCAGGCCTCGAGCCGGCGCTGGTCGCCGACCTCTGCGCGCAATGGGGTGCGCCGGAGAGCGACCCCGCGATCTCGGATGGTCATTTCGTTTTCAAGGCCGTGCAGTGTTACCACGCGCTTATCGCGCTGCAGCCCGAGCGCGGTCACCCGGTCGACCGGGCCGCCGAGTATCACGACGTCAGGCGGTCGCCACGGCACAGTTACGTCGCCTTCTATCTGTGGCTTCGTGTTGTCACCAAATGCGACGCGTTGATCCATATGGGCACTCACGGCACGCTGGAATGGCTGCCGGGAAAATCGGTCGCGCTTTCCGCGTCGTGCTGGCCCGACGCACTGCTCGGCCCGGTGCCGCTGATCTATCCCTTCATCGTCAACAACCCCGGCGAGGCCGCCGCCGCGAAGCGCCGGACCGGCGCCATCACCATCGGCCATATGACGCCACCCATCAGCGCCGGGAAATTGCCGCCGGGGCTGCACACGATCGAGCGGCTGCTCGATGAATATTCCTTGGCCGATGGCCTCGATCCGCGCCGGCGCGAGCGGCTGACGAGCGCCATCATTGATGCGGCGTCCGCATCCGGCCTCGATCGCGATAGTGGCCTCACCGACGCCATGTCGCCGCGTGAGGCTGTGGTGCGGCTCGACAGCTTCGTCTGCGACGTCAAGAACACGCTGGTCGCCGATGGCCTTCATGTTTTCGGGCGGGTACCGCCGCCATCGGTCGCGGAACCGACCGGCATGCCACTCGAAGCCTGCGCCGACGGCGAACGCTCAGGCCTGCTCGCCGCGCTCAACGGCAGGCACGTCGCGCCGGGACCCGCCGGCTCACCCTGGCGCGGGCGGCGTGACGTGCTGCCGACCGGCCGCAATCTGTTCACGGTCGATTGCCGTGCGGTGCCAAGCCGGACCGCCGCCGCGCAAGGCGAACGTCTCGCCGATGCCTTGCTGACCCGCCACCTCCAGGACCATGGCGAGTATCCGCACCAGGTGATGCTGGATCTCTGGGGTTCGGCGACCATGCGCACGGCCGGCGAGGAATTCGCCATGGCGCTGCGGCTGATGGGCATCGCCCCGGTGTGGGATACGACCTCAGAGCGAGTCACCGGATTTGACGTGATCGCGCTGGCGGTGCTCGGACGACCACGAATCGACGTGACGCTGCGGATCTCCGGGCTTTTTCGCGATGTGTTTCCGACCTTGCCTGTCATGTTCGAGCAGGCCGCCGCCGCGCTGGCGGCGCGCGACGAGCCCGGTGAGGAAAACCCCTATCGTGCCGCGGCGGGTCCGCGGGTGTTCGGACCTGCACCAGGCGACTACGGCGTTGGCGTCGTCGAGGCGGTCACGGAGTTGACGCCGGCCACGCTTCTGGCCGCCGGCGAAGCCTGGCTTGCCGCCAGTGCCTTTGCCTATGGTGGCGCCGAAGACGGCCTGGCGGCGCGGGCGGCGCTGGAGCAGCGCACCGCCGCCACCGACGCGTTTGTCCATACCCAGGACCTGCCCGAGACGGATCTTCTATCGGCGCCGGACTATGCCGCCCACGAGGCCGGGTTCGCCGCCGCGGGCCGCCGGCTCGGCAGCATGGCGCCGGCGCTCTACCACGCCGATACGGCCACATCAGATGCGCCGCGGATGCGGACGCTGGCCGAACAGATCGCCCGGGTAGTCCGCGGCCGTGCCGCCAATCCGCGCTGGCTCGCCGGACAGATGCGACACGGCTTTCGAGGCGCCGCCGAGATCGCCTCGACGCTCGATCAGATGGCGCTGTTCGCCCATCTGGCCGGCACTGTGGCAAGTCATCATTTTGATCTCTACTACGACTCGACCCTCGGCGACGAGGCGGTACGGCGCTTCATCGAACAGGCCAATCCCGAAGCCGCGGCGGTGATGCGAAGGCGATTTCAGCAATTGCGCGACGCCGGGTATTGGACGACCCGGCGCAATAGCGCGATCGAGACCATCGCGAAGTCGCCGGCGGACATCGAGGCCGCGTCATGAGCTATGCCTACGAGCGCGACGGCGCCGCGATCTACCGGCGCTCGTTCGCCATCATCCGCGCCGAGGCACGGCTCGATCGCTTCGAGGTCGGCGATGAAAAGATCGCGGTGCGCATCATCCACGCCAGCGGCATGGTCGATGTCGCCGACGACATCGTTTTCACCGCGGGCTTCAGCGCCGCGGCGTCCTTGGCGCTGCGCAGGGGCGCGCCGATTTTCTGCGATGCCCAGATGGCGGCCCACGGCATTACCCGGGCGCGGCTGCCGGCCGACAACGCCGTGATCTGCACGCTGTCCGATCCGCGCGTGCCGGCCTTGGCCTTGGCACGCGGCACCACCCGGACCGCGGCGGCGGTGGAACTCTGGCGCGAGCAGCTTGGGGGCTCGGTGGTGGTGATCGGCAACGCGCCGACCGCGCTGTTTCGGTTGCTCGAAATCCTCGGGGAGCCCGGCGTGACCCCGCCCGCGGCCGTGATCGGCATCCCCGTCGGTTTTGTCGGCGCCGCCGAATCCAAGGAAGCGCTGCTTGCCTACGCCGCCCTCCCGAGCGTGGTGGTACGCGGACGGCGCGGCGGCAGCGCCATGGCGGCGGCCGCCCTCAACGCGGTTGCGAGTGCGGACGAATGAATTCTTCGGCGACCATCTACGGCGTTGGCCTCGGCCCGGGCGACCCCGAACTGATGAGCCTCAAGGCCGCGCGGCTGATCGCCAAGGCCTGTGTCGTCGCCCATTTCAGGAAAGCCGGACGCCCCGGCAACGCCCGCACGATGGTTGAGGGCATGCTGGCGCCCGGCGTGATCGAGGAGGCCTTGGAATATCCCGTCACCACCGAAATCGCGCTCGAAGACCCGGCCTACAGCGATGTGCTGCGAGGCTTCTACGAAGATTGCGTGCGGCGGCTGCTCTGCCACATCGAAAGCGGGCGCGATGTCGCGGTGCTGTGCGAAGGCGATCCCTTCCTCTACGGCTCGTTCATGCATCTGCACAGCCGCATGAAGGGCCACGTGCCTGTGGTGGTAGTGCCCGGCATTTCCGGCATGTCCGGCTGCTGGACCGCAAGCGGCGTTCCCATCACCTTCGGCGACGATGTCCTGACCGTGGTGCCGGCGACGCTCGATGAGGCGCTGCTGCAGCAACGGATGCAGGTCATCGACGCGCTGGTGGTGATAAAACTCGGCCGCCATCTGCCAAAAGTACGTCGCGCGCTGCGGGCCGCCGGTCTGGCCGAGCGCGCGGTCTATGTCGAGCGCGGCACCATGGCCGGCGAGAAGGTGATGCGGCTCGCCGACAAGACCGACGACGAGGCGCCCTACTTCTCGATGATCCTGGTCCATGGCCGCGGGCGCCGGCCATGACCGGCTGGCTCGCCATCGCCGGGCTGGGTCCCGGGGCCGCGCGGCTGGTGACGCCGGAAGTGACCGAGGCGCTCGAGGAAGCCACCGACCTCATCGGCTACGGGCCCTACGTGACGCGGGTGCCCGTGCGCTTAGGCCTGACGCGCCACCTCTCCGAAAACCGCGAGGAAATCGACCGCGCCAGCCTGGCGCTGCGGCTCGCGGCCGAGGGCAAGAGGGTCGTCGTGGTCTCATCGGGCGACCCCGGCGTGTTCGCGATGGCGGCGGCGGTGTTTGAGGCGGTCGAAGCCGGCGATCCCTCATGGCGCGATCTCGACATCAGGGTGCTGCCCGGCATCAGCGCGATGTTCGCCGCCGCGGCACGGATCGGCGCGCCGCTCGGACATGATTTCTGCGCCATCAACCTGTCGGACAATCTCAAGCCCTGGGATCTCATCGAGCGGCGGCTGCGGCTGGCGGCGCAGGCCGATTTTGTCATTGCCCTCTACAATCCCCTGTCCAAGGCCCGCCCCTGGCAACTTGGCCGCGCTTTGGACCTGTTGCGCGAGGAACGCACCGACAGCGTGCCCGTGGTGTTTGCCAGCGCGGTCGGCGATGTCAGGGAGGCGATCGATACGGTGACGCTGCGGGAAGCGGTGGCGAGCCGCGCCGATATGCGCACGCTGGTGCTGATCGGTTCGTCGCAGACGCGGCTGATCGCGCGCGCTGGCGGCAAGCCGTTCGTCTATACGCCGCGCGCGTCCGGAGCGCTGTCGTGACCGAGCCATCGCAGCACCTCCGCCACGCTCTCGACCGTTTCCCGCGCCGGGATGAACGGCCGGCGCACCATCACCACCGGCAGCGCGAGGTCGCGCGCGGCCTCGATCTTGGCAGCAGCGGCACTACCGCCGGCATTCTTCGCCACTACGATCTCGGCCCGGAAGTTGGAAAGCATGGCGCGGTCATCGGCGCGTCTGAACGGCCCGCGCGCCACGATCACTTCGGCATCACGCAGCGGCAATGGCGCGCGCGGCGGGTCGACCAGCCGGAGCAGATAAGAATGCTGCGGATGCGCGGCGAAGGCATCGAGCTGCAACCGGCCGATGCCGAGAAAAACCCGGCGCGGCACAGCCCCGAGGGCTTGTGCCGCCGCCGCGAGATCATCGACTTCGATCCAGCGGTCGCCGGGCGCGCGCTGCCACGGCCGACGCTCGATGGCCACCAGCGGCACCGAGGCCCGGCTGCAGGCGGCGATCGCGTGCGCGCTCATTTGCGCCGCGAACGGATGGGAGGCGTCGACGACGCGTGCTATGTTTTCGCCGCGCAGATAGTCCACCAGGCCATCGACGCCGCCAAAGCCGCCGACGCGCCAGGAAATCGGTGGCGGCGTGGGATTTTCGGTACGGCCGGCATGAGACAGCACGGCCTCGATCCGCGGATCCTGGGCCACCGCCTGCGCCAGCTGGTTGGCCTCAGTGGTGCCGCCGAGGATCAGGACGCGCAGCGGCCGGGGCGGGAAGGATATCATGGCTGCGAGCGATGACACGCCGGTGCCCTGGCTGTCCATTGTCGGAATCGGCGAAGACGGGCTCGACGGCCTGTCAGCCGAGGCGCGCCGGCTGCTCGCTGGAGCCGAATTGGTGGCGGGTGGGCGCCGGCATCTGGCGCTGATCGCTTCGCTCGCCAAGCCGACCTTGGAATGGGAGACGCCATTCGCCTCATCGATCCCGAAATTGCTGGCGCATCGTGGCCAGCGCGTGGTCGCGTTGTGCTCGGGCGATCCCTTCTGGTATGGCGCGGGTTCGGTGCTCGCCGAAGCGGTTGCCGCGGCGGAAATCATCGCCGTGCCGGCGCCGTCGAGCTTTGCATGGGCCGTGGCGCGGCTGGGCTGGCGGCTGGAGCAGACCGTCACGCTTGGCCTGCACGCACGCCCGATCGAGCTGTTGCGTCCTCATTTGCGGACCGGCGTACGCCTGATCGTGCTGGCGCGCGACGGCGCGGCGCCTTCGCAGATCGCGGCCTATCTCGACGGTTTGGGCTTCGGGCCGTCGCGCCTTACCATTCTCGAAGCCCTTGGCGGACCGCGCGAGCGTAGCCGCACCGCAACAGCCGCGGGCTTTGCCTGGGATGATATCAAATCCCCGGTGGCGGTCGCGATCGAAGCCGTGGCGGAGCCGGGCGCCCAGATCATTCCCTGCGTGGCGGGCCTGCCGGACGAATTGTTCCGCCACGACGGCCAACTGACCAAACGCGAGATCCGCGCGGTCACCCTGTCGACGCTGGCGCCACGGGGCGGCGAATTGCTGTGGGATGTCGGCGCGGGTTCCGGCGCGATCGGCATTGAATGGCTGCTCGCCCATCCCGCCAACCGCGCCATCGGGATCGAGGCCCGCGAGGACCGGCTCGGCAACGCGCGCGCCAACGCGATAGGACTCGGCGTGCCGCATTATGATCTCAGGCTTGGCTCCGCGCCCGAGGCGCTCACCGGCCTGCCGGCGCCGGATGCGGTGTTTGTCGGCGGCGGGGCCAGCCGCGAGGGCGTCCTCGATACCGTGTGGCAGTCATTGCCGAAGGGAGGACGGCTGGTCGTCAATGCCGTGACGCTCGAAAGCGAGGCGATCCTGATTGCCTGGCAGGCGCGCCATGGCGGGGCCTTGCTGCGACTGGCGATCGAGCGCGCCGGCCCGGTCGGCGGACTTACCGGCTGGCGCGCCGCGATGCCGGTGGTGCAGTGGAGCGTGACCAAATGAGCCGGCTGGTGATCGGAATAGGTTTTCGCGAAGCGGCCAGCGCACAATCCATCGCCGAGGTGCTGGCGCGGGTGGCCGCGGATGCCGCCTCGCCGGGCGTCGCGCGGGCCATCGCCGTACCCGAGGACAAAGCCGCGCATGCCGGCCTGCGGATGGCGGCTCAGGCCGCGCAGCTGTCGATCGAGAAGGTCGCAGCCAGCGCGATGTGCGCGGCCGACGCGCAGCTCGTCACCCGCTCGACGCAGGTGAAAAAGCACCGCGGCGTCGGCAGCGTCTGCGAAGCGGCGGCGCTCGCCGCTGCCGGTTCCGGTGCGCGCCTTGTCGTCGCCCGCGTGGTGTCGGCCGACCGCCAGGCCACCGCGGCCGCCGCTCTGATCGAGGATGTTTCGTCATGACTGTTCACTTCATCGGCGCCGGTCCCGGCGCCCCCGACCTGATCACCGTGCGCGGCCAGAACCTGGTGGCGCGCTGTCCGGTGTGCCTGTTCGCGGGATCGCTGGTGCCGCGCGAGATTGTCGCGCTGTGCCCGCCCGATGCGCGGGTGATCGACACCGCGCCGCTCGATCTGGATGCCATCACCGCCGAATTCGTCGCGGCCGATCACGCCGGCCTCGACGTGGCACGGCTGCATTCCGGCGACCTTTCGGTGTGGAGCGCCATGGGCGAGCAGATCCGGCGGCTCGAAAGTCATGGCATTGCCTATACGGTGACGCCGGGGGTGCCATCCTTTGCCGCCGCCGCCGCCGCGCTCGGACACGAATTGACGCTGCCCGGAGTAGCCCAGAGCGTGGTGCTCACCCGCACCCCAGGCCGCGCCTCGGCGATGCCGCCGGGCGAAAGCCTCAAAGCCTATGCCGCGACCGGCGCGACGCTCGCGATCCATCTGTCGATCCATGTGATCGAGGAGGTGGTCGCCGCGCTGATCCCGCATTATGGAGCCGACGGCGCGGTCGCCGTGGTGGTGCGCGCGAGCTGGCCGGAACAGCTCATCATTCGCGCCACGTTGTCTTCGATCGCCGCCAAGGTTCGCATGGAGGCGATCGAACGCACGGCGTTGATCCTGGTCGGGCCGGCGCTCGGAACAAGCGATTTCGCCGACAGCGCGCTTTACAACCCGAACTATGACCGCCGGTTCCGACCATCCGCGGAGGCCAAGCGTGGACGCCCCTAGCCCCTCGGGGCTGGTGATCGCGGCGCCCGCGAGCGGCAGCGGCAAGACCACGCTGACGCTGGCGCTGCTCGCCGCGCTACGCCGCCGCGGCCGCGTTGTGCAGCCTTTCAAATGCGGGCCGGATTATATCGATCCGGCCTTCCACACTGTCGCCGCTGGCCGGCCCTCGTTCAACCTCGACTCCTGGGCGCTGCGGCGCGAGCAGTTCGACGCGCTCCTGGACGCCGCCTCCGATGCCGACCTCTGCCTCGCCGAGGGCGTGATGGGGCTGTTCGACGGCGTCGCCACCGCCGGCGCCTGGGGCAACGGCTCGACTGGCGACATCGCCGCAGCAACCGGCTGGCCGGTGGTGCTGGTGCTCGATGTCTCCGCCCAGGCGCAGTCGGCCGCGGCGGTCGCACTCGGCTTTGCACGCTATCGCGACGACGTCGCGATAGCTGGCGTCATTCTCAACAAGGTGGCGAGCCAGCGTCACTTGGCGCTGGTCCGCGATGGCTTTGCCTGCGGCGGCATCAGGGTGTTCGGTGCAATTGCGCGCGACAAGATGCTGAGCATGCCGGAGCGCCATCTCGGATTGGTGCAGGCGCAGGAAGATCCAGCGCTCGCCGCCCGGCTCGCGACCTTGGCCGATCTCGTGGAGCACAACGTCGATCTTGCCGCACTTGAGGCGGCGGCTCGCCCGGCCCGGCGCCACGTGAGAAACACAGCGCCTCGGCTGGTCCCGCCGGGACAGCGGATCGCGCTGGCGAGCGACGTGGCGTTCTCCTTCGTCTATCCGCATCTCGTGGCGGGCTGGCGCGCGGCGGCCGCCGAGATCATCCCCTTTTCGCCGCTGGCCGACGAGCCGCCCGACCCTTCCTGCGATGTCGCCTGGCTGCCTGGCGGCTATCCGGAACTGCACGCCGGCCAACTCGCCGCCGCCTCGCGCTTCGCCGACGGCATCCGCGCCTTTGCGCAAACCCGCCCGGTGCATGGCGAGTGCGGCGGCTACATGACGCTGGGCGCGGGACTGATTGATGCCACGGGCCAGCGCCACGCCATGCTTGGCCTGCTCGGATTGGAGACCGATTTTGCCCAGCGCCGCCTGCATCTCGGCTACCGCACCGCGACCCTGCTGGCGCCGATTCCGGGTCAGCCAACGGGCTGCGTGCTGCGCGGCCATGAATTCCACTATGCCAGCGTGGTGGCGCAACCTGACCCGCCGCTCGCCGTTATCCGCGACGCGGCGGGCCAGCCTGTGGCGGAAACCGGCGGCCGGCGCGGTCGCGTCACCGGCAGCTTTTTCCATATGATCGATGTGGCAGAGGAGACCCGGCCATGACGGAGTCCGGTCCTCACTCGTCCAAGGCGACGTCGCCCGGCAGCATCGCCTTGATCGGCGGCGGCCCCGGCGACGCCGATCTGTTGACGCTGCGCGCGGTGGAGCGGCTGCGCGCCGCCGACGTCATCCTTTACGACGACCTCGCCGGCGACGAGATCCTGTCGTTCGCGCGGCCCGAGGCCGAGTTGATCGCGGTCGGCAAGCGCGCCGGCCACCCTTCGCCGAAGCAGCCGGAAGTGAGCCGGCTGATGATCGGCTATGCGAAGCTCGGCAGGCGCGTGGTCCGGGTCAAGTCCGGCGACCCCTCGATCTTCGCCCGCGCCGACGAGGAGATCGGCGCGGCGCGCGCCGCCGGCATACCGATCGAGATCGTGCCCGGGATCACCACGGCGACGGCGGCGGCGGCCTATCTCTGTACCTCGCTCACCAAGCGCGGGGTGGCGCGCCGGGTGCAGCTGGTCACCGGCCACGACGTCGATGGAAAGCTGCCGCTCGACCTCGATATCGCCGCGCTGGCCGACCCCGGCGCCACCACCTGCGTATTCATGGGCAAGGCCACCTTCGCCGCGCTCGCCGACAAACTGATGTCCGGCGGGTTGTCGGGCGAGACCCCGACCGTGGTGGTGGAAAGCCTCGGCTCGCCATCCACAGAGGTGATGGCGGGCGGGCTGTCGGAAATCGCGGCGCGCCTGACCGCGGAAAAGCCGCGCGGGCCATGCCTCATTCTCTATGGGGCAGCGCTTGCCGGCGTCGGTCGCGATAGGGCAACGCCCGTGCCGAGATCGGATGAGACGCCGGTGGACTGAAGACCGGATCAATATCGGCGCCAGGGCGTTAAAATCTTCCGTCTGACCCATGTCGACCAGGCGTCGCCGCGGTACACTCCGAAATCATCGTTCCACGGATACGGGGATCTGATCAAAATGGCCGGCCAGAGATGAGCATACCCGCCTCCAGACCAACCGCCCAGAATGTCCTGCTTGCCGACATCGGCGGCACCAATGCGCGTTTCGCGCTCCTGGCCAATGGGGCGGTGGGCGCCATTACTCATCTGGCCGTCAGCAACTACCCGAGCTTTGGCGAGGCACTCAGCGCCTATCTGGGTGGGAGGACGGAGGCCGGCACGGTCGGTGCCGCATGTATTGCCGTTGCCGGCACGGTCCAGAACGGCCGCTGTGTGATGACCAACAGTCCCTGGGTGATCGATGCCGGCGAGGTGCGCGCAGCCCATGGTTTTGCCACCGTGCGCCTGGTCAATGATTTCGAAGCTGTGGCGTGGTCCCTGCACCGCCTTCCATCTGACCGGCTGCTGCGGATCGGCGGCGGGCAACCGGTCGCGGGGGCGCCTCTGGTGGCGCTTGGCCCCGGTACGGGCCTTGGTGTGGCCGTCAGCGTACCCCATGCCGGGGGTTACCTCGTGCTCCCGGGCGAAGGTGGCCATGCCACACTGCCCGGCTGCTCGTCACGCGAGGACGCCGTCATCGCCCATCTGCGGCAGCGCTTTGGGCATGTATCGGCGGAGCGGGTTCTCTCGGGCAGCGGGCTCGAAAATCTCTATGAGGCGCTTGCCGCGCTGGACCGCGCGACGCCGCCAAGGCGCCGTGCAGCCGAGATTACCGCAGCCGGGATCGAGGGCACCTGCCCGACCTGCCGCGCGGCCATCGACATGTTCTGCGCGATGCTCGGCACCGTCGCCGGCAATCTCGCGCTCACGCTCGGCGCCAGCGGCGGGATCTTCATTGCCGGAGGCATCCTGCAACATATGCCGAAGTATTTTGCCGGCTCCTCATTTCGTGCGCGCTTCGAGGAAAAAGGGCGGTTCGGCGAATACCTCCGAGCGATCCCGACCTACCTGATTCTCGGCGAGGACACCGCCTTTGTCGGCCTGCAGGGATTGGCGGAGGTCGAAGGCCTGGGCTGAGAACCTGACTATATAGGGAGTTTGGGCCTCGCTTTCCTCAGGCTGCCCTCTTCCGGCTCGGTCGGATCAACACTTCCGCTGAGATACTGGGCCGTTCGTGCAGGCGCCGTATCATCGTAATCGAGAGTCCGCGCTTTCGGTTCAGGACCTCCGCGATCCGGGTGCGCGTGCCGATGATCTCTTCCAAGTCCCTCGCGTCAGCCCCTGCTGCTCCATACGGAATTTGATGGCCTCGATCGGATCGGGGGGATCTATCGGATAATGCTCAGCCTCATAGGCATCTATGAGGGTCGCGAGCACATCCAGGCGATCGCCTTTCAGAGTACCCGCCTTCGCGCCCCAGATGCGCTCGATCTCCTTGAGCGCGGCCTCGTAGTCGCGCTTGGTCCGGATCGGCTTTAGCTCAGTCGCCGCCATGTTGAACCTCTTTCACATCGATCTTGTCGTAGGTCGTAGTCTCGGTGCGTGCCGATCCATTTGATCCGCACGATGTTCTTCTCGAAATCGATGGCGACGACGAGCCGATGGTCGTTGCCCTTAAGGTTGGACACAACGCAGTCTGCGGAGACGATGCTGGCGTAGCGTAGCTGCGGCTCGAAATGCAGACTGTTACTTTACCTACGGCCGCGTGTGCTGATCAAGTGGCTACATTTTCGATCCATCACCTGCACGGAAATCATTCGAACAGATCTGCGTGTGTTCCGTTTCGGATCAGGATGATTGCGCTCTCAGCTTCGTCCCAGATCAACAGCCAGTCCGGTTCGATATGGCATTCCCAAAGACCCTTCATCTCGCCCTGGAGGCGATGGGCGCGGAGTTTGGGCGCGAGTTTGTGGCCACGTGCGAGCGTATCGATGACGGTTTCGATCTTGCGCAGGTCCTTGCCGCGCTTGCGCGCCAGTTTCAGGTCGCGAAGGAACTGGTTGGTGGTTTTGACGTCTCTCAAGCGCCGGCTTTGCGGATCAGTTCGGACGCGCTGCTAAAGGTCTTGAGCTTCTTGCCGGCACGCGCCTCGGAGACCGCCGCGCGCGTCGCTGCATTTGGCACCCGAACATCGAAGGGCAATCCGCCTTGCAAGGAGACTTGCCGGTAAAACAGGCGGATCGCCTCGGTCGGCGACAGCCCAACCTTGGCCAGCACCTCCTCGGCGTGTTGCTTCAAATCCGGCTCCATCCGGGCGCGTATCATCGCGGTTTTCTGCATCATTCAAGCTCCTCTATGCCTTGTAGCACAATTGGGATACATCTTCAATAGCCTAGCCGGACGACCCAGAAAGTCGCGATCCCTGACGTACTCGGCGCCCGCTTGAGGCGCACGGAATCGCGGACGCCGTGGACAGGCAACTGAACCTCCACAATCACGCAGCGCCGGCGGTTACCTTGCCGCGGAAGATCCAGTAGGACCAGCCGGTGTAGAACAGCACCAACGGCAGCAGTCCCAGCGTTCCGATCAAGAGGAAGGCCTGCGAGCTTTCCGGCGAGGCGGCCTGCCACAGCGTGTAATGACCGGGTACGATCATCGGCCACAGGCTGATCGTGATGCCGAGGAACGAAAGTGCGAACAACACGACCGCGGTCAGGAACGGCGTCAGGTCGGCGTTTCCGCCGAAGGCGCGCCAAGCGTAAATCCCGGTCGCCAGCGTCAACAGCGGCAGCGGCGCCAGATAAATCATCTCTGGCCCGAACCATCGCGCGGCGATCGCCGGGCTTGCCAATGCCGTCCAGATACTGACGGCGGCGATGCACACGCCGACACCCACCAGACAGATCCGCCCGGCCCGGCGCGACCATGCCTGCAGGTCACCTTCGGTCTTGAGCACCAGCCATGCCGCCCCCAACAGCCCATAGCCCAGCATCAGCGCCACGCCGGTCAGCAGCGAGAAAGGTGTCGCAAAGTCGAACGAGGTCCCCGCGAACACCCGGCCCTCGACCTTGAAACCCTGGATAAAGCTGCCCAGCACCAGGCCTTGCGCGAAGGTCGCGACCGCCGATCCGGCACAGAAGGCGATGTCCCAGGCCCGCCGAAGATGCGGATGCTCGAAGCGGAATTCGAAGGCCACGCCACGAAAGACCAACGCCAGCAACATCAGCATGATGGGAAAATACACCGCCGGAATGATGATCGCGAAGGCCAGCGGAAATGCCGCCAGCAACCCGACCCCTCCCAGGATGAGCCAGGTCTCGTTGCCATCCCAGAACGGTCCGATCGCGTGCATGACGGTTTCGCGATCATCCTCGCGCACCAGGCCGTGCAGCATACCAACGCCAAGGTCGAACCCATCCAGCGTCACATAGATGAAGATCCCAAGCCCGAGGATCACGGTCCAAATCGGAACCAGACTGTGCCACATGGCTGCTACTCCACCATCGCCGGCGGAATCACAGGGATCGCCGTGACATAAGGCGGCGCCGGCCGCCCGGCCGCGATCTCCGGCGGCCCATCGCTGTCCGCCGCGGCAACGCCACGGCGGATCAGCCCAGCCATGAAGGCGAGGCCGGTCGGGAACATGATCAGATAAACCACGGCATAGAGCGAAAGCGAGAGCGCCACGTCGCCACCGGACAGCGAGGGCGTCACGGATTGCGCGGTGCGCAGCAGGCCGTACACCGTCCAGGGTTGCCGCCCGACCTCGGTCGTGGTCCAGCCGGCGAGCACGGCGACAAATCCGAGCGGGGCCGTCCATTCGCACAGCCGCAGGAACCAGGCGGCATCGTCGAGCCGGCCTAGCCAGCGCAACAGCTGGCCCGCGGCGGCGATGAACAGCATGACCAGGGCAATCCCGACCATGATGCGGAACGCATAGAACGGCGGCCCGACGGGAGGCCGTTGATCGGCGGCAAAGCTGTGGAGGCCCTTGATGGTCCCGGTTTTGGAATGGGTCAACAACAGGCTGCCGAGCGATGGGATGGCGACCTCGTCGCGCATGGTCGAGGTGGCGTCGTCCGGAATCCCAAACAGCGTCAGCGGCAGCGGGCTCACGGTATCATAGCGGCCCTCGATGGCGGCGAATTTGGCCGGCTGATATCTAAGGGTGTTCTGGCCGTGCAGGTCCCCCACGATCATCTGCAAGGGCACCAGCACGATCAGGAGATTGAGGGCCATGCGCAACATCATTTTGGCCTGGTCGCGCGAGCGCCCGTGCCGCAGCAGCCATGCCGCAACCCCGAGCACCACGAAGCCCGTGGTGATGTAGAAGGCGGTGACGTCGTGGACATAGCGGTAGGGAAATGACGGGTTGAAGATGATCGCCCACCAGTCATCCGGGAAAAATCGTCTGTCCTCGACATGGAAACCGGCCGGCGTCTGCATCCAGCTGTTCACCGACAAGATCCAGAAGGTTGAAAACAGCGTTCCCGCGGCCACCATCAAGGCGGCGAAGAAATGCACCCAGGGCGCCACCAGCTTGCGGCCGAACAACAGCACGCCCAGGAACGAGGCCTCCAGGAAGAACGCCGTCAACCCCTCATAGGCCAACAGTGGCGCCAGCACGTTGGCGGTGCTGTCGGAAAACCGACTCCAGTTGGTGCCGAGCTGGAACGGCATGACGATGCCGGAGACCACGCCCATGCCAAAGGAAACCGCGAAAATCCGGGTCCAGAACGACGCGATCTCGGACCATATCTTACGTCCGGAGAAATAGGCCAGCCCTTCCAGCACGGCGATGTAGGAGGCCAGCCCAACGGTGAAGGCGGGCAACAGGATATGCCAGGATATGACCCACACCCATTGTACCCGCGACAGCCAAAGTGGATCCAACGCCATATGATTTGCCCCTTGCACGCCGCCCGGCATGCCGTGGCAAAACGCTAGGGCTAGTAAAGCCGCGTTGTTAGGTTCGGAATCTACTCAGATTGTAGCGCCCTCGTAAAAGCAAAAGTCGGGGGGTTATGCTTTGACCCTCGCTCCACGAGTTTCGGCGGATAATCGCCTCCAACAGGATCGGGCCACGACATGCCATCATCCAACCAACTGCGGCCTCGACGGCTGTCTTTCTCAGTCGATCCATTTTGAAATACCAACCCCTGCGGTTGGAAATGCAAACCCATCCGCTGTCGCTTTGGTCCACGGTCCCTGGCACTACCCGGGCGCACCAGCTCCCTGTACTACGGCGCTTGCCGCTTGGACGCGGCCATTGCCTCGATGAAATCGCGCGTCGACGCGGCGGCGCCGGGACCCGCAGCGAAACGGGCATTTTTCCAGCTGATCGGCGCGCCATTGTGCGTCCGCACAACGACGGGCGCGGCGCCTCGCCCGGTGCCGTCGGTCAGCCTCATTGGCGGACCATTCGGTGCCGCCCACCGATCACCCCACTGCATCAAGGCGACGATGGCCGGGAACAGATCACGGCCTTTTCTGGTCAGAAAATACAATGGCCGTCGCGGCGCGCCCTTACGCTGCAGAATACCCGCGCGCTCCAACTGCCCAAGACGGGACGTCAGCATGGTGCGAGCGATCCCGAGACTTCGCTGGATCTCGCCGAATCGGCTCGCCCCAATGAATAGATCGCGCACGATCAAGAGCGTCCACCAGTCGCCGACGATATCCAGCGCCTGCGCCAGCGAACAATTCAACGTTCCAAGCCGTGTTCGTGGTGGCATCCTGGCGGTCTCCGGATGATCGGCCGATGATTGTTGTAACAAGCGGCCAACCATGCTAAATGGTATCACAACGCTACCAAATGGGAAGCGTTCAAGCAGCCCTGGGAGGCGACCCTTGCGCATCAATCCGGTGAAAAACTCCTCGGATTTCTGGGCGGCGGTAGCCATCACCGCCGGCGCCGCGGGTGTCATCGCAACCAGCGTGTTCTACGGCCTGGCGCCGCCACAGGCGGCGCTGCCAATGCCTCATCCGATCATGCTGCAAGCCGTGCATGCCGCCGCCGCGGCGGCACCCCTGATGAAAACGGCCGGCACCATCGGGATCATTTCCGACGTCACCCTCGCCGTCGGCGCCATGGTCCTGATGGCGGACAGGACAGCCAGCGGCGAAGCGCTGGAACGCTTGGGCTGGGCGGCGGTTGCCGTCAGTGCCATTGTATTCATCGCGGTCGACGCCATGGCGGGCTACGTGCTGGCGGAGATTGCGGTGCTGCCAGACAACCAAGCCGCATTTGCCGGCTTCAAGCGTCTGTTCGACGTGCTTTTCATTCTCGGCACCCTGGCGTTCGGCGCCGCCAGCCTGGCGATCTTCTGGAATGAGCGTCGAGGCGGAGCGCGCATCCTCGGCACCGTCGGACTGCTGACCGGCCTGCTGGCCACGCTTGCTTCATCGGCTTATTTCGTGGGCATCGACCTGGCGCAACCGCTGGGTCTATCGATCGCCGCAGGGTCGGTGCTGTTCGTACTCCTCGGCGTGCGGATTGCCAGGCGGGCGAGCGGCGTGATGCGATCCCAATCTGCGCCATAATCCCTTAATCAGGTCTCGTCTTAAAAGGGTTCAAGGCGCGAATGCCGAGACTTCTCGAAATCTCGTGCATGACGGGTGACGACGGTCAAGTTGTGAACTGCCGCGGTGGCAGCGATCATGGCCTCTTAAATCACTTTGTCTGACCTGCGCCATGTGGGCGCGCTCGGCGCAGCTCTGAAACAACATTCGTATCGAGAAGGTACACCCGTGTCAGACTTGACTGCGAGGCTGACGCCGGCGCCTTGCGCCCCGCTCGGGAACGTCAAGTTCTCCTCGCGTCGTTGGTTAGCGGTAACGCCTTCAGCGTGGGCTTGGCCTCGCGCTTCAGCCTTTGCCAATCCTTTGCAGAACGGCAGCATCCGCGCCGCGCTTGGTAACGACCTGTGGCCCTTCCTTCAGACAGGTTGCCAGCATCTCACTGAATCGGGCCTTCGCATCCTGAACTGGCCAGCTCTTCATGGGCACCTCCATCGAGCTCCATCGAGCGGAGTAAATTGACTAGCTCAGCGATTCCTTGAAGCTTATCATATCGAGCCTTGCTCCGTCCTCATCCTGAGTTCCCCATCGGCGCGGCCGACCCACTGCGCATGAAAGTCTGTTCTTCATTTCGACGCCGAGTTGTCCTCATCCTGAGGAGCATCGCGCCAGCGATGCGTCTCGAAGGATGGACCCGGGCAACGACCTTTCGAGCCGCCATCCTTCGAAACGCCTGGCTTCGCAAGGCTCCTCAGGAATGAGGACCAGAAGTTTGAAGACGCTTTCGTATTAGGAGCGCGCTCTTCGCGCGCGTCTCGAAGGATGGCCGCTTGCACCCTTTGCGGCCATCCTTCGAGACGCATCGCGCTTGCGCGATGCTCCTCAGGATGAGGACCGGGGAGACCTGACGATATGATCAGAACTTCAAAATCGCTCGTCTAGTCAGATAACTAGTGTTCTGGCTCTCACGCTTCGTCTCTCGTCGGCGTCATTCCGGGGCGCGCCCTTGCGCGAGCCCGGAATCCATAACCCCCAATCGTGGTTATGGATGCCGGGCTCCCAAGCTGCGCTCTGGCCCCGGAATGACGGAAACAATTGTTAAGGTCAGAACACCAGTCTCAATTGCTGCAATTCAAGGGCCACGTAGAATGGTCGGGGCGTTCGAGCGGTCTCGCGCTTTCGACGGTCTTGCCGGAAAAGCATGCCGATGATCGACAACAAAAGAGATCGCATCGATCGCTGGCCAAGCTTGACCTTGGTCAACACGGACCAGATCTGACGTGATTTATTGGCCCTATGGCCAGATATATCAGGTCTTTCCTCGAGATCGGGCTGCACGACGTCGGGCTGGTCGGCGGCAAGACCGCTTCGCTGGGCGAGCTGTATTCGGCACTTTCATCCCAGGGGGTGGCTGTTCCCAATGGCTTTGCCATCACGGCGGACGCCTACCGCGATGCGCTGTCGCAGCCCGGCATCGCGGAAGCGCTGCATCGTCTGCTCGACAGTCTCGACAAGCGCAAGATCAAGCACCTTGCGGCCATTGCCGCGAAGGCCCGCGAAATCGTCTACCAGGCGATGGATACGCAGTCCCTCCGCGAACAGATCGTGGAGGCCTATCGGCAACTTGAACAGCAGGCCGGCGCCGCGGTCGCGGTGCGAAGTTCTGCCACCGCGGAAGATCTGCCGACGGCGAGCTTCGCGGGCCAGCATGACAGCTTCCTCCACGTGCGTGGCGCGAAAGATCTGTTCGAAGCCTGCCGTCGCTGTTTTGCCTCGATCTTCACCGATCGCGCCATTTCCTATCGGATCGACAACGGCTTCGATCACTTCAAGGTGGCCCTCTCGGTCGCCGTGATGAAAATGGTGCGCTCGGATCTCGCCGCCAGCGGCGTGGTCTTTACGCTCGATACCGAATCCGGCTTTCGCGACGTGGTTTTTGTAACAGGCTGTTACGGTCTGGGCGAAACCATCGTCCAGGGCGAGGTCGATCCCGACGAGTTCTACGTTCACAAACCGACCCTGGCGCAAGGCTTTCGCTGCGTGCTGCGCCGTCGGCTCGGCGGCAAGCAGATCCGCATGACCTACGCCAAGGGCGGCGGCAGCCGGACGACGCGCATTCGCGCGGTGCCGAGCGCCGAGAGGGCGAAGTTCTGCATTTCCGATGCCGAGGTGTTGGGCCTGGCGGACATGGCGGTGCGGATCGAGCAGCACTATTCGAAACAAGCCGCCACCGCCATGCCGATGGATATCGAATGGGCCAAGGATGGCAATGACGGCAAGCTCTATATCATCCAGGCGCGGCCTGAGACGGTGGCCTCGCAGCGTTCGCCCGATGTGTTCGAGACCTACGCGCTGAAGGGGCACGGGCCCGTCATCGTCACCGGTCGCGCGGTCGGGGAGAAAATCGCCTCCGGACGCACCCGCCGCATTGCAACCGCACGCGACCTCGCGGCTTTCAAGCCAGGTGAGATATTGGTGGCGCCGGCCACCAGTCCTGATTGGGAGCCGGTCATGAAGATCGCTGCCGGCATCATCACCGACAAGGGCGGCCGCACCTGCCATGCCGCCATTGTGGCGCGGGAACTGGGCATTCCCGCCGTGGTGGGGGCCACGCACGCGACGGAGCGGCTCAAGAGCGGGACAGATGTGACGCTCTGCTGCGCCGAAGGCGACATTGGCAGCGTCTATCAGGGGAAGATCGCCTTCGACGTGACGCGCACGCCCACCCGTGATCTGAAACAGCCGCGCACCGCGATTATGGTCAATGTCGGCACCCCCGAAATGGCCTTCCGGGTCGCCATGCAGCCGCAAGCCGGCGTCGGCCTCGCGCGCATGGAGTTCATCATCAGCGAGCATATTGGCGTGCACCCGATGGCGCTGCTGAAACCAAAGAAGATTACCTCGGCCAAGGCGAGGACCGCGATCGCCCGGCTGGTTGCTGCTTACCAAAGTCCATCGGATTTCTTCATCGAACGGCTTTCGGAAGGCGTCGGCACCATTGCCGCGGCGTTCTATCCGAAGCCCGTCATTGTGCGGCTTTCCGATTTCAAGACCAACGAATATGCAAGCCTGCTCGGCGGCGAGGCTTTCGAGCCCAAGGAGGAGAACCCGATGCTGGGCTTTCGGGGGGCTTCGCGTTACAGCCACCCCGCTTACGCCGAGGGCTTCGCGCTGGAGTGCGCGGCGCTCCGCCGGGTGCGCGAAACCATGGGCCTGTCCAATCTGCGCATCATGGTGCCGTTCTGCCGAACCGTCGAGGAAGGGCGCCGTGTCATCGCGACGTTGGCATCTCACGGGCTGAAGCGCGGCGAGGGCGGCCTTGAGATTTTCGTGATGTGCGAGATTCCGAACAACGTCATTCAGATCGACGCCTTTTCGGAGCTGTTCGACGGTTTTTCGATTGGCTCCAACGATCTGACCCAGCTGACGCTGGGAGTCGACCGGGATTCCGACATCGTGGCCTTCGACTTTGATGAACGTGATCCGGGAATGCTGGAGATGTTCCGACAGGCGGTGGTCGGCGCCAAGCGCAACGGACGTCACGTCGGCATCTGCGGCGAGGCTCCCGCCAATTATCCGGAGATTGCGCGGTACCTGACGCGGCTTGGGATCGATTCGATCAGCGTCAATCCCGCGAGCGTAATCCGCACCATGGCCGTGGTGCTTGATGCCGAAACCAATCCGGCGAAAACCGCGGCGTGACCTCAGCTACGCGGTTCGGCCGGCTTCGGCGTGAATGTCTTCCGCCGCGGCATTGACCCTGGTCATGGTCTCGGTCAGTTCCGCATAAACCTGATCTGCGACCGTCACCAGGCCGAAGTTCGAGTTCTCACCGTCGAAACGCCCTTCCGCCGGCTGGTCGGCATGCTCGAACCAATGATAGCCGACCACGGCCGGCTGCTTCAGGGCCGCCGTGACGAAGCGTTCGAAACATTGGGCGCGCTCGGCCTGGCTCGCCACCCGCGGGCCGCCGCCGCTTGAGTTCGGCAGACCGGCATCGTCACCGCGGAAAGAAAATTCGGAAATCAGGCAGGGTTTGCCGCCGGTCGCGTAAGCAGCGATCACTGGACTCGGGTCGACATCATAGCAATTGAACGAAATCACATCGAGGTAGCGTCCGGCAGCGTCAATCACAGGTGACGGCGGCTGATACCCGAACCTCGAGCCCAGCACGAGATGATGCGGGTCCGCGGCCCTGATGGCCGCGGCGCAGACATCGAAATATTGTTCGGCAACCACCGCGACAAAACTGTCGCAATCTGCGAAAAATGCCGCACGCACGGGATCGGCCAGATTGGCTTTGCTCTCCAGCGCATCGTTCAGACCGCCCGGTGGCCCTCTGGAGAACGGCGCGGCGATAGGCCCGATAAAGCCGAATTGCTCCCAGGATCGCGCCGGCGTACGCCAGACCGCATTGAACTCGGAAAATTCCCGGTAGTGTTCCTGCAACCTGCCGATGGCAACGATGCGGCCAGGACGGTGAGGCGGCAGGTTCAGAAACAACGTCAGCAGTTCGTCAGTCCCTCGCCAATCCGGCGACCAGTAGAGTTCGTTGTCCACGAATGTGCCGAGCAATCCCGCGTCGTTGCGCCGCGCGGTGCAGAACTTCTCTGCGCTTGTGTGCGCGTGGCCTGAAAATGCGGGATCGAAGACATCGGGAAAGATCTCGTCGCGCCGGTGCAGCCGGAAAGAAGCGCCAAGGTCGGCCGTCGGCGCGTAGGCAAGCGGCGAGGCCCCTGCGCGCGCCACGAGTTGATCGGACCAGCAGCCGAGCGTGTTGAAATTGAAGCTTGCCAGCCGGTCTCCCGCTGCCGCGCGCCAACGGTGCTGGCTGCCATATTTGGCCCGGCACGCGTCGGCGTAGGGCACACGATCGGTATTTCCGACCTGGTCCTGATCGATCCGAACGGTATTCACGCCCTTGGAGATAAACCGACCCCCATCGGGATCGACCAGCCAGAACACGCCATCGCGCTCATCGACGCGAAAAAATCCGCTGCTACGGAACCAGTGATCGGCAATTCCACCCCACTTGGTTCTTTGCAATCAAAAGCCCCGACGGCGGCGTAAAGGAATTGCATTTATCGCACCAAGCATTCAGCGGCCCTTGATATACCTCAAGACCATCTTGTCACTCTCGGGACTATGAGTACCGGGCCTTGCACTCTGCCCGGACGGAACGGTGAACAGTGAATACGCGGGAAAATTCGGCTGGAAGCCAGGCGAGTAACGCGATGCCGGTATCCGAGCTGCCTTGCATCGCCGGCCTGCGTTCGGATTTCATCTGGGGGGTCTCCACCTCGAGTTTCCAGATCGAAGGCGCGACCAAGGAAGACGGCCGCGGACCGAGCATCTGGGATATCTACTGCCAAAACGGCGAGATCAAGAATCACGACACCGGCGACGTCGCGTGCGACCACTACCATCGTTACCGGGAAGATGTCGCGTTGATGAAGCGGCTGGGCGTTCAGGCCTATCGGTTTTCGGTGGCGTGGCCGCGCGTGTTGCCGCTGGGGCAGGGATCCGCAAACGAGCCGGGCCTCGCTTTTTACGACCGCCTGGTCGATGAACTGCTCGCCGCCGGCATTGAGCCGTGGCTCTGCCTGTATCATTGGGACCTGCCGCAAGCGTTGGAAGATCTTGGCGGCTGGATGAACCGGAAGTCGGCGGCATGGTTTGCGGACTATACGACGTTGGTCGCCACGCGCTTCGGAGACCGCGTCAGGCATTTCGCGACATTCAACGAGCCATCGATCTTCAGCCTGTTCGGCCGTTCGCTGGGCAAGCGCGACCGAAGCAGTGAGATCAATCTTCACCGCACGATACACCACGTCAATCTCGCGCACGGCGCCGCCGTGGATGTGCTTCGCGAACGGGTTCCGGGGGCATCGATCGGATGTATTCATAATTATCAGCCCTGCCGGCCTGCCAGCGACAGTGAGGCCGATGCGGCGGCGGCCGCGCGCCTCGGCATCTACTGGAACAAGGCATTCCCCGATCCGCAATGCCGCGGTGAATATCCGCCGCTGATGCGGCCCGGCATCGATCCGCACATGAGGGATGACGACCTGTCGCGCATTCGCCGCCCGCTCGACTGGTTCGGCCTCAATCACTACAGCCCGGTCTACGTAAGGGCGCAGCCGGACTCCATGCTGGAATGCGACTTCGGTGAGCGACCGGCCGACACTCCGCTGACACCGATCGGATGGCCAATTGATCCCAAGGCGTTCGACGACATGCTGCGGATGGTCCATGACGATTACGGTCTGCCGATCTACGTGCTCGAAAATGGATATGGCAACTCCGACCATCCCGACGAGACGGGAGCTATAATCGACATCGGGCGGATCCAATTCCTGCGTGACTATATCGAGGCCATGAATGCCGCGGCCTGCGGCGGCGTCGATGTTCGCGGCTATTTCATCTGGTCGCTGCTGGACAATTTCAAATGGGATTCCGGCTACAGCGTTCAATTCGGCCTGGCCTATGTCGACTATGCTTCGCTGCGGCGCACTGCGAAATCGTCATTTCACTGGTATGGGGATCTGATCAAAATGGCAGGCCAGCCATGACACCGCCCGTCTTGGGACTCCCAGCGGAGGCCGAAGGCCTTGGCTGAGATCCCGCTGCCGCATCCGATCGTCACCCTCACGCTCAATCCCGCCGTCGACGTCTCGACATCGGTGGCAAGAATGATTCCATTTATCAAAATGCGATGTGCGCCGGCACAGCGTGATCCCGGTGGTGGCGGCATCAACGTGGCGCGGGTACTTAAGAGGCTCGGCACCGACGTCACCGCCATATATCCGGCTGGCGGGTCCACCGGACAGTTACTGGCAAGCCTGGTCGAGCGCGAAGGCGTCCGCAGCATTGTGATCCCGACAGGGAGCGGTACCCGCGAGGATATCACGACCTTTGACGAGACCACCCGCGAGCAATTCCGCCTTGTCTTCCCGGGTGCCGCGCTGACCGATCTTGAGTGGCAGGCCTGCCTGGGATCGATCGCGCGCCTTGAGCCTCATCCGGCCTTTGTCATTGCCAGCGGCAGCCTGCCCGCTGGCGTACCGCACGATTTCTACGGCAGGCTCGCCCAGGCGGCGCAACCGCGGAGCCGGATCATCGTGGATACATCGGGCCCCTTCCTGAAGGCCGCCTTGGAGGCCGGCGTTTACCTGATCAAACCCAATCTTCGCGAGTTTCAGATACTGGCGGGGATTACCTCCGCCGACGAGGCCACGCTCATCGAAGCTGGGCGTCGCCTGCTCGACCGCTACCGCGTCGCGGTCATTGCGCTCTCATTGGGGCAGGACTGCGCCCTGCTCTGCACACATAATTTCACGTTGCGCGCCAACGCGCTGCCGAATGAGCCGGCGAGCGTATCCGGCGCCGGCGACAGC
>CAVTNW010000016.1:0-34948 GCA_963736075.1 uncultured Alphaproteobacteria bacterium | reverse complement strand
AGGATGAGGACCGGGGAGACCTGACGATATGATCAGAACTTCAAAATCGCTCGTCTAGTCAGATAACTAGTGTTCTGGCTCTCACGCTTCGTCTCTCGTCGGCGTCATTCCGGGGCGCGCCCTTGCGCGAGCCCAGAAATCCATAACCCCCAATCGTGGTTATGGATGCCGGGGCTCCCAAGCTGCGCTCTGGCCCCGGAATGACGGAAACAATTGTTAAGGTCAGAACACCAGTCTCAATTGCTGCAATTCAAGGGCCACGTAGAATGGTAGGGGCGTTCGAGCGGTCTCGCGCTTTCGACGGTCTTGCCGGAAAAGCATGCCGATGATCGACAACAAAAGAGATCGCATCGATCGCTGGCCAAGCTTGACCTTGGTCAACACGGACCAGATCTGACGTGATTTATTGGCCCTATGGCCAGATATATCAGGTCTTTCCTCGAGATCGGGCTGCACGACGTCGGGCTGGTCGGCGGCAAGACCGCTTCGCTGGGCGAGCTGTATTCGGCACTTTCATCCCAGGGGGTGGCTGTTCCCAATGGCTTTGCCATCACGGCGGACGCCTACCGCGATGCGCTGTCGCAGCCCGGCATCGCGGAAGCGCTGCATCGTCTGCTCGACAGTCTCGACAAGCGCAAGATCAAGCACCTTGCGGCCATTGCCGCGAAGGCCCGCGAAATCGTCTACCAGGCGATGGATACGCAGTCCCTCCGCGAACAGATCGTGGAGGCCTATCGGCAACTTGAACAGCAGGCCGGCGCCGCGGTCGCGGTGCGAAGTTCTGCCACCGCGGAAGATCTGCCGACGGCGAGCTTCGCGGGCCAGCATGACAGCTTCCTCCACGTGCGTGGCGCGAAAGATCTGTTCGAAGCCTGCCGTCGCTGTTTTGCCTCGATCTTCACCGATCGCGCCATTTCCTATCGGATCGACAACGGCTTCGATCACTTCAAGGTGGCCCTCTCGGTCGCCGTGATGAAAATGGTGCGCTCGGATCTCGCCGCCAGCGGCGTGGTCTTTACGCTCGATACCAAATCCGGCTTTCGCGACGTGGTTTTTGTAACAGGCTGTTACGGTCTGGGCGAAACCATCGTCCAGGGCGAGGTCGATCCCGACGAGTTCTACGTTCACAAACCGACCCTGGCGCAAGGCTTTCGCTGCGTGCTGCGCCGTCGGCTCGGCGGCAAGCAGATCCGCATGACCTACGCCAAGGGCGGCGGCAGCCGGACGACGCGCATTCGCGCGGTGCCGAGCGCCGAGAGGGCGAAGTTCTGCATTTCCGATGCCGAGGTGTTGGGCCTGGCGGACATGGCGGTGCGGATCGAGCAGCACTATTCGAAACAAGCCGCCACCGCCATGCCGATGGATATCGAATGGGCCAAGGATGGCAATGACGGCAAGCTCTATATCATCCAGGCGCGGCCTGAGACGGTGGCCTCGCAGCGTTCGCCCGATGTGTTCGAGACCTACGCGCTGAAGGGGCACGGGCCCGTCATCGTCACCGGTCGCGCGGTCGGGGAGAAAATCGCCTCCGGACGCACCCGCCGCATTGCAACCGCACGCGACCTCGCGGCTTTCAAGCCAGGTGAGATATTGGTGGCGCCGGCCACCAGTCCTGATTGGGAGCCGGTCATGAAGATCGCTGCCGGCATCATCACCGACAAGGGCGGCCGCACCTGCCATGCCGCCATTGTGGCGCGGGAACTGGGCATTCCCGCCGTGGTGGGGGCCACGCACGCGACGGAGCGGCTCAAGAGCGGGACAGATGTGACGCTCTGCTGCGCCGAAGGCGACATTGGCAGCGTCTATCAGGGGAAGATCGCCTTCGACGTGACGCGCACGCCCACCCGTGATCTGAAACAGCCGCGCACCGCGATTATGGTCAATGTCGGCACCCCCGAAATGGCCTTCCGGGTCGCCATGCAGCCGCAAGCCGGCGTCGGCCTCGCGCGCATGGAGTTCATCATCAGCGAGCATATTGGCGTGCACCCGATGGCGCTGCTGAAACCAAAGAAGATTACCTCGGCCAAGGCGAGGACCGCGATCGCCCGGCTGGTTGCTGCTTACCAAAGTCCATCGGATTTCTTCATCGAACGGCTTTCGGAAGGCGTCGGCACCATTGCCGCGGCGTTCTATCCGAAGCCCGTCATTGTGCGGCTTTCCGATTTCAAGACCAACGAATATGCAAGCCTGCTCGGCGGCGAGGCTTTCGAGCCCAAGGAGGAGAACCCGATGCTGGGCTTTCGGGGGGCTTCGCGTTACAGCCACCCCGCTTACGCCGAGGGCTTCGCGCTGGAGTGCGCGGCGCTCCGCCGGGTGCGCGAAACCATGGGCCTGTCCAATCTGCGCATCATGGTGCCGTTCTGCCGAACCGTCGAGGAAGGGCGCCGTGTCATCGCGACGTTGGCATCTCACGGGCTGAAGCGCGGCGAGGGCGGCCTTGAGATTTTCGTGATGTGCGAGATTCCGAACAACGTCATTCAGATCGACGCCTTTTCGGAGCTGTTCGACGGTTTTTCGATTGGCTCCAACGATCTGACCCAGCTGACGCTGGGAGTCGACCGGGATTCCGACATCGTGGCCTTCGACTTTGATGAACGTGATCCGGGAATGCTGGAGATGTTCCGACAGGCGGTGGTCGGCGCCAAGCGCAACGGACGTCACGTCGGCATCTGCGGCGAGGCTCCCGCCAATTATCCGGAGATTGCGCGGTACCTGACGCGGCTTGGGATCAATTCGATCAGCGTCAATCCCGCGAGCGTAATCCGCACCATGGCCGTGGTGCTTGATGCCGAAACCAATCCGGCGAAAACCGCGGCGTGACCTCAGCTACGCGGTTCGGCCGGCTTCGGCGTGAATGTCTTCCGCCGCGGCATTGACCCTGGTCATGGTCTCGGTCAGTTCCGCATAAACCTGATCTGCGACCGTCACCAGGCCGAAGTTCGAGTTCTCACCGTCGAAACGCCCTTCCGCCGGCTGGTCGGCATGCTCGAACCAATGATAGCCGACCACGGCCGGCTGCTTCAGGGCCGCCGTGACGAAGCGTTCGAAACATTGGGCGCGCTCGGCCTGGCTCGCCACCCGCGGGCCGCCGCCGCTTGAGTTCGGCAGACCGGCATCGTCACCGCGGAAAGAAAATTCGGAAATCAGGCAGGGTTTGCCGCCGGTCGCGTAAGCAGCGATCACTGAACTCGGGTCGACATCATAGCAATTGAACGAAATCACATCGAGGTAGCGTCCGGCAGCGTCAATCACAGGTGACGGCGGCTGATACCCGAACCTCGAGCCCAGCACGAGATGATGCGGGTCCGCGGCCCTGATGGCCGCGGCGCAGACATCGAAATATTGTTCGGCAACCACCGCGACAAAACTGTCGCAATCTGCGAAAAATGCCGCACGCACGGGATCGGCCAGATTGGCTTTGCTCTCCAGCGCATCGTTCAGACCGCCCGGTGGCCCTCTGGAGAACGGCGCGGCGATAGGCCCGATAAAGCCGAATTGCTCCCAGGATCGCGCCGGCGTACGCCAGACCGCATTGAACTCGGAAAATTCCCGGTAGTGTTCCTGCAACCTGCCGATGGCAACGATGCGGCCAGGACGGTGAGGCGGCAGGTTCAGAAACAACGTCAGCAGTTCGTCAGTCCCTCGCCAATCCGGCGACCAGTAGAGTTCGTTGTCCACGAATGTGCCGAGCAATCCCGCGTCGTTGCGCCGCGCGGTGCAGAACTTCTCTGCGCTTGTGTGCGCGTGGCCTGAAAATGCGGGATCGAAGACATCGGGAAAGATCTCGTCGCGCCGGTGCAGCCGGAAAGAAGCGCCAAGGTCGGCCGTCGGCGCGTAGGCAAGCGGCGAGGCCCCTGCGCGCGCCACGAGTTGATCGGACCAGCAGCCGAGCGTGTTGAAATTGAAGCTTGCCAGCCGGTCTCCCGCTGCCGCGCGCCAACGGTGCTGGCTGCCATATTTGGCCCGGCACGCGTCGGCGTAGGGCACACGATCGGTATTTCCGACCTGGTCCTGATCGATCCGAACGGTATTCACGCCCTTGGAGATAAACCGACCCCCATCGGGATCGACCAGCCAGAACACGCCATCGCGCTCATCGACGCGAAAAAATCCGCTGCTACGGAACCAGTGATCGGCAATTCCACCCCACTTGGTTCTTTGCAATCAAAAGCCCCGACGGCGGCGTAAAGGAATTGCATTTATCGCACCAAGCATTCAGCGGCCCTTGATATACCTCAAGACCATCTTGTCACTCTCGGGACTATGAGTACCGGGCCTTGCACTCTGCCCGGACGGAACGGTGAACAGTGAATACGCGGGAAAATTCGGCTGGAAGCCAGGCGAGTAACGCGATGCCGGTATCCGAGCTGCCTTGCATCGCCGGCCTGCGTTCGGATTTCATCTGGGGGGTCTCCACCTCGAGTTTCCAGATCGAAGGCGCGACCAAGGAAGACGGCCGCGGACCGAGCATCTGGGATATCTACTGCCAAAACGGCGAGATCAAAAATCACGACACCGGCGACGTCGCGTGCGACCACTACCATCGTTACCGGGAAGATGTCGCGTTGATGAAGCGGCTGGGCGTTCAGGCCTATCGGTTTTCGGTGGCGTGGCCGCGCGTGTTGCCGCTGGGGCAGGGATCCGCAAACGAGCCGGGCCTCGCTTTTTACGACCGCCTGGTCGATGAACTGCTCGCCGCCGGCATTGAGCCGTGGCTCTGCCTGTATCATTGGGACCTGCCGCAAGCGTTGGAAGATCTTGGCGGCTGGATGAACCGGGAGTCGGCGGCATGGTTTGCGGACTATACGACGTTGGTCGCCACGCGCTTCGGAGACCGCGTCAGGCATTTCGCGACATTCAACGAGCCATCGATCTTCAGCCTGTTCGGCCGTTCGCTGGGCAAGCGCGACCCAAGCAGTGAGATCAATCTTCACCGCACGATACACCACGTCAATCTCGCGCACGGCGCCGCCGTGGATGTGCTTCGCGAACGGGTTCCGGGGGCATCGATCGGATGTATTCATAATTATCAGCCCTGCCGGCCTGCCAGCGACAGTGAGGCCGATGCGGCGGCGGCCGCGCGCCTCGGCATCTACTGGAACAAGGCATTCCCCGATCCGCAATGCCGCGGTGAATATCCGCCGCTGATGCGGCCCGGCATCGATCCGCACATGAGGGATGACGACCTGTCGCGCATTCGCCGCCCGCTCGACTGGTTCGGCCTCAATCACTACAGCCCGGTCTACGTAAGGGCGCAGCCGGACTCCATGCTGGAATGCGACTTCGGTGAGCGACCGGCCGACACTCCGCTGACGCCGATCGGATGGCCAATTGATCCCAAGGCGTTCGACGACACGCTGCGGATGGTCCATGACGATTACGGTCTGCCGATCTACGTGCTCGAAAATGGATATGGCAACTCCGACCATCCCGACGAGACGGGAGCTATAATCGACATCGGGCGGATCCAGTTCCTGCGTGACTATATCGAGGCCATGAATGCCGCGGCCTGCGGCGGCGTCGATGTTCGCGGCTATTTCATCTGGTCGCTGCTGGACAATTTCGAATGGGATTCCGGCTACAGCGTTCGATTCGGCCTGGCCTATGTCGACTATGCTTCGCTGCGGCGCACTGCGAAATCGTCATTTCACTGGTATGGGGATCTGATCAAAATGGCAGGCCAGCGATGACACCGCCCGTCTTGGGACTCCCAGCGAAGGCCGAAGGCCTTGGCTGAGATCCCGCTGCCGCATCCGATCGTCACCCTCACGCTCAATCCCGCCGTCGACGTCTCGACATCGGTGGCAAGAATGATTCCATTTATCAAAATGCGATGTGCGCCGGCGCAGCGTGATCCCGGTGGTGGCGGCATCAACGTGGCGCGGGTACTTAAGAGGTTCGGCACCGACGTCACCGCGATATATCCGGCTGGCGGGTCCACCGGACAGTTACTGGCAAGCCTGGTCGAGCGCGAAGGCGTCCGCAGCATTGTGATCCCGACAGGCAGCGATACCCGCGAGGATATCACGACCTTTGACGAGACCACCCGCGAGCAATTCCGCCTTGTCTTCCCGGGTGCCGCGCTGACCGATCTTGAGTGGCAGGCCTGCCTGGGATCGATCGCGCGCCTTGAGCCTCATCCGGCCTTCGTCATTGCCAGCGGCAGCCTGCCCGCTGGCGTACCGCACGATTTCTACGGCAGGCTCGCCCAGGCGGCGCAACCGCGGAGCCGGATCATCGTGGACACATCGGGCCCGTTCCTGAAGGCCGCCTTGGAGGCCGGTGTTTACCTGATCAAACCCAATCTTCGCGAGTTTCAGATACTGGCGGGGATTACCTCCGCCGACAAGGCCACGCTCATCGAAGCCGGGCGTCGCCTGCTCGACCGCTACCGCGTCGCGGTCATTGCGCTCTCATTGGGGCAGGATGGCGCCCTGCTCTTCACACATAATGTCACGTTGCGCGCCAACGCGCTGCCGATCGAGCCGGCGAGCGTATCCGGCGCCGGCGACAGCTTTCTGGGCGCCATGGTCTGGAGCCTTGTCAACGGTGGCAGTCTGGAGCGCTCGCTGCGCTTCGCCGTCGCGGGCGGCTCCGCCGCGCTGCTCAGTCCTGGGACGGAGCTTTGCCACGCCGACGACGTCCACCGCCTGGCTTCCGAGGTGATCGTGACGCCGATCGCGCAGGCTTCTCATTAACCGGCAACGGGAACAACGGCACCGAGCAGCATCTCGATACGACCATTTCCCCACAGCGGAAGCAGGAGACGGGCGTAGCCGCTGGGAGGGTTGGCATCGGCTGGTGTTACTGCTGTTTTGCAGTAATAGGTGGGGGCGTGACCCTCGACGGCCGCCTTGCATTGCAAGGCCAGTTCTTCGAACGGCACGTGAGGATCGATTTCGTCCAGAAACCGGCCGTCGATCGTCGTCCCATACCAGCTGCTGACGTCCACACCTGCAGATGCGAAACGGAAGCGGAGAGGATCTTCGAAAACGTCAATCAGCATGGCTTCCCGCCCAAGCCGCGATTGCAGCGAGAATTTGACGTCGTCCCAGAACGGAACGTCGTTTGCCCCGCGTTTCAAGCCGTTCCAGTACGCCAGCACGCGGCTGAGATCCGGATCAAGCTCATCGGGAAGGGAATAGTCGTGAAAACGCTCCGTCATCAAGGACCCTTTCTTCGAACCTGGGATATCGCAGGAACGAATATCACCTTATAGCAACGGCAAGCCTCATGTCGCACGGAAATGACCTGGAAGGTCCCCACGAACGCCCGCTGCTTCGGTTCTTCACCAGCGCCGCCGGCTTCTGGAAAGGCAGGTCCGGCCGCCTGAGCTGGCCCCTGAGCATGGCATTGATCGCGATCGCGTTGGCCCAGCTTGCGATCCAATACCTGCTCAACTACTGGAACCGCGATTTCTTCAACGCGCTTGAGCGTCGTGACGCCGCGTTGCTCTGGAGCGAAGCCCTCATCTTTATCCCGCTTTCAGGCGCCAACATTGCGCTCGCCGTGATCTCCGTATGGGGTCGCATGACCATGCAGCGCAAGTGGCGGCAATGGCTCACGACCCATCTCCTCACCTTCTGGCTGACGAAAGACCGTTACCGGCGGCTCAAATATGTCAGCGGCGAATACCAGAACGCTGAATACCGCATTTCATTCGACGCGCGGATCGCGACCGATGCGCCTGTCGACCTGGCTTTCGGGTTGATGAGTTCGGCACTGACGGCGCTGGTCTTCATCCAGGTTCTCTGGTCGGTGGGGGGCAGCTTGACCCTCGTTGTCTCCGGACGCGAGTTGACCGTGCCAGCCTACCTGGTGATCGGTGTGGTGCTTTATTCGACGGCTTTCACGGCCATCATGATCGCCGTCGGCCGCAATCTGACGTCGGTGATCCAGGCGGAAAACCAGACCGAGGCGGAGTTGCGGGCCGCCGCCAACCAGATCCGCGAAATCGGAGAAGGCATGCCCGCGGCCGCGGCCGAGCCGGAAGACCATCACAATCTGTGGGGCGCCCTGCGGCAGGTTCTGCTTCGCTGGCGGCAATTATGCTGGCAGCTCATGGGAACGACGATGGTGTCCCAGGCCGACGTCCTGCTTGCACCGGTTTTTGCGTGGGTGCTTTGCGCGCCCAAGTTTCTCGCCGGCAGCATGATGCTCGGCGAGCTGACGCAGGCGGCGGCCGCGTTCGTGATGGTACAGAGCGCCTTCAACTGGGTCGTCGACAACTACCAGCGGCTGGCCGATTGGCGCTCGTCAGCCTACCGTGTCGCGACCCTGTTGCAGGCGCTCGACGATGTCGACCGGATCGACTCGACGGCACCGTTACCGCACCCAAGCCAGGATACTTGCCGCGAGGGTCCCCAATGACTGGGATGGTCCAGGTTGTTCACGTCACGAAACGGCTGGGAGACTGCCGGTGAAGGTCAAGAACTTTATGACATCAGAGGTCGTGACGGTCACACCGGAAACATCAATCCTGGACGCAGCCCGGCTGATGCTGGATCATCAGATCAGCGGCTTGCCGGTCGTCACCGATGAGGGCCGCGTCGTCGGCATCATCAGCGAGCACGATCTCCTGCGCGGCGGCAGCAACGATGTCCAATCGCCGCGGCCGCATTGGCTCCGCCTGATGATCGAGCGGGCAAATTTGGCCGACGCAACCGCGCGGTTCCAGGTGCGCAAGGTCGGCGACGTGATGACTCCCAATCCGGTAACGATCGCCGAGACGGCGTCGCTCGAAGAAGCCGGACGCCTGATCGGAGACCATGATGTCAAACGATTACCCGTCATTCGCGACGGCCGACTGGTGGGTATCATTGCTCGCGCCGATGTCGTCCGGGCCATGATCGTCGCCGCTCGCAAGATGACGGATGCGGCCAACCGCGATGAGATGGCGGCTGCACGATTGCTCGAATTGGAACGGCAGTCGTTCCTGCACCGTGCGCGGCGGTCCACTTAGCTAAGCCGTGGCCGGCCTTGACTGGCTGATCGTCAGGCGATCTTCGACAGCTATCACCCCCGGCACTGACCACGCCGCGTCCTCGACCGCGCGGCGCTCGCCCCAGGTGTCGACCACCCCTTCGAGAACCACCTTGTTGCCGCTCTGCACGCTGACGCTGATCGCACTCGCCTCGATTGCCGCATGCCGCCTGAGCGCCGCATCGATCTGGCTCTTCACGTCAGCCGAATCGAGCCGAGGCTTGATGACGATCATGTTGGTAATGCCGCGGACGCCGGACAATTTGCGGACGGCGTCCTCCGCGGCAATCTTCTCGAAATGCCAGTCCACCGTGCCGCTCAGGGTCAGCCATCCGTCATGGACCAGGACGTCGACGGCCTTGGCCGGGACTACAACGTCCCAGTTCAGGATGTCGTAGGCTCGTTTGGCGATCTGATCATCCGAGGTGTGCTTCTCGTAGGGACGATGTACCTCGATATTCTCGGCGATGGCGTGCACGCCTGCCACACGGCGGGTCGCGGCAATGGCGGCGAGCTTCTCCGCGTAGCTGTTGACGTGGCCTGCGAGGCTTACGACACCGTGGTCGACCGCGACGGCAATGTGCTCGCCGCTGACGCTCGGATCGAATTCGAGCTCGTCGGTGACATCCTGCCGAAGCTGAGAGTTGATCATCATCGGTCCTTTCGGAAATCGCAATAGTCTATGACACCGGAATTTGATGACACCGCGCTTCCAGAGCGATGGTGTTGATCCCTGTCAAAGTCGGCATGATCAATTGTTGCTGCGCCGCAACACCCTAATGACGAGATTTTTTGCATTGCAATTAAGGGTAGAACAATCACAATCGGCTGCTCGATGGTGCGTCGCGTGTGGAACGGCGACGCCAACGCGCGCTCGAGTGGCGCGCGCTCGATTGACCATGCGCAAGATGGGAGATGGCAGATGGATGATCAAACCAAGCCTGAATTGGCAACGCGGTTGGGCGTTATCCAGCCATATACAATGATCCTGGATCAATCCGCGCACCTGGACTGGGATTGGATCCGCAACTTTGCACAGAACTTCTGGTACGGCGGCGACGAGGGCGTCGGCGTGCAGGTCATCCTCGACCGGGCGATCGACTATCTGAAACAGTTCAATCGGGACGGCTCGCGCCCGTACTTCTATTCGATCTGCGAAATGGGCTTCCTGCAGAAATATATCGAGGAAAATCCCTCGAAAGTGGCGGCCATCGAGATGGCCGGCGATAATTTCCAGGTGATCGGCGGCGGCATCACCTCCCCGGATTGCCTGGTCTGCTCGGGCGAGGCTTTCATTCGCAACTATCTCGTCGGCCATCGCTGGCTGTCGCAGGCGCTACCGCGCGTGCGTCCACGGCTGCAGTGCTTGATTCCGGACGATTTCGGCCAGGGACCCGAGTTGCCGGTGCTGCTGCAGGCGCTTGGCTTCGGCGGCGTTTGCTTTGCGCGGCTGCTGGACGGCGCGCTGAAAGAGGATCTGCAACAGAACGGGCTCGACTTCGTCTGGCGAGCCTCGGACAGCTCGGAAGTGGTCGCCCACTGGATCGGCGCCCTGTACAATCTAGGCCACAACTTCAACAAGGATGGTGCAAGGGCCATCAACAACTTCACCGCCGTCTACAATCCGACCAGTGCGCCTCCGACGCAGTATGCGGCGGCGGTGACCCCCGCGATGTACTTCCCGGTCGAGGACGATTTCAGCATGCCGGTCGCGGGACTACTCGACATGCTCAGCCAGTGGAACGACAATGAGGTCCGTTCAGGTGGTGCAAGGGATTCGAATGTGCAGGTCACCACCGGTACCTTCGACGGCTTGATCGGGGCGCTCGCGCCCAGCCGTGAGGTGCTCCAAAAGCGCGCGCCCTATAACGGAACGCCCTATTGGACCGGATACTATGCCAGCCGGCCGGCGCTGAAGATCCTGCACTATACTGCGGTGCGGGCCCTGGTCGCAGCGGAGATATTCGCGCTGATGACGCAGCCCGGCAACGGCCAACTCAAGAACATGTTGCCTGGCGGCTTCTGGAAGCAGCTCGATGAGACATGGGCCGATTTTGCACCGAGCACGCACCACGATTACGTCTGCGGGACCGCGATCGATTCGATCTACGCCACCGAGCAGTTGCCGATGCTGCAGGCCGTCGCGGCCCGCGCCTGCGGGCTACGCGCCGCCGCGCTCAACGCGCTGGCCGGGATGACGCCGAGCCAAAAGGGAGGCGATCAGATCCTGGTCGCCAATTCGCTCGGCTTCGCTCGCCACGGCCTCGCCGAAATCGCCAATGTCAGGACACCCGGGGCGACATCGGTGTCGTTCGACGCCGGCGGCAGATTCCCGCTGCAACCCTCCGCCGAAGGCGGCATGCTGCTGTTGACATCGACCGTGCCCAGCCTCGGTTATGTTCGCGCCAGCCTGTCGGCCTGGCAGCAACCGGCACAAGGGCCCGCGGCGTCTATTACGCAGACCGGCACCAACGGCTACCTGCTGGAAAATGATCGATTGACCGCAACGATCAGCGAGGCCGTGAGCTGGGGAATCGCGAGCATGACGGACAACGCCAACGGACGGTCGTTTCTGGGAGCCGCTCCTGCGGGAGAGGCTCCAGGCAATCATCTGGTGTTCTACCAGGATGGCGGCGACATCTATCGGTTCGGCAATGAAGTGGCCCAGCCGTTCACGGCGGAGAACGTCACGATCACGTCCACCGGGCCCGGGCTCGGCGCCGTCGTGCTTGAATCCGGGCCATTGCGGGTCCGACTGCGCACCACGGTCCTGGTGACGGTGGGCACCGGGGAGACGCGCACCTTCACCCGCGAATACGCGCTGGTTGCCGGCGAGCCATTCCTGCGGATGTCGACGACGGGAGCCGCGCCCATGGGCGGGCGCGATCCGCACAATCGGTATATAGGATATTCGGTGATGACCAGGTTCCGGCTGGGGTCAGCGGTCGCAAGCATCACCCACGGCACGGCGGGGCACTGGACCTCCGTGCAGCCGAACCAGAAGGATCCGAACAGCGTGGATGGGTATTGGACAGCGCCAGTCTTCCAGGCGACCCACGATTTCCTGATCCCGCAGGATAGCAACGGAAATACCCTGGCCGCGATCTATCACGAGGCCGTGCCGGCCTGGGCCTTCGAGCCGAGCGGCAACCTGATCGGATGCATCCTGCGCAACACGCCCGAAAACAACGGATACGGCGCTGCCGGCAGCGACCCCGCACCGCATACCCAGCACTACGCGTTGCGGGTTTCCTCGGATCTCGGCGCGCCCGGCACCGGAGCGCCGTTGCGGGAGGCGCTCGCCTACAACACGCCGCTGCGGGCGGTCAAGATCCCCGCGGGAGATCGCAACAGCCCCTACCAGAACCTGGGAATGAATAGCGCACGCTGGAGCCTCGCCGCTGTGACCGACCCAGCCGCCGGCGATCCCACCGCCATCCTCACCGTCGCCAAGCCCGGCACCTTCGACCCGACGAGTCTGATCCTGCGTGTTTACCAGCCGACCAACACGGGCCAGGAGGTGCACGTGACCCTCGGCGGCGGCGCGCCAACGAATGTCAGCGTCGTCACCGCCGCCGAAGGCGTTTGGAGCAGACCTGTGATGCCGATCCAGCCGACCGAAGGCGGCTTCAGGCTGCAAATGAGCGCCGCGATCGCCACTGTTCAGGTTGACGGCATGGGTCTTCCGGCCGCCCGCGCGCCGGAGCGCTGATCATCGGAGCGCGTGCCGATACCCGCCGCCCGAACAACGGCGAGCCGCCATGCGCTGGAGAGCCAAGCGGGCCTTCCCCCAGGTTGGCGGATCTGCCGCCCGATGGTATGTTCCCCCTAGCCTTGAGGGAGGTCACGATGGCTGAAGCGAAACTCGCTCCGAACCTGCCGGACTGGATCGTCGAGCACGCCAACCGCTATATCGCTAGCGGCGGAACCGACGGGCACATGTACAAGACGACCGTGCCCCAGCGAGGCGAGATCACGGCGCCGGCACTGCTGCTGACGACCACCGGCCGCAAGTCCGGCGATAAATTCATACTTCCGCTGTTCTATGGAACGGAGGGCGGCAGTTACTTCGTCATCGCCTCCAAGGGCGGCGCGCCCCAGCACCCAGGGTGGTATCGCAATATTCTGGCGAACCCTGAGGTCGAAGTACAAGTCGGGACTAAGAAAATGAAGGCGCGGGCCAGGACGGCGGCGGGCGAGGAACGCCTGCGACTTTGGAAAAAGGCGCTCGAATTTTGGCCGCCCTACGCCGACTATCAGCTCAAGACCGAGCGCGAGATACCGGTGGTCGTGCTGGATCCAGTCCATTAGAGCATTTCCCGGAAAGGTGGACACCGGCTTTCCGTCAGGAAATGCAACAAATAAAGAACAACTAGAGCGCTTCCCGATTCAACCCAATCGGGAAGCGCTCTAGACCCCTACACGAGCGCCAAGACCTCGGCCCTGAATTTCTGCATGCCTGTGAGGACTTCGTCGGCGCTCGAACCGCCGAAACCGAAATCGATGCAGCCGACACCGATGTCGCGCAGCGCCCGGATGTCGGCGGCGACGAGTGGCGGCGGACCGGCTAACAGGCGGTGTTCGCCATCGCCGGCCTGCGGTGGCGCGGTCTCGCCGAACACCGTGCAGCGCAAGCTGAGACCGACCGCCCCGGGATCGCGGCCCGCTTCGGCGATCATCTTGCGCAGGCGCGCAACCTGGCTCTTGTAACGGGTCAGGCTATCGAGCGGATTCTGCGGGTTGGTGCCGATCGGGTACCAGGCATCGCCGATGCGGGCCGCTCGTCGCAGCGCCGGACCGCTCTCGCCTCCGATCCAGATCGGCGGGTGCGGCTTCTGCACGGGCTTCGGCTCAAAACCGATATTGGAAAATCGGACATGCTTGCCGTCGAATGTCGGCGCATCCTTGGTCCAGAGTTCAATAAAGGCGCGCACATATTCGTCGGTGACGCTTCCACGCGCATCGAAGTCCGGCGCGTCGATGGCCTCGAACTCCTCACGCATCCAGCCCGCGCCGATGCCCAGCGTCAGCCGGCCGGCCGAGAGAACGTCGATGGTCGAGAGCATCTTGGCGGTCAGCACGGCCGGTCGATGCGGCACCACCATGACGGAGGTCACGAGACGCAGGCGGGTGGTTTTCGCGGCAATCCAGGCGATCTCCGTCAGCTGTTCGTGGCGCTCGCCGCGGGTGCCGCTGGGGAATTCCCCGGAGGCGCTATAGGGATATTCGGCCGCGATCGCGGTCGGAATCACCACGTGATCGCTGAACGTGGCGTAGTCGAAGCCCATCGCCTCGCCGCCAACCACGATCTTTGCAAGGTTATCCGCGGCCGACAGCGGCCCGGCGATCGGTGCATTGAAGCCAATCCGCATATGTTGCATCCTTCCCTATCATTTGCATTGCTTGTCTCGATGCGACACCATGCGGCCGCCCGCGGGTGGCGGCAAGCGCGTCCCGCGACGACAGGCGACCCCGGGCGGGCGGAGATGACGGATCATGGCGGCGGCCAGTAGACAAACAACGCGGCGGCGGTTCAACGCGCCGCTGGCCGAACTGGCAGCGGAAGCCGCGGCCTTGCGCGATTCCGCGCACGGAAGGCTGATTTCCTACTCTCGCAAGGTCTTCATTCCGCTCACCAGACTCTGCCGCGACGTCTGTCACTACTGCACGTTCGCGCAACTGCCGCGCGCGGGCAAGCCCATCTACCTGTCACCCCATGAGGTGCTGGCGATCGCCCGCTCCGGCGCGGCCGCAGGTTGCACCGAGGCGCTGTTCACGCTGGGCGACAAGCCCGAGCTGCGGTACCAGGCCGCGCGCGATGCATTGAAGGCGCTCGGCCACGAAACGACGATCTCCTATCTGACCGAGATGTGCGCAGCTGTGCTGCGCGAGACCGGACTGCTGCCACATGCCAATCCGGGCGTGATGACGGCTAAGGAAATCGCCGGCCTGCGCAAGGTGACCGCCAGCCAGGGCATCATGCTTGAATCCACCAGCGAGCGGCTTTGCAAGCAGGGCGGCGTTCACTACGGTTCGCCCGACAAACAACCCGCAGCCAGGCTGGAGACCCTGCGTCTGGCTGGCGAACTGAAGGTCCCGTTCACGACCGGCATCCTGATCGGCATCGGCGAGACACGCGACGAGCGGATCGACGCGCTGGAGACGATCCGGGATCTGCACGCCGCGCATGGTCATATCCAGGAAGTCATCGTCCAGAACTTCCGGGCCAAGCCGGACACCAAGCTCGCCACTTCCGAGGAGCCGGATCTCGACGACCTCTTGTGGACCATCGCGACGGCGCGCCTCGTTCTCGGACCCGAAATGAATATCCAGGCGCCGCCAAATCTGTCGCCCGGAGTTTATCAAAAGCTGATCGACGCGGGGCTCAACGACTGGGGCGGAATCTCGCCGGTTACGCCCGATCACGTGAACCCCGAAGCGCCGTGGCCTGCGATCGCCGAACTTGCCCGCAAGAGCGCCGACGCCGGCAAGCTCTTGGTGAATTGCCTGCCGGTCTACCCCGGCTACGTCCGCTTCGCCGATACCTGGTTGGCTCCCGACATCGCCACCCGCGTGCGGCGCATGAACGACGCTGAAGGCTTCGCGCGCACCGACGACTGGGCACCCGGCAAGACCCAGCCACCACCGGCGCCGCTGGTGCTCGCTCGCGGCGTCGACGCCGGAGTTGCTGCCATCGTCGAGCGTGCCACTTCGGGCGAACGGCTCGCCGCAAACGACATCGTGCGCCTGTTCGCCGCACGCGACGCCGACTACCGGTACGTGACGCAGGCCGCCGACGCGCTGCGATGCGCGGTCAGTGGGGACGTCGTGCGCTACGTCGTGAACCGCAACATCAATTACACCAACATCTGCCACTTCCGGTGCAAGTTCTGCGCCTTTTCGAAGGGCCGCACGCATGATGACCTGCGCGGCTCACCTTATGATCTCGCGATCGAGGAAATCACGCGTCGCGCGATCGAGGCGTGGGACCGCGGGGCGACCGAAGTGTGCCTGCAAGGCGGCATCCATCCCGACTACACCGGTGCCACTTACCAAGCGATCTGCCGGGCGATCAAGGCGGCCGTTCCCCAGATCCACATCCACGCCTTCTCGGCTCTGGAAGTGACGCAAGGGGCGGTCACGCTCGGACTGCCGATCGACGAATACCTCGCGAAGCTGAAGGCGGCCGGTCTCGGCACCCTGCCCGGAACGGCCGCCGAAATCCTCGACGATGACGTGCGCACCATCATCTGCCCGGATAAGATCAACACCGGGCAGTGGCTGGACGTGCAGCGCGCCGCGCACCAGACGGGATTGCGCACCACCTCGACCATCATGTACGGCCACGTCGAGACATCGAATTCGCAGGCCAAACATCTGCTTGCGCTGCGCGACCTGCAGGCCGAAACCGGCGGCTTCACCGAGTTCGTGCCGCTTCCCTTCGTCCACATGGAAGCGCCGATGTACCGGCTGGGCATGGCGCGTCCCGGTCCGACGTTCCGCGAAGCCGTCATCATGCATTCGGTCGCGCGGCTGGCCCTGCATCCGCTGATATCAAACATCCAGACGTCCTGGGTGAAGATGGGGCGAGCCGGCGCCGCAGTCTGCCTGAAGTCCGGCGCCAACGATCTTGGCGGCACGCTGATGAACGAGAGCATCTCGCGCGCCGCCGGCACCCAGCATGGCCAGGAGCTTCCGCCTCACGAGATGGAAGCGCTGATCCGCTCGATTGGCCGCGAGCCGATGCAGCGCGACACGCTCTATCGGCCGGTAAACGAAGACCGTCGAGCGGCATCCGTGATCGCAGCCGACCTCGAGCCGATCGTGCTGACGCCGCCGCGCAAAAAGGCGGCGACCGGTTGAAGCGTTTTCGAGCGAAGTGGATACCGGTTTGCATTAAGAAAACGCGGCAAAACAAGAAGCCAGAGTTTCGGTGCTGATTCAATCAGAACCGAAACTCTAGCCGATGCCGCGCTCGGCCAGCAGCGCGGGCACGCCGAGTTCGTCGAGCAGCGTGCGGGTACGCGTGCCGGCCGATTGCGGCAGGCGCAGGAACAGCGCCAAATCGACGGGATGATCGATATCCATGGCGATGCCGGGCTGCCGGATCACCGTCGGCTCGATGCCCTGGAGACGCGCGGCGTCGAGGTGCGGGAAGTAGCTGTTATCGCCGAAGCGAAGCGGCACCGATTCCGGCGGCGAGCAGACGACGGCATTGGATCCGAGATCGTCATGCGCCGGCGAGATCGTGAAAGAGGGCGCTGCGAGATGCGCCGATAACACCGCGTCTATTTCGAAGGCGCTGGTGGCTGGAATGTCGCCGGGCAGCGTGACCATGCCGCCACGCCCTTCTCCGGTGAGAAGGCGCCGGCCGGCATTCACGCTGCCGGTATGTCCGTCCCGCGCGCCCTCGGTCAGGATCCGCGCACCGATCTTTTCGCCAAGCGCCGTCGCATGCGGATCGAGCGTGACGATCATCACGCCGGCGAGATGCCGGCAACCGGCAACGGCGCTGAGCATGTCCGCCAGCATGGTCTCGGCGAGAAGACGGCGTTCTGGCGAAGACAGCAGACCCGACAGGCGATGCTTGGCGCCATTGAACTCCTTGACCGGAATGACCGCCCAGATGTCGCTCATCGCCGCACGGCCAGTGCGTCCGCCGCGTCGAGCGTCGTGCGCGCCAGCGTCTCCCGGTCCTGCAGGCTCCTCATCAGGGTTCTGGCGATCGTGACCCGCACGCCGACATCGCCGATCCCATCGGCGTCGGCGTGGTCGACGATATAGCCATCCAGCAGGTCGCCGTAGCGCGCGGCGACGCCGGCGGCACTGGCCTCGAGGCCCAGTTCGCGCATCATCTTCGCGGTCGGGCCCTTGACGGCCTGCCCGGCGATGATTGGCGACACCGCGACGACCGGCGCGCCACTCGCCCTGATCGCATCGCGCATGCCGGGGACTGCCAGGATCGGCTCGACGCTGATGAAGGGATTGGACGGACAGACGATCACGGCCCGCACCTCGCCGGAGCGCAGCGCCGCCGTGATGTCGACGTGCGGCCGGGCGAGCGTCACGCCGTCGAAATTAAGCTCGTGGACAACCGGCCGGCACTGCTGGCGCACGAAGTAATCCTGGAACTCGATCCAGCCCGCGTCGCCGCGCACGCGGGTACGCACGCGGTCGTCGCTCATCGGCACCACGCGGGCACCGATGCCGAGGCGCCGGCAAATGTCTGATGTCACCTCGGAGAGTGTCTGCCCCAAGCGCAGGCGACGGGTGCGCTCGACATGCAACGCGAGATCGCGGTCGCCGAGCCGAAACCAGTCCTCGCCGCCGAGCGCGCCGATTGAGTCCATGAACGACCACGTCTCGTCACGCCGGCCCCAGCCGGTGACGGGATTGTCGATGCCCGCCAGCACGTAGGTCAGCGTGTCGATATCGGGCGAGATGCTCAATCCAAGATGTTCGAAATCGTCGCCGGTGTTGGCGACCACGAGCAGTTCCTCGGCCGGCAAGACGCGGCTCAGACCGAGCACGAGCTTGGCGCCGCCGACCCCGCCGGACAGCGCCACGACAAGACCTCTGCTCATCGGAACATGTCCTCGGCGATCGGGCGCACCAGCTCGGATGCAGTCTTGTCTGGACCGTACCAGGTTAGACCGCGGCCGGGGACGGCGATCATCTCAACGGCGCTGCTGCGCTTCATCGGCCTGTCCTGCCCGCTCAACCGAACCGCTTGCGCAGCCGCGGCAGCACGTGCTCACTGTAGAGTTTCAGGAAGCGCGCCTGGTCTGGTCCCGGCGCGTGGAATACCAGGTTCCGGAAACCGAGACCGACATAGTAGCCGATCCGCTCGACGTGCTCGTCGGCGTCGCTGGACACGATCCATCGACTGGCGGCGCGTTCTAGCGGCAGCGCGTCGGCGAGGCGCTGCATCTCCACGGGATCCTCTACCGTGATCTTTTCCTCGGGCGTCAGCGCCAGCGCCGCCCAGTGGCGCGTGTCCTCAAGTGCTCGCGCCTTGTCGGTGTCGAACGACACCTTGACCTCGATCATGCGATCGTAGGAGCGCGACGGATCCTCCGACGCCGCGATGCCCTCGGCAACCTTCGGCAACAGGGTCTCGGTGTAGAGCTCCGGGTTCTTGCCGCTGGTGCAGATGAATCCCTCGGCGGAGCGGCCGGCATAACGCGCCACGAGGGCACCCGCGGCAGCGACATAGATCGGCACCGGCGCCTCAGGGCGGTCGTAGATCGTCGCCTTCTCGGTCTTGTAGTACTGGCCTTCGAAGCTGACCCGTTCCTGGCTCCAGAGGGCCCGAATCAGCGTGACAGCTTCACGCAGGCGCGCGAAGCGCTCCTTGAATTCCGGCCAAGGCTGGCCGGTCGCAGGCACTTCGTTCAGTCCTTCACCGGTTCCGACGCCGAGCACGACGCGTCCCGGGAACATCGCGCCCATCGTGCCGAACGCCTGGGCGATGATGGAAGGATGGTAGCGGAAAGTCGGCGTCAGCACGCTGGTGCCGATCACGACGCGCGACGTTCTGGCGCCCAGCGCGCCCAGCCATGTCAGCGAGAAGGGCGCGTGGCCGCCTTCGTGCTTCCATGGCTGAAAGTGGTCGCTGATGAACACCGAATCGAAACCGACTTCCTCGGCAAGACAGGCGAAGCCCAGCAACTTGCCCGGCGCGAACTGCTCCGCCGCTGCCTTATATCCGAGCTTGATCACCGCACGTCTCCTGGCTGGCGCCGGTCGATGCCGATGCCGTGGTACCCATCGCGGGAAATCTATAGATTGGCGGGAAACTGGCAACCAGCTACGGCAAGGAGTCGACCATGCATCTCGGAATTGCTCTGCCTTTCGGTGACATCGGCGGCGATGGCGGAATCGTGCGCGAATTCGCTGAGCTCGCTGAGGCCGAAGGCTACCAAGGTCTGACCCTGGCTGACCACGTGCTCGGCGGCAACCCGGCGAACCCCGCCAGCGGCCGTGCGGGTGCGCTCGGCCTATTCCACGACCCCTTCGTGGCGTTCGGTTTCATCGCCGCCTGCACGAAAAAGGTCGAACTCTCCACCCAGGTGCTGATTCTCGCGCAGCGCCAGACCGTTCTCGTTGCCAAGCAGGCTGCCAGTCTGGACGTGCTCAGCGGCGGCCGCTTCCGGCTGGGCATCGGCGTGGGCTGGAACGAACTGGAGTTCGTCGGCCTCAACGAGAATTTCCACAACAGGGGCAAGCGGTCCGAGGAACAGGTCCAGGTGATGAAAGCGCTGTGGGCCAACCCCTACGTCACATTCGAGGGCCAATGGCACCGTCTCCAGGACGTCGGCATCAATCCGCTGCCGCCGAGCCGCAAAATTCCGCTGTGGTTCGGCGGCCACATGGACGTGACGCTGCAGCGGATCGCAAAGTGGGGCGACGGCTGGATCATGCTGTCTGAACCTCCGGGGCCCAAGGCCGTCGCGGAATTCGACAAGCTGCGCCGCCTGGTGGAAGCCGAGGGACGCGATCCGGCGTCGGTCGGCCTCGAAGTCTGGACCTCAACCGGCACAGGCACCGAAAAGGACTGGCGCGAGGAAATCAGCTTCTGGAAAAAGGTGGGCGTCACGCATGTCACGCTGCACAATACCTTTGGCGGCTACCACCACAAGCGCATGGCCGGCCGCGGCATGGCCGACCATGTCGCGGCCATGCGCCGCTACCGCAACGCCGTCGCCGATCTCTTCTGAGTTCGCCACCGGCCTTTGACCTTTTACGAGACAGGCTGAATGTGTGGGCGCCGAACCAGGGCGACCACAAGGGTCGCCCACGCAGTAGTCACCTCGTGTCCCGTTGCCATGCCTAGCGATGGATTCTCCTACGGCCTCAGTGATAACCGATGTCGGCGCGCACCTTGCCCCGAAACACCCAATAGGACCAACTGGTGTACGTCAGGATGATTGGCAGCAGCGCCAGCGTGCCGACCAGGAGAAAAGCCTGGGTCCGGTCCGAGGAGGCGGCCTCCCACAAAGTGAAATGAGGGGGCACGATCATCGGATAGAGACTGATTGTAATTCCCGCAAAAGACAGCACGAACAGACCGATGCCGCCCGCGAAAGGGAGAATTTCCGAGCGGCCGTGGAGCGCGCGCCAGGTGACAAGCGCGACAACAGCCGTGGCAACGGGAACCGGCGCCAGAAACAGGATGTTGGGAAAAACGAACCAGCGTGAGGCGATCGCCGGATTCATGATCGGCGTCCAGACGCTTACGACACCGATCGCCGCCAAGACGCCGATTAGGCAAACGCTGCCCTGACGGCGGGCAGTGTCCTGAAGGTCGCCTTCGGTTTTGAGAATGAGCCAGCCCGCCCCGAGCAGTCCATATCCAAACAACAAGGCGATGCCGGTCAGGATCGAGAACGGCGTCAGGAAATCGAACGAAGTGCCGGAAAATACCCGCCCGCTGACCTGAAATCCCTGGATGAAGCTGCCCAGCACCACCCCTTGCGCGAAGGTTGCGATGCCCGATCCGTAATTGAAGGCCTGATCCCAGAACGTCTTGTGCTCGGCATCGCGGAAGCGGAATTCGAATGCGACGCCGCGAAACACCAGCGCCAGCAGCATTACCAGAATCGGGAAATAGACCGCAGGGATGATGATGGCGAACGCCAACGGGAAGGCCGCGAGCAAGCCGAGCCCGCCCAGCACCAGCCAGGTTTCGTTGCCATCCCAGATCGGCGCGATCGAATTCATGATGGTGTTGCGCGTGGCGGTGTTCGGCGCGAGGCCATAGAGAATGCCGACACCGAGATCGAAGCCGTCGAGCAGGACGTAGAAGAAGACGGCGACGCCCAGGATCAGCGTCCAGATCGGTACAAAGTCCAGAACTTGGTTCATGGGTCGCTTCCTCCCGCGATGCCCGCTCCCGCCAGCACCGGAGCCTGGGGCCGTCCGGCCTCGATCGTCGCATCCCCTTCGCCGGCCGGCGCTGGGCCGGCGCGGACGACGCGCATCATGAGAAACAATCCGGCGGGATACATAATGAGATAGACGGCCATGTAGGCGAGCAGCGAGATCGCCACGTCGCGGCCCTTCAATGACGGCGAGACCGAATCCGCCGTACGCAACAAGCCATAGACCGTCCAGGGCTGGCGCCCGACCTCGGTGACCGCCCAGCCGGCGATGACGGCCACGAATCCGATCGGAAGTGCGAGTTGGCACAGCAGCAGAAACAGCGACGTGTCGGTGAGCCGGCCGCGCCAGCGTAGCCATCCGCCAAGCAGCACGATGCCGAGCATGAGCATGCCGCATCCGACCATGATCCGGAAAGCAAAGAAGGGTACGGCAACCGGCGGTCGCTGATCGGCGGGGAAATCCTTGAGGCCTTTGATTTCGCCATCGACCTGATGGGTCAGGATCAGGCTACCCAGCCCCGGAATCTCGATCGCGGCATGATTGCTCTCGGTCTTCTCGTCGGGGATGGCGAACAGCGCCAAAGGCACCTGGCGGCCGGTCTCCCAGCGCGCCTCGATGGCGGCAAGCTTTGCGGGCTGGTACTGCAGCGTGTTGAGGCCATGATGGTCGCCAAGAAACATCTGCAGCGGCACCAGCGCGGTCAGCAGCCATAGCGTCATTGACAACATGGTCCGGCCTTCTTCCGCGAACCGTCCGCGCCGAAGCAGATAAGCGCCGACGCCGAGCGCGACAAAGCCGGTGGTGATGAAGAATGCGACAACGGTGTGCGCCAGCCGGGACGGAAAGGAAGGATTGAACACGATCTGCAGCCAGTCGACCGGAAAGAAGCGGCCGTCGACGATGTCGTAGCCGGCCGGCGTCTGCATCCAGCTATTGGCCGACAGGATCCAGAATGACGAGAACAATGTACCCATCGAAACCATCAACGCTGCAAAGAAATGCGCCCAGCGCGGCACCAGCTTTCGCCCGAATAGCAGGACACCGAGAAACGCCGCCTCGAGAAAAAACGCCGTCAAGTCCTCATAGGCAAAGAGCGGCGACAGCACGTTCGATGTCGCATCCGCATAGCGGCTCCAATTGGTGCCGAATTGGAACGGCATCACGACGCCGGTGACCACTCCCATGCCGAAGGCGATCGAGAAAATCCTGATCCAGAACATCGAGACGCGGAGATAGACGTCGCGCCCGGTCGCGAGATGGAAACCCTCAAGGACCGCAATGAATGCCGCCGATCCGACGGTAAATGCAGGCAGCAGAATGTGCCAGCCAATCACCCAGGCAAACTGCAATCGCGAGAGGAAAACCGCATCGAGGTCCATCTCCTTTACTCCTCGCGCTGGGCCAATTCATTCTGGCGCCGCTCTGGAGCTAGGACGTTGACGCCGATCGCGCCACTCGCCGTCTCGTAGTGTCCGCTCATACCTTGATATGATTTGGCGTCCGCGTGCCGACCGATATCGGTTAGACGCGCGCCTGCGCCGTGAAACCAAGCGCTCCAGGCAGGCGTGCTGACCATCGAGATTTCGATCAGCGTGTGTGTTGATGCCCAACGGGCAATTCAAGCACGCGGATGCGCTCCGGGGCGGTCGCAGGAGGCGGTGGGTGCTGCTTCCAGAGACGCGACAGGCGGTGCGTTTTCCGAGAGCCTCGTCCTAACACCAAGGTATAGGTAAGTTGAAACCTGCGCTGAATACCGGGGCCCAACGACCCGGGTTACGCTCGGCGACGGGGCAAAACAGATCGTCGCTAACATCCTGAAATGATAGCCCTTTCGATACAATTATTCCTCTCTTGAGTTGGACAACGGAGTAGATCGTGCCTGTCCGATGTCGTGATGACAGCCCCACCGCGTTCGCTCTTGGGCGCCGCCAGCTTCTGCTTGGCGGGCTGTCCGTGGTCGGTAGCCTTGCGGTTGTGCCGGCGGTGCGGCCGGCCATTGCTGCTGCCGGCTCCTGGTCGCCGGAGTCCGCGGCCCGGTTCATGGAAATCTCGTCGCTGCTGATCCCTCATCACTTGCATGAGGAGGTAGGAAACCGCATTGGCGCCGCCATGAGCGCGCTGAATCCGTCGTTGTCCGAGCAGGTCGCCGGGCTGCTCGCGATTGCAAGAAACAAGAATGCGCGGATTGTCGAGGAGTTTTTCCCCGACGTCCCGGAAGGGCCGCTCAAGGAGACGGCGCTCGCGATCATCTCCGCCTGGTATCTCGGCGTCGTGCAGGACGCCGACGATGCCGAGGTCTTCGCCTTCGAATATGCGCTGATGTATCAGCCAACCAGGGATGTCATGACCATTCCGTCCTATGCCATCTCCGGCCCGAACGCCTGGCCGGCAGACGCGCCGCCATTGGAGAACATGCCGGACTTCTAGCTGCACGCAATTACGGAAACAGGGGCCTCACAGAATGGCAAACGACGGGAGTGCAGATGTCATCATCGCAGGAACCGGAATTGTCGGCTGTCTGATTGCGGAGCAGGCTCTCGATGCCGGCCTGTCCGTGCTGATGCTCGAGGCGGGCCCTCGCGTTGATCGCTGGCGCATTGTCGAGAATTACCGCAACTTGCCACCGAGCCTGCGCCTGTTTCACTGGGATGCGCCGTACCCTCCGAAGCCATGGGCACCGCACCTCGAAACACGCAAGGAAAAGGAGCAGGAGCAATACCTGCAATTGGAGGGGCCGAATGCCCGCGCCTATCTGCAGGGGTATGTGCGCTATGCCGGCGGCGCGACCTGGCACTGGGCGGGCCTATGCTGGCGCATCACGCCGGAGGACATGCGCCTGAAGAGCCTTTATGGCGTCGGGCGGGACTGGCCGTTCACCTATGAGGTGCTCGAGCCCTATTACACGCGCGCTGAACATGCGATCGGCGTGAGCGGCCCGTCTGACCCCGCGCTGCAATGGCCGCCAAATGCCAAACGCTCCAAACCCTACCCGATGGGGCCGCTTCCTTTCGGCCCCGGCGAGCGTCGCTTGACGGAAGTGGCGGCAAAAGTCGGGATGATCAATCTGCCGGCTCCGCAAGCGCGCAACAGCGGTGTCTCCTATCACGGGCGGCCGCCATGTTGTGGCAACAACAACTGTTTTCCAGTCTGCCCGATCGCCGCCAAGTATGATGCGGCGACGGCGCTGCCGAAGATCGAAGCCAAGGGCGGCAGGATCCTGGCCAATGCAGTGGTCTACCGGATAGAGACCGGCGAAAAGAATGGGGTCGAGGCCGTCCATTACCTCGATCCGGACAAGGCCTCCCACCGTGTCACCGGCAAGGTCTTCGTCATCGCGTGCAACAGCATCGAGACACCTAAGCTGTTGTTGTTCTCCAAGAACGACCGCAATCCGGGTGGCATCGCGAACAGCTCCGATCAGGTCGGGCGCAACATGATGGACCAGCCCAAGCTTTACGCGGAGCTGGAGCTTGCGGAGCCGCTGTGGACGGGCGTTGGGCCGGTTCAGAGCAGCAGCATCCTCAACACATCGCAAGGCGACTTCCGCAAGGACTATACGGGAGCGATGTTCCGCATGGAGAACTACGCCCGCAGCTACGTCGGCGCTGCCGCGGCGCTGAAAAAGCGGCTGGTCGGAAAGGCGTTGGACAAGGAGATAAGAAGGCTCTCGGCCTGCACCGCGCGGCTGACCGTAGAGCACGAGCCGCTGCCTTTGCCGGACAACCGGCTGACGCTGTCGGACAAGAAGGATTGGCTCGGCATCAACAAGCCGAACATCTACTACGATGTCGGCGACTACGTGCGGCGGAGCGCTAAGGAATATACCGTCCCAAAGCTGCGAGCACTGGCGGACGGGCTCGGTGCGACCAGCTTTCAGCTATCGCCTGAATTTTTCAACAGTGACCATATCATGGGTGGATGCATCATGGGCGCCGATGCCAAGACATCGGTGGTTGATCCGGACTGCCGCGCGCATGACCATCATAACCTGTTTTTGCCCGGTGGCGCTGCCATGCCCAGCGGGACGGCGTCGAACAGCACGCTCACCATGACGGCGCTGGCGCTGAAGGCGGCGGATGCGATCGTCGATCAACTGAGGCACGGCTGAACATGCGCCGCGCCGGTCGTACAATCTGCGGATTGCTCATCTTCCTCGCCGGGTCTTTCATGGCCGCCGTTTCAGATGCGGCCGAACGCCTCGATCCCTCCGCCGACGAGGCGGTGATCGCGCGCGGGCAATATCTGGCAATTGCCGCGGATTGCGGGGCCTGCCACACCCTCCCAGGCGGCAAGCCCTTTGCGGGTGGGCTCGCCATCAGCACGCCGCTCGGCACTATTTATTCCACAAATATCACCCCGTCGGCAGATTTCGGGATCGGACGATATACGGAAGGAGACTTTTCCCAGGCGCTTCGCCGCGGAATTCGCCGCGACGGGGCGCACCTCTATCCTGCGATGCCCTATACCTCTTACGCCAAGTTCACCGACGACGATGCGCATGCGCTCTACGCCTACTTCATGCGTTCCGTGCAGCCGGTCGACGCGCGCGCCCCCGAGACGGCGCTGCCATTTCCGATGAACATCCGCCTGTCGATGCTGGCCTGGAATTTTCTGTTCCTGGACGACCACGTCTTTGCGCCGGATCCGCAGCAATCGGCGGAATGGAATCGGGGCGCGTACCTTGTGCAGGGCGCGGCACATTGCAGCACCTGTCACACGCCGCGCGGATTCCTGATGCAGGAGCAGGCAAGCCGCGCTTTGTCGGGCGCCGAGGTCGGACCGTGGTACGCGCCGAACATCACCTCCGATCCGGCGACGGGAATTGGAAGCTGGGCCAAAGAGCAGCTCGCGGCCTATTTGCGCACCGGACGTTTGCCCGGAAAGGCGCAGGCGGCCGGAAGCATGGGCGAAGCCATCGAACACAGCTTCCAGCATCTGTCGGCTGCGGACATCGAGGCGGTCGCCACTTACGTCAAGAGCGTACCGCCGATCCACGACCCGTCCAGCGCGTCCCGCTTCACGGCCGGGAGCATGTTCTCCGAGCTCGGCGTGCTGCGCGGACGCGACGGCATCAGCTCCGACAATGGCGCCGATCCCAGCGGCGCCGAGCTGTTTCAGGGTAATTGCGCCTCCTGCCACTCGGCCGAGGGGCAAGGCAGCAAGGACGGCTACTATCCGAGCCTGTTCCACAACTCCGCTACGGGGAACAAGGATCCCGCGAACCTTATTGCCGCCATTCTCTATGGCGTGGATCGCACGGTCTCGGGGAGACAAGCCTTCATGCCAGGCTTCGGCGGCCACCCGGGCGATTCGACCCAACTCAGTGACCGCGACATCGCCGTCCTGGGAACCTACGTGCTGACCCATTACGGCCCCGGTGACACCAGCATCACCGAACAAGAGGTTTCCGAGACGCGGCGCGGGGGACCCTCCTCTCCGCTGCTTACCATCGTCCGCTGGGGGCTCGCGGCCGCAGCGGTTGTGATAATTTTGGGCATCGTCTTTCTTCTGTTTCGAAAGTTCGAACGCCGTGAGGGAGTAGGCGACATTAGCAGCTTTGTAAGTCGTAGGAGCGACGGTTTCTAGAATTTCGAAATCACCACCTTCTAACGTACAGAACGCGAGCCGGTTGGCATACCGCAAAAGCAAGGGGGGATCTGATGTCTAAGACAACGTTGACGACAGCGGCTTCGATGAGCTTGATGATGGCGCTGATAACAGCGCCGGCGCGGGCTCAGTCGGCCAGCGGAGCAGATGCTGAAATCGCGCTGCTCAAGCAGCAGCTAAAATCGATGGAGCAAAAGCTCGACAAGCTGCAAAAGCAAACCGCGGCCAACACCGCCGCCACGGCAACCGCAAATGCGAAGGCGGATGCCAAGGTGAAAGCCGACGCCAAGTTGGACAACCTCGCCAACGCCAGTGCGCCGTATCCGATCAAGGGTCCGGTCGCTCCGTCCGGCGTGGTTGTGACGATGCCGAACAACCGGCCGACCATCTGCACTGCCGATAATCAGAACTGCATTGCGATTACCAGTCGCGTTCATTACGACGTCGGCGGCTACGACTATCATCCCAACAGCGCGGCAACTTCGCCGCAAAAGCTCGACGATGGCGAAAACTTGCGCCGCGCGCGGATTGGCGTGATCGGCAAGTTCCTGGGAGACTGGAATTACGGTTTGATCTACGATTTCGGTGGCTCGTCGGACGGCTTTAGCAGCACCGCAAGCACCGGCGCGGCCCCGGGCGTCGGGGGTGCATCCGTCGGATTCCTTCCGGGCGGCGCCACGGCCGGAATTGAGCAAGCTTATCTCAGTTACACCGGCTTCCACCCCTTCGGCGGCACGGTTGCGATCGAAGGCGGTTATTTGGACACGCTCTATACTCTCGACGAAGCGACGAGTTCCAACGAAATCATGTTCATGGAGCGCGCTTCCTCGGGGATTATCGCCCAAAACATCGCAGCCGGCGACTTCCGCTCTGCCGTCGGCGCGCGCTGGTACGATGAACGGTTCTGGATCGGCGCCTACGTGACGGGACCGGCCACGGCCGCCATTCACTCGGCATCGAGCCTCAATCCAAACGGCACGACGGAACAACTGGGTTCGTTCGCTCGCGCCGCCGGGCAGATCGTCAGTGGCAACGGCTACTCCCTGCATCTCGGCGGTGAAGCCGAGTGGCTGATCCGGGCGCCGCGTGACGAAGTCACGGGCGCACAGACCCTCACCTTGAGCGACCGTCCGGAATTGCGGATCGACCCGACCGCGCTGATCTCGACAGGAGCGCTCACCGGCGTGTCCGGCGCCCAAGTGTATAGTGGTGAGGCTGCGGCAACCTATGGCCCATTGTTCTTCCAGGCGGAATATTTTTGGTACAACGTCGATCGTGCCAACAACGTAATTCCGTTGCCGAGCGTACAATTCGACGGCGGCTATGCGGAATTGGCCTATGTGCTGACGGGCGAAGCCCGCAAATACAATCCAGCGACCGCAGCCTATGGCGGTATCATTCCGGCGAACCCGGTCTCCCTGACCGGCGGCGGCTGGGGCGCGTGGGAAATCGCCGGCCGCGTCAGCACCATGAACCTTAATGATCAGCTCGCCTCCGCAAACGGCGTCGCCGGAGGCCGGCAGACCGTCTACACGGCGGGGTTGAACTGGTACGTCAGTGGCAACATCCGCTTCATGTTCAACTTCCTGCATGGCGACATCGCCAAGCAGATAAGCCCCACCGACTCCGGCGATGCCGGGGCAAAGTTTAATGCGCTTGCGATGCGGACCCAGATCGCGTTTTAGGCAAACACCTTCTACTGGTCACGAATGTCCCCGCAGAAACGCTGGCGTGACGCAAACGCCGGCGTTGAGAACATGAGCTGCAGAAACGAATGACCTTCACGCCGGTATCAATCGAACAGACATGGTTTCAAAACTCCTGCTGCATGAGTTTCTGACGACCACGCGCGCTGATCATTGGCTGGTCTGCTTCCTCAGCTCCGCCACATCCTGGGCAGTGAGCTTCGACGCCTCGCTGCCAAAGCGCGCGGTGACGTAATTGGCGACAGCGGCGATTTCGATGTCGGAATAGGCGCCCCCGAACGCCGGCATCGAGACCGCGCCGTCCGGCACATGCCGTCTGGTCCCCGAAATCACGATCTGGGCGACATTGGTGGCAGAGGGGTCGTTGACCGCCCAGACGCCAGTGAGGGTGGCAAAGGGTGAGATCGAACTCACGCCGGTCCAGCCGTGGCAACTGACGCAAGCGCCTTCAAACACCATCTTGCCGCGTTGATCACGGGAGCCACCGCCGTCCTTGTGAGACGCCGGCGCTGGAGGCGCCAGCGTTGCCGGCAGATCGGGCGAAGCGGTCGCGGGCACGCTTCGCAGATAGGTCACGACGGCGCGGATGTCTTCCGGCCTGAACTGGCTGAAGCTCTGGTCCACCGCCTCGCCCATCGGTCCTGAGGCGGTGCCGTGGCCATTGGCGTGACCGATCGACAGATAGGAGACGAGATCCTGCTCGCTCCAGCCGCCGACGCCCGTGATCTTGTCGGAGCTGATGTTGAAGGCCCGCCATCCCGCGGTCACGGCGCCTGCGAATTTTTTGCGGTTATCAAGCGCGAATGCCAGGTTTCGCGGTGTATGGCATTCACCGCAATGCGCCAGCGCCTCCGCGAGGTAGGCGCCCCTGTTCCACTCGGAACCCTTTGACGAGTCGGGCTCAAAGCGGCTGTCCCGATTGAACAGCGCCGACCAGAAATACATTGCCCAGCGCTGGTTGAACGGAAACATCAGCGTGTTGGCGGGCGCGACCGCGCGCACCGGCGCCAGACTGAATAAATAGGCCTTGATCGCCAGCGCGTCGGCGTCCGTCATGTAGGTATAGGAGCTGAACGGCATTGCCGGATAAAGCCGCGCGCCGTCGCGGCGGATTCCGCGCTGAACTGCGTTCAGAAAATCCTGGTCGCTGTAATTGCCAATGCCCGTATCCTTGTCGGGCGTTATATTGGTGGTGTACAGCGCGCCGAACGGCAGCCTGATGGCAAGGCCGCCGGCATATTCCTTTCCGCCCTCGGAGGTGTGGCAGACCATGCAATCTGCTGCCCGCGCCAGATAGGCGCCACGCTCGACCAGGCCGGCCTTCGCGAGCGAAGCCGGGACACCGGTGGGATCGCCAACTTTAAAATCCGCGAGCGTCACTTTTGGACCACCCGCGAAGTCCATCGGACCGGGGCCACGGAGTATCCAAAAGCCCGCGGCCAGCACGACCACGAGGATCGCGAGAATGCCGATGAGAACGCGGCGGCCGGCGCGGTTCATGCTTTCTTCCCTCCGGCTATCATGGCGCGGTCGATCGGAAGTCTGCGCAGGGCGACGCCAGTCGCGGCGAGAATCGCGTTGCGCAGCGCCGGTGGCCCCGCGGTCACGCCAGTCTCGCCGATGCCGCCGGGCGCCTCGCCGCTCTTGACGACATGAACCTCGATCTTCGGCGCCTGATCGATGCGCAGCATGCGGTAGTCGTTGAAATTGGATTGCTGAACCCGTCCCTTCTCGATGGTGATTTCGCCATAGAGCGCGGCGGTCAATCCGAAGATCAGCCCGCCTTCGAGCTGCGCCACGACCGTGTCCGGATTAACGGCGATTCCGGTGTCGACTGCCGATGTGACGCGGCGCAGTTTCACCTCGCCCTGCTCGTCGATTTCCGCCTCGACCACGGTTGCGATGAAGCTGGCAAACGATGGCTGCAGGCAGACCCCACGCCCGACTCGCGCGGGCAGCGGCTGGCCCCAGCCAGATTTCTCCGCCGCCAGATTGAGGGCCGCCAGAAAGCGCGGCTGCTTTCCAAGCATCGACCGCCGGAAGTCAACGGGATCCTTGCCCGCCTTGCGGGCGAGCTCGTCCATGAAACATTCGATCGCGAAAACGTTGTTATTGGGACCCACGCCGCGCCAGAAACCGGTCGGCACCGCCGGCGGTTCGGCCCGCACAAACTCCACGTGGATATTGGGAATGTCGTAGGGAATGTCGATGGCGCTATCGACGCCGTCGATGTCGACGCCCTTCTGGAACCCCGGCGGAAACCAGCGCGCCATGACGGATGAGCCGCTGACGCGATACTTCCAGCCGACAATCTTTCCTTCCGACAAGGTCGCGGCAATGGTGTCCCGATAAACGGGACGAAAGATGTCTTGCCGGATGTCTTCTTCGCGGGTCCACACCACCTTGACGGGGCCATCGACCTCTTTGGCCACGCGAACCGCCGCGACCACCATATCGGCCTCGAGCTTGCGCCCGAAACCGCCGCCGAGCAGGTGGTTGTTGACGATCACCTTCTCGACCGGGAGCCCGGCCGCCTTCGCCGCCTCCGATTGCACCCGGGTCATGACCTGGGTGCCGGTCCAGATCTCGCAAGCGTCGGGCGTGACATGAACCGTGGCATTGACCGGCTCCATGGTCGCGTGCGCGAGGAACGGCAGCTCGTAAGCCGCCTCCAGCCGGTCGCCTGTGGCGAGCCCCTTGGCGATATCGCCCTCGGATTTGGCGACCGCGCCGTCCTTCTGGCTGGCGGCGCGCAGATCCCGCCAGATCTCGTTGGAACTGAGGCCGGCGTTCGGGCCTTCGTCCCAGTCGATGTCAAGCGCATCGAGGCCCTTCTTGGCCGCCCACATGTGATCGCCGACCACCGCGACCAGATCATCGAGCACCACGATCTTGCGCACGCCTGGAATTTTTCTGGCGGCGCTGTCGTCAACCCTGGCAATCTTGCCGCCGAACACTGGGCAGACTTTCAGCGTAGCGAACTTCATGTTTGGCAACATCGCATCGATGCCGTAGACGGCCTTACCATTGACCTTGTCGGGGGTATCAAGCCGCTTGAGCGGCTTGCCGATCAACACGAAGTCCCCGGGGGCCTTGAGCGGGACGTCCTTGGGCGGCACCTGGCTGCTTGCTGCAAGCGCCAGCGCGCCATAGGAAAGCTGGCGCCCGCTCGCCTTATGCAAGACCTCGCTGTTGGCGGTCGTACAGCTTGCCGGATCGACCTGCCATTGCTGCGCCGCGGCCCCGACCAGCATGGCGCGCGCGCTGGCGCCGGCCGTGCGCAGCGGCTTCCACCAGGCCCGAACCGAGTTGGAATTGCCGGTCGCCTGAATGCCGAAAAGGGGATTGCCATAGAGCTTGTCGCTCGGCGGCGCATGCTCGAGCGTCAGCTGCGCAAAATCGGCATCGAGCTCTTCAGCCAGGATCATCGGCAATGCGGTATAGACGCCCTGCCCCATCTCGACCTGCGGCATCACCAGCGTTGTCTTGCCGGATTGATCGATGCGGATGAAGGCATTCGGCGCAAACTTGTCTTTGGTATCGTCCGGCGGTTGCACCGGCTCATTGACTGCGCGCACGGGAAGATGAAATGCAAGCACGAACCCGCCCGCCAGACTTCCGGTGAGCAGCGCGCGGCGCGAAACCCGGTCCAGGGTCTTGTCAGAGATCGCCATGACACGCTCCTACGACTGACGTTGCGAAGCTGCCTGCTTAATGGCCGCGCGGATCCGCACGTAGGTACCGCAGCGGCAGATATTTCCGGCCATCGCGGCGTCGATGTCAGAGTCGTCCGGGTTGGGCGTCGTCGCGAGCAGGGCCGCTGCCGACATGATCTGTCCCGACTGACAATAGCCGCACTGAACCACTTCGAGATCGAGCCAGGCTTTCTGCACTTTCGCGCCGACCGGCGTGGCTCCGACGCCTTCGATGGTGGTCACCGCGCGATCGCGCACCGCGCTCACCGCCAGCATGCAGGAACGCACCGGCTTGCCGTCGATATGAACTGTGCAAGCACCACACTGGGCAATGCCGCAGCCGAATTTCGTTCCGGTCATACCGAGTACGTCCCGCAGTACCCACAGCAGCGGCATATCGGATGGCGCGTCGAACGATTTTTGCTCGCCGTTGATGGTCAATTTAGCCATGCCCAGACTCGATATTTGAGGAAATGATTGCTTCGCTTGGCCTTATTCGATCTACACTCTTGCGCGCAGAAGTGCCGTCCTGTTCCAAGATCCCGAACGATACCGGGCCGATCCTGCCCCCCTCCATTCAACGCAGGTGTCGATTTGACCATACGTTGGTGTTAGGTCGATACGAAGCGCAACGAAACGGTTCGCAACTCCGACCGGATATGCTCTAGTTTCTCTGGGCGGTCCAATATCCCACACAACGTGCGCTTCCGGAGCGACCCGTCCACCTGCCCTTGCCGGAAGCGCCAAACAACCGGCCAGATCCAGATGCGTACTTGTTCTGTACCGCGACGGACGCACGCACGGCCCCCGAGTTCTGCACATAACCCCTGAACTTCACGAGATTCGGCTCCGTCACGACTCCATTCGAAATGTTGACCGTAAAATTGTAGGTCGGATCGCACGTCCCCGACTCGGTCACGAACACCAGATTCCAGGATCCATTGAAGGCTGCGGATGATCTCGCGGCGTCAACTGATGCCAGAGTGAAAACAAAGAACAAGATCGACAAAGCGAGCGTTTTCACGGGGTGCCCTCCTATGTGACAATCATCGATTTGCGTGCATTCCGGGTTGCACCTCGCGGTTGCCCGAATATGAGATTGCCGGCAAGAGGCCCCTTCGGCTTTCCCTTTGCATGTTTGTTTGAGCCGCTGCGGCCTCGAAACCGGCGCTCATGACTATTCGCGCGAGTTGTTTACGGCCGTAAAATAGCCGGCTCCTCACGATCGCACGCGGAATACCCATAATCTCACTCATTTCAGCGATAGACTTCTCGCAATGATAGAAAAGGCTAATCATTTCGCGATGGGCCGGACACAGGTTTGCTATGCATGCGCGCAAAATGTCGTTTGTCTCTTTGCTCTCAAAGCAGCTCGGCGCCTTGAGACGGGCGATCCACGTTAGCCACGTGGAAACCCGCGCACGCTTTTCCAACCTGTTCGCGGTGCGCCAGATATCCAGGAACGTCTGACCGACCAGATCCTGCGCAACGGTCGGGTTAATGCCCATCCGCAGGATGAAGCAGGAAACGTTGGCGCGGTAGCGAGCGAACACGATGTGCATCGCGGCCTTGTTGCCTTCCGCAATGTTCCTCAGAAGCATCTCGTCAGAGACATCTTCTTCGGCAAATCCTCGATCTACGCTCCGATTGCGCCGAGCACGCCTTGATAGATGCGTTGGAGTCGAACTCGGTCGCATTGTAGACCGCATAAAACGCCCCATCAGCACCTATTGCATCGGGTTGGCTACAACAATGCCCACAATCTTGGCCGACGCCGTCAGGCTGGCTCATCCCGGTTGAGAAACTCAGTGCTAGGCCGGATGATTGGATTTCTCTCTGACAGCGAGGCAACAATAGAGGCCGCCCCTCCGCCTCTTGTCGGCCCTCGCTCAACGACATCGCCCACTCCGTCCGTTTTTGACAAGACAGCGCGCAAGCATGCGTTGCTTGGGTCGCTCGCGCCATCCTACAAGAGGCCGGTTTTTCTAGTCTTCTGGTCTAGTGCATTAGTCGACGAGTATGATAGTTGTGCTCCGGCACGCGGACCACCGAAACCACTGAACAGAGATTTAG
>CAVTNW010000015.1:0-217367 GCA_963736075.1 uncultured Alphaproteobacteria bacterium | reverse complement strand
TTTATTGCGTAATCCGCCGTTAGCGAGCAACGCATAATGCACGAAGATGGCGGATTAAGCCGATCGCGCCGCGCGCTGCGCGGACACGACCGGCTCCAATCTGCCCTTCTGTAACGGGCCTTTTGTAACGGGCCTCGGTTTGTCAATCCCTTTTTGCATCATCCGTCGCCAGGCACTCGCTTCTGTACGGGGTCGGTGCAAGACCGCCACCTGATGGGGTGCTGAGAGGAACAGGCCGACCGATCTACTTACGCGTGGTCGCAATGCCACTGGGCGGATTGCGGTCTGACCTGTGCCATCGTCCCGGCGAGGGACTCCGCTTCGGGAAGGCTGGTGTCCGACCCGCCCGAAACCTTTAAAACTCTCCTTCTATCAGGCCGCCGCGGCGGAGAAGTTGAACGGCTTGGCATCAACCAGCATGCGATGCATGATGACCGCCAGCTTGCGGGCCAGTGCCACCTTGGCTGTTTTCATGCCGGCGCGCTTGGCGATCCTGGCGGCCCAGCTCTTGAGGTTTGATCCCTTGATCGGCCGTGTCAGGATGACGTGAGCCGCCTCATAGAGCACAGCTCGCACGCTTGCGTCGCCGATCTTCGAGATCTTTCCGGTGATGTCGGTCTCACCGGACTGATACTTCTTCGGCGTCAGTCCGAAATGAGCACCGACCGCCTTGGAGGACTTGAAGCGCTGGGGATCATCGATCGCGGAAACATAGGTCAGCGCGACGATCATGCCCACGCCGGGCGTTGACATCAATAGCCGTGTCCGCGCGTCGGAACGCGCCATCGACCGCACCCGCTTCTCGAAGCCGTTGAACTCGCGCCGCAGCACCGTGCGTGCGGCCAGCAAAGCCTGGGCGATGACCTGCAAGCTCGGATGGCCATCGACAAGCTCCCTGATCCTGGCCTCGAACTCAGTTGGCGTGGTCCGGCCGACCTTGAGGCCGAAGCCACGCAGAATGCCGCGCAGGCTCAGCTCGATATCGTGAAGCTTGGTCTGCAGCAGCTTGCGCGCCGTCAGCAGCGCCCGGGTCTCCTGCGCCTCCGCCGATTTGCAGTGCACCGGACGGAACCAGCCCAGCCGCATCAGCTCAGTAATGCCACGCGCGTCCCTGCGATCGGTCTTCACCGGCATCGTCTTGAAGGCGTTGTGGACGTGCCGTGTCTCCAGCAATTCGACCGCAAGACCAGCTTGCGTCATCGCCGCGAACAGCCACTGCGACAGTGGCCCCGCTTCCAGTCCGATCCGCTCCAGGCCGAAGCCGAGTTCACCGAACCAGGCGATCAGCGCGTCCGGCTCACTCAATACTTTCGCTTCCCGCACGATCTTGCCGCTCCCATCCATAACGCACACGCTTGAGTATTCCAATGACACGTCAATTCCAGCATAGTAGTTCATGGTCGTCCCTCGATGATGCTTGGAGCGGGCTCGCCCGACTCCGTTGAATTGAAACACCATCAGTTTGAGGGACGACCACCGCTTTGCCAAGCAAGCCGTCCGCGAAGCGCGCCACCAAACAGCGCCGTAGCGAGCGGGCGGCTTGCTTGGCTCGGCTTGCTCGGTGCCGGCCGGCCCGTTACCCCATCTAAGGGTTACAATCCGCCTTACCGGTTATGGCCTTAATACGCCTAACGCGTTTACGGGTTATACGAATGGACCGCGTTTGTGTATCAATACCTAAAGCCGGAAGTATAATTCCAATCATAGCCATAGCTGGTTAATATAAACTGGTCATAGGGGCCAGCGGCCAACACGCCGTGGTTATTGGAGCTAAGAGTTTGCCCACGAGCCAACCCGTACGGGCCTCCCGGGAGCGTGCCGGATACGAACAGATTTGAATTGGAGCCAACGGATGCATAGTTGTTCGAGCCGTATTCGTAGACCTCTGATGCTGTACCGGCATAGCCTGCATTACTGGAGCCGTTGACCCAAACATCGGACGAGTTGCCCGTTATTCCGGTATTCCCAGATCCGTTCAATGTCATGCTCGATGAGCTTCCTGCGGTGGTGTAGTTGCTGCTGCCGTTCACCGTGGCCGACGATCCGATTCCTTCGCTGCTTGAGTTTGAGTTGCCGTTTACGGTCAAACTTGTCCCGTTACCGGTCGCAGTCGAATTTCCGGAACCGTAGATATCGACGGTGGAACTGCTGCCTATGTTGCTGGTGTTTGAATTGCCGTAGATGTCCAGCCAGTTGGAACCGGCCATGGTCGTGGAGTTACCCGATCCGGTAATGTAGCCTCCTGAACTCACACCTAGGTTTGTGGAGTTGCCCGACCCGGCGATGTTGGCCACATAAGTGCCGTTGCCCGTGGTCGTGGAGTTTGAGTTTCCTCCCACGCTGAGCCACGACGACGACCCGAACGACGTGGTGTTACCGCTTCCGTTCACCGTCACGGTCGCGCTGTTCCCGGCATAGGTCGCATTGTAATTGCCTGTAATCGTCAGGTTTTCGCTTTGCCCGCTCGCGTTATAAGAGGTTGTGTTCGAGGAACCGTTGATGGCGGCAGTCGAGCCGTCCCCGAGCAGGCTGTAGTTGCCGGAGCCATTCACAGTCAGGCTCGCGCCCGATCCTAAACTCGCATAGTTGGAATTTCCCGCAACGAACATCGAGGCTGAAGCTCCGGCCGTTGTCGAATTGCCGCTGCCGTTGACAACAATGCCATCCGAGACGCCGGCTGCCGTGGTGTCGCTGGTGCCGTTGAGCCAGAGCGAGGTATAATTTCCCAGCGTTGTGTAATTGGTGGTTCCGGCGACAGTGACGCTGCTGTGATCGCCGATGTTGGTGTTGTCCGAGACCCCGCTCACGTTCACCGTCGAGCTGGCACCGGCAACGCTGGTGTCGGTGTTGCCGGACACCGTCACAGTCGAGGCTGTCCCGACCGTGGTGGAATTGCCGGCGCCGGTGATGGTAACGTTGGCGCCGTTGCCGGTGTTGGTGGTGTAGCTTGTGCCGCCGACCGTGAGCGCCGTATTGACGCCGGAGGAAGCAGTGCCCTTGGAGCCGTTGAGCGCCAGCGTGGCGTTGTCGCCGATCGTGGTGGCGTCCGACGTGCCGTTGTCGGTGAGGGAGGAGCCGGTCGCGGCGTTGGTGGTGTTGCCGCTGCCGGCGATGGTCAGCGTCGAGTTCGCCGCCGCGGTGGTGTTGGCGGCGGTGGCGGCGCTGGTGACGATCACGGTCGAGCCGGTGCCGACCGAGCTGGTGTCGGTGGCTCCTGTGACCTGCAGCCATGATGAATAGTCGGTCGTGGTCTTGTCGGTCGAACCATTAACCCAGACGCTGGACTGGTAGCCGACAGTGTTGGTGTCGGTGTTGCCGTTCACGGTCAGTTTCGAGGTCACGCCCGTCGTGGTGGTGTCGCCCGAACCATTGACGGTGACAGTCGACGAGACGCCAGCGGTCGTGACATCGGAAGTGCCGCCGATGGTCAGCGTGGATCCGGTCCCCGTCGTGGTGGTGGTATCCGTATTGCCTGAGACCGTGACGGTCGATGTGGATCCCGCGTTGCTCGTATTGCTGGCGCCGGTCACCGACAAGGTCGAGGAGGCGCCTGTTGTCACATTGTTGCCGCCGCCGCTGACCGTGACGCTAGCGCCCGTGCCGGCTGTTGCCGTGTTAGTGTTGCCGGAAACGAGCAGCGTCGAACCATTGCCGACGGTCGCGTTGTCGCTGGTTCCCGTCACCGTGGTGTTGGCGGATTGGCCGTTGACGAGGGTATTGCCGCTGCCGGCCATGGTCATGGTGGCGGTATTGCCTGTGGTCACGCTGTTGGCGCTGCCGCCGATGGTGCCGCCGGCATTGATGCCCGCCGTGATCGTGGCATTGCTGCCGGTCGTATTCAGCGTGGAGTTGTCGCCGACGGTGGCGGTGTCGTAGGTGCCGCCGGCCAGCACGTTGATCCAGGACGAGACCGAACTCGAGGAGCCGAAGGTGTCATTGGCGCCGTTGAGCGCGACGCTCGAATTGGCGCCGGCATAGCTGGTGTCCCAAGCCCCGGTCAGCGTCAGATTGGAGCCGGTGCCGCCGGTGACGGTATCCTGCGAGCCCTTCACCGTGATCGCCGCATTGTTGCCGGCAAGCACGCCATCGCTGCTGCTCGCGGCATCGACCGTGAGGGTCGAGCCGGTGCCGGTGTTGACTTGGTTGGAGCTGCCGTCGAGCGTGATAGTGGCCGAGGCGCCAGCCGTCAGCACATCATTGCTGCCGGTGATATCGACGGTCGCGGTGGTGCCGAGCGTCAGATGATCGTTGGTGCCGCTGAGCACGCCCTTGGCGCCATCGGTCGCGGTGACATTGTTGCTGGCGCCGCCTTCGATGATCGAGGCCTCCGCGCCGGCCGCCACCAGGTTGGACTGGCCGGAAATGGTCAGCGAGCTGGAATCGCCGACCACGACATTGTTGCTGTTGCCTGTGGTGTCGACCGTCGACTGGCTGCCGGCCGAAATGGTGTTGGCGTTGCCGCTGACATTGACGGTCGAGCTGTTGCCGACCGCGACTATATTGTTGTTGCCGGTGACATTGGCGAGCGCGTTGTTGCCGGCGATCAGGATACCGTTATTGCCGGTGGCATTCAGAATCGCGTTGTCTCCCTGGGAGAGGCCGCCCCCCTGCTGGACGTTATTGCCGGAGCCTACGATCGAGTCATTGCTGCCGGGCTCCAGCGTCACCGAGCCGTTGCTGATGGCGATGCTGTCGCTGTTGCCGGCGACGTCGAGCGAGGTGCCCGAACCGCTGACGGTTGCTGTCTCGTTGTTGCCGATGAGGGTAATGGTATCATTGGCCCCTGAAATGATGGTATCGTTGTTGCCGACGATGGTGGCGCTGGCGCCGTTGGCCAGCGTGATGGTGGCGTTGGAGATCGCGATCACGTCACCGGTGCCGGAGATGGTCACCGCGTCCTGGTTGCCGGAGGCAATCACGGTATCGCCTGAGCTTTCGCTGATGGCGTTGCCATTGCCTGACAACGCGGCCGTGCTGTTGGCGCCGAGCGTCAGCGCGCCGCCGGCCATCGAGACCGCATTGCTGGTGCCGGTGACGCTGATCGCCGCGCCGCCGCCGCTGACCGAGAGGCTCGACGAATTGCCGACCAAGCTGACCGCGGCGTTGCTGCCGACGGTGATCGAATCCGATGAGCCGATCACGGTCCCGCTGGTGCCGTTCTCGAATGTGATGTTGGTGCTGCCAGCGGTGACGCTGCCGCCGCTGCCGGCGACGTCGACGAAGTCGGCGGTGCCGGAAAGCGTCAGCGCGGCGCTGCCGCGCAAGGTCACCGCGTCGCTGTTGCCGGTGAGGCTGGTTCCGGCGCCGGCCTCCAGCGTAATGGCGCCTGAACTGACCGCGGTGGTGTTGCCGAGGCCGGTGATATCGACGGCCGCGCCCACGCCGGTGACGCTGAGGCCGCTGTTGGCCTTCTGCGTGATGAGATCGCCGGTGCCGGTGATGGCGGCGGAGGCGCCATTCTCCAGCGTGATCGTGCTGCTGGTGAGCCCGACCACCGCGCCGCTGCCGTTGACATCGAGCGAAACGCCAGATCCCAGCGAGCTGACGGCATCCGAGGCGCCGTTGAGCACGACATTCGAACTCGATCCAACCGTGACGGCATCGGAGGAGCCGGTGATGTTGACCGCCGCAAAAGCGCCCGATGTCACCGTGCCGTTCGAGCCGGCGAGCGTGATGGTGGCGTAATCGCCCGCGGAAATGCTGGCGCCATTGCCATCGACGGTCAAATTGGATTGCAGCCCGCCGCTCAGGCTGTCCCCGCTGCCGGTCGCCGTGGCGATGGCGTCATCGCCGAGCGCAGCGCTGTCGTTATTGCCTGAGATCGTGACGCTATCGCTCTTGCCGCCGGTAATCGAGCCGCCAGAGCCATTCAAATTGATGCTGGCGCTGTTTCCGACCGCGAGTATCTCACCGGCGCCAGCCGCCGTGATCGAGGACCCATCGCCCGCGCTGGCGTCGTTCTGGTCGCCCTTGATGACGATGGTGGCGCCGCTGCCGGCGTTCACCTGGTCGCCGGTGCCGGTGATCGAGATCTGCGCTTTGCTGAGGGCCGTGACGCTGTCGCCACTGCCGTTGATGGTGATGCCGGCGACATTGCCGAGCGCACCGGTATCATAGTTGCCTGAAATGGTGAGCGTCGAATTGTCGCCTTCCGTGGCGGAATCATTGGCGCCGGCCATCGTGACAGTCTCGGCATTGCCAGCCTGAATGGTGGTCTGGTTGCCCTGCAGGCTGATCGAGCCATTGGCCCCGGCGGCAACCGAGCCGCCCGAGCCATCCAGCGTGACCTGAACGGCGTTGCCGACCGAGATCGTCTCGCTGGCGCCGGTCGCGGTGACCGTGGAATTGTCGCCGGCGACGATCTGGTTGCTGTCGCCGGTGACCGTGACGGCGGAGTTGAGGCCGGCAGAGGTTATGTCTCCGGAACCGGATACCTCGATATTGGCCGTGATGCCGGCCGTAGTCGTGTTGCCGTTGCCATTGATGACGATGGCCGCGCCGCTTCCCGCCGTCACGGAATTGCCGGTGCCGACCACCGAGATATCAGCCTGGTTTTGGGCAGTGATCACGTCGCCCGAACCTGCGACCGACGCGATCAGGCTGGCGTCGGCAACGACGGTGTCGTTGGTGCCCTGCAGGGTGATGGTGTCGCCATTGCCGGCGCTGACCTGGTCGCCGCTGGCTGCGATCGTTACCGTTTGGTTGCTGCCAAGCGCAACGGTGCTGTTGCCGAGCGTGATGTTCTCGGCGGTGCCGTTGATGCTGACCACGACATTCGAGCCTCCGGAAATCGCATCGTTATTCCCGGTGACGGTCAGGCTGCTGCCGGACTCCGCGACGACCGAACCGTTGCTGATCGACACGGCCTCGTTGCTGCCCATCACTTGAACGGTGCTTTGCACCCCGCTGACATCGATCGTGTTGCCGTCGCCGGCGATGATGACGTCGGCACTCCTGCCGGCGTCCACGGTGTCGCCACTACCGGTGATATTCCAGGTCGAATAATCAGGCACCTCCAGCGTGGCGTTGCTGAGGGTGACCGTCATTTTCAGGTAGTACTGATCGTCCGTCTGGCTGCCGTCGCTCTTGAAGATGGTCTCATCGACCAGAAGGCCGTTCTGGTCATGCACGATCTCAACCGCAGAGTAGGCTGTGAGCTGGCCGGATCCGGCGGCGCTGGTTGCCTGCAGGGTCGCCGTCCAACCGGGCTCGTCGACCACCTTGTTAAGCCCAAGCTCCTCGGCGCGCAGCAGCGTCAGTTCCCAACCGGCCGCGAACGCGCTGCCGGGATTTAGCGCCAGCATCTGATTGATGGCAGTGGTGTTGGCGAGATAGGTCTCGTAGTCGGCCGCGACCTGCAGGTCGGCGCCGATCGAATTGATGTTGGCATCCTGCTGCAAGCTAGCGGCGAGCGCGGTGGTCAGCACTGGATCTCCGCCAGTGAGATTGGCCTGGTGCAGCAAGTCCATGATGCTGTCGAGCGAGACTTGAGTCCAGGCGGCATTGCCGCCCTGGAGCAATTCGTAGCCGATGCCGGGAATCGACGCACCGATCTGGCTCCCAGAATAGGAGTAGGTGATGTCTCCCCACGCCAGGGAGCTAAGCCGCGCCCCGGTCGCGCCGATCACGGCATTGACGGTGCCGTCGACGGCCGCGACGATCGGCGTGAACTGGCCGGCATCGCCGCCATTGTGGGCGGTCGCATAGACTTCGCCCAGGACGCCATTGCTCGCTCCAATCGTCATGGAGGCGGAGGGCGGGCCGCCGAAGAGATCGCCGAATAGCGTGCCGAAGATGTCGCCGATAAATGATCCGATGAAAGCGCCAATCCCCGGAAGGATCAAGTTTCCGACAAAGCCGCCGATAGACGAGCCGATGGAAGCCCCGATCGAACCGTCAATACTGGTCGGCTGCAGCACCTCGGATCCGAGATAACCGCCGATCGCGCCCCCGATGCCTGTTTCGAAATTGCCGAGACTGAATCCATCTGACAGGAGACTACCGGCCGCGGCGTCGAGTTCACCGCCACCGGCATCGACCCAGCTGGTGAGGTTCTTGAGCAGCTGGGTCGTGAAGGTCGTCCCGACACTGGTGAAGACCACGCCGGCGAAACCCTTCAGCCCCAGCGCCTGAGCGGCTTCGCCGACCAACAGCGAGGCGATGCCGCCATCGATGCCGTCGGAAATGCTGCCATTGCCCGACATACCATTGAAATCCAACACGGTTTGACCAGTGATGGAATCGAGACCGCTCAATTGGTCGTAGGGTCCAAGCGCCGTCAGTGCCTCGCTGAGATCGTCGTGCTTCAGGAAGACGGACGCCTCCTCGGTGAGCACGCCGGTCAAGGTCGACTTGGCCAGCTGATCGGTCACCGAATTGCCGCTGAGGAAAGCGCCAATGGCCGAGCCCAGCGAGCCGTCATTGACGATCGGAATCAAGCTGTAGCTGCCGCCGCCGTTACTGAACGTGGTCTGCGTCACCGCGCCATCTTTATAGGTCTGCATGTAGCCACTGCCGTTGCCGGCGGTGAAGACCTCGCTGATGATATTGCCGTTGGCGTCATAATTGCGCGTGTCGGTGCTGCCATCGGAGCTGACCGCGACGTCCTGGCTGGTGCCATCAATGTTGGTGGTGTCGGTTTCCACCAGATTGAAGGTGCCGGAATTGGTGCTGTCGGTCTGGATCACCTTGACGAGGCCATTGGCGCCGGTGGTGGTGACCTGACGCTCCTTGACCGAGCCATCGGGATTCAGATCGGTCGTATCAGACACCGTGCTGCCATCGATATTGGTCTGGGTGGTCTCGATCTCGTCGAAAAACCCGTCCCCCGTGGTGTCGGTCCGCACCGTCTGCGACAGACCGTCGGCGCTGATGAATTTGATGCTCTCGTCCAGCAGGGTGCCAGCCGAATTGAAATCCTTCGCCACGACGGTCGAGCTGCCGTCGGCGGCGATCGTCGTCTGCTCGATATGGTCGTAGAACCCGGCGCCGGTCGTGTCCTCCTGCAGCAAGGTGCTGCGCCCGTCGGCGCTGGTGGTGGTGACGCTCTTCTGGTAGAGGCTGCCGTCACTCTTGGTGGTGGTGACGGTCTCGCTGCGGCTGCCGTCGAGATTGACCACCGTCACGTCGGAGATGGTGCGTCCGATGGTGCCGTTGCCGGTGAGATCCTGCTGCGTGGTCTTAGTCAGGCCATCGGCGCTGGTGGTCACGATATCCTGGCTGCTGATCACCCCATTGGTGAAATAAGTCTGCGTTTCGACGCTGCTGCCATCGGCCCGTCGCACGGTCACATCGGTCTCACTGACGGCGCCGTTGCCACTATCGTCCCGTGTTGTTGTCACGGTCCTTCCGTCAGCGCTGGTAACGGTGACCGTCTTGTCCTTGACCGAGCCGTCTGTATTGTAGTCGATCACCGTCTCCGTGCTGCTGCCGTCGGCGTTGATCTCTTTGACGGCGGTCTCGGTCTGGTCGAACAGCGCGTTCTCGGTGCTCACATATTGCGTGGTCTGGGACAGGCCGTCGGCGCTCGTCGTGATGATCGATTGCGACAACAGAGCGCCGTCCTTGAGGGCCGTCACCGTTTCGGTCTTGCTACCGTCGGCATTGATCACCGTGGTATCGGTTGCGGTTTGATCGTAAGCACCGTCGCCGGTGGTGTCCCACTCTTTGCTGATCGAAAACCCGTTGGCGCTGGTCGTCTGTATGTACTGCGAGATCAGCGCGTTGTCGGCGCCGCTATAGGTGACGGTCTCGGTCCGGCTGCCATCGGGATTGATGACCGTATCGTCGCTCTTGGTCTCACTGAAGCTTCCAGCGCCGGTCAGATCGTATTGTGTGGTGATGTCAAGCCCATCCCCGGTGGTGGTGGTGACGGTCTGGTCGGTCGCGGTCCCGGAAACAAAATCGGTCACCGTCTCCGTCCGGCTGCCATCGGCATTCAACACGGTGACGTCGGTCCGCTCTGAACCGTCGCCGCGCTCGGTAGTGACCGACAGGCCATTGGCGCTGGTGGTGGTCACCTCGCTGTCGCGCGGCGTCCCATCCAAGTTATAATCATCAATGGTCGTGACCACGCTGCCGTTGGCATTGGTCTGCGTTACCTCGGTACTGCTGGCGCCGTTGACGACGCGCTGCACCGTGACGGTGTTTCGATCGACGCTCATGGTCGTGACGACCTGCGAAAGCTGCGTAGCAGATTGGTTGCGTTCGCTGATTGTCTCGACCTTGCTGCCATCGGCATTGAGCGTGACGACATCGCTTTCGGTCAGATCGAACAATCCGGAGCCGCTGTCGTCCCATTGCGTGGTCTTCGACAGGCCGTTGGCGCTGGTGGTGACGATGGTCTGGTCGGTCATGGCTCCGCTGGCATTGAGGTCGGTAATCGTCCTGATCTGGCTGCCGTCGGCGTTGAGCACGGTCACGTCGGTGCGGGTCTGGTCGATGGTTCCGTCGCCGGTAGCGTCGCGCTGGGTCGTGATCGCGAGGCCATTGGCGCTCTTGATGGTGATCGTCTGGTCCTTCAGCGAACCGTTGGTATTGAGGTCGGAGACGGTGTCGACGGTATTACCGGCGGCGTCGACGCTCACCGTCTCGGTCTGGTCGATCACCCCGTTGAGTTCGCGGCTAATCGAGACGCTGGTTCCGCTGGCGCTGGTCGTTCTGACCGTGCTATCGCGTACCGCGCCATTGCCGGTCAGGTCGGTCACGGTCTCGGTCCGGCTGCCGTCGCTGTTGATCACGGTGACATCGGTTCGCGTGGCGTCGAATTTTCCGTCGCCGGTCGAGTTCGAATTGCGTGGTCACCGACACGCCGCTGGCGCTGGTCGTGGTAACGGTCTGATCCAACAACGCGCCGCTGGCGCTTTCATCCGTGACCGTCTCGGTCCTGCCGCCGTTGCTGTTGAGAACGGTGACATCGGTGCGGGTGTCATCGAAGGTGCCGCTGCCAGTCAGGTCGCTCTGGATGCTGACCGCCAGGCCGTCGGAACTGGTCGTGGTGATGCTCTGGTCCAGCAGGCTGCCATTGCCGCTGAAATCGCTCACCGTCTCGGTCTTGCTGCCATCGGCGTCGAGAACGGTGACGTCGGTGCGGGTCCGGTCGAACGAGCCATTGCCGGTCGTATCGGACTGCGTCGTCACCGACAGGCCGTTGGCGCTGGTCGTGGTGACGATCTGGTCCTTCAGAGAACCGTTCTCGTTTAAATCGGAAACGGTCCGCACCACCGTCCCATTGGCGCCGGTCGCGGTGCTCTGCGTCGCGGTCACCTGGCCGTCCCCGGTGGCGTCGGTCGCGACCAACACTGTCAACCCGTCGGCGCTGGTGGTGGTGACCGAGCGATCGGCGACCGAGCCGTCCTGATGGAAATCGGTGACGGTCTCGGTCTGGCTGCCGTCGGCATTGAGGACGGTGATATCGGTGCGGGTCTGGTCAAATTGGCCATCGCCGGTGGTATCGGACTGCGTCGTGACCGACAGCCCGTTGGCGCTGGTGATGGTCACGGTCTGATCGATCAGCGAACCATTGGCCGAGCGGTCACTGACGGTTTCGGTGCGGCTGTCATCCGCATTGATCACGGTGACGTCGGTGCGGGTCTGGTCGAATGAGCCGCTGCCAGTCGTGTCGGATTGGGTCATCACCGACAGGCCATTGGCGCTGGTGGTGGTGACTGTCTGATCGCGGAGCGAGCTGTCGGCGTTCAGGTTTGTCAGGGTGTCGATGAGGTTGCCGTCAGCCGCGACGATTTTGGTCTCGGTCTGATCGATCTGGCCGTTGCCGGTCGTGTCGCGCGTGATCGAGACATCATTGCCGTCGGCGCTGGTCGTGGTGATGGTCTGGTCGCGCAGCGAGCCGTCGCCGTTGCGATCGGTCACGGTTTCGGTCTGGCTGCCATCGGCATTCAGCACGGTGACATCGGTCGTTACCTCGTCGAACGTGCCGGCACCGCTGGAGTCGGATTGCGTGGTGATCGACAGGCCGTTGGCGCTGGTGGTGGTGACGGTGCGGTCCTCGAGGGTGCCGTTGGCTGATAGGTCAGTGACGGTCTCGGTCTGGCCGCCGTCGGCATTGTACATCGTGACGTCGGTGCGGGTCTGGTCGAAGCTGCCATTGCCGGTCGAGTCGGTTTGGGTCGTGGTGCTGGTGCCATCGGCGCTGGTGGTGGTAACGGACTGGTCGAGCAGCGTGCCGTTGGCGCTGAAATCGGTCACCGTCTCGGTCTGGCTGCCGTCAAGGTTGATCGCGGTGACGTCGGTGCGGGTCTGGTCGAACGTGCCATTGCCGGTCGAGTCGGACTGCGTGGTGATCGACAGGCCGTTGGCGCTGGTGGTGGTGACGGTCTGGTCCTTCAGGGACTCGTCTTCGTTGAAATCGGAAACAGTCTGCACAACTGTCCCGTTGGCGCCGGTCACCGTGGTCGTGGCTTGCGTCACCTGGCCGTCGCCGGTGGCGTCGGTCGCGACCGTCACGGTCTGCCGATCGGCGCTGGTGGTCGTCACCGTGCGGTCGGCCACCGAGCCGTCCTGATGATAATCGGTGACAGTCTCGGTCTTGCTGCCATTGGCATTAAGCACAGTGACGTCGGTGCTGGTCTGGTCGAACGCGCCATTGCCCGTCGAGTTGGTGTGCGTCGTGATCGAAAGCCCGTCGGCGCTGGTGGTGGTGACGGTCTGGTCGATCAGCAAACCATTGGCCGAGAGGTCGCTGACGGTTTCAGCGCGGCTGCCATCCGCATTGATCACGGTGACATCGGTCGTGGTCGCATCGAAGGTGCCGTTGCCGGTCGTGTCCTGTTGGGTGGTGATCGACAGGCCGTCGGCGCTGGTGGTGGTGATGGTCTGGTCCCTGAGCGAGCCGTCGGGGTTGAAGTCCGTCACGGTATCGACCCGGCTGCCGTTGGCGGCGACTGCGATGGTCTCAACGTGATCGAATTGCCCATCGCCGGTGGTGTCGGACTGAATGGTGCGCGAGACGCCGTCGGCGCCGCGCTGCGTGATGGTCTGGTCGCGCAGCGAGCCATCGGCATTGCGATCGGTCACGGTCTCCGTCACGCTACCGTCGGCATTATCGACGGTGACGTCTGACGTGGTGAGATCGAACGTTCCGTCACCGGTGGTATCCTGCTGGACCGTCTTCGACAGGCCATTGGCGCTCAGGGTGGTGACGGTCTCGTCGCGCAACGATCCATCGCGATTAAAGTCCTGCTGGTTGATGACCGAGCTGCCATCGGCATTGACCACGATATTGGAGAGGGAGGTCAGATCGACAATGCCGTCGCCGGTCTGCTCGATCTGCGTGGTCTTGACCTGGCCGTCGGCACTGGTCAGCTTGACGGTCTTATCCCGCTCCGAACCGTCGGCATTGAAATCGGCGATGGTCTCGGTTCGGCTGCCGTCGGCATTGACCACGGTGACGTCGGTCTCAATAGAATCGAAAATGCCGTCGCCGGTCGAATTGGTCTGCACCGTCTTCGACAGGCCGTCGGCGCTGGTGGTGGTGACGGTCTGATCCCTGAGCGAGCCGTCGGCATTGAGATCGGACAACGTGATCACCGTGGCGCCGGCCGCGTTGACGGTATGTGTCTCGGTCTGGTCGATCATGCCGCTGCCGTCAAGATCGCGCGCGATGGTCACGGTGTAGCCGTCGGCGCTGGTGGTCGTGACAGTGCGGTTGGTGAGCGTCCCCGTGGCATCGAAATTCGACAGCGTCTCGGTGCGGCTGCCATCGGCGTTGACGACAGTGACATCGGTCTGTGTCTGGTCGAAAACCCCGTCGCCGGTATTGTCGAACGCGATGGTCTTGCTCAGGCCGTCGGCGCTGGTGGTGCTGACGGTCTCGTTGGCCAGCGTGCCGTCAGGGTTGAACGCCTTGACGTCGATCGTGGTCGAGCCGTCGGCATTGTCGGTGACGGTTTGTTCCGTCAGGTAGCCATTGGCATCATAGGCAAAGGACACGTCCGCCGCGGTGCCGCTGCCGCCGCTCGCCGTCGTGTAGGTGGTCTCACCCAAAATCTGCGAGCCGTCCGCCAGCGTTTCGGAATTGTTGTTGGTAGTAAGGTTGATCGAGGTGATGCCGAGCTGGTTCAGGGTCTCGAAGCTGGTGGTGCCATCGGGGTTGGTCACCAGCACGCCGAACTCGTTCCAGTTGGCATCGCCTGAATCGAGCTTGCCGTCGTGGTCGGTATCGAACACATCCTCCAGCGCCTGCATGTCCGAGGTCGCGGTCGGATCCCACATGGTGAAATCAAACTCGTCTGGCGAGGTGATCTTGCCGGTGCCATTGAGGTCAATCGCCAGCACGCCATTGCCGACGCCGGCCCAGGCGGTGCGGTTCTGATAGCCGTCGCCCGTCGCGTCGACGAAGGTCGTGGACGAGCCAAGCTGGGTGATATTGATGCCCTGGCCGGTGAGGTCGAGCACGACGGGGGCGTAGGTCGTCGTGTCGAATGTAGTCTGGTCGGCAGTGTCGTTGCCGAAGGCGCTGTTGGCGGAGCTGTCGGCGAGGTTCAAGCTCGTATCGGGGACGTTGTTAAGGTTAGCAAATAACGTGCCGCTATTGAGCCAATCGTTTCCGAACAGAGCGGTGCCCTGGCCGTAGATGTAATCGCCGATCGGGTTTCCGGACCTTGGGGTGATGTCGCCGGCGGCTGCCTGCTGGGTGCTGCCATCAACAGAGTCTGCCGCATCAGCGTGTTCAGGCGCGACTACCGTGACTGCTGGTAGCAAGTGCGGTTGGTTGTTAAAAATATCTCCGAAGGAAAGTGGATTCTGGCTCAGATTCGTGGGGACCGTGGGCACCATCGTGCCCCAATCTCCGATATAAAAACCGTTGAAAAGTCCCGCACCTTGAGGCGTATAAAATGAAGTCCCGTAGGTTAGCGTTGGATTTTGACCCAACCATATGTAGGTGGAACCGTAGTTGCTCGAATTGGGGTCGAAACCTCCCGACGGCATTGCGCCCGGGGTTAGCAAGAAAATCGGACCGTCACCCGCGTTGGGGATGCTTACTGGGGAGCCGTCAGGTGCACCAACTATGCCGCCGCCCGGGCTAGGAGCTGCTGCCGCAGAGCCGTCAGGCGGAACAGTGGGCTGGCCGCTCGATTGATCGGGCGCGGGCTGCGGCCCGGGATTGTAGTTAGGTTGCTGATAAGTAAATGCTCCGGATGATCCGGTCGTCCCGGGCGAGCCAGACGGTGCAGACAAGTGCTTCGCCTTCGACACCGCTCCGGCGATTGTGTTGTAGGTCCAAGTGACGCCTGATTCCCCGGCAATGGTCCCAATGATGCCCCCGCCAATTGTTGTGATGGTCCCCACAATCGGGCCCGCCGCGTAGCCCAAGGCACCGATGCTGGCGCCTGCCGTCATTCCCGCCCAGCGGCCTCCCAACTGAGCAGCCTCGCGTCCGGTGCCGACCATGTCGTTATTAGCGTAGTCAGCCTTCATGTTGATACCGGTGGTCACCGCATCGTACGCGAGCCCGGCCGGACCAAGGAATTTACCGGCGGTCTTAAGCGCAGAGCCAACCTCCCGGATCGCTGCCGACCTGGCATTAATGGTCGCGATCACGTTGCCTTGTCGGACAACCTGATTGCCGTATTTTGCTTGAGTGAGCTCGGCGACGGCTTTGGTTTCATCGATATTGATCGTGCGACCTTGAGAAAGCGACAATCTCTCATAGCTTAGGTCGACGCGGGTACCCTCGATCTTATTTTGTGGACGCCCTCCGACAGATGTCAGATCCATCCGAATGTTGCGGACAAAGATGCCGTATTGAGAGCGTACCGCATTTGCTGCAGCTACCGTCGCGTTGTTACCCCACCGCGCGAATGGTAAACCGATCTGGGCATAATAAGGGCTTCCCGGAAGGATGACCGGCGCGGTCCGGCCCACCTCGATCGGTATGATGCTGGCTTGTTCGATTGTAGTCAGTAGATTCCTTTTGATGTCATAGGTGCCGCTCATACCGTTGTACATCCGATACGCACCCGTCGCGTTCGGATATACGACCTGCAGCACCAGCCCGTCGATATAGGTGAGACCACCAAGAGGCGCGATATCGTTAGTTGTGTCACTCATCCGGATCCTCCACGTTCACTTCATCGTCGACGAGTTTCAGATATTGTTCTTTACCCATCTCACGCAGGAGCCCCGCAGGATCTCCTTTTGGATAATTCTTCAACGTTTCCAAATATAAATTGACCGGGGCCTCGAAGATCAGGCGCTGATCGAACCGATGAAGTCGACGGAATTGCTTCATTCCCGCAACGCTCGTCGTGTGGCTCGTCATGCTGAACGAAAACTCGTACGCCTTGTGAAGAACTGGAACTCTGTAAGCCGGATTTTCAAAGCCGGAGATGATAGGTCGCCAGAAGCTCATTCCCGACGTTTCCTTCAGAATTTTTACGGTCTGGGGAAGGATTGCCGATATTGGATCGAAGTCCCACCGAAGCTTCGGGCAATTCGCGAGAATGGCCTGGCCAACCACGATACCGAAATCGAACACGACGTTGCAGCCGATGTTCTCTCCGGCCCACGGGGGATCATAGGTGAAGTAAGAATCTGTCGGGTATCCGTCGGCGTCCTTGGCCAACAGAAATCCGGCGTATCTGCTGGCCCAGAGGCAGAGTGCGCGCATTCCCTTTTCATCAAGAGAGATCTTGAACCGGAACTCCTCACGCAACCAATCGCGAAAATGCGTAACCCGATCTAGCCGCACACGCATGAAGTAATCGAAATTCTCCGCGGCCTTCTCCTTCGATAATAACCGCTCCTCCACCCTGTGAGGCGGGTCATATAGCGGGTATTCTCGCAGAGCGCGCTCAAGGCGAGATTTTCGCAACCCCAGGGGGAACAGAAACATATTCATTTAACCTGTTGTACTTGGCTCAAACTTCATGGCCGCTGTGAATTAGACATGTATAAGGTTCTCCAGCAGCGGACCGAGCAGGCGAAGCAAATGAACGATCGTGAGTATTGCCAGTACCGCTTCAGCTCGACGGCTCACCTCTCCCTCCCAGCTTCCTTCACCGCCTGCATCACCGGCGAGAGCAGATATTCGATCACCCTTCGATCCCCCGTCTTGATCTCGGCCGACACCCGCATGCCAGCGCGGATCGGCTCATGCCTGCCATCAACCAGAATCCAGTCCCGCAGCAGCGTCACCTTGGCGGGATAGGCGAGTTCGGCCGGCGGCGGCGGTGAAGCACCCTGCTGTGGCGTCTGCGCAATCGCAGCCAACGATCCCGGCGGCGCCGCATTCGGATTGGTCGCGGCATCGCGGCCGAGTCGTCTCACGCGGCCCTGCACCAATCCATAGCGCGTGAACGGGAACGCCTCCAGCTTCACCTCGACGTCCTGGCCCTCGCTGACAAAGCCGATGTCCTTGTTCGGCACCAGGCAATCGACCTCGATGCCGGCACCATCAGGCACGATGGTCATCAGCGTGTCGGCGGTGGTGACGACCGCGCCGGGGGTGTGGATCTTCAGGCCCTGCACGCTGCCGTCGACGGGCGCCACTAGGCGGCGGTAGCTTTCCTTCTGGCGGGCCTTGGTGATGTCCTGGTTGAACTGGGCGACTTTCTGCAGCGCCTTGGTGCGGCGGTCGGTGGCGTCGGCCAGGTAGCCGGCCTTGGCTTCGGCGAGCTTGGCCTCGATCGAGCGGCGCTCGGCTTCCAGCTGGTAGACATTGTGCTGGGCGGATTTCAGCTCGGCGCGCTTTTCAACCAGCGCCTGCTCGCTGTCGAGCACGGGCGGCCGCGTGCCATATTGCTTCTCGTAGAGGCCCTTGGCGGTTTCGTTCTTTTCTTCCAAGAGCGGCAGCGTCAGCTGGGCGCGTTCGATCTGGGCGTCGTTGGCGTAGAGTGCCGCGGTCTTCTGGGCGATGTCGGCTTCGAAGCCGGCGATGGTGGCGAGCTGCTTCTCGATCTCGCGCTGCGCCTGGCTGTGGCTCTGTTCGACCATGACAGGATCGGCATCCTCGGGGCCATGGAACGGCTCGTTGGCATTGCGGGTGAGGAGCACGCGGGCCACCTCGGCGTCGAGCGCGGCCTGGGCGCGGTTATACATGAGCGTATCGAGATCGGCGCGCGCCTCGGTCGGGTCGAGATCGACCAAGAGGTCGCCGGCTTTGACATGGTCGCCCTCATCGACATGGATGGCGCGGATCATTGCGGTCTCCAGCGGCTGCACCACCTTGACCTGGCCGAGCGGCACCACCTTGCCGTCGGCCACCGCCACCATGTCGATATGGGACAGCGAGGCCCAGATCACGGCGGCGGTGACCAGTCCGCACAGCGCCCAGGCGGTGACGCGCAGGGTAGGGGAGAGCGGCGTCTCGATCAGCTCGATGGTGGCCGGAAGAAACTCGCGCTCCTCGGCGGTGAGTTTTGGCACAAGCTTGAGCGCGGGTTTTGCCGCGGGCGCCGCGGCGGGCTTTGGGGCGGCGTCATGGGGACGCAAGGGGATCGGCTGCACCATCACCGCCTCGCACCCAGACGGCTGTGCACACCGACCGTCATCTCCGCAAAAGCGGGGATCCAGTATTCCAGAGACGGCAGCGGTTGAATTGAGAGGCCGCGGCGTACGGGGGCCCCGCTTTCGCGGGGATGACGAATTTTTATGATGCGGCAGTTGTGCTCGCCCGTAAAATGAAAGATCAATCCCATCATCGCGCTCACCCTGCGGCCTGGCGCACGAGGTTGGCATAGAGGCCGTCGTGATGCATCAGGGCCTCGTGGCTGCCGGCCTCGGCGAGCTGGCCGCGCTCCATCACGAGAATACGGTCGGCGTTGCGCACGGTCGACAGGCGATGCGCCACGATCAGCACGGTGCGGCCCTGGCAGATCGCGCGCATGTTGCTCTGGATGATGCGCTCGCTCTCATAGTCGAGCGCCGAGGTGGCCTCGTCGAAAATGAGAATGCGGGGGTTGGTGACGAGCGCCCGGGCGATGGCGATGCGCTGGCGCTGGCCGCCGGAGAGGTTGGCGCCGCGCTCTTCCAGGACGGTGTCATAGCCGTGCGCCAATTCCAGGATGAACTCGTGCGCGCCGGCGAGCTGGGCTGAGTGGATCACCCGATCCAGCGGCATCGATGGATCGACGAGAGCGATGTTCTCGCGGATCGAGCGGTTGAACAGCACGTTCTCCTGCAGCACCACGCCGATCTGGCGGCGTAGCCAGGCCGGGTCGAGCAGCGCGATGTCGAGACCGCCGACCATGACGCGGCCGCGCTCCGGCATATAGAGCCGCTGCAGCAGTTTGGTCAGCGTCGACTTGCCGGAGCCGGAGCGGCCGACTAGGCCGACCACTTCCCCGGCGCGGATTTCCAGAGACAGGTCGCGCAGGATTTCCGGGGCGCCGGCGCAGTAGCGGAAAATGATGTTCTCGAACCGCAGATTGCCCTGGATCGGCGGCAGGTTCTGCTTGGCGCTGATGGCGTTGGGCTCGGTGGGCGTATCGATGATGTCGGCGAGCCGCTCGATCGAGAGCCGGAACTGCTGAAAATCCTGCCACAGCTGCGCCAACCGCAGCACGGGGCCGGCGATCTGGCCCGCCAGCATGTTGAAGGCGACGAACTCGCCGATGGTCAGCGAATTGGAGATCACCGCCTGGGCCCCGAACCACAGGATCGCCGCACTCGTGATCTTGTTGACGAGTCCAACCAGCTGCGAGCCGGCGGCGCCCAAGGTCACCACCCGCAGCGAAGAGCCGATATAGGCGGCGAGCTGTTCATCCCAGCGCTGCCGCATCTGGGGTTCCACCGCGCAGGCCTTCAGCGTCTGGATGCCGGCGAGGCTTTCGACCAAGAGCGACTGGTTGGCGGCGCCGCGCTGGAATTTTTCCTGCACCCGCGCCTTCAAGACCGGCGTGATCAGAGCCGAGATCACCGCATAGAAGGGAATCGAGATCACCACCGCCAGCGTCAAAGGCGGGCTGTACCAGAACATCACGGCCAGAAAAATCAGGCCGAACACCACGTCGATCACGAGGGTCAGCGCCGAAGACGTGATGAACTGCCGCACGTTTTCCAGTTCGCGGACCCGCGCCACGGTCTGGCCGGTGGCCCGGCTCTCGAAATAGCCGATCGGCAGCGCGATCAGATGCTTGAACAACTGCGCGCCGAGGATGGCGTCCATCCGGCTCGTGGTATGGGCAAAGGCATAGGTGCGCAGCCAGTTCAACAGCGCGTCCGCGATGTTGACGACGAGAAGGCCGATCACGAGCACTTCCAGCGTGGTGAGGCCGCGATGCACCAGAACCTTGTCGATCACGACCTGGAAGAACAGCGGCGACACCAGCGCCACCAGCTGGATAAAGACCGAAATGACAAGTACTTCGGCGAGCACCTTCGAGAAACGCTTGATCACTGGAACGAACCAGCGCAGCCCGAAGCGCGCGGCCTCGCCGGGCAGGCGGTCGCGCTTGACGACCAGCACGATCTCGCCGGTCCATTCGCGCGCCAGTTGTTCCAGCGTCCAGGCCACCGGCGGCCCGCCGGCGTGGCCGACCAGCACGCCGGTCTCGATCAGGCGCCCGATGACGAAGAAGGAATTGTCGCGGCCGCGCGCGATCACCGGCAGCGCCAGCGCCCGAACGCGCTTGATGGAGGAGCGGCTGACGCGGGCCTTCAGCCCCTGGGCGCGGGCGATGCGGACGAGATCGTCGCCATCGGCGAGGCGGCCATCAGTGAGATATTCGCGGCGCGCCCGATCGAGATCGAACGCCTCGCCCGATAATGCCAGAACCAGCCCAAGGCAGCCCAGTCCCGTATCCACGGGCACGACGGTTGCCGGTACCTGCTGATTCATGGCGATGCCCCCAGCATCGGCCATGGAACCCATCCACCCCTGCCGCGGATCAGGCGTCCGGCCTGCCGCAGCTCCCCCCAAGCGCGCCCGCCAAACCTTGGGTTGAGCACGCGGTGGTGTCACAGCACAACTGGGACTGTCAGATCGATAGCACGTTCGTGCTATGCGACAGATTATCTCACCAGCGCGATCAGCTGGCTGCGCTTGCTGATGCCTGGCCTAAGACATTTGCGCCAAGGCCGGGATCCAACCGTGCCGGTTACCAAGAGAATGGGAAGAGCGCCGAACGACGAAACTCGGGTTCTAAGATAGCGCGCGCCGGAAAAGCGCTTCGACCGCGATTGCGATTCCCGCGTTCGCGCGCAGAGATGCAGTGTCGGCGTAGGGCCCAATGGTGCGGCGTGTTGCACCGCTGCGAATGGAAACAACGGAGACGGAGTACGCTGCGCTATTCCGCCCTCCGAACGGTTCTCATCTGGAGTATGTGATGAGGCACAAAACGCCGCATTGCTCCGCCGCCTCGCTCGCCCCGCTTTTCCTTGGCTTGCCCGGCCGAAACTTGACGTGTGCCGCGCCAGCGATTGAGCGACGAGCAAGGATGGATGGGGTCTGAACTCCCTGGTGAAACGGACTTCGCCACTTCCTCGCGCCCCCATTTGCTCTCGGACTCGCGGAGAGCGCCATGACGCACGAACGCAATCGAGGCAAACCATCGTTCGCGGGACGCGAATTCGTTGGGCCTGGTGCTGCGCAAGCGCGGCGCCCGCCTGTCGCCGGGGGTGATTCTGGTGGATCATCAACGGCGGACCTACGAAGATGTCCGCGCCGCGCTGGCCTTTGCGGCTGATGATGTCGCCATCAACGCCTGTAGCGAGCGTGCACCACCGCATCGAGTGGGCTCACGCGGCAAAGGCCACGCGGATCTCTCTGCGCAGCCAACGCCGGAAGGCGACTGCCCCGGGTTGGTCGAATTTGGCTGCGGGGGCCACCAGATGGAATCCGTGGGCGAGCCGCAGTTCGACGGCGAAAGGCCGTACCAATCGTCCCTCGAGCAGAAGGGATCGCACGAACTCCAGCGGCGCGAGCATCACCCCCTGTCCATCAATGGCGGCCTGCAGCGCCGCAACAAAAGTGTCGAAGCGAACTTCCGCCAAGGGCTTGGTCGCGCCGATGCCGACTGACGCCAGGTATTGCGCGGCGAAATTGCCTTCGACCGATAGACCGAGCCAGGTTTGGCGGGCGAGATCGGAGGCCGTGGCGCAAGGCGACAATATCCCTGGCGCACATACTGCGACGACGCGCGGTTGAAACAGCATCTCGGCGCGAAGCCCCGCCCAGGCGCCGGAGCCAAAGCGAATGGCGAGATCGACCGGCTCGCGTTCGAAGTCGACGTGACGGCTCTCCACGCTTAGGCGGACCTGGATCCCGGGATGCCCCTTCGCGAAGGCCTGGATCCGGCCGACCAGAAAACGCGCCGCGAAATGCGGCGGCGCCGATACGCATAGTCCGGAGTCCGCGTGCGCCGCGCGGACCTGATCGAGACCCGCGTCGATCTCGCGCAGCGCCGCCGAGGCGTGGCGGCCGAGGGTAGCACCCGCGGCGGTCAGCATCGCCCTGCCGCTGCTGCGCGTGAACAGGGGCTCTCCGACCAGATCCTCCAACACACGAATTTGGTGGCTGATCGCAGAGCCCGTCAGGCCAAGGTCGCGGGCCGCCTTCTGAAAGCCGCCCAGGCGCGCCACCGCCTCGAACACCTCCAAAGCCTTCAACTCTGGTCGCCGCGTCATGACCACGTGCTCCCTTGAGCCAGCCTCAAGCCTCCTGAACCTAATTCACCAGACGATGCACGTGCAAGCACCTATGGTTCGGGGAGAAGCAACGGTGGAGACGCAAACGTGGGCTTCATTTCCAAAGATTATCCCTGGGCCAGCATCACCATGCTGATCGCCTTCTTCGGCTACTCGATCCTGTTCCCGGCGTACATTTACCTTGAGCGCGACGGCTGGATCTGGATTGCGCCAGGCCGCAACTTCGCCATGGAGCACATGCTGGTGAACAACTACTTCATACTGGGCCTGTTCTTCCTGTGGGGTGCACGCGATCCGATCAGGTACTTGCCGATCACCGATCTGACCATCATCACCAACATTTGCCACGCCACGGTGATGATGTTCGATGCGCTGCGCTATCCGAACCTCCTGGCGCATCTCGCGCCCGGCGGCGACGTGCCCGGCACCTATCTCGCGCCGATCGTGCTGCTGCTCGGTCATCCCTTGCGGTTCTACATCCCATGGCTACGGCCTCGCGCGTCGTGAGAGCGAGGATAGCCGCCGCGGGGTCAAGCGCGTTGGGGATCTTAGCCGCCGCGCTGGTAGTCTTCCATCTCGTCTCGACCGCCGCGCTCGCGATCGTGATGGTCGAGGTGCGCGGAGGTCGGGCTGAGGCGCAGACGACCGAACTGATGCGCGCCCTGGCGAATTCCATCTGCGGCCGGCTGCCACCGCGGCTCCGAGCGAGTCGCCCGCTTCACAACCAGGCTGAACTTGCTGGCTTACGCTGACCGCATGGGGCCCGAGGCGACCAGGCCCGCAAGGGGAGCGCCCGATCTTGTGACTGGAGGCAACAGCGCAAGGGTGCGATTGCTTACTCCGCCGCCTCGCTCGCCCCGCTTTTCCTTGGCTTGCCCGCCTTCGCCAGCACCGGGGCCAGGAACCTGCCGGTGTAACTCCGTGGCGCCTTGACGATGTCCTCCGGCGGGCCCCAGGCGACGATCTCGCCGCCGCCGTCGCCGCCTTCGGGGCCGAGGTCGATCACCCAGTCGGCGGTTTTGATCACCTCGAGATTGTGCTCGATCACCACGACCGTGTTGCCCTGCGACACCAACTCGTGCAGCACCTCCAGCAATTTCTTCACGTCGTGGAAATGCAGCCCCGTGGTCGGCTCGTCCAGGATGTAGAGCGTTCGCCCCGTGGCACGCTTTGAGAGTTCCTTGGCCAGCTTGACGCGCTGCGCCTCGCCACCCGATAGCGTCGTCGCCTGCTGGCCGACATGGATGTAATCCAAGCCGACCCGATGCAGGGTTTTAAAGGTCTCGCGCACGCGCGGCACCGCCTTGAAGAAGTCGGCGGCTTCCTCAACGGTCATGTCGAGCACATCCGAGATCGACTTGCCCTTGAACAAGACCTCCAGCGTCTCGCGGTTGTAGCGTTTTCCCTTGCAGACGTCGCAGGTGACGTAGACGTCGGGCAGGAAGTGCATCTCGATCTTGATCACGCCGTCGCCCTGGCAGGCCTCGCAGCGGCCGCCCTTGACGTTGAAGGAAAACCGCCCGGGCTCGTAGCCGCGCGCCTTGGCCTCGGGCAGGCCGGCGAACCACTCGCGGATCGGTGTGAACGCGCCGGTATAGGTCGCCGGGTTGGAGCGCGGGGTGCGGCCGATCGGCGACTGGTCGATGTCGATGATCTTGTCGATGTGTTCCAGCCCCTCGATGCGGTCGTGCGGCGCGGCGCCTTCGCTGGCATTATTGAGCTTGCGGGCGATCGCCTTGTAGAGCGTATCGATCAAAAGCGTCGACTTGCCGCCACCGGAAACACCGGTGACGCAGGTGAACAGGCCCAGCGGAATTTCCGCCGAGATGTTTTTCAGATTATTGCCCCGCGCATTGATGACCTTGATGGTGCGGCGATGGTTCGGCGGCCGCCGCTCTGGGATATCGACCGACAGCTCGCCGGTGAGATATTTGCCGGTCAGCGATTTGGCATTCCGCATGATGTCGGCGGGCGTGCCCTGGGCGATGATGTGGCCGCCATGCATGCCGGCGCCGGGACCGATATCGAGCACGTGATCGGCCAGCCGGATCGCGTCCTCGTCATGCTCGACCACGATCACGGTGTTGCCGAGATCGCGCAGCCGTTTCAGGGTATCCAGAAGCCTTGCATTGTCGCGCTGGTGCAGCCCGATCGAGGGTTCGTCCAGCACATAGAGCACGCCGGTGAGACCCGAGCCGATCTGCGAGGCCAGCCGGATGCGCTGGCTTTCGCCGCCGCTCAGGGTGCCGGAGGCGCGCGCCAGCGTCAGGTAGTTCAAACCGACATCGAGCAGGAAGGACAGCCGCTCCCGGATTTCCTTCAGCACGCGCGCAGCGATTTCATTCTGCTGCGCGCTGAGGACCGCCGGCACGCTCTCGAACCATTCCCCGGCGCGACGCACCGACAATTCGGAGATCTCGCCGATGTGCTTGCCGCCGATCTTGACGCACAGCGCTTCCGGCTTGAGGCGAAAGCCATGGCAGGCAGCGCAGGGAATATCGGAAAAGTACTTTGCCAGCTCCTCGCGCGCCCATTCGCTCTCGGTCTCGCGGTAGCGCCGGTTGATGTTGGTGACGACGCCCTCGAACGGTTTCTTGGTATCATAGGACCGGACGCCGTCTTCGTAGGAGAACTTGATCTCGTCCTCGCCAGAACCGTGCAGGATGGCGTCGCGGGTCTTCTTGGGCAGGTCTTTCCACCTGGTATCGAGGGTGAATTTGTAGAATTTGCCGAGCGCCGTCAGGGTCTGGATGTAATAGGGCGAGGAGGACTTCGCCCATGGCGCGATCGCGCCCTTCCGCAAGGTGAGTTCCTTGTCGGGAATGACCAGGTCTTCGTCGATATGCTGCTCGATACCGAGCCCCCCGCAGGCCGGGCAGGCGCCGTATGGATTGTTGAAGGAGAACAGCCGCGGCTCGATGTCCGGAATCGTAAAGCCGGACACCGGACAGGCGAATTTTTCCGAAAACAGAATCCGCTCCGGCCCGCTCTTGTCGTGGATTTTTGCGACTTTCTTTGCCGCGGATTCGGCCCCCGCTGCGGGCGCGTTGGGGGCAGGGGTCGCATCCGCATATTCGATGACAGCAAGCCCCTCGGCGAGCTTCAGCGCGGTCTCAAAACTTTCCGCCAGCCGCTGGCCGATGTCGCCCCGCACCACGATGCGGTCGACCACGACGTCGATGTCGTGCGGGAATTTCTTGTCCAGCACCGGCGCATCCGAAAGCTCGTGGAAGGTGCCGTCGATCTTGACGCGCTGGAAACCCTTCTTGAGATAGTCGGCGAGCTCTTTCCTGTACTCGCCTTTGCGGCCGCGTACGACCGGCGCCAGCAGATAGAGTCTGGTGCCTTCCGGCAGAGCGAGCACGCGGTCGACCATCTGCGAGACGGTCTGGCTTTCGATCGGCAGGCCGGTGGCGGGCGAGTAGGGTACGCCGACCCGCGCCCACAACAGCCGCATGTAGTCATAGATCTCGGTCACCGTGCCGACCGTGGAGCGTGGGTTTTTGGAGGTGGTCTTCTGCTCGATCGAGATCGCCGGCGACAGCCCGTCGATCTGGTCGACATCGGGCTTCTGCATCATTTCCAGGAACTGCCGCGCATAGGCCGACAGCGATTCCACGTAGCGCCGCTGGCCTTCGGCATAGATGGTATCGAAGGCCAGCGACGACTTGCCGGAGCCGGACAACCCCGTGAACACCACCAGCCGGTCGCGGGGTATTTCGACGTCGATGTTTTTGAGGTTGTGCTCGCGCGCGCCGCGAATTGTGATGGCGCGTTGGCTGGCCGCGGTCGGCTGGCGCTTGGCCTTGAGGACTTCATCCATGTCGTTGCTTCCAGACGCCCGGGTAATGCTTCACGTCGGGCGTATCCTCCGGACAAATCCGCGAGAAAGCCTTGCATGAGCTTGGAACATAGGAAGAACGGAGCCCGATTTCCAGTGCTCTCTGCAAACCATCAACGGTTTGTTGCGGGATTGGAACACAAAGGGCCGGCGCGAGGCCGTCCTTTTTTGTTTCGAGACGCTATCCGCAGTCTCGCGTCAGTACTTGGAGATTACCGGGCCACCCCAGCGGTAGTTGATATGCGCGGTGACCATGTCGACGTCCTGATGAATGTTATCGACGCGCGAGAGCGTGCCGACCGGAGTGTTCACGCCCGTCGATACGAAAGTATCGGCGCGCGTGCCCATGAACATGTGATCATACTCGACCGCCGCCGACCAGTTGGCGGCAAAACTGAATTCGACACCGGTGCCCACCGCGCCACCCCAACGGGTATCGGTGGCCTGATCGAAGGCCGTGCCAGTCGCGGGATTCACTCCGGTGAAACGGTCCGCGACAACAGCGGCGCCGCCCTTGAGGTACAGAAGAACCGTGTTCCAGGCGTAACCGGCCTGTCCGGTCAACAGGCCAAAACCGTTGATCCGCGTCTGGTTAGTGGCCACGCCCGGGCCGAAAAACAGGCTCGGATTCGAGCCTGTGAGGTTGGCCCAGTTGCCCTGTCCTTCGACGCCGAACACCCAGGAGTTGGTCTGCCAGCGGTAACCGACCTGACCACCAGCGGTGCCGCCGGTCGCGTCATGGCATCCTTCGGGGGCGGGCGCACCGACAACTCCCAAGTTGTTGGTGATGCTCCAGCATTTATGGCTCGATCCGCCGCCGCCGTTGAGGCCAAAATAGAAACCGCTCCAGTCGTAGATGGCAGCGATCATCGCGGGCGCTTTGGTGTAGGTGGCAGCCGGCAGGTCCGCAGCCAGGGCCGGCGCAGCCATGCCACCCGCAATGAGACCCGTGGCCCCAAGCAGCAGCCTCTTGATGGCGTCTTTCCGGCCTGTCATAGCTCGGCCTTAACTCAGCTCTGAAACGCTTACAAATTAACCGCTGATGCGGCAGCACCCAATGCGAATATAGCCGATATAATTCGCGGCGCGGTCTCCGAAATGCAACAGTCGCTCATAATTGGTGAAGGTATCAGGTTAAGCTTATGTAATATTCGCGAATTCGAGAGCCAGTGACGCGTACTGTAAAGGTGTTTAGTTGCCTTAAAAAACCAGGCAAGAGTTCCTCAGAGCCATCTTTATTTGGAACAAAACTGGAACAAAGCGTCCGCGAGTGCTATATGTGGATAACCGAGGGAATGTCCGGGTCGGCGGCTGCGGCGAGCGTAAAGGTTTACCCGACGATGGCTGTGCGGACGCTGGCGGCCAAGGCGGAAGCCCGATGGCTCCGGCGAGACCGTGCGATTTAGGCGGTTCAGTGATTTCGAGAGTGGAGAGCGGCGATGGCGGGAAGCGTGAATAAGGTAATTTTGGTCGGAAACCTGGGCAAGGATCCGGAGATCCGGCGAACTCAGGACGGGCGTCCGATCGCAAATCTGAGCGTGGCGACTTCCGAAACCTGGCGCGACAAGGCGACCGGTGAGCGCAAGGAGAAGACCGAGTGGCACCGGGTGGTGATCTTCAACGAGGCGCTCTGCAAGATCGCCGAGCAATACCTCAAGAAGGGCGCCAAGGTTTATCTCGAAGGCCAGCTGCAGACCCGCAAATGGACCGACCAGAGTGGTGTCGAAAAGTACTCCACCGAGGTGGTGCTGCAGGGCTTCAATTCGGTCCTGACCATGCTTGAAGGACGCAGCGGCGGGGCGAGCGGCAGCTTTGGACCCGACGAGTCCAGCGGCGACTTCGGCTCCGCCGGTGCCTCCGTCGCGCCGCCACGCCGCGCGGTCGCGTCAGGTGCGCGCAACAGCGACATGGACGACGATATTCCGTTCTGAGAGCAGGCGAAGCGAGCCACTCATACGCTCGTCACGGAGTGATGGTTCTGCGTCGCCGCAGCTGCTCGGCAAATTGTTTCGACACGGGATCGCCGGGCAATTCCGCCGCCAGCTGTGCAAAGCGGTCCGCGGCCTTCGCAGGATCCTGCCGGATCAAACCGAACGCAGCCAAATACTTCTCGCGCCAGATGTCTTTCGCGCCTTCGGGCCAAGGCTCGAACACGGCCTGGGATTCGTCGCGCCCGCGCAAGGTGATGGTCCCAAGCGGCCGGAGTGCGGCGGCATCGCAAAGCGACGCCGCCACGGGGCCGATGCAAATGGTCGAGCCGAGCTCCTTGTTCGCTGCTTCCAGGCGCGCTGCCGCGTTCACGGCGTCGCCGTGCGCGGTGTAGTCGAGCTTGGCGCGGATGCCGACGTCGCCCACGATGGCATCGCCGGTCTCGATGCCGATCCTGGTGCGGCCGAAGCCGAGCGAGGCCGGTAATGCCGTTTGACGGAAGGCCGCCGACCAGTGCCGGAGCGCAGTCGCGCACGCTACCGCCCGCCTCGGATGATCGGGCAGGTCGACCGGTGCGTTGAACAGGGCATGGACGGCATCGCCGACAATCTTGTCAATCATTCCGCCGTGCTCGACGATGATCGCGGCGCAACCCTCGAAATACTGATCGAGGACCGCGACCAGTTGCTCCGGGCCGGCGCGATGGGTCATTGACGTAAAGCTCTCGATGTCGGTGAACAGCGCCGTGACCTGCCGCCGCTCGCCGCCCAGCTTGACGATGCCGGGATTGTCGATGATCTGCCGCACGACGGCGGGCGCCAGATGCTGCTCGAAGCGGCGGCGTACCAGCGCTTCACGGCGATGCGTTATCGCATAAGTCCAGGTTGCCGCGACCGCAAAGACACCGATCGCGGCAAAACTCGGCGTGAGCGGATCGAGCAGGCGGTCGGCGAATGTCGCCAGGCTCACCGCCGCACCCCAGAACAGCGCGAGAACGACGCCGAGTATCAGCGCGCCGGCGAACGGCGGCAGCTCGGCACCTGCGATGAGCATGACGAGGCCAAGGATATTGATAGCCGACAGCCCGACGACGCCGGCATTGGCAAACTCGCGCGGAGCCCTGCCGGCCAGGATCTGCTCGACCGCGTCGGCCTGGATCTGTGTGTCGGGCGTCAGCGGGTCGGTCGGCGTCTTGCGCAATCCGCCAAGCTCTGGGGCGGAGCCGCCGACGACCACCGCGGCCCCAGTGAGACGCGACACGTCCGATTCTCGAAGCACATCCACCGCGGCAACGGTGCGCGCGGCGTGCCGGTCCTGGCCGACTGGCAGCAGGCGCAACAGTCCATCCGGCGGCAAGGAGAGCCTGGCGTCTCCCAGTTCCAGCAGGGGAGGGCTGGATTGCAGGGCGTAGTCCGATATCCGGAGCAGCACCCGCACAGTCTCGAGCGCGAGACCCGGCAGCAGCCTCTCGCTTGCACCGACAAATAGCGGCACGCGACGGATCACGCCGTCGGCGCTGGCCGGCAGCGACAACGCGCCCAACCCTTGGATGCTTCCGCCAAGCGACGGGGGCGGACCGATGGCGCCGGCGCCACGCCACAGGCTGCCGAATGGCAGCGATCCGCGGATGAGAATGGGTGGTGCCGGGACCGATCCTGCCTGCTCGGGGTCGAGAACGAAGCCGAGCACCACAGGCGAGGCCTTGAAGGACTTCGCCAGCAGAGCGTCCCCGTCCGGCAGCGATTTTGCAAGCTCGGCAACATCTGTCCGGCCGGTGATGCCCGCGAGCTGGCGTGCGAGCGCGGCTGGCGAGCGGTTGTCCGGTTCGGCAAAAAGGATGTCGAAGGCGACGACGGCCGGCTTGGCCCTGGCGATCGCTTCGGCCAGATGGGCCATGGCTTCTCGCGGCCATGGCCACGGACCAATTTCCTCAAGCGAGCGACGATCGATATCGACGACGATCGCATTGACGGGGGTGTCGTGCGGAGCCGCGCCGGACATGTGTTGGGCGCCGGCAAGGACGATGTCGAAGGCATTCTCGCGGACGATTTCCAGCCAGGTCTCGGGCAACAGCAGCACGGCCGCGTCAACCAACAGAAGCGCCGCAAGACCGGCGATGCGAGGAGCCGGATTGCGCGAGGCGAGCCTAGACATCGTTCCCCTGGGCTATCTTGGATAATTTTGCAGGGTCGCAGAAGATCCGGTCGATGGTTCGCTTGATGGCATCGGTTTCCTCGAGCCAACCGAGCGCGGCATTGACCTTGGGACGGCTGGCGCCGAGCAGCTGGGCAAGTTCGCTCTGGGAAAAGCCGAGATCGAGCGGAATGCGCTTGTTGTTTTCCGCCTTGCGGCCTCCGAGCGCGACCAGCAGGAAGCGCGCGAGCCGCACCTCGATAGGATAGAAGGCGATCGCCTCGAGCTGATTGCTGGTGTCCCTGATCCTGCGACACAGGTAGCGGACAAGTGCCGTCAGAATCGCCGGATGTGACGCGCAGAGGCTCGTCAGCGCGCCTCTTTCAAGGCTGTAGGCGTGTACGGCGCTTAGCGCCAGCGCGTCGGCGCTTCGCGGCTCGCCGTCGAGTGCGGCGATCTCGCCGACGAGATCTCCCGCTGTGGCATGCCGGAAGCTCAGCTCGCGCCCTTCGTCGGTGACGACAGCGACGCGTACGCGTCCGTCCGCTATCAGATAAAGACGGTTGCCGGTGTCTCCGCGCGCAAACAGCGTCTCGCCCTTGGCGAAATCAACAGGGTGGAAAGCGGCAGCACAGGCTGCGAGATACGTGCTCTCCAGTCCGCGGAAAAGCTCGGTTCGCATCAACAGTGGGATGATGGAGTTTGTGCTTGCCATGGGAGAATCGAACCGGATCCCAATAAAGAAGCTTGACGAAAAATGGTTTGCAACAGCGGCTGCGCGGACTGAAAATCAATTGACGCTTTCGAATGCGGCATCGATACGGGGCTGTTGCCAGGGCGAAGGAGGCGTCGGCGCGTCGCCGGGATGGGCGATATTGGTGCCCTCTCCCTGACCCAAGATGACCTCTTGTCCCGCCGCCCGCACGGCGACGCGTCCGCGCTGGACGAAGACACCGAAAACGTCTGCACTGGGACCGGCGAAGAAACGCGTACCGCGTACCACGATCAGCCCGAAGGAGCTTCGAATGCTCAATGGCCGTGGACCGGCGCCCGGCATCCGGTCGTAGAGCAGCGGACCTGACGTCAGCGTGAGATCCCCACCGGCATTTTCGATCGTCCGGTCGATTGTAAGTCGGGCCAATTCGCCGAGCCGGACCGTCGTGTCGGTACCGAGATGGATGGCAAGTCGCGACGCGGCCGCGGTGCTCACTTCGTCCGCGAGGAAGACAGCCGCGGTATTCTCCAGCTTGCGGCGCTCCTGTTGCGCCTCGGCAAAGGCCTCGCCCCTCACGTCGGCGACTGTGCCGGCCAGCTCGCGCGCAAAGACTTGGGCGGAGGTGGCGGAAAGCGCGACGAAACCCATTCCCGTCAATCTCAACAACCTACGCCGGAGGAACCAATGTTCTGTTACGTCGGCTTCGTCGCTCCCAGCCATGTGCCCTCCACCGTAAACCCAGAAATCATAGGGGAAAGCGGATCCGGACACCAGCGCATGGAAGCTTGCAGCGCGGTTCGATAGGCAGGCTGCCGGCATGAGCGCGGCGTGCCGGTCACCAGCAGTGCCTGGTCCAGCCGGACAGGAATTGCGCCTCGACAAGGACGTGCCTTCGCCTGGGTCTTGAGATCGCCGCGCGCCGCTCGTGCGCGACCGGGTGTTCCTCGGGGCTGCGCGCCTTCGGCTGTTCGGTTGTTGGCTGGGAGGCGTCGGCGAGGCTCAGATTCGCGTAGCACGTAGAAGTCGACAGCAACGCGAACGCGGCGATCAGGATCATTTTGCGCACGGAATATCTCCCTTGTCCAAAGGGTCGGAGCGAACCACTCGCCCGGCCTGTTGCAAGCATTGTCGCCGCTTCCTTCGAGCCGCGCTGTTCCCCGGGTGACAGGTGGTCGCGGACTCGGCGGCTTTCGGCCAAAGAGCTGATTTTGGAACGGGCGGGGCGCCCCAGCGACTATCTTGACGGTGTCAAAATCATCTTGACAGCGGAAAGATATATGTAAATACTCTTCACATGGCGCTTGGGCCATGGCCAGGAGGTTGCAAATGTCGCTCGCGCCGCTTCTCGATGCCGCTCCCGCGATCCCCCTTCACGCCTTCGCCGCGATGGCGGCCTTCGCGCTGGGCGTGGTGCAGTTGGCGGCGCCGAAGGGCACCTTGCCTCATCGCGCGCTGGGCTGGATCTGGGTCGCACTGATGATGGTGGTAGCGCTCAGTTCGTTCTGGATCCATCAGATCCGCCTGCTCGGTCCCTGGAGCCCGATCCATCTGATATCGATCTTCGTGCTGGGCATGGTTCCGCTGGCGGTCTGGCAGGCGCATCGGCACCGGGTCAGTGCCCATCGACGTGCGATGATCCTGACTTTCACCGGTGCCCTCGTCATCGCAGGGGCCTTTACGCTGTTGCCCGGGCGCATCATGTACAACGTGGTGTTCGGTTCTTAGCAATGTGGCCTGCGCTCGAACGTCGCCGGGGTTGACCTGGGGCCGCCCGGCCGCACCTGTCCGGCACTTTTTTGGCGGCTTCGCCGACCGGTTCTCGATCCCGTTAAGTCTCTGGAAAATCGAAGGGAAAAAGCTGTCTGGCGCGGCCAGTTTAGGGTGGTTTGGACGCAACCGATAGGCTATATGATTCCGAGCTAAAACTGACTGGATTCCCCCTTTGTCTGATCCTGAAGATACCAAGCCCGGAGAGCCTCCGGGTCCTACCGATATTCGGCCCGTATCCATCCTCGACGAGATGAAGCGAAGCTACCTCGATTACGCCATGAGCGTGATCGTGGCGCGCGCGCTGCCCGACGCCCGCGACGGACTGAAGCCGGTTCATCGGCGCATCCTCTATGCGATGTATGAGAACGGCTTCGAGTGGAACAAGCCCTATCGCAAGTCGGCGCGGACCGTCGGCGACGTCATCGGCAAATACCATCCCCACGGCGACCAGTCGGTCTACGACGCGCTGGTCCGGATGGCGCAGGATTTCTCGATGCGCGTGCCGTTGATCGACGGGCAGGGCAATTTCGGCTCGGTGGACGGCGATATGGCGGCCGCCATGCGCTACACCGAATCCCGCCTCACCAAGATCGCTCAATCGCTGCTCGATGATATCGACAAGGACACCGTCGACTTCCAGCCCAATTACGACAGCTCCGAGCGCGAACCGAACCCGCTGCCGGCGAAATTCCCGAACCTGCTTGTCAACGGCGCCGGCGGGATCGCGGTCGGCATGGCCACCAACATTCCGCCGCACAATCTTGGTGAGGTGATCGACGCCTGCCTGGCGCTGATCGACGACCCCGCGCTCGGCATCGACGACCTCATCAACATCATTCCGGGCCCGGATTTTCCCACCGGCGGCATCATCCTCGGACGGCAGGGCATCCGCGCCGCCTACCATCTCGGCCGCGGCTCGATCGTGATGCGCGGCAAGGTTACCATCGACACCATCCGCAGGGATCGCGAGGCGATCATCATCTCGGAAATTCCCTATCAGGTGAACAAGGCCACCATGGTCGAGCGCATCGCCGAACTGGTGCGTGAGAAGAAGATCGAGGGCATTTCGGACCTGCGGGACGAATCCGATCGCGATGGATTTCGCGTGGTGGTCGAACTGAAGCGCGATGCCATGGCGGACGTGGTCTTGAATCAACTTTACCGGTTCACGCCGCTGCAGACCAATTTCGGCGCCAACATGGTGGCGCTCGATGCCGGCCGGCCGCAGTTGATGAACCTGAAGGATTTGCTGACGCTGTTCATCGCCTTCCGCGAACAGGTGGTGACACGCCGGACCAAATTCCTGCTCAACAAGGCCCGCGACCGCGCCCATATCCTGGTCGGTCTGGCCATTGCGGTCGCCAATATCGACGAGATCATTCGCGTGATCCGGACCTCGCCCGATCCGGCCACCGCGCGCGAAACCCTGATGGCGCGCGACTGGCCAGCTAAAGACGTGGCCGCGATGATCACGCTGATCGACGATCCGCGCCACCGGCTCAGCCCCGACGGCACCGCGCGGCTGTCGATGGAGCAGGCCAAGGCCATTCTCGACCTCAGGCTACAGCGCCTCACCGCGCTCGGGCGCGAGGAGATTTCTCAGGAACTCGATAAATTGGCGCTGGAAATTGCCGATTATCTCGACATCCTGCGTTCCCGCGCCCGGGTCCAGACGATCATCAAGACCGAACTGGCCGACGTGAAATCCGAATTCGCCACCCCGCGGAAAACCGTCATCATCGAGCACGAAGGCGAGGTCGAGGACGAGGACCTTATCCAGCGCGAGGACATGGTGGTCACGGTCTCGCATGCCGGCTACGTCAAGCGCGTGCCGCTGTCGACCTATCGCGCCCAGCGCCGCGGCGGCAAGGGCCGCGCGGGGATGCAGACCCGGGACGAGGATTTTGTCAGCCGCCTGTTCGTCGCCTCGACCCATACCCCGGTCCTGTTCTTCTCATCGCGCGGCCAGGTCTACAAGGAAAAGGTCTGGCGTCTGCCGGTGGCGGCGCCCAACGCGCGCGGCAAGGCCTTGATCAACATCCTGCCGCTGGAGCAGGGCGAGCGCATCACCACCATCATGCCGCTGCCCGAGGATGAATCCTCCTGGGCCAATCTCGATGTGATGTTCGCGACCACCGGCGGCAACGTCCGCCGCAACAAGCTGTCGGACTTCATCGACGTCAGGCGATCCGGCATTATCGCCATGAAGCTCGATGAAGACGAAGCGATCGTCGACGTTCAGATCTGCACCGAGCGTGACGACGTGCTGTTGACTGCCGCCGGCGGCCAGTGCATCCGCTTCCCCGTCACCGACGTGCGGGTGTTCACCGGCCGCACCTCGATGGGCGTGCGCGGCATTGCCTTGCCTGAAAACGACAAGGTGATTTCGCTGACCATCCTGCGCCATATGGATGCCGACGCCGAGGAACGGGCCGCCTACCTCCGACGCGCCAACGCGGTGCGGCGGGGCGGCGTCGAGGAGGAGGTCGGGACCGATGGCGAGGATGCGTCGGGCGCCATTGAACTCGGTGAGCAGCGTTATGTCGAAATGTCGGCCAGCGAACAGTTCGTGCTGACCATCAGCGAAAACGGCTACGGCAAGCGTTCGTCGTCATTTGAATACCGCACCACCGGCCGCGGCGGCAAGGGTATCGTGGCGATGTCCGTGAACGATCGCAACGGCAAGCTGGTGGCCTCATTCCCGGTGGAGGATTCCGACCAGATCATGCTGGTGACCGACAAGGGGCAATTGATCCGCTGCCCGGTCGAGGGCATCCGAATCGCCGGCCGCTCGACCCAGGGCGTGATCGTGTTCGACACCGCCGAGGACGAGCATGTGGTGTCGGTCGAGCACATCGGCGAGGACTCCGAAAACGGCAATGGAGGCTAGGGCGTCCGCCGGCCTCCAGTTCGATGACCCGGAGCGCTCGGTGGGCGCCAAGCGCGTGCTGCATGGCTGGCGGTTGGCTTGGACGACGCCGCAACTTTAGGTATCCAGTCGCGCATCAAACGGGCTAGGTTGATCGGCGCCGCGATCGTCGCCGTCCGTCTAGGTCCGTCATGAAGCCGCTTCTTGTCATTGCGCTGCTGTGTGTTTCTCCGGGGGCTCTGGCCTGCGACCTGTCGCTGGTTTCACCGGCGAAGTTGCTTCTCAAGGAGCAGGTGCAAGCGAGAGCCTCGCTCGCTGACGACGCGTTGACCGTGAGCTATTCGGTGACAGCTCCGTCCATCAACGCCAGGAAGGTTCTCAGGCCTGGGCAATATCCCTACATGTTCGACGTCGTCGAATTGTTTGTGACGTTTTCGGAAACCGGATTTCCGTATTATGAATTCGAAGTAACGCCGTACAACCAGACGTTTCAGGTGAAGATCGTCAGTCCCGCGCGGCATCTGGAGCAGGTCGATCTGGGTCTGGTGTCGGCGGCGAACCTTCGGCCGGGCGGTTGGTCGTCGGAGTTGAAGGTTCCTCTGAAAGCGCTGGGCTGGGACGGTGATCCCAAAAAAATCCGGGGAAATTTCTATTCCATTCTGCAGCGCGCGCCGAAACGCAGCTACTGGAGTTCATTCCTGCCGAAAGCCGATAAGCCGAATTTTCATCAGCCGCAATTTTTTCAGCCGCTGCTGCGATGCGATTAGATCGGAGGATATTGGAAATGCAAAGACGTGATTTTCTAAAGGTTTCGGGTGGTTTGTCGGCCCATTTGATTGTCGGCGGTTCGCTGCTTTCGGTGGGCCGTGCGGAGGCCGATACTGGTCTGCCGGTTGCAGCGCTGAAGGCGCGGCTCGATCCCAAGAAGGATATCGTCCTGCTTGCCACGGACAAGGCCTCCGCCGCCAAGAACCTGTCATTCAACAAGCGAACTCAAATCGCGCCGCAACTGCGTGTCATCGCCGCGAGCGCCGGGGCCGTCAGCGCCACGATTCTCTGGGCCACAGAAAACGGCGTAGGCTTTGCGGTACGGTCGGGCGGGCACTCCTATGAGGGGTTTTCTCAGAGTCCGGATCTTGTGATCGACGTTCGCGGCATCGCTGCGATCAAGCTCTCGGACGACGATAAATCGGTGTCGGTCGGCTCAGGAGCAAACCTCGGCTCGGTTTACACGCATCTCTGGCGTGCCGACGTGGCGATTCCAGCGGGAAGTTGTTTTCCGGTAGGAGTTGCCGGCCATTCGCTGGGCGGAGGCTTTGGACTGCTCGGGCGTCCCTTTGGGCTCGCCTGCGACAGTATCCTGTCGATGGAAGTGGTCGATGCGATGGGGCAGATTCGCACTGTCAGCGAGCAGAAGGATCCAGATCTGTTCTGGGCATTGCGCGGCGGCGGCAATGGAAACTTCGGCGTTGTCACCAATTTCAATTTCCGAACCAGCGCGGTCGATATGGTTGCCCGGTTCGGCATCACCTGGAGCAGGTCGGTCGCTCCGGCGACTAAAATCGTGCAGGCATGGCAGCAATGGCTGCGCGGATTTGCCGCCCGCGATCACGGGCACACTGCACCTGGACACGGCCCCCGGGGGGCGAATCAAGGTGCATTTTGCCGGGTTGTCGGTACAATCAGAAAGCAAGCTGATCGCCGAGTTGAAGCGCCTGCAAAGGGTCGCCGGAGCCGCGGATCAGGTCTCCACAAAAACGCAGACCTTCAAGGCCGCCGCCATCGTCTTCGACGGCGGCGGCGCTCCCCAGGTCTTCATGAAGGGAAAATCTGATTACGTCATCGATCTCTTGAGCGATCAGGCCATATTGACGTTGCTGAGCGGTCTGCAGAGAGCACCGTCCCCGATTTCGGTGTTGTTTGACACCTATGGCGGTGCGATCAACAAGGTTGCTTCCGATGCGACGGCGTTTGTGCACCGCGGGGAAACCAAATACTCGATCCAGTATTACAAGGAATGGAATAGTGCGGCCGATTCCGACGCTGACATCGCGATGATGCGGACCTTGTATGCCTCGATGCGGCCATTTGTTTCAGGTGGATCCTATGTGAATTATTGTGATCTTGATCTGGGCGAGCATTACGCCAAGGCCTATTGGGGCGATAACCTCGGCAGGCTGATGAAGATCAAGGCGCAATACGATCCGGGAAACATCTTCAGGCATGCCCAGAGCGTGCCGCTCGGCTAGCTTGTCGCGGCGATCCGCACTTCAAGTCCTGGACCAACCCCCAAAGGACCCATTCGCTGACGGACCCGGCACTCGGTACGCAAAATCCTGGTTTCGGTCCCGCCGTCTTGGCGCCTTACGGCGTGCGGTCGGCCGTCACCAGCCGGGCTTCCCGGATCGTGACCTTGGAACCTGGGGAGCGCAGGCAGCTGGCTTCGAAATTCGGCCAGGCCTGCTGCGAGCAATCGCGGCCCACCTTGTGGATGTCCAGCCGGTCCGACTTCGCAAGCGCGAGCGGAACGCTGGCCTCGACCTGTGGGGCAAAGCCCGGAAGAAGGGTGAGGGCAGCGGCAACAAACCCAGCGATAAAAATCGCTGCAACAGCCTTGATCATCACGGTCCCCTGTCGTTGGGGCCTTGGCGGCCCCGCATCTCGTTGGTTAACGCTTAGTTAGCGTTCGTTTCCGCACTTCTTCGCCAGCGTTCGAAAACGGTTTCTTCGCGCCGCAGTTGTGTTTCATCCCCCTCCTGGCGACGAAACATTGGCGGCTCGCATGGAAGACTCCGTGACCCCACAAGTGGTTCAGCAATCAACAGAAAATAAAACCGTCGAGTTTGCCGCGCAGGCGGGAACCGGGGGCGGCTTGCGGGGTTGCGCGGAGCAGGGTAGAGGGGGGCTTATGCCCCGTATCGCTCTTTATCCTGGCTCCTTCGACCCCGTTACTAACGGCCATCTGGATGTCGTCCGACACGCCGTGGGCCTGTGCGATCGGCTGATCGCCGCTATCGGGGTCCATCCGAGCCGGAAGCCTTTGTTTTCAGTGGAGGAGCGGCTGGAGATGATTCGGGCGGTATTCGGTCCGGTGGCGGCGGCGGCGGGGTGCGCGTTCGACTGCACCACCTTCGACGACCTGACTGTGACGGCGGCGAAGCGCGCCGGCGCTACCATTCTCATTCGCGGCCTTCGGGACGGCACCGATCTCGACTACGAGATGCAAATCGCGGGCATGAATGAGACCATGGCGCCCGAGGTTCGCACCGTCTTTCTGCCGGCATCACCGATGGTCCGCCCGATCACGGCCACGTTGGTGCGCCAGATCGCCGGCATGGGCGGCGATGTCTCGAACTTCGTTCCGCCGCTGGTCGCGGCCAGCCTGAAGACTAAATTCGCGCCATAAGTGAAAGCGCAGCCAACATGCTCTACCCCCTCATCTGATCCGGAGTTTTCATGATCCGTGCTCTCGCCCTCATCGCCGCGCTGATTTGCGCGGTCCCCGCGATCGCCCAGCCGCTTCCTGCGAAGCTCGACAAGGCTAATGCGATTGTCATCGACACCACCAAAGGCCGCATCATCATCAAGCTACGGCCCGACATCGCGCCCCAGCATGCCGAACGCATCAAGCTGTTGGCGCGAGACGGCTATTACAACAACGTGCCGTTCCACCGGGTCATCGAGGGGTTCATGGCCCAGACCGGCGACGGCAAGAATTTCAACGGTACCGGTGGGTCGAAATATCCGAATTTGCCGGCGGAATTTTCCAGCGTGCCGTTTACCCGTGGTATCGTCGGCATGGCGCGCACCAGCGATCCCAACTCGGCGAATTCGCAGTTTTTCATCATGTTCGCCGATGGTTCTTCGCTCAACGGCAAGTACACCGTGATCGGCGAGGTCGTGTCGGGCATGGATGTGGTCGACAAGATCAAGCGCGGCGAACCCGTGGTCGATCCGGACAAGATGCTCAAAGTTCAGGTCGCCTCCGACATCAAGTGAGGACCGGCGGTTTGCCGCCGGTCCCGGACTCGGCAATCTCCACCAAACCCGAAGGGGAAGAAAGCATGGCTGACACCGAAAATACTCTGGTTCTCGAAACCACGCAGGGACCGGTGACCATCGAGATGCGGCCCGATCTGGCGCCTGGACACGTGGCGCGGATCAAGGAACTGGTGCGCGAGGGATTTTACGATGGCATCGTGTTCCATCGCGTGATCGAGGGTTTCATGGCGCAGACCGGCTGCCCGCAGGGCACCGGCACCGGTGGTTCCGGCAAGAAGCTCAAGGCGGAGTTCAACAGCGAGCCCCATGTGCGCGGCACCGCCTCGATGGCGCGCGCCGCGAGCCCCGATTCCGGCGACAGCCAGTTCTTCATCTGCTTCGACGACGCCTCGTTCCTCAATAAACAGTACACCGTCTGGGGCAAGGTGACATCGGGCATGGAGAACGTCGACAAGATCAAGCGCGGCGAACCGGTGCAGAACCCCGACAAGATCGTCAAGGCGCGTATGGCGCTCGACGACGCGGCGTGATCCCTGCCCCTTGATGGTGAGGAGCGTGCGAAGCACGCATCTCGAACCATGATGATAAGACGTTCTGTCCTCTTCATTGACGCAGCGCAGGCCTCGCTCGTCTGAATGAGGCGCACGGCTGGAGCGCATCGCGCCATGCGCACCGATCTGTTCGACTTCGAGCTTCCCGCCGCCAGCATCGCGCTGCGTCCGGCATCCCCGCGCGATGCCGCGCGAATGCTGGTGGTGAGGCCAGAGGCGCTGCTGAGCGATGGCGTCGTGGCCGACCTTCCGCGATGGCTCGAGCCGGGCGATCAACTGGTCGTCAACGACACCAAGGTGATATCAGCCAAACTGAGCGGGCGACGCATCGGCCGCAATACCGAGCCGAAGATCGAGGCAACGCTGATAAAGCGGCTCGACGGCTCGCGCTGGAAGGCGCTGGCCAAACCCGCCAAGAAATTGTCCGAGGGCGATACGGTGCGCTTCGGCCATGAGGGCAGGGTATGTCTGCTCGGCCATCTCGACGCGAAGGTCGAAGCCAAGGGGAGTGATGGCGAGTTGACGCTGTCCTTCTCGCTTCATGGGCCGGCGCTCGACCAGGCCATCGCCGAACTGGGATCGCCGCCGTTGCCGCCTTACATCGCCTCCAAACGCGCGCCCGATGACCGCGATATCAGCGATTACCAGACCATGTTCGCGGCCAGCGAGGGGGCTGTTGCAGCGCCGACGGCAGGGCTGCACTTTACCCCGGCCCTTGCCATGGCGTTGGGCGAGCGCGGCGTCGCCATCCACCGCCTCACGCTGCATGTCGGGGCAGGGACCTTTCAGCCGGTCAAGGTGGAAGACACCGAAGCGCACCGGATGCACGCGGAGTGGGGTATGATCTCCGGCGATGTTGCCGCGGCGCTTAATGCGGCGCGGGCCAAAGGCGGGCGCATTGTTGCCGTCGGCACCACCGTGCTGCGCCTGCTGGAGAGCGCCACCGCGGAGGACGGCACGATCGAGCCGTTTGCGGGCGAGACCGCGATTTTCATCACGCCGGGCTACCGGTTTCGGGCGGTCGATATTCTCTTGACCAATTTCCATCTGCCGCGTTCGACCTTGTTCATGCTGGTCTCGGCCTTCAGCGGCCTCGGCACGATGCAGCACGCCTATGCCCATGCCATCGAGCGGGGCTACCGGTTCTATTCCTATGGCGATGCCTGCCTGCTGTTTCGTGCTAAGTCCACCCCATGACAACTTGCAATCATTTCGAACTGCTCGGCGCAGATGGGCTGGCCCGCACGGCCATGCTGAAGACTCTGCATGGCCCTGTGCGAACCCCCGCCTTCATGCCGGTCGGCACCGCGGGTGCGATGAAGGGCCTGCATTGGCGGGAGGTCCGCGATGCCGGCACCGATATCGTGCTCGGCAATACCTATCACCTGATGCTGCGGCCCGGCGCCGAGCGGATCGCGGCGCTGGGTGGTCTGCAGAAATTCACCGGCTGGAACGGACCCATGCTGACCGACTTCGGCGGCTTCCAGGTCATGTCGCTTTCGCAGCTGCGCAAGGTCAGCGAAAGCGCGGTGAGGTTCCGTTCCCACATCGATGGTGCCAGCGTCGAGCTCTCGCCCGAACGCGCGATCGAGGTGCAGCTGCTGCTCGGCTCGGATATTGCGATGCAACTCGATGAATGCGTGCGACTGCCGGTGGAGCGCGGCGAGATTGAGCGTGCGATGCAACTGTCCCTGCGCTGGGCGGAGCGCAGCAAGCGCGCGTTCGAGACCGCGGTCCCAGGCAACCTGCTGTTCGGCATCGTCCAGGGCGGCGATGTGGCAGAACTTCGCCAGGCCAGCGCGAGGGACCTGGTCGAGATCGGATTTCACGGCTACGCCATCGGCGGCCTGGCGGTCGGCGAACCGCAATCGGTGATGCTGGCGATGATCGACGAGGTGGTGCCGTTTCTGCCGCGGGGCCGTCCGAGGTATCTGATGGGGGTCGGCACGCCCGAGGATCTGCTGGAAGCGATCACGCGCGGCGTCGACATGTTCGATTGTGTCCTGCCGACCCGCAACGGGCGACATGGCCTGGCCTTCACGCGCTTCGGTCCGATCAATCTGCGCAATGCCAGGCATGCCGACGATCCGCGGCCACTCGACGAGCAAAGCGACTGGCCCTCGACCAACACTTGCGCGCGCGCCTATCTGCATCATCTCGTCAAGTCAGGCGAGACGCTCGGGGCGATGCTGTTGTCCGAGGTCAATATCGCCTATTACCAGCGCCTGATGCACGACGTCAGGCAGGCGATATCTCAGGGCACCTTTGCAGATTTCTGCGAGCATACGCGCGCCGGATGGGCAAGGGGCGACATCGCCCCGCGCTAACTGCTAGCCGGCTCGGTAAAACCGGGGAGAAGCTATGGAAATTCACACCCCGACGATCTCGCTTGGCGGCATCGACGTTTCCCGCATCATCGACAACCATCCGCTCAGCCGCTTCCAGCTTGGTGTCTTTGCTCTTTGTGCTCTTACGATCGTGATCGATGGCTTTGACGTGCAATCCATCGCTTACGTAGCGCCGGTCCTGACGCAAGCCTTCCACATCGATCGCGCGATGCTCGCACCGGTCTTTTCGGCGGGATTGGTAGGAACAGTTCTTGGCGCCCTGCTCATCGCGCCATTGGCCGATCGCGTCGGACGCAAGACGGCGCTGCTGGCCTGCATAACGCTTTTTGCAGCGTGCTCGCTGCTGACCGCTGTGACTGCAGATCTGCAACAGCTGATGATCGTCCGCCTAATTGGCGGTCTCGGCCTCGAGCGGGTGCAAGCCAAGCTCCGGGCGTCGAATGCCTATCTTGGCTAAATCGATCAGGACGTCGCTTGGCAAATCAGCTCGGATGGCTCTGCTCGGGATTTTTGGAACCCACACCGTTTCGGACTCCGTCGGGACTGTGCCGAAAAGCGCGCGTTGGCAACCTTGGGGAGGCGCTCCGCACATTCTTGAGCCTGAAACTGACGAGATGGAGGTCCATCAGCCAGACGTCGGCGATCTTCAACAACAGGCAAATCGGCTGAGCGCATGCTTGGTTACAAAACCGTAACCGCAGGTGTCGCAGGTCCAGAGATAACTAATGACATTTTCGGAAACGTAAGCGGAAGCTTCGGCAGCCACCATCGAGTCCGCGCAAACCGGGCAAGTCGGCAAATCGCACCCGCGCGGGTCGGGATGACGCGCGATGGTCGAGCGGACTTCAGCAACTGCCGGCATCGTGACCTCCTTGCGATCTGGCTTGCGAGCTGGAACCGCCGCTATCATAGACTGATTTGTTTGACGATGTCGCAACACAAATACGTTGGATTTGCGTTATTTGTCCGCTCAAAACTTTTGCAATGCAGCGAATACTGTATGCAGGATTTTGACTTGCACGCGGGCATCAGCTGCCTCTAATGAGATAAATCAGGAGTTCCCAGCACATTGCCATCGCAGGAGTTCGTCATGGGTGCGTCGTCAGCCACGAGTGCAGTGCACAGGCCGGGCCGCGGCCGGGTGTTCGACAGCATCGTCGATGCGGTCGGTGATACGCCGATTGTGCGGCTGCGCAAATTGCCGCAGCAGTTCGGCGCCCATGCGACGATCCTGGCCAAACTGGAATATTTCAATCCGGCAGCGAGCGTGAAAGATCGCATTGGCGCCGCGATGATCCTTGCGATGGAAAAGGCCGGCCTGATCCACGCCGATACCGTGCTGATCGAACCGACATCGGGAAATACCGGGATCGCGCTGGCCTTCGTCGCCGCCTCGCGCGGCTACCGGCTTAAGCTCGTGATGCCGGAATTGATGTCGATCGAGCGCCGCAAAATGCTGGCATTCCTGGGCGCCGAAATTGTTCTGACGCCGGCGGCCCAGGGCATGAAGGGCTCGATCGCGGCCGCGGAAGAGCTGGTGCGGACCACGCCCCACGCCGTGATGCCGCAGCAATTCAAGAACCTCGCCAATCCAGAAATCCATCGCCGCACCACGGCGGAGGAAATCTGGAACGACACCGGCGGCGAGATCGATTTCTTCGTCGCCGGCGTCGGCACCGGCGGCACCATCACCGGCGTCGGACAGGTGCTGAAGCCGCGCAAGCCTTCGCTCCGTGTCATTGCCGTCGAACCCGAAGAAAGTCCGGTGCTGTCGGGCGGCCAGCATTCCCCACACAAGATCCAGGGGATCGGCGCGGGGTTTGTTCCCGAGATCCTCGACCGCTCGGTCATCGATGAGATCGTCAAGATCAACAGCGCGACTGCGATCGAAACCTCGCGCGCACTGGCGCGCAACGAAGGTATTCCGGGCGGGATTTCCTCAGGTGCCGCGATCGCCGCTGCCCTTCAGGTCGGCAAGCGGCCGGAAAGCCAAGGCAAGACCATTTTGGCAATCGTACCTTCATTCTCGGAGCGCTATCTGTCGACGGCGCTGTTCGAAGGCATTTGATCAACTCGTGGATTGCTCGACAGATCATGCCCGAACGAGCGATGCGATCATGATCCAATAGAGGGAACCAGCCGATGTCTCAGCCCCCACGGCGGCCGCGGACGCTCAACGACGCCCGTACCGAGGCCGAAGCCGCCTTCAAGAAGACCACCACCAAGGTCGCGGACGCACCGCCGAAGCCGGCAGCGCTGCCGGGCGTCAGGGAACAGGTCTCGCTGCGGATCGATCAGGATGTTCTGGAATATTTCAGGGAAGGTGGACCTGGCTGGCAGGATCGCATCAATGAGGCCCTGAGAAAGGCGGCTGGGAAATAGCGCGATGGGGATGCGCCTTCCCGCAAGGAGCTGCCTGACCGTCTTGCCGCAGGCGCCCGCGGTGGCGGCATCAAAAAGCCCGGCGAGAAGCCGGGCTTTTGCCGTTGGGCTTCTCCAGCCCGCGATCTCAAGCGATCAGTGTCGGAACATACCGCCCATCATGCCGCCCATCATGCCGCCAAGGAAGGCGCCGGGATCTCCGCCACTGCGGCGTGCGCCGCCTCCGCCCCCGCCTCCGCTGCGGCGATGGCGGCTCGGCTTGTCGTCGAAATCGTCGCTGGAGCTGGTGTCCGTCGTTGCAACGATTTCGGCCAGCAGCGCCTTGTGCTGCAGTTTGTTCAGGTAGCCGGTCTTGGGGTAGCCGCGGGCGGCTTGCCAGCGCGTGATGACTGCCCGCGTCGCGTCATCGAATTTACCGGTGACCTTGGTATCAAAACCGAGCCCGCTCAGCCGGCGCTGCACGTCGCGGCGCTGGCCCTTGTCGAGGCCGATCTGGTCTTCCGTGGTCTGGTTGGAGTCGTCGGTAAAGGTCGCCGGATCGATGCCAGTGGTCAGATTACGGGTTGTCGTCGATGGTCCGTTCTCAAGCGCGGCGATCCTGGCCAGCGCCAGCGATTTGAACTGGCCGTTGGGGTAGTTGGTCAGATAAGCGTTCAGCTCTTCCGGCTTGTTCAACTCCCTCACCGAGCGCCAGAACTCGAGCTCGACGTCCGTAGCGCCCGAGTTCGCGGCGGCCGGGGCTGGACTGGACGACTGGGTCGATGCGTTGGCCGCAGGGGCCGCAGCCGGGTTCAGATAGACCGAGCCGATTAGGTTGGTGTGTCCCCAGGGCAGCTGTCCCTTGTTGGTCTCCTCGTTGACCTGAGCGCGGACCTCGGTCATCGCCTGCTGGATCTCGACGCCGGGCTCGGTGATGTGGGCGAGCAGGGCGCGCGTGAACGGACTGTTGGTGCCCTCCTGGCCGTCGAGCGCGGTCTGCCCGGGGCCGGTCGCGAATGCGATCAGGGTGCCTTCTCCGGATTTCATTTCCGCAAGGCCGGTTTGCACCGATACGCTGCGGGTCGCTGAGTTCGACTTGATCTTGGCGGCGAAGGGATTGTCGCGGCAGGCATCGAGGAACACCAGCTTGACCTTGGCGTCGCTCATGGTCTGGTCGAGCGTGAGATCGATATTGATCGCCGCGCCGAGCTTGACGTCCATTTCCGACTTGATGTCGGCATCGATCGGCAACAGATAATTGGTGCCACCGATGGCGATACCGTGGCCCGCGTAGAAAAATACCGCGACATCGGCGCCCTGCGCCTTCTGCCCGAATTCGAGCAGCCGCTCGGTCATCGCATCGCGTGTGAGATTGGTGCCCTCGACGACTTCGAAGCCGACGTTGCGAAGCACCGCTGCCATCGCCTTGGCATCGACCGGAGGGTTGGGAAGCTGAGCCACATTCCTGTAGGCGCCGTTACCGACGACGAAGGCGACGCGCCGGTCGGCCTTGGCCGAATGAGCTGTCAACAACATGCATATCAAGGAGAGAGCAACGGTAAGGTATCGCATCTTGGATCCCCTGCTGGAATCGATAATCCCGGCGGTAACTTCTCCGCCCAGGTTACGTAAAGCCCATGCTTCGCGCCACAAAAATCAGGCCACGCCCAATTCCAGGCACATGCTGACGGTATAAAAAATTTGGGCGGTCGTGCGTGATTTAGATCACAATATCGGGCCAGCCGCGCCGCATAGACATTGTAAATTCACACGGCCACGGAGTGCGACGGACCGCTCAGGTACCGAGGCGTGCGGCAACGGGCTGTGACGCCCTGAGGTTCAGAAGATTGCCGGTCAGGATCAGCGTCGCGCCAAACACCGTCCAGATGTCGAGCCGCTCCGAATAGATCAGCCAGCCGGCGGCTGCCGTCAACGGCACCCGAAGGAAATCCATCGGCAGCACCACGGTCGCATCGGCGTAGAGCATCGCGCGCGCCATGCAGTAATGGGAGAAGGTACCGCAGAACGCGAGCACGGAAATCCAGCACCAGACATAGGCCGAGGGCCATCGCCAGACGTAGAGCGCAGGAAAAAATCCGGCGGCCGACTGGATCACCAGCATCCAGAATATAATCGCCAAGGTAGTTTCGGTGCGGGTCAAGGATTTCATCATGGCGACGGAAATACCGAAGCCGACGGCGGCGCCGAGCGCGATCAACTGGCCCGGATTGATGTCGCCGGTCGCAGGCCGGACGATCACGACGACGCCGAACAGGCCGAGCGCAATGGCCAGGATTTTACCCGCAGTCATGTGTTCGCCGAGAAAGCTTGCGGCGAGAATGGCGGTCCAGATCGGCATGGTGAACTCGATCGACACCACCTGGCCGATCGGAATCAGCGTTAGCGCAAAAAACCAGCCAAGCTGTGCGGTGTAGTGAATGAGATTGCGCCCGAGATGCTGCAGCGGCCGCGACGTCCTCATCGCCAAGAAGCCGCCATTGAGCCGGATCAGGGGATACAGCAGGAGAAAGCCGAAGATCGAGCGCACCTCCATGACCTGGAACACGTTCAATTCGCGCGTGGTCTCGCGGCCGGCGATCGCTACGATCAGCATCAAAGTGAGCCAGCCCGCCATCCACAGCGCGGCCATTGGTTTGGAAGGTGTTCGTTGCATCAGTGGTAGCGGGTCAGGATTTGCCGAAGGGGGGTGGTTGGGAGGGCAGGCCGGTATCGACGACCTCGTCGGGATTTGCAATGCGCGAATGGGCCGGGTCAGTGAATGCCGTGGTCCCGATTTCGGTCTGGGAGTACCGGGGCGATCAGTGCTAAGTAACGCCGGTCTGGCTAACCCAAATGTTTGGAGAACCTGCTGATGCGTACCCTGCAACCGGCCGATTGGTCAAAGCCACGCGGCTTCTCACATGGCGTCGTCGTCGATGCTCCCGGGCGATGGATCGTCCTGGCCGGTCAGACCGGGGACGAGAAGGGCGACTATTCTCCTGATATGGCGGGACAGGTCGCGGTCGCGCTACGCAGGATCATCACCCTGCTGGCAGAGGCCGGGGCTGGGCCAGAGCACATCGTCCGACTGACCTGGTATTTGACGAACCGGAGCGATTACGAAGCCGCCGGGGCCGGTATTGGCGCCGCCTGGCGCGAGACGCTTGGACGACATTTTCCGCCCTCGACGCTGCTTTACATCGATGGTCTGGTCGATGTCAGAGCCAAGGTCGAGATCGAAGTGACCGCTTTCGTGCCGGCGGCGTGAGGCAGCCCATGACCGAGCGATCGACATCGGCGGATTACGTCACCTCCTTCGCCACCGGCTGGCCCGAGAAGCAACCTGACATCATGGTGCTCTCGCTGACCACTCACAAAGGCGTTCAGGATTTCGCTTTCACCAGGGATCAGGCGCTGCTGGTCGCGAAGACCATCAAAGCCACCGCCGACCGTCTGGCCACGCCAAAGGCAAGATAGCAGTTCAGAGCCGAGGCCTCAGTAACGGGACATCGAGATCGAGGCGGTCCTGATGGCGCTGTCGGATTTGATCACTACGGACTGCCGGTTGCCATGTGTCGTCAAGGTGAGGTTCGCGGTAAATCCGGGGGAGCTGGCGACGACCTGAAAGTTGCCGTTGCTGCCGCGTCCTTGGAGATTACCGCTGACGTTGCGCGTGCTTTCGCTCCAGGTTCCAGAGAGCGATCCGCCTTCGGCGAGCACATTGCTTGAAAGATTGAATTTATAACTGTCGCTGGCGCAGGTCAGGCTCTGGTTGAGGCCATTGCCGTCGGCGCGGACCGCGTAGCTGGCACGGCATCTAATCCGCTCGGACGAACCGTCATCGAGGGTCACGGTGCCGGCGCCTGACCAGTTGCCTGCCATGCCCGCGAACGCCGCCGATTGTGCGTAGCTCGCGGAGAGCCATGTCGACGCCAGCCACAGCGCGGCGGCGAAAACAGTCGCCGTGAAGGCCGCAGCCGTCCTTACCGCGCTATTGGCGCGATGCCTCCCATCGACCGCTGCACGGCATGCCTGCAGATGCCCCATTCCATTTTCCCGATCCCGAGTTGCCGCTGATCTGACCCTTGGCATATGCGCCGCGTATTGAGACATGAACAAGACCCTCACGTCCGATGCTGCCGGTAATGTCCTCGCCAGCGGCGGAGATTTTGCCGTCTGTTACGGTCAGTATCGAGTGCGCCGAAGGTTCGCAAGATCCTGCCTTGGTCACGATGGTCACGTTCCACAGTCCGTCATAGGGCGTCTGGGCGGCGGCTGGAGCCGCGATCAGGGACGTGGCGGAAGCAAGAAAAACCCAGTGGATGCGGGCGGGTCGCATGATCAGATCCCTCAGTGTGTGTGATGGAACGGCTTATCCGAGACCAATGTGTTGAAAGTTTGCTGCATCGCAACAATCAGGCAAGTTAGTGGCATCTCAGGCTTTGAAGTCGCGCTTTATTCCTATTTGGGAGCGGCGTCGCCACCGGCGAAACGCGCCCAGGAATGACGCGTTTGCCGGTCATTGCTGCGGAGGGCTCGGAGCCTTGGTGGCGAATTGTTCGTCCTGGGGTTTTGCCGGCAGGCTGTGGTGCGTCTTGGCGTAATCGATGACCTCGCCGAGCAGCTTCTGGCCAAGTGGCGCCAGCGCGCGCTCCCAGAGCTCGCGGGCGGTCTCGCCTTTCTTGACGAAGCACCACTCCTGGGCCGCGATCGCTCCGGCATCCATGCGGTCGGCCAGATGATAGACCGTTCCGCCGGCGATCGGATCGCCTTCGCGGATGGTCCATTCCACGGCTGCGATGCCGCGGTGCCGGGGCAACAGCGAAGGGTGATAGCCGATGCCGCCCAGCCGGGCCGCGGCCAACGCCTCCTTCGCGACACGGGCGTGGCTGTGGGCGGTCACGATCAGATCGGTCGCTTCAGCGATTTCCTCGGCCACCACGAGCTTGGGATCGGCCTGTACCTTGACCTCGATGCCGGCGGCACGGGCCGCCGCGGCCAGCCGGTCTTCGGCATCGGCAACGACAACCCTGGTGACGTCGGCGCCGTGCTGGCGAAGCATGTTGAGTGTAGTCACGCCAAAATGGCGGGAGCCGACGAGGGTGATCCGCATGGTTCCTGTTCCGTCATTGGTTCGACGATCCCGCCGTGGATTGCGGGCCGTGCCGTAGACCTGAATGCCATGTGCGGTGGAAAGTGCGAGGACCGGATCGTGAAAGCCCGGCCTGATCCACACCTTTTTAGCGGATCCATGTTCAGCGGACCTATTTCACAGGTCCCGCAGCTCTCGCTCGGATCTGGTATTCGCCAAACCAGTCGGCCGGCGGGTCAGCGCCTTCCAGGGGATGAAAAGTGCGAGGTGCCCGTCAGCGGGACCGGTAGCCATCCACGGCGTGGGCCAGGAAGATGCCGGCGCTGATGAAGCCGAAGAGCGCGGTGACTGCTTCTAACATGGAAGATCCTTTCTAGGGCCGGACGCCCAGACCTAACCGCAGGCATCGATACACAGTCAAAAGGATTTCGAGCGGCACCGATTTTTGGAAGTCCGATGATGATTCTATGCAACAGGTGTTGCACCCAAAGGTTCCAAAGTTTGTGGCATGGCAGCTTTCGGCCGACGGCCTGATGACCCAACGGTGACCGAGAGAAGGCGAGAGTTCGGCATCCGCACCGGATTGCAATATAAGCCAGTTGGAACCAATGCTGATGGCCGGCCGTCCTGGCGGCGGCTGGACAACGGGATCACCAGTCCCAACGGGAAATGGCGGGCCCGGACACAGAATCTGGCGCGGCCGCGGTAGGGGATGTCGACCCAGGGATCGCGGCGCCCGATTTGATCCGCATCAACACCCCGATAGAGCTCCGGCTCCAGGTTTTGTTTCGGCTGGCCGCTTGCAAGACGACAGGGATGGCCCGGGTCAGATGACAGCAAATGCTAAAATTCCCGCGCCAGCCCACCCCACGGAGCGCCGCCAGGCGCTACCTTGGCGACAGCCGAAGTCGGTCGATGAAGATCCCGACGCCTTGCGGCGCGTGCAGGCGATCCTGAATTGCCCGAGCTACCGGACAGCCGATACCGACACCGCCTTCCTGGCCGAAGACGACTTGCGCGGCGTGCGCCTGCAGCTGGACTACGTCAAAACCGAGCTTTTGCTTCAGCGGCATGGGATCGATCAGACCATTGTGGTATTTGGCAGCACGCGGATTTGCGAGCCGGCCGCCGCACGGCGCAAGGTAGAGGCGCTGCGTCAGTCCCCTTCGGCCGCTGCCAATACCATCGAGTTGGAAAGCAAGCTGCGAACGGCCGAGCGAATTCTGGCCAAGAGCCATTACTACGAGGTGGCACGCGAGTTCGGCCGCCTGGTTGGAAGGGCAAACTCCGCTCACCAGCACCGCACAACCATCGTGACCGGCGGCGGCCCCGGAGTGATGGAAGCGGCCAACCGCGGCGCCTTCGACGTCGGCGCCAAGTCGGTCGGATTGAATATCAGTCTGCCGCATGAGCAATATCCGAACCCCTACATCACGCCAGAGCTCTGCTTCAGTTTCCATTATTTCGCCCTGCGCAAGCTCCATTTCCTGTTGCGAGCCAAGGCGCTGGTGGCGTTCCCCGGCGGCTATGGCACCCTGGACGAGCTGTTCGAGGTATTGACCCTCATCCAGACGCGAAAAATGCAACCGATTCCGGTCGTGCTGGTGGGCGAAAGCTATTGGCGTCGCGCCGTCGATATCGATTTCCTCGTCGATGAAGGTGTCATCGATCCGGAAGATCGCGAATTATTCTGGTTTGCCGAGACCGCCGAGGAAATTTGGAACGGAATCGTGCACTGGCATGATGCGAGTGGCAGGCCGTTGCACGGGACACTGTGACAGCGCCAATTGCTATGGAGTTCGGCGAACACAAGGGAGCGTAATCTGAAAATATCCTTTCATGGAGCGGATCGCGGGGTCACCGGTTCCTGTCATCTGGTTGAATGTGCCGGCAAGCGGATTCTGATCGATTGCGGATTATATCAGGGGAGCCGCGAGCTGGATGAGGAAAATGCCGAGCCTTTCGGCTTCGATGCCGCTGGCATCGACTACGTGCTGCTGACCCATGCCCATCTCGATCATTGCGGGCGTTTGCCTCTGCTGGCCAAGCGGGGCTTTCGCGGCGAAATCATTGCAACGGCGGCTTCGCGCGAGCTGGCACGGCTGGTGATGCTCGACGCCGCCCACCTGCTGGAGGAGGATGCGCGCCACCGTGCGCGCCGAGGCGGGCGCGAGGCTGGTCATCACGACAACAAACCGCTCTATTCCATTCTTGACGCGCTGAACTGTCTCGATGGTTTCGGACGGACCGCGGCCTACTCGGAAACGTTGGAGATCAGCCCGGGGGTGAGTGTTGATTTCATCGATGCCGGCCACATTTTGGGATCCGCCAGCATCTTGCTGCGGCTTTCGGAGCGAGGCCGTTCGACCAGCGTGCTGTTCTCGGGTGACCTGGGCAATGCCGGCCGGGCGCTGCTCCGCAGTCCGGCGACGCCGCCTCACGCCGAAAATGTGGTGATGGAAACCACCTATGGCGACCGGCGGCACAAAGCCCTCGGCCCATCGGTCGCCGAGCTGTTTGATGCCATTGCTGACACCTTCGAGCGCGGCGGCAATGTCATCATTCCCACATTCGCGCTCGAGCGTGCCCAGGAGCTGCTTTATTTTCTGCGCGAGGGCATCAGCGGCGGGCGGCTCGCGGCCGCGACGCCGGTGTTCCTGGACTCGCCGATGGCGATTTCGGCCACCGAGATCTTCCGCCGTCATCCCGAATGCTTTGGGCCCGCGACCGCAAGACTGTTTCAAAGCGGACAGGATCCGTTTGACCTGCCGGGGTTGCATTTTACGCGGCAAACCGCCGAGTCCGCGGCGCTCAACGACATTCACGGCGGCGCCATCATCATGGCCGGTTCGGGCATGTGTACCGGCGGCCGGATCCGCCATCACCTGCAACACAATCTGGACCGCGACAATTCGGCCGTTGTGTTCGTCGGGTACGCCGCCAGCGGGACGCTCGCACGCCGCATCATCGACGGCGCGAGGTACGTGCGGATTTTCGGGGAAGAGGTTGCCGTGCGCGCGCGCATCTACACCATCAACGGGTTCTCCGCCCATGCCGATCAGGCTGAATTGCTGGCCTGGCAAAAGCAGACTGCCGCTCAACGCACGTTCCTGGTGCACGGCGAAGAAGACACCATGCGCGAGTTCGCAAAACGTCTTGGCGGTACCGGCGTCGAAATGCCCGTTCCGAGGCAGGTCTTCGAGCTGTAAGAGGACTTGGATGTTACAGCGATTTAATCTTGCGATTGACCCTGATCAAACAAGGCGCTTTCAAGCAGGCCTTGGTTGGGAGAAGGTGCGGACGAGAAGATGGTCCGGAAGGGAAATCGCCATGTTGAATAGAACGATCGTGGTCGCGCTCGCACTTGTAATGGCGAGCCTGGCGCTGCCGACGGCCGCTTCGGCGCGCGGCGGTCACGGCGGCGGTGGTGGTGGTGGCGGTGGCTTTCACGGCGGCGGTGGAGGATTTCACGGCGGCGGCTTTCACGGTGGAGGTTTTCGCGGCGGCGGTTTTGGGTTCTACGGCGGTTATGGATATCCCTACGGCTACCCTTATGGATATCCCTATGGTTATGAGGCGGACTATGGCTACGAGAGCTGCCATCTGGTCCGGCAGCGCATTCACACCCGGCATGGCTGGCGCATCCGCCGGGTTGAAATCTGCGAATGAGCGCGTCTGGTTGGGTTCAAGTCGGGGCTGACGGCCGGATCAGGGAGCAGGCGGATCCGGGCTGAGACTGCTCGCGCGGTCTCGTTTGATCCAGAACAAACCGGCGGCCTCCGCGGAGGCTATAGAAGTCACCCCCGTTGCCGTCCACGGCCACGCAGGCGCGAGACGGCGATTTCACCGTGCATGACGCCGGAGCATCAAGATGGAGCCCGACCCGTCCTCGCGAAAGCAGGCCGTCACCATCGGCTATATCCTGGCGGCGGCTATCGGCATGGTGCTGCTGCAATGGGTTTTGGCGACCTACAATACGGTCGATACCATTCCCTTCAGTCAATTCGAACAGCTGGTTGAGCAGGGCCGCGTCAGTGAGGTCGCGGTCGGTCAGGATAGTATCGAGGGCAAGCTCAGGGATAAGCTGCCGAGCGGAAAATCGGCCTTCGTGACCGCGCGCGTCGATCCGGCGCTGGCGGAAAAGCTTGAGGCCAAGGGTGTCGTGGTCACCGGCGTGCCATCGGGCGGGCTGTTCCAGACCATGTTGTCGTGGATCGTACCGGCGCTGATGTTTTATCTGATCTGGGTCTTTCTTGGGCGGCGGCTGGCGGATCGCCAGGGCTTCGGCGGACTGATGTCGATCGGCAAGTCACGGGCCAAGGTCTATGTCGAAAAGGACACCAGGGTAACCTTCGCCGACGTCGCCGGCGTCGAGGAAGCCAAGTTCGAGCTGCAGGAGGTGGTGGCCTTCCTGAAGGATCCCAAAAGCTATGGCCGGCTCGGGGCGCATGTTCCCAAGGGCATTTTGCTGGTCGGACCGCCGGGCACCGGCAAGACCCTGCTGGCGCGCGCGGTGGCTGGCGAGGCCGGAGTGCCGTTCTTTTCCATTTCGGGCTCCGAATTCGTCGAGATGTTCGTCGGCGTCGGTGCAGCGCGGGTCCGCGATCTCTTCGAACAGGCGCGCAAGGCCGCGCCTTGCATCATCTTCATCGACGAACTCGATGCGCTTGGGCGCAGCCGCTCGCCCGGCGCGTTTGGCGGCTACGATGAGAAGGAGCAGACCTTGAACCAGCTGCTCGCCGAGCTCGACGGCTTCGATACCTCGGCTGGCGTCATCCTGCTGGCGGCCACCAACCGGCCTGAGATCCTCGATCCCGCGTTATTGCGCGCCGGACGATTCGACCGCCAGGTGCTGGTCGATCGCCCCGACAAGAGCGGCCGTCTGTCCATCCTGAAGGTTCACGTCCGCAAGATCAGGATCAGCCGCGATGTCGATCTCGACAAGATCGCAGGCCTCACCACCGGATTGACGGGAGCTGATATCGCCAACCTGATCAACGAGGCGGCGATCGCGGCCACCAGGCGCAAAGCCGATGAGGTTTCGTTCGACGATTTCATGGTGGCAATCGAGCGCATCGTCGCCGGCATCGAAAAGAAGAGCAGGGTGCTGAGCCCTGAAGAGCGCCGCCGGGTCGCCTATCACGAGATGGGCCATGCCTTGGTCGCTGCCAGCCTGCCCGGGGTCGACCCGGTGCAGAAGGTGTCGATCATTCCCCGCGGTGTTGGCGCGCTCGGCTATACCCTACAGCGGCCGACCGAGGACCGCTTCCTGCTCGCCGCCAGCGAACTCAGGAATCGGATTGCGGTGTTGATGGGCGGCCGCGCCTGCGAGCAGATGATCTTTGATGGCGACGTCTCCACCGGCGCCGCCGACGATCTGCAGCGGGCAACCGAGATCGCGGTCGAGATGGTGACGAAGTACGGCATGGATCCGACCATCGGGCAGCGCACCTATGCGCCGCGGCCGCAATTGTTTCTTCAGGCCGCGCAGGACAACGTCGTCAGCGCCGCCGAAGCCACCGGGCGCGAGATTGACCTCGCCGTCCGCGGCCTGATCGAAGCCGGCGGCGCCTGTGCACGGAAAATCCTCGAACAGCGCCGGGCTGATCTGGATGCCGGCGCCAGGCTTCTGATCGCCAGGGAGACGCTGACAGCCGAGGACTTCGCCCCGCTGCGGCCGGTGGTCGCTCGGGAGGCCGAGACGGCTGCCAAGGCGGTGGCTTGAGCGCGCGGCAATCGATGAGAGCCAGGGCAACAGGCCGATGCGGATTTGTGCGCAGCAAGCCTCTGATCGCTAGCGCTTTTCCTGCATCTGGGGGCTGGGGATAAGTTATGGATAAGCTATGCATAAGCCGTGGATAGGCTGTGGATAAGCTGTGGGTATCCTGGGGATCGCAGGATGGGTAGGTGTCCGCGCGCTGCGGCGGGGCATGCAGGCGGCCCGATCCTCCTGAGAGTCTATCCGGAGGAATTGCCGGAAGTGGCAAAGCCCGTTGTAATGACCTTGGGAAGCATCCAACCGCCATCGGAAGGTGCGGTGGCCCCGGCGAAGGTCTGGCTGAGATGAGGGGAGGATGGTCCGCATGCCTAGAAAGGGAATCACGGGCCACGACGAATGGGTCATCACGGAGGCATTGGCAACGGCCTTGATTGCGCTGGAGCAGCTTCCGCCGAAACACCAGCCGCGCACCCATATGGAGGAAATCAGGAAGCTTCTGGTTGCCGGGTGCCAGCAGGGGACCGTCAACCTGCACCTCGCCCAGGCCAAGTGCAGGTTGTTTCCCGGCATCGATCCACTGATCATCTATCGAGAATACGGGCTTGATGATGGGCCGGGCTGAGCTGAGGTCAGCGCGGAAGCCAAACAGGGCAATTCTCGTCCAGGCACAGAGCGGTCGTCATCGCCCGCGAAAGCGGGCGATCCAGTAAGCCGTGGCCTTCGATTGAACAGCGGTCGTCTCTGGAATACTGGATCCCCGCTTTCGCGAAGCTTTCGCGGGGATGACGTATGAGTTCGCCAAGCGGCGAACGACTTCGACATCAGCCACAACGTGCAAACGGCGCAGCGGTCGATTGATGTTCGGCGATGTCTGGTCCAGTAGTTCTACGGAGCTGCAAGCTCATTGTTTAAATTCACGTTACAGGTAATTTGGGTATGAAAATACAGGTATCAAAGACGAATCGTTCGTTGCGCACGGAATGGATGGATAGAGATCATGGCTGGCGACCTCATCGGCGACATGGACGTGGATTATGCCAGGACGGTCGCCGACAGCGCTTTGCGATTGATGTCGGAGCATTCGGTGCCGGCGACGCCGCCTAATTTCTCGGTGTGGTTCAACTATGCCATGGGAGCCACACCGGCGCTGCGAAAGACCATCGACATATTGATCGGCAACAAGCGGAAGTTCGATGCATCGATCAATTACGACCTCTATGTGACCTACCTTAGTCCGCCGTCCGACGCCGCGGTCGAGGGTGACGTTCCCGATCGGCTGCGCGGCGTCATGGACAATGCCAGGCAATATCTTGAGAACGCGATAGCGGGCAACCGAAACCAGATCGCGGCGCTCGGTGAGGTCTCCTCGCAATATCAGGCCGAAAGCGATCCGCGCACGATTATCGAACGGCTGGTAGCCGAGCTCTCCGATGCGATCACGCGGGCCTCGAATTTGGAGACAGGCTTTGCATCATCCGCGCGGGAACTCGATAATATCCGCGCCTCGCTGAAGGAGGCCGAACGGCGTTCCAACACCGATGCGCTGACCGGATTGGCCAATCGCCGCGCCGTCGATGGGTTCCTGCGCTCCGCGCAGATCTTCGCGATGGAGAAGGGCGAGCCGCTCGGCATTCTCCTGATCGACATCGATCATTTCAAGAAATTCAATGACAGCTACGGCCACCAGGTCGGCGATCAGGTGCTGCAGCTGGTGGCGAAAGTCTTGCAGGATAATGTGCGCAAGCAGGACCTTGCCGCGCGTTATGGCGGGGAGGAGATGATGGTCGTGCTTCCCGGTGCCACTTTGGAAGAGTGCGCTGAGGTGGCCGAGCGCATTCGCCGCCGCATTGCCGATGCACGGCTGACCCGGCGCACGACAGGACAGGAATTATCCAGCGTCACCGTTTCAATCGGCGCGGTGCGGTTCAGGCTGGCTGAGTCCGCCGAAGCCATGATCGAGCGGTGCGACCGCGCGCTCTACCAGGCCAAGCGATCCGGTCGCAATCGAACGGTCACGGAAACCGAAATCGAAGGTGAAGTAGCCGCCGCCTGATCACGCGCACCTGACGTATACGACATAGTCAGGCAGACTGCTGGTCAGGCCCCAGATCTCGGTCTTGATTTTGTCCTCGCCGACGACGTGGGCGCCTCGGCACTGCCCCCTCAGGAGGCCCACCGCCATGCGGCGGCGGTCCTGGCTCACTTCCGGATTGTAGCCGATGTCCGGAATGTTGCGAACATGGACCACGAAGTCAAAGGGTTGACCCGCGGAAGCCTGCTCGATCCGGATCAGGCCGCGGGTGTCGGTCCAACCCGTCAAAGCCAGCAGGAATAGGATCGCAGCCAAGGCTCTCATCACCCATCTCCGTTAGCGCGAGTGTGAAGGGCGCTGTTGGGAGCGTATGGGCATCGGCCCGCAAAATCCAGGCCTGGAAATTGCCAATGTGAGGACCCCGATCGCCAAGCATCCTGCGGGGCGCCCTTGCTCTTCGCCACTGTCATTTCATGGCGGGCTTCACGCAAGGCTTCAGGATTTAAGCCGCATACCCTGAGAAGCGGTCGAGCCTGAAGGCGTCGGGCGCGTTCACTGCGGGGTCGACGGCCATGTCCGCCAGCAGGGCACCGATGGCGCTGGCAAACTTGGCGCCGTGACCGGAGCAGGGCGAAGCAACGATGATCCGCCGATCGCCTGGCAGCCGGTCGATGATGAACTCGCCGCCATCATCCGCGCGCGCATCGGCCTTCGCCGTATTGGTGTAGAGGCAGACGTCGCGATCGGCGATCGGCCCGGCGGCGCCGGGCACCAATGTTGACAGCGTGGCTCGTACCGTTTCCAGTTCGTCGTCGCCGGGCGGAGGATGCCAATCGTCGGCGCCGACGATGCGGCCGTGGTCGTGCAGCGCCGCCTTGACGCCGCGGCCCTCGAAGTCCGGAAAGCCGTAGATCAGGCCACGCTCGCCTTCGATGATGAACACCGGAAAGTCGCCATAACGCACGGCTTCAGGTTGGGCCGGCAGGAACCAGCCGACGGCCTGGCGGGTGACCGTGAGATAGCGGCCGAGACCGGGAATGAAGCCCGCGATCCATGGCCCGGCGGCCACGATCACCTGTTCGGCCAAAAAGTCTTCATCGGGCGTCGCGATGCGGATGCCCTCTGGCGTTGGCCGCATCTTTGCCGCGGCCCGAATGATTCGGCCCTTGGCCCCTTCGCGGAAGGCGTTCATGGCCGCCTCGGCCATCAGGATCCCGCCGCTGGCCTGAACCACGACGTCCCAGGTCTGCGGCAGGTTGAAGGCGGCAAATGCGGCATTGGCCTCGGCACCGGTGGCCGGGCCGGTGATGGCGCCCTTGCGTGCCGCGGCGGCGCGGGAGGCCGCAACCAGCTTCGACCCGGGCGGTCCGGCTTCCAGCACCGGGCTCGGCTTCAAAATGCTTCGACCGCTGGCGGTCTCCAGCGCCTGCCAGCCCCTGAAGGCCCGGTCGCTCAGCTCGGTATAGGCCTCGCTCTCGAAATTGAAGCGGCGGTAGATCCGGCAGGAGCCATGCGAAGAGCCGCGGGCCTCGCCGACCTCGAGGGGATCGAAGCCGAGCGCGTCGGCGCCGCGGCGCGCCAGCGCGTAGAGCGCGGAACTCCCCATCAGGCCAAGCCCGATGACAGCAATTCCACAGCGGCGCATAAGCAGGCTCCATTTGCGGTTTTTGAACGAAACCAGCGGGAAGGGGTTATCTATCATGCCCAGGAAAGAACCAACTGCCATCCCCCTGACGACCGGCCCAATGAGGACACAGCCTGTCGAGCGCGCCTCGATCATGCCCACGCAGGTACAGCCGGTGATGCCATCGGCCGGGCGGACGAAGAAGGTCCCCAAGCCAAAGCAGAAGCCAACGCGGGCGCAGGCCGTGACCGTCGCGAAGGCGAGGATCATGCGGCGCAAATCGCTGCTGGCGCAGCGGCAAGCCCTGAAGGGATGAAAGCGGGCCGGTCCTGGCTAGCGTTGCGAGTCGCTGGTCCGGTCGAGATGACGGAGGTACGATAGCCCTTCCACCGTCAGGCGGTGCTCGTCCCGCTCACCCTCGATGTACTTCTTCATCAGATGCTCGGCGAGTTGCTGGCGCGCTCCCTTGCTTTCTGAGCGGCCTGCAAGAGTGCTGTAGATGATCAGCGCGCGGTCGACGGGTAACAAATTCATGGATATCTCTCAGGGACGTTCGAGCTCTTATGGGTAAGGCTCGATGTCATGGATCGTTCCACAAATTGCCCTGATCATGGCTGGCCGAATTGCCCAGCGCAGCGATTCCTTGAAGCTTATCATATCGAGCCTCGCTCCGACCTCATCCTGAGGAGCGCGCTCTTCGCGCGCGTCTCGAAGGATGGCCGCTTGCACCGCCTTTGCGGCCATCCTTCGAGACGCATCGCGCTTGCGCGATGCTCCCCGGGGATGAGGACCGGGGAGACCTGACGATAGGATCAGAACTTCAAAATCGCTCGTCTAGCGGGCGAGCCGAGCGAGGCGGGTTGTGCGCGGAATGCGGATATTTCGCGGGATGCGGAACCTTTGCGCCGCTCCGCGGGTTGTTGATTGCAGCGGCGGAACTGGGAAACCGGCAGTCGCGTATCAAGCCGCACGGCGTCATGCCCGCGCGGCTTTTTACGTTGAGGTGCTGGTTTCGCGCGGTCGCGGCTCCGCTGGAACTCGAGCTTCGGGCCGCTCCGGCAATGCCGGCCGATCAGCGAGACGGCCTTGGATTACGCCTGCGGGCCGGAAAGCGAGATCTCACGTTCGGCACGGAAGACGTTGGCATAGAGGTTGGCAATCCACTGGCGGCCGCTCGACGTCATGTTGAGATAACGGATGGCGGTTTGAACATGCGGTGCCACGCTGTTCCAATAGAATTGCGGATAGCGATTGACGATGTCGGCGGGCGAGTCATAGCCAAGCTGGCGGTTCATGCCCACCTCTTCGAACTCATGATAAATGGCATTGGCTTTCCTGATATAGTTGGGGTCGCCGAGTTGCCCGATGAAATCGGCCGCCCGCACGATCGAAGCCTCCTCATCCTGCGGCTGAACCTCGTCAGCTGGAAATCGGGTGCCTTCGATGGCGTGCGCGATACGCTGCTCGTCGAGCGGCGCCAGGCCTTCGAACCGTTCCATGACGTAGAGCTTCGATCGATCGACGTGGTAGGGCATCAAGCCGGCGTCGGATGAACCGCGCGGCAAAGTCACCTTGCTGCCCGTGCCATCGATCACATAGCCGTCGACATCGTCGTCCCTGAGCAGGCCGCGTACGTAGCCGATGTCGTGGGTAAGGCAGGCCAGGATGACATGCGCGTAGTCGTCCGCGCTGACCTGGGTGCGCAGCGCACGACCGCGCAGAATATCGTGTCCGGCCAGCGTGACCAGCAGCGTGTGCTCGACGTTGTGGTAGAGGGCGTCGCTATTGCCGATGCACTCGAGCGATTTGCGGGCGGCCGCCGGCACAATCTCCACCAGGCGCGCCTCCGACGACCCGAACCGGCGACGCATGAAACAGCCCAGAAAATCTTCCAAGGCATCCGCCGCCAACTCCGGTAATGTCATCATGGATATTGCCCCGACCAGGTAACGTCCGCTCACTCCTGACTTTTCTCGTTCCGTCATTTCGTCGTTTCGCAGCCACATGAGAGCTATCATAGCCTATCTCTCGACAGCTCACCACTCTGTCGCCGCCGGTCAAAACCCGATTTATGTATGTATTGTGGCGGGCGCAGCTATCGTGGTGCCGCCGGCTTGAAGTGCCGGTCCAGGGGTTGCGCTAAGGACTATCGACCGAAGATTTGCCTGATATCTTCGGCGTTTTCGCGCACCGCCTTGTTGGCGAGGCCGACAAAGATCGCGATAGCGACGATCAGAAGCAAGCCCATCACGATGCGGGTGCGGCTTACAAGTCGCCTGGGACGCTTGATGGGGTAAACATTCGAACGATCAGGGCGCTGTTTGTTTTCCATCCTTGATCGTAACACTTTAATCAGCGCCAAGCGAAGCGGTAAGCGGCGCAACGCCGGTCAGGGGATGACGCGGTCGGCCCGTCTCATCACGTCCTTTGCAATGGTAATGCCCAGTCGTCGGGCCACGCCCAGGTTGAGGACGAGGTTTGCCTTTTCCGGCCGCCGAATAGGAAGTTCTGAAACATCGGCGCCCCGCAATATCGCAGCGGCGTAGCCCGCTGCGCGGCGGTAGAGGTCGAGCAGGTCCGTGCCGTAGGCGGCGATGCCGCCGATTTCGTCGGGAAGATCCATGAACTCGGCGTAACCAAACATCAGCGGCAAATTCCGCGCGCTCGCCCATTCGCCGATCCCGCGCCGCTTTTGAAAGCTTGCGGGGAATGGTACGACCAGGATGGCATCCATCGGGGAATTCCTGGCGTCGGCCAATACCGCATCGATCTCGCCAGGCGTACGGGCCGGCAGCGGCACCAGTAGGATGCCGCGGCGCAAGGCCGCCTGCTCGGTGATGTTGACCGTCGGCGCGTCCGGATTGTACAGAAAGCCGAAGCGACGGCGGCCCGGCAGCAGATCACCCAGGATGGCCAATCGCGCATCGGCGTAGTCGGCGCGAAAGTCCGATAGTCCGGTGACAAATCCACCGGGACGTTCGAGACTTTCCGCCAGACCTGTGGCGATGGGATCGCCAACGGCGACCATGACGATGGGCGTGCGGGGCAGGGCGCGCTTGAGGGCAAGGACCTCCCGCAGGCTGGATCCAATCAGAACCGTTGCCGACATTCGCGATAGTTCGGAGGCCGGATCCTCGCCCGGGCCCTGGTCCGGCGCGGAATAGCGGACGGCGAGTTGGACGTCTTTGTCGGGAGCAATTCCATTCTCGGACAGACCCGTTCGAAAAGCTTCGAGTTCAGCGGCGTTCGCATCCGAAGCGGCGAGCAACAATCCGATCCGGGGCATGCCAAGCGACGGCTGCGCGGCGCTCACATCGCAGCGAATGACCGCCACGGCGAACAGGACAAATGCCAGAAAAAATCGCATGGCGAATGCAATAACCCGGCGGCCGTCATCCCGGCGCTCCCGTCGGTTGCCGCAATGGTTTGTCAGGTCCACGAGTGTTCTGACTCCAACAATTGTTTCCGTCATTCCGGGGCCCGAGCGCAGCTCGGGAGCCCGGAATCCATAACCACGATTGGGGGTTATGGATTCCGGGCTCGCGCAAGGGCGCGCCCCGGAATGACGCCGATAAGAGACGAAGCGTGAGAACCAGAACACTACGGGGGCGGCTCATCACCCGCGAGCAGCATCTGTCCGACCATGCTGAACTTCGTGATCGGACCCTTTCCAGCGGGCCGATCAAATATGAACACCAGGTCGTAGCGGGGTCCCTGCGGACCTTCAGGCCAGCTCTTGGGTATGTCGAACTTTCCGGCGGGCGTCTGGGTCTGGGTCAGGATCGACTGGCTGATCCCAGGCTTGCCGTCCTTGGCCAGCAGCGGGATGTCCTCGTGTTGCCACGCGATCAGCACGGCACCATCGAGGTCCAGCGCCTTGGTGACCATCTTGTCATAGTGGCTCTTCTTCTCGTGCGTATCGATCGTGAGGCCGAGCCTGGCGGCCACAGCCGTGAGCGTCTCGTAAGGCCGCTGGCTCGGCCCGGAATCACCCCCATTACTGCCATTGCTCTCCGGGTTGGAGGCGAACAGGTAGGCCGGTGTGTCGAGGCCGGCTTGCGGTCCCCAGGGCGGCGCGAACAATGTCACCAGCGCTCCGGCACGCTCCCAGCCCAGGGTGACGAGGTGCTTGCTTCCATCCTTGCCGGCGACGTCGCCCGTCGGGTTCACGCCGTCGTACTGCGTGCCATTATAAGTGCCGGGCTTTTCGCCGTGCCTGATGACCATGATCCTGGTTGCGCCCATGGGCCTTCTCCCGATCCGACGTGTCGGAGAAATCTAGCAATCGCCGCGAGTTGCGGCAACCCCAGCGTGTGCGCGGCGATGTCGGCCGGCCGTCAGCTGCGATGCGCCCGGCCTTGATAACCAGGCATTAACCATAAAGGCGCAGGTTGATCCGGGGGCGGAATTGGACCGGAGTTGGCGCTATGATCGATCTCGAAAGGGCTGTCCTGTTGCCCATTGCATTCGTGCTGTTTCTGTTTGCCGCGGACATGGCGGCAGGCCTCAGCTGGCGCGGGGCGCCGGTGATCGTCACCATCGCGGCCCGCTAGCGAGCACGAGCGGCCGTGCGCCGGCGCCTATCCACCTGCGCGACGCAATCTGCGCCAGCGTCAGCCCGGAGGGCATGCTGGACCTCTTGCTGAGGAAGCGATAGATTTTCGACCGCAACCGGACCAGATCGGAAGCGATCGGAGCGCGCAACGTGACTTCTGAGTGGCAATACCAGGTCAGATTCGATGTCAGCGACGCGGCCACCGCGGAATCCGTCCGTGATCGCACGCTGGGGCCGCTGTTCGATATCCTTGATGCCCATCGCGCCGCGCCGAAATGCCAGTTCGATGCGTTTGCGGACTATGTCGCCGCGGCCGAGCAGCAGGGCATCGAAGATTATCCGCTCTATGCCTGGACCAAGGCGACCATCGAGGATCCCGCGAAGAAGGAAAAATATCTGAAGTCCTTCACGCTCTATGTGGACCAGCAGGAAGTCTACGCCAAGGCGATGGCCGACGCTTTGGAGGCAGCCTTGCAGCCGCTCGCGACCGCCGGGCTCATTTCGCGGCTCATCAAATACGACACCAATCCCGCCAACAATCCTCAGCCGCCGCGGCCCGCCAGCGTGCCGTCCTAGCCTGATTGCGACCGCCGTCGGAGCGCGAAGCAGGTGACCGATCGAAAATTCGCGCCGCGGTTCAGTATTTCAGCCGCGTGTCCCAATCTTGGCCCAATTGCTCGGGCTTAGCTGGTCGCCGCCGAGATGGCAGGGGATTGCGTTGGATATGCGCGCGCTTTTGGGACTGCTGCTTTGCGCGACGCTCGCGGCGTGCTCGTCCGGCGAGGATTTGCTGCCTCCCATGAAAGCCTATGTCCCGCCATCCATGCCCACCGCGGAAGCCGCGGCCAAGGGCATGACGCAAGCCGCGGCGGAAGAAAAGCTCAGCGGCGCGATCGAGATGTCGGGCTTGCGCCCGGCCGACAACGGTCCCGGCCATTACGTCATGTGCATGCGCGGCGTCGACTCCAAATACAACCGCCTGCACTATTATGCCGTGTTCTTCGACAACGACGTCTACAAGGGATCGAGAATATCGGTCATCATGGACGACTGCGAAAGGCAGGATTATCGCGAAGTGCCCTAGCCTTCTGATTTCGATGTATTCACATCGCCGCCGGATCGAGACGAGCGATTTTGAAGTTCTGATCATATCGTCAGGTCTCCCCGGTCCTCATCCCCAGGGAGCATCGCGCAAGCGCGATGCGTCTCGAAGGATGGCCGCAAAGGCGGTGCAAGCGGCCATCCTTCGAGACGCGCGCGAAGAGCGCGCTCCTCAGGATGAGGTCGGAGCAAGGCTCGATATGATAAGCTTCAACGAATTGCTGAGCTGGCTGGGTCGGAACCTCCCCGATCAATCCGCTTTGCCTTCCGCTATCATGGGGAGAATAACGTGACTCCCATCAAGTTGACGCCGGGACAGCAGACGCTATCCTGAAGCTCAGCGGTCAGCTGACCGAATCTGCGCGCTTACGCGGATAAGATGGGGAGTATGAGGCTTCATGCAGCAGGTTCGTCGCAAGGAACTTGTCGCGGCGATCGGCACCCCCTGCCGCTACTGCGGCAAGCCGATGGATGCCCCGACCCGCGACCATGTCCTGCCTCGGCGCATGGGCGGCAAGCTCTGGCGCCGAAACAAGGTGCTGGTCTGCACGCGCTGCAACAGCGACAAAAGAGGCCGCTCGCTGTTGGCGTGGCTCGACATGCTCGAACGGCGAGGCGATCCACGGGCCGCGATGGTCGCGGCGATGGTCGAGGCTGGAGCCGCTACGGCGCGCCCGCGTGGTCGGATCTTCTTTCATCGGACGAAGTCTGCGAAGAAGCGGGACGGAGTTCGTTCCCGAAGGAAACCTTCTCGATCCGATGACGCCAAATCGGCGGCCAAGCCCTAATTCCGGTTTGATATGGGCGCACATGGGCGATTAGACAGATCCACCGCAGGCAAAACGATGCCTGGTGCATTTGGCGATCCGTGAGGCTACCATGGGGTCGATGACCGACGCCAAGGTGAAACGACGGCTGACCACCATCCTGTGCGCCGATGCGCAGGGCTATTCTCGCCTGATGGCAGCGGACGAAGCGGGAACGTTGGACACGCTGCGCCGCTACCGCTCCGCCATCGCAGGATTGGTGGAGCGCCATGACGGGCGGATCGTCAATACCTGGGGCGATGCGGTGATCGCCGAGTTCGCCAGCGTGGTCGAGGCCGTGCAGTGCGCGGTCGAGATTCAGCAGGAGAGTTTCAATCAGGAGTCGGATCCATCTCACGCGCCGCCGATGCGGTTTCGCATCGGCGTCAATCTGGGGGATGTGATGGTGGACGGTTCCGACATTTTTGGCGACGGCGTCAACATCGCGGCGCGGCTGCAGGAACTGGCCGAGCCCGGCGGCGTCGTGATCTCCGCGTCCGTCTACGATCAGGTCTACAACAAGCTCTCCCTCGGCTTTGACTGTCTCGGCCAGCAACAGATGAAGAACGTGGCTCCCGTCATCAGCTATCGCGTGCGCCATGCGGCGGCCGAGCTGGCTTCACCGTTGGCGCCAGCCCCACTCCCCCCGCCGGAACGGTTGCACCCCCGGAAGCCGGCGCGCCACGGATCGGCGACCCATACCAGCCGGCGACGTGGCTGAGCTCCATCACGGACCGGTTCGCGACCCTGCCTCGTCCCGTTGCCGCAGCGCTTACGGTTTCGGGCTTTCTGATCCTGATCAATCTTTTCAGCAATCCGCACAAGATCTGGTTTCACTGGCCCGTCGCGGCGTTGCTCTTCGTTGTCGTGCTGCGGACCGTGCTCGGCCACAGACCTGCCTCGGACAGACATGACGATCGCCGAAGGCGTCGTGAGTGAGTGGCAGGCCGAGAACATTGAGGACAAGGCGTTCTTCCGCGGAAAGCCCGCCCCCTTGTCTCCGTCAAGGACCTGCAGCGCGCCGCGGGCGAACGCTCGGCGCGGCGCCTGCCGCGTGAGGTGACCACACTGTTTCACTCCCTCTCCCGCTTGCGGGGGAGGGTGGGGTGGGGGTGCCTCAGCATAGACACCGGTCCAAAATGTCGACCATCAGCCGGTCGCACACACCACCCGCGTCTGCCCCCACCCCAACCCTCCCCCGCAAGCGGGAGAGGGAGCGCACCGAGCAAGGCGCGCGAATGGCTGGCTACCCATTGGCTTTGGCGCGATCCAGCACCTCGAGGGCGGCTTGCGCCAGTTCCTTCCACTCCTCGCGCGGCCAATGGTCGATGTAGCGCCGGAACTGGCGCCGCGTGGAGAACACCGGGAAGGGATCCTGCGCGGACAACTGGCAGATTTGCTGACAGTGAGCGACGATGCTGGAGCGGGCCGTTTTGCCATTGAAGGCGCGGCCGCCGTAGACGGCGCCCAGCAGTTCAAGCTCGGCGAGAGTGCCGTGCGCCCACACGCGGTCGATGGCCGCGGCACTGCGCAGCTGCCATTCGGCGAGCTGGCGGGCCGTCAGCCACCAGCGTCCATACTCGGCGCTGAGCGCCGCCTCGTCGGCGGCCAGCGCCGGCGTGGCGGCAATCGAGAGAAACTGCGTCATGACCCAGTGGTTGACCGGCTCGATCTGCACGGCCGCCTCATAAAGCTCGCGTGACTTGCGATAGGCCGCCGCGCTATGGGGTGCGTCCTTGAACAGCGTGTAGACGATGGCGATCCGCTTTTCGCTCGCCGCGCTCATGCCCAGCCGTTCGGCTTTTTCCGTTGGGTTTCGCTGGGCGGCCGGCTCGTCGCACCAGGCGGACAGGTCGGCGCGAACGGCCAGGCTCAGCTTTTCGAGTTCGAGCCCGACCACGGCTGTGTCCCGCACCTTGCGCTTGGCCGGATCGGGTTCGTTGGCGCCGACCAGGTCGTCCATGCGCGCGAACTTCACCTCCATCTTCCGTTTGGTCTGTCGGCTGCGGAAGGCGTCGACCTGCGATTGCAGATCGGGTGCAATGACCGCGTAGGCCACGAGGCTGGCCCAGTCATGGGTCTCCGGCAGATCGATGCGAAGCCGTTGCCGCAGCTCGTGCAGCACCCATCGCGGGTCGTTGCCGGTCAAAAGGCCCCGGTACAGGATTTCCGCGGCGATGCTCGAGGCGCGCATCCACAGTGGAAATTGCGAGGCGATCACCCACGGAATGTCCTGCGCATGCAGTTCATGGGCGATGCTGCCGCCGGGGGTCATCACCGAGCCGGCGTTGCCGGAATTGCAGGTCGCCAGCGTCACGACGGTGGGCGGCTGTTTGGCCAAGCCGTTGGATTTCAGGCCTTTCAACGCCATCGCCAGGCTCTGCCCGTCGACCACGACATTGCCGCCGGGATCGGCCTCCTTGCCCAGAACCACGCCGAAGCGGCGGCCCTCGGAGCCCGGTATCGGCGCGCCGTGCGCGAGGATGTGCACATGCGTGTAGTCGGCGGCCTGGCAGGCATCGCTGATCTTGCGTGCCGTGGCGTTCTTCAGCACCGTCAGCACCTTGCGCACGTCGGTGACGCGATCTTCGGCGGCATCCCGGATTCCGATCCACGGATCGATCGCGCGGCGCAGCGCTTCCAGGTGCTCTTGCGCGGGCACCGCCGGCAAGTCAGGCGGCGATGCAAATGCAAACAGGATCTTCGGTGCCCGGTTCCATTGCATTTTCAGCGGCTGGCCGCGCCGGATCTCGCGGGTCATGTTGGTGAGCGTGCGCAGCAATAGCGGCGCACCGGACCCGGTGGTGTCGGCCGGGGCCATCGTGGCCTCGAAGGGGACCAGGCCCAATTCGTACGCCGAGATGGCAAGGCGGATGTTGACCAGCCGGCTGGTGTCGGCGCGGGCCGATCGAAGTTCCGACACCAATGCCGGGATCTTGCCGAGCATGTGCGCAATGGTTTCGCCGAGTTCCTGCAGCTCCGCCTCGCGCTGCGACGCGGCGACAGCGACACCGTCGATCACGTAGCGCAGCCGGTTGAGCCGGTTGAGCAGCTGGGAGTGCTCGAAAGGCAGGTACACGCTGACCGGCCCTTCTGCGCCGCACAGGGCCATGTAGGGCGTCAGCGGCGAAAGCAGCTGGTTGTGGGCCGGCCCGGAGCGCAGGAACTCGAGCTTGATGTCGCGGATCTCGCTCATGTCAGGGCCTCGTGAAGCTTTGGATCACGCGCGGCTCGCCGGTCCCGTCGCCTTCAACGTGGATCAGCGAAGCGACGACCTGGCCCTCTTGCCGGCAGATCGACACGGCGCTGCTCTGGTCCATCACGAACGGCCTGCCTCCGAATTGGGCGTTGTCGATCGCCGTCATCCGGCCATCGCGCAGCACCTCGAAAACTGCTTCGAACGACCCGGTGTCCGCCAGCATCGCCGGCGTCAGCTGCAGCAGGCGAATCCAGGTGCCGGAGTTGAAGTAGTAGCGGCCCTGGCCCATGTCGATCGCCCGCTCCAGGTGGGTATGGCCCGTGACGATGAAGTCGATCGCAGGGCCGACCGACCCGCTCACCTGCCTGAAGGTATCGTCACGATCGCCGTGATCGAAGGTCTTGTCCTTTTCCAGCCAGTCGAGCAACGCGCGGCGCAGCGCCTCGGCCTTGCTGACGCCGGTCAGCCGGCCGGTCAGCCGGTCCCACACCAGCTGCGGCGTACCCAACATTCCCTCGGCCTGCGCTTCCGGCGCCTTCGGCTTGTCGAAGTTGTATTCAGCGGCAAGCAGCATGTCGTCGACGCCGAGCCCAATCGCCTGTTTCAGGTTGGGGCCCAGCATCTGTTCGAGCGGGAGGGGAGGCGTGGTTGCCGGATCGGGGGCTTGGAAGCCCTCGGCCGACAGCCGCGCATCGACTTGTGCGTCGCCGCGCAGACGCTCGCCGGCGATGCCGAAGAGCTGGTTGATCTTCCTGGCCTGGGATGGGTCGAGCACCAGCAACGAGCCCACCGCGGCTGAGGTTTCTGGCTTCAGCAGGTCGATCCACGCGTAGGTACGCTTGATGCCGTTCATCACCTCCTTGACCATCCGCGTGCCCGCGTTCGGCGTCCAGTCCTCCTGCGCCAGCGACAGTCCGGCATTCAGGCGGCGCGATACCCTGGCCAGGTCTTCGTAGCGGTTGTAGTTCCATGCATCGACCTCGTTGCCGTGGATGCAAAACACCCGGGAGCGGCCGACCGTGCACGTGAAGCCCGCGCCGGCGGTCGAAAACTCGATGCGTGCGCGGGCCGAGAGGTCCGACCCGGCCAGCCGCGACAGGATCAACCGCTGAACCGGGGGAAAGGCGAGTTCAATGTCGTGGTTGCCGATCACGATCGCCAGCGTGCGGTCCGGCAGCTTCACGAAGGCCGACAGCGCCTCCCAGACCGGCGCGAACGATGGGTCCTTCATGATCCGATCGACGGTAGCCTCCGCGTCATCGACCGCCACATAGCCGATGATATCCTCGGCGAGCGTGTCGAACACGTCGCCATTGAGCACAAGCACCACGCGCTCCTGCGGCCGCCGCTGGCCGAGGCGGCGGATAAAATTCGCCAGTCGCCCGGTCTCGCGCAGGATCTGGAATCCAGCACGGCCTCCCATGTGGAGGTCGGAGATCACATGGACTTCATCGAAGGCGGGCAGGTCGCTCATATGGAGCTCGCTTTCCTCCCGGACGCCCACCAGGGGCCGTTCTGCCCCGCGCAGGCTCCTCGGGTCTGTCAATACGCCCGGTTATTCGTACGACGTTCCGCCCGCTGTAAGAGGCGCGGGGGCCGAGCGTGACAGGGCCGCAAATCAGTCATTAAAATCAGTTGGGCAAAGTTTGCCGACGAAACAGGTATAATCAATAACAACCAGTGGGCGAACGCAAGGGGTTTTGGGTGCTCCGAGTTTGAGATTTCCTGAGGAGCTCCGGCGCGCGAGAAAATTGACCAACAAACGAGGCTGTCCCCGTTCGCCACGATAACGTTGTCTGTCCTCGTCCCTTCTGCGGAAAGCCCGACCCCTTGTCTCGCTCAGGGACATGCAGCGCGCCGCGGGCGAACTCCGGCGCGTCGCGCTGCCGCGTAAGGTGCGCACCCTGTTTCACTCCCTCTCCCGCTTGCGGGGGAGGGAGCGCACCGGGCAAGCCGCGAGGGTGGCGATCCTCATGGACACACCGAGGCGCCGGATCGGTTCGGCCTTCACACTTCGGCTCCGGCGCACCGCGCGCCGATCTCACCCTCGTCATCGCCCAGCGGCTTACAAACTACCTGCGAAGCGTCCAATCGAACCGTCGCGTCTGTTGCGGGGGCATCCAAACACCGCCCTCACTTCACCTCGAGGTTCCGGCATCGGCCTTGCCATCGCGCCCGGGTCGGACTATCTTACTTTCGTCTTACCGAAGGAAGACGCCATGTCCGCCGAGCCGAAATTAACTACCACCGTTTCGACCAAGGGCCAGGTGATATTGCCCAAGGCGATCCGGGATCGGCTGAACTGGCCCGCCGGAACGGAACTGGTGGTGGAGGATACGCCTGAGGGCGTATGGCTGAAGGCCAAGCCAGCCTTTGTGCCCACCCGGCCGAAAGACGTATTTGGCTCCCTATCCTATAAAGGGCCGGCAAAATCCATCGCGGATATGGAAGCGGGGATCGCCGCCGAGGCGAAACGGCGGCATGCTCGCCATCGATAGTAATCTCATCGTCCGCTATCTGGTGGGCGACGATGTCCGACAGGCTGCCCGGGCGCGCAGGCTGATCGACAATAATTGCGTCTTCGTCTGCACCACAGTCCTGCTGGAGACCGAGTGGGTACTGCGGAGCGTCTATCGGTTTTCCGCTGCCCAGTGCGCCAAGGCCCTCTCCGATTTCGCGGGGCTGCCGCGGGCAAATCTGGAAGATGCACCCGCGGCGGCGAAGGCGCTGGGCTGGATGCGGCAGGGCGTGGACTTTGCGGATGGTCTGCACCTGGCCAAGGCGGAAGGCTGTGAGGCCTTCATCAGCTTAAACCAGGATTTCGCCAAGGCCGCCAACGCCCTCGGCGGCGTCAAGGTGCGGACGCCCTGACACCGGGCGCGCAGAGCGCACGCCGCGTCATCCGCCATTTCACCAGACAACATGGCCGGTGACGGCTTCGCCTCCAACCCGCCCTTGCGCCGATCTCACCCCCCGTCATTGCGAGCGCAGCGAAGCAATCCATCTCTCACCGGGCGCAAATCTCCGGATTACTTCGCCGCGCCCGCCATGACGAACGATCGTTCGCGGACACCACTACACCGACGAACTCGGCTCCAGCAGGCGACCCGAAACGAAGCCGAGATCGAGGCGCGCCGCCGAAACGGCGCGCCTTCGACCGAGCAATAAAGAGAGACACTCGACGATTGCTCCAATGGCGATATACTCGCGCTTTGGTTGCCAACAATGCAGTTTTTCGCCGTCGGGGGATACTAATGAATTTCGTGCGCGTCAGCCTATGGACGATTTTTGCGGCTGCCTTGTCTCTAATTGTTGTCGGCTGTGTCGTGGTGCCGCCGATGGACGGCGCGGCAAATGTGTCATTGGATGACGTTGCATGGCGCGTCAAATGCGATATTTGGAAATTTGTCGCCCGGAAGATTTTATTTCCGACCGACAAGCGCTTTAAGAAACCGGACCCGTTTACCTTCCTGGCCGATTGGGGGGCCCGAGTGCATCTGACGCTAGCCGTCGATAACACAGGCTCGCTCAATCCGGGCGCAACACTGATCCAGCCGCTCCCCGCGTCGCAATCTCGTAGCCTTGGCATCGGTGCCGGCGCAACGACCGAGGCTATTTCGACGACCGATTTTGAATTTTTCATGTCGTTCTCGGAAATTCACGACGACTATAAAAACGCGGTAGGGCTGGTGGAAGATTACTGCCCGGCTCCCAAAGGTCTTCTGCTTGAGAGCGATCTACAAATCGAGGAATTGTTCAACCGAGCTTTGGAGCCGGTTGCCCGGGGAACACTCAGGATTGGCCAGCACCCGGGCGTGGGTAGCTCGCCTCCCGCTACGCCGAAAAATGAGGTGCCGAACTATAGTGACTTCGAGGCAGCATTTAATAAGCTTCGCGGGAAACAATTTAGTCTGGGCCGGACGATCAGTGATAACGAGTTCAGAGCCTTCCAAAATTCGCCCGGCACCGAGAAATTTCAATTTCAAACCAAAGAAGCGCTCCAAGACAAAACAGCTGTCGACGAGTACAAGAAAGCCGCTCAACTCCAGGAAACCAAGGCGCAGAGCTACATCAACAATATCGTCAAGCCGATAACGGACATCCTGGTTGCCAGCTTTCCGGCTTGCGTCAAAGACCTCACGCAGCTTCGTAACGAAGCAATCATCGAGGCCGCGCTGGTATCAGCTGACAAGATAGGGGTCGATAACGCGACAACCGCCCCGGACGCAAAGAAAGCGTTCGATGAGCTCAACGAACAGATGAGCGGTACGCCGAAAGTGAAGGATTCCGGCTTGGAATTAAAAGTCCAGGACGTGCTGAACCAGCTGAAAACCTGTCCCGCGCGGAAGCCGCCGACGCCATCGCCTACCGTTTACGACCCGCTCGATCTGGTGTCACAGACGATCAATTTCTACATAACCTCGAGCGGAAGCGTCACGCCAACGTGGAAGCTGGTCAACGTCAATGCTCCGCTGGCCAGCACGTTGGCCTCAGTGAGCCGAAAAGATACGAATACCCTGATTATCGCTTTCGGTCGCCCAGACACCAGTAAGGGTAGCCCCACCAGTACGGCAATAAGCAATCAGATTCTCACCAGCACGCTGAAGGACGCGCTCAGCGGGAGAATTGGTCAGTAGCCAGGCCAGGCGGTTTCAAGGACGGTAAGCCTTTCGACGTGACGCCCTGCTTCGCCGGGAGTGAATGGATAGGCGCCCGTCTTGCCAAGGGCGGGCTCGCCAAATACTGCTACCAGTACCATCGGCAGATCCAGCCTTCCGGGGGTCACTTCGGAGAACTTTCATGCACGCTTCGAAACTTATGCTTTTCTTGATTGCAAATCTCGCCGTCTCCTCGCAATCGCTGGCTCAAACGACCAAGACGACCAAACCCAGCACTTCTTTTGTAAAATGCGTCCAACGGGGAATGTCCGGCAAATACGCCGGCTCAAATGCGCATCCGAATGATCGCGCAACAGCGGAAGCGTGGTGCCACGCCCACGGCTACAACTGAAGACCAGCATGTTCTTTGACGCCGACTCCGGTGGTCATATCAAGTTGCAGTCTGATGTGCTCGATGCCGGCTTCATCGACGCGTTGCGCGCTGGGACGGACGGCGGCCGGGCACTCGGTGATGCGCGCGTTAAGCGCGAGAATTGCGAACGCGCTCGGCCGACGGGTCGCGCCCCTACCCAGAGGACGGCCGCCCAAGCGAAAGGTGCCGGCCCCCCGACCAAGTCTAATCTAATTCGAATCTGACCCAATTCTTTTTGGCTCCGGCGCGCACTGCGCACAGATCTCACCCTCGTCATTGCGAGCGCAGCGAAGCAATCCATCTCTCACCGGGCGCAAATCTCCGGATTACTTCGCCGCGCCCGCCATGACGAACGATCGTTCGCGGACACGACTACGCCGACGAACTCGACTCCAGAACACAAAGCCGCGGATGCCCATGCTGGCGCGCGAACTCGAGCACCTCGGTCACCTTGGTGGCGGCGATATCGTTCGGATAGATCCCGCAGGTGCCGGCGCCCTCATGATGGATTTCAAGCATGATCCGAATGGCGGTCTCACGTGGTCGTTTCCGAACGAGCGCTGCAGGACATCGACGACGAACTACATGGGCGTGTAGTCATCATTGAGGAGCTGCACTTTCGCCAATAATCCCGGGGGCTGGTCCAGAGCGGCGGGTGGTCCGGCTGCTGGCGCCACCGCAGGCTCACGCGAAGCCTGCTTGGCGATCTTGTGGCAGATATAGCGGGTCGCGTCGTAGCGGGTGATGCCGTATTGCCTCAGCAGGCCGGCGGCACGGCTGTCGTGCTCGTCGATCATGGCCACCAGCACATGGGCGCCCGTCACCTCAGCCTGGTGAGTTGACTGGACCTGCGTCGTGGCGCGCCCGATGACGCGCTGAAGCTCCGGGGAGGGCTTTCTGAAAGAGCGCCGGCTCTGATCCGCGCTCATATAGATGTAACTGTACACTGCCTGGAATAGTCCGCCAGCCACCTCTCTAATTTCGTTCGATGCGTACCAACTGGAAGTTGCTCGTCGACCTTAGAGAGGATAGTATAATTTTGCTTCAAGATAGCTTCGGGGGCTCATATGGCATGGATTTTTCGCAGCCATTGGCAGCGCCGCATATCGGCATTGGTTTGGCTGACATTCGCAATTTCTGTTTCTGGACCAGGTGGCGCACAGACTTTAGATCGACCGCTGCAAGACTTGAGCGGGGTTGGATGTATAGCAGTCACCTGCCGTAACCCGAACGTTCCTCCGGGCGTAACATCTGCTCCGGCGCCGGCGGCCTCTCCCGCTCCGGTGCCCGCTCCATCACCCGTGCAGATGCCGCCTCCCGTGTCGATGTCGACGTCTGAGCAAGCGACGCCCAACGCTTCGGCCAGCGTCCGACCAACGTCTAATGCGCCACCCGTGACGAGATTGAACAACGATTTGAACGACATTGGGTCGATGCCGATGGCACCCCAGCCGCAAGCAACCCCCGGCGGGTTTGGCCCGACCACATCAAGCAAATCAATTGCTCCAAGTACATTCAATACTCAGAGTACATTCCCCGCCGTGCAAGCGCTGACTTCGGCACAATCGTCAACCAGCCTCACGATGACCAAGCCTGGGGGAATATACCTTTCAAAAGCAGCGGCCGAGCGCATGCCCCTCAACTTGTCTCTTGATGGGGCCTTCATTGATCGAGATAGGATCGTTCTGTCTGGTCGAGGTAATGCCGATAGCACCATCGATGCCGCACTTTTTCTGACCGCCTTGCGCGCAGCCTGCGCTGGCCAGGACCCTTACTTCAGTCTCGACCCTGACGACATCTCGGCCTGGATCAGGGAGACCAACGAGGCTGGCGAAGAATTCAGACAGAGGACGGCGAACGAATTCAGATGGAGCTTTCGAAAAGGACTGAGTTCGGGGAACGCCTGGCATACTCAAGTTCCGCACGCTTTCGGCTAGCAGAGATTTTCCAGGTATTTGGACAGCTATCCGCGATAAGTATCCGGGTTTGCGGTCACGGCTGGTATTCAAGCCTGAGTGGCTGCGCGGGACTCGATTTGGGGAAATTCTTTATAAAGCAGATGTGCTCTTGAAAGAACTCGCCGGTGGAAGGTCGATGCTCGGAGTTGAGCGGTTGCGAGCGGCGGACATCGACGGCTATCGATCTGCTGTAGATCGGCGCGCCGCGAGAGACCTACTGTATGTGTACAACGGTATAGCTCGGAAGCCAGCCGCTCAAGCGGGTGGACGCATCTGGTACGATCTAGCAGAGACATCTGACATGGTTGCCCGGCGCGGGGAGGAGATTTCTTTTCCCGAGTCGGAATTGCGAGACATGCTTGACCGCAAAGGGTTGTTGACCAAGGTAACAGGGCAGCCTGCTGCTTCATCTTTGTCAGAAACCGACGGCGTTATCGACGTATCCGAAATATTCCCCCGCATGTACGTGCGGGTCCGAGATCCAGTTACCCTTCGCGATGGCGTGGGCACCTACCCTGGCCTCGATGAATTGACCGACGAGGCCAACAAGAACCCGAGAGGCTATGCTAAAGAGTACAAAGAGTTTCGACAACTCGTGGAGGTTTTCAGGGCCTACGTCGTGGCTGTGCGCGTTCGGCAGCGTTACAGCAACGCTTGTGCCACAGTGCCACCCACACTCCTTGAAGCAGAAAAGATATCGCATAGTTTGCCTGATTATCATCCAACCGAGCTGAGTCTTAGCCTTGCGTGGTACGAATACTCGGATGGTCGCGTCCGTCGCGCGATCGGGACAAACGGAGGGCTGTTCCAAGGTGGCGTTTCGGTGGGAGCGACTAGATTTCTTAGCCAAATTCCACCGCGCACTTTCGAGACGCCGATAATTCGTGAGATCAAATCGGAGACCACCAAACAGGAGCAAGGCCTGTCTTGGACGGACACGTCTGATCGGCGGTTCGTCGCGTTCCGGTTTGACGACCCTCCAGCGACAACTCAATCGGCGGCACTTGTTGGCCTAAATGCCGGCGACGATTTTGGGCCACCAGTAATCACGTCTCACGAGGGCGGGTCCGAAGGCGGAAGGATTGCGATCCGAACGAGTCCTGTTCTCCCAAGTGTCTTGGAACTGCCGTCAGTAACGCCCCCGCGCCCGGAACGCGCAAGTCATGAGATTGAGTTCTGAACGAACACGGCAGGCATACCTGGTGGCATTAGGCGTCTGTCTGCTGGGAGCCATATTATCCTACCTCTTCATCCCGCGAACCAACGACGCAGTGGCAGCTGCGGGAGCGGCCAACCGACGAAGGGTTGTCTCAGTAGGAAACGTGCATGGCGAGAGGAAAGCCGTCTCTGCTCAACCGTTACCGCTCGATGCAGCAGGGGCTTCACGTGGGTCCGAGAATTCGTTTCGTGATTTGAAAAGCGGCTCCTTGTATGGAGCGAGAGGCGAGAGCCTCGATACGTATATTCGCGGACGCGGGCCTGCTTGGTCGTACCAGAACTGGCGAGGTCAAACGGGACAGCCAGCCAAGATCACGTTATTTATTCTGGTCGTGGTAGGAATGTTGGCCATTTGGCGCTCGGACTATTTGCATCGCCTCAGCCAGTTCTTCATAGCGAAGCCGTCCACCGCCACTCTCCTATCTCCTCTGATCGTGGGATCAGGATCAAGTATTCGAGGCCAAGCGGATCAACGCCTAGAGCCTTGGAAAACTGATTAGCGATGATGCGCTATGCACTCAAGCACAAAAACTGATGTGCATCGGCCGCCGGCGCGGCTTTTCAATTGAAAGCCGGATTGCTGCATGTGCGCGAATGACAAGCACGGCCGTCCGGCATAAGCTGCCGACGGCAACGTACTGGAGCGCTGCGGCAAAGGCGTCTGTGTCTTGATTGCAAGCAGGTGGGGGCCTGGATGGCGGTCAGATCGCATATTCCATGGGTTGTGGGACGGCTTGCGCCGCGGGCGGCCTGCGCGATCCTGCTGACCGTAGGCGCTACGGCATCCCTGAGCCAGGAAGGACGGCAGGACACGCCGGTGCAGAATACACCGCCGCCAGACCTGGATGCATCGCCGCCCAACCTTGGCAACCCGAAAAACCCTTTCGCCTGCCGGTTCACTTTTGACGGCGCGTTCCAGCCGGTCCAGTCCGTCTATCAGGACGATGTCCGCGATGGATTCAAGACGGCCGAATATGACGATAACGGCCCCCAGCCCAATCCCCTGATCGAGAAGATCGGCAAGGGCGAATTCACCGCCCATCTGCCCCTGATCGCGGGCCGGTATACGGTGGTGACCGGCGTGCAGCGCTATATGGAAAATGGAGATCCGGTTGAGGGGCATGAGCACAACGAGATCCAATTCATCCTGAACACCAATTGCCAGGACAAAAAGAAGGTCAGGGTCCGCTTCCAGGTGACCGCGGACGGTAAGACCCAGACATTCTACTCGGACAAGACCTACACGGTGCATATCGGTGGGCAGCCCAATCCGGACGGCAAGTCAGTGGCGGAGAAGTTGACGCTGGACAGCCCCCGCGGCCTGCCGTCATCGCCGGGCAGAGCCTTCACCCTCAGCGGCAATGATTATGAGATCCGGGCCGAGCTGTTGGACGGCAAGAACATTCTCACCCCGGCGATCACCGTCAGCGGACCCATCAAGTCGATTCCCAAATTACGGGTGCAGTTCGTGCCGGTGATCCTCGGCAATGCCGCCCAGGGCCTGCTTCCGGCCTTCAAGGAGGTGGTGGGCCGGCTGGCCACCGCGTCCAAAGACTATATTCCCGACTATTATCCGCTGCCGCCCGACGGCTTGAAGACCTGGACGCGCGAGATCCTGGACCTTTCGGCCGCCTATGCAAATGAGACCGCGCCGGAACATGACCTGCCCGATGCCGAAAGAATAGCGAAAGGAGAGGATTTCGCCAGCAAGCTGAAGGACGAAATGAAGGGCGAGATCGCGGAGGCAAAAATTGCCAACCAGCTTGGCGAGGCCGGCGACGAATCCAAGGCGCAGCGCGTCATCGCCGTACTGCGTTATGGTAAGAAATACGGCAATGATTTCGAGCGCGCCACCGGCTCGACCCATGTGTTGGCGACAACCGTGGACACCAAGGTGATCATGATGGCGCAGCTGGAGCAAAAGCCCGGCCCCTTCTCCGCCACGACGACAGGCGATTATGAGCCGCCCGTCATAGGCGACCGCGAGAATTACCCGGTCCTGACGGTGGCGCATGAACTGGTCCACACCCTGCCGGCGTTCCGCTGGGATGTGCCTCAGATGGAGACGGCCTGCGGCACCGACTATCACGGCGCCAACGGCACCAACCAGGCCGATGGTTTGCGCGTGGTCCTGAAAGGCAATCCCAAGCAGCGTTTCGGCGAGGACGCCAAGATCCCGCTGATGGGGCGCGCCGCCTATGTCGCCGACAAAGCCAAGGGCGAGCAAGAGGCCGACAGGAAGTGGATCCTGGACAAGTGGATCACCCAATGCACCTATGCCCATCTCATCCTGGCGCTGAAACAGCCGGTCGATCCCCAGCTCCTGCTGGTCCGCGGCATCATCGGGCGCCCGCCCGGCCTCAAGCCCTTTGGCGAATTGCAGGATTTTTATGATAAAGAGGGCGATGCGGATGTCAAAGCGGGCCCGATCAAGGATTGGGGAATTCGCGTGCGGGATTTCGGCGGCGGCGTGCTGGCTACATTCCCCTTCGATCCCAACTGGTTCGCCGATGACGACCAGGACCGAATCCTGGCGCCTCTGTTCATCCGCGTTCCCCGCGTGCCGGGCGCGGCGCTGGTCGAAATCGTGAGCGACAGCAATGTCGTGGTGAGCAAGCCGCTTTCGGCGGTGCCGCCGTCGCTCACCCTGGACTTCAAGCCGCCGGCGCCAGGAGCGGGTGGCAACCGGGTGCCTATCGCTTGGCAGGCCGCAGGTGCGAACGGCCAACCGGTCAAATCCTCGGTCTATTATTCCTTCAATGACGGCGATTTCTTCAACGACCAGATGTTCGAGAGCGCTGCAAAGTCCGCCGATGTGGTGATCGACCGCAAATATCAGCGCCATGCGATCAAGATCGTCGTGACCGACGGCAGCCGCAGCACATCCCAGACGGTGAGATTCCAGACCCAATAGCCGGTCAGGCCTCTGGAAAGTTTATTGCCAACGCGCTCGGCCAACGGGTCGCGCCCCTACCCAGAGGGCGGCCGCCCAAGCGAAAGGCGCCGACCCGCCGGCCAAGTCTAATCTAATTCGAATCTGACCCAATTCCTTTTGGCTCCAGCGCGCACTGCGCACAGATCTCACCCTCGTCATTGCGAGCGCAGCGACGCAATCCAGGGGCTTGCGCGGGGTGAGAGATGGAACGCTTCGCTGCGCTCGCGATGATCAACGATCGTTCGCGGACACGACTACGCCGACGAACTCGACTCCAGAACACAAAGCAGCGGATGCCCATGCTGGCGCGCGAACTCGAGCACCTCGGTCACCTTGGTGGCGGCGATATCGTTCGGATAGATCCCGCAGGTGCCGGTGCCCTGATGATGGATTTCAAGCATGATCCGAATGGCGGTCTCGTGGTCGTTTCCGAACGAGCGCTGCAGGACATCGACGACGAACTCCATGGGCGTGTAGTCATCATTGAGGAGCTGCACTTTCGCCAATAGACCTGGGGGCTGCTGCAGAGCGGCGGGTGGTCCGGCTCCTGGCGCCACTGCAACCTCATGCGAAACCTGCTTGGCGATCTTGTGGCAGATATAGCGGGTCGCGTCGTAGCGGGTTATGCCGTATTGCCTCAGCAGGCCGGCGGCATGGCCGTCGTGCTCGTCGATCATGGCCACCAGCACATGGGCCCCCGTCACCCAGCCTGGCGAGTTGACTGGACCTGCGTCGCGGCGCGCGCGATGACGCGCTGAAACTCCGGCGAGGGCTTTGCGTCCTGACGACCATCGCTGACGGGTTTCTCCACCTGCGAGTCGTCATCAGCAGTGAGGGCACGGCTCAACCCGTCGAGATCGGCATGCACCGCGGCCATCACCGCGGCGGCGTCCTCGTCATCGATCAGCGCGAGCAGGAGATGCTCAGGGGTGGCGCTGTCGTGCCGCTGCTGATGGGCGAGCGCCAGGGCGCGGTGAAGCGATGCCTCAAGGTTGCCGGACAATTCCACTGGAGCGGCCGGGCTCCCTGGCGCCGGTGGGTCGGCATCGCCGCCTTTGTTGGCCATGTAGAGTGCCGTGCCTTCGTCGCAGAGCGGGTTCGTGTCACAGGGCGTACAATAAGAGGCCGGCGTTGGCCAACTATCGGGTTCGCCTGGTGCGCAAAACCCGGCAGATATTTCTTGCTGGCACCACCGTGAATTGCGCCGCGCCGCAGGTCCGTAAGGCGCAATTGTGTCGTGCCGCCCCGGGCGAAGATGGCGGAATACGCTGCGCTATTCTGCCCTACGAGCTGGGCTGAAGGACATCACCTTCCGGCTCGCGCCCGCCAGCAGGGACGACGCGCTGTCGATGCTCGACGGCATTCAGGCCCATGAGATGCTCAAAGGCGTGCGCGGTGGCGATCCGGTCCATCGCGAGGCGCTGGCCGACATCATCGTCAAGGTCTCCGAACTCGTCAGCGACTTCCCGGAGATCGTCGAACTCGACCTCAACCCGGTGTTTGCCAGCCGCCACGGTGCCATCGCCGCCGACGTCCGCATCGTCGTCGACTTCGACTACAAGCCGCGCCCGGCGGCGCGTTCGAACCAGGACATCGTCACCGCGGTGAACCGCATCATGCAGCCGAAGGCAGTCGCGGTGATCGGCGCCTCCGCCGAGGACGGCAAGATCGGCAACTCGGTGATGAAGAACCTGATCAATGGCGGCTATAAGGGCTAGATCTATCCGATCCATCCCAAGGCCGCCGAAATCCTCGGCCACAAGGCCTACCGGAGCGTCAAGGACGTGCCGGGCGTGATCGACACCGCGGTGTTCGCGATCCCGGCGAAGTTCGTCGCCGCGGCGCTGGTCGAATGCGGCGAGAAGCAGATCCCCGGCGCGGTGCTGATCCCGTCCGGCTTCGCCGAAGCCGGCGCGGCGGAATTGCAGGCCGGCGACGTCGAGGTCGAGGAGGCGGCCGAATATCTCTACCAGAACGGCATCCCGGCCTATGCCTATTCGACCGAACTGCCGGTCGAGGTCTTGGGCGCCAAGTACAAATGGGCGCGCGGCGCCGGGCTGCTGTCGCTTTTGCAGGCCGGATGGGAGCGCAGCGTCATCCGCCATTTCACAACAAGTCGGCGGGTTACGGCTTCCGCCTTCGCTCTGCGAGCTTCGGCGGACAAGTCGCCTCCAACCCGCCCGAAACTGTCACCGGAATACGAACAATCCATCCGTGTAGGGGCGGCCCTTGTGGCCGCCCTGCCGCGACAAACTCCGGCCGCGCCGGCTCACGGCTCAGGTTTATGCACCGCAAACATTTCCTCCGTGGCGCGCTTGTACGCGATAAGCGCTGAAACTGCATCATAGGAATGGTAACGGGCATAGACGCTCTCGGTCTTCCTTTCCCGCAGGTCGGCCAATGCCTCGGCCCAATAGGCGATCAGCGCCCGGCGGACGCCAGGCAGGCCGAATATGCGCTCTGCATTTGCGAAATCCTCTCGGAAGCTGATGGTCACGGCTCGTTCAGCCGACGCGTAGGGAGCTTCCCGGACTTCGCCGTCGTGTTTGCCGATCCAGATGATGGTCTCTGGATATTCGAGGATGAGGCGGTCGAGAATGAGGTAGTGCTCAAATTTTCCGCTGATCGGTTTGAAGGTGCTGAATGCCACTTCGTGAGGGCCAATGTTCAGCGTGAACCATCGGCCGCCATTGGTTTTGGGTAACAAGCTCAAGGTCCACGCCCCCTGTATATCAAGGCTGCCATACAGACCGGAAAGCTGGAAAAGCTTGAATAGATACAGTCCGACATTGCGGTTTTTGAAGAGTTTATCGGTCTTTTCGTGGTCCACTCGCAGCGCAATGTCCGTCAGCCGCAGTCGGGTCCTTGCTTCATGTGGTGGTACAGCGAAAAGTTCGCGAGTGCCCCCGACGTCGCGCACGTTTCTTTCCACAAAGTGGCGATGCATACCGCCCTCAACCAAGCGCCAGTCCGTCACGTGTAGGAAGTCCGATAACTCCCAAGGTCCATGGTTAGCGTAGGATTCGTTACCGTTGATGCCGCGCAGACGTTCGCTTATCGGGCGCTCAGTACCCCCGATCTTGATGTGACTGCTGTTCGGCGACACTAGAATATAAACGAAACCTTGCATCCGGAGATGGTAGGATAGAAACGCTCGCCCGACAATCACCCGGTATTCCGGGGAGCGCCATGGCTCATCCACTCGTCTTCCAAGCTTACGCTGTCAATTTCGATTTGCTGATCAAACCTAGGGAGCGACTTGCTTAGGAATTCTCGTAGCTACGCTTGATCAACGGCATGGCACGATCGAGGTCATCCGGCTTCGAGAGCGTGATCTCCAGATCGCCGGTGCCAAAATGGCCAATGTTCGAAACGTCCCGAGTGAAACCAGCCTCAAGCTTGATGCTGACAGGGTCCACTTTAACGAACAGAAGTATTTTGGCGGCTGTCGGCCGAAATTCAACACAAGCGAAATTCTTGATCCGTTTAAACGCGATGTAGAGCCGAAGAACCGTTTCCTGCACATCGTCGCCGAGCGCCATCAGAGCGGCACGCAGGGCTTCCAATCGGTCGATCATGGCGTCGTCAAGTTCCTCGACCACCGTACTTATTGTCTTGTATTTTCCCGATGCGGCGCCTCCACTTTCGCCACTCGGTGCCGAGGCGATAGCCGGCGAACCCTTGACAGAGGTTGCCGCGACCAGATCGAGCATAAGCAACTCGGGTCCAAACCGCCGGTACCGAATAAGTTCGATGTTGCGCTGCATCTGCTTGACGGCGTGGTCGTCGTACTTGTTGAAATCGCCGGCAATGCAGATCAGCCTCGGTGCGGACCAGTCGACGCCGTCCGCGTCTTTCTTGCCAAGCTTCTCTAGCACCAGCCATTGGAAGTCCTTGCGATGGTCCATAAGCCAATCGAGATAAAAAAGACCTTGATTAATCACGTTTTCGTTCAAGGCTCTCTTATATTCGAGGATAACCGGGCAGCCATTTTCGTCCAGTCCCAGGGTATCGATACGCCCGCCGTTTGAGGTCGTAAACTCACGCGCCAGAAAGCGGACACCGAGAAGCGATTCCAGGTTCTTCTCGAACATGGTTTGTACCGATTTCTCGATCGTATCCGTCGTGCCTGTCACAATTCATCAACCTTGCCAGAGCCGATACGAAAGAGCTTGATGTCGCTCATGGCGGCCCCTCGCCGAGGGCCTTGGCCACATTGCGGAAGCGGTCGAGCGCCGTCTCCAGACTCTCGACGATTTCGGCCGCCACTTCGTCGGGTGGCGGCAGCAGGTCGGGATCGTCGAGCGCGTGATCTTTCACCCAGAAGATGTCGAGATTGACCTTGTCGCGCGCCAGCAAGGCCTCTAACAGAAATCGCTTGAATTTTTCAAACTCCTGACGCTTGGCGCGGTGGCCGGACTGGTAGCAGGCGATGAAGTCATCGAGATCAGCCCGGACCATGGGGCGCTCTTTCAAGGTGAAGCGCTGGTTGGTGCGCAGGTCGTAAATCCAGAGATCCTTGGTCGCGGCGGTTTCAGAGGGTGGCTTCTTGTCGAAGAACAGCACGTTGGCCTTGACGCCCTGCTTGTAGAAGATGCCGGTCGGCAGCCGCAGCAGCGTGTGGAAATCGAAGTTCTTGAGCAGCCGGCGCCGTATCGTTTCACCGGCGCCGCCCTCGAACAGCACGTTGTCGGGCAGCACGACGGCGGCTTCGCCGTTCGGCGCCAGCACCGTCATGATGTGCTGCAGGAAGTTCAATTGCTTGTTCGATGTGGTGACGAAAAAATCCTGGCGGTCGTAATCCTCGCGCTCGCTGTCGATCTCGCCGTCATCGCGGACGATGCGGTAGCTCTGTTTCTTGCCGAAAGGCGGATTGGTGAGAATGACGTCGTAGGTCCTGCCGCCCGCGCCGAGCAGCGCGTCCTTGGCCTCGACGATCGAGTTGGTCCCGGTAATGCCGTGCAGATAGAGGTTCATGGCAGCCAGGCGCACCACCTCCGGCACGATATCGACGCCGGAAAATTTGTTCTTCAAGGCCGAATAGACGCCACGATCGCGCGCCTTCGGGTGCTGCTTCATGTGTTCCCAGGCCGCCAGCAGAAAACCCGCAGTCCCACAGGCCGGATCATGGACTGTCTGCTGCGGTTTCGGGTCGACCACTCGCACCATCGCCTCGATCAAGGCGCGCGGCGTGAAGTACTGTCCCGCGCCTGATTTGACGTCCTCGGCGTTGCGGGCGAGCAGGCCTTCATAGATGTTGCCTTTCACATCCACCGGCAGGCCGAGCCAGACCTCGCTGTCGATCAGGCCGACCAGGCGCTTGAGCTTGGCCGGGTCCTGAATCTCGTTCTGCGCCTTCAGGAAGATCGCGCCGATGATGCCGCCCTGCTTCGACAGCTTGTCGAGCAGCTTGACGTAGCTGGCATTCAGCGCCTCGCCCGAAAGATCCTTGATGCTGCTCCAGCGCGCGCCATCGGGCAGCATCGAGGCCTCGCCGATCTGCGTGACGCGCTCTTCGTCCATCTTGAGAAACAGCAGATAGGAAATCTGGCTGATATAGGCCTGATAGGACACGCCCTGGTCGCGCAGCACATGGGCGAAGTTCCAGACCTTGGCGACGAGGGATTGCGCGTTCATGGCGGGCTGCTGATCATTGAAGCTTGAACTCAGCGCGCATCCGCTCCCGCGCCATTTCGTTGATCAGGTCAAGATTATAGAGGTGCTCGACCAAGGCCGTCTCGTTGACGTGCAGGCGTTCGGCGAACGCCGACAACTCGACGCGGTCGACTTCGGATCGACTATGCCAGCCGCGGATCACCAGTTCCCTCGGCATCAGCAGATAGGCTGCGAACGCATTGGCGCGTCGTTCGATTCCCGGCGCCGCCCAAGGACCACTTACATGAGTGACCCGACGCGCGCGCGTACGATCGAAAATGACATGGCAGAGTTCGTGGGCGAGAGTAAAGCGTTTGCCAAACTCTGACGTGTTGTAGACGCTTTTGGTGTTGATCAGGATGGTAGGGCTGAAATCGGTTCCGGCAAGCGCGACGCCGCGAATGCTGTCGGTTTCAAGCGCCTCCTCCAGAACCTCGATACCGAGGTCGTTGACGATGGAACGCACGTCGATCCAGTCCTTTTCGCTGGGTAGACCGATTTCGGACAGAAAATCTTCGGCGAACGAATATCCGTCCTGGTGCGGAATCCCGAGTGGCACGTCCCGGTTCAGTTTCACCAGCGCTGCCAGCACGTTCGCGTCGTGACCGGACCAGCGATCGGCAAGCAACCGGCACAAGTGATCGACATCGTCGGGCCCCAGTTGCGGGCTGACGCCGCCGAACATCGCAACCGCCGGCGATAATTCGCGCACGAAAGGCCTGGATGCGGAAACCTGTTCCGAAATCAACTCAGGGCGTCCGAGCCGTTGCAACGAAACCCGTACCAATTCGAGAATGCGCTGGTCAACATAGGCGCGGTCCAGCGCATTCGCCTTGAGTTCAGCGATTTGCTCGATCTTTTGCGAAAGCGCCTTCCAGACCTCATGATCGGTGTCGTCCAATTTGGGTGGCTGGCTTGCGACCCAGGTCAGGGCTTCCCAAAGGGGAGTTGCCACATCGTCGACCGGTAAGCGTGCCACACCCGGTTCGGAAGCGAAGGTGAAGCCGTCCGGCGCGAACAGCGGGGCGTCGGCTGACCACGACACTTCGATGTCGTCGAGGTAACGCCTGATGAAGAGATCCGGGAACAGGCCGCCTTCGGCGGCGTTTCGGACGCCATGCCGAAAGTACCACGCCTGAATCGCCTTGTATTGCGTTCGCCCGTCGCTATCGCGCGCCCCGATCCATCGGTCGAGCGCGCGGTGGCAGGCGATAACCGCCGGCGCACCGCTCCGTTCATGCCAGGCAAAGTCTTCCTCATGCAGCAAGGCGATCCAGTTTGATGCAAGCCAGTCGAACAGAGGCTGCAGATACCAGCCGATGTGGGGTTGCTGGATGGCGCCGCGGCGACTGCGGGTGATCACCTTGTCGGCGACCGTCAGGCGGAGATCGCCGGTCGACCATCCATGGACGGCGGGTCGTCGCGCGCGCGGCTCCGCGTCGCTGGTCCAGCGGACAGCGATTTCAAACCGCGCAGGGTCTCCAAAGACCGCGAATTCACCCATCGTCGCTATCCAATGCCCATCTGACATGGCCTTGGGGAAAATCCATATACAGTTTCAAGGCCTTTGTCGTCACCTTGCGTTCCTCCAGCCACTTGTCCTTGAGCGCCGCAGGGACCTTGTTCCATGGTTCCGGGTAGCCGTGCCAGGTGCCATCGCCGGTTTCCTGTGCTGCGAAGGCGATGCCGTTCATGGTCGCATACCGTTTTCCGGACCGGTCCGGATCCGCTTCGCTCTGCTCGAAGATCTGATGGGCCAGTGTCCGGTCCCACGCATGGTCGAGGGGATCGTTTTCATAGCGGCCACCGGCAAAATTGTGGGTCCATTCCGGGCAGAGCGTTCCCTTCCGCCCCCGTGCCGGCCGGTTCTTGTGCTTTTGCGAGCCCCGGTACCGCGATCCGCTCATCTCATTTCGCGCCGCGTTTTCCGCGTCGGACCGCCGGCGCTGTTGGCAGGCGCGCCAATAATGCACTGGCGGGTTCGTCGGCGGGGTTCTGCGGCACGAGGCGGCCCTCGAAGGCGGCTTTGAGGATGGATTGCTTCAGCCGCGCGGCGTCGGCGGCTTCGGCGTCGAGCACGGCGAGCGCATCGGCGCTGGCGGAGAGCGCGTCCGAGACGCGGCGGAGGATTTCGGCCGCTTCTGCTGGGGGCGGGACGGGAACCGGCAACCTGCTGATCTTTGTAAGGCTTATGGACGCCAAATTTGTGGTCTGCTTACCTTCTTCAATAAAGAAGCGACGTCCCATTTCATTTGCATAGTGAGACACGAAGAATGGATTAAAGGCGTCATCGTGGAGGCGGACGCGAAAAACATGATTCTGATGGATCATGCCGGGAACGGAACCATCCCAAACCCAACCTCGGCCGATTTTATCTCGGTCTCCACCTTCGTTGAGCAGTAGGTCGCCGGGGATCAGGCGCAATTTCTCTGCAGCCGCTTTTTCCACCATGATTTGCTTTACTTCCGAAAGATCAAGATGCCCCCGCTGGACGTTCGCAACGCGGAGGTATGGAACGGTGACTGCAGCGATAGGCTTCCGCTTTTTATCTACTGTTGCGCCGCCGACGACCTCGCCAATATCGCCAAGCATCCCCCAAGCCCAACCCGCAGGAAGGGGTCGAAGCGTGGATGTGTCGAGGGTTGATATGCAGCCTCCTCGGCGCTTCTTCGAGGCTAGCGATGCCCGATCCTTTGCGACCCGGGTTAGCAAATCGTGCCCGGTTTCGGTGGCCGGACTTGCCGCGCGCCAATCAATCGTCAGTTCGCCTGTAACAGCAGCCTTTAGCAGCGCGCGGCGGAAGGTGTCGAGCCCCTTGCGCGCCGCCGCCAATGCCGCCTCGCCTTCGGCGATCTCGGCAAACAGCGCATCTATCCGCGCCACGATGCGGCGCTGTTCGGCGAGCGGGGCGAGGGGGATTTCAAACTCGCGCAACGATCCTAGAGTGACCGTTTTTTGAGCCACACCTCTCGCTTCTCGGTCGGCTTGCCGCCTGAGTATTGGGGAGTTGAGGGCGTAGCAAAGATAGGACGGATCGACGAGATTCCTGTTCGGTCGAATATATGCTATATGGCGCTGGAACATGAATTCACGATCGTCGAGAACTTTTATCGCCAGGCCATAGCTTCCCACGGCCGTGTATAAAACGTCGCCCTGCGATGCACGCAGGCGCTTGGACTCACTTAGGTAGGTCGAGGGCGACACCCATTTTTTTACAGATTGCCAATCTATTCCATCGCTCGAAACATTACCGATCACGACAAACGGAATTCCGCTTGCTGTAAATTCCGGAGGCTGATGGGTTCCATCAGTAAGGCGATCAACAATTTCTTCAAGCTTGATTGCGACCCACCTATCGGGCAGACCCCACGGCGCGTCCTCAGTCTCGTCGTTGTCTGCTGTTGCAGCCAGGGCCGATTCTTTCATGCTACCAACACATCATTCAGTTCATCGAGCAGCGCTGGCAACCGCGCGCCGAACAGCGCCCGTGCCCGAACGATGCCGCCGCGCCCGGAGAATTCCGGCGCGTCCATCATGTCTTCCGGCCTGATCTCGATATTGACCGCGAGGTGATCGCGGATTGCCATCAGCCATTCCCGCTGCGCGGCGCTATAGATGCGTCCGGCCTTCTCCTCGCGTCCGAGCCAGAGATTGAACCGTCCGGCGACAATCGAAGGCAGGGGCTCCAGCGTCTCGCTCTCACCGATCGCATAGCGCACCAGCATGACGATGTCAGCCAGCGTGCCGGCGGGATTGCCGCGCACCTTGTCGGAAGCCAGCCGCTTGTAGGCGCGCCAGATGTCGACCGGCTCCAGCAGCCAGGGCGGGCGCTTCAGCGCCTCCTTCAGGTCGTCGACCGCCTCATAGGTCAGCCGGCGCTGCGCATAGGGCAGACGGTAGAGGATCTGCAAGGCGGCGAGTTCGTCGCGCCGTGCTTGCAGAAAGTGCTTGAAGCGCTCAACCGTGTCGGTGGCCTTTTTCTCATCCCAGCCGGATGAAACGACGGCGTCGGTGGAAATGGTGTCGATGCGAATATCGGCGGCGGCCTTGACGTCCTTCAGGAGCCGCCGCAGCGTCGGGTCGTCGAACAGGATCGCCGCCGCGTCCTTCGCCGCCTCGCGCGCCTTCTTCTGCTCAGGTTCCGGCGCATCCTTCGGCATTCGCTTGGCCAAGGCATCCGGGTCGATGGCATCCAACAGGCGCGAGGCAAGGCCGGACAGATCGACGCCGCCGGAGGCCTTGACGATCGCAGCGCGGTCCTTGTCGCCGATCCGGCGATCGAGTGCGGCCAGGCGTGCCGCCAGCGTAGCGAAGGCATCGTCGTCGCGTCTTCCGGCCGCGATGTCGTCGATCAGCCGGTCGAACGAAATGACGCGGTCGCGTTCTAACGGCTGCGACACGGTCTTCAGGCTTTCCGAGACGCCGACGGCGTCGATCAACACGAAGCGGGTCTTGGCCTCGGCATCCGGTGTCACCTCGCGCAGCTTTTCCGCGGAAATGGTGCGCGCGCCCCGGCCCTTCATCTGCTCGAAGTAGAGTTCGGACCTGACGTCACGCATGAAGATGAGCACTTCCAGCGGCTTGACGTCGGTGCCGGTGGCGATCATGTCGACGGTGACTGCGATGCGGGGGTTGTAGTCGTTGCGGAACGACCGGATCAGCGACTCGGGGTCGGCACCGTCGGTCTTATAGGTGATCTTCTTGGCAAAGTCGTTGCCCTTGCCGAACACCTCGCGGACGAGGGTCGTGATCTCCTCGGCATGGTGATCGTCCTTGGCGAAGATCAGCGTTTTCGGGACTTCGGTACGGCCGGGAAACAATTCAGTGAACAATGAATCGCGATAGGTTTCGAGCACGGTGCGAATCTGGTTCGGCACCAGCACCGAGCGGTCGATCTGATCCGGGGTGTAGCTGAAATCCGCTTCCAGGGTTTCGTAGCGTTCCGCCCGGGTGCGTTTGTCGCGCACCGGCAGATCATAGCCTGCCTTAACCGTCGCGCCGCGCTCGCCGATCTCGGTGCGGATCCGGAATATCTCAAAACCGACATTGACGCCATCGACCACCGAACGTTCGTAAGGATATTGCGCGACGAGGTTCTTGCCGAAGAAACCAAGGGTGTGAAGCGACGGCGTCGCGGTGAGGCCCACCGTGAAAGCATCAAAATACTCCAGCACCTGACGCCAGGTGCCATAGATCGAGCGATGGCATTCGTCGGTGATGACGAGGTCGAAGGTCTCGATCGGGATCGATGGATCGTAGGAAACGAGCCGCTCGGTGTCTGTCCGCGACAACTCGAACGACGACGCCTCTTCCTCTTCCTCCGCCAACTCCTTTCCGGTCAGCACCGAATAGACGCGCTGGATCGTGGCGATCACGATTTGCGCATCCTTGTCGAGGCCCGCCGCGCCGAGCTTCTGGACGTTGTAGATTTCGGAGAACGACCGGCCGGTTCCGGGCGGCCGGTAGGCCAGATATTCGTCGCGCGTCTGGCGGACGAGGTTGGCGCGATCGGCAAGGAACAGGATGCGCCTGAATCCGGCATGCGCCAGCAGCCGGTAACTCAAGGTGCAGGCCGTAAAAGTCTTGCCGGCGCCGGTCGCCATCTGCACCAGCGCGCGGGGATGGTTCTGCGCCATGGAAGCTTCCAGCGCCGACACCGCGTCGATCTGGCAGGCGCGCAGGCCGTCGGTGATAAACGGCGGCATGGCCCGAAGCCGGCCGCGCAACGTGAGCGGCTCCCTCAGCTCACGTTCCAGGGTCTCCGGACGATGAAAGGCAAAAACGCGGCGCGACACCGGATCAGGGTCGGCGTGATCGCGAAACAGCGTCTCCGTGCCCGAAGCGACATATTCGAACCGGACCTGGCCCTCCTCGCGGACGAGATGCTTCGGGACATCCGCGATGTAGCGAGCCGCCTGGTCGGAGAAGCCGGAAAGCGTGGTGCCGTCAGCCTTGGCCTCGATCACGCCGCAGAGTTTCCGATCCACGAACAAGCCATAGTCGACGGGGCCGGAAGCCGTCTGGAACTCGCGGACGGCCACACCAAGCCCGGCACCGAGGTTCATTTCAGTCTTGGACTGAATCAGCCATCCGCACGCGACAAGCCGCCGGTCGATCAAAGACCGGGCCTTGTCCTCGGGATGGAAGGCGGAATCGTTCATGAACAACTTTTAGGCGAACCATTTGCGATCGTCACTGTCCCCTGAAGCGGGTCGGCTGTGGGAGTTTTGCTCAAGGTCCCGGGGGTAGGGGGCGGACCGCGGCCGGTCTTCCCCGCTGCGGGGTGGATCCCGATACCGGGGGGCCGCGGTTCATGGCCGGCCGTTCCGGAGGTGGGCAGGAGCAGGCGACCCTGGCTTTGAGGTTTTTGCCATTGCGGAGACAATCACCCGAGGTTTTTGCGGCCATCCTCCGGAAAGGACATTGGTTATGCTTGAGATACACTTCTGTATGGACCCGAATTTCGCGTTAGCGATAGCGGCCATCGCCTTAAGACCTAGGTAAACGGTCTCGGAAACGTGGGCTGCAGACTGGCAGAACGGACAAGGGTCCCGGGAATTATGCGGCCTTTAGGTAGGCCTCGTCAGAAGCGTCGGCTGTCAGAATTTGCGCCGTCCGGCTTAGCACCGATAGATGCGGTGTGGCGTCAAGGCTAATAAGCACAGCAACGCGAGCGGGGGCATCCGCGCCCAAATCACTAACATCTAGGAATTTGGTGACCGCGCTATTCACTGAGTTTGTGTTGGGCACAACCAACTCAAACACAGCAACGCGGCCCGCATTTACAATTGCAGCATCGAAATCCCAACGATCAGAGGCCCCCCTGATTTTGGGCTTTCGATCGACTTTTGGCTGTCCGTATAGACCTTCAAGGCGATCCCACAACATCGCTCGGTAGTCCGCATGATCCACTGACGCCAAATGGATCAGCGTGTTTTCGACTGCCGTTTTCGCGGCATTGGCAACTGCGACCACCGCAACGACGAGCTCGGGCTCACTGACGTTTAGATCAAAAATCATGTTGGAGTCGAAACGGATTGAGAATTTGTTGGCCACGTCAATGGCTATGCGTTGAAAAGCCTTTTCTCCTCCCAGCAATCCTGCCTCGCGGCGCGCGCCTCCGACGTCCGATACCAAGAAGCCATCGCGAAGACGCGATATCTCTATCCCGACCATAGAGCCGCCGGGATACACCAGGGGCAAAGACAGACGTGCAGCATCGGCGTTGCCGCGTGAAGACACCCTCACAAGTGCTCTAGCAACTTCTTCTGCGATAGCCGTCATGGATTCTAGGATTATGGCCATCAGATCATCGACTGCCAATCTGGCGGACTAATCATGTCCGTCCCTCGGATATTGAACTCAACGCCCAGAATGCGCACAAAATCCCTGAAACTTATTAACTCATCGAGAATCGGTGCAGCAATAGGCAAGTTACCATGCGGAAAGAAGGCCGCGGCGCCTAATCGGGCATTGTCAGCGAAGCGGTGAACGTGCGAACCGTCAACCTTTGCCGGCAGATGTGCGAGCGCCGAATGTCGCCTTGCCATGAGATTGAGGTGGGGATCCAGAGGCCAAGCATCCAGCCTCGCTATAGTCACGGTTGAGCGACCGCCCACGACCTCAAGGGTCGCGGTAACGTCTGTATGGCGACGAAAAGGCCACGCGATTATTCGAACCCTGGTGCCTTCGAGGCCGACGCCGTGCTCATCACCCAGCGGTATCGTGATATCGATCGTCTCGGCTGCCGTGGTGTGGAGCGCATCGCGCTCCAATTTGACACGTCTGCCGGATGGAGGAGGTTCGACGACCGGCCAAGTTGGCCAGACAAGAAGCGTCTTCGGTTGATCGTTGATCGTCCTCCAGGTCGTCGGAACGGTGCCGCCCGGAGACTTCGGTTTACTAGCCACTCAATACCCTGACAACCTTCGCGCGCATCATGCGCGAAGCGCAGAGGCGGTCAAGCTGTCGTGGGAACCTTACCGCTCGCGGCCACCGACTTGCTCGGCCGTTTGCGATGTGCTCACGCGAGCGAGCCCAGAACAGGAGTTTGCCAACCAGCGACCAATTGTTGCCAACCACCGGCAATCCGCAGCGGGGCAACAATCGAAGAAGTGGTTCATTTGGTAGAGGTTGCTTGGTGAGCGCGGAGGGACTCGAACCCTCGACCCCATGATTAAAAGTCACGTGCTCTACCGCCTGAGCTACGCGCTCACGTGAGGCGCTGTGTAGGGGGCGGGGGGAGGCGGGTCAATAGTGCCAGGTGCAAAGCCTGGGGCTGGCTTCGAGCCCAATTCAGCAGGCGGCAGCGCCGGTTAGCGCGGCTTCTTCACGCTGGCGGCAGGTCCGGAAAACCCTCCGCCGTCAACGGGCTTCGGGGAAGCTCGGCCGCCACCGGCTGCGCCGGGCGCGCTGCCAGGGTGTCCATCGCCACGGGGCGGAGCCCGATCAGTTCGGCTGTCCGGATGCCGGCATGGCGCCAGAACGAGAATTCATTGACGCGGGAGTTTTCCAGGATGGCGATGCCAACCGCGGACAAAAACGGCAGGCTTTCCAGCACCAGCACGGCGGCGAACACGTAGATCTCGCGCACCTGCTTGAAATTGTTGGTCACCACCAGCACCGCGGCGCCGAGCAGCAGCAGCACGCCGATCACGGCCTCCCAGAAGGCCTGGAATTCGACCGAGACCAGCGAAAATCCGCCCTTCGAGGTGCGGGCGAAGGCGAGATGCTCGGTGATCAATCCGTTCGCCACCGCGCGCGATACCGTCCATTGCACCGACATCGCGGCGATCATGGCGCCCAGCATCTGGCCCCATTTCACCGGCACCCGCATCCGGTAGAGAATGGCAAAATGCAGCAGCGAGACCACGAAGGCCATGATGATCGGCAGCGTCAGGATCTTGTCGGGAATGGCGATGTCGGCGAAGGCGACGATCGGCACCCAGATCAGATTGAGGATCGCCACCACCACGCCCAGGCTTTCGGCTCCCAGCCAGTTCAGCCAGCCCAGCGCGAATTCGCGGCGCTGATCGGGCGACAGCCGGGAGCCGCCGGGCAGGAAGCGCCGCCAATGCTTCTTGACGATCTGGAAGCCGCCATAGGCCCAGCGATGGCGCTGCTTCTTGAAGGCCTCGTAGGTGTCCGGCAACAGGCCATGGCCGTAGCGGTGGTTGGTGTAATGCGTCAGCCAGCCCTGCTCGATGATGCCGAGGCCGAGGTCAGTATCCTCGCAGATGGTGTCGCCGGCCCAGCCGCCGGCCATCTCCATCGCCGCGCGCCGGATCAGGCACATGGTGCCGTGCACGATGATGGCATTGGCCTCGTTGCGCTGGACCATGCCGATGTCGAAAAACCCGGCATATTCGCCGTTCATGATGTAGTGCATCAGCGAACGGTCGCCGTCGCGATGGTCCTGCGGCGCCTGCACCAGCCCGACCTGGGGATCGGCGAACGCCGGCACCAGGTCCTTCAGCCAGTCCGGCTCCACCACGTAGTCGGCATCGATGATGCCGATGATCTCGGCATCGACGGCGGTGCGGGCCATGGCGATGCGGAGCGCACCGGCCTTGAAGCCCTCGACCTTCTCGGCATTGATGAACTTGAAGCGCTCGCCGAGCGCGCGGCAGTGATCCTGGATCGGCTGCCAGAAGGCGGGGTCGGGGGTGTTGTTGATGATGACGACGCACTCGAAATTCGGATAGTCGAGCCGCGCCACCGCATCCAGCGTCTGCTTCAGCATGTCCGGCGGCTCGAAATAGGCCGGCACGTGGATCGAGACTTTCGGAAAGCTCTCGGCCCCGGCGGCGACCGGCTCGCTCGAGTGCGGCTTCACCAGAAGCCGCAGCGGCTTGCGGCCGAGCGCGATGGCGGCGATCTCCTCGATCCGCGCCATGGCGATCAGCACCAGCGGCACCAGCAGGATCAATCCCAGCGTCAGGGCAAAGGCCGAGCCAAAGATGAAATAGTGCCCGTTCCAGTAGGCGAACACGGTCGCGGCCCAGGCGCCGATGCCGTTGGAGGCCACCGCCAGCAGGAACACCTGCGGCAGGGTGGGGTGCGCCATCCGCAGGATCGGCAGCGACATCAGGATGCCGACCAGCACCGCGATGGTCGCCAGCTTCCAGTAGTCGGGGTTTTCGATCGGCCCGGTCCAGGCAAATTTCGGCTCGCGCGCGGCGTTCAGAATGCCCCAATAGGGGCCGACGCCGCCTTCGAAGAATTTCCAGGGCTGATCGATTGCCTCGACGATGTTGTATTCCATGCCGAGCGCGTCAGCCTTGGTGACGAAGGTTCGCAGCACCTTGGCCTGCTCGAACGGGCCGGGGTCGGCGTTGCGCAAGTTATAGCCGGCGCTGGGCCAGCCGAACTCCGCGATCATGATGCGCTTGCCCTGGAACTGCTTCTGCAGCAGCTGGTACATCGCGACGGCCTGGTCCACCGCCTGGGCGGCGGTGAAGTTTTCCCAGTAGGGCAGCACGTGCGCGGCGATGAAATCGACGGAATAGCCGAGCTGCGGATTGTCGCGCCAGATGTTCCAGATTTCGCCTGTGGTGACCGGGACGTTGACGGATTTCTTGACGCGCTTGATCAGCTCGATGAGGTCGTCGACCTTCTGCTCGCCGCGATAGACGGTCTCGTTGCCGACCACCACCGCGATGACGTTGCTGTTGTGGCGGGCCAGATCAATCGCGGCGGCGATCTCGCGGTCGTTGCGATCGACGTTCTTGTCGATCCAGGCGCCGACGGTGACCTTCAATCCGAACTCGGCGGCGATCGGCGGCACCAGCTCGACGCCGCCGGTCGATGAATAGAGCCGGATGCCGCGCGTGATCGCCGACAGCCGCTTCATGTCGGCGCGGATCTTGTCGGGATTGGGAACGTTGTCGACGTCGGGATGGCCCGTGCCCTCGAACGGCGCATAGGACACGCTCGGCAGCATGCCCCTGAAGTCCGGCGCCTCCTGCTTGTCCCGCAGCAAACCCCAGATGGCGGCGTGAGCGGCGGCCACTAGCAGCAGTACGGCGACAACGGCGCGCATCGCAATCAAACCAGCAGGGGGCGATGTGGCAGGGAAGCGGATCCGTCCCCGAGATCCGACCGAGTCAGCGGCAAGTCGAGCATATCTCTGCCACGCAATTTAACAACTGTGATGACGCCGTGGTGTTTTTAAGGGCGCGGCCTTAGGAAGTCGCAAATATTTTCGGCCGGTTCCTCATGGGCCCGATTATTTGGCTGGCGCTGCCGGCGGGGCCGCGGCGGCGGGAGCAGGAGCAGGCGCCGCCGCCGGCGCGGGGGCGGCCGGCGCGGCTGCGGCGCCGGCGGTCTGGGCGGCGGCCGCGGCGGCTTGCGGTTGCGCCGCCGGATTGATCCAGCAGGCATGAACGCGCGCCGGCAGCTCGGCTGCGGTCTTCGGATCGATCGGACCGATCAGGCCAAATCGGGCCACGCAGCGGAAGGTCGCCTGGATATGGCCACCCGGACAGCCAAAGCGATCATAGAGATCGAGATGGCGAAAGGCGGTGTCGAGGTCATCGTGCGACATCAGGATCACGACCCGGCGGCCGAGCCAGACGCATTCCGGGTTGCCGGCCGGACCATTGATGGCCTGCGCCGCTTCGGTGAATTCATCGATCTTGCGCTGGTTGTCCTTGGCTGCATCCGCACCTGGGGCCGAATTGGCCGCTGCGGGTTTGGCCGATGGATCCGGGGCGTGCTGGTCGCCGCTCTGGGCGAGAGCACTTGAACCAGCGATCAGCAATGCAAGTCCGGGGACGGCGAGGTGGCGAAAGAACGCAATTTGAAGCTGAAGCAGCCGTCGACGCATGAATTCCCCGACTTGTTTCCCGCCCGGTGATCTCGGATAGGCTGGTGTGATGCGGCCCAAATGGGTCTCCAATGCGGCGAAGACGCCCAGCGAATTCCCATGACGGAGATTTCAGATTTTGTCCAGCAAACTCACAACTTTATCATGTTGTGGTAAAGCGCTGGCGCGAGCGGTCTGCGTGCTGTTGGATCTCTTGGCAGATCGTGCCTGACCGGCTATGCGAAGTTCTCCCCCCGGAGAGGATGGAACCGATTTCTCGTCGCACGCCACTGGCGCTTCTTGTCCTGTCGCTTCTGGCGATCGCTGCGGTCTGGTGGTGGCTGGCCACGCCTATCCAACTGGCGCGCGCGCCGATCGATCCCAATGCCAAACTGCTCTGTGTGTCCTATGCGCCGTTCCGTGGCGCGCAGACACCGCTGTCGTCGACCGCGCGGATTGCGCCGGAACAGATCGCCGCGGATCTGGCACAGCTTGCCAAAGTGTCCGATTGCGTGCGCACCTATTCGATCGAAAACGGCCTCGATCAGGTTCCGGGTCTCGCCGCTCAGGTCGGGCTGAAAGTCATCCAGGGCATCTGGCTCGGCGGAAACCGGCTGAAAAACCTGGCGCAGATCGCGACCGCGGTCGGCCTTGCCAAGCAATATCCTGACGTCATCACCGCGCTGGTCGTCGGCAATGAAGTCTTGCTGCGCGGGGAGATGACGACCGCCGACCTCGCCGCCACCATCCGCTCGGTCAAGTCGCAGGTCACCGTTCCCGTCACCTATGCCGATGTCTGGGAATACTGGCTTCGCAACCGGGAAGTCTATGATGCCGTCGACTTCGTCACCATCCACATTCTTCCCTATTGGGAAGACTACCCGATCCGCGCGAAATATGCCGCCGGGCATGTCGATGCCATCCGCAAGCAGATGGCGGTGGCCTTTCCCGGCAAGGAAATCCTGATCGGCGAAACCGGCTGGCCGAGTGCGGGCCGGATGCGCGAGGGGGCGTTGCCCTCGCGTACCAACCAGGCGCGCGTCGTCTCCGAAATCCTGCAACTGGCCAAGCAGGAGAACTTTCGCGTCAATCTGATCGAGGCCTATGACCAGCCCTGGAAGCGCCAGCTCGAAGGCACGGTCGGCGGCTATTGGGGCCTGTTCGATGCGGTCAAGCGGCAACTGAAATATCCGCCCAACGAGGCGATCAGCAACTATCCCCTGTGGAAGCTGGAGATGGGCTGCGGCATGGCGCTGAGCGTCCTGGTGTTCGGCGCGGCCGGGCTGACGCTGCGGCGCAGGCCGTGGACGCCGCGTCTCATCTCCTGGATCGCGGTGGCGATATCGGCGACCACGGCCGGCATCCTGCTCGGGATTGCCACCGACAAGATGCTCTACGAAAGCTACGGTGTCGGGGGCTGGCTGCAATGGGGCCTGCTGCTGGCGGCCGCCATTGCCTCGCCGCTGGTCTGCGCCACCGCGCTGATGTCGGGGCGGGCGCTGCCGACCTTTCTGGAGCTGATCGGGCCGCGCGAGATCCGGGACCGCTCGGCGCTGACCACGATGCTGGGCGCCACGCTGGTGGTGACGACCCTGATTGGCAGCGAGACCGCGCTCGGCTTCGTGTTCGATCCGCGCTACCGCGATTTTCCCTTTGCCGCGTTGACCATGGCCGTGGTGCCCTTTGCCGGCCTGATGCTGCTCAACCGGCCGAAGCAGGGTGCGCGTCCGATCGCCGAGTCGGCGTTTGCCGGCCTTTTGGCGGGATCGGCGCTCTATACCGCCTGCAATGAAGGCGCCGACAACTGGCAATCGCTGTGGACCTGCGCGGCGTATTTTCTGCTCGCCGTTACGCTGTGGCGGGCGCGGGCCGCGCAAAGCCTAAAATGAGCAGGCCGATGGCGAGGCCAGACAGGCCGATATTATAGAGCACGATGCCGAACCCGGCCGCGATCAGGCCGAGCGTCAGCAGCACGATAGAGGGCCGGATGAGGTGCAGCGTCGCCACGATCAGGGCGACCGTGCCAAACACCCAATGCTTGAACAGGTAGGTGGCAAGCCCGCGGCATTCGCACAGCATGCTGCGCAGGCCGGCGTCGCAGGCCAGCGCCACCGTCGAGAATTCGACCGCCAGATAGCGCAAATAGAGCGCGTAGCCGATGGCCGAGAAGGCGACCACCAACAGCCATTGCACCTGATAGGGCGTCAGCCGGAACGGAATTTTCTTCATGGGTGGCATTATGGTCGCTCAGGCGGGCGGCAGCAACCCACCGCCGGACGGACCATCGCCCAAGGGGCAAAACAGCGCGCGAAGATATCGCCTTAAGTATATGAAATAAAAGGCATTTATGGTGCCACGCCGCTGGTCCGTCTAGCGTCGGCCGAAGAAGGCAGACAGCGACGAAACCTCGGGCTTTTTGGCCGCTTCGTCGGGGGTACCGTGCCTGAAATAATTGCTCTTGCGGTGGACCGCGGGCTTGGGGGTGGCGGCCTTGGCGTCGGTGGGCGAGGGCTCGTCGCTCTTCATGGCCAGGCGCTGACCGTCGAACACCGTGGGCTCGCAGGGCCGCTCGCTTTCGGTCAAGGCGGCGCAGATTTTCGCTGCCGCCGCAGCGTCGTCGAGCGGACCGGCGACCAGCCGCAGCTGCATGCCCAAGCCGCCGCTGCCTTCCCTGACGACGATGATCGGATCGAGCTTCGACAGCGCCGCGTTCGACTTCATCAGACCGCGCCACATCGCACGCAGGCCACTGACCGAGCTCGCACCGCCGACGTCGACGGCGAATTCGGTGCGCTGGATGACGGGTTTGGAAGGGGTCGTCGGGGATGGCTCCGGTTCCGTCGACGCCGAGCTGACCGGCGGTGGAGGGCCTGCGGGGCTGGCAGATGCGGACTTCTCCGGTTCGGTCAGCTTGGCGGCGGCCGCATCGGGTGGGGCCATCAGCGATTGCGACGCCATCAGCGGCGTTGCCGGCGAGGCGGCCGACATGCTCGCCGCCATCGGTGTCGCGGACGAAACCGTCGCCGGACCTTGGTCGGTGGTGTCCATCGGGGGTCTTTCGGCGGCTTTGGTGGCCATGGTCGCCGGGTGGGACGAAAGCTGGCCAGTGCTAGGATTTGGCGAGGCCGAGGCTGCTTCCGTGGCTGGCGAAGGCGGCGCGGCGGCCTGCGACGATGCCGTGGCGGAACTCTGCCGGGCCAGGGCGAGCGTCGCCGGTTTGGGTGCCGTGGTTGCCACCGGGGCCACCCGTGGGGCCGGACCAGGATTTTGCGGCGGCGAGGACGGTTCCGGCGTCAGCGAGCCTGTCGAGGTGACCTGGGGCGGCGCGGGAACCGCATTCTGCCGGTACAGGCTGCCCGCCGCAGGCGCGGATTTCGCTGCCGTGGCCGCTACCGGGGGGGCCGGCGAGGCATGTGCCGGAACCGGCGAGGAGGCCGGCGGCGGCGCGGCGGAGGTAGCGGCGGCCGCTTGCGCCGGTGTCGTCGCGGAGGCTTGCTGCCCCATCGCGGCGATCTCCGGTTTGCCAGCCGGAGCGGCGGCCGTCGGGGCGACCGCCTGAACAGACTCGGGACTTGGCGCCATCGGAGGCAGCTGCGGCGTAGCCTCTGCTTCCGGCCATGCCGTGGCCGAGTTTTGCCGCGCCAGCGTGCCGGTCACGGAATCCAGGCCCTGCTCGAGGACGGTGATGCGGGAGTATAGCCGGTCGCGGTCGCCATTGAGCGTATCGATCGCGGAAGCCAGCCGGCGGGTCTCGTTCTGGCTCTCCTTCGTCAGCAACTGGATCTGCTGCGACTGGCGCATCAAGTCGCCCGCCAGATCGCGCCACGAGGCCACCGGAGACTGGCTGGAAATCATCGCGGCACCCACGAAAGCGAACGCGGCAAGGCCCCAGAAACCAAGCCGTAACTTCAATCGCCGGTCGAGGGCAGGCTCTTCAGCCAGAAAACCGTTCAGAAGACCGCCGGTTTTCGCAGTTTCGAACTTGCCGGCCAGATGGTCGGTATTCCTTGCCATACGACGTTGTCGCCCTCCCCCGAATGCCCGGTCCGAATCAGGCGGTAAACATTAACAGTAAATCCGACTTCCGCCTCAATCCGGGCCGTTGCGGAAGGGAAACACGTTTCCAAGCGGCCGGAAAACGCTCTAAGACGGCGACGCACCCGCTTTCCGTGCGCCAATCCAGGGATCCGGATGACTGATCGAACAAGCCTTACGATCGTGCTCGCCGCCGGCGAGGGCACGCGGATGCGCTCTTCGACACCCAAGGTCCTGCACCCCATCGCCGGTCAATCGCTGCTCGCGCATGTGCTCAGCGCGGTGCCAAGCGGACCCGGCGCGGCGCTTGCCTTGGTGATCGGGCCGGATCACCCAGAGGTCGCGGAAGAGGCGCGGCGCCGGCGCCCCGACCTGGGCGTCTTCATTCAGAACGAGCGGCTCGGCACCGCCCATGCCGTGCTCGCTGCCCGCGAGGCCATTGCGAGAGGGGCGGACGATCTGCTCGTCGTATTCGGCGATACGCCGCTGATTTCCGCCGCTACCCTCGAGCGGCTGCGCGCGCCCCTGAAACACGGCGCGGCGCTTGCCGTGCTGGGCTTTCGGGCCGCCGATCCCACCGGCTACGGCCGGCTCGTGGTCGAGGGCGGTCAGCTGCTTTCGATCCGCGAGCACGCCGATGCGACGCCTGCCGAGCGCGCGATCACGCTCTGCAATGCCGGCGTGATGGCGTTCGATGGTCGCCGGGCGCTGCCAATCATCGACAAAATCGGCAATGCCAACAGCAAGGGCGAGTACTATCTGGTCGATGCCGTGACCATCATGCGCCAACTGGGACTGGAGGCCATCGTGATCGAAACAGACGAGGATGAAGTGCGCGGCATCAACACCAAGGCCCAGCTCGCGGAGGCCGAGCAGGTGATGCAGACGCGGCTGCGCAAGGCGGCGCTCGATGCCGGCGTGACCCTGATCGCGCCCGATACGGTTTACCTCGCCGCCGATACCACCTTCGGCAAGGACGTCACCATCGAACCCTTCGTGGTGATCGGTCCCGGCGTGTCGATCGCGGACGGCGCGGTGATCCATTCCTTTTGCCACATCGTCCAGGCGACGATCGGCAAGAATACCTCGGTCGGCCCCTATGCGCGGCTGCGGCCGGGCACCTCGCTCGGCGACGGCGCCAGGATCGGCAATTTCGTCGAGACCAAGGCTGCGACGATCGAGGCCGGCGCCAAGGTCAATCATTTGAGCTATATCGGCGATGCCCATGTCGGCGAGGGCGCCAATATCGGCGCCGGCACCATCACCTGCAACTATGACGGCTTTTCCAAGCACCGCACCACGATCGGCGTCGGTACGTTCGTCGGCAGCAATTCCTCGCTGGTGGCCCCGGTGAACATCGGCAACGCCGCCTATGTCGGCTCGGGCTCGGTGATCACCCGCGACGTACCCGATAATGCGCTCGCGGTGGAGCGCAGCCAGCAGACCAACCGCGAAGGCGGCGCGGCGCGCTACCGCGAGATGAAGACCCGGGGTAAGCCAAAGAAGACCTGATGGCGGGACGCCGTTAAGCCTTCCGCTTAACCCTGTCGCAATCCGCAATAATTATTGAGTACCTGAACGTCGGCATTTCTCGTTAAGAGGTGCATCAGGCGATTTTGGCAAATTATTAGACAATCAAGGGGTATTGATCCGCATGTGCGGCATTGTCGGCATTCTCGGGCGCGGTCCGGTCGCCGAGCAACTGGTGGACTCGCTCAAGCGCCTTGAATATCGCGGCTACGATTCCGCGGGTATCGCGACCATCGAGGGTGATCATCTCGATCGCCGCCGCGCCGAAGGCAAGCTGAGAAACCTCGAGCTGCGATTGCGCGCCGAGCCGCTCGCGGGCCACACCGGCATCGGACATACGCGATGGGCCACCCATGGCAGGCCGACCGAGAACAACGCCCATCCGCACGCCACCGCCAATGTCGCGGTGGTCCACAACGGCATCATCGAGAATTTTCGCGAATTGCGACAGATGCTGGAAAAGCAGGGCGCGAAGTTCGCCAGCGAGACCGACAGCGAAGTCGTTGCGCATCTGGTCAATTCCTATTTGCTCAAGGGTTGTTCGCCCCAGGATGCGGTGAAAGCCTCGCTGCCGCAGTTGCGCGGCGCCTTTGCATTGGCTTTTCTGTTCAAGGGCCACGGCGATCTGATGATCGGCGCCCGCAAGGGCTCGCCGCTGGCGGTCGGCCACGGCGACGGCGAGATGTATCTGGGCTCGGATGCGATTGCGCTGGCGCCCTTTACCGACACCATCAGCTATCTGGAGGACGGCGACTGGGTGGTTCTGACCCGGGAAGTCAGCGTGATTTACAACGAACACGGCGCGGTGGTGAATCGCGACCGGCTGAAATCCGGCGCGTCGTCGTTTCTGGTCGACAAGGCCAATTATCGCCACTTCATGGCCAAGGAGATTCACGAACAGCCCGAGGTGGTCGGTCACACGCTGGCGCGCTACGTCAATATGGCGACCGAGCGCGTCGCGCTGCCCTTTGAGCTGCCGTTCGACTTCAGGGATATCCAGCGGATTTCCATCGTCGCCTGCGGCACCGCGAGTTACGCCGGCTACGTCGCCAAATACTGGTTCGAACGCCTTAGCCGCCTGCCGGTCGAACTCGATGTCGCCTCGGAATTCCGCTACCGCGAGGCGCCCCTGCGCAAGGGCGACCTTGCGATCTTTGTTTCGCAATCCGGCGAGACCGCCGATACGCTGGCCGCGCTGCGCTACGCCAAAGAGCAGGGCGTACATACGCTTTCGGTGGTCAATGTACCGACATCGACGATCGCGCGCGAGAGCGAGATCGTGCTGCCGACGCTCGCCGGGCCGGAAATCGGCGTCGCCTCCACCAAGGCCTTTACCTGCCAATTGATGGTGCTGGCCGCGCTCGCGGTGGCCGCGGGCGCCGCGCGCGGCGAGCTGTCGGATACCGACCAGGCCAGACTAGTCCATGGCCTGATCGAGATTCCGCGCCTGATGGCGGCGGCCCTTGCCACCGAACCGCAGATCGAAAAGCTGGCACGCGACATCGCCAAAGCAAAGGACGTGCTCTATCTCGGCCGTGGCACCAGCTATCCGCTGGCGCTGGAAGGCGCGCTGAAGCTGAAGGAAATCTCCTACATCCATGCCGAAGGCTATGCCGCCGGGGAACTCAAGCACGGGCCGATCGCGCTGATCGACGAGCACATGCCGGTGGTGGTGATCGCGCCCTACGACCGGGTGTTCGAGAAGACCGTCTCCAACATGCAGGAAGTGGCGGCCCGCGGCGGCAACATCATCCTCATGACCGACGCCAAGGGTGCTGCCGAAGCGACCATCGATTCGCTTGGTCACGATCGTGCTGCCCGACATGGACGCCACCTTCACGCCGATGGTCTACTCCATTCCGGTGCAGCTATTGGCCTATCATACCGCCGTCATCATGGGGACCGATGTCGACCAGCCGCGAAACCTGGCGAAATCCGTAACGGTGGAATAAAGCGTCATATTCTCGAAGGTAGTTGCAGCCTTCAAAAGTCTGCTAGGATGGCTTAGCTGGCGTCATATGAAGCCGCTTCGACCGACCTGGAACCTCCATGAACCGCGACGATCTGCCTCCGCCCGCACCCCCGGCTGAAGTTCCGCCGGACGTCCATAGCGGCCTGATGGCCCGTTTCCGAAATTATTTTCTGACCGGCCTGATCGTCGCCGGACCGATCGCCATCACCTTCTATCTGACCTGGTGGTTTGTGACCTGGGTGGACGGCCTGGTGCGGCCGTTCGTCCCCATCGCCTATCGGCCGGAAACCTATCTGCCGTTCGGGTTGCCAGGTTCCGGTCTGATCGTTGCGGTGGTGGCGCTGACGCTGTTGGGCTTTCTTACCGCCAATCTGATCGGGCGGACGCTGGTCGATCTTGGCGAAAAGCTGCTCGGACGCATGCCGGTGGTGCGCGCGATCTATCGCGGCCTGAAGCAGGTGTTCGAGACCTTGTTCTCGGGCCAGGGATCGAGCTTCCGCCGCGTCGGCATCGTCGAGTTCCCATCGCCGGGCATGTGGTCGATCGTGCTGATCTCGCAGTCCCCGAGCGTCGAGATCGCCAATAATCTGCCCGGCCAGCAGGAACATATTTCGGTGTTCCTGCCCTGCGCGCCGAATCCGACCACGGGCTTCTTCTTCTATGTGCCGAAGAGCAAGGTGATCGAGATCGAGATGAGCGCCGAGGACGCCGCGACCCTGATCATGTCCTGCGGCGTGGTGCAGCCCGGCTCCGACCCGCAGAAGAAAATTGCCGCGCTCGCCGAGATGGCCAACGCCGCGCGGATCGCCAACGCGCCGCCGCCGGCGCGCGAGCCGGCGAAGGCGGGGTGAGTGACGATCCGTCATTTCGAGGAGCCCTGGCGACGAAGCAGTCCAGTGTTTCGTTCCTTGGCAATGATGGATTGCTTCGCTACGCTCGCCATGACGGGGATGGAGTTGGCATCGCCATTGCTTCTCTTTAGCCCGCGCCGAGCAGCGGCAGGGCTTCGTCGCGCTCGAACAGATAGAGCAGGCAGCGCAGCGCCTGACCGCGGTCGCCAGAGAGCTTCGGATTGTCCTTCATGATGCGCAGCGCCTCCTCTCGCGCTTGCGCGATCAGCTGGGCGTGAACGTCGGATCGCGCGATACGGTAGCCGGGCAGGCCGCTCTGCCGGATGCCGAGCACGTCGCCTTCGCCGCGCAGTTTGAGATCCTCCTCGGCGATGCGAAAGCCGTCCGTGGTTTCGCGGATCACCTTCAGCCGCGCCATCGACATCTCGTTGAGCGGATCCTGGTAGAGCAGGATGCAGGTCGAGGCTTCGGAGCCGCGGCCGATCCGGCCACGCAACTGGTGCAGTTGCGCCAGCCCGAAGCGTTCGGCATTCTCGATCACCATGATGGTGGCGAGGGGTACATCGACCCCGACTTCGACCACGGTGGTGGCGACCAGAAGTCCGATCTCGCCGGCGGCGAACTGCGCCATCACGCGATCCTTGTCGCTGCCGCGCATCTTGCCGTGCACCAGCCCGACCTTGTCGCCGAAACGCGCCTTCAGGACATCAAAGCGCTGCTCCGCGTCGGCGAGCTCAACGGTTTCGGATTCCTCGACCAGGGGGCAGATCCAGTAGACCAACCTGCCTGAGCTGAGCGCGCGCCCGACGGCATCGATCACTTCAGCAAGCCGGCTGTTGGGCACCGCTCGGGTGTCGATAGGCTGGCGGCCGGCCGGCTTTTCGCGCAATTCCGAGACATCCATGTCGCCGAAATAGGTCAGCACCAGCGTGCGCGGGATCGGGGTCGCGCTCAACACCAGCACATCGACCGCAGCGCCCTTGGAGGTCAGGGCCAGCCGCTCGCGCACCCCAAAACGGTGCTGCTCGTCGACCACGGCCAGCGCCAGTGCGTTGAAGGCCACCTCGTCCTGGATCAGCGCATGGGTGCCGATCAAAAGATCGATCTCGCCTTTGCCAAGTCGCGCCAGCAGTTCGCGCCGCTCCTTGCCCTTCTCGCGGCCGGTGAGGATTGCGACCCCAAGGCCGGCACGCTCCGCCAAAGGCACGATCGTCTTGAGATGCTGGCGCGCGAGGATTTCGGTCGGCGCCATCAGGGCGGCCTGTTTGCCGACCTCGGCGACGGCGGCCGCCGCCAGCAGCGCAACGACGGTCTTGCCGGATCCGACATCGCCCTGCAGCAGCCGCAGCATGCGGACCGGCTGGCGCAGATCCTCCGATATGGCGGCGACCGCTTGCCGCTGCGAGGCGGTCAATGCATAGGGCAGCGCGTCGATGATGCGCTGGCGCAGATGGCCGTCACCGGTATGACGGTCGCCGGCGGGACGCCGCAACTGCGCACGCACCAGCGCCAACGCCAGTTGACCGGCCAGCAACTCGTCGAAGGCGAGCCGGGACCAGAAGGGACCCTCGGGCAGGATATCCGTCAACTCGACCGGCATGTGCAGACGCTTCAGCGCCTCGGCGATGTCGGGGAAATGGCAGCGGCGGATGACCTCTGGACTGATCCATTCCGGCAATGCCGGCAGTTTCGCCAGCGCCTGCGCTATCGCGCGTCGCAGCGAACCTGCGGCCAGGCCCTCGGTAAGTGGATAAACCGGATCGATGCCCGACAGTTTTGCGAAACCGGCCTCGTCCACGACCCGATCGGGGTGCACGATCTGCAGGGTGCCATCGAACATCTCGGCGGTACCCGAAACGTAGCGCTTGGCCCCCACCGGCAGCAATTTCTCGACATAACCGGGCGCAGCGCGAAAATAGGTCAGCACCACATCGGCGGTATCGTCGCTGGCATAGACCAGATGGGGCGCGCGCGGATTGCGCGGCGGCGTTGGCCGATGACGGTCGACCGTGACCTCCAGCGTCACCACGGTTCCCGGCACCGCGTCGCGGATCTTCGGGCGCGCCCGGCGGTCGATCACGCTGCCCGGCAGATGCAGCAGCAGATCGACAAGGCGCGGCGTCTCATCGCGGCCAAGCAGATAGCGCAACAGTTTCTCCTGCTTCGGCCCGACGCCCGCAAGGCTGGTGACCGCCGCAAACAAGGGATTAAGCAGGGGAGGGCGCATCCTTGAAGACCTAACGCGTCGTGCTTCGTAACTTGAGACGTGCGAAAGACGCGCTTTTTGCCAAAGGGAGATTTGAGTCGATGGCGCGGACGTGTGCAGCGTAATGCGCCGTCGATCTGGGATAAAGAGGCGGTTGCGCTGTCGGCCGGGCGCGCCCTGCGGTCGCCCGGCCGCCCACCGACGTGAGCCATCAGCCCCGCCGCTTGCAAAACGGCCGGCATGGCTGGCTTTCAGGATCGGCGTGTGCGTGCCCAGGCCTCCAATCGGACGACGCTCTGACCAAGCGTGGCCGGCCATGAACTGTCGGGCCGTGTCGCAGGCGGTCATCGGGCCGCGTGGCGGCGACCCCGTGATCGCGGCCTGTTGAGCTGCTTACTCGAGGGTGATGGGCTGGTATTTTCCGCTCTTGTCCATCGCGGTGCCCCAGATCTTGTGGGAAGCCTGGTGCTCCGCGCGTCCAAAATTGAGCGGGGTTCCGAGGCCGAGGTCGATGTCGCGCATGGCCTCCAGATTGTCGATCAGCCGTTCGGTGTCGAGCTGTGCCCCGGTGCGCTTCAGAGCCTGGATCAGAACATTGGCGGCGACGAAACCTTCGAACGACACGTAGTCTGGGGCCTCGCCTGGAAAATATTTGGCGAGTGCGCTCTTGTATTCGAGCACCGCGCTCGAATAGCCGCCGACCGCAGGAACCACCTGGGTAACGATGACGCCGCTGGCATATTGCGGTCCCAGCAGCATCAATTCGTCAGCGAGCGCGGTGCTGCCGACAAAGGATACGTTGGTGTAGATCATGTTGGGGAAGAAGTTGCGGGTCTTTTCGATGAACTTAGCGGCGGCGCGATAGGCCGCCACCATCACGACGGCCTTGATTGGGAGCTTCTGCAGCCGCAGCTGCTTGACCGCGTCGTCCACATCCACGGTATTGCGCTTGTATCCAAGCCTGAGGATGGCGGAGTCGGTAACGCCAAGCGCTCTCATCGCCTTGGCGACGCCGGCAAAACCGGCATCGCCGTAGGAGTCCTGCTGGGCGAACACGGCGATCTGCGTCGGCTGCAACTTGCGCAGCTTGATAAGGTAGCGCACCACCGCGTCGGTCTCTTCGGAATAGCTGGCCCGATAATTGAAGACGTAGCGGTCGGGCGGATCATTGCGGAGCATATCCGCGCCGGTGAAGGCGCCGAAGAACAACGTTCGCCGTTCCAGCGCATAGGGAATGGCGACCGCCGCGGTCGGGGTTCCGACGTTGCCGATGAAGCCGAACACCTGCTCCTTGTCGTAGAGCTGCTTCATGGCATCGAGTGTGCGCGACGGCTCATATCCGTCGTCCGCTGCGAACAGCCGGAGCATGCGGCCCTCGACGCCGCCGGCATCGTTGACGCTGTTGAAAGCCGTGTCGATACCGAGCTTCATCTCGCGGCCGAGTTCTCTTGCCGAGCCGCTGAAGGGAGCCACAATTCCAAACCGAATTTCGCTGTCCGACACGCCGCGGGCAGGGCTTGAGGCGGGGGAAGCAGCGATCACGGATCTGGGCGACGTCGCCGCCACCATCGGGGTCGAGGGCGCTGTCGCCGCCACGGCCGATGACGGCGCCATAAGACCTGACAGCGATGTCGAGGATTGCGATGGCGATGTTGGTGGCGGCGATACGCCGAGACTCTGTTCGAGAGAGGAAAGCTCGCGCTCCGCTACCTTGCAATCGATCCGTCCGCTCGACACGGCGCTGCGGCCATCGGCGACATAGCGATCGAGCAGACGGCCGAGGTCGACACGCTCGGTCTCGTTGGACGTGGCTTCGGCGATCACGGCCTGGAACTTGTCGGCGATCACCTGGACGCGCGGCCGGACGATGTCACGACAGGCCGATGCCGACCCGATGACGGGTCCGACACTGCCCGCAAGGTCTCGTACCAGCGCCAAATCGTCGGCGGCCGCGACCGTTGCGCTGCCGACAAACGCCGCCAGGAAGAGGACAGGCATCCAGCGAAGGCCTCGACGCGAACTCCTGGCGGGGGTCGCCTGCGACCCGTGATCAGACATTGCCGCTGTTTCGTTCATGGGTCTGCATTTGCTTCTATCGGGATGAATTATTCAGGCTGGCCTTTTCGCGCCATTCCAGGAATTGCCGAAGCAGCTGTCCCGAGCGGTGCTGCCCGCTGCTGTGGTTGGCTTGACCCGATGTCGTCAGCAGCCCCCTGAATTCCGCAAGCGCGGGCTTTGATTCCTCTTCGGTCCGAGTGTCGCCCGGTGCGGCCGGCGTCGAGTTTGCCATGGTGGACCCCGGCGACGAACTGGCGCTCGGTTGGCGGACAGCGGGCAGCATGATGGCGACAAGCAACGCGACGGCAACCGAAACACCGACCGCCAGCGCGAAGCCGGCGACCCGGGCCACCAGCCGCCGGTCCGCGCCGCGCTCGAAAAAACCGGGGGGTTCGGGCATGACTTCCGGATCGAGCGAATGCCGCAAGGATTCAAAGACCGCGTTCTCAAGTTGCAGATCGAGCGCGGGCGTGCGCCCGACGGCATATCCGGCCGGCTCTGGCTTTATTTCGCCTTTATCGCGCAATTCGCTGGAGGAGAGTGATTGTTGTACCTTCTTGTCGCGCAACCATCGCGGCGCATAATTCGAAGGATCCTGCTGGGCGCTCTGACTTTGTTCACTCAAGTCGCTCATGCTACACTCCCCAGACCTGACGCTTGACTGTTACACGGATACTTTCTTGCTGGCTTCTTCAGACTAAATAGACAAATCAAAGAGATGCAGCGCAAAAAAGATCATGTCAGGCGTCGGGATCGTCGGGAATTTTGAAGCCGTTCTATTGGTCACGCAGCGGCCGCCGACCTTTTCTGGAAAGGCTGCAAGCTCTATTGCGCAACCGGGCACCAAAAACCCATTGCCCGCCCCGGGCAACGTTCCGCTACTCATAATTGTCGATGGCTAGCGCGAGTTTTCGCCTTTTATGTGATCAAACTGAGGCGCGATAATTTAGTAAAATTTAAAATAGACATAACGGATCTGACGAAATTGATAGTCGCGGAGATCGTCTGTTGGTCCCCATCGCCGGACTTCGCTTTGCGTCCGGCGCGGCTGAAGCTGCAATCGCCAGGTCGGCCCACCGCCGTGAGGGCGATAAGGCTCTTGCAAATCCCAGGATGCGTCGCGCCACGCGCGAGAACGCGCTTTGGAGGGCTCTCAGTAAAACATTCAACCTGGGGGAGCCCCCTGCTGGCCGGCCGCGCCGGATCTCCCGATCCCTCGCCCCAAGCAGAGCTGCGGGCCGAGGTGATAACAAGTCCATCCCGCCGTCACGCCTTCGCAATGACCGACTTTGGCGCCTATTTGCCCGGGAAACGGTACTGACATTCGCCTAGGACGACGCTATATCAACCTCGCCCGGCATGTCCGGGCTTTCTGCGTTGGCATTGGAAGTCTTGAAACATGACGGGATCGACACGATCGAGCAGTGGCCTGGATGAGCGCCGCAAGCGGCTGTTGTTTCGCTGCTGGCACCGCGGCACCCGTGAGATGGATCTCATTCTCGGCCGATTTGCCGATGCTGCCATCGCTGGCCTCAGCGATGGCGAACTGGCAGAGCTGGAGCGTCTGATCGAGGTGCCCGACCCCGATCTCTACGCGGCGCTGACCGGTAACGCGCAGCTATCGCGCGACCATGCCGGTTCGCTGTTCGACCGCGTCAGGGCCTTTCGGCCGGCGGAAAACAAGGCATGAAACAGCCGGTACGATCGCCCGCCGAATTGCTGGCTCAGGGCAGCGCGCTGACCTTTGCCAATGTGGCCGAAGGCGCCGAGGGTCTGGTTGTTTCGGATCTGGCGCGGGCGGTGGCCGCGCGGGGAAAACCGCCTGCGGTCAGTCTGGCGGTCGTCTGCCGCGACGGGGGACGCCTGCAGCAACTGGCGCGCGCTCTGGAATTTTTTGCACCCGATGTACAGGTGATGCAGTTTCCGGCCTGGGATTGCCAGCCCTATGACCGGGTGTCACCGCATGGCGGCATCCTGGCGCAGCGGCTGACCACGCTGGCGCGACTGTCGCGCATGACCGGCAGCGTCAAGCCGCTGATCGTGCTGACCACGATCAATGCGATCGTGCAGCGTGTGCCGGCACGCGACACCGTGGCGGCGCAGGCGCTGTCGGTGGCGCCCGGCCACGTCGTGCCGATGAACTCGATCGTCGCCTGGCTGGAGCACAATGGCTACAACCGCGCCTCCACGGTGCGCGAACCCGGCGAATATGCCGTGCGCGGCGGCATTCTCGATCTGTTTCCGGCCGGGCTCGATCAGCCCGTGCGGTTTGACTTTTTTGGCGACGCGCTGGAGTCGATCCGCACTTTCGATGCGGAAACCCAGCGCACGCTATTGGACATGCGTGCGCTCGATCTGGTTCCGGTCTCGGAATTTCAATTGGTCACCGAAACCATTCGCCGCTTCCGGATGGGCTATGTCGCCCAATTCGGCGCGCCGGAGCGCGATGATCTGTTATACGAGGCGGTGAGCGAGGGCCGGCGCCATCCCGGCATGGAGCATTGGCTGCCGCTGTTCCACGAGCGGCTGGATACGCTGTTCGATTATCTCGGTGATGCCCCCATCGTGATCGAACCGCAGGGCGAGGATGCCGCCCGCGAACGCTTCAAACAGATCACGGACTATTACGAAGCGCGGCGCGAGGCGATGGGCCATCCCGGGGGCGGCGCGATCTACAAGCCATTGCCGACAGACCGGCTCTACCTGACCGATGACGAATGGACAAGGCGCCTGCAACAGTCGGCGCTGGCGCGGTTCACACCGTTCGCGATGCCCGACGGCAGCCCCCACGTGGTCGACGCGGGCGCACGGCAGGGCCGCAATTTTGCGCCCGAGCGCACCGATGCGGCCGTCAACGTCTTCGAGGCCGTGGTGGCGCATGTCGGGGCCCTGCAGGCCCAACGCAAGAAAGTAGTGATCGCGCTGTGGAGCGAAGGCTCGCGCGACCGCATGGATAGCATGTTGCGCGACCATAAGCTCAGCCATATCACCAGCGTCAACTCCTGGCGAACGGTGCAGGCGACGCCGCGCAATGAAGCCATGCTGGCGGTGGTCGGCATGGAAAGCGGCTTTGAAACCGACCAGGTCGCCGTCATTACCGAGCAGGATATCCTGGGCGACAGACTGGTGCGGCCGCGCAAGGCTAGTCGTAAGCTCGACAACTTCATTTCTGAAGTCACGAGTTTAGCGGCCGGTGATCTCGTGGTTCATGTCGAGCACGGTATCGGCCGTTTTATCGGCTTGCAGACGCTCGACGTTTCCGGTGCGCCGCATGATTGTCTCGAGCTGCACTATGCCGCGGAGACCAAACTGTTTCTCCCGGTCGAGAATATCGAGTTGCTGTCGCGCTACGGCTCCGATCACGCCAATGTCGAACTGGACCGATTGGGCGGCGGCGGCTGGCAGGCGCGAAAGGCAAAACTGCGGAACCGGATCCGCGAAATTGCCGGTGAGCTGATCAAGATCGCCGCCGAGCGGCAGTTGCACGAGGCGCCGAAATTGCCGGTGCAGCCTCATATCTATGACGAGTTCTGCGCGCGCTTTCCCTATGAGGAGACCGAGGACCAGCTCGGCGCGATCAAGGCCACGCTGAAGGACCTGGAAAGCGGCCGGCCGATGGACCGGCTGATCTGCGGCGACGTCGGATTCGGCAAGACCGAGGTCGCGCTGCGCGCGAGCTTCGCGGTAGCGCTCGACGGCAAGCAGGTTGCGGTCGTGGTGCCGACCACGCTATTGGCGCGGCAGCACAGTCGAACTTTTGCCGAGCGCTTTCGCGGCTTTCCGGTCAATGTGGCGCAGGCCTCGCGCCTGATCGCGCCGAAAGAGCTGACCCAAGTGAAAAAGGGCATCGCCGACGGCTCCATCGATATCGTGGTCGGCACCCACGCGCTGCTCGGCAAGTCGATCAAGTTTCGCGATCTCGGCCTCTTGATCGTCGACGAGGAGCAGCATTTCGGCGTCAGCCACAAGGAGCGGCTGAAGCAATTGCGCGCCGAGGTGCACGTGCTGACGCTGAGCGCGACCCCAATTCCGCGTACGCTCCAATTGGCTTTGACCGGCGTACGCGATCTCTCCATCATCGCCTCGCCGCCGGTCGACCGGCTCGCGGTCCGCACCTTCGTGGCGCCGCATGATCCCCTGATGATCCGCGAGGCGCTGTTGCGTGAACGCTATCGCGGCGGCCAGGGCTTCTACGTGGTGCCTCGGATCGAAGACCTTGCCGGGGTCAAGAACTTCCTCGACAAGAACGTGCCGGAGATGAAGGTCGCGGTGGCGCACGGCCAGATGCCGCCGACGGTGATCGAGGACATCATGTCGGCTTTCTATGACGGCAAATACGATATCCTGCTGTCGACCACCATCATCGAGTCCGGTCTCGATATCCCCACCGCCAATACGCTGATCGTGCACCGTGCCGACATGTTCGGGCTGGCACAGCTCTATCAGCTGCGCGGGCGCGTTGGGCGCTCGAAATTGCGCGCCTATGCCTTGTTCACGCTGCCGGCACAGCAGAAGATCACCGCCCAGGCCGAGCGCCGGCTGAAGGTGCTGCAGTCGCTGGAAACGCTCGGCGCCGGGTTCCAGCTGGCGTCACACGATCTGGATATCCGCGGTGCCGGCAATCTGCTCGGTGAGGAACAATCCGGCCACATCAAGGAAGTCGGCTTCGAGCTTTACCAGTCCATGCTGGAGGAGGCGATCCTCAACCTCAAGGCCGGCGTGGTCGAGCCTGCGGTCGACCGCTGGTCGCCGCAGATCACGATCGGCATGCCGATCTTGATTCCGGAGGACTACGTCAACGATCTCGCGGTCCGGCTGTCGCTGTATCGGCGGCTCGCCGATCTCGACACCGACGACGGGATCGACAATTTCGCCGCTGAACTGCGCGACCGTTTCGGGGTGCTGCCCGATGAAGTGCGCTATCTGTTCAAGGTCGCTGCCATCAAGAACTATTGTCGCCGGGCCAATGTCGAGAAGGTCGATGCCGGACCCAAGGGCGCGGTGATCACATTCCGCGACAACAAGTTCGCAGAGCCGGACCGGCTGGTCTATTTCATCCGGCAGCATGGCCAGGCGGCGCGGGTGCGGCCGGACATGAAGGTGGTGTTCTTCCAGGAATGGAAAACGCCGGAGCAGCGGCTTGCCGGCACCACCGAAATCCTGCGCCAGCTCGCCAACCTCGCCGAGGATCGCAAGGCGGCGTGACGTGATGCGTCATCCCAGGTCACTGCGAGTTGAGGCTTCGGACGCTACGGAACCCAAAAATAGCGCGCAAGAGCCGGTTCGGTTCACGACGCGGCGCGGCGGGCCTGATGGTACAGCCGTGCCAGCAATGAATTCGCCGAATCCGATGGCTGCAGGGTTGCGAGCGTCACGACCGGCTCGGAGCGCGCGTCGCGTCGGTCGTGGGCCGTATGGCGGATGACGCTGGAAAGCCGCCGCACGATCATGTGGGCGGTACGCAGATCGGTCTCGGCGAACACCACGATGACCGCTGCGTCCTCGGCGAGCGCGCCGAAATCCATCTGCCGCATCAGCCGGCTGAGAATTCGCGCGCCATCGAGCCGCGCCCGCTCGTGGCCGGGATCGAAAACAAAGCGCGCCACCGATAATCCGCCGCCGCGCGCCAACGCCTGGTCGACGGCGGTAGCGAAGTCGCGGGTAAAGGCCGCCCACGTCATCAGGCCGGTTCGGGCATCGAGCAGGCCGCCGGCATCGATCGCGCGTAGCGTGCGGGCCAGGTGGGTCTCAAAAGCGTGCTGACGGATCAGGGGCAGCGCATTGGCGGCAATGTGCGCGGGGGCGCCGGATATGATTTCGAGATTCGGCAGATCATAGTCAGGCGCGAGGCCGTCCGATGTCAGCACGACCGGCAGATTGCGAAAGCGCGCGCTCTCGGCCAGCACCTTGAGAAAGACATCCACCACGCGCAGGGTGAAACCCTCGCCGAGCACGACGCCGTCAATATCGCGCACACTGAGGTGCTTGGCCGCCGCTTCCATGCTCAGCGCGCCGACGATCCGCATCCGCTCGCCCAGCGACACCGAGAGCGAGGGGTAGCTTGGGCCACGGCCGATCAGCAGCACAGTGGCATCGCGGGAGGGATTGGGGTCCGTCGGCGCTGGACGTGCCGCCGAGGTGTCGTGGTGCCGGCGCATCAGCGTGCCATGCAAGGACCTCACCCGCAATGCCGCGCGCAGCCGCGCCAGCAGGCGATCAAAATTGCCGCCACTCTGCGCAAACGGCAGGGCGTTCTCAGGTAGCGAGATCAGGGGGTCGACGACGATCAGCGGCAGGTAGGGCTCGGCTGCGGCGATCTGTTTGGCCAACGCCGCGAAGCCGGGCTCGCTGGCCTCCGAAGAACCGACCAGAACCGCCGCCGGTTGCAGTTGCTCGACGGCACTGGCGGCATCGGCCGAGGACAGGTCGATCACCGGGAACATCTTGGCTTCATCGAGGGCCGATGCGAACGACGGCCGCTCGGCGTTTGCAACGACGATGATCGGGCCTTGCTGGGACATATTGAAAAAACTCGGATCGATGCAATCGATGGAAGCCTCGGCACCCTAGTTGGCCAGGCTTAATGCCCCGTCAACGAAGCGCGCGGGCCTGATCGGGATGCGCCGTCAGGCGGTCTGGGACCGATCGCGAAATGCTTCCACCATCAGCGGGTTGAGCCCGAGTTCGGCCAGCGCCTCGCGGGCGCGGGCGTTGTCCCGGGCGCGACCGGCAAGGCGGTGCCCGCTGAGGCGATCCGGCAGCGCGGTCAATAGTGCGCCAGGACCAAGCCGTCGAGCCCATTCCTGCAGATCCTGCGCCAGAAACCGGTAGCCGCCGACCGCCATGATACCTGACGGAGGGGAGGTAATGCAGATCGCGCCAGTTGAACGGTCAAGCCGCGCGGAGTAGTCGGTATCGACATAATCGCGCGGCGGCGGTGTCGACAGAGAGGCCGCCGCCGGCGGCAGCGGCGCATAGGCCGCGGGCGTCACCATCGGTCCGCGCAAACCCAGCGTTCCCCTTGATGTCAGCAGGAGTTCGCCAGATATCGAGGAGCCCGGGACCTCACGCGGAGTGCCATGGAGGCCCAGCCGGACCAAAGCCGGAGTACCGTCGGCGGCCCGGCGCGCGCCAAAAAATCCGGCTTCGCCAAACAGATAGACATCCGTCAAGACAGATTGGTTGGTCCAGACGGGGCTCGTTGCGACTTGTTCCGGAGCGCGCCAGAGACCGATCACGCGATGCAGGCCTGGCAAACGCGAGTTCAGGTCGCCCTCGGCCAATCGCAGCACCAGCGGCGCCGGCGCGATCAGCGTGTCGCAGGACTGCTCGTTGATCTGCTGCTCCAGGACTTCGCCGTCGAACGGATGATGCAGCGCCAACGTGGCGCCCGATAGCAGCCAGACCGCCAGCGATGACGTCAGGCCCGCGAACGACGCTGCCCCGAATGCGGACATCAGCGTCGATCCCTGCGGTATGTCGCTTTCGAGCGACAAAGCAAGTCCTCCGGCGATCAGGTTCAGGTGGGTGCGCGGTACGGGACGGAAGCCATCCGAGGTAACGTCGAATGAAATGATCGCCGCGCGCCGGCCATCCGGGGTGACCGCGCGGGTCGTGGTCGGTTGGGTTTCGATGGCGACATCGAGCGAAGCCATTCCTTCCGGCAGATCGCTGCCGAAACCGCAGACATGGCGGATCGAAAATGCGTCGGCCGCGGCATTCATGGCGAGGTCGGCATGGCTGACACCATCGATCTTGGCCGCGGTGACGATCGCCCGGGCGCCGATCCGATTGAGCGCCACTGTCAACTCCGCCTGCCGCCACAGCAGCGGAAGCAACGCGACGACAAGCCCGGCGCGGTGCGCGGCAAGCACCGTCAGCATGAATTCGACCGTGTTCGGCAGTTGAACCGCGACGACCGAATTGTTCGGCAAGCCGGCCTCGATGAAATGCGCCGATAGCGCTGTCACCGCCCGGTCGGCTTCGGCGTAGGTCAGGCGTTTTGGCGGGTAGCCCGTGATGCGCTGCTTGTTGAGGGGGTCAAGCAGGGCCAGCGCATCCGGCTTGCGCGCCAGTATCCGTTTGAACAACCCGTCGAGCGTCGGCGGTACGTTGGTCTGGATCACGGGATCACTTCGGTTCAGGGGCCGGCCTTTGCCACCAGGTTTCTGGGAGGTAGCCTGTCAAGGCCGTGGTTGAAGGCCTTTCTATCCGATTCCAGCGCGCGATCCATTGCTCTTGAACGCTAAACAGAGGGATAGCGTAGCTGCCCGAGATCAGGACCCGGTCCAGTGCCCGCACGGCCGAGACGAAGGCTGGACGCCCGCGCGCGCTCAGCATCGCAGCGATCATGGCATCGATGGCGGGATCCTTGGCCCCCATGTAGTTGCGGGTGCCCTGAAGGTCCGCGGCCTCGCTTCCCCAGTAGAATGACTGTTCGTTGCCCGGCGACAGCGACTGATCCCAGCGATTCTGGATCATGTCGAAATCGAAGCCGAGCCGGCGTTGATCGAACTGAACGGCGTCGACCGCGCGAACCGAGACCTCGATGCCAGCGCGCTTCAGATCGCGGGCATAGGCCAGCGCAATCCGCTCCTGATCGCGGCTGGTCACCAGAATTTCGAAGGTGAGGGGGGCCTTGGTCGCGCGCCGTCGCAACACCGTGCCGTCGAGGTCGTAGCCCGCCTCGGATAACAAGGTGAGCGCGCTGCGCAGCGTTGCACGGTCGCGGCCGGAACCGTCGCTGACGGGAAGCCGGTAGGTGCCATCGAGAATATCGCTTGGTATTTCCGCTTCGTAGGGTTTCAGTAGTTCCCGCTCGCGGTCGTCGGCCGGGCGGGTGTAGGCGGACAGCTCCGAGCCGGCGAAGAAGCCGGCAGAGCGGCCATAGAGCCCGAAGAAGTAGTTGCGGTTGATCCATTCAAAATCAAACAACAGCGTCAAGGCCTTGCGCACCCGGATGTCGGAGAAGACCGGACGGCGGGTATTGAATACCAGGAACTCCGACGGCTGCGGCAGCCCGGTCCGGATGGTATCGCGAACCACCGCGCCATCGCGCACCGCGGGAAAATCGTACCCGTTGTGCCAGCGCAGGGGCTCTGTTTCGACGCGGAAGTCATAGAGACCGCGTTTGAAAGCTTCGAAGTAGCCGTTCGCCTCGCGATAAAAATCCAGCCTGATCACGTCGAAGTTCCAAGAGCCTCGATTGACCGGCAGGTCACGGCCCCAATAATCGGGATTGCGGGTGAGTGTCACGCTGCTGCCGGGGCTGACCGTGCTGACGCGATAGGGCCCGGAACCGATCGGTGCCGCCATCGTGGTTTCCTCGAAGGTCGCGACGTCGACGGCATGCTTGGGCAACACCGGCATTAGACCAAGGATCAGGGGTAATTCTCGGTCGTCGGTGTGACCGAGATCGAACCTAACGGTGAGAGGGTCCGGCGCCTCGGCCTTGACGACTTTGGAGTAATACTGACGATGGTTCGGACGCCCCTTGTCGCGCAGCAATTCCCACGAAAACAGCACGTCTTCGGCGCGTACCGGCTGCCCGTCGGAGAAACGTGCCCTGGGATCGAGATGGAAGGTGACGTAGCTCCTGCTGTCGTCGGTTTCGATGCTCTTGGCCAACAGGCCATAGAGCGTGAATGCCTCGTCATTGCCCCGCGCCAGCAGGCTTTCGATCACATATCCTCTGATTTGCTGTACGGCGATGCCCCGGACGATCAACGGGTTGAGGCTATCGAAGGTGCCGAGAATGCCCTGCACCAGGCGGCCGCCTTTCGGTGCCTCGGGATTGACGTAGGGCATGTGAGGGAAATCGGCCGGCAAACCGGGACTGCCGTGCATCGCGATCGCGTAACTGGCCTCTGCCGAGGCCCCGTTGGCCGATAGCGGACAAAGAACCGAAAAGAGCACCCCGCACACGACATATCGAAGACCGTTGCGCCAGGAGACCCGCGAGAGGGCACGCTGAGGTGATTCGAGATTACTCACGAGAAGATTTTAGCATAGGTGCCGGATTCGGTCCGTTTGGGCGGCGAACCCGTTTGTCGGCGGCATTGATCTTTTCGTCTGCCGCTGTATGAAGGCGGGCAAATCACCAAGATGGCAGGGCCGGTCACGTATCCGCCTCATTTGGTAAGGAGATACCCGCCAGATGGCGGGTGTTGATGCCTGTAGCGGTCTTGAAGACTCCCGTTCAGAAAGGGCTTTCCGCAATGAATTTCTGTATGTTGGCCGCGCCTTTGCGGCTGCGTGGTCGGGTTTTCGCCTTGTTTGCGGCAACGATTGTGAGCACCGCCACACTGCTCGCTCCGGACGTGCAGGCTCAGGCACCCGCGCCGGCTCCGGGTGCGCCGAAAGCCAGGCCAGCGCCAAAGGCTGCACCGAAGGCGGCGCCCGCTGCGCCCGCGCCCACCGCGCAGGTTGCACCGCCTCCGGCTGGAGCCCCGGCCGGCGCCCCGCCCGCAGCGGGACAGCCCCCCGATCAGCAACAGGTCCAGCTGATTTATGCGCCGTGGACGAAATTCTGCCTGAAGGGCCAGGATGCCAATGCCAAGCAGGTGTGTTTCACCGGAAAGGACGGTCGCATCGAGTTCCGGCCAGCCGGTGATCGCGGCCGTTATCATCGAGCCGGAAGGCGAGCCGAAGAAGATCCTGCGCGTCACGCTGCCGCTCGGCATGCAGCTGATTCACGGCACCCGGGTGATCGTCGACAGCAATCCTCCGCAGCAGAGCCCTTATGTGATCTGCTTCGCCAATGGCTGCATGTCGGACTACGAACTGACCCCGGAACTGCTCGCCAACATGAAGAAGGGACAAAACCTGATCGTCCAGGCGATCAACTCGAACGGCGCGCCGCTGACCTTGCCGCTGCCGCTTCAGGAAGCCAGCGGCAGTTTCGCCAAGGCCTATGACGGTCCGCCGACTGATCCGAAGGTTTTCGAGGAGACCCAGAAGAAGCTGCAGGAAGAGTTGCAGAAGCGCGCTGAAGAAGCCCGCAAGAAGCTTGAGGCCGGTCAGGCCGCGGCTCCGGCCGCGAAATAACGGCCATCAGCCGCGCGGTCGATCACGATTGAAAAGGGCGTCCGGATATCCGGGCGCCCTTTTGGCATCGGCAACCTGGTCCGCATGCCGGTATCCTCGACGACTCAGCGTGGCCGGTGAAGGCTGCGCCGCATTAAGGAAAAAATGAACGACAAAAGCTAATTGAGAGATGGATTGCGTGGCCGGTAGCTGCCCGACTTGTCCTTCACGAAGATTTCGGCGACCTGCGAATGCCGGATCGGTTCGCCGGAATCGTCGGGCAACAGGTTCTGCTCGGAAACGTAGGCGACGTATTCGGAGTCCGAGTTCTCGGCGAGCAGATGATAGAACGGTTGATCCTTGTGCGGCCGGACGTCTTCAGGGATCGCCAGCCACCACTCCTCGGTATTGTTGAATTCCGGATCGATATCGAAGACCACGCCCCGGAAGGAAAAGATCCGGTGGCGAACGACCTGTCCGATCTGAAATTTGGCGGTACGGGTTTTTATCATAGGTCGTCGAATAGACCATCATTGTGGCCGATGCTAGAGGCAAAGCGGCGGATTAGGCATGCCCGTGGCAGGTCCGCCACGGTGCCGATCAGGGGCGGCAATGATGAACAGACGCTTGACCCGTGGTTGCTATTCTCAACTCGTCATCCCCCGAGTTCGCCGCTTTCGGACGGATGTGGCGGGCGGCAATTGGCGCATCGAGAACTCGCCGCCGCGGTGCGCAGGGCGGCGCTGCTGCCGGCGATTGCAATTCAGCCGGCCCGCCGCGTCGATCGCCACGAGGGCGCCAGCCCCTCGCGCATGGCAAGACGCCGCAACGGTCCGATCGAGCCGATCAGATGCATAGCGGCGGCGCGCACGGTTTGCACCGGCAGTAATTCGCTGAGCAGCGAGCGATTGGCCAGATCGATGGCGAACGTCCGGCTGGCGATATCGGGACGCCGGGTCGCATCGTAGCGTCTTAACAGGCGCGACGAGCCAGGATCTTCTCCCGCTTCCATCGCCTGTCGCACGATCTCAGCGAGATCGGCCGCATCGCGTAGACCCATATTGAGGCCCTGGGCGCCGATCGGGGGTATCACATGGGCAGCCTCGCCAACCAGCGCGACACGATCCCTGGCAAATTGCCTCGGCTGCTCGATCGCTAGCGGAAAAAGATGACGCCCCGGTTCGACACAGACCACGCCCAGGATAGAATGCGATTGTTTTTCCGCGGCCCTGGACAACTCCTCATCGCTTAAGGCCATCAGCCGCTCGGCCTCTGCGGGGGAGGCAACCCACACGACGCTGCAACGGTCGCCCGGCAGCGGCACAAATACGCAGGGGCCGTGCCGCGTATGGAACTCGGTCGAGACATTCCGATGTGGCCTTGAATGGCTGAGGTTGAAGGTCAAGGCGGCTTGATTGAGTTCGCGACGCCTGACCGTGATGCCGGCCGCCTCGCGGCACAGCGAATGCCGCCCATCCGCCCCGGCCACCAGTCGCCCGGAAATGGATTTTCCCTGGACCGTACGAATAGTCACCTCGGTCTCTTGCGGGCTGATGATGTCGGCCTCATCGTCAAACCGCGTCAGCCCGGTAAGCTCGTCGGCGCGCTGTTCGAGCGCCCCGACCAGCAAACGATTTTCAATGTTGAAGCCGAACTCATCGAGGCCGATCTCGGCGCAGCAAAACCGCACCTCGGGAGCACGTACCAGGCGGTTGGTATCGTCGACCAGCCGCATCGTGTCGAGCGCCGCCGCCTGGTCCATGCAGCGCGACCAGACCTGCAGCCTTGCCAACAGATCGACGGAGCCCCCGAGCAGTGCGGTGGTGCGGTTGTCGGCATAGGGCGCCCGCCGCGCGATCAGAGCCGTATGGGCCCCGGTTTGCGCCGCCGCGATCGCAGCCGCCAGTCCCGCCGGTCCACCGCCGACCACGACCACGTCGAATGTTGCTGAGGCATCATCCATATCGAAACAATTGATGGTTCTGGCGCCAATTTCAAGCCCGCGGCAGTGGCTGATTTGTCCCGCATGGCAGGCGGAACGCCACCACCCGCGGGTGTGCAAATCGAGTCGATTCCTGATAGCACTGCGGGGCCAATGGACCAGTTAAACAAGCAGGAATTGCCGCCGGCATCGCTGGCCATGCGAGCCGCAGCCTTTTGCGTGCATGTTTTCACGGCGCTGGGGGCGGGGATCGCGTTGCTCGCCCTGCTGGAGGCCGTCCGCGAGCACTGGTCGGCGATGTTCGGTTGGCTCGGGGCCGCCCTGGTGGTCGATGCGATCGATGGTCCGATCGCGCGGCGGCTCGATGTCGCGCGCCTGCAGCCGAACTGGTCGGGCGACGTGCTCGACCTCGTGGTCGACTTTGCCACCTACGTTTTTGTGCCTGCCTATGCCATCACCGTAAGCGGCCTGTTGCTGCCGCTGGCGGCGCCGGTGTTGGGGGCGGGGATTGCCGTGTCTGGCGCGCTCTATTTCGCAGATCGGGGCATGAAGAGCCCGGACAATCATTTTCGCGGCTTTCCGGGACTGTGGAATATCGCGGCGCTCTACCTGTTCCTGCTGCATCCGCCGCCGGGGATCGCGAGTATTGCGGTGATGGTTTTGATCGCGTTGACCTTTGCCCCCTTCCATGTCGTGCACCCGGTACGAGTGAGGCGCCTGCGTTGGCTGACACTGCCGCTGATCGCGCTCTGGGCCGTCCTCGCCATCGTCGCCGTGGCCAACGACTTCAACGTCGGCTTGCCGGTGACGGCAGGGCTTTGCGCGATCGCGGTCTATGTCGTGGCAAGCGATGCGGCCATCCGGCTCGTGAGATCGCTCAAGACATGATCGCGTTGCTGTTGAGCCCGGAGGCCTGGGCGGCACTTCTAACCCTGACCGCGCTGGAAATCGTTCTCGGCATCGACAATGTTATCTTTCTTGCGATCATCGTCGCCCGCATCCCGGGGCGGCAGGCAAGACTGGCCCGGCAAATTGGATTGGCGCTGGCGCTCCTGTTTCGCATTCTGCTGCTCAGCCTGTTGGTATGGCTGATCGGTCTGACACAGGCCGTGCTGACGGTGCGGGGCTTGGCCTTTTCCTGGCGCGACATCATCCTGATCGGCGGCGGCCTGTTTCTGATTGCCAAGGCGACCCATGAAATCCACATCGAAGTGGAGGCGCGAACCGAAATGCCGCAAGACGCTCCGAAGCTCGGGCCTTCTTGTGGGTAATAGTGCAGATCGTCGTCATCGATATGGTGTTCTCGCTGGATTCGATCATTACCGCGATCGGCATGGCGCAGGACCTCGCCATCATGATCGCAGCCGTCCTGATCGCCTGTCTGATCCTGTATCTGTCCTCTGGTCCGGTGTCGCAATTCGTGGCACGCCATCCCACCACCAAAATGCTGGCGCTGGCCTTCCTGGTGCTGATCGGTGTCGCGCTGGTGGCCGACGGATTCAAGTTTCATATTCCGCGCGGCTACATCTATTCCGCCATCGCGTTTTCGGCTGTGGTCGAGTTCTTCAATGTGCTCGCCCGGCGCAACCGGGGCAAGGCCGTTAACTAATTGGTGCCGTCATTGAGTTGACAAGCGAGCTTCGATGGCTTTCGCTTGCACTTCAGGGAAATGCCGGAGGAGAAGGCGATATGAGCAAGGCCGTGCGCGTGCACAAGGTAGGGGGGCCTGAAGCGCTGGTCTACGAGGCCGTGGATGTGCCCGCGCCCGGTCCGGGCGAGGTCCGTATCCGCCAGCACGCGATCGGTCTTAATTTCATCGACGTCTATTACCGCACCGGGCTCTACAAGGCCCCGCAACTGCCGTTCGTCGCCGGCAACGAAGCATCGGGCGAGGTGCTGTCGGTCGGCTCCGGCGTGACCAATTTTCACCCCGGCGACCGCGTCGCCTATTATGTCAATCTCGGCGCCTATGCCAGCGAGCGCAATGTGCCCGCTGAAAGGCTGGTCAAGCTGCCCGACCACATCACCTATGAGCAGGGCGCCGTGCTGATGCTGAAAGGGCTGACGGTCTGGTACCTCTTGCACAAGACCTTCAAGGTCGAACCGCACCATCGGGTACTTATTCACGCTGCCGCCGGCGGCATCGGCTTGCTGGCCTGCCAATGGGCGAGGGCGCTCGGCGCCCACGTCATCGGCACCGTCGGCACCAAGGCCAAGGCCGAGCTTGCGCTCGCCAATGGCTGCGATCACGTCATCCTCTACAATGACGAGGATTTCGTGGCGCGCGTCAAGCAGATCAGCCGCAATGAGCTCTGCGACGTGGTCTATGACGGCGTCGGCAAGACAACCTTCCCGGGTTCGCTGTCCTGCCTGAAGCCGCGCGGTCTGTTCGTCAGCTTCGGCAACGCCTCAGGCCCCGTGCCGCCATTTTCCATCGCCGAACTGAACAATCATGGATCACTGTTTGCGACCCGGCCGAAGCTCAACGACTATGTCGCCAAGCGCTCGGAATTGCTCGAAGGCGCCGACACGCTGTTCGCCGCCGTCATCAACGGCAAGCTCCACGTGCCGATCCATCATGCCTATGCACTAAAAGACGCGGCCAAGGCGCATAACGATCTGGAGAGCCGGGCGACGACCGGGGCCTCGATATTGAAGCCGTAGCGGGTTCGCTCATGGCCATCGATATGAGCGACATTGGCCCGTCGGACCAGCCGGCTGATAGCGCTCCGCAATCGTCCCGCCCCGCGCCGATCAAGCGGTGGGCGGGGCCGGAAATGCCGGCTGACCGACCAATTTTTCCCTGCTACCCTGCGTTGTCGGGAGATGACGTTGGATGCCGCGCTGGTTTCTCAGTTACCATTCACCGGATGAATTGCTGGCCTCGCGGCTGAAGCTTGCGATGACGGCCAGGGATCCCAGCTCGACCGTGTTTTTTGCGCCTCAATCGCTGCGCGCTGGCGGCTTGTGGTCGCCGCAGCTCGCCCAGGAGATCGCCGAGGCCACGGCGTTTATTTTGCTGATTGGCGCATCGGGCGTCGGCCCGTGGCAGGAACTCGAATATTATGAGGCGCTCGACCGATTTGCCAAATCGGGCAGGGCCTTTCCGATGATCGTGGTCTTGATCGAGAAGCAACTCGCACCTGGCCTGTCGTTTATGAGCCAGCTGCATTGGATCATCACGGCCGACCCGACCTCCGAGGCGGATCTTGGACTTATATTCAACGCCACCCAAGCGGGCGGCGGAGGGCTCGCCGATTTGTGGCGCTATACATCTCCCTATCGCGGCCTGGAGGCGATGGAGGAGAAGGACAGCGACTATTTCTTTGGCCGGACCGAAGAGACAATGAAAGTTCTCAATAGTCTGGCGGCGCTCGGCAGGGTGACCATGCTGATGGGCAATTCAGGGGTCGGCAAATCGTCGCTCGCCAAGGCCGGGGTGATGGCGGCGCTCAAGCGTCAAGCCTGGCCGGAGGTGGGTGGCGAGACGAACGATTGGCCGCTGGTATTCAGGGAAAGCCGGCAGTGGTGCTTTCTCTCCTTGAAGCCGGGCGTCGAGCCGCTCAAGGCGCTGGTGGAAGCCTTCATCGATGCCTGGCAATTCGGCGCGACCGATCCGAGCCGGGTGGAGCTGCGCAACCACTGGCTCGCATTGCTGCGCGACGACAAGTCGGGGCTGTCCGATCTGATCGACGCGATCGAGCGCCGACGCAGCGAACTCGGTCAGACTAAACCGCCCGGCTTCCTGCTCTATGTCGATCAGGGTGAGGAGCTTTATGTCCGCGCGGAGAAGCACCAGGGACAGCGGTTTTCGCAGATCCTCGTCGCCGCGCTGCCCGACCCGCGGCTGCATGTCATGATGAGCTTGCGTTCCGACTTCCTCGGCGAACTGCAGAAAGATCGGGCTCTGTCGCAGGTCTTCAGGCAGATCAATATCCTACCTTTGAGCGAGGCGAAGCTCCGCGAGGTGGTCAGTCGACCTGCTGCGCTGCTCGGCGCGCGGTTCGAAACCGCTGGGCTCGTCGACATCATCTCGCGGCGCGCAGCAGAGGATTCCATCAAGGACGTCGGCGCATTGCCGCTATTGTCCTACACGCTTGACGACATGTGGACGCAAATGCGCGCCCGTAACGACGGTATGCTTCGGCTTCCCGCGCAATCCTTCGAGCTTGGTGGCGTGCTGGTCGCGCGAGCCAACGCCTTCCTGGCCAAATATCCGGATTCCGAAGCCGAGCTACGACGCATCCTGACCTTGCGTTGCGCCACCGTGCGCGAGGATGGCGAGCCGACCCGACGCCGCGCCGACCGACAAGAGTTTTCTGATGAAGAATGGGGGCTGGTTTCGGAACTTGCCGCCTATCCCAACCGGCTTCTCGTGACGGTGACCGATGACACAACCGGACAAACCTATGCCGAAGTCGCCCATGAGGCCATTTTCCGGCGCTGGAGCAAACTGCGCGAGTGGATCGCCGCGGAACGCGAGTTTCTGGCCTGGCGTAGCGGTGTCGAGTCCGCGCGCCGCTCCTGGCATTCGGAGGGGGAACAGCGCGACGCATTGCTGATGGGAGTAGCCTTGGCGAAGGCGCAGAACTGGTACGCCAAGCGGGCTGACGACCTCGTCGCGGCGGACGCGACGTTTATCAATGCAAGCATCAGCGCCGCGCGCTTCCGCAGGCTGCGGATCAGGGCGATCGAATTTGGTGGAATCGTGCTGCTATGTTCGTTCATGATCTGGAATAATCGATCCGTCATCTGGCAAGCGTGGCACGACTGGTTTGTGACGCGCCCATTCATGAATACCATGGTGCGTCCCTATGTGCTGACCGACGCCGCTGAACAGGCGTTGGTACCGAAGCAGGGGTTCAGGGAATGCGCCGACCAGGGCCATGATTATTGTCCGGAGATGATCGTCGTCGACGGGGGAACGTTCCAAATGGGGTCGGCTGAGGATGATCCGTCACCGTATGACGATGAACGTCCGCAGCACCCGGTCACGTTCGCAAAGCCATTCGCAGTGTCCAAGTTCGAGTTGACATTCGAAGAGTGGGATACCTGCATCAGCTATGGTGACTGCGCCGGGGTTTCAGATGAAGGCTGGGGCAGGGGACGACAGCCGGTGATCAATGTCAGCCTGGACGACGCCAAGCGTTATACGGCGTGGCTGTCGCGAATGACCGGCAAGCCCTACCGCCTGCTGACCGAGGCGGAATATGAATATGCGGCGCGCGCCGGCACTCAGACCGAATATTACTGGGGTGATGAGATCGGCGAGAACCACGCCAATTGCGCGGACTGCGGCAGCCCTCCCTGGGGCGGCAAACAGACCGCGCCGGTCGGTTCATTCGCGCCCAATGACTTCGGCCTCTACGACATGGTCGGAAATGTCTACGAACTGATCGAGGACTGTTATCACCGTAGCTATGATAATGCGCCGACGGACGGGTCGGCGTGGCTCGGCCAATGCAGCACCCGGGTGCTGCGCGGCGGATCCTGGAACGATCCTCACGAGAATCTTCGTTCGGCGCTCCGCCTGGGCAGTTACACCGGCGGGCATACCGACGGAATTGGGTTCCGAGTGGCCCGGGCGCTGTCCCGGCCGTGAGCAGCGAACCGCTTAGACTTAGAACTCGCGCTCTGTTCGGAGTTGGATCTGGATCAAAGTGAAGATCCCGGCCGGCCCTGCATGCGATGTCTCAATCGGTCAGAAGCCGGCTACACTGCCATGCAGATCGTATTCGTCCGCCCGCTCGATTTTCGCGGTGACAATCTCGCCCACGCGTAGCGGACGCCGGCTCGTCAGATAGACCGCGCCGTCGATCTCGGGCGCGTCGGCCTTCGAGCGGCCCTTCGCGACGGTCGGCCCGACGTCATCGATGATGACCTGCTGCCGGGTACCGACTTTGCGCTTGAGCCGGCGCGCGGAGATCTTCTGTTGCCGCGCCATCAGCGCGTCCCAGCGCTGTTGCTTTACTTCCGCCGGCACGGCGTTGGCAAGCGCGTTCGATGCGGCACCGGCGACCGGCTCGTATTTGAAGCAGCCGACGCGATCGATCTCCGCTTCATCCAGCCAGTCGAGCAGCTCGGCAAAATCGGCATCGCTTTCGCCGGGAAAACCGACAATGAAGGTCGAGCGCAGCGTCAGATCCGGACATTGCTGACGCCAGGCCTTGATCCGCGCCAGGGTCTTTTCCTGGGCCGCCGGGCGTTTCATGGCTTTGAGGATTTCCGGGCTGGCGTGCTGGAAGGGGATGTCGAGATAGGGCAGCACCTTGCCTTGCGCCATGAGGTCGATGATTTCATCGACGTGCGGGTAGGGGTAGACATATTGCAGCCGCACCCAGACGCCGAATTCGCCGAGTTCGCGGGCCAGATCAAAAAACCTCGCGCGAACTTCGCGATTCGCCCACGGGCTCGCGGCATATTTGATATCGACGCCATAGGCCGAGGTGTCCTGCGAAATGACCAGCAATTCCTTGACGCCGGCATGGACGAGTTTTTCGGCCTCGCGCAGCACTTCGCCGGCCGGGCGCGACACCAGATCGCCGCGCAGCTTTGGGATGATGCAGAAGCTGCAGCGATTGTTGCAGCCTTCGGAGATCTTCAAGTAGGCGTAATGCCGCGGCGTCAATCGGATGCCTTGCGGCGGCACCAGATCGAGGTGCGGGTTGTGCAGAGGTGGCAGCGCCCGGTGCACGGCCTCGAGCACGCTTTCATATTGCTGCGGTCCCGTGATCGATAACAGCCCGGGATAGGCCGCCTCGATCGCTTGAGGTTCCGCGCCCATGCAGCCGGTGACGATGACCTTGCCGTTCTCAGCCATGGCCTCGCCGATGGCGGTAAGCGACTCCTGTTTGGCGCTATCGAGAAAGCCGCAGGTGTTGACGATGACGAGATCGGCGCCGTCATGCCTGCGAGCCAGTTCATAGCCTTCCGCGCGCAACCTGGTGATGATGCGCTCGGAATCCACCAAGGCCTTGGGGCATCCCAGCGAGACAAAGCTGACTTTGGGCGCGGCGGCCTGTTGCATGTTCGATCTGCCTGATTGAGCGGCAGAGCTAGTCCCAATTGCCTGTCATTACAAGGCTTCAAGCGGACGAGTGGCGTGCTATGAAGTCCCTGCAAGGCAAACCGGGTGATCGATGGGCGCCGAGTCGTCTCCGAAAATCGTCATCGTCGATGAAAGTCCGATCCGTGCCGCGATCCTCGAAGAGGGCTTGCGGGAGGCGGGTTTTACCGTGGTCCTGCATATCAGCGAGATGCAGAGCTTGCTGGCCCGGATCTACGCGCTCGATCCCGACGTCATTGTGATCGATCTGGAAAATCCCAGCCGCGACGTGCTCGAGCAAATGTTCCAGGTCAGCCGCGCGGTCCGTCGTCCGGTCGCGATGTTCGTCGATCAGAGCGACGCGGCCTCGATCCAGGCCTCCGTCGATGCCGGCGTGTCCGCCTATATCGTCGACGGACTGAAGAAGGAACGGATCAAGCCGATCCTCGATCTCTGCATCTCGCGCTTCAACGCCTTCGCCAAGCTAAGGGATGAGCTGGAGCGAACCAAGTCCGCGCTCGAAGACCGCAAGGTGATCGACCGCGCCAAGGGCATCCTGATGAAGCTGAAAGGCCTGACCGAAGACGAAGCCTATGTTCTGCTGCGATCGACCGCGATGCGCGAGAAAAAGAAGATCGGCGAGATCGCGCAGTCGATCCTGACGGCATCGGAGTTGCTGAAATGACCGCCCCGCTTCGCATAGGCTTTATTCCGCTGGTCGATGCCGCCGCGCTGATCGTCGCCGTCGACAAGGGATTTGCCGCGGACGAAGGGCTCGATGTCACGCTGGTGCGGGAAGTGTCGTGGTCGAACGTCCGCGACAAGCTCAATATCGGCCTGTTCGATGCCGCGCACCTGCTGGCGCCGGTGGCGATCGCCTCGAGCCTCGGGCTCGGGCACGTCAAGGTACCGATCGTGGCCCCATTCAACCTCGGTCTCAACGGCAACGCGATCACGGTGTCGGCGGCCCTGCACGCGGCGATCATGGACGAGATCGAAGGCGATCCGTTCGACCCGATGGCGACGGCGCTGGCGCTGGCCCGGGTGGTGGCGGTGCGACGCCGAAGCGGCGCCGAACCGCTGACATTGGGCATGACCTTCCCGTTCTCGACCCATAATTATCAGTTGAGGTTCTGGATGGCGGCCGGTGGGGTCGACCCCGACGAGGATGTCCGGCTGGTGGTGCTGCCGCCGCCTTACATGGTGGAGAGCCTGGCCAACGGTCACATCGACGGCTTCTGCGTCGGCGCCCCCTGGAATTCCAGAGCGGTCGATCATGGCGTCGGACATATTCTGCATTTCGTCTCGGACATTCTGGTACGCGCCGCCGAGAAGGTACTTGCGGTCAGGCAAAACTGGTCGGACAAGAATCCGGATGTGGTCGCAGCGCTGGTGCGGGCCGCCTCAAAGGCCGCCGAATTCGTCGCCCAGCCACAGAACCACGCCGAGACGGCGCGCATGCTGGCGCAGCCGGAGCGGATCGCGGTCGATGCCGACGTCATCCAGCGAACGCTCGATGGCCATCTGAAGATTTCACCGGATGGAACCATTCGCCAGAGTAGCCGCTATTTGCTGGTGGGCCGGGAAGGCGCCAGCCGTCCCGATCCTGTGCAGGCCGCATGGCTCTACGCTCAGATGGTGCGGTGGGGACAGACTTCGTTCAGCCCGGAGGCACTCAGGATCGCCAAGGCCGCTTTCAGTCCCGAGCTCTATGATGCCGCGCTGGGTCGCGAGGAGAAGGCTGCAAATGCGCCCCAAAGCATCGGTGCCTTCGCCGGGCCGGCGTTCGATGCCGATGATATCGCGGGCCATTTGGCGGCGTTCGAGATCGCACGCCGAACCTGAACGGGAAGGGGACTCAGAAAAGAACGATCCCTGGGCACCCAACTCGTCAGACCAATTTTTAGGCGAGCTGCTTAAGATCCGCGATCGCCGTTCCGCCCCAAGCCTTCAACAATTCGTATAAGTTATTGATTATACTACTTATTATTTGTACGATCGGATGGCACACAACTTGAATGTTGCAGTGCAGCCAGCCGTCGCAGGTGCCGCTGGCTTTGTCCAAGATGGATTTCCGCAGCAACGAGGCTGGTCGGACCGCACCCTCGAACTTCATCCGGCGGTTGCAAGCCGGAGCGGGTTTGGCGGCGGTGCAATTGCCATTTCGTTGAGGCCACCGCCGCGTGGCCGCAGGAGCTTCGTCGCCCGTCATGAAAATCGAAAATCTCTCAGTCGACTTCACCGACGAGCAGAAACGCTATCTCGAGGGTTTTACCACCGGGCTGCAGATCTCCCGGGTCGGTCGCGGCCTCAGCGGCGCCGCCGCCGGCAAGGCGGATGCGGAACCCAGCGGACCGGATGCCGCGCACGTCAAGGCGCAGAACCAGGTTATCGCGTCGGGCAAAAAACTCGCGGATCAGGAAAAATTCAAACGCGAGGAACATCCCTTTGACGCTTATCCGCGGCTGAAACAGCAAGCGAATGATAATGCTCCACCGTCGCCGGCGGATAATTTTCGCTGGCGCTATTACGGACTGTTCTATGTTGCGCCGGCACAGGATTCCTACATGTGCCGCCTGCGGATACCGAACGGCATCCTCACGCACTGGCAGTTCGCAGGACTGGCCGACCTCGCCGAGCGCCTGTGCGGTCCGTTCTGCCATGTAACCACCCGCGCCAATCTGCAAGTGCGCGAAATTCCGCCCAAACATGCAGTCGCCCTGATCGAGGGGATTCAGGACCTCGGCCTGTGCTCGCGGGGCTCCGGCGCGGACAATATTCGTAACGTCACGGGCACGCCGACCGCCGGGATTGATCCGCAGGAACTGCTTGATACCCGCCTTTATGCCCGCGAATGGCACTATCACATTCTGAACGACCGCTCGCTGACGGGGTTGCCGCGCAAGTTCAATGTCGCCTTCGACGGCGCCGGCAAGATCGCCGTGCTCGAAGACACCAACGACATCGCCTTTGCCGCGGTCGAGGTGAATGATGGTTTCGGCGCTGAACCGGGCATCTGGTTTCGACTTGGCCTCGGCGGCATTACCGGTCACAAGGATTTTGCGAAAGAGACCGGCATCATCGTCAGGCCCGAGGACGCCACCGCCGTGGCGGACGCCATCGTCCGTGTGTTCATCGATCTGGGCGATCGGACCAATCGGCTCAAGGCCCGGCTGAAATACGTTATCGACAGCCTGGGAATGGATAAATTCCTGCTCGCCGTCGAAGCGAAGCTTGGCCACGCGCTGACCCGCGTGCCGGCGGAAGCGCTGGCGCCGCGTCCGGCCTTCGATCGCATGGCGCATATCGGCGTTCACCCGCAGAAGCAGCCGGGCTTGAACTGGATTGGCGTCGCGTTGCCGCTCGGTAAAATCACCTGCGAACAGATGCGGGGCCTCGCCAGAATAGCCGGCGATCTCGGCAGTGGCGAGATCCGCCTGACGGTCTGGCAGAACCTGTTGATCCCTGGCGTCCGCGACGAGAACGTGGGACTGGCCATGGCTGCGATCGAGGCCATCGGGCTTGCCGTCAAGGCCTCGCAAATTCGCGCCGGACTGATCGCCTGCACGGGTAATGCCGGCTGCAAGTTTGCAGCCTCCGACACCAAGCGCCACGCCGCCGAGATCGGCGATTGGTGCGAGCCGCGTGTCGATATCGACACCCCGCTCAATATCCATCTGACCGGCTGTCATCATTCCTGCGCGCAGCATTACATCAGCGATCTCGGCCTGATCGCCGCCAAGGTCCCGGTGGGCGAAGGCGACGACACCGTCGAAGGCTATCATCTGTTCGCCGGTGGAGGTTTTGGTCCGCATGCCGATGTCGGGCAGGAGGTCTATCACGACCTCAGGGCAGAGGATGCGCCGAAGACGGTGGAGAAGCTGTTGAAGGCTTATCTCGCCCATCGCAGGACCGCCGACGAGACCTTTCTCAGCTTTGCCCGACGCCACGATGGCAAGACGCTGCGCCAATTGGCGGAAGCGGAGGTTTCCACATGAACCAGATGACGCCTCCGCCGAAAATCGAAATCATTCCCGCCAGCGCGCCGTTTTCGGAAGCGCAACGCTCCTGGCTGAACGGCTTCTTCGCGGGACTTTTGAGCGAAGGTGCCGCGCCGTTATCGGTCGAGCAGAGCGCCGCGGTCATGCCGGGGTCTTTTGGCGATGGCGATGACGGCGAATCTCCCTGGCATGACCAGACCCTGCCGATCGCAGAGCGCATGAAAATGGCCGACGGCCGTCCGCTGCGGCGGCGGATGATGGCCGCGATGGCGCAGCAGGACTGCGGCCAGTGCGGCTATAATTGCAACGACTATTCGGAGGCGATCGCCAGCAAGGCGGAAGCGCGGCTCAATCTCTGCGTGCCCGGCGGCAAGGAGACCGCCCGCATGCTGAAGGCGCTGCATGAGGAGCTCGAAAAAGCGCCGGCGGCTTCGCCGGGCGCGGCCACGCCTGCCGCAGCGGCGGCACCGGCGGCCATATCGGAGCCAGGGCGCTCACGCGACAATCCAGTGCCGGCGATCTTCCTGTCGCGTCGCCTGTTGAACAAGCCCGGTTCGGAAAAGGAAACCTGGCACTTCGACTTCGACCTCGGTGCCAGCGGCCTCGACTATGTTGTCGGCGATTCCTTTGGCATCTTTGCCCGCAACGAACTCGGTCTCGTTGATCAGATCATTGCCATGCTCGGCGCCTCGCATGTCACCGAAGTCAACGGCAAGACGCTGCGCGAAGCGCTGACGACGGACGTCTCACTGTCGCCGGCGCCGGATACGCTGTTCGAATTGATTTCCTTCCTTACCGGCGGCGCGCAGCGCGAAAAAGCGCGCGCGCTGGCGCAGGGCGAGGACCCCGACGGCGATGCCGCCACGCTCGACGTGATGGCGGCATTGCAGAAGTTTTCCAATGTGCGTCCGCATCCCGAGGCCTTCGTCGAAGCGCTGGAGCCGCTGCAGCCACGCTTGTATTCGATCTCCTCGTCGCACAACGCGACGCCCGGAAAACTGTCGCTGACGGTCGACTGCGTGCGCTATGTCATCGGCAAGCGCCGGCGGCTTGGCCTTGCCTCGACCTACCTCGCCGAGCGGATAAAGCCCGGCGACGAGGTCAAGGTCTATGTGCAGAAGGCCCACGGCTTCGCGCTGCCGGGCGATCCGAACACGCCGATCATCATGATCGGGCCGGGCACCGGCATCGCCCCATTCCGCGCCTTCCTGCTCGATCGCCGGGCGACCGGCGCACCCGGCAAGAACTGGCTGTTCTTCGGCCACCAGCGCAGCGACTGCGATTTCTTCTATGCCGACGAACTCAACGCCATGAAGACCTCGGGCCTCTTGACGCGTCTGTCGCTGGCGTGGTCGCGCGACGGCGACAAGAAATTCTATGTGCAGGATCGCATGCGCGAAGTCGGCCGCGAATTGTGGACCTGGCTTGCCGAAGGCGCCAACGTCTATATCTGCGGCGACGCCAAGCGAATGGCCAAGGATGTCGAACGCGCGCTGGTCGATATCGTCGCCCAGTACGGCGCGCGTTCGACCGACGAGGCGGTTGCGTTTGTCGGGGAACTCAAGAAAAAGGGCCGGTTCCAGCAGGACGTTTACTGAAAAAGGTTCCAATCAGCGGCAAATGTTAGCGAATAATATTCTGGCGCAGCATCATGGCGTAGAATGTTTTGATTGGGTTTTGAGTCCATCGGCGCCTTCTATCGCTATTTCCCCGGCCGTCTTGCGTTCAGACGCGAACCGCATTTTGATGCGCGGGATGCGAAGCTGGAGATCGAGCATGCGCGAACTGTCGGCGGAAGCCCGCCTGCACCTTTACGCGCGATCCCTGTCGCGGCGAGGCGCTCGGGGATTTCACGTGGCTGCGTTGTACAGCGCGTTTGCGATCATTGCGGCCGTGGTGTTCGGCACGCTTTCGGTGCATCCTTTCTGACTCCATAGGCGCTATGCCGCGATCGGGGCCAGAAAGCGATGATCGTCACGGCCTCCAGAAAACTCAGTCCCGCTATTTGATCGCGAACGGTTTCACCTCGATGCCGGCATCCTTCAGCGCCGCTCGCACGCCGCGCGCGATATCGACGGCGCCGGGCGTATCGCCGTGAATGCACACCGTATCGGTGCGCATGTTGATTACTTTGCCCGTGACCGATACCACCGCGCCGTCCTGTACCATCCGCACCACGCGATCGGCGATCTCTTTGGCGTCGTGCAGAACCGAGCCGGGTTTGCGACGAGACACCAGCGAGCCGTTGTCTTCATAGGCGCGGTCGGCAAAGACCTCGTGCACCATCGGCAAATTGGCGGCCTCGCCGGCCTGCACCAGGCGCGAATTGGCGAGCACGACGAAGATCAGGTTCGGATCGACGGCCTTGATCGCATCCGCGATGGCCTTTGCTGTCATGTCGTCCTCGCAGGCCACATTCGACAACGCGCCGTGCGCCTTGACATGGGTGACCTTGTGGCCGGCCGCGGTCGCGATCGCCTGCAGCGCGCCGATCTGATAGGCGACCAGGTTTTCGATCTCGGAAGGCTTCATGCCGGGCATCGGCCTGCGGCCAAAGCCGTGCAGGTCGCGGTAGCCGGGATGGGCGCCGATCGAGACGCCGCGCGCTTTTGCAAGCTCCACGGTCCTGCGCATGATGTCGGCATCGCCGGCGTGGAAGCCGCAGGCGATGTTGACCGAGGTGGCCAAATCGATCATGGCGGCGTCATTGCCCATTTCCCAGGCGCCAAATCCTTCGCCGAGATCGCAATTGAGATCGATGGTCGTCATTCTATATGTCCGTTTGCCCTGGGTTTGTTCACATCGATGCGGCCGGATCAGTCCGGCCCCGATGCCTCCGCGGATGGAGTTTGCCATGTTCCGGCATCGACCGCACTGACCGCGGTACCCGCGACATTAGCATCCCGCAGCGCATCGAGGTTGAGATCAAAATCCTCCGCTGTCCTGAGGCGATCGGGCAGGGTGTGTAGCCACCCTTCGAACCTGCGCAGCTCGGCCTGCGCCTCGGCCATGCTGACGGACGTGAAGCGAAAGCTGTTTCCGGCTGGAAGCTGCGCGAACCGCCCGAGGTCCGCGGTGATCACGGTGGCGATCTTGGGATAGCCGCCGGTGGTGCCGCGGTCGGGCATCAGCACGATCGGCGCGCCATTGCCGGGTATTTGGATGCTGCCGTTCACGGTGCCGTCGGAAACAATGTTGTGGCCATGCAGATGTTCGATCATGGGGCCTTCCAGCCGATACCCCATGCGATCGCTGGTCGCCGATATCTTCCACTCGCTGCCGAGGAAGAGCGCGGTGGCCAGTTCGCCGAATTCGTCGTCCTGAGGCCCCATCACCACGCGGATCGGGCCATGGTCGGAGAACGGAAGGTCGATCCGGCGTTCGGTTGCGCCGCTGGCGGCTTTGGCCTGCAATTCGTCCCCGGGGTGCAGCGGCCGCGGATAGGGACTGCCGAGGCCGGCACGGGCATTGACGGAAAGACTGCCGAAGGCAGGCTCGCCGGTAATGCCGCCCTCGATGGCGAGGTAGCTGAAACAGCCGCTGCGAGCGAAACCCAGCGTCAAGCTCTCGCCGTCGCCGAGCGTCATGGACGTATTGAATGCCACGACATGTCCCGCGATGTCGGCATTGCGCCGCGCGCCGGTCAGCGCCAGGCGCACCGCGCCCTGGCGTGCCGTGAAGGTGGCGCCGAACGGGCCGATTTCGATCGCGGCAGCCATGGGCGGATTCCCAACCAGCGCGTTGGCGGCCGCCAGCGCCGGCCGATCCATCGCGCCACTCGGCGGCAAACCGTAGCGTTGCACGCCATGACGACCGCCATCCTGCACGGAACTTGCCGGTCCGATGGCTGTTATGACCAGCTTACTCATGCCGCCATCTGCTCGGCGACGATCTCGCCGCGCTCCGCCGCGCGCTCCTGTTCCGCAAAGGTTTTGGCGTCGACCGCGAAAAACGTCACGCGATCGCCGGGCTCCAGCAGGAAAATCGGCTCGCGATGCAGCTGATAGGTTCGCACCGCAGTGCGTCCCAACAGATGCCAGCCGCTTGGTCCCGCCAGGCATTGGATGCCGGTCTGTACGCCGCCGATGGAGATCGTACCGGCCGGCGTCAACAGCCGGGGATTTTGCCGTCGCGGCAGGTGCAGAAAGCGGTCGAGCCCGCTCAGATAGGACCATCCCGGTGTAAAGCCGATCATCGCAACGCGATAGTCGCCCGCCGTGTGGCGCCCCACGATGTCCTCGGGGGTGGTCTTGAGGGTTTTGGCGACATCATCGAGATCGATACCCTGCTCGCCGCCATAGACCACGGGAATGCGCCAGCGCCTTCCCGCCGAGGTCGGCGGAACCGGGAGCCGCGCCAGAGCCGTCAGCCTTTCGCCGAGCGCGTCGAAATCGATCGCGAGCGGATCATAGTGTACCAGCAGGGACCGATAGGTCGGCACCGTTTCGGTCACGCCCGTGACAGGCGCGGCCGCCAAGGCGCGGTCGAGGGCCAGCACCTTTTGGTTGGCGGCATCGTCGATGTCGCGGCTGAACTCGACCGTGATCGCACTGTCGCCGCTCGGCTTCAGGCGGGGCAGGGATGAGGTGGCGGCCATGGCATCACACTCTGAAAGCACCAACAGGGCGCTGAAACCTAGCCGGTTTTGCTGCGAAGTGGAATTCGCTTGGCGAAATACCCTCGCAGGTTCAATAAATTAATCGCGGTTGATGGCATAATCGCGCTGATCGCGCGCTTCCGCCGGCTCACCCGGTGACAGCCCTTGACGCGCTCCGCCGGCCCAGCAAGATGCCTGCGCCGTTCATTCCCACCGGAGTTTTCCGACCGATGTCCCTTGCTCCAGAAGCGATCGCGACGTTGTCGCGCGTGACCACCGCCACCATTACCACGGTGCTGCTCAAGAAGGGCCTGCGGAATGTCTGGCTGCGCGGCGCGCGCCCGCTGCGGCCGGGTCAAAAGCGGCTGGTCGGCGCGGCCTTTACCCTGCGCTTCGTGCCGGCGCGAGAGGATCTGGCGACGCCGGAATCCTGGTCGGCGCCAATCTCCACCCGAACGGCGATCGAGGCGATGCCGGAGGGCTGCATCGCGGTCGTCGATGCCATGGGCATCACCGACGCCGGCATCTTCGGCGATATCTTATGCGCGCGGATGGTCAAGCGCGGCGTGACCGCGCTGGTGACCGACGGCGTGGTGCGCGATCTCGAGGGCGTGCTGGGCACGGGCCTGCCGGTCTGGTGCGACGGTTATGCCGCGCCGCCTTCGGTCGCCGGCCTGACCTTCGTCGGGTGGGGTGAGCCGATCGGTTGCGGCGGTGTCGCGATTTTTCCTGACGATATCATCGTCGCCGACCAGGATGGTGCCGTGGTGATCCCCAAGGCATTTCTCGACCTTGTACTGGCCGAGGGCGCAGAGCAGGAACGCATGGAAGCCTGGATTGTCGATCAGGTGAATGGCGGCGCGGCGCTGCCGGGTCTTTATCCCATGAACGCCGAGACCAAGGCACGCTATGCGGCCTCGAAGCCGTAATCAGGACTTGGCGGCATCGCGTCCGTTCGGAGCAAGACAAGGAGGAAGTCATGGATATCCATCTCGCGGGCTCGCGGCCGACCCGCCGGGCGCCCCAAGAGTATTTCACCGGCACCGTCTGGCAGGATCCGATCATCGCGGCTCCGGCGCCGGCGCGGATTGTCGCGACCCGGGTCGCCTTCGAACCGGGGGCGCGGACAAACTGGCATTCACACCCCCTCGGCCAGACGCTGTATGTGATCTCCGGCGTTGGCCGGGTTCAGACCCAGGGCGAACCCGTCCGCGAGATCCGGCCTGGAGACGTGGTATGGATTCCACCGGGCGAAAAACATTGGCATGGCGGCTCGGCCGCCAATGGGATGGTCCATCTTGCGATGCAGGAGTTGCTTGACGGCAATTATGCGACCTGGATGGAGCCGGTGACTGAAGAAGAATATTCCGTTGCCGCAGTTTGATAATGCAGACAATTCATCTTCATCAGCAGCGAGAACGTGGCTTCTCGCCAGCTTCGCCGGTTGGCTGGCTGCGCCTCAAATTCGCAGCGCCGTCCAGGTACCGGAGCAAAGCGCGCCGTGCCAGGTGCCCGATCCGGATGTGGCCGTGAGGTGACCCGAGCCGACGGCCCGCTTGACTCCGCTGGTCAGGGTCACGCTGATGTTGCCGGCATCCGCGACGCGGCCCGATGCGGCCATCATGGCATTGCTCGATGCAACCTGGCCGTTATTGATCCCGATCGAGACGTTGGCACCGCTGCCACAAGCCGGATTCGATGACGCGATCCTGACATCCCACGCGCCATCGAAGCTGCCAGCCGCGGCCGGTGTCACGGCGGACAATCCCGCCAACAGCATCGAAGCGATGAAGGTCGTTCTGGCAAAGTGTCCCATGATTTTTTCCCCATTCTGTTAGCGCGCTCATGGTTCCACACTATCGCGCGGTGGAATGTGATGGCGGTCACGGCCGCTGACGGTTGGCCGACGGTTGTCGAATGCGGCGAAGCAAGAGCAAGGTCCGCAAGCCAAGGATGCGTTTGGTACAAACCAAAGCCCATACGGGATATCTGAGGACAATTCCGAATCAACATTCGTGCAGACCTGAGCGGAATTGCACGCAACAGGAAAGCGGACATCTCAGCTTCAACTATAAATATTTTCCCGATCAAAATTAGATCAGCAGGCTGATCATCTCGTATTCCCGATTGAGGGTTTAGCTCATCAAGGGGATGACAACGGCCGTTTTGCTTCGCATGATGGCGAAGATCGTCGGAGCGCTTGGCCTTGAACAAGGCAACGCGAACGATGCGAGGCGCGTTGGAGCTACGATGGATGATGGATTTAGCGCCGCTCGTTGAGCTTCTGAGGGCGGAGCGGTTGACGAGCGTTGTCGATGTCGGCGCAAATCCGATCGACGGTGATCCTCCCTACAAGGAGATGCTGCGCCAACGGGGCTGTCGCGTGATCGGCTTCGATCCGCATCCGATTGCGCTGGAGCGACTCAATTCATCCAAGGGCGATCTCGAAACCTATCTGCCTTACGCGATAGGCGACGGTGCGGTTCACACGCTTAACATCTGCAAAGGTGCAGGCTTCGCCAGCCTGCTGGTGCCCGATGACCTTGTTCTAAGTCACTTTCCCCGGTTCAGCGACCTGGGACATGTGATCGAACGGATTGAACTTATGACGCGCCGGCTGGATGACATTGTCGAGATCGACGAAATTGATTTTCTGAAGATTGACATTCAGGGCTCGGAGCTTTCGGTGTTTCAGAATGGGCGCGACCGCCTCTCGGAAGCGGTAGCCGTACAAACTGAGGTTTCATTCATCCCGCTCTACCGGAATCAGCCGGTGTTCGGAGCCGTCGACATGGAACTGCGCGCACTGGGATTGGTGCCTCACATGTTCGCGGCCACCAACAAGAAAATGATCGCGCCGATGGTGCCGCCGGCGGCCCATGTCGCATTCAATCAACTGGTCGAGGCTGACGCCGTCTATGTGCGTGACTTCACGAAGCCCGATAGCATGACCATCGAGCAACTCAAGCACCTCGCGCTCATCGCGCATGCCTGTTACGGGTCTTTTGATCTCGCCGCAAACTGCCTCCATCATCTGGTCCGCAGAGGCGCACTCAGGCCGGAAGCAGCCAATCAATATCTGGATCTTCTGAAGCGGCCGACTCGCTGAAGCCTGGCGTGAGGGCGAAATCCGAATTCTGAGAGCTCACTCCTGGGCAGAAATTGGCGTACCGGCAGCGGGTCACGGTTTTGACAGGCAAGCCACAGCGATCTGTCTAATTCAACCGGGTCCAGGTCTGGCCGCCGCAGAACATCCCACCGAAGGCACAGCCCTGGACTCGCAGCGTGTCCGAACCCTTCAGCGCGATGGTGGAATCGTAGGTACTGCCGGTGTTCGGGTCGAGAATGCGCCCGCTCCATTTGGAATCCTTGCCGGGCTTCATGTTGATCAAGACCTGTTCGCCGTTCTGGTCGGACTTTGCATCGACGGAATATCCGCAGAGACTGGCGCCGCATTGCTCGATCCGGACCTTGCCTTCCTTCTGTTCGGTTAGCCACAGTCCGAGCGGAGAATTTGGCGGCGGTGCGGTCGGCTGCGGTGCCGGTAAAGCGGGCGACACGGTTGCAACCAGCGGAGTTGGTTCGGGCTTGGCGACGGCAGTCGCGTCCGGCAGACCCTGCGGCGGTGGCGCACTCGGCACGGAGGGAGTGGTGGTCGCGCCAGTTGAAGTCATGGTTTCGGCGGGCGCAGTCGTCGCCGTGGCTGTTGACGGCTCAGCTGAGGAAGGAGTTACGGGAGCCGGGGGTTGGGTGGCCTGGGCCGCGTCGGATGCTGCGGCGGGCACCTGCGGTTCGGCCTTGGTCTGCTGAGGCGCCTGCTTGCGCTGACGGTCGTTGCCCTGATCGGCGCGGGAGCGTTTGGTTTTTGGCCCGCTGTTGTCGTAGACACCGGGTATCGAAACTGTGCCGCGGTCGGGGTCGATGCGAATAGTGTGCCCGCCATATTCGAAGGTGTACTGCGCCTGCGCTGCGGTACTCGCCAGCAGAAACGCGGCGATGGAAAACAGCTTTTTCACAACGTCCTCCCGAATAGGTGGAATCTCAGGTCGTGATCCCTATGCTTTGTCACTATTTCCCTGACGTGGCCTGTATCACCCCTATGGGTTAGGTCGTGTTGCCACGGCTTTGGTTCAACAACCCGGATCATCCCATTTTAAATGGGGAGTTCGGAGCAGGTCAATTTCTCAATTTCCAGGTAAGCTGTTTGGCGGCAAGGTTTATTCAAACCATCCGGCATAGATCTTCCTGAAGCTGCCGTCCTGAATTGCGATATGCAACCACTGATCGACAAACGCCTGCAGCGCGACATCGCGCTGTAACCAGTAAGCCTTCTCGGCGAAGTCGAATGGCTGGTCCGGGTGCACCGCACAGAGCACGCCGGGGTGAAGTTTTTGCTGGTACCGCGTCTCCGACGCATCCGTGATCATCAGATCGGCATCACCCTTGGCGATCTCCTCGAAGATCGACACATTGTCGTTGTAGACCTTGATCTCGGCATTCCCAACGTTGGCGCGGGCAAATCGTTCGTTGGTGCCGCCGGGATTGACGATCACGCGCGTGCCCGGTTTGTCGATATCGGCGATCGTCTGATACTTGCCCTGGTCTGCGCAGCGCGCGATCGGCGTCTTGCCCTCGCGCATGATCGGGATCGAGAACAGGCCCTTTTTCTGCCGATCGAGCGTTATCGAGACGCCACCCATCGCGATGTCGAAATTGCCGGCTTCGAAATCCTTCATCAGCTGCGGCCATGCTGTCTTGACATATTCAACCCTGACGCCCAGGGCCTTGCCGAGCTGCTCCGCCATATCGACATCGAAGCCGCGGAATGTCGATGTCTGCTTGTCGAACGAGCTGAACGGCAGATAGTCGCCGGTCATGCCGACACGGAGCGTCCCGCGCTGGATGATTTCATCGAGGCGAGAGGCCTGCTGCGCCTGCACTGGCGCCGCGGCCAGATAAATCGCAGCGGCAAGACAGCAAGATATCCGAAACATTCTAATTCTCCGAAGGGATATCCGATCGAGTCTCGGGGATCGCTATGATAGTTACCATGGTTGGGGCCGCGTTGCCGACAGGATCAAATCATGACCATTTCAATGCACAGGGCATCCGTTGGCGTGTTCACTCAGTTTCTCGGCAGTCTGTCCAACCTGCTGGACCTTGCGGCGGAATACGCCGAGGCGCGGAAGCTCGATCCCACGATCCTGCTCTGCACGCGGCTCTATCCCAACATGTACAATCTGACGCGCCAGGTGGGCGAGGCGGTCAGGCATGCGGTTATCGCCTGCAGCCTGTTGGCCGGCGCGGAGCCGCCGGCATTGGACGAGGCCGAACCAGACGTTGCCGAACTCAAAGCCCAAATCGCTGCCGCGATGGATTTCTTGGCGAGACTGCCGCCCGCGGGGATCGACGGCGCCGGTGAAAAGCAGGTGGTTTTCAGATTTCGCGACGGATCCGAGCGGACCTTCACCGGACAGTCGCTGCTGTTGACGTTCAGCGTGCCGCAATTCTTCTTTCACGTCACGACGGCCTACGACATCCTGCGCCATTGCGGCGTTGATCTTACCAAGAAGGATTATCTGGGGATCCCTCCCAGCTCGCCAACGCCCGGACTTGACCTGCGCTAGGTCGCCATGCCCTTGCGGGGGAAATCGGTTCCGCTGCGGCGCCCGTTCATTTCGCTTCGCAACGCCTCGTATCGCAGCCGCGCTTCGCTCTCGCGCGCGTCTACCAGCCTGATCGCCTCCGCCGGAGACATTGGTCCAGCAACGACGGGCCTGGCATGATCGCCGACGGTCTCATCGACATAATATTCGTTATCGTCGCCACGGCGAACCATCCATTTGAAGCGGATCGCGGCCAACGGGCCGGGACCGACCCTGTGATAGCCGTTGGCCTCGGTCAGCCCGGTATCAGGCTTTCCTTCGACCGCGTTCCGGTCCGCAGAAGGCTGGTTTTCCGGGTGATCGAGGATGCTGGCGATAGCCGCCAGCGCATGATCGGTCGGATCGCTTTTACTCACAACCCATTCTCCAAATGCAATGGAAGAGAAACCAAAAGTCAGGCTCTACAATAGATATCCCCGATTTCAGAGTTTTGAGCGCGATTGAGGCTGAGTTTTGTCGATTCTTGCTTAAGATCGCCGAAGATCTGTAACTTTGGGGGTTTCCGCCGGCATTTTCCACCTTGAGATTGAACCAGCTGCTGGATACCGGCGACCTATCCCGCGAGGCTCTTTCAGGTGGAGGACGCCACCATGACGGTTCAGCAAATCTATATTCTCGGCACCGACGGCAACCTGTGGCTCGCCGGGGCGCCCTTCGGAAAGCAGATTCCCCCGCTGCGCACCCAGGTCGACGGTAACGTTTCCTATTTCAATGCCTTCAGCGCGCAGCAGGTGCTCGTCCTTGGCGGCGACAGCAACCTTTGGCTTGAGGTCGGTCCGTTCGGACAAGTGCCATTGACTGACACTTCCACTTTCCCTCCGTCGCCCGGCACCCGCTATCAGATCGACGGCAGCGTGGGTGGCTTCTCGCCGTGGAGTCCCGAAGAGGTATTTGTCCTCGGCAATGACGACAATGCGTGGCTGGAATTCAGCTTTGGCACCACGATCCCGACCGTCCCGCCACCGCGTACGCAGATTGATGGCAGTGTCGACGAGCTTTGGCCAATCAGCCTCCAGGAGCTCTACGTGCTCGGCAACGACGGCAACCTGTGGCACGAGTTGGGGCCTTATGGCACGGTTCCGCTGCCGCCATGCAACGGGGGCACGGCAGGCTGCCGCACCCAGGTCGACGCCAATGTCGCGTTCTTCAATCCCGTCGATTCGACCCATGTATTCGTCGCGGATCGGAACAATAACCTGTGGCTCGACCAGGGAGACTGGGGAAGCATCCCACCGCTGCGCACCGCTGTCGACGGAAACGTCGCCGACTTCCTCGCGGTGGACGCCGAGACGGTCTACGTGCTCGGAACAGACGGCAATCTGTGGCTGGAGAATGCGCCGTTCGGAACTGTCCCGCTGCCGCTCTGCTCGGAGACTTCGGGTTTTGGCCAGGGCTTCGGCTGCCGCACCCTGATGGCATCCAATGTTTTGGCGTTCGACTATTTTCCGGACGCGGGCGGTTTGTTCTTCATCGACGGCAACGACAACCTCTGGCAGGCGTCGCCGCTCGTCCAGATCGACGGCAATGTCTATAGTTTCCAGCCGCTTGCCCCGGAGCAGTCCCTGATGGCCAAACGGTTGCGCAAGGGGACCACGGCGCAGGCACGTCCGCCTCTGGGCAGACCACGCTCTCGTCTTGCGCGCCGCGCGTGAAACGCGCTGCTGAACTTGCCGAGCCTTCGTGGAGCGCAGAATCCGAAAGCGGAATCCGCCAAGAGGCCAGCGGTTAGATCAGCCAAGCACGTCCGGATTGATGACGTTGAGGCGGATCGGGGCGCCATCGAGCGCGCTCAGGATATTGCGCGCGGTCTGCTCGCTCATGCGGTCGACCGCTTCGCGGGTGACGCCGGCGACATGCGGGGCCATGATCACATTGGGAAGTTCGAACAGCGGATGTCCCACAGGCGGCGGCTCCTGCGCGAATACGTCGAGACCGGCGCCGGCGAGCCGGCCCGCGACCAGTGCGTCGTGCAGCGCCGCCTCGTCGACGATCCCGCCGCGCGCGGTGTTGATGAGATAGGCAGAGGGCTTGAGGTGCCTCAGGCGCGCCGCGCCGAACATGCCGACCGTCTCCGGCGTTTTCGGGCAGTGGATGCTGACGAAATCGGCGCGCGGCAACGCCGCATCGAGATCTTTGACAGCCTCACATCCGGCAGCCTCTATTTCAGCCGGCAACTTGTAGGGGTCGTAGACCAGGACCTTCATCTCCATGGCCAGGCAGCGCTTGGCGGTGCGCGTGCCGATGCGGCCGAATCCAATGATCAGAACGGTCTTGCCGAAGAGATCGTAGGGCAACATGCCCAGCCGATCCGGCCATTTGCCGTCCTTGACGATCGAGTGCATCTCGACTGCGCGCTTGGCCAAGGTCAGCATCATGAACAAGGCCTGTTCCGCCACCGATGGAGAATTGGCGGTGCCTGCCACCATCAACGGAACCTTGCGGCGGCTGAGTGCCGGTACATCGACGGCGTCATAGCCGACCCCGATCCGGGTCACCACCTTCATGTCCTTCGATGCCTCCAGCTCCGCCTCGCCGAACCGCGTCGCGGCGAGCGCCACGCCATGAACGGGCGCCTGCGCCCTTAGCATGGCTTCGAAATCGGAAGCCGAAATCATGTTGGGGAATTCGACGATCTCGATGTCGTCCCGCTCCTTCAGTAATGCCCGTCCCGGCTGCGACATCGATTCCGTGATGAGAATTTTCTTCTTGTTGGTCGCCATTCCCAAATTTCCTGCCCAGACCTTCCGGCCATCTCGCACTCGTTACGATGCCGCCGTCAAAGCACCGCGCCTGTCACTTCATTTAGCAGGTGCATATTGTTGAGGTCTACTGCCAATCGGAGCGGGCCGCCATCGCGGGCACCCGCATTGGGACTGACCCGCCCGCAGATCTCGGTGCCTTCGAGCGTAAAATAAATCAGGGTCTCCATGCCCATTGGTTCGGTGACATCCAGCACAGCGTCGAAGGCCTCAACCCCCGGCTCCGGATGGGCGCTGGCTTCGGTGATATGCTCCGGCCGCAGGCCCAGCAGCAATTTCTCGTTTCGCGCGACATCCTGATAGCGCGCGGCGCGGCCTGAAGGCAGCGGGAAGGCGATACGGTCGGTCAGTCGGAGGTGAGGGATTCCAGCTGTTTCCTCAAGCCGGCAAGGGATGAAATTCATGGCCGGCGAACCGATGAAGCCTGCGACAAAGCGCGTCGCCGGATGGTGGTAGAGATCGTTCGGCGTGCCAATCTGTTCGATGCGGCCGTTGTTCATGACCACGACGCGGTCGGCGAGCGTCATTGCCTCGACCTGATCGTGGGTGACGTAGACGGTCGTGGTGCGTACTTTCTGATGCACCTTCTTGATCTCGATGCGCATCTGGACCCGGAGCTTGGCGTCGAGGTTGGAGAGCGGCTCGTCGAACAGGAACACCTTCGGGTTGCGGACAATGGCGCGCCCCATGGCGACACGCTGGCGCTGGCCGCCGGAAAGCTGCTTCGGCTTGCGGTCGATCAGGTCGGTGATATCGAGCATGCGCGCGGCCTCGGTCACCCGGCTTCGTGATCTCGGCCTTCGGATAGTGCTTCAGCCGCAGGCCGAACGACATGTTCTCCGCCACCGTCATATGCGGATAGAGCGCGTAGTTCTGGAACACCATCGCGATGTCGCGGTCCTTTGGCGGCACATCGTTGACAACGTCGCCGCCGATCATGATGTCGCCGTCGGTGATGTCCTCGAGCCCCGCGATCATCCGCAAGGTGGTCGATTTTCCACAGCCCGACGGCCCCACCAGCACGACAAATTCATGGTCGGCGATGTCAAGATCGATGCCGCGCACCGCCTCGACATCGTCGTAGCGCTTGATCACCTTACGCAACGTGACATCGGCCATGGGTCAACCCTTTGTCGCGCCGGCGGTCAGCCCGGCAATGTAATAGTCCATCAGGAAAGCGTAGATGATCAGCGGCGGCGCGGCGCCGAGCAAGGCGCCGGTCATGATCTGCCCCCAGTTGAAGACGTCGCCTTTGATCAGGGTGGTGATGATGCCGACCGGCAACACCAGCTGATCGGTAGAGGTCGTAAATACCAGCGGGTAGAGGAACTGCGCCCACGATACCGTGAAGGCGAAGATGGTCGCGGCGATCAGGCCGGGCAGTGCTACCGGGATGAAGATGCGTGTCAGGGTCTGGAACCAGGATGCTCCGTCGATGATGGCGGCCTCGTCGAGTTCCTTCGGGATCGAGGCGAAGTAACCGATCATGATCCAGGTGCAGAAGGGCACGGTCAGCGTCGGATAGACCAGCAGCAGCACGTACCATTTGTTGATCAGCTGGATGCCGGTCCAGTCGCCGAACACCGCGAACATCTTGAACAGCGGGATGAACAACAGGCTGTCGGGGATGAGGTAGGTCAGGAACACCCCGGTCGCCAGTGTCGCCGAGCCCCAGAAGCGCATCCGCGCCAGCGCGAACGCCGCCGGCACGCTGATCAGCATGGTGATGGTCACCACGATGATCGAGACCAGCGCCGAGTTGCGGAAGAAGGTCAGAAACTGGTTCGATGTCAGCAGGCCGACGTAGTTTTCCAGCGTCGGATGGAAAACCCACCACGGATTGGTCGCCGCCGAGATCTCTGCACTGCTCTTGAGCGAGGTGATCAGCATGTAGAACGGCGGTACCAGCGAGAAGATGGCAAACAGCACGAGGAAAAAGTACGACCAGCGCAGCGCCCAGGCGCGGTCGCGGCTCATGCTGCCATATTTGACGGTGCGCGTCGGCGCCGCCTTGTCGATCACCGCGGTGCTGGTCATCAGGCTTCGTTCCCGCGCTTGTTGACGCCGCGCAGGATGAAGATCGCTGCCACCGCCAGGATCGGCACCATGAACAGCGAGACGCTGGCGCCAAGCGGAATATCGCTGCCTTCGATGCCGAGCTTGAAGGCCCAGGTCGCGAACAGATGGGTGCTATCCAGCGGTCCGCCGGCGGTCAGGATCCGCACGATATCGAAATTCGCGAACGTCACGATCAACGAGAACAGCGTGGTGATCGCGATGATGTTGCGCATCATCGGCAGCGTCACGTACCAGATGCGCTGCCACCAGTTGGCGCCGTCGATGGCTGCGGCTTCATAGAGCTGTTCCGGGACCGATTTCAGCGATGCCAGATACATGATCATGAAGAAGGGGGCGCCGTACCAGATGTTGACCAGGATGACCGAAAAGCGGGCCCAATTGGCATCGCCTGTCCAAGGAATTGGTCCGATGCCGAAAAATGAAAGCGTGTAGTTGAAGGCGCTGTAGGACGGATCAAACAGCCACAGCCATGCCAGCGTGCTCAAGGCCGGAGGGATCACCCATGGCACCAGCAGCATGCCGCGCCACTTGCGCTGGCCTTTGGCGGGAATGTTGTGCACGAAATGAGCGACGATGAAGCCGATCAGCGCCTTGAAGAACACCGCCGAGAGCGCGAAGACGCAGGACTGCTTGACTACCATCCAGAACGTGTCGCGCTTGAACAGGAATTGGAAATTGCCGAGCCCGACAAACCGTTGCATCGACTTGTTCAGGGTCGCCAAATGCAGCGAGTAGAATGCCGGATAGATCACCATGATCGCGATCAGCAGGATCAGCGGCAGCGTCATGAGAAAGGCCGCGGTCGATTTGCGCTTCAGCGTCGTCCGCAGACTTGAGCGTTTGCGGATGCCCGCGGTGCCTGGAACCCTGGTCGGTTGGAATGCGACGTCAACCATGAGGTATCTTCCTCGCGCCTTTGATCCGAAAGGGGAGAGCCGGTATCACTGCCGCCTCCGCCCGCATGGCCTTCATTCAGATGCGTAGCCGCAGCGGCCCCCCAACCGCTGCGGCGAATCCCCCTGGGATCAGCTCCGCATGAAGCCTTCGCACTCGCCTTCGGCCCAGGCGAGTGTGTTCTCCATCGATTCGCCCTGATAGTATTTCAGGCACATCTTGGTGAGGGTGGCCTGCGCATAGATCTGCTGAGCGATCTTCGGCGGGGCTGGCGATGCGGCGATCGACAGCTTCTGATGATTGTACGGATTTGGATAGTGGAACAGGGTGCCCTTTGGCGGGCCTTCTTCCGCCCAGACTTTGAAGGTCGTCAGCTTCTCGAATGCCGGCAGGTCATAGCCACCGCTGGCATCGACCATCTTCTCGACGGCGGCCGGCTGCGACAGGTAGACCAAGAGGCTCTTGGCCGCCTCCTTGTTCTTGGAGAAATTCCAGGTGGTCCAGAAGTAGGGCAGGAACGGCGCGAACCTGCCTTTCGGTCCGACCGGGAAGCCGTGGGTCCAGCATTGCTCCGCTACCTCGGGCGCGTCGCGCTTGGCAACTGCCCAGGCGCTCGGCGGATTCATGATCATCGCGCCCTTGCCTGAAATCAGCCATTTATTATTGGAGGCATCATCCCAGGCCGACACGTCTGGTGGCAGGAAGGCGATCAGCTTCTTGTAGAATTCAAGCGCCTGCCGCACCTCGTCGGTCTTGACCGTGATGTCGCCCTTGGAATTGACAAGCTGGGCGCCGAACGCGAGGAAAAACGCGCCGGCGGTGTCGACGGAGTCGGTGGTCTCACCAAGGCCGATCCCGAACGGGAACCCGCCCTTGTGGCAGGCCTCCGCCGCCTTGAGGAAAGCGTCCGTGGTCCAGTTGTCGGCTTTGGGCGGGCTGCCTGCCGGATACATTTCCTGGACGTCAATCCCGGCGTATTTCTTCATCAGGTCGATGCGCGAGCATGGGCCCTTGATCTGGCTGCCGACACAGGCGGGCACACCGAGCCATTTGCCGTCCAACTGACCGAGGTACTGGACGGTGCCGTTAACGGCGCCGTTCTGCTTGATCAACGGTTCCATGATGTCGTTGACCGGCTCCAGCAGATCGGAATTGGCGTGGGGCCACCAGGTCGGCATGGCCAGAATATCATGACCTGACTTGGCCTGCGCCTCCGCCGCGATCGTCACCAGGGTCTTGTTGCCCTGGCTGGTAATATAGTCGATCGAGACCTCGACCTTCTCCTTGGCCGCCCATTCATTGACCAGGTCGGTGCTGGCTTTGTTGGCTCCGGGCACCCAGTGATCCCAAAAACCCATGCTGAGTTTTCCGGCCGCATGAGCGCCCCGCACATAGGGCGCCGTGATAAGTGCAGCGGATGTAAGGGCGGTTGCGCTTACGAATTGTCGTCGAGACAGCTTGCTCCGTGACATGACGTTTCCCTCTAGGCTTAAGCTAAATTTGCTTTGGTTTCTGTCTCCGTCTGTCGACGCGTTCGGTGTGGAACTGCGTGATGCGGAGATTTTATTTCCAATATCAGAGCAGAATTGCAGGCCGCTGTCGAGAAAACACATGGCCGGGAATCTGAGACTAACGTTGCGTCGGACTTCGGCAGGCGAGTTTCGCGCTGCGACCTTGGGCGACGATACAGGGGTGAGGACTTTATTGCATCGCACACAATCAGGGTGCTGACACCCAGTGGTATCGACCAAAGACTGATCGCAATGGCACCGCGGCGGTCCGGCGTTGCTTCAAGGGTGCATGGCGATCTCGCGGCAATACTCCCGCTTATGTACAACGCGGCACGACCGGTAAACTCGCTCGCCGCGCAAAACGATAATGTTGGGATTCGGGAAGCACGCGCGCCCGCCCAAAACTTGCCTAGAAACATCCCTCATGGAGACCAAGATAATGATCAGTCTGCGATCTTCAGCGGGCGCGCCCTTGAGATTGCGCCCGGTGCTAGGGATCATCGCGTTCATCCTGCTCAACGCCTATTCGGCGGTGCACGCACAAGGACTGGTGCAGGGCGTCCAGCAGGGAGCCCAGGCCGGCAACAAGGCCGCCGGGCCGGTCGGCGGCGTGCTGGGAGGGGCGATCGGCGGGGTGGTCGGCGTGTTCACGGGCGTGCTGGGCGTCGGGAAAAGCGGGCAAGCGCCGGCAGCGAACGAGACCAAACAACCGGGTTCCACGAAGGCCGCCAAGGCCGTCAAGGGGTCCAAGGCAGCCAAGCCGGCCGTGCCGACCCCCGAGGCCGAGCCGCAATTGAGCGCCGAGCAGATCGTGGCGAACAGCGATGCAAATATCGAGCGCATCAAGACCGAACTGCATCTCACGCCGGAGCAGGAGAAGAACTGGACTGCCTTCAACAGTGCCATGCATTATCTCGGCCATAATGGCGCCGACCGGCTCAACCTGCGCATTGCCCGAGCCAAGCGCGATCCACCCGATGACATCATCGAGCAGATGCGCAACGAGGCCCAGTTCCTCGATGACCGAGCAGTCGATCAGCGCAACGTCGCCGATGCCGCCGAGCCCCTATTCATGAGCCTCGACGACAAGCAAAAGGCCATATTCATCGAGGAAATGGTCCGCCTCAGCCACGAGCGAGGACTGGATTAAGTCGCTGGAAATAAACCACGGCGGAGTTCGCCGAGCCCCAGCGTCGATCGGCCCGCTGTTGGCGAATAGCCGGGCACCTTGCCCTGGGGTTAGGTGAAAGGCGCGGCACCCGGCTATTCTTGCCGCAGCACCGCGGCCGGTTCAATTCGTCATGCAAAATGGGAGAAATACGGACGGTTCCGCGCCCGTGACATGGCAAGGCCGTGATCTTGTCGGGAATTTCCGAAGTCCAACTGATATCGCGCATTCCCATTCATTGGCCGGCAGTTCGCTGTCAGGTCCGGTCATGTCAGGTCCTGGGAAAATTCAGTTCCACGCCGACGCCGTCGGGATCGTAAAGGAAAAATTGCGTGTCGCCGGTGCGCGGCACAATACTCTCGCGGAATTTCACGTGATGGGCCCGCAGCCGCTGGCGCACGCCGTCGACATCGGTGGCGGCAAAGGCAATATGGTCGAGGCGGCCGGTGTCTTCGTAGTTCTTCTCGGTGCCGCGCACCACGATGCCCTCGCGCGGCTTGCGGGTGCCCATGAGGTGGACGGTGGCGACTCCGCCGGAATAAAGCCAGTAGCCCGGGAAATCGAGCGGCGGACGATCGCCGTTTTCCAGCCCAAGCACGTCACAATAGAAATCCCTGCTACGCTCCAGATCGGCCGGTTCGATGGTGTAATGCTGCAATGGACCAAGTGGCATTGGGTTCTCCCTCAGGATGAATCTTAAATCACGCCGTGACGGCCAATTCCTTGTCGATCTGCTCGATCGACTTGCCCCGGGTCTCCATTCCCAGGAAATAGTACACCGCCCCGGTCATCAAGAACCAGCACCCGAGATAGACGAAAGCCGTCGGAATTTGCGGCAACGGCACGTCAGGCTTAAGGTAATTGCCCGAGCCCACGATCAGGGCCAGGCCGACCGGCCCGATGATCTTGCCGATGCCGCCGAAGCCATAGGCCGAGCCCATCCCCGACGTTCGCAGATGCGATGGCCAGACCTCCGCCGCATAGGGCCCGACGATGGCGAAGCCGCCGTCCGCAAAGAAGAAGGCCACCGCCAGGAGTAGCCAGAACGCCGACACGCCCATGAGAACCGCGTCGTAATTGTAGCCGGCCACGATGGTCATGACTCCCGCACCAAAACCAAGCAGGCCGCCCGCGTTTCGCCGTCCCATCCGCTCCGAGAAAAACGAAAACGAAAGCCGTCCGATGAAGCCGAACACGCTGAGCAGGATCATCATCCTGGCGGCTTCCTGCGGCGTAACCTTCAACAGCAGCACGAACAGGGATGGCGCCCAGAGCGTAATGCCGTAGACCCCGGTCTGCGCACCGGCATTGCCGAGCCAGGAGACGATCAGGCTGCGCGGGTATCTGAAGAGGTCGAGCCAGTTGCTGACAATGACAGGCCCGGCGTCGGCGGCCGTCGGCAATGGCAATGTGGAGGGCTCCACCTGCAGAGCCCAGGCCAGCGACCGGCGCGCCTCCTCATAGCGGCCCTGGCGGCACAGCCAGCGCGGCGATTCCGGCACCCAGATGCGGACCAGCAGCACCAGCAGCGCGGGCAGCACGCCGAACGCGAACAACAGTCGCCAATCGCCGCTCCCCACTAATGCACCCATGATTGCGCCGAGGCCGACGCCAAGCGGAATCACAGAGGTGACGATGCCGCCGACCCAGCCGCGTTTGGAGGATGGCATGAATTCCTGCACCAGCGGCAGGTCGACGCAGTAGAGCCCGCCGACGCCGACGCCGACGAAAAAGCGCATCACCGAAAGATAAATCCAGCCATTGTCGGGGGTGAAGTACAAAAAGCCGGTGGCGATGGAAAAGTTCAGCACGGTGCCGATGAAGACCTTACGGCGGCCGATGCGGTCGGCGAGCCAGCCCCAGGCATAGGCTCCCATGATGGCGCCGATGCCGGAGCTCATCAGAACGACGGCCGACTGGCCGAAAGTAAGTTTCCAAGGACCGATCAGGAACGCGAGCACAAAACCGATCAGGAAGTAGTCGAAAAATTCCAGCGCGTCCCCCATGATGGCCGCGGCCAAAATCTTGATCTGGTTGCCGGTCAGCGAGGTGCGTCGATCGAGTATCTCGAACATGGCGTTTCCCCTTTGGGCGCATGTTCTTTTTTTCCGGACGGGCGTCGCGCCAGCACACCGCCGATCAGGCGAATGCTACGCCCTCGATACGACGAACGGAAGCCCGTCGAATAGCGAGGTGCGCGCTGGCTCGAAAAGCGCGATCGAATCTTAAAGGGATCACCGTCTCGCGCCGTCTTCACGTCGCTGCGATGCCGCAAAGACCGCAACCGGCGAAGTTGGATCGTTACTTCCTGGCCGCGATCTTTTCGGAAGCGCGATGAGCCTGCAGCCGGTCCATGGCGCGCTCCTGGATCAACAGATCGATCAACGCCAACCGTTTAGGCTCGTTGACGGCTTCTGCCAGCAATTGCCGATACCGATCGACATCAAACTCGACATCCTTTTCGTGCATCCCAACTACCCCGCCATTTCAGCGGGAAAGCACTAGCTCAACCTGTTGTCGCGGACAAGAGCCTTCGCAAAGAGTGCGTTCAATGATGACGCGCGTCCTATGGGGGTGAGGGGCGGGCCGGTGCCGCGGCGCGCAAGGTCCAACGATGGATGACGCGGAAGCGGGAACTGGCGTCGGTCTGTCGGAATACCGCGATCCCGTCGATCGCCAGTCTCTTGAGACCGTGGGTGGCAAACCGGTTTCGCAACATCGTCAGCACCGGCTCGCGCCGTCCGTCGGCAAGCCGGCCGGTCAGCGTCATGTGGAAGCGGAAGTCGTCCATGACATACGGATAGCCCCAGAGATCGAGATGTTCGCGCTGCCTCGGAGTCAAGGACGACGGCCGCCGCCGTGCCCGCTCCTGGTCCGTCAGCGGCGCGCGGAAGGCATCGAATTCGCGGACGCAGTCGCTGGCGAGCCGCACCAGTTCGGTCGACGGTTCTGCCGGAACCAGCGCGACGAAACCGCTGATTGCATCCACCACAGGCTCGATCACGGGAATTGGCCGTGGTGTGTCGGCAAAGCGATCGCATGCCGCCATCAGTGCCGCTTCGGTCTGGCCGGGCGCCAGCAACAGGGGCGCCTTCAGGGTGGCATGAAAGCCATATGTGCGCGGCTCGATGGTCAGATCGCGCCAGTCCGCGATCGTCTTTATGACGTCGTCGGGGAAAGCAGGCTCCTCGCCGGTATAGGCGTCATAACCAAGGAGCTTCTTGCCAAAATCATCCAGCGCGCTGCCGGGTGCTGCCGCAAAATAAATCGCATACCGGGGAAAGTTTGCCATGTCCGCAGCATAGACCCGCATTATGCGGCTGCAACCGCCTCGCGCCGGCCCAGCGCTGACCGGCTGACGCGGCTCAAGTCGGTGAGATGGACCAGGCGCCCTGCGGCAATGACGGCGACGATGCACGGCCGCAGCGGCACTTCATCGTCGATGAGGACGATATCGGCCCGTAGTCCCGGAGCCAGAATGCCACGATCGGTCAGACCTGCGGCCCGCGCCGGCGCCCCCGAGATCAGGTCCCAGGCTTCGGGAAGCGGCAGCACGCCATCGGCAGCAAGACGAAACGCGGCCAAGATCATGGCCGGATAATAATAGTCGGACGCAAGTACCTGGCAGAAGCCTTTGGCGATCATGTCGGCCGCTTTGGTCCATCCGGTGTGGCTGCCGCCTCGTACGACGTTGGGGGCACCGAGCACGATGAAATCACCGGCGTCGGCGGCCTCGCGCGCGGTTTCCTCATTGATCGGAAATTCGGCAATCTTAACGCCGAGCGCACGAAATGCCCTGCGCATCGCCAGGCTGGCGTCGTCGTGCGAGAGCATCCGTACCTTGGCGGTTCGCGCGGTGGAAGCCAGCCGCATGATCGAGTCGGGTACTTCGGGGCCGCGCGCCACCACGCGCGCCACCAGCGCTTCGAATGCATCGCTGGAAAGGCCCGATCGTTCCACCATGATGGCTCGCTTGCGCGGTCTGGCAGAGCTCGCCACCGTGGACAGCATGTGGTCGTTGAACGCCAACAGGTCGATGCGTCCGTCATTCAGCCATTGGATGATTTCGTCTTCGGCATCGAGATTGTAGGTCTCGTGGCGAAGGTGGAAACGGGTGTCCGCCGCGAGTTGCGGCCTCAACATTTCGATCGCCTCGAGCAGCAGTCTGGCATGGTTGCCGCTTCGCAGACCAGGCTCCCAGGACCACGTCACGGCATGATAAAGCGACGTGATACCGTTGCTGATGGCCTGCCGGTCGCTTTCTGCCAACGCGACATCCACCGGGAAATCGACACCGGGACGGGGCATCAGCTGCCGCTCGAAGGCATCGCCGTGCAGATCGACGATGCCAGGCAGCACCAATAGACCGCGGGCATCGAGGCCGAATGCGCCGCGCTCCCGACGCGAACCCACGGCGCTGATGGCGCCCCCCGAAATTCGCAGCGAGGTCTCGACAATTTCCCCGCCGATAAGGGCGCGGCCGCCTTCGATGGCTATTTCAGTCACGATACGGCACTTCTTGGCGAGACTCGGGAACGGCCCGAGCTGGAGGCGGCCTCATATTTGGCGAGGAATTGCTCGACCGCCAGCTTGCGGAAGTCCGGCAACGCCCGGCGCAGCGTTTCATGGTCCCAGTCCCACCAGGAAAGCTCCGCCAGACGATTGGTGACGGCTTCCGGAAAGCGCCGCTTGATCGTCCGCGCCGGATTCCCGGCAACGATGGTGTAGGCGGGAACGTCCTTGGTGACGATGGCGCCAGCGGCGACGACGGCGCCGGTACCGACACTGCGGCCGGGCAACACGATGGCGCCGTGTCCGATCCAGACGTCATGGCCGATATGGACGCGATGTCCGCGCCGCCAGTCGAAGAACTCGGCCTCGTCGCTTTCGCCGGAAAAATAGGCGCTGGCCCGGTAGGTGAAATGCGCTTGCGAGGCCCGCTGCATCGGGTGATTACCCGGATTGATCCGCGTCATCGCCGCGATCGAACAGAATTTTCCGATCGTCGCATAGGTGATCTGGGCATCGTTGACGACGTAGGAATAGTCGCCCATGGCGACCTCGTGCAGGATCGTGCGCGCGCCGACCTCGCAATAGGCCCCGAGCGTGGTCTCGTCCAGCTTCGCCGTCGGGTCGATGGTCGGTTTGATCGAAAGCATCGTGGGGCCGTGCGCGCTTCGGTGATCGATTGTAAGTCTCATGCTGCACCTCATCGACAGATGGATGACGACACCCTCATGACAGTTGGATGACGGCCGCGATACTGTGGAGGAAGTACGCCGCGCAACAGAACTGTCACACGCCTGTTGATTCCAGACGTTAGCCCTCAACACGGTTACGCGGTTCGGGAGCGGTGCATGCTGGTGGTGGAAGGTCTGACATGCCGGTTTGGCAGCAAAGCCGCGGTTGACCATGCATCCTTCACCATCGATCCCGGTTGCTTCGTCGGCGTGATTGGCCGGTCCGGTGCCGGTAAATCGACATTGTTGCGCATGATCAACCGTATCGCCGAGCCATCCGAAGGACGGATCGCGTTCGACGGCGTGGACGTTACCGCGCTGCGGGGCCGCGAACTGCGAAAGTGGCGCGCCCGCTCGGCCATGATATTCCAGCAGTTCAACCTGATCGGCCGCCTGGACGTGCTGACCAACGTAATGATGGGTCGTTTGGCGACGGTCTCGCCGGCGCGGGCGCTGCTGAAGCTTTGGCCGGACGCCGATAAGGCCTTGGCATTGGCGGCCCTCGAACAGTTCGAGATTGCCCCGCTCGCCGCGCAGCGCGCCGATCAGCTTTCCGGCGGCCAGCAGCAACGGGTCGCCATCGCCCGGGCGCTGGTGCAGGAGCCGGACATCATTCTGGCGGACGAACCGATCGCCTCGCTCGATCCGCACAATACCAAGGTGGTGATGGACGCGCTGCGCCGCATCAATCGCGATTTCGGGATCACTGTGATCTGCAACCTGCATTCGCTCGAACTGGCGCGTAGCTATTGCGGTCGCCTGATCGGCATGGCGGCCGGCCAGGTGGTGTTCGATGGAACACCGGAAGAATTGACGGAATCGGAAGCCCGGCGGCTCTACGGTCTCGATCCCGACGCGAGGACTGGCGTAGCGGCGACGATCGGGGCTCAGGTCGACGAGACCGTCCTTGGCATTGCCGCCGTCGCGTGACCGTCGTGGCTCATGACAGGCCCCTAAGATCGCACGCCCCGGCAACAAGAAACCGGCCCACATCCCAAAGGAGAAGTCCCATGCTGAACCGCCGCCATTTGTTGTTCGCAGGCGCGATCGCGCTTGCTTTGAGTAGCTCGGGCCTTGCGAATGCCGACGACTGGAAGTCCACATACAAGGAACTGACGTTCGCCGTGGTGCCGGCCGAAAATGCCTCCGGCGTCAGCGACCGCTACGCGCCCTTCATGGACTATCTCTCCAAGCAACTCGGCGTTCCCGTCAAGCTGCGGATCGCCAATGACTATGCGGCCGTGATCGAAGGCCAGCGCGCCGGCAACATCCAGATCGCCTATTACGGACCGGCCTCCTATGCGACCGCCTATATGACCGGCGTCAAGACCGAACCCTTCGTCACCACCCGCAACAATGACGGAACCGTCGGCTACTATTCGGTGATCTACGTCAAGGCCAACAGTCCTTACAAGGACATCGGCGACCTCAAGGGCAAGACCATCGGTTTCGTCGATCCGAACTCGACCTCCGGATATAACGCGCCGCGCTTTTTCCTGCACAAGGCCGGCATCGACGCCGACGCGTTCTTTGGTAAGTCCATCATCACCGGCAGCCACGAGAACGGCGTGATCGCGCTTGACAGGGGCACGATCGATTGCGCCGCCGACTGGTGGAATTCCGACACTCGACTCCAACTTGACGCGGATGGTCGCCAAGGGCATGGCCAAGAAGGAGGATTTCCGGATCATCTTCAAGTCCGGACAGTTGGCTGGTCAGCCCTATGCCTACCTTTCCGATCTGCCCGCTGAGCTCAAGCAGGCCATCCTTGGGGCGTTCCTGGAAGCGCCAGCCAAGGATCCGGCTGCTTTCAAACGGCTGTCCGACGGCAAGGATAAGGAATTCGTTCCGGTGACACACAAGGAATACGAAAACACCGTCGACATGATCCAGTACGTCAACGACATGCGCAAGAAGCACTCCTGAGTATCTTCTGGGAGCGGCGAGCGTTCGCTGCTCCATGCCCCCCGACAGGCGTGAAGCCATGACCTCCGGTACCCTGAGGATAGCGCCGGCACGCCTTGAGATCCTTCTCGCGGACTATGCGCGCGAGGTGGGACGCCGGCGCCGGCAATCGCTGCTGGTGCTGGCCATCCTTGCCATCCTGATAGCGATCGCGGCGCGGTTGGGCGAAGTCGATCTCAATAAGCTTTTCGAACATATATCGAATTTCACCAGCTATTTCAGCCGTATCCTTCCCAAGCTCAGCCTGGCGCATTTTGGCGCCGACGTCGCCGACTGGTACTGGAATGTCGGCGGCTGGCTGAAGCTTCTATTTGATACCATCATGATTGCCTATCTCGGCACCTTGATCGGCGCCGGCGGCGCCTTCGCGGCTGCCTTCTTCGCCGCCGCCAATCTGGCGCCGAGCGGTCTGTCGCGCTGGGGTGTCAAGCGGCTTTTCGAATTCTGCCGCACCGTTCCCGACCTGGTATTTGCGCTGATGTTTGTCAGCGCCTTCGGCCTCGGGCCGCTGGCTGGAGTCCTGGCGATCGCCATTCACAGTTTCGGGACCCTGGGCAAACTGTTTACCGAGGCGCTGGAAAACATCGATATGAAGCCGGTCGAGGGTGTTCGCAGCACCGGCAGCCGTTTCATGGAGACCATGCGGTTCGGCGCGCTGCCGCAGGTGATGTCCGGCTTTGCCAGCTATGCCCTGCTGCGGTTCGAGATCAACGTCCGGTCCGGTTCGGTGGTCGGCATGGTGGGAGCCGGCGGCATCGGCCAGGATCTGTTCGTGGCGATCCGGAAATTCTACTATACGGATGTCAGTGCGATCCTCCTGATGATCATTGTCTGCGTGGCGATCCTCGATATGGTGACGGAGCGAATTCGGCACCGGCTCTCCGGTCAGGGTGGCGCCCCATGAGTATCCACCGCCCATTAAGTCCGGAGGATGTCAGGGCGGTGCTCGACCGGCACCTCGGTCTCTTCAGCTATTCACCGCTCCACCTGGGATCGACGATCGCCGCGCTGCTCGGCATCGGCGCGTTTACCGTCTTCGCGGTGTGGTGGCTGGCGATTCCCTTCAGCCAGATCGGGCCAGGGTTGGCAGCCCTGGCAAGATTCATCGTCTTGATGTTTCCGCCGTCAAGCGGCGGTCACCTCTCCCTCCTGCTCAAGGCGATGGGCGAGACCCTCGCTATCGCGCTGCTGGGAACGCTGATGGCGTCCATCCTGGCGTTTCCGATCAGCTTTCTCGCCGCCGCGAACACCTCGCCACATCCTGTCATTCGCTTCGCCGTTCGTCGCGGCCTCGACACCATCCGCGGCATCGATACGTTAATCTGGGCCCTGGTCTTCGTCGGGGTCGTCGGCCTCGGACCGTTTGCCGGGATACTCGCCATCGCCGTCTCCGATATCGGCGCGCTCGGCAAGCTGTTTTCGGAAGCGATCGAATCCGTCGACGAACGCGCCCGCGAATCGGTGTTGGCGAGCGGCGGCACCCAGTTGCTGGCGGTGCGGTTTGGTCTGTTGCCGCAGATACTCCCGATCATCGCGGGCCAGATCCTGTACTACTTCGAATCCAACGTGCGTTCCGCGACCATCATCGGCATCGTCGGCGCCGGCGGCATCGGTCTGCTGCTCTCCGAGCAGATCAGAACCTATGATTTTGATCAGGTTGCCTTTGTCGTCGTCATGATCCTGGTGACGGTCGCGATGATCGACTGGGTGTCCGGCAAACTGCGCTTTGCCATCATCGGGCGCCGGGCGATCGCTTGAAGCCCGGCTAGCTGCTCTCGACGACAAATTCAACGCGCTCGGCGGCAAAGCGCGAGCGTTTGGTGACGAGCGGCCTGCCATCGGTATCGACGTCGGTAGCGTCGACCACCAGCACCGGGCGCCCAAGGGCAAGGTCCAGCCGGGCGGCATCAGTGGTCTCAACAACGCCCGCGGTGATCCGGGTAGAGGCCCGGCGATAGTCGTGGATGCCATAATGTTCGAGCAGCCGGGTCATCGAGCGCACGCTGGCGAACACGCTTTCTGCGCCGGGAAAGCGCTCCGCGGACAGCCATGTGGTGCTGACGCAGACCGGCGCACGGTCGGCAAGCCGCAGCGTCTCGATCCGGATCAGCGGCGTTCCGGTCTTGATGGCCAGCCGCCGCGCCAGTTCGCGGCTCGCGGCCTCCCGCGAGGCACCGATCAATCGCCCGCGCGGCTCGCGCCCGCTGGCGCCCACGATCTCGGAAAACCGCGTCCGCGCGCGCAGCGGGTAAGCCAGCCGTCGCGCCTCCACATAGGTGCCGCTGCCGCGCGCGGCCCGGACCAGGCCGCGCGCCGCGAGCGTCGCCAATGCCCGGCGCACGGTGTGGCGATTGACCCGATAAGTCTCGGCAATTTCCATCTCGCCCGGCAGCTTCTCCCCCTCGGCGAAGCTGCCATTGGCGATGCCACGCTCAATGCCGTCGGCAACCTGCCGCCACAGCGCCACGCCGGAAGCCGGGTCCTGCATCGTCATGGCGTGGAACGACCGGGAAGGCGCATCGGAAAAACCACCGCTTGGTCATGAAACAGTCATGGCGCATCGCTATCAAGTTGTCTAATATCATAGACAACTTCAGTCCGGCAAGGTTGATATGACCATGGGTGACGGCAGCAGGCAGGCGCAGCGCCAGGCCGCGATGGCTTTGCTGGCGCATTGCGATGGCGCAGAGATTGCACGATCAGCTCGCCGTGCTCCCGCTGCCGCCTCACGAGGATCTGCGCGAGCCGGAGAATGGCCTGGTGATGGTGCGCGGCCGCATCGGCGGCGACGGCGCGCCTTTTAATCTCGGCGAGGCGACCGTTTCGCGCGCCGCCGTGCGGCTTGCGACCGGCGAGGTCGGCTTCGGTTACACGCTCGGCCGTGACCGGCAGAAGGCGCGGATGATCGCGCTCTGCGATGCGCTGGTGCAGTCGGCTGAATTTGCCGACGCCGTGGAACTTGCGGTGCTGGCGCCGCTGCGCGCGGCCCTGCGCTCGATCCAGAGCGGGAAGGCACAGGAGACCGCGGCGACGCGGGTTGATTTCTACACGCTGGTGCGTGGGGAGGGATGAGCGATGACGACAGTTGCCGAACTCCCCGCAGGATTTGCCGACAAGGTATTGGCGGCGCAATCAACCTTCCGTTCCGTGATGGATGCGATGGCACGCCCCGGCAGCGTGCAGCAGATTGGGGCCGTCGCTGGTTCACCCGCCAATCTCATGCGCGGCACCGCCGCCATCGCGCTGACCTTGTTCGACCACGATACGCCGGTCTGGCTCGACCCGTCGATGGCAGAAACCACCGGACTGGCGAAGTGGTTGAAGTTCCACACCGGCGCGCCGGTGGTTGCGGACGCCTCGATCTGCAGTTTCGCGCTGATTGGCGATCCCGCGGCGCTTCCGGCGCTGGAGACTTTTTCATGTGGAACAGATGAATATCCCGATCGCTCGACGACACTGATCCTGCAGGTCGAAAGCCTGACGCAAGGAGCCGCCTTCGAACTGCACGGGCCTGGCATCGATGGCAGCGCCATCCTGCAGGCCACGATCCAGCCGCACGACCTGTTTGAGCGGCTTGCCATCAACGCTGCGCTGTTTCCGCGCGGCATCGATGTCGTGCTGGTCCATGACGATAGGGTGGTGGCGATCCCGCGCACCACGCGGCTCGTCGCGAAGGGAGATTGAGCCATGTATGTCGCCGTGAAGGGGGGCGAGCGCGCGATCGAGAACGCCCACCGGCTGCTGGCGCATGAGCGGCGCGGCGACCGCGGCGTTGCCGAACTGACGCTCGATCAAATTTCCGGACAGCTCAGCCTCGCCGTCGACCGGGTGATGACCGAAGGCTCGCTGTATGATCGCGAGCTCGCGGCGCTGGCGATCAAGCAGGCGCGCGGCGACATGATCGAGGCGATCTTTCTGGTTCGTGCCTTTCGCGCCACCCTGCCACGCCTGGGCGCGACCGCGCCGGTCGACACCTCAGAGATGCGGGTGCGCCGCCGCATTTCCTCGACATTCAAGGATATTCCCGGTGGCCAGATTCTCGGGCCCACCTTCGACTACACCCATCGCCTGCTCGACCCGCAACTCGGCGAAGGGCACGTTCCCGAGCTGCCCGCGACATCCGAAGCGTTGCCCACGGCCATGCCGCGTGTCACCGACATTCTTGGCCGCGATGGCTTGATCGAACCTTCTCCCGCGACGGACCCCGACGCGGTGGTCGGCGATCTCACCCGCGAGCCCCTTGGTTTTCCAGCCGACCGTGATCTGCGGCTGCAGAACCTGGCGCGTGCCGACGAGGGTTTCCTGCTGGCGCTCGGCTACTCCTCGCAACGCGGCTACGGCCGCACCCATCCCTTTGCCGGCGAAATTCGCTTTGGCGAGGTCGAGGTGGAGTTTTTTGCCGAAGATGCCGACTTCGTCGTGCCGCTCGGCGCGATCGCGCTGACCGAATGCCAGATGGTCAATCAGTTCAAGGGCTCGGCCACCGAAGCGCCGTGCTTCACCCGCGGTTACGGTGTTGCCTTTGGGCAGAGCGAGCGCAAGGCCATGTCGATGGCGCTGGTCGACCGAAGTCTGCGCGCCCGCGAGCTCGGTGAGGAGACCACGGCCCCCGCACAGGATGAAGAGTTCGTGATGTCGCATTCGGATAATGTGCAGGCGACCGGCTTTGTCGAACATCTCAAACTGCCGCACTACGTCGATTTTCAGTCCGAGCTCGGCCTGTTGCGCAAGCTGCGCAAGGAATTTTGTGAAGCGGCCGATGCCCCGGCGGCGCGGCGGGAGGCCGCTGAATGAACACGCCTGCCTATAACTTTGCCTATCTGGACGAACAGACAAAACGGATGATCCGTCGCGCCATCCTCAAGGCGATTGCGATCCCCGGTTATCAGGTGCCGTTCGCCAGCCGCGAAATGCCGATGCCCTATGGCTGGGGCACCGGCGGGGTGCAGGTCACCGCGGCGATCCTCGGGCCTTCCGATGTGCTGAAGGTCATCGATCAGGGCTCCGATGACACCACCAATGCCATCTCGATCCGCAAGTTCTTCGAAAAGACTGCCGGCATCGCGACCACGACCGCGACAGTGGATGCGAGCGTGATCCAGACCCGGCACCGGATTCCGGAAGCGCCGCTGCGGGAGGGCCAGGTTCTGGTCTATCAGGTGCCGATCCCCGAGCCGCTGCGGTTCCTGGAGCCGCGCGAAACCGAAACCCGGCGCATGCATGCGCTTGCCGAATATGGGTTGATGCATGTCAAGCTGTACGAAGATATCGCCCGCTTCGGCCAGATCGCCACCGCCTATGCCTATCCGGTCAGAGTCAATGCCCGCTATGTGATGGACCCGTCGCCGACGCCGAAATTTGACAATCCGAAGATGGACCATTGTCCGGCGCTGCAGCTGTTCGGCGCCGGCCGCGAGAAGCGTATCTATGCGATACCGCCGTTCACCTCGGTGGTGTCGCTGGATTTCGAGGATCATCCCTTTGCCCGATATAGATTCGACGCGCCCTGCGCGCTGTGCGGCGCCGAGGATTCCTACCTCGACGAAATCGTGACCGACGACCATGGCGGCCGAATGTTCGTCTGCAGCGATACCGATTACTGCGAGAGCCGCCAAAGGCTCGGCCACCGCGGGACCGAGCCCGCCGCTCCGCACAGGGAGTCCGCGAATGATCCAGCATGAAAGCGCTGATGCCAGCGACCCGCTGCTGGTCGCCGACACGTTATGCAAAAACTATGGGCGGATCGCGGCCTGCCGCGACATTTCGTTCTCGCTCTATCGCGGCGAGGTGCTGGCGATCGTCGGCGAATCCGGATCGGGGAAAACCACGCTGCTGCAACTTTTGTCAGCCCAGCTTGCGCCGAGCGCGGGTCGGGTTTCGTACCGGATGCGCGACGGCATCATGCGAGATCTGGCGTCGCTGGGCGAAGCCGAGCGCCGCTTCCTGTTTCGCACCGACTGGGGCTATGTGCATCAGGATCCCGCGATGGGGCTGCGAATGGCGGTATCGGCCGGCGCCAATGTCGGCGAGCGGCTGATGGCCGTGGGGTGGAACAACTATCGTGACATCCGCAACACCGCGTGCTCCTGGCTGGAGCGCGTCGAAATCGACGTCGACCGTATCGACGATGCGCCGCGGACCTATTCCGGCGGCATGCGGCAGCGGCTGCAGTTGGCGCGCAACCTGGTCACCGAGCCGCGTCTTGTCTTCATGGATGAGCCGACCGGGGGTCTCGACGTATCGGTGCAGGCGCGCCTGCTCGATCTCCTGCGCAACCTGGTGAACCAGTTGCAGCTGGCCGCGATCGTGGTAACCCATGATCTTGCGGTGGCGCGGTTATTGTCGCATCGGATAATGGTGATGAAGGGCGGTCGGGTGATCGAGAGCGGGCTTACCGACCAGGTGCTCGACGATCCCCGCGAGCCCTATACGCAACTGCTCGTATCCTCGATTCTGCCGGTATGAGGCGCGGAATGACGGCCATGATCGAGCTCCGCGACGCGGAAAAGACCTTTACCATGCACCTGCAGGGCGGGGTTGAGCTGCCGGTGGTGCGCGGCGTCTCGTTTCAGGTCGGGGCCGGCGAGTGCGTCGTTCTGTCGGGGCCGTCGGGCGCCGGCAAATCATCGATCCTGAAAATGATCTACGGCAACTACCGCTGCGATGCCGGCCATATCGGCATTCACCACCACGGCGTCAAGGTCGATCTCGCCACCGCCGAGCCGCGGCAGGTGCTCAAGCTCCGCCGCGACACCATCGGCTATGTCAGCCAGTTCCTGCGGGCGGTGCCGCGGGTGGCGGCCATCGATGTGGTGGCCGAGCCCCTGATCGCGAACGGCGCCGCGCGGCCATTCGCGCGCGAACAGGCGGCATGGCTGTTGCGCTGCCTCAATATCCCGCAGCGGCTTTGGACGCTGCCGCCCTCCACCTTCTCGGGCGGCGAGCAGCAGCGCGTCAATATCGCCCGCGGTTTCATTTCCGAGCTGCCGATCCTCTTGCTGGACGAGCCGACAGCTTCGCTCGATGCCGTCAATCGCGCCGTGGTGGTCGATCTGATCGATGAGAAGAAGCGCGCCGGTGTCGCCATGCTGGCGATCGTCCACGATGAAGAGATCCGCGCTGCCATCGCCGACCGGGTCGTTGACGTGACCACGTTCGCCGCGTCGGCTTAAGAAGAGAGAGACATGATTTCCACCGGGTCTGAAATCGCCATCGGCAACGCCAGGATCGTTCTGGCCGAGCGCGTGATCGAGCGTGGCTGGATCGCCGTCGCCGATGGCCGCATCGCCGGATTCGGCGAGGGCAAGGCGCCCGCCGGCAGTGCGGACGCCGGCGGCGACCTGCTCATGCCCGGCCTGATCGAACTGCATACCGACCATCTCGAAGCCCATTATGTGCCTCGGCCAAAAGTGTTCTGGGATCCGATCGCCGCGGTGGTTTCCTATGACGGACAACTGGCGACCTCGGGGATCACCACGGTACTGGACTCGCTGCGGGTCTGGCGCGAGGACGGGGCGGAGGAAGTCGACGGCGGGGCAGGCCTGCTGGCCGAGGCGATCGCGTCGGCCCGCGATTCCGGCCTGTTGCGATCCGATCATTTCCTGCATCTGCGCTGCGAAATCCCGATGCCTGACGTGGTCGAGGAGGCCAAGGAACTCATCGGGCGTCCGGACGTGCGGCTGATGTCGCTGATGGACCACACCCCGGGCCAGCGCCAGTTTCGCGACGAGGGCAAGCTGCGCACCTACTATCGCGGCAAGGGCGCCGGCAAGACCGACGCCGAGCTGGACATTCTCTTCGAGCGGCGCTTTGCCTATCAGAAGGCCTTCGCGGCGAACAACTTGCGCGCGATTGTGGCGCTCGCCCGTGCGCACGAGATCCCGCTCGCCAGTCACGACGACACCACCGAGGAGAACGTCAGCGAGGCCATCCTCAATGCCGTCGCGGTGGCCGAGTTTCCGACCACCATGGAAGCCGCGCGAGCGCTGCACCGGGCCGGCATCAGCATCCTGATGGGCGCGCCCAACGTGGTGCGTGGCGGCTCGCATTCCGGCAACATCGCCGCGGTCGATCTCGCCGAGGCGGGATTTTTGGACATCCTGTCGTCCGATTACATTCCTTCCAGCCTGTTGATGGCGGCGCTGCAACTGCCGCGGCGCGTACCGGCCATTGATCTCGCCTCCGCCATCCGCACGGTCACCAAGCGCCCGGCTGAAGCGGTCGGTCTTGGCGACCGCGGCGAGATCGCCGTCGGCAAGCGTGCCGATCTGATCCAGGTGCATGTCGCCCGCGATGTTCCGGTGGTTCGTTGCGTATGGCGCGAAGGACGGCGCGTGGCATGACGGAACTGCCTGCCATCGCGGGTGAGCGGCCAGCCGCGATCGGGACCGGCCGGTTGATCCTCGTGGTCGGTCCGAGCGGTGCCGGCAAGGACACCCTGATCGATCTCGCTCGCACGGCCTGCGCCGGTGATGGCGGCATCGTCTTTCCGCGCCGCGTGGTGACCCGCGCCGCCTCGCGCTTCGAGGACAACGAACAGGTCAGCGCTGAAAGTTTTCGGCAGGCGTGCGCGCGCGGCGATTTTGCCGTCCACTGGGAGGCCCATGGCCATGGCTATGCGCTGCCCCGCGTCATCGACGACGAACTTGTCGCCGGCCGCACCGTGGTAGCCAACGTCTCACGCACCGTGGTCGCGGAGCTGCGCCGCGCCTATGCCGATGTCAGGGTTGTCCTGGTCACCGCGCCTGCTGACATTCTCGCCGCGCGCCTGGCCGCGCGGGACCGCAGCAGCGACGGGGAGATCGCCTATCGGCTGGGCCGCGAGATCGACGCGGCAGCGGCCGACGTCACCATCCACAATATCGGCAATCCCGGGGATCACGCGGGCGAGTTGATGCGGGTCATCAGGAGAGCGTGACGCGGCGCGGCGAGCAGGCCGAGGCGGTCGGGAGCACGCCATGACAATCATTTCAACTATCGAGCGGCTTGAGGCAATCAATGGCCGGCCGAATGAGGCTTCCACCGTCAAGGTCGCCGACCGCATCACGCCGTATTGCAGGCCGGGTCTAAGCTTCAGCTCCCGCAAATCGACGGGCAGCCGGCTGCTTCGCCAGGCCGCATCGCTAACCACGACTTAACCACCCACAGATCTCCCCATTTCCGCCGTGTTCCGGATGCGATATCTTCATATCCTGATGCGGAGGTGGGCCGCGTCGGGTTTTGGAGTTCGCCGGTCGCCTTTCACTGGGCGCGCAGGCGATATAGGGGTATTCGGGGGCGGATGGGGATTCGGCAGGCAAATCTGTTTGTGCTGAAGGTACGGGGTGTTGCCGCGGTGGCGGCCTGCCTGTTGTTGGCCAATTGCGCTTCCTCCGGCAAGTTTGCGGGCCGGGTCGATCCCAAATATGGCGTGTCCACCAGTCCGAGGGTGGTTGCCTTCGGCGATCCCGTGCCGAAGGGTGGTGGCACCTATCGCATTGGCAAGCCCTATACCGTGGCCGGCCGCGTTTATGTGCCGGAAGAGGACGTCAATTATCGCGCCGAGGGTCTTGCCTCCTGGTACGGCGACGATTTTCACGGCCGGCAGACCGCCAATGGCGAAGTGTTCGACATGGGGTCGCTGACGGCTGCCCATCCGACCCTGCCGATGCCGTGCTATGCCCGTGTCACCAATCTCGGCAATGGCAAATCGCTGATCGTCCGCGTCAATGATCGCGGGCCTTACCACGGCAACCGCTTGATCGACGTCTCCAACCGGGCAGCCGAGTTGCTCGATTTCAAGGGCAATGGCGTTGCCCGGGTGCGGGTGGAATATGTCGGGCCGGCACCGCTGGAGGGTTCCGACGATCGCCTGCTGGTGGCGACCTTGCGTACCGGGGAACCGGCGCCGCCGCCCTCGCTGCTCAGGGTGGCTTCCGCCCGTGCGTTCGTTCCGCAAATACCCGGCCGTGCCATCCACGGCGAGGTACCGATGCCGCAGGGCCGGCCCTATGAGCTCGGCAACAGCTCGGCCGACATGGCCTCGATCAACGCCACCTCTGAAATGTCTTCGTCCAGCCGCGCCCGTTCACGCGGCCGCGAGCTCGAAAACCAGCGCGCCGTGTCCTATGACGATGACGGGCAATATATCCCGGCCGACTCCCGTGGACCGAGCGAATTGCTGGCCGGACGCGGGCTCTACTGAGCAGCTAGCTGCGCTTTTTTCTTCCCCCAAACGGATGGTTTCGCCGTGCGGCGGCAGGGCCTTGGGCAGCGGACCATCGTCCTCATCAAGCACAAGGCTTTCGATCTCGTCGGCGGCAATATTGCGCGAAGACAGCATCGCTTTTCCGCCTTGATTTGGGGATTTTGTGGAAGCGATCGACAACCCCTGGAGATAGCGGGCCGCGATCTCGCCTGCGGCGCGACAACCCCAAATGCCGTGTTGTTCGCGACAGCTGCAATTGTTAGAACGCCGCCCTCCGGGGAACACCAATGGTAGCCCAATTGACCGCGTCCCGCACCTTGAAATCTGCGACCGCAAGCGTGTGGCGCCGGCTGATCGCGGCCGTGCTCGTTCTCGCCATCGGCGGGGCGGGCGCGGTGTTCGCCGCCGGCAACAGCATGCAGGGCACCAAGAAGGAGGAGGGCGGTTTCGAGGGTGATGCGCCGACCGCGATCCTGATCGAAGCGACCAGCGGCAGCGTGCTATTCGAGAAGAACGCCGACGAGCTGCGCGCGCCATCCAGCATGATGAAGCTGATGACGGCCGAGGTGGTGTTCCACGCCATCCAAAAAGGCGACGTCAAGCTAACCGATGAATATCACGTCAGCGAAAATGCCTGGCGCCGCGGCGGCGCGCCTTCGGGCACCTCGACCATGTTCGCGGCCATTCACAGCAAGATCTCGGTCGACGATCTCCTGCATGGCGCCATCATCCCGAGCGGCAATGATGCCTGCATCGTGCTGGCGGAGGGTATCGCCGGCAGCGAGCACGCCTTCGCCGAGATGATGACAGCGCGCGCGCGCGAGCTCGGCCTTTCAAAATCGACCTTCGCCAATTCCAACGGCCTGCCCGATCCCGGCAACAAGATGACGGTACGTGAACTGGCGGCGCTGGCGCGCCACGTCATCCTGACCTATCCCGAATTCTACCAACTGTTCGGCGAGCGCGAATTCACCTGGAATAAGATCCGCCAGCAGAACCGCAATCCGCTGCTTGCCTCGCTCGAGGGCGCCGACGGGCTGAAGACCGGATATACCAAGGAAGGCGGCTACGGCATGGTCGGCTCCGCGGTGCAGAACGGGACCCGGCTGATCGTGGTCGTCAACGGCCTGGAGGATTCCGAGGACCGCGCCTCCGAAGCCAAGAAAATGCTGGAGTGGGGATTTCGCAATTTCGAAGCGCGAACCCTGTTCGCAGCCGGGCAGCCGGTCGGCTATGCCAGGACCTTCGGCGGCGATAGCCGCTCGATCAAGCTCGACAGCCCCGAACCGATCAAGGTCATGGTGCCGAAGAATGGTAGCGAAAAATTGCTCGCGCGCATCGTCTATGACGGGCCGGTGCGCGCCCCGATCGAGGCCGGCCAGAAGATCGGCGTCATCCGGGTCTGGCGTGGCGAGAACCTCGCCATGGAGGCGCCGCTCTACGCGGCGGAAGCGGTGGGCGTGGGATCGACGATGCGCCGCGCGATCGATGGCGTGAGCGAGCTCGTAATCGGAATATTTCGCCTCGGCGCCGAGAAACTCTGACCATGGCGGAGGCAGCGGTCAAACGGACTCTCGGGCGTGGGCGATTCATCTCCTTTGAAGGCGGCGAGGGGGCCGGCAAATCCACCCAGATCAAAATGCTGGCGGAGCACTTCGACGCCGTTCGATTGCGCACCATCGTGACGCGCGAGCCTGGCGGGACGCCAGGTGGAGAAATCATCGGACATCTCGTGCGATCGGGCATCGGCAGGCTGCTGGGAGCGGAGGCGGAAGCGCTGTTGCTCGCCGCTGCGCGCGACGAACACGCACGCGCCGTCATTACCCCGGCGCTCAATCAGGGGACATGGGTGTTATGCACTGGTTTTGCGGATGCGGCGCGGGCCTGCCAGGGCCGGCTGGGCAAGGTCGCGCCGGCGGTTCTCAATGCCATGGAGCGGGTCACGACAGGCGATCTCAAGCCCGATCTGACCATCATCCTCGATGTCCCCGCGGAGGTCGGTCTGCAACGTGCGGCCGGCAAGCGCTGCCCCGGCGCGGGTGAAACAAGCATGGGGGCTGAGGACGTCCAATTTCATCGGGAAGTGCGCGAGGCCTACCGGCAGATCGCGGCCAGCGAGCCGGAGCGCTGCGTGTTGATCGACGCCTGTGCCGACGCCAACATCGTCGCCGCCGACATCTGGGCTGTCCTGCGCGACCGTTTCTTCGCAGGCAGCACCAGTAATCTGGCTCATTCCGCATGAGTGCCCGTCAGGTCGAGCCGCAAAACTCCGCCGGTCATCCGCGCCAGACCACGGCGCTGTTCGGCCATCGCGACGCCGAGACGGCCTTGCTCAATGCCTACCGCAGCGGACGTATCCCCCATGCCTGGCTGATCGGGGGCGCGCAAGGCATCGGCAAGGCCACGCTGGCCTATCGCATGGCCCGGTTCGTGCTCGCTCATCGCGATCCCGGCGCCGCCGACGTGCAACATGCCGAAGGGCTCTTCGTCGATCCCCAAGAGCCGGTGGCGCGTCAGGTCGCGGCGGGATCGCACGGCAGCCTGCTGACGCTGGAACGCAGCCTCAACGACAAGGGCGTGATGCGCAGCGTGATCACCGTCGACGAGACCCGGGAGACGATCGCGTTTTTCGGCTCGACCGCCGCGGTCGAGGGCTGGCGGGTCTGCATCGTCGATACCGTCGACGAGCTCAATCCCAACGCAGCCAATGCGCTGCTCAAGATTCTGGAGGAGCCGCCGCAGCAATCGCTGTTCCTGCTGGTCAGTCACGCTCCGGCGCGGGTATTGCCGACGATCCTGTCGCGCTGCCGAAAATTGCCGCTACGGCCGCTCGCCACGGCCGACGTCATCGCCGCCACCGCGGCCGCTGCGGCGATCGCAGCCGAAGATCCCGCTTTGGCGCAGGCGGCGGAAGCGGCGGAGGGCAGCGTCTCCCGCGCGCTGACGCTGCTCGGTGGCGACGCCCTGAAACTTCATCAGCGCACCCAGGCGCTGCTAGAGACCCTGCCGCTGGTCGATCCCCGCGAGCTGCATGCGCTCGGCGATGCGCTCGGCGGCAGCGACCGGGTGGCGCTGGCGGCCTTCATCGACAGCGTCGATCGCTGGATGAGCGAGCGGCTGCGGGCCGACGACGCCCATGCCAACGCCAACCTGCCCCGCCTTGCACGGCTGGCGGAGGTGTGGGAAAAGATAAACCGCGCCGCGCGCGACACCGAATCCTACAATCTTGAACGCAAGCCGCTGGTGTTTTCGGTATTCGGGCTGCTTGCGGAAGCGGTGCGCTGAGCGCTTGGCGGGCCGTCATCCCAACGATCTTATGAGAGCAGTCAAGGACATCTGTGGTGGCAGCCGCCAGGAAGAAATCCGCCGGGAAATCCAAAGCGAAGAAGGCCCGCAAGCCACGACGCGCGGCCAAGGCTGCCGCGTCGAAAACACGCGTCAGGAAAACCAAGCCTTCGGTAAAAAAAGCCAAGAAAGCCAAGAAGGCCGCCACCAAGCCGGCTAAGAAAAATCGCGACAAGAAATCATCGGCGAAATCGCCGAAGAAAGCCGCAACGAAGAAGGCCGCGAGGCGCGCCACGTCGAAGCGGTCTGGCCCGGCGCCACCGGCCGGCCACGCGCGAGAGGGCGCCGGGCGCCAGCAGCCCGCTCCGGCGGCAGCCGCTCCGCTCGCGCATTCGCCGGCCGCGGCGGCGCGAGAAACGTACTATATCACGACCGCAATTGCCTACCCCAATGGCGTGCCACATATCGGCCACGCCTATGAAGCGATCGCCACCGATGCGCTGGCGCGCTTCCAGCGGCTCGACGGCAAGGATGTGTTCTTTCTCACCGGAACTGACGAGCATGGCCTGAAGATGATGCAGACGGCCGAAGCCGAAAAGCTGCCGACGCTGGAGGTGGCGACGCGCAATGCGCTGCGGTTCAAGGAGATGGACCATCGCCTCAATGTCTCGTTCGACCGTTTCATCCGCACCACCGAAGAGCAGCATCACCGGTCGAGTCAGGAAATCTGGCGCCGGATGGCCGACAATGGCGACATCTACCTCGACAGCTATGCCGGCTGGTATTCGGTGCGCGACGAAGCCTATTACGCCGAAGATGAAACAGTGGTCGGTGACGACGGGGTGCGGCTCGGACCGCAGGGCACCGCGGTCGAATGGGTCGAGGAGAACAGCTATTTCTTCCGCTTGTCGGCCTATCAGGACAAATTGCTCGCGCTCTACGCAGCCGAGCCCAATTTCATCGGGCCCGACTCGCGCAGGAACGAGGTCATCAGTTTTGTGCGGGGCGGATTGAGAGACCTGTCGATCTCGCGAACGACCTTCGACTGGGGCGTACGGGTTCCCGGCGATCCCGAGCACGTCATGTATGTGTGGGTCGACGCGCTCACCAACTACATCACCGGTGTCGGCTTTCCCGATGAGAGTGACCCGAACTGGCGCTATTGGCCGGCCGATGTCCATATCATCGGCAAGGATATCATCCGTTTCCACGCGGTGTACTGGCCGGCCTTCCTGATGTCGGCCGGCATCCCGCTGCAGAAACGGGTCTATGCCCACGGATTCCTGTTCAGCCGTGGTGAAAAGATGTCGAAGTCGGTCGGCAACGTCGTCGATCCCTTCCATCTCGCCGATCAGTACGGCGTCGATCAGGTGCGCTACTTCTTTCTGCGCGAAGTGCCGTTCGGGCAGGACGGCAACTACAATCACGAGGCGATCGTGGCGCGCATCAATGCCGACCTCGCCAACGATCTCGGCAACCTGGCGCAACGCTCGCTGTCGATGGTTGCAAAGCAGCTTGACGGCGTGCTGCCCGATCCCGGCGCCTTCAGTGACAGTGACAGAGCGATCCTGGCCGAGGCCGACGCCATGATCGGAGCGGCACGAACCGCGATGGCGGCGCAGCAGATCCACCACTGGCTCAACGCGGTCTGGTCCGTAGTGGCGGAAGCCAACCGCTATTTTGCCGGCGAAGCGCCATGGGCGCTGGCCAAGACCGATCCGGCGCGGCAACGCACGGTGCTTTACGTGACGGCCGAAGTGGTGCGCCAGATCGCCATCCTGACCCAGCCGGTGATGCCCGATGCTGCGGCCAGGCTGCTGGACAGCCTCGGCATCCCCGCGGATAAGCGCGATTTCGCGGCGCTTGGCGGCGCGGTGCGAATTGCGCCGGGAACGTTATTGCCGGCGCCGAGCGGAATCTTCCCACGCTATGTCGAACCCTCGGCGGCCTGAGCGGATTAACCGATGCTCGTCGACAGCCACTGCCATCTGGATTTTCCTGACTTTGCCGACGATCTCGACGGCATCGTGGCGCGGGCCAGGGCCGCTGATGTCGGACGCATGCTCACCATCTCGACGCGGGTGCGGCGGCTGGGCGGGCTGCTGGCGATCGCGGAACGATTTCCCGAGGTCTATTGTTCGGTCGGTACCCACCCCCATCATGCCCTGGAGGAAGACGGCATCGCCGCGGAAGAGCTGATCGAACTGGCGCGCCATCCCAAGGTGGTGGCGCTGGGCGAAGCGGGGCTAGACAATTTCTACGATAACGGCTCCCCCGAAGCTCAGGAGCGCGGCTTTCGTGCCCATATCGCGGCGGCTCGCGCCACCGGTCTGCCGCTCGTGATTCACACAAGGCAAGCGGATGACGACTGCGGCCGTATCCTCGAACAGGAAATGGCCAAAGGACCCTTTCGCGCCGTGCTGCATTGCTACACCGGCGGGCGGGAGCTGGCGATGAAAGCAATCTCATTGGGTCTTTCGATTTCATTCACGGGAATCCTGACCTTCAAGAAGTCGCAAACCTTGCGCGATCTGGCGGCGGAACTGCCCGAAGATCGCATCATGGTGGAAACCGACGCGCCGTATCTGGCGCCGGGCCAATTCCGCGGCAAGCGCAACGAGCCGTCCTACGTGGTTGAAATCGCGAAAGTGCTGGCGGAGACGCGGGGCGTATCGCTGGAGGAGATGTCGCGGCAGACCACGGCGAATTTCTTCCGCCTGTTCAGCAAAGTGCCCGCGCCGGATGTCACGGCATGACGCTGAGCCTGACCATTCTCGGCTGCGGGTCCTCCGCCGGCGTCCCGCGTCCGGCGCTGGGGTGGGGCGCCTGCGATCCCAACAATCCGAAGAACCGCCGCCGCCGCTGTTCGCTTTTGGCCGAGCAGACCTCGAAGCTGGGCACCACGCGGGTCGTGATCGATACTTCGCCGGATCTGCGCGAGCAGCTGATCGACGCTGACGTCGACCACATCGACGCGGTATTCCTGACCCACGAGCACGCCGATCAGACCCATGGCATCGACGATCTCCGCTCCGTCGTCATGCACCAGCGCCGGCGCATTCCTGTCTATCTCAACCAATCCACCGCCGCTCATATCCTGCTGCGCTTTTCATATTGTTTCGTCGCCCCTGATGGCAGCGACTATCCGCCGATCCTCGACCATCGCGCGATCGAGGGAGGGGAAAGCCGCGCCATCGAAGGCCCGGGCGGCCCGCTTTCGCTCTCCGCCTTTACGTTGCGACATGGCAACATTCCGGCCTTGGGCTTTCGCATTGCGGACGCCGCCTATACGCCTGATGTCAGCGACATCCCGCCCGAGAGCTGGCCTTACCTCGAACATCTCGACCTCTGGATCCTCGACGCCTTGCGCTACACTGGTCACCCCAGCCACTTCAGCGTCAACGACGCGTTGGCCTGGATCGGCCACTTCAAGCCGCGCCGCGCCATCCTCACCAACCTGCATTCGGATCTGGATTACGAGGTATTGCGCCAGAGCCTGCCGGCGAACGTGGTGCCGGCCTATGACCGGATGCGGCTGACGCTGGGTTAGGCGCTGCCACGGCGTGGCTTCACTTCTCCCGCTTGCGTCGGGCTTGATCTATCGCAATAATCCGGTGCCCATTGTCGGCAATCCTGAACAGTATCGATACTTCAGGCATCATGACCGAAATCACGCGTTTTGTGGCGTTGGCTTTTGATCTGATCGACGGCAGCCTGGTTGCCGGCGCACCTGTTGACTGCGCCACTCCGGCGGATGCGATCCAGATCGCGCGCGGGGAGTGGCAGACCTTCGGCCATTCTGGCGCCGTCGCCTTCAGCCGCACCAGTGATTTTCAAACGGGCAAGTTCAACTACAAGCACGTGCTGCGCCGCTTTGGCCAGGTTCCAGACGAATACCGCAACCACGACGAATGAATGCGCCGCCAGCCGCCTCGGGGGAAAAGGGGCAGCGGCCACCGGCCACGGTTTGCGCGGCTCCGATCCGGGGTCAGTTCGAACGGCGATGCCACCCGCTTGCCGCGGCGGCATCGACAAAGCCGCGGATGCGCTTCAGCGTCACGGCATCAGGCTGCAGCACCGCGGCCATGTGATCGCCGGAACTTGACAGGAACGGCAGCGTCTCGGCGGCGGCGAAAGCCTGTACCGTGTCATGAAGCCCATCCTCCCGCCCGCACCACATCATCACCGGAAAGTCATGCATGCGCAAAGCGGCCCCGGCGCCCTGTAACTCATCGAATGCGGCGAAGCAGGCCCGCAGTCCGGGCTCCGACTCCGGCGTCACCCTGTTGACCAGTGCCGGCGCAGCAACCATGGCAAACATCATGAACTTGTCGAACGAGAGAGGTCCGCGGGGGCCCGGCGGAAGTCCGCCGATCGGATCCCAGCCTCCCAGGATCAGCGATGACAGGCGCCGGGGATGATACTTGGCCACCCCGACCGAGATCCAGGCACCCATCGAATAGCCGATCAGATGAACATGGTCGTAGCCGAGATCATCGATCACGGCGACGATGTCGCCGGCGCGTTGTTCCTGACCGTAGTGGCCGGGGTCGGAGGGCTTGTCGCTGAGGCCGTGGCCGAGCGAGTTGATGCAGGCAACGCAAAATCGGTCGCTCAGGGCATCGACGAGCCCGCTCTGCTTCCAGCTCGCCCCATCCAGCAACAGCCCGTGCTGCAGCACGACCAGCGGGCCCGCACCCTCCACCGTATAATGGATGCGCTGGCCGCGATGGGAGGAAAAAGGCATCTTCGGCTTTGTTGCAGCGATGCCCGCTCAGGCTGAGATCGCTTTCGCTGAATCGAGCTGGCTGCGCAGGATGAACTTCTGAATCTTTCCGGTCGAGGTCTTCGGGATGGGACCGAACACCACGGCCTTCGGGGTCTTGAAGCCCGACATGTGGCTGCGGCAGAAGGCGATGATCTCAGCTTCGGTGGCGTGCGCGTTGTCCTTCAATTCGATGAAGGCGCAGGGCACTTCACCCCATTTTCCGTCCGGCTTTGCCACCACCGCCGCGAACAGCACCGCCGGGTGTTTGAAGAGCACGTCCTCGACCTCGACGGAGGAGATGTTCTCGCCGCCCGATATGATGATGTCCTTGGAGCGATCCTTGATGATGACATAGCCGTGGGAATCGAGGACACCGAGATCGCCGGTGTGGAACCAGCCTCCGGCAAAGGCTTCCGTGGTGGCTTTCTCGTTCTTGAGATAGCCCTTCATGACGATGTTGCCGCGAAACATCACCTCGCCGATGGTCTCACCATCGCGCGGGACTTCGGTCATGGTGTCGGGATCGAGCACGCTGACGGCTTCCTGAAGCGGGTAGGGGACACCCTGCCGGCGTTTCAGCTGCGCCCGCTGGTCGGCCGGCAGCTGGTCCCAGCCCGGCTGCTCGGCACAGACCGACGCCGGGCCATAGACCTCGGTCAGGCCGTAGACATGGGTCAGCTTGATGCCAATGCTTTCGGCGCCTTCCAGCACGGCAACCGGCGGCGCGGCGCCCGCGATCAGGCCGACGACCGGCTTGGTGGCTTTGCCCTTCGGGGCATCCGGCGCGTTGATCAGCACGTTGTAGACGATCGGCGCCCCGCTCATGTGGGTGACGCCGTGCGCCTTGATCAGTTCGAAGATCTTCGAAGGCTCGACCTTGCGCAGGCAGATATTGATGCCCGCCGCCGCCGCCACGGTCCAGGGAAAGCACCAGCCGTTGCAGTGGAACATCGGCAGCGTCCAGAGATAGATCGGATGCTGGCCGAGATTGGCGGCCAGGATGTTGCTGACGGCGTTGAGGTAGGCGCCGCGATGATGGGTCACGACCCCCTTCGGATTGCCCGTGGTCCCAGAGGTATAACCGAGCGCGATGGCATCCCATTCGTCTTCCGGCAGCCGCGCGGTAAAGCCTGGATCGCCCTCGGCTACCGCCGCTTCATATTCGATCTCGCCGATCCGCTTTCCGCCTGGGAAAGCCGCATCGTCGACGTCGATGACCAGGGGTTTGGGCCCCTTCATCAGTTCCAGCGCCTGGGTAATCACGCCGGAAAATTCCGGATCCACCAGGATGATCCTGGCGCCGCCATGGTCCAGCTGGAAGGCGATGGAGGGAGCATCCAGCCTGATGTTGAGCGCGTTGAGCACCGCGCCCGCCATCGGAACCGAAAAATGCACCTCGTTCATCGCCGGGACGTTCGGCAACATCGCCGCGACCGTATCGCCGCGCCCTATACCGCGACCCGCAAGATACGAGGCAAAACGCCGGCAGCGCGCAAAGGTCTCGGACCAGGTGAAGCTGCGGCTCTCGTAGATGGTGCTGACATGATCGGGATAGACGGCGGCGCTGCGGGCCAGGAAACTCAGCGGCGTCAGGGCGACGTAATTGGCTTCCGTCTTGTCCAATCCAATATCGTACTGATTTGGCTTCCCACTCATCGGCCACTCCTTCTCTCTGTCGCCTACAGGAATCCGATCGATATCCAGGGAAAAACCGCCACCACGATCAGACCTATCAGCAGGGCCAACAGGTAACCCCAGATTGGCCTGATCCCCTCGGCAGGATCGACGCGCCCGATCGCGCAGGCGGCATAGTAGCCTACTCCGAACGGCGGCGCGAACAATCCAATGCCCATGGCGAGGATAATGATCATGGCATAGTGCACCTCGTGCACACCGACCGCGCGTGCGATCGGAAACAACAGCGGCCCGAACAGCACGATCGCCGGAATGCCCTCGAGCACGCTGCCCAGGACCATGAAGGCCAGGATCGATACCGCGATGAAGGCGGCAGAGCCGCCGGGCAGGCCGGTCATGGCGGCCGCGAGGGCCCGGGAAAAGCCGGACTGGGTCAATCCCCAGGCCATGCCGGTGGCGGCGCCGATGATCAATAGGATCGCGCCCGACAGCGATGCCGTCTCTACCAACATCGGCCCCAGCCGCCGCCAGTCGAAGCGGCGATAGACCAGGAGCCCGACGACCAAGGCGTAGACGATCCCGATGGTGGACACTTCGGTCGCGGTCGCAACGCCTTCGACCACGGCGGCGCGGATCACGAACGGCAGCGCCAGCGCGGGCAGCGCGATCATGAAAGAGCTGGCGACTTCGCCGCCGCTGGCACGCTTCACGTGACGGAGATCCTCGCCGCGATAGCGCCACCACACCAGCGCCGACAGCGTGATGGCGAGCACCACGCCGGGCAAAAGGCCGCCGGTAAACAGTGCGGATATCGAAACGCCCGTCACCGAGCCGATCGTGATCAGCACCAGGCTCGGCGGAATGGTTTCGGTCTGGGCGCCGGTGGCCGCGAGCAGGGCGACGAGATCGCCAGGCCGGGCGCCGCGCGCCTTCATTTCCGGAAACAGCACCGGCGCCACCGCCGCCATATCGGCAGCCTTGGAGCCGGAAATGCCTGATACCAGGTACATGGCACCGACCAGCACATAATGCAGGCCGCCCCTGATATGGCCAAGCAGGCTCGCCAGAAACGCCACCATGGCGCGCGCCATTCCGGTCATCTCGATCAAGAGGCCCAGGAATACGAACAGCGGCACCGACAGCAGGATCAGGTGGCTCATGCCCTCGTCCATGCGCCCGACCAGCACCATCAGCGGCGTCCGCGTCGTCAGCGCCAGATAGCCGAAGATCGCAAGTCCGAAGCCGAAGGCGATCGGCACGCCTGTAAACACGCAGAAACCGGCGACGCCGACGAAGAAGATGATCAGGTTGAGATTGCCGAGCGGACGCAGCCAGGACTGCGCCAACCAGAACAGGGCGATCACCAGCATCACCGAAAGCGCCGCCGCCGCGACCAGCCTGAGATCGCCGGCCCGAGACAGCCTCAGCAAGGCAAACAGCGCCATCAGGACGACCCCGACCGGCAGCGCCGCGGCCCGCCAGATGTTGGGAATCTGCAGGGCCGGCGTGGTGATAAAACTTTCCTCATAGGCATACTGGTAGGCCGGCCAGGCGATCAGCAGCAGGAATGCCAGCGCCGCTGATGTCGCGACCAGGTCGAGCCAGGCGCGCGTCGCGGGGCGGGCGCTTCCGACAATCGCCGTCATGCGCATGTGCTCGGAGCGGCGAAAGGCCACCGCGGCGCCCAGCATGGCCAGCCACAGGAACAGGATCGAGGCCAGTTCGTCCGACCAGATCAGCGGGCTACGCAGGCCATAGCGCGCGACCACGCCGGCAAACAGGATGACGACCTCGGCCACGACCAGCAATGCCGCGGGGATTTCAACCAGCGCGCCCAGAAAACGCTCAAGCCTGTCCGCGAGCGATCGGTGAGGGGCCGTACGGGCCACCTCGCCGATTGCCGTTTGCATCATTTCGGCCTGAACCATGGCGAGCCCCAGCGCGGCCGCTTACGACAGTTTGCCGACGGCTTTTTCCAGGGTCTCCCAGGCCTGATCGCCATATTTGCCCTTCCATTCCGAATAGAAGCCTGCCGCGCGCAGCTTGTCCCGGAATGGCGCGACCGCGGGCTGGTTGAAGACCAGCCCCTTGGCCGCGAGATCCTCGCGCACCGTGGCGTTAAGCTTTTCGGTGTCGCCACGCTCCAGCAAGGCGGCAGCATTGATGTTCTTGGCGACAATGGCGCGGACGTCCTCGGGCAACTTTTCCCAGGCGCGACGATTGGCCAGGAACCAGAAACCGTCCCACATGTGGTTGGTCAGCGAACAATACTTTTGCACCTCGTAGAGCTTTGCCGTCGAGATCAAGGCCAGCGGATTTTCCTGACCTTCGACGATCCGGGTCTGCAGCGCCGAATAGACTTCGCTGAAATTGATCGAGGCCGGCGAGGCGTCGAACGCCTTGAACATCGAGGTCCACAGCGGCGAAACCGGCACCCGGATCTTGAAGCCTTTATAGTCCTCCGGGCTGTTGATCGGCTTGGTTGATGACGTGGTCTGGCGGAAGCCGTTGTCCCAGATCCGGTCCATGACCACGAGATTGGACTTCGTGATTTCGCCGCGCACATAGGCGCCGAGTTCGCCATCCATGGCTTTCCAGACCGTGGCATAGTCCGGGAATGCGAAGCCGATGCCATTGATCGAGGCCGCCGGCACCAGGGTTGCCAGGATCAATCCCGACAGCGTGAAGAATTCGACGCCGCCGGAGCGAATCTGGCTCAGCATGTCGGTGTCCGAGCCAAGCTGGTTGTTCGGAAAAATCAGCAGCTCGACGCGGCCGCCGGTCTCGGACTTGATCGCTTCCGCCATCGCCTTGGCGCGGGCGTTCAACGGATGGCTGTCCGGCAGGTTGTTGGCAAATTTGTAGCTGAACTCGGCCGACTGCGCGCGCGCGATCCACGGCGCGCCGATGCCGCCCACAACCGCCGTCGCGGCCGAAGCCTTCAACAGCCCACGTCGCGAAAAGCTCATCAGGTTCTCTCCCTTTGGCGATGAATTGTTCTTGGCTCCGGCTATTCTATACGGACCCGCTGCCGCCGGGTCATCTGCGATCTCGCGGGCGCGTGGTGAGATTTGGCCGTCGGCAGTGTTCGCAGGCGCTGGCGACCGCGGCTATGAACCCGGCTATTTCGCGCTGATTTTAACTAAGTGTCTGATATCACATGGGATAAAATATTCCATAATATATCTTATGCGAATCTGACAGCCTGGGTTATCTCTCCTTGCTCAGGAAGCGCCGGAAGGCCCCGAGGGTCTCTCCTGGTTCGCCTTCTCCGCGGCCATCGATCCCTCTAAGCTGGATACGGCCTCGACGAACGCCGGGAATGCGAGGCGTACCCTGGCCAGATTCTCTTCAACTCTTGAGAGATCAAGATCAAACCCGTATCGATGGCGAACAACGTGGCGGAATCCCTTCAACTCGACCAGGAGGCCGTAGAGTTCTGGATCAAGCAAACGAGGACGCCTGCCGTCGATCGCCGCCGACATCTGGTCAAGCAGATCCTGATGCGCCGACTCGCCCGTCGGCACATAGCCGTCAATGTCGTTGGCGACGTTCAGCATCACATCTTCGATGCCGTTGTAGATGTTGTGAATGCCCAAGGCCAAGGCGGCACCGCGTGCCCATTCGTTAACAGGGCGATCTGAGTCCGCCATCGAGTCGATATAGCTATCTATCTTGCCGAGCTCTTGTCTGGCCCGATCGAGCTTGGTCGCGAGTTTTGCGAACGCTGGATGCTTAGACGAGATCACGTTCGAACTCCCTAAGCCGCTCGGGAGTGAGATCAGCCGCAAAGATCAGGTCGTAGGCGATGCCGGACCCGCGCATCGCTGCTGCCACGGCGCGCTCCACCTTGGCGCGCCGCTCTGTATCCACGCCGCCCCGGACGAGAAAGTCGACATCGGAATGGGACTTGAATTCTCGTCTCGCCAGTGAGCCAATTACCACCACGTCGAAGCCGTCCAAACGCAGCGCGCGCAACAAGGGATCGACACGGGCCACCGCCGTTGCCCGTCGGCGCTCCGTCCGCTCGCTGATAACGCTTTCAATACGACTGACCATCTTGCAACTACTCCAAGGCTGGCTCTAACTTAACCCCGCAGCGAGCCAAACGGAACACGCCTCCGAAGGGTCTAAGCAGGAATTGTTACCAGGCCAGTGGAGGCCGCGCCCCGCGCCAGCGCCTCGGCCGCGTTCCGGACCCAATCTCCATCGCTGGTCAAGGCTTGGGACAGATTGGACCGCCATCTGCGCGTGGTTCGCGCGCAGCTCGGGGCAACGGGCAACCTGCCCTCACCGATCCCGACCGTTTTGTCCGGAAGCTCCGCGGGTAGAGGAACGCCAGATTATTCGTGCACACGGTATCTGAGGACGCTACAATGATCCCAACAATCCTTGTCGCACGCGAGAAATAATTTATAGAGCCGCGGTCATTCCTGGGGTGAGTAGCGAAGCCGTCAAGCGGTTGTTGTGATGGGCCGCGGTTCCGACTAAGCAACCTTCGCCCTTGGAGATAGACCGATTTTTCGCCTCATACTCGTCTTGCCGTGTCTGGTCGTCGTCACGCGGTTCTTATGGCCTTTGCAGTTGCCACTTTCGGTAAAATGCATCGCGACAGCGATCCTTCTGGCCGCGTCGCAGTATCATTATTGGAGCCGGCTTTCATCGGGGTCGGTGTTCTCGCCCGAATTTCCGCGCCCGGTGGTCATTCTCTTCAACTGGGCGTTTGGAACGATCATACTGCTCGCGCCCATGCAGTTGCTGCTCGATGTCGGGACGCTGATGGCGATGCTGGTCCATGGCGGCGGAGTAAGCGTGCCCGACGGCCTACGCTACGGGCTGGGCACCGCTGCCGCACTCCTCGCCGCGGTAGGTGTCCACCAGGCGCTCCGCGTGCCGCCGTTGAAGGACATCGAGATCGGCATCAGGGGACTGGCACCGCAATTCGACGGTTACACGTTGCTGCAACTGACCGATCTCCACATTAGCCGCCTCTTCACCGCGAAATGGGCACGCGCTGTCGTCGAGCGAGCCAATAAGCTCGGCGCGAACCTGATCGTCGTGACGGGAGACCTGATCGACGGCAGCCTCGCGGCGCGACGTGTGGACGTGGAGCCATTGCGAGACCTGCGCGCCGCGGACGGCGTCTACGTCATTCCCGGCAACCACGAATATTTCTTCAGCTATCGCGACTGGATGAGTCACTACGCTGAAATGGGGATGCAGGTGCTCGAGAACGATCACGTGGTGCTGGATCGCGACAGCGGCAAGCTGGTTCTCGCCGGCGTCACCGATCTGTCGGCGTCCCGCAGCGGCCATCCCGCGCGAGACCTTGTTGCTGCTCTGAAGGGCGCCCCGAAGGGTGTCCCGGTCGTCCTCTTGGACCATCAGCCGAGAGCCGCACGAGAGGCCGCGGCACTCGGGGTTGCGCTTCAACTGTCCGGACACACCCACGGCGGCATGGTCATCGGGCTCGACCGGCTGACCGCGCGCGCCAATGCCGGATACGTCTCGGGCCGCTACGACGTCGACGCAATGACGTTGTACGTGAACAACGGCACCGCCCTGTGGCCTGGCTTCGCGCTGCGGCTCGGACGGCCGTCGGAGCTGACGCGAATTACGCTGCGGCGAACGGTCATGTAATATCCACGATCCCAGCTGGACATAGGTTGGCCACCGGAAACGCCCCTCCTCTGCCTGAGCTTCTGATATGAAAGCTGCGGATGGATGCCTGCCTTATTAACGGCGCCACGAACCGCTACCTTGGGAAGGAACGCCACATGCGCGTGCTGCTGCTCGCCGCCGGCCTCTGCGCGATGGCCGTCTCTGCCACTGCGCAAACACCTCGTCCCGATCCCGGCCCGCTCACCATCGCCCGCCAGGGTAGCTTTTTCGTCGGCGGACGGGATGTCAAATCCGATACGCTCTCGACCCTTCCTGCCTATGCGCCGTCGGGCACCATCACCGTCGACCAGATGTATGTCCGGTACCAGGTGCCTGCGGGTATACTCGGCGTGCCCGTTGTCCTGATCCATGGCTGCTGCCTGACCGGCAAGACCTGGGAGACGACGCCGGATGGCCGCATGGGATGGGACGAATATTTTGTTCGTCACGGCCATCCCACCTACATCATCGATCAGGTCTGGCGCGGCCGCTCGGCTGCGGATCCATCGGCCATCAACGCGGTCAAGAGCGGCAAGGCCGCCGTGGATCAGTTGCCGACGGTGTTCTCCGCCGGACACGAGAGCGCCTGGGCCATCTTTCGCTTTGGCAAGGAATATCCGCAGCTCATGCCCGGCATGCGCTTCCCCGTTAAGGCCCAGGCGGAGTTCTGGAAGCAGATGGTCCCGGACAGCCTCGCCAATCTCCCCACGCCAAATCCGACCGTGCCGGCGCTCTCGGAGCTGGTCCAAAAGATCGGCGGCGCGATCCTGATGAGCCACTCCCAGTCTGGCATCTACCCCTTTCAGACGGCGGTACTAAGCCGGAAGGGCATCGCTGGGGTAGTTTCCATCGAGCCCGGCGCCTGCCCTGCGCCCACCGGCGACATGACACCCTATGACGGACTGCCGATCCTGGTGCTGTTCGGCGACTACGTCGATCAGTTTCCGCGCTGGGCGCCGCGTCTTGCGAACTGCCGCGCCTTTGTCGCAGCCGCCAATGCGGCTGGCGGCAAAGCGGAGCTGCTGGTGCTGCCCGACATCGGCATCAAGGGCAACACGCACATGCTGATGCAGGACGACAACAGCCTGGATATTGCCGACCTGTTGCTGGAGTGGATCGGCAGGCACGTCAACGCCGTGCCGTGAGGGGTGGCAGTCCGAACAGGCAGATGTGATCGCCTCAGCGGCGCGTGCAAAACTTCATCTGAGCAGAAGTTCGACAAAGCTTTGCGCGTCGTCGAGCAGTTCCTTTTGCGAGGCGCCCGCGCGCGCGCGCAGCAACAGACCTTGCAGGGTATCAACGACGAGGCGGCCCCTCGCCTGCGCCGACGTCGTCGCAGGCAGAGCGCCGCATTTGATTTCCTGTTCGAACCGATGGGCGACAATGTCTGCTACTGTCGCTAACGTGCGCTGGATTGCCAGCCGAATTTCCTCGGACTGGCCGGCTTGAGCGGCGGCCACGCAGGCCACCAGGCATCCGCGCGGACGTCCCTCAGCCGTGGCGGTTCGAACAGCCGTTTCGATCAGGGCTTGCAGCGCCTTGCGAATGTCGGGCTCGGCGGCGAAGGCCACATATGGTTTGACGCCAATGGTCTCGCTGTATCGTTTCATGGCGCGAAGAAACAGCTGGGATTTGTCGCCAAACAGCCTGTAGAGGCTGGGCTTGGTAACACCAACCGCGCGCGCGATCCGCTGGACGTCGACCCCCTCCAGGCCAAAGGTCCAGAACAGCTCGACAGCCTCGTCAAGGGCCTGATCCGGATCAAACTCCCGCGGCCGGCCTGGACCCCTCTTCTTATCGATTGAGTTGGATACCATTAAGTACGAAACCCTTAACTCATGTTTAAAAAATAACGTACCAATTGGTAGCCAATATATCCAATTAGTTACTTTATACGAGACGGAGAGCAAGTTGGATGATCTCATCGCTGAAATCGCTCGCATCAACGGCACCAGCGGCTGCCTCGGCGGGGAGATAGCGCGGCAGCTCGCGCTTTGCGGGCTACATGAAAAGATTTATTGGGCCTCTCGTGGGCAGAGTAAAGAGCCTACCGGAGAGGCCGGTGCTGGGTTCTGCTCTGACGAATCGATTTTCGAGATCTTCGTGCCGCCGGTTTTGGCCGCTGCGGCGAAGACCGCCCTCGCCGAGCAGTATTCTGATCCGGTACTGCGACATCGCCCTTCGATGTTGTGGGGAACGCGCGGCGGGGCCAAGTCCAAGATTGTGCGACCGGTAGCCGCGCATCTCAAAATCCCGCTGGTCGATCTTGGCTTGGCGATGATGGGGCCCGCCGGCTTTCCTGCCGCATTCCAGCCCTCGCTCGAGCAGGAGGATGGGATCATCTTTCTCGACGAACTGAACACAGCCGATCGGCGGCTGCGGAATTTGGCCTCCTTGCTGGTCCTCGAGCGCCGCGTCGGCGACTTCCAGCTGCCCGGGGGATGGCAGGTGATCGTCGCCGGCAAGGCCAGTTTACACGAGGCGGCCAGCCCCGAGGCTGGCATGGCGCTGGCCGACCGCATGTTCCACTTCAACGTGCCGCCCGCGATGGGCGACCGTGGCGATCCTGCTTCCAGTGAGCATGTGGCGGCCTTTCAAGAACTCGATCCGGATCAACCCGACGGCACCTGGACGCCGCTTTCTGTCTACCGTTGGATCGGTGCGAGTGCGGTCGGCTGGAAGGATCTTTCCAATGTTCTTAATTCGGACCTGTCGGAGGCGGCCAAGCGGGTCTTGGTTCAAGGCCTCATTGGGGCAGCCAACGCAGCCGAGTTCTTCGGCGCGCTGCGCGAGATCGAGGCCGGCGCCGATGTGGCGCAGCTCTTGGCCGCGCGTCCCGGCAAGGAAACAGCCGCGCGCCTGCCGCGGTCCCTCGAGGCGTTGAATGGCATGATCTACGGCCTCTTGGTCGCCTGTGTTGACGAGACCACGCTGGCCCGCGCAACTGAGATCATCGAGCAGCTTACGGATATCGGGGCGATCTCGGCTCCGCTTGTCCGTGAGGCGCAGAGGCTTTTGACGGAGCTTCTGCATCGGCGCGCCATTGCAACCGGCCTTCAGGCAAACATCCTCGAGCGCCCATCCCGGCGTCGCAACCCCAACCGGCGGCGAATGATTTGATGGCCTGTCGGCCGCGGCTCAAGGCCAGATCGCGTTCAGGAGTTCGGCCAGTCGCGCCCCGGCTTTGGCCAACTGCTTGCGCTTGATCGCATCCATCGACTGCAGATATCCGGCGTGATCGGCAAAGGCTGCGGCCCATTGTCTCGCTGGAACGGTCGCGATCAGCTTGAACGTCAGGCCCTCGAAGGCCGTATGCGAGACCACGATGCTGTCGGATGCCCAGTCGGCCGGCCAGTGGCCGATCGTGCCTGGGCTCGCTGGCAACGACCGCGCCGTTGCCAGTAGTTCGCGGGTCGCGGCCTCGCCGATGTCGGTCGGGATATCGTCCCATTCGTGGTGCAGGCTGAGGTTTTCATCCTGAATGGCGTTGCCGCCAGCGGTCTCGGTTGCGGGATCGATCTGGTGGGTTGTGTCAGGATCGACCGGCTTTCCGTCGGCATCGAGATAGATGGCGCCGACATGCAGCGGCTGATGCAGGTCGCCGATCAGATGGGCGAGCAGCAGCAAGGCTTCCTTCTTGTCCTTGATCGAGAACGGGAACGGCGGCGGCACCGGCTGGTCGGTCAATACCGCGATCGCGGCGCCGATCGTGGCGACCAGGTCGTGATCGTTCTGCCCTTCCTCGTTTCGGTCAAAGCGACTTCGCTGGATCGCGATGTCATCGAAATGAAAGGTGTTGTGGCAGCCGCGCTCATGCCCATCCGGAGCATACGAACAGGTGGACCAGTTTCGCTGGGCGTAATCCACCATCCGCGCCCTCTCCTCCCTGGAGTTGAAATGCGTGCATGGCACTTCGTAGTCGAGATGATCGGGGTCTACTACATAATGAAAATTGCCATCGTCATAGCGCACCACGCTCTTGACGCAGTCCGCCCACGGCGCGGCGATGCGCAAGTTCAGGCCGGCGCCGAGAATCTGGGCCACCTGCTGCCGGGCATTCGGATTGAGCAGCTGGTCTGCGATGGAGCCGACCACCTCGTGGCCCTGATAGCCCCAGGCCGCCGCATCGGTCGGACAGAACAGACCCAACAGGCCAATGAGCAGGAGGAGCGCCTTCCACATCGGCGTACCGTGCCTTTTGATCGCTGACAGCATTTGCCAAGCTGCTCGTGGAGGTTTCATTTGTCAACGTGTCGCGGAGAAGGCCGAGCACGACGCCAAGCAAGGCAAGTTCAAGGGCGGCGACAAAAGCAATTGAACCGAGCGCCTCGCTGGGGCAGATTTTCAGGCATGAAGGAGCCCACGCAGTTCGACCTGTTCGCGGATCTTCCGCCTGCCCCCCGACACGAAAGTTCCGGGGCAATGAGGTCAATCGTCGCGGAGGAGCTTTCAGACGCGACGTTGATCGCCGCTCTGCCCGATGCATCGCTCGACGACGCAGATGCGCTCGCCGCGGAGGCCGGGCGGCGTCGGCTTGGCAATGCGGTGGGAGCGCTGGCCGCGCTCTGCCGGCGTTTCGCTGGCTTTGGCCTCGATCGCCGCGTTCCCGAGCAAATTGCGGCACTGAAGGCCTTGAGCGCGATTGGCGGGCCGGAAGCGGCGCGGGCGGTGCATCGCATGATCCTCAGTCAGATCGTGCAGGGCCCCAATCTCGCGACCGCGGTCGCCGCAGCTGCCGCGCTTGGCGTCAAACTCACCCCTGATGTCGCGCTGCCGCTGCTTCGACACCCGGATTCCTCGGTGCGCGCGGCGGCTTGCGGTTGCGTCCGCGCGGGCGGCGAAGTCGTGCCGGCGCTGATCGAATTGCTGACCGATGGCGATGACAAGATCGCCACCGCCGCTGCCTGCGCGCTGGGCAGAATGGGACGCCTCGAGGCGCGCAATCCCTTGAAGCGCCGCTTGATCGCAAAGCCTTCGACGGGCGTGATCGACGCGCTGGCCGGGGTCGCGGACGAGGAGGCCATCGTGCTTCTCGCTCGCCTCGGCCGCAAGCGGCCCGATCTGGCCCATTCCATTCTCTCGGCGCTCGAAGAGATCGACCACCCAACAGCGAATGTCGCCGCGTCGGCCCTGGCATCCTGGCTCTCGCAGCACAATCGTGGTTGAAAATTGTTTTGATGCCCTGCAACAATTGGGAACCATCGTCGTTAGCAAAGGCATTTCGTGCAGCAAGACTTGAGGGGGCATCGTGCCGGTCAAATCCATCGAAGAAGGCCTGCCCTATCCCTTGGGAGCGTGCTGGGACGGCAAGGGCACCAATTTCGCGCTGTTTTCGGCCCATGCCTCAAAGGTCGAGGTTTGCCTGTTCGACGAGGCCGGTGGACGCGAACTTAGCCGCGTCGAATTGCCAGAATATACCGACCAGATTTTTCACGGCTATCTGCCCGATGTCGGCCCCGGCACCTTTTACGGCTATCGCGTTCATGGTGCTTATGAACCCGCGGGTGGACTTCGCTTCAACCCGAACAAGTTGCTGCTCGATCCCTACGCGCGGGCGCATGCCGGCTCGTTGCAATGGGATCCGGCCGTGTTCGGCTACAAGATGGAAACCGCCGACGATCTGACTTTCGATGAGCGCGACAGCGCGCCCTTCATGCCCAAATGCGTGATCGTCGATCCCGGCTTTGACTGGCAGGGCGAACCCGGCCGGCAGAATGTACCCTGGGAACAGACCATCATCTATGAGGTGCATGTCAAAGGCTTCACGAAAAAACATCCGGGTGTTCCGGAACACCTGCGCGGAACCTATGCGGGTTTCGGCGGCCGCCAGATGGTGGACTATCTGACCGCGCTCGGCGTGACGTCGGTCGAGCTCTTGCCCATCCATACCTTCGTCAACGACAGCAATCTCCTGGAAAAGAAGCTGACCAATTACTGGGGATATAACACCATCGGGTTCTTCGCGCCCGACCCGCGTTATGCTTCCGACGTCCCCAACTCCTTGCGCGAATTCAAGGAGATGGTCGCCAGCCTGCATGCCGGCGGCCTCGAGGTCATCCTCGACGTGGTCTATAATCATACCGCCGAGGGCAACGAACTTGGGCCGACACTGTCCTTCAAGGGCATCGACAATCTCAGCTACTACCGACTGGCGCCGGACCCGCGCCGCTACATCAACGACACCGGCACCGGGAATACCGTCAACCTGTCGCATCCCAAAGTGATCCAGATGGTCACCGACAGCCTGCGCTACTGGTCTGAGCACATGCATATCGATGGCTTCCGCTTCGATCTCGGTACCATTCTGGCGCGCGAAGTCACTGGGTTCGACGAACAGAGCGGCTTCCTGAAGGCTGTCGATCAGGATCCGCTGCTGACCCAGATCAAGCTGATTGCCGAGCCCTGGGACATCGGCCCCGGCGGCTACCAGGTCGGCGGGTTTCCCCCGGGCTGGGCGGAATGGAACGACAAATTCCGCGACACGGTGCGAGATTTCTGGCGCGCCGAAGCCGACGCCGCGCAACTGGCGCCGCGGATCACCGCGTCGGAAGATCTGTTCAACCATGACGGCCGCCGGGCCTGGGCCAGCGTCAATTTTGTCACCGCGCATGACGGCTTCACCCTCAACGATTGGGCGAGCTACAACGACAAGCACAATGAGGCCAACGGCGAAGACAACCGGGATGGCAGTTCCAGTAATCGGTCCTGGAATTGCGGGGTCGAAGGTCCGACCAACGATAAGGCGGTACTTGAGTTACGAAATCGCCAGAAGCGAAACATGCTGGCAACGCTTTTGTTTTCCCAGGGCACGCCGATGTTGCTGGGCGGCGACGAATTCGGCCGTACCCAAAAGGGCAACAACAACGCCTATTGCCAGGACAGCGACATTTCCTGGTTCGATTGGAATCTCGGCAGCGAGGCCAACGATCTCATTGCCTTCACCAAGCGCCTGATCCAGCTGCGCAAGACCTACCCGACGCTGCGCCGCAGCCGGTTCCTGACCGGCCAACTGGACGAGACGCTCGGCATCCGCGACGTCACCTGGATCAACGCCAATGGCAGCGAGATGCAGGACACGAACTGGAAAGATGCGTCGATGCAATGCTTCGGCATGCTGTTGGACGGCCGCGCCCAGAAGACCGGCATCAAACGGCGCGGCGCCGACCAGAGCGTGCTGATTGTGATGAACAGCTATGAAGGGCTGGTCGAATTCACCCTGCCCAAATGCGGCACCGGCTCGTCCTGGTCATTGCTGCTCGACACCAACATTCCCGACCTGACCTCCGAGCCACCGTTCAAATTCGGCAGCCCGTATCAGGTGACCGGACGATCGCTGCTGCTGTTTGCGGTGAACGAGGAGTAGCGGCCGGCGGCTTTATTTGCAGCTGAAGCGCGCGGCATCCTCGATATTTCCCGACCCGGCATAGCTTGCATAGGACGGATAGGGACACAGCGGGCGGCTTCGACCGGGCCACGGCACGCCGGGAATATTGCGGGCTTTCGCAACCAGGCTCGCCGGCGCCTGCCCCTTGTCCACCCAGTCGTCGAGCGCGGAAAGCGCATCGAACTGGTCGGTCGCAGGACCGCCGGCGCAATGGTTCATGCCCGGCACGAGGTAGAGCCGCGTGAAATCGCCTGATCTGCCGTAGCGCTTCGCCAGCGCGTCGACATAGGCCATCGTATCGTTGGCGGAAAAGATCGGATCGGCCATCCCGTGATAGAAGATGATCTTGCCGCCGTGAGCCCTGAAGGCGTCGACGTTCGTTGAGTCAGCGGCTTCGATAGAGCCGCCGGATTCGAGATAGGGGGGCGACACCGCCTCGACTGCCTTAAGGCCGCTGTCGATATCGTAGGACAGCGTGTAGTCATAGAGATCAATGACCTTCTGCGGCGGGGATGAGAAATAATACGCGACCGAACCCGGCACCAGCGTCACGTCGCGCGCGTCCGGCGGCATCTTGCCCGGCGATCCGATCTTCCAGGCCGTCCAGCCTGGGCTGGCAATGCCGGGATCCCACGGCCAGTCGGAATACAAAAGCTCGCCATTGGGAAGCCGCGCCCCCTTGAAGACACGATCAATTGCTTTGGCTTTTTCCGGTGCCAGACAGCCTTCGGCTTGGCCGGCGGAACATTGCAGCGCCAGCGGATCGAATTTGCAGGCCCTGACATTGTTGACAAGACCATCGGCGAGCCCGTCGGCGGCGTCGCAATTTTCCGCGATCTTGTCGGATAGCAGTTTGAGATCGTCCCTGCTCAAGGCGGCGCCCAGGTCGGGCTTGCCGTCGGCTCTCCTGGGGGCAATCGACGCGAACACCTGCACTTCGGCCATCGCCTCGATGGCCGCGCGCGGCACCCGATAGGCCGGAGCGCCGGCGACGACGCCATCGAACAGCAGGGGATAGCGTTGGGTCGCGGCCATGCCCTGCCGGCCGCCATTGGAGCAGCCGACGAAATACTTTCGCGATGGCACGTTGCCATAGAGCGCCTGGATGAGTTCCTCGGCCTTCGCCGTCACGACGGGAATGTGGTTGTAGCCCTTGTCGATGCGCGCCTGCGGGTCGAGCCCGAACAGATAGGGGCCGATCGGCCCCGGTTCGTCCCGATGACCGGCATCCGTTGAGGCGATGGCGTAGCCCTTCGCCAAAGCCGATACGTCACCCGTTGCCTGCACGCCAATGGCCGGACGGAGGACTCCGTCGGAACCGCCGCCACCCTGAAACACGAACTTGCCGTTCCAGTTGATCGGCAGGCGCAACTCGTAGCCGATGGCATAGTTCTTCCCATCGATGCCCACATGAGGAGCCAGCGCGCCCTGGATCAGGCAATGAGCGGGCGCATCGATGCCCCCAGGAGGCAGTCCGGGAAAGCTCAGCAGTCCCGCCGCGACGAAATTGGCCTGAGTAATGGCGGGCGCGTTCGCAGCGCTCGCCATGGCCTGGCATTTTTCCGCAAATGTCTGGGCAGAGGCGCAACCTGTGGTCACCGCGATACCGAGAACGACGACGGCGATGGTTTTGCTGGTGGTTGGCATCGTTGGCGGCCTCCCTCTTTGTCTTTTCGGCATCTTTAGTTTGGCAGCTGCCATTTGGCTATTGGCAATCTCGCCTATCGGCGTCCACCGAGCTTGACGTGGGGCCCGATCGGCGTTGTCGCGTTCGCCCTCATCTTGCGCCAGCATCGAGCGGCATCATGCTGCATCTCCTGCAGGTTTATGGCTTGCCCCGGAGCTGGAAATCGGACACATTTTAGCGGGGGCTGAAGCGAGCCGGAGAAGATCGGTTGACTGTTGGCAACCCAGCGGGCGGACGCCGATCGGCATTGCAGATCGCAGGCGGCGCGGAGCCCCGCTCGATATGGCGGCCAGCCGTGACGGCGCCGCAACCGCTGACCCACCACCAGATTTTGAGCCTGGTCGGACCGTTCACCCGGCGCGGCCGCCATGTCGATCTCGCCGCCAGCGACCGCCTCGAACGCAGGCTCGTCTTCAGGCCGATCATGCATGCCGCGGAGATAGATGGCTGCGGCGCTCTCACGGAGGTGCTGCGGCTTGAGAATCCTCGACCCGATTTCTACCGGCTGGTCCGCACCCTGACCTTGCCTAACGGAATTGCTGCAACGCTTTCGACCGAGGGGCCGCATCCCGGAGACCTGTTGACGCAGATCGAGGCCGTTCCACTCCAGCGCCAGTTCCAGATCGTCGCCGATGTCGTGATCGCACAAAGCTACCGGCTCGCGCCCGGCAGCGAAGGCCAGGCGATGGGGATGGTGCTGATCTGGGCGGAGGCCCAACTGCAGGGACTCACGCTGGCTTTGCAAGCCGAGAACGGCAAGGGCTATCCGGCCGAGATCGAACTATTGCCGACGCCGGATGGTCCGCTGGACCTGCCGGACGATGTGCTGGCGATCTTGGGATGGGACTGGCGTGTGCTGCGTCGCAGTGTCGCCGGGTGGACCGGCAGCCTGCGCGTGCCTCGCCGCGAACCGGCGCGGAGCCGCCGCATCGAGACGGCGCTGCAGCAGGCGGTTGCCCATCTGGCCCGGACGCTCGCGGAGCCGCCGCGCCGCTACCACGAAAGGCTGGTCGGAGCGCGCTGGCGCGTGGTGTTCCGTCGCACCCTTCCACTGCTGGCCTGCTTCGCCTTGATCGCCGCGACCTCGGCGCTGACCTTGGTCCATATCCCCCAGGATTCGATGATCCTGATGATGATTTTCAACCTTCCGCCGCTGTTGATGCTCATCCTGTTCGGCATGCGCGAACTGCCACGGTTCGAAATTCCGCCGCTGCCGCGGCCATCCACCGCATCATCATGGCTGAAGGCGCCGGCCTCCGCGACTACGGCGATGGCGCCCGATGGTCGACCGGCCTGACACAGAGGCAGGATGCCCGGCAATCCCATGAACATCCCGCCGGTCTCGATCGCGGCCGCCAAGGCCGCTCTGATCGAGCAATATGCCGATCCCGTGCTGCGGCGGCGCGCCTCGATGCTGTGGGGCAGCCGCGGCGTCGGCAAGTCCTCGATCGTCCGCCAGGTCGCGGCGCATTTTGATATCCCGCTGGTCGATCTGCGCCTGACCACGATCGAGCCGGTCGATATCCGCGGCGCCATCTATGCCGATGACGCGCTGGAGAAGACCGTCTGGTTTCCGCCTGAATTCCTGCCCAATGGCGATCAGCGGGATGGCATTCTCTTTCTCGACGAACTCACCGCCGCCGATCAACGGCTGCAGATCTCGGCCTATTCCCTGATCCTCGATCGCCGGGTCGGCAATTACCGGTTGCCCGATGGCTGGCAGGTGATCGCCGCCGGCAATGCCAGCTTTCACGGCGCGGTCAGCCACGACATGGGCACCGCGCTGGCCGACCGCATGTTTCACTTCAATGTGCAGACCGTGATCGACGCCTTCCTCGATCATGCCACCGCGATGAATTTCGCACCCGAGGTGATGGCCTATCTGAAGGTCCGCCCGGACAAGCTCGACGACACCCAGGCGCAATTGTCGGCCGATCATTTGATCGGCGCCAGCCCGCGCGGCTGGGAGGATATTTCCAACGTGCTGAAGTCCGGTCTGTCGGATACGGGCAAACGACTGTTCGTGCAGGGCCGCATCGGTGCTGCCAACGCCGCGGAGTTCTTCGGCGTGCTGCGCGAGATCCAGGCCGGCGCCGACGTGGTGCGCCTGTTGGCGGCCCGCCGTGGCCCGGAGACGGCAGCGCTGCTGCCGAAGTCGCTCGACGCCCTCTACGGCATGATCTACGGCCTTTTGGCCGCAAGTGTCGATGACAAGACGCTGGCGCGTGCGCTCGAGATCATCGAGCAACTGCCCGATATCAGGGGCGGCGCGCCGCTGCCGATCCGCGAGGCGCAGACGCTGTCGATGGAGCTTCTGATGCAGCGCGCGCTCGCCAGCGGCCTTGAGGCCACGATCCTCGACAGTGCCTCCTATCATCGCTATGCCGAAAGCCGTCGCAAGGACGGCGGCGATGACTGAGGTCCGCGCCCAACACGACCACCGCGGCGTGCGCGCGATCCAGCGCATGGTGGAATTCGCCCCTTCCACCGGTGGTCTCGCCCTCTGGGTGCGACACTGCGATCTCTTAGGCGACGACGCGCCCCTGGTCATGACCGACGGCAACACCGTGTTCTACGGCGCCGCCTTCGAACGTCTCGACCTCGCCGAACAGACCGGCGTGGTCGCCCATGAGGTGCTTCACATCGCGCTGCGCCACCCGCAGCGCGCACTCGATCTGCGGCGGCTGATCGGCGACGTCGACCTCGGACTGTTCAACACCTGCGCCGACGCCATCGTCAACAGTACACTCGGTCATCTGAGCTGGCTGCGGCTACGGTCCTCGTCCGTCTTCCTCGAACAGCTGCTCGATCATGCCCTCGGCCTGCAACAGGAGGTCGAGATAGCCTTGCTCGAATGGGACGTCGAGCGGCTCTATCGTGCCATCGACGATCGAAGGCTTCGCGACCAGGCCGGGCGGCAGCAGGGCGGCCAGAGCGGGACGTCCAGCGCCAGCGAGCAGCGATCGGAGGGCCGCGATGCACCGGACTCATCCGGCGATCCCCGGCGCCCGAGCCAGCATGAAGACGGACCGCGCGCGGCACGCGTGCGCGCGCTCGGCGCCGAAAGCCCGCCTGATCTGATCGCCAACCCCGATGCGGAGGACTCGCCTGAAGCCGAGGCGGAAGCGGCCCGCGAATGGAGCGAGCGGCTGTTGCGCGGCCACGCCGGCGACGGCGCCTATTCGATGCTCCGCGCCCTGATCGCCGACCTGCCGCGGACCCGTACGCCGTGGCAGCAGGTGCTGCGCACCCGGCTGGCGCGCGGATTGTCGCGCAAGCCTGATGTGTCGTGGTCGCGGCCGACGCGCTCCTATATCGCCAACCAGGGTCGCGGCGGCACCAACCGGCGGCTGCCGTTCGAGCCGGGCTTCAGCCCCAACAAGACCGCGCCGCGTCTGGCCGTCATCGTCGACGTCTCCGGTTCGGTCGATGACGACCTGATGCAGCAATTTGCCAATGAGATCGCGGCGATCAGCCGCCGCCAGGAGGCCGGTCTGGTGCTGGTGATCGGCGATGACCAGGTACGCCGGATCGACGTCTTCAAGCCCGGCCGCTTCGCACTCGCCGACATCGATTTCGAAGGTGGCGGCGGCACCGACTTCACGCCGCTGCTCAATGCGGCCGACCAATACCGGCCGGACATTGGCGTGGTGCTGACCGACCTCGAAGGTCCCGCGCGCTTCCAGCCGAACTGGCCCGTGATCTGGGCGGTGCCGGAAAGCCATGGCCGCGCCGTGGCGCCTTTCGGACGGTTGCTGGTGCTGAGTTGATCGCGCGAGAAAGAGCGCCGCATCGCTAGTCCCGCATGGAGTCTGGCCATCGCTGGCCGCGTCTACTGTCCCCGGAAACGCGGCTTGCGCCGCTCCAGAAAGGCCGCGACGCCTTCCTTGTGATCTTCCGTCAAACTCGCCAGCGCGAATTGATCGACATCCATATGGCTGGCGAGGTCGTCGAGCGCGTGCGCGAGGCGATTGACGGTGAGCTTGGTCATCGCCACCGACAGCGGCGGCTGCGCGGCGATCTTGGCGGCCAACGCCATCGCGGCATCGAAGGCTGCGCCGGAATCGGCCAGTTCTTCGACCATGCCCCATGCATGGGCTTCAGCGGCGGAGATGCGCTGGTCGGCCAGGATCACCGCCTGCTTGGTGCGGGCGGGCCCGATCAGATGCAGCATGCGCGGAATACTTTGCCAGCTCATGTTCATGCCAAGGCCGATCTCGGGTACGCGCAGATGCGCATCGCGGGCCATGATGCGAAAATCCAGCGCCACCGCCAGCGCGACGCCGCCGCCGATGCAAAATCCTTCGATGGCGCCGATGGTGATCTGCTCCATCTCCTGCCAGGCGCGGGTCAGGCGCGGTCCCAGTTTGAGATGCCGGCGCAGCGAGCCGAGATCCATGGTCCGGCGCGACCGGCCTTCAGGGTCTTTCAGATCGAAGCCGGCGCTGAACGCCTTGGGGCCGCCGGTCAGCACCACCACTGAGCTATCGCCGTCGTCCTCGAAATGGCGGGCGGCGTCGGTCAGTTCGCGCAGGGTTTGCGGTGAAAGCGCGTTGATGCCATCGCCGCGGTCGAAGCGCACCACGGCGATGCGGCCCTCCGGGCCAAGGCCCTTCTCGATGCTGACAAAGCCCGCCATGATGACCCCGCTCCCTGCCCTTTTTTGACAAGATAGTGCATAAAGGGACGGGAATGCACGGCCAGTTTTACCGGCGGCGGTGGCGTCATCGGGCGGAGCCATGGTCAGAAGACCGCTCCGCCCGAAAACGCCTCGGTGCTTATGCCGCGCTGCGCGAGGTGTGCCGGCCCTCGTTGATCTCTTCGATGATCTTGGCGCTGAACGCGTTGAGGTCGCCGGGATTGCGCGAGGTGATGACGCCGTTGTCGACGACGACTTCGGAGTCTTCCCATTTTGCTCCGGCATTGATGACATCGGTCTTGATCGACTTGTAGGACGTCATCTTGCGGCCCTTGGCAATGCCGGTCTCGATCAGGAGCCAGGGTGCATGGCAAACCGCGGCGACGATCTTCTTCTGATTGAAGAAGTCCTTGATCAAGGCCAGCGCCTTCGGTTCGACCCGCAGCAAATCCGGATTGATCTGGCCGCCCGGCAGAACGATCGCATCGTAGTCGTCGGCCTTGACCTCACTCAGGGTCTTGTCGACCTTGACCGGCCGGCCCCAATCCTTGTGGTCCCAGCCCCTGATCTCGCCTGATTGCGGCGACACCACGTGGACAACCGCGCCGGCGGCCTTCAGTCTGTCGCGGGGAACCTCGAGTTCCGACTGCTCGAATCCGTGGGTCGCCAGAATAGCTATCTTCTTGTTGTTGAGTTGCATCGATCGCTTCTCCCAAAGTAGCGCCCCGGTCGGGCAATGAACCCATCGAGAGATCGTTCCAAGACTTGACCTGCGTTCCCCGCAAACGGCGATCAAATCGGGATTATTCGGATGCAAGGGCCCCATCTCGACAGCGCGGCCATGTTGCGCCTATCCTGGGGGTATATGACCGGCCCCGACCACGATCATCATCGCCACGATCATTCGGAATTGTCCGAGACCGAGCTGCGCGTGCGCGCGCTGGAAACCATTCTGACCGAGAAGGGCTATGTCGATCCGGCGGCGCTGGATCTTCTGATCGAGACCTATGAGACCAGGGTCGGCCCGCGCAACGGCGCCCGCGTGGTGGCGCGCGCCTGGACCGATCCGGACTATCACGCCCGGCTTTTGAAGGACGCCACGCCCGCCATCGCCGAACTCGGCTATGCCGGGCGGCAGGGCGAACACATCGTGGCGGTGGCGAACACCGCCACCCTTCACAACATGGTCGTGTGCACACTGTGCTCCTGTTACCCGTGGCCGGTGCTGGGGTTGCCGCCGGTGTGGTACAAATCCGCGCCCTATCGCGCCAAGGCGGTGAAGGACCCACGCGGCGTGCTGCGCGATTTCGGCTTTGAACTGCCGGGAGGTACCGACATTCGCGTTTGGGATTCGACCGCGGAAATCCGCTACATGGTGCTGCCGATGCGCCCTGCGGGCACCGATGGCTGGAGCGAAGACCGCCTGGCCGACCTTGTCACCCGCGACAGCATGATCGGCACGGGATTGCCGAAAGCGCCACTGGAGGTCGCCTGATGGATGGCGCGCACGACATGGGCGGCGTGGCCTGGTCCGGTCCGGTCGAGCCGGAGCCAAACGAGCCGGTCTTTCATGCCCCATGGGAGCGCCGCGCCTTTGCGTTGACGATGGCGATGGGAATGCCGGGCGGCTGGAACATCGACATGTCGCGCTTCGCCCGCGAGGACCGGCCGCCCCAGGATTATCTCGGCAAGAGCTATTATGAAATCTGGCTCGCGGGGCTTGAGCGGTTGATGCTGGAACGCGGCCTGGTCGCACCGGACGAGATCGAGGCCGGCCGGCCGCTGCGTGCGGCCAAGCCGGTCGCGAAAATCCTGAGCGTGGAAGACGTCGCCGCCGTGCTGCACCGGGGCGGCCCGACCGAGCGTGAGGCCACAAGCCCGGCCGGCTTCGCCGTCGGCGATCGCGTCCGCGCGAAAACCATACATCCACCGACCCATACGCGCCTGCCGCGCTACGTGCGCGGTCATGTCGGGCGCATCGAGCGCGTGCTGGGTTGTCATGTCTTTCCCGACAGCAACGCGACCGGCGCCGGTGAAAATCCGCAATGGCTCTACACCGTGACATTCGACGGTCCTGAACTATGGGGCGAGGCCTCCGATCCCGGCCTCAAGGTGTCGATCGATGCCTGGGAGCCCTATCTGGAGCGCCTCTGATGGGGTTCGATCCGCAAGCCGCGGAAGCGGCAAGGCGCGCCCTGCCCGGCATACCCACTGATGCCGAGGGGCCGGTCTTTCGCGAACCCTGGGAAGCGCAGGCCTTTGCGATGGCGATCGCCCTTTACGAACGCGGCCTGTTCAGTTGGAACGAGTGGGCGGCCATGCTGGCCGACGAAATCAAGCGCGCGCAAGCGGCCGGAGATCCCGACAGCGGCGAAAGCTACTACCGGCACTGGCTCAGGACGCTGGAAAGACTGGTCGCCGCCAAGGGCGTCGCCAGCACGGCAATGCTCGACCGCTATCGCAACGCCTGGGACCGCGCCGCCGACCGCACGCCACATGGTTTGCCGATCGTGCTGCAGCCGGAGGATTTTGCCGGTTAGCGGCGGCCAGGCATTTCGCTATTACAAGGGGCGAACCTTGGGGTCGTTCTCGTCTGGCATCGCGCAGCGGAATTTGTGGTGGCAGGGCGGCCCCTACACCGACGGATCTGACGCGTAGCAACCTGTCAATGGCGTAGGGGCGACCCTTGGGGTCGCCCTGTCTATTTTGACGCCAAATTTATTTCATGCAAATTCCTGACAGCCACGACACATCCGCCACGCGGCACTTCGCCGATGCGTCGACAGGCGGTTCAACGGCGCGCAGACCACTGTTTCACGTGAAACAAAACAAGAACATCTTTGGCTTCCCACCCTTCCCCCGCATAGTCCCGCCAGCCGCTTGCACGCAGCCGGCAGGCCGGGCACACGCCGCGGGCCAAGCGCCTTGTGCTGGGATCAGACGGCCGTTTGCGGCATATAGGTGTGATCTCCACAAAGGCTCGGTGCCTCAATGACCCCTTCTCGCGACATTTCACGTCTGCTCGACATCATGGCCAGCTTGCGCACGCCCGGCACCGGTTGTCCCTGGGATCTCGAACAGAACTTTGCGAGCATCGCGCCCTACACCATCGAGGAAGCCTACGAGGTGGCCGAGGCGATCGCGCACGGCGATCTCGATGACCTCAAGGAGGAACTCGGCGATCTCCTGCTGCAGGTGGTCTTTCATGCCCGCATGGCCGAGGAAATGGACGCGTTCGCCTTCGGCGACGTGGTCGAGGCCATCACGCGCAAGATGATCAGGCGGCATCCGCACGTATTCGCTGACAAGGACGGGGTGATAACACCGGCGCATGTCAAGGAAGCCTGGGGCCGCATCAAGGCGGAGGAGAAAGCCGAACGCGCGGCGCGGCGGAATTCCGAGGAAGCAGTCCACCCATCACTGTTGTCGGGCGTCAAGGCCGGGCAGCCGGCGCTGTCACGCGCCATGGAATTGCAGCGCAAGGCCTCAAGCGTCGGCTTCGACTGGAATGACCCGCGCGCGGTGCTGCACAAGATCCGCGAGGAGGCCGACGAGATTGAAGCCGCGCTCGACCGCGGCGACGCCGATCAACTCAAGGAAGAAACCGGCGACCTCTTGTTCGCGCTGGTCAACCTGGCGCGGCATGTCGGCGCCGATCCGGAACTCGCGCTGCGCGGCACCAACGCCAAATTCGAACGCCGCTTCGGCCATATCGAGCGCGCTTTGAAGGCGCAGGGACGCTCGCTCGGGGAAGCCTCACTGGCCGAGATGGACGCGTTGTGGAACGAGGCGAAGAGCGGGGAATAGCAGCTTTGGCGGTCTGGTGGAGCGCGGCGCGAAGCAAAACCGCGGCGTTCATCCCGCACTCAGTGCCTTCCGGACGGCCTTGGGGTTGCGGTCGATGACGAGGAGATAGGCGCGGGTCGGTCCCTCCGGCACGCGGCGACCCTGCTCCCAATGGCGCAGGGTATTGATGCTGAACCCGAACCGCCCAGCGAATTCTTGCTGGGTCATGTCGAGCTTGGTCCGGATCGCCTTCACGTCGATATCGGCCGGCACGTGAATGCCGTAGCGGCTTTTGTCCGCCGTGCCTCCGGCATAGGCCAGCGCCTGCTCCAGCCCGCGTCGGATGCTCTTGGCCACTTTGCTTGTCATCGTGTTCTCCTCGCGTAACGCTCGACCAGGAGCGCAGTCAGCCGGCGAAAGTCCTTGCGGCGGCCTGGCTCAGGTCCGCCCGCTCGTTCTTGGCGTAGGCGGTCAGGGCGAAGATCGGCATCTCGTCGTCGTGATAGTAGTAAACCACCCGCGCGCCGCCTCGCTTACCGCGTCCCTCAAGACCCCAACGGAGCTTTCGGACGCCCCCAGCGCCAGGGATCAGGTCGCCCGCGAGCGGATTGCGGGCGAGAAAATCCACCAACACCCCGCGCTCATCACTGTCCATGAACCGCCGTGTTGTGGCCAGGAATTCAGGCGTCTCGACGACGCCGACGGGGACTGGCCTCGACATACGAGGTACTACGCCAATGGATCACTAACAGGCAAGGGTTATGATGATCCATTGGACGATCCGGCGTCCGGCTACGGCATCCCGAACAGCTCGTCGAGGATATCGCCGAACCATGCCTCGGTAGCCCGATCTCGTGAGGACGACGCAGCGCTACACCACCGCGTGCGGCACGGCGTCGAAGCGGTTGACCACGATGTCGCGCTTGGTTTCGTCGACGCGCACGGTCATGTCGAAGCGGCCGTCATGCAGCTCCTTGGCGAGCACTTCCGAATTGCGATGCAGCCAGCTGATGCCGGCGCCGTCGGAGGCGTCGATCGAAAGGTCGAGCGTTGCGCGCGTCGCCGCCAGCCGATTCTCGATCGCGGCGAGCAGCGCGTCGATGCCCTCGCCGCTTGCGGCGGAAACCAGGAAGCACGGGTGTTCCGGCGGGCGGCGGGCGGCAATATTCTTCAGGTTGGCGCGCGCCTCGGGATCAAAGCGGTCGATCTTGTTCCAGACCTCGAGTATGCGCTGGCCGGCATCCGGATCGATGCCGAGCTGGCGCAGCACGGTGTCGACGTCGCGCGCCTGCGCGTCAGTGTCCTCGTGCGAGATGTCGCGGATGTGCAGGATGACGTCGGCTTCCAGCACTTCTTCCAGCGTGGCGCGAAAGGCCGCCACCAGCTGCGTCGGCAGGTTGGAGATGAAACCGACGGTGTCCGACAGCATCGCCTTGCCGCCATGCGGCAGGCTGAGCGCGCGCAGGGTCGGATCCAGCGTCGCAAACAGCATGTCGGCGGCCTGCACGTCGGCGCGGGTCAGGCGGTTGAACAGCGTCGATTTTCCGGCGTTGGTGTAACCGACCAGCGCCACCACGCGATAGGGCACGCGCTGCCGGCTGGCGCGATGCAGCCGCCGCGTCGCCTGAACCTTCTTGATTTCGTTTTCCAGGCGCGTGATGCGCTCGCCGATCAGGCGGCGGTCGGCTTCGATCTGGGTCTCGCCGGGGCCGCCCATGAACCCGAAACCGCCACGCTGGCGTTCCAGGTGGGTCCATGATCGCACCAGGCGCGAACGCTGATAATTCAGATGCGCCAGTTCGACCTGCAGCGCGCCTTCCTTGGTCTTGGCGCGACGGCCGAAGATTTCGAGGATCAGCCCGGTGCGGTCGAGCACCTTGGTGTTCCAGGCCTTCTCGAGATTGCGCTGCTGGATCGGCGACAACGCGCAGTCCATCACCACCAGTTCGATGTCGTGCCCCGTGATGAGCCCGACGATCTCCTCGACCTTGCCTTTGCCCAGGTAGGTGGCGGGCCTGATCTGGCTGACCGGCGCCATCAGCGCGTCCGCGATCGAAAGGTCGATGGCCCGCGCCAGACCCACGGCTTCCTCCAGCCGTGCGTCGGAATCGCGCAGGGCGCGAACATCCGTTTGCGCCTCGGGATCGCCGCGGCGCATGCGCAGGTAGGGGCCGATGACGATCACCCGCCCCGTTGATTTACCCCCTGCCGACCGCGGACGGTCAGCGCCCCCTGAGAGCTGCCGGGGTTCCAATCAGATCACTCTCAAGCCGGAGCATCCTCGCCGCCTTCGAACAACTGGATGGGAGCGCCCGGCATGATGGTCGAAATCGCATGCTTGTAGACAAGCTGCGAATGGCCATCGCGCCGGAGCAGCAGACAGAAATTGTCGAACCATGTGACAATGCCCTGCAGCTTCACTCCATTGACCAGGAAGATCGTCAGCGGCGTTTTGGTTTTGCGAACGTGATTAAGGAAGGTGTCTTGTAGGTTCTGTGCGCGGTCTGCCGCCATTGTTTTTATCTCGCAGTCGGATTGCGTCTTTTTATTTGAATTATTTGAACCGGGTTGCCGCCCGATTTACGCAAGGCTTGCCCGGTCGCCGGGCTTCCTGATGTCCCCTCCAGGGGTCCCGACCGCATGATTAGAGGGCAGGCGCGCTTTTTAGGCAAGCCAGTTCGCGGCGAGGCCGCGGCGAATGCGGGAACTATCCCGGGAAAAGCCCGAAAAGGAATAAGATTCAAGGTAAATAGATGCCACGGGCTGCGATTCAACCGACGCCAAGGGCCTTCAGCTTGCGATGCAGGGCCGATCGCTCCATGCCGACGAATTCCGCGGTTCGCGAGATGTTGCCCGAGAAGCGGCTGATCTGGGCGATCAGGTAGTCGCGCTCGAAGACCTCCCGCGCCTCGCGTAGCGGCAAGCCCATGATATGTTCGCCATTATTGCTGGTCGGCATCGCCGGCACCATGGAGCCCACATCCTGGGGCAGCATATCGGCGGTGATGATGACTTCCGGCCCGCCGCCGGCCAGAATCATCACGCGTTCGACATTATTGCGCAATTGCCGGACATTTCCGGGCCAGACATGCGACTGCAGCACCGCCATCGCATCCTGGCCGATCTGGCGTTTCGGCAGTCCGGTGGCGGCCGAGATCTGATCCATGAAATAGTCGATCAGTTCCGGGATGTCCTCGCGCCGCTCCGACAGCGGCGGCACGCGAATCGGCACCACCGACAGCCGGTGATAGAGATCCTCGCGGAACCGGCCCTCCGCGATCTCCTCTTCCAGATTGCGCGCGGTCGAGGAAATGATGCGGACATCGACGTTGACCTTGGTGGTGCCGCCTGCACGCTGGAACGTCTGGTCGACCAGCACCCGCAGGATCTTGTTCTGGGTTTCACGCGGCATGTCGCCGATTTCATCGATGAATAGCGTTCCGCCATGGGCTTCTTCCAGCGCGCCGGCCTTGCGCGGATGCTCGCCGTTGCTCGGCTCGATGCCGAACAGTTCGACTTCCATGCGCTCCGGCGTGATCGCTGCGGCGTTGATGACGACGAACGGCCCTTCGGCCCGACCCGAGGCGTTATGCAGCGTGCGCGCCGCCAGCTCCTTGCCCGCGCCCGAGGGGCCCACGATCAGGATGCGGCTATTGGCCTTGGCGGCGCGTTCGATGGTTTGGCGCAACTGATTCATGCAGGCGGAGCGTCCGGTCAGCACGCTCGCCGCCGGCGCCAATTGCTTGAGCTCCTTGACTTCGCGTTTCAGGCGCGAGGTCTCCAGCGCCCGCGTCGCCACCAGGATCAGCCGATCGGATTTGAAGGGCTTTTCGATGAAGTCGTAGGCGCCGCGCTTGATCGCGGCGACCGCGGTTTCGATATTGCCGTGGCCGGAGATCATCACCACAGGCAGATCCGGGTGATCGCGCTTGATCTGCTCCAACAGCTGCAGCCCGTCGAGCTTGCTGCCCTGCAGCCAGATGTCGAGAAAAACCAGATGCGGACGGCGATTGGCGATTTCGGCCAGCGCCGAATCGCTGTCGCGCGCGGTGCGGGTGGTGAAGCCCTCGTCATCGAGGATGCCCGCCACCAGATCCCGGATATCCGCCTCGTCGTCGACAATCAGAATGTCATTTGCCATGGATCGCGCCCCGCCTTTTTAGCTGCCTGTTGCGGCTTCGATTCTTGCTTCACGATTAGTCGCTTCTGCCGGCTCCCCGGTTTCAGATGCCGGTGATTTTGTTTCTGCGCCCGCTTCCTTGACCACGGCTTTCGCGGCCTGTCCGGATACGGCAAACCGCAGGCGCATCCAAGCCCCACGCTGGCCCGACCGGATGTCCGCGGCATCGTTGAGTTCGATGCGGCCGCCATGGTCTTCCAGCACCCGGCCGACAATCGCAAGCCCGAGCCCGGTGCCCTTTTCACGCGTGGTGACGTAGGGTTCGAGCAGGCGGGCCCGGCTGACCTTGGGCAACCCGACACCGTTGTCGATGACGTCGATCACGATGTCATCGCCTTCCCCGGCGGCGACCACCTCGATCCGGCCTTTGCCCAGTTCTTCCGCCGGAACGGCCTCGATCGCCTCCGCCGCGTTCTTGATGATGTTGGTCAAAGCCTGCGAGATCAGCCGCCGATCGAACTGCGCCCGCATCGGCTCCTGCTTGATCTCGACATCGATATCGATGTCGGGGTGACCGACCCGCATCAGGAACACGGCCTGGCGCACGGTGTCGGCGACGTCCTCGCCCTCGATCACCGGCTTCGGCATCCGCGCAAAACGCGAGAATTCGTCGACCATCCGGCGGATGTCGTCGACCTGCCGCACGATGGTATCGGTGCACTGCTCGAACACCGCCTTGTCCTCGACGATGACTTTGCCGAACTTGCGGCGAATGCGCTCGGCCGAAAGCTGGATCGGGGTCAGCGGATTCTTCGATTTCGTGGGCGATGCGGCGCGCCACGTCGGCCCATGCCGAGGTGCGCTGCGCGGAAACCAGCTCCGTGATGTCGTCAAGGGTGATGATGTAATTGTCGCGCGACTGGCTGGTCTGCTCGGCGCTGACGCGGACCGAAAGATTGCGCTCACGGCCGTCGCGGAGAATCGTGATCTGGCCCTGGACCAGCCGCTGCGCGCCTTCCCGCACGGATTTCATCATTTCGTCGAGCTCGGGCAACACCTCGGACAGCGGATGGCCGAGCGTCTCCGATTCGGCGTGACCGATCAGTTTTTCCGCCGAGCGGTTGAGAATGCCGACGCTGCCGGAAGCATCGACGCCGATAATGCCGGCGCTCGCCGAAGACAGCACCGCCTCGATGAAGCGGCGGCGGCTGTCGATCACGTCACTGGCCGAGACCAGTTCGTCGCGCTGGGTGCGCAACTCCTGGGTCATTTTGTTGAAGGTCTCGCCGAGCTGGGCGAGATCGCCCTCCGACTTGTGCACCGGCACCTGCACATGCAGATCGCCGGTCGAGACGAGGTTGGCGGCGCCCATCAGCCGACGGATCGGCGCCACCAGCCCATTGGCAAAATTCAGCCCGATCAGGATCGAGGCCATCAGGATGGTCAAGGCGAGCACCGCGAAGATCAGCGCGAAATTCACCTGGATGCCGAGCCGGCGCGCTTCGATCTCCGTATAATCGGCGACGCCGGCCTGGGTTTGCTTGAGCAGCTCGACGACCCGGGGATCGAGCTGACGGGCGACGTAAAGGAAGGTGTCGTCGAAGTTTCGCAGCCGGATCACGGCCGCGACGTAGTTTTCATCCGGCAACACCGCAATCTCGGGCTTGTCGACATCGACATTGCTGAGGAACTCCGGCGGCGGTGCCGCGAAGGTCAGCTCGATGCCGGTATCCGCTGTCGCCAGAGGTTTGCGGTCCTTGTCGATCAGCATGGCGCTCGGCAGGTTGCGCGACGCCGCGCTCGCGGTCAGCAGTTCCTGAAAGGATTTGGGATCCAGGTCGTAGAGGCGGCGGGCGGGGGCGCGCGTGATATCGCTGGCCATTCCCAGGATGTCGCCTTGAATCAGCTGCGCGTGCTCATTGGTGTAGGCCAGCGCGATGGTCAGCGAGTTCTGGATTGCCTCGCGCGTTGGACCTGAAAACAACCGGTCGAGGCCGCGATCGATGGTGACGTAGGCGGCGATCAGCACCAGCACCGCCGGCGCCACCGCGATCACCGAGAACAGACTGACGATCTGGATATGCAGCCGGGCCGCCGCCCGCCCCCGGCGCCGGGCCAGCGTCACCTGCCAGACTTCGCGGATTATAATGCCAACCAGCACCAGAATGGTGGCGCCGTTGATCAGCATGAAGGTGACTTCGACTTCCCGGGTCGGTTCGATCCGGGTCAGGCCCGTCAGCACCACGAAGGTGAGAACGGCCGACAGGATGGCCAGGCTGACCGCAAACGTCGCCACCAACCTGCGGAGGGTTCCCCCCCGGGGTTCGGCGAACGACGGATTCAAAGCTGCGTCCGATGTGTCTGCGCTGGTCATTCGGTAACGGGGTGAGATGAGGACGCTGCCAGCTGCCGATTCGCACTAGGGCAGCGCACTGATGCATTCATATCACAATGTTGCCGAATTACGACAATTCCGCGGCGATTGCCTCCTCAACGCGCACGTCTAGCTCTCATGGCTCATGCGGAAACCGGACACCGAAACCGTCAATTGCCGCTGCGATAGACCTGGATGTCCAGATCGCGAATCTTCTTGCGCAGCGTGTTGCGGTTGAGGCCGAGCAGGTCGGCGGCGCGGATCTGATTGCCGCGCGTCGCCGCCAGCGCGGCGGTGAGCAGCGGAACCTCGATTTCCTTGAGGATCCGGTGATACAGGCCCGGCGGCGGCACGCCGTTGGGAAAACCGGAAAAATGCGAGGACAGATAGGCTTCGACCGCGCCACCGAGGTTGTCGACGCCGGGGTGGATACTGCCGCCCGAGTTGACGGCCGGCGGCGCCAGCTCGCCATCGATCACCGAGCCGGTGATCACGTCCTGGGGATAGAGCGCCGCCAGCCGGCGCGCGAGGTTTTCGAGCTCGCGCACATTGCCGGGCCAGCGATGCTGCTTCATCCGTTCCAGCGCCAGGCTGTCGAGTTTTTTCGGCGGCAAGCCGTCCTTTTCGGCCAGCGCGAAGAAATGCCGGATCAAATCCGGCAGATCCTCGATGCGTTCGCGCAGCGGCGGCAAGCGCAGCGGCACGACGTTGAGGCGGAAGAACAGATCCTCGCGAAACAGTCCCTGCTGGATCAGGATCCGCAGATCCTTGTTGCTGGCGGCCACGATGCGCACATCGGTCTTGATCGGCGTGCGGCCGCCGACGGTGGTATATTCACCCTGTTGCAGCACCCGCAGCAGACGCGTCTGCGCCTCCATCGGCATGTCACCGATTTCGTCGAGAAACAGCGTGCCGCCCTCGGCCTGCTCGAATCGTCCGGAAGCGCGGGTATTGGCGCCGGTGAACGCGCCGCGCTCATGGCCAAACAATTCCGATTCGATGAGATCGCGCGGGATCGCCGCCATGTTGACGGCGACAAAGGGACCGTTGCGCCGCTTGCCGTAATCGTGCAACGCGCGGGCGACCAGTTCCTTGCCGGTGCCGGACTCGCCGGAAATCATCACGGTGAGGTCGGTCTGCATCAGCCGCGCCAGCACCCGGTAGATTTCCTGCATCGCCGGCGACCGGCCGACCAGTGGAATCGAATCGAACTCGGCATCGTCGGCGTGGTTGGCGATCCGCTCCTTGGGCTCCGCCAGCGCGCGCCCGACGATGGCGATCAGCTCCTTCAGATCGAACGGTTTCGGCAGATATTCATAGGCGCCGCGCTCGGAGGCGCGGATCGCCGTCATGAAGGTGTTCTGCGCGCTCATCACGATGACCGGAAGATTGGGCCGCATCTTCTTGATCCGCGGCAACAGGTCGAAGGCGTTCTCGTCGGGCATCACCACGTCGGTGATGACCAGATCGCCCTCGCCCTGGCTGACCCAGCGCCACAGCGTCGCTGCGTTCCCCGTCAGCCGCACCTCGTAGCCGGCGCGCGACAGCGCCTGGTTCAGAACGGTCCGGATCGCCGTGTCGTCGTCGGCGACAAGTATGCTACCTGCGGGCATCATTATTCCTCATCTTGAGTCCTGTGAGGCATGCGGCGGCGTCCCCGAAACGTCATCGCGGTTGCTGTGATCAAAACTCTTGGCGGCGTTGAACATCGGCAGCAGCACGCGGAAAATGGTTTTTCGCGGCTGCGATTCGCATTCGATGATGCCGCCGTGATCGCCGACGATCTTGGCGACAAGCGCAAGACCAAGCCCGCTGCCGGTGGGTTTGGTGGTGACGAACGGATCGAACAGGTTCGGCAGCAGGTCCTCCGGCACGCCGGGGCCATTGTCCTTGACGCAGAACTCGAGCGGCAGCGAGACGCGGGATTTTTTTCCCGGCACCGACAGCCGCACGCCCGGCCGGAACGCGGTGGTGAGCTGGATTTCGGCGTCGCTGCCGAGATCGACCACGGCTTCGGCGGCGTTCTTGACCAGATTGAGAAATACCTGGATCAGCTGGTCCTGGTTGGCGAGCACCGGCGGCAGCGACGGATCGTATTCCTCCACGAAGCGGATGTTGCGGGCAAAGCCCGACTGGGCCAGCCGCTTGACGTGGTCGAGCACCGAATGAATGTTGACCGGACCGCGCGCCACCGGCCGGTCGTCGCCGAACACTTCCATGCGGTCGACCAGGGTGACGATGCGATCCGCCTCGTCGCAGATCAGGCGCGTCAGCATCCGGTCTTCCGACGAGGCCGCCTGCTCCAACAGCTGCGCCGCGCCGCGAATGCCGGACAGCGGATTCTTGATCTCATGCGCCAGCATCGCCGCCAGCGCGATCACCGACCGCGCCGCGCTTCGATGGGTCAGCTGCCGGTCCATCTTGTCGGCGATGGTGCGCTCCTGCAGCATCACCACGATATGACCGGGCCGCTCCGTCAGCGGCGCGACGTGCAGATCCACCTGGCGGTCGCCGCCGATGCGGGGCGTCCCGAGATCGACCTTGTATTCGTTGACCGGCGACCCGGAGGAACGCACCTGGTCGATCAGCGCCAGCAGCGGGCTGCCGAACGGCACCAGCTCCTTGAGCGACTGGCGCTGCAGGAATTGGGCGGAAATCTCGAAGAACGATTCCGCGGCCATATTGGCGTCGATGATCCTGCCGTCGGGCGCGATCAGCAAGACCGGATTGGGCAGGGCATTGAGAATGGCATCGCCATCGGTCGGCACCGGCCGGCGATGTTCTGCGGCTGAAGTCATGCAACAGCGCTCCATGCAAAGTCGTCGAACGCATCCTGAAGCGACCGATGCACAGCCTTTGGATCTTCCGACGTCAAAATCTTCTCGCGCCACATCTTCAGCTTCATGGCCGGTGCGCGGCCGCAGCGGCTTGCGATCTGCAGCGCCCAGCCGAGATGTTTGCGGGCATGACGAAGGCCGACGCGCAGTCCGTAATGGGCGCAGATTTCCTCGTACAGCGTGCGGATATGGCTGAGCTGTTCGGCGAGCGGTGGCGCGGACTCGATGATGCCGGTTTCGATGCGCCGCCCGATCTGGCCGGGCAGCCAGGGCTGGCCCTGCGCGCCGCGACCGATCATGACGCCATCGGCACCCGACAGTTCCAGCGCGGACAAGGCGGTCTCGAAGGACGTGATGTCGCCGTTGACCACCAGCGGAATATCGATCGCATCCCGGACCGCGCGCACCGCGGCCCAATCGGCAACTCCTTGATAGAATTGGCAGCGGGTGCGGCCATGGACCGAGATCATCTGGACACCGGCGGCTTGCGCGCGGCGAGCCAGTTCCGGCGCGTTGCGCGAGCGATCGTCCCAGCCGAGCCGCATCTTCAGCGTCACCGGAACTTGCACCGCCGATATCGTCGCCTCGATCAGCCTCTCGGCGTGGTCGAGGTCGCGCATCAAGGCCGACCCGGACTGGCCGCCGGTGACGTGGCGCGCCGGACAACCCATGTTGATATCGATGATGTCGGCGCCCCCAGCTGCTGCGATCCGCGCGCCTTCCGCCATCCAGCCGGGCTCACAGCCCGCGAGTTGAACAACGTGCGGACCGATCCCGGTCGCCTCGCAACGCAGCCGAGACATCGGCCGGGCATTGACCAAGTCCTCGCTGGCGGTCATCTCGGAAACCACTAGTCCTGCGCCAAGCGCTGCGGTCAAACGCCGAAAAGGCACATCCGTAATGCCCGACATGGGCGCCAGAAGAACCCTGTTGGCGATGTCAATATCGCCTATTTTCAACGGCTTAGAGCGTAATTTGGCCGAGCCGGTCACGGGCTTCTCATGTTTCTGACAGGCGATTTATCGCGACTGTCGATACGCATTTTGAGCACAAATGTTGGGCAGTCAACCCTCATGCCTACAGTTTAGACAATTCTCACAATCTTGCAAGTGCACTGCAACAAAATATGGATTACCCACAGCCATGGTGAATCACGCTGGTTTCGAGGCCTCGGCATGATAAGGGCAATGCGCGAGCCAACGGATGCACGCGTCATGGGTCCTGCATCCCAACCCTAGCCGAGTCTCATGTCGGAACCTTTGCGGACTGCAGCCATCCTTGTCGCAGCCGGACGGGGTCTGCGTGCCGGCTCCGGAGGACCGAAGCAGTATCGTTCGATCGGCGGCCAAACCGTGATCTACCGGGCGATGGCGCCGTTCTCCGGCCATCCACAGATCATGGCCGTGCAGCCGGTTCTACATCCGGACGACATCGCCGCCTTCAACGAAGCCGTCGGCGCCTTGCGGCACGCACCGCCGGCCAATGGCGGGGCCACCCGGCAGGCTTCGGTCCATGCCGGACTTGAAGCGCTGGCAGGCGAGCGGCCCGATGTCGTTCTGATCCACGACGCGGCGCGGCCCTTCGTCTCGGCGGCGCTGATTTCGCGGGCGATCGATGCGGCCGGCCGCACCGGCGCGGCCGTGCCCGCGATCGCGGTCACTGACACCATCAAGCTGGTCGATGCCGAGGGCCATGTCGAAGCCACCCCGGAGCGTGCGCGCTTGCGCATCGCGCAGACCCCGCAGGCCTTCCGCTTCGAGGCGATTCTCGACGCCCATCGCCGCGCCGCGCGCCAAGGCCGCAGCGATTTCACCGATGACGCGGCGCTTGCCGAATGGGCGGGATTGACGGTGGCGACCTTTGAGGGCGATCCTGCCAACATGAAACTGACAACCCCGGAAGATTTTGTTCGCGAGGAGGCCCGCCTCACCGCATTGCTCGGCGATGTCAGGACCGCAAGCGGCTACGACGTTCATGCCTTCGGCGACGGCGATCACCTGATGATCTGCGGCGTCCGCGTGCCGCACAGCCGCGGCTTTCTGGCCCATTCCGATGGCGACGTCGGCCTGCATGCGCTGGTCGATGCCATTCTCGGCGCGCTGGCGGACGGCGATATCGGTTCGCATTTCCCGCCCAGCGATATCAGATGGAAGGGCGCCTCCTCGGACCGCTTCCTGACCTACGCGCTCGAGCGCGTCGCCGCGCGCGGCGGCCGCATCGCCCATCTCGATGTCACCCTGATCTGCGAGCGGCCGAAGATCGGTCCCTATCGCGACGCGATGCGCGCGCGCATCGCCGAGATTACGTCGCTGTCGCTGTCGCGGGTCGCCGTGAAAGCCACCACCAGCGAGCGGCTCGGCTTTACCGGTCGCGAGGAAGGCATTGCCGCCATGGCCAGCGCCACCCTGCGGCTGCCTTGGGAGGATTAAAGGCTGCGAGGATAAAGGCTGGAATGACAGGGGTTGGCACGATAACGCCGGGAGCGACTGAATGAGCGGCAGCGACACCCGCGCCCTCTCCCGCTCGCTGCTCGATCTCTGTCGGATGCGCAAGCTGACCATCGCCACCGCGGAATCCTGCACCGGCGGCCTGGTCGCCGGCGCCCTCACCGACATTCCCGGCTCCTCCGACGTCATCGACCGCGGCTTTGTCACCTATTCCAACGACGCCAAGCGCGCGATGCTCGGCGTCAAGGCCCTGACGCTTGAAAACTTCGGCGCGGTCAGCCGGGAGACCGCGACCGCGATGGCCGTCGGCGCATTGGAGAAGGCCGGCGTCGATCTGGCGGTCGCCATCACCGGCATTGCCGGTCCAGGCGGGGCTACCCCCGGCAAGCCGGTCGGCCTGGTGCATTTCGCCGTCGCCGCCCGCGATGGCCGCATCCTGCATCGCGAATGCCGCTTCGGCGCCATCGGCCGCGGCGCGGTGCGTCAGCGCTCGGTACTCGAGGCGCTGCGCATGCTGATGGAGCTGGCGCGCGGACCCCAGGTCCCGGCCAAGCCCCGCCGCGAATCCCCGAGCCGGCCGCACCCGCGCATGGCCCGCAAGGCGCGGCGCAACGGCGTCAAAAGGCGGCGTTCGCCGCGGGTGTAAGGCTGGCGGGCGTGGGCCGTCAGGTGCCGGAAGGCAGGGTCCGACCGGGCGCGCCGGTTGATCGATAGATGGTATCGGCGCGCTTCTCGAAGGCCGCCGCGAAGCGCTGGAAGGCGGTATCGAACATGGTGCCCATCAGCATGGCCAGCATCCGGCTCTTGAATTCGTAGGCGAGGTAGAACCCGACATCGCAGGCATCGTCCGACTTCGGCTCGAAGGTCCAGCGGTTCTCCAGATTGCTGAATGGCCCGCGCAAGTATTGGACATGAATCTTCAGGTTGGGCTGGTCCAGCGTCACCCGGGTGGTAAAGGTTTCCCGCACCAGCTTGAAGGACACCGTCATCTCGCTGATCACGATCTCGGTGCCATCCGGCCCCGGTGTGCGCCCGCGTATCTTGAGCGCGCTGCATAGCGGCACGAATTCGGGATAGCGTTCCATGTCGGCGACGAGATCGAACATCTGCGGCGCGCTGTGCCGAACCCGGCGCTTGCTGGAAAATTGCGGCATGGCGTTTGCGCCCTAGCCGGTTCGCGCCGCGCGCGCCGCCCGCAAACGGGCAAAGTCATCGCCGGCATGATGCGAGGAGCGGGTCAGCGGGCTTGCCGACACCATCAGGAAACCCTTGGCATAGGCCACCTTCTCGTAGCCTTCGAATTCATCCGGGGTGATATAGCGCATCACCGCGTGATGCTTGCGGGTCGGCTGCAGATACTGACCGATGGTCAAGAAATCCACATCCGCCGAGCGCAGATCGTCCATCACCTGCAGCACTTCATGGCGTTCTTCGCCGAGGCCCACCATGATGCCGGACTTGGTGAAGATCGAGGCATCGATTTCCTTGACCCGCTGCAACAGCCGGATCGAGTGAAAATAGCGCGCGCCAGGGCGCACCGTGAGATAATGCGACGGCACCGTTTCCAGATTGTGGTTGAACACATCGGGCTTCGCCGCCACCACGGCTTCGAGCGCGCCCGGCTTGCGCAGGAAATCCGGCGTCAGGATTTCGATCGTCGTGGCCGGGCAGCGCGCGCGGATGGCGCGGATGGTCCTGGCAAAGTGATCCGCGCCGCCGTCCTCGAGGTCGTCACGGTCCACCGAGGTGACGACGATATGGGCGAGCCCGAGCTTGGCGGTGGCTTCCGCGACATGGTCGGGCTCGTTCGCATCCAGCGCCCCGGGTATCCCGGTCTTGACGTTGCAGAAGGCGCAGGCCCGGGTGCAGGTGTCGCCCATGATCATGAAGGTGGCGTGCTTCTTGTCCCAGCACTCGCCGATGTTCGGGCAGCCCGCCTCCTCGCACACTGTCACCAGGCCGTTGGCCCTGACAATGGCGTGGGTCTCGGCATAGCCGCGCGTGGTCGGGGCGCGGACCCTGATCCACGCCGGCTTGGCCGGCGAGTGCGCATCCGGCCGGTTGACCTTTTCAGGGTGACGCGGGCGCAGCGGCGTGGCTGAAAGGGTATCGACGACGACCACCATGCTGTGTCCATTCCTAAGGCGATGACCTTA
>CAVTNW010000014.1:0-234048 GCA_963736075.1 uncultured Alphaproteobacteria bacterium | reverse complement strand
CCGACGACGTAGTTACCGACGCAGACGACCGGCGCCTCGACCTGAATGCCTGGCCGGGCCATGCGTCGCGCCGTCGCCATTCCGTACAGCGCGCCAAGCGGCGCCAGCGTGCGCGCGGCGAGGCCGGGGCGCTCGCGCGACCAGAAACGCGGCGCGATCATGCCGCCGCCGGCGGTTCGTCGGCCCGAAGCAGCGGCTTGATCGCTTGGATGATCCGCTCGGCCGCCCCGCCCTGCGCCTCGACGGCCTTGGCCGCGGAGCGCGCCATCGCTCGCAACTTTCCGGGATCGGCGAACAGATTAATCAGCGCAGCCGCCATCTGATCGGCGTCGCCGACCGTCGCCGCGCCGCCGACCTCGTCTAGCAGCGCGTAGACATCGAAAAAATTGGCGACGTTCGGACCGTGCAAGATCGCGCAGCCGAGTCTCCGCCGCCTCGATCGGATTTTGCCCGCCCTCGCTGACGAAGGACTTGCCGGCAAGCACGACGCCGGCAAGGCGGTAGAACAGCCCGAGTTCGCCGAGCGTGTCGCAGATGTAGATCTCAACTCCGGGGTCGGGCCGTTCGCCGCGCGATCGCAAAGCGCAGTTGAACCCCTGGCGTCTCAATTCGTCGGCGATCGCCTCGCCGCGTTCGGGATGGCGCGGCGCGATCAGTGTCAGCACGTCAGGAAAGACCGTGGCGACACGGCGATGCGCCTCGGCGGCGATGCGCTCCTCGCCGGGGTAAGTCGATGCGGCGACCCAAATCTGTCGGCCCGAGACGCGCCCAGCCAGCTCGGCAAGGTCCTTCTGATCGGCCGGCGGCGGGGCGGCGTCATATTTCAGGTTGCCGACCACTTCGACTTTTGTCGCGCCCAGCTCGGCGAGCCGCTGACCGTCGGCGTCGCTCTGGGCAAGGCAGAGAGCCACTCGCCAAGCAACGCCGCGATGAAGCGCGGGCGCGCCGCCAGCGCTCGAAGGAACGCGCGCTCATGCGCGCATTGACCATCGCCAGCGGCGTCCCGACGCGGCGCGCCTCCAGGATCATGTTCGGCCAGATTTCGGATTTGGCGATCAGCGCCATGTCCGGCCGCCAGTGGGCGAAGAAGCGGCCCATGAAGCCCGGCGTGTCGAGCGGCGCGAACTGGTGCAGCGCTCCCGGCGGCAGGCGTTGCGCCAGTAGCCGCGCCGAGGTGACGGTGCCGGTGGTGACCAGCGCGTGGCGTCCGCCGGCGGCGAGCCGCTCGATCAGCGGCATCAGCGACAGCGCTTCGCCGACGCTCGCGCCGTGCAGCCAGCCCAAGCGTCCCGGCGGCCGTGCGAGGCTGGCGACGCCGCGCCGCTCTTCGATCCGCATCGGATCTTCTTGGCCTTGTTGAGCCGGAGCGACAGCAGCGCTCCGCTCAGCGGCGAAGCGACGCGGGTGACCAGGCGATAGGCGGAGAGCGACAGCGGTAAGCTCATTGTCGCCTCAAATCCGCGCCGGGGTCGCGCGAACCGACCATGGCGTAGGCGCGAGCATGCACCGCGTCGAGGCCCTCTTCGACCCTGCGGCGCGCTTCCTCCATCGCCGAATTGTCAGCGTCGGCCGCAACCCGGATGGGATCGCCGACGACGATCGCGCCGCGATTGAACGGCAGCCCGAGACTGGCGCGATCCCAGGATTTGAAATCGATGCGCCTTGACGACGACGGCGATGGGTAGGATCGGCCGTCCGGAAATTCGCGCCAACGTGACGATGCCCAAACCTGCGACGCGCGCGGCTTTGGCGACGTCGGCGGTCATCGCCACCGAGGCGCCGTCGGCGAGTTCGCGAATGAGGTCGCGCAAGGCTGGCGCGCCGCCCTTGCGGCGTTGGTCGCGCCCAGGGCGGCCGCCCGAGCCGCGCACCGGCGTAACGCCGAGCCGGCGTAGGGCCGACGCCTGTGCGCCGCCATCGACGCTGCGCGAGATCAAGGCGGCGACGCGCCCGATCGTCGTCGGCCACGAGAACGAGATCATCAGATGCTGGCCGTGCCACATCGCGCCGATCGCAGGGGCTTCGCGGCCGAACGCGGCGTCCAAATCGGCGGGCTCGGTCGTGAAGCGGGTCGTGCGTTGAACGAGCCGCACATAGGAGGCGAGCAGAAAGCCGATCGCTTCCTGCCCAACGCGGCTTCTCCCAGGCGCTTCAACATCGTTCGGTCAGGCGGGTTTGCGATTGAGACCTGTGGGTTCAAGGAAACGGTGCAAGTGAACAATGAAGTAGCGCACATGGGCGTTGTCGACGGTCCACTGCCCTTGCCGCGCCAGGCGCGCTCGGCGCTGTCGTAGTCGGAGAGATGCCGACCACATCGATCTTTTCGGGATCGCGGAATTCGTGGCTATCGAGGCTGCTCAGCTCGCCACCGAAGACAAGATGCAGCAACTGCCGGGATTTATGGGCTGAGGCGTCGTGGCGTTTCGTCATTTTGTCAATTCCCCGCGGAAGCGCGCCTGAGCGGCGTCGAGACCGGTTCCGCCGGAGTCATCCTGGGCTCGGCCCCGTAAAGCAAAAACACCATCCGCCCCGGCGCTCCCGACGCTTCCAATTGTCATGCCGCGGGTTTGTCGAATGCCGCGCGCGCCGCTTTGGTCACAATTGGCGCGAGCTCGGCGCCGAACGCCAACAGGGCCCCGTGGCGCACGCTCTGTCTATTATAGTGGAGGATTTGTCCACGGGCGTCGATCAGCAGCGCGCCGGCTTCGTCCAGGATGACGTCGGCGGCGGCGACGTCCCAGTCGTTGGCGCTGGCCGAAGCGAGAGCCACGTCGAGCCCGCGATCGGCGACCCGGGCCAAGCGCAACGCCAGCGAGGGAATGCGCGGCTCAGCGGCGAGCTCGACCCGGGCCGCGGCGGCGAGCGCTGCGACCATCGATCGCGGGCCGCCGACCAGCGCGGTGTCCAGCGTCGAGCGTTTCGAGGCGTGAATCGGAAACCGTCGCGCAGCGCGGCGCCCGATTGCGGCTTGGTAAGTATGCCCCAAGGCCGGCGCGTGGATCACGCCGGCGATCGGCCGCCCGTCGTGAACAAAGGCGATCGACACCGCCCAACGTGGGTCGCCGGTCAGAAACGCGCGCGTGCCGTCGATCGGGTCGACGACCAGCAAGTCGGCCATTTCGAGGCGGGAAAGGTCATCGACCGTTTCCTCGGAGAGCCAGCCGGCGCCGGGAAATGCCGCGCCTAGCCGCTCGCGCAGGTAGCTGTCGACCGCAAGATCCGCGGTAGTGACCGGCGAGCCGCCGAATTTGGTGTGAACCGGGCGCTAGTCCTGCCGCTCCAGCGAAAATCGCGCAAAGCCACCTCGCCCGCCGCCGCGCGGCGTCGGTCATTTCGTCGAGCGCCGAACGGGCGCGGTCACGAATTCCGGCATCAATAGGTGTCGTCAAACCAATTTTCCATTCGCGTGTGGTTTAGCGACGCTGGCAGCGGCGCGCAATGTCGGGGCTTCGCCAAGCCGGCATCCACGGCTGGCCAATCCCGCCAGCCCGGCTATAGTCGACCGGTCCTTCCGGCGCGCGCGAAACGCGACCGACGGGCGACGGGACTTGGGGGAACGCAAATGGACGCGACGACGCAGATAGCGCCGCCCCTGGTGGGCGCGCCGGTCAATCTATGGAATTTTGCGTGGATGGCGTTGGCTTTCGCCATTATGGCGGCGGTGATCGTCGCGGAGAATTTGTGGACGCTCGACTTCGTCCATGTGATGTCGGGCGGCTTGTGGACTGGCATCGACCTGTTCATGGGCTTCGTTGTGGGGCCGACCCTGCGCGCCGCGCCATTCGAGCGCGCCGCGCCATTTTCACCCGGCTGGTTCCGAAAACGCTGTTGATCATGCCGACGCTGGCGATCATTACCGGCACGACCGCTGGTTCCTCGCCGGGCGGTTCGGATTTCTCGCGCTCCCCTACCCGCAGTTTTACTGGGTTGTCGCGGCGCTGACGATCGTCACGATCCTCACCGTCCAGGGGCTCGGCTACTTGCTGCCGACCAACCTGCGCGTCTATCTCGAACTCGTCGCCCTACGCCCAATGGGCCGAAGATCGGCGCGCTGATGAGCCGTTATTTCTACGTGGTGGCGTTCCAGGGAACGCTGCAGGTGCTGATCATTGTCGTGATGGCGCGCTTCGCCACCGGCATCTGAGGCTCGCGCCTTTGCCTTTCGCGGCCCCGGCGCTATGACGACGCGATGACCAAACGCCCTGCGACCGCACCAGCCGGCGGCTTCGCCCATCTCGGCAAGCCGTCTGAAATCCCCAGCGTGCCGACGCCAAAACGCTCGATGCGCGCCCAACACCGCACGCCGACGTCGATTACGTCGTGCGCTTCGCTGCGCCCGAATTCACCTCGATCTGCCCGATCACCGGGCACGCCGGATTCGAGATGAAGAATCTCAGCGTTGTCGGCAAGGGCTATCACACCGACGAAAAGGTAGTCGGCTTCTACTCTACCGGCGACCGGGTCAAGTTCTGGGGCACGCGCGGGGCATTCTGGGGCGGATTCTGGGGATTGTTCCTGGGTGGCCTGTTCATGACCGTTCCCGTCGTCGGACATGTCGTCGTACTCGGATATCTCGCGACCATCCTGATTTCGGGCATCGAGAATGCCGTCGTGGTCGGCGGGCTGAGCGCGCTCGGCGCGGCGCTGTACAGCATTGGGGTGCCGAAGGACAGCGTGATCCAATATGAAACCGAGCTGAAGACCGACAAGTTCCTGGTGATGGCGCGCGGACCGACGGCGGAAATTGCCCGCGCCAAGACCATCCTCGGCACCGTCAATCCGACACGCGTCGACATCGTGACGGGCGCCAAGACGCCGGAGCCGGCCAAGGCTGCGGCCGTCTGATCGGTATAGTCCAGAAAGTGGCAACAACAAGCTGATGAGAAACGGGAGGAATTGAACACCATGAGAATTCTTATCGCCCCGATCGTGATCGGAATGCTCGCGCTCGCCGGCGCGTCGCCCGCGGCGGCCCAGTCGAAATCCGTGCCTGACAAGGGGGCGTCGGTCGGGATGGCCGCCAGCCACGATTCCGAAGCCGATCGAAAGAGCTACACGCAGCAGGCCCAGGGGGAGATGCACCTCTGGGAGCAGAGGCTGCACGACTTCAACGCCAAGGTCGAAAGCAAAGCCACCGGCACGCAAACAAGCGCCTCCAAGGATCTGGACGGCGCCTGGACCGAGACCAAGACCGCCTGGAACCAGCTTGAGACGGCTGGGGAGAACGACTGGACCAGCGCCAAAACCTCTTTTCAGGATGCATCCCACAGACTTGGCGTGGCCTGGCAGAAGGTCAGTCCGAAAGACAAATAGGAGCGGGGCGCGCGAAGGCGCGCATTCTCGTATCGGATAGGGTGGGCACGGCGCGAGAGCGCCTTAGCCCACCCTACGCAGAATCGTCATTGCGAGCGAAGCGAAGCAATCCGCCGCTTCAGGAACCACTCGCGGATGGATGGATTGCTTCGCTTCGCTCGCAATGACGGTGCCGATACAATCTACCTCAGGGAATAAGCACCGCGGCGCCTTCGAAGCGGCCGGCACGGAGATCGGCGAGAGCCTGGTTGGCCTGCCGGAGCGGATAGCTCGTGGTCCTGGTCTTGATGCCGATGCCGGGCGCAAGCCGCAGGAAATCGATGCCGTCCTGGCGCGTCAGGTTGGCGACCGACACCAGTTGCCGCTCCTCCCACAACAGCCCGTAGGGAAAGCCTGGGATGTCGCTCATGTGAATGCCGGCGCAGACCACACGACCGCCCTTGCGAACGGCCTTCAGCGCCAGCGGCACAAGCGCACCAACGACGGCGAAGATAATCGCGGCGTCGAGCGGTTCGGGTGGCATCTCGTCGGATCCGCCGGCCCATTTGGCGCCGAGGCTGCGCGCGAAATCCTGCCCGGCGATATCGCCCGGTCGCGTGAAGGCAAAGACCGACCGACCCTGCCAGTTCGCGAGCTGCGCCAGGATATGCGCCGCGGCTCCAAAGCCGTAAAGTCCGAGCCGCTTGCCCTCGCCGGCAATCACCAGCGAGCGCCAGCCGATCAGGCCGGCACAGAGCAAGGGGGCGAGCGCGACATCGTCGCCCCTCTCACCCAGCGGAAAAGCAAATCGCGCGTCGGCGATGGTCGCGGTTGCGAAACCGCCATCGCGCGTAAAGCCGGTAAACAGCGGGCGATCGCAGAGATTTTCGCGGTGCTCGACGCAATAGGGGCAGATGCCGCAGGTGTGGCCGAGCCAGGGAATGCCGACCCGCTCACCCATCCGCAGGCCTTCGACGCCGGTGCCGATCGCATCGATCCGGCCGACAATCTCGTGGCCCGGGATGATCGGCAGTTGCGGATCGGGCAATTCGCCGTCGACGACATGAAGGTCGGTGCGACAGACGCCACAGGCCGAAACCTTGACGCGAATTTCTCCCGCTCCCGGATGCCGGTCGGCGAGATCGGTCCATTCCAGCTCCGTCCTGAGTTTCCCGAGCACCATTGCCTGCATGGCGGCGTCCTTGTTCACGGCTGAGGTCCACGTCGCGGTGGACAGAGGGGTTTGAAAATAACCCATCTCCAAGCGGCGGATAAAGAGCGTTGCGCCCTGCCATCCAGCCGCGATCACCCCGCCACAGCCCGCGGAGCGATCAGGCAAAGGCCTTGATGACCGCGTCGATCTCGACCTTGATGGATTTGTCATTGGGCGTGATCGGCGTGACCTGCCGATCGATGCCGAGCAGCTGATAGACAACGGTTTGCGCAACCCTGACCGAATATTCGACCGTGAAGACGACATCGACTGGGATTTCCACGAACTGGCTGATCATGGCGAAATTCCTGGTGTTGGCAGGGATCGGCATTGGGCGATCCCCGGCTGCGCGGGGCATGAACATGCTGGTGATGTAGGGCATTCGGCAGGGAATGCAGATCGCGGATTTGAACACCGACAGATCGCAATTGAGATGTCCGCACAGCTCGACGAGGATCTCCTTGCCGGAACACTCCGCCATCGATTTGGCGACAAAGTTGCCGATGCGATCGGGATGCAGCGCGTAACCCCAGAACACCCCGACATCCGCCGGCTGATCGGGGAAGTGCGGCTGATGGTACAGCACGATCGACATCAACCAGTTGGATTCGAATAACGTCACCAATCCGCCGGTCCCAGCCTCGTTGCCGCTGAACCGCTGCATGTGGTCGAAGAAGGCCGGATCTTTCAAGGTCACCGTGAAGGAGTGCCAGTAGGATTTGGGGATGTGGGAATTGAACGCTGCCGGATTGCCAAATTCGGGGCGCCCCTCGGCGAGCTTTTCCCACAGCCGCCAACCGCCGCTGTCGGCTTTGGTCAACGCCTTGGGCGCACTCGACATCGTTCCAAAACTCGAGGCGTCAACCATCGAGCCGTTCTGCAGAAAGACCAATTCGCCGCCGGCGACCGCGACCTTCTCGGCCTTGCCACCGCGGAGGCAGTTGAAACCGGTGACGACAAGGTCAGCGCTCCCAGTGTCGAGCACGAAGTCGGTAACGAAACAGTCCCTGATGAAGTTCACGCCTTTTGCTTCGAGCCATGCCAGCAATGGCCGAACCAGCGCATCGTACTGATTGTATTTGGTGCGCTTCACGCCGGCGAGGGTTTCGATGCGGGAAAACTCCCGCATGAAGCGATGCAGGTAGCGCTTGAATTCGACCGCGCTGTGCCAGGGCTGAAAGGCAAAGGTGGTTTGCCACATGAACCAGAAATTGGTGCTGAAGAATGGCGGCGACAGCCAGTCGGTGATGCGATCAGATCCCAGTTCCTGCTCGCTGGCTTCGGTGATTCGGACCAGCTCCAGCCGGTCGGCCATCGAAAATCCCATCTTCGTCACGTCGGTTCTATGGCCATTGCGATCGACCAGCCGTGCCTGGGCGTGCGGGATATGCAGCTTGTTGAATGCGACGGTGTCGTCGAAAACGGATTGTTGCGGGTTCTCAAGCGACGGAATGGTCTTGAACAGATCCCAGAAACATTCGTAGTTGTCGGTCGTCAGCATGCGGCCGCCTCGGAGCCGGTAGCCGTCGATCGCGTTGCCGGCCCCATCAAGGGCTCCGCCCAGTACGCTCATCGCCTCATAGATGGTGATATTGCTGCCGGGCACCTTGCCGTCGCGGATCATGAAGGCCGCCGCCGCGAGCGAGCCGATGCCACTGCCGACAAAATGGGCCTTGACGGCCGCAGGGTTCATTGCTGGTTTTGTCATATCGCTGGTTCCATCGGTGATTTTCTTTATAGAATGCCGCGCCGATTGAGACTTTTGCTCGACCACAGACTGGCTATTTCAGATGCCGCCGCGAGACTGCCTGATTTCGCCGGGAAGCAGGGCGACCACTAGGATCGCCCCTCCGGGATCGAGGTGGCGTAGGGGCGCTCTGCTTGAACTCACCATATTTATGTTACGCCTCGATGATCACCTTGAGTGCCTTGGTCTTGGCGGCGGCGGCAAAGGTCTCGTAGGCATCGAGGATATGGTCGAGTTTGAAGCGATGGGTGATCAAGAGCTTGGGATCGATCCTGCGAGAGCCGACGGTTTTGAACAGCATCGGTATCGTCACGGTGTCGACCAGCCGCGTGGTGATGGAGATGTTGCGGTCCCACAGGCTTTCGAGATGGAGATCCACTTTCTTGCCGTGGACGCCGATATTGGCGATGGTGCCGCCCGGCGCGATAATCTCTTCGCAAAGCTCGAAGGTCGCGGGAATGCCGACCGCCTCGATGGCGGTGTCGACGCCGCGCCCGGCGGTCAGCGCCATCACCGCATCGGCGGCGTTGCCGCCGGAACTGTTGACAGTGTGGGTGGCCCCGAATTGGCGCGCGACGTCGAGACGATTGTCGTCGAGGTCGATCATGATGATCTCGGCGGGCGAGTAGAGCTGGGCCGTGAGCAGCGCGGCAAGGCCGACGGGACCGCAGCCGACGATGGCGACCGTGGTGCCCGGCGCCACCTTGCCGTTGAGAACGCCGCATTCGAAGCCGGTCGGAAGAATATCGCTCAGCATGACCAGTGCTTCTTCGTCGGCGCCTGGAGGAATTGGGTACAGGCTGGTGTCGGCGTGCGGGATGCGGACATATTCCGCCTGGGTGCCATCGATCCGGTTGCCGAGGATCCAGCCGCCGGTCGTGCAATGCGAATACATCGCCCGTCGGCAATAGTCGCATTTGCCGCAGGACGTGATGCAGGAGATCAGCACCCGGTCGGTCGGCTTGAATGCCATCACGGCCGGTCCGACCTTATCGACGATCCCGACGCCCTCGTGGCCGAGAATACGGCCGGGCTGGCAGGTCGGTACGTCACCCCCGAGGATGTGCAGGTCGGTGCCGCAAATGGTCGTTTTGGTGAGCCTGACGATCGCGTCCGTCGGCACGGCGATCTCCGGCCTGGCATGATCTTCAAGAGCCTTCTTGCCTGGACCCCGATAGACCAGAGCCTTCATCGTCATTGCCTTGGCAAACCGGACACCGTCTGCTTTATCTAGCATCGTCGTCGCTGTCATGATCTGCAGCCTTTCGGAATCCGCATGCGCATATGAATTCATGAATAGGGATTGCCAAAGAGCTTGGGCAGACTCGGAAACTACTCAGAAATAGATCAGCAGAAATCAAAGCGACGCGAAAAGGCCCGGGTCATCCCCGGGCCTTTCAATTCGCGCATCGGCGACGATCCGTCGACAATGTTTATTGGCAGAGATGCCGCCGGCCATCCTCGCCGCGGAACCATCTTCCGGGCGTACAGACGTAGCCATTGGGAGCGGCATAGCCGTAGGGAGTGGCATAGCCGTTGTCATAACCGCTGTCGTAGCCGTTATCGTAGGCATAGGAATCGTCGTAGTAACCGGGGCCGTAACCGCCGTAGTAACCTCCCGCGCCTATAGCTGCGCCACCGATGATGCCCGCTGCGATGCCGGGGCCAATACCGCCGCCACGAAATCCACCGCCTCTACCGCCGCCGGCGAAGTGGGCGCCGCCGCCGTGGAAGCCTCCACCACCGCCGTGACCTCCGCCGCCGCCATGCCCACCACCGCCCCTGGCTAGTACGGGCGACGTGGCCGCAAGTGCCACTGCCAGACAGGCAGCACCTATCATTCCAACCTTGATCATGACTGTATCTCCTGATGAGTCGAGGAGTGAACAGTCTGAGCTCTCTAATGTTCCGGCACGAGCATTCGCATTCCACACATCCTAAGAGCGCGTGGATGACTTCGGACATTCAGCGCGACCGATGCGCGACGAATGCGGGGTGGCACGGCGACAATTCATGATATTTTCGTAAACTGAGCAATATTGATCAGCGGCACAGGACATCGAATGATTAGGTCGGTCTTATCGCCGCCCGCGCGCTCGGTGATTGCGAGCGAGCTCCCGCCGTTTCGTGAGGGGAAGCGCATGCCCAGATTTCAACTCGGCAAACTCCCGCCGGCCTCGACAATTGAGTCGCGTGCCTGCCCCAACTGCAAGGCGCCCATGGTCCTGGTAAGGATCAAACCCGCCGGCCTGGGTTTTGATCGCTGCACCTTCGAATGCATCAAGTGCGAAAACACGGAGAACGTCACGTTGAAGACGGTATCGGCATTGTGGCGGTCCAGCCCGTTGCGCGCGCCGGACTGACACTTTTCCGCTGCAAGGCATGACGACGGCGCGACTCGCGAAGCCAAGGTGCTGACTGCAAGCCTAATGGGCGAGACTTCGGTCAGGCTGCTGCAGCCGGCGGTTCCAGCCCGATGTTGTCTGGTGACACCACCTCGCGGATCGAAAGGCGCTCCGCGTTCACCGCGACATGCTGCCGATAGCGATCAACGGCACTATGAGCCGAAGCGCCCGCCATCAAATTGGCGCCCGATTCAAACGCCGCGTCGACCTTCTCTCCGATCATTAAATGTATTTCCTTCAGAGCGCCCCCGCCGCCGCATGCGACCTTGAACATTCGAAGTCCGATCACGTTGCCGGACTCCAGACCCAGCATCATGGATGAATAAAATGGAAAGAACATCGCGATCTCCTGTGGATACCAGTTCGAAACGGATGATTATCGGTCAAGCCGCCATCGGAATGAACCGCGGCGCCAGCTTAGGCGCCGCGGTCGAAGCCAAGCCTTGGCAGTACTGATTAAACTTCCAATGTAAATATCTGCCTATAATGTCAAGTGGAAGGCGTCATCTTTGCGGCCCAGCCCTCAATTGGCTGGTACGCCTGCTTGGCAAGATCGACATAGAGCTCCGAGATTTTCTTTGTCTCTGCCACAAACTCTTCATAGGATTTCTTGGCATACTCGCTCTGAAGCGCCATCATGTCGGCTGGCGACTTGAGGCTGGTCAGCTTGGTCATAAACTCCGAGCCCTCCTGCAGCGCCCTTTTGCTATAATCAGCATGCGCGGTCGCAATCGCCTGAAGCCCTGCGGCAACGGTTTTTCCCGACGCCATGGCTGCATCGCTCTGCTGATTGACGTTGTGCTGTAGCTGCTCGACGTTGTCCATCTCAAACTCCCTGGTTGGTTGGAGAACTCGGTTTGGTAGCTTGAATGCAACGTGCCGAGATGGCGTGAGTTCCTTCGGTCGTGGCCACGTTGGCCCATGGCTATGATCAAAACAGCTCAGACGGTTACTGGCCGGATTGGGGCGGGGGCTTTGGCGGTGTCACCTCGCCGTTGGATTTGACATCGGCCCGGTGCGCGACTGACTGACTTTGCTGACTGGCAATAAGAATCTGCGAACCGAACACCAGAACCAGCAACAGAACGTAGACCCACCAGGACTGCGATTGCATGATCGCACCGACGCTATCCGGCGTCCGGCCCGATCCGGGACTGCCGGCGAGCGTCCGCGGCAGCAGAGCAATCAAGCGCGTCGCAACTGCCCGCGCGTCCGCTTGCACCCAGGCCTTGCCCGGCAGCGTTTCAATCAGCGCGCTTAATCTCTCGACCGCGGTTTTCCCGGGCAACTCGGCCAGCTTGGCGGCCTCCTGCCAGGGATCCAGGTCGGACCGCGCCAGGCCGGAAAGCACACTGACCTGCATGCCATTGCCGTCCTCGCCGAGCGAGGCGAATAGAAAACTGTCGAATTCCGGTCTCAGCACAGAACCTGGTACGGTACGGATCGTCACAGCCACGTGCATTTTCTCCTTTCAGGGGACGCAGCGTTGGTTGCCCTCGCGCGGCGTCGGCGGCATGCTAACGAACGAACGAGGCGTCGGTCAGGATCGGAAACTACCTAAGCCCAGAGCGCCCGCCGACGCGATGGACGACGGCGACCTCTCACCGAAGGGCGCCAGCCGGGGAACGCGGCACGACGTCAGCAAGTTCGTCTTGCTACGCGAGCTTCGTGAGTAGGTAGATTCCGAAGCTTCTGCTACGGCTCGGCCTGCTTCATTCTCTGTCGAGGACGGACAGGATTGAAATGAGACGATCTTATCTGAGATATGTCGTTGCCGGCTGTTGTTTCACCGTCGCCGCCATACTGATCGCTGTGTCATCCAATTCGCAAGGCGGCCGCAATGACTGCCGCAACTGGTACGCCCGATCGGTGGCCAGCCTGTTCATACCCTGTGCAGCGAAAGCCGAGCAGGCCGAGCCATTCAACATCGGAAGCCCGCTGACCGATCAACAGGGCACCCGCACGGAGCGCTGACGTGGCTGGTGCCACGGCCGAATGTCATTTCTCCGGCGCGGCGTCAGCAAGTAGACCCGCGTTTCTGAAGTTCTGATCATATCGGCATCCTCCCCGGTCCTCATCCCCAGGGAGCATCGCGCAAGCGCGATGCGTCTCGAAGGATGGCCGCAAAGGCGGTGCAAGCGGCCATCCTTCGAGACGCGCGCGAAGAGCGCGCTCCTCAGGATGAGGTCGGAGCAAGGCTCGATACGATAAGCCTCAACGAATCGCTGAGCTAGGTACTTTCCGAACCTGCCGCGGCACCGAGTTTCGTGCGTAAGCTGATTCTCCTTACCAAGCGCCAGCGCCACCGCTTTGACGTCCACGCGTCGGCTGCGGGGCGTTTGCTCGTTCTCCATCTCTGAAAGGCGTAAGTCATGTTCTCGGATTCCTATCTTCTGTATCTTACGCCGGCGCTGCTGATCATCGCCTTTATCCTGCTCGGCGCGAGCGTGAGGATCCTGCGCGAATACGAGCGGGCGGTCGTCTTTACGCTGGGCCGCTTTCAGAGGGTCAAGGGACCGGGGCTGGTACTGCTGATCCCATTCATTCAGGAAATGGTGAAGGTGGATCTGCGCATCCAGGTCATCGAAATCCCGACCCAGGACGTGATTTCTCACGACAATGTTTCGATGAAGGTTGACGCGGTGCTCTACTTCAACGTCGTCAATCCCGAGCGTGCCATCATTCAAGTTCAGAACTACCTGCCGGCCACCAACATGCTGGCGCAGACGACGCTGCGCGCCGTGCTCGGGCAGCATGAACTCGACGAGATGTTGTCGGAGCGGAAGAAGCTCAGCACCGACGTTCAGAGTATTATCGACAGCCAAACCGAGAACTGGGGGATCAAGGTCAGCAACGTCGAGATCAGGACCGTGGAGCTGACGGACAACATGGTGCGTGCCATTGCCAAGCAGGCGGAGGCGGAACGCGATCGCCGCGCCAAGATCATTCATGCCGAAGCCGAGTTTCAGGCTTCGCAGACCCTCGTCAACGCCGCCAAGATCCTTTCGAGCATTCCAGCCGCCATGCAGCTGCGCTACCTGCAGACCCTGGCCGAGATCGGCGCGGAGCAGAATTCAACGGTGGTCTTTCCGATGCCCATCGACATCATCAAGCCGTTCCTCGATTTGATCGAGAAGCCTGCCAAGCCGCTGGGGACCAATGGCGTCAGCGCTGGACCGGTCGCAATAGACACCCCGCTGAACGCGTGATGCCGATGATCACGGACATCATTGTGCCAGGAGCAGCAGCTGCCGGAACCAGGTTGTCGGTTGGCCGGTGGTTCAAACGCACCGGCGATGCCGTCAGCCTCGGGGAGCCGTTGGTTGAAATCAACACCGACATCGTGACCTCTGAAGTCTGCGCGCCAGTCACAGGTGTGCTGTCAGTGACCCTCGTAAGGGACGGGGAATCCGTCGAGCCCGGCGCGGTACTCGGCAAGATCACTCAGTTCTGATCGCACCGGAGCGCATCAACCCGTCCTAGGCGGCCCCTGCAATGTTCTTGCGACCCAGTCCATGACCCGGGCTTGAACAGGTTTGAGGCCGAAGACGACGTGCCCGGCTCCCTCGACCGGAAAAAATGTAACTCCGTCGCCACCGAGCCGGCTCAGGCGTTCGCCGTAACGGATCGGCACCACGCGGTCGGCCGTTCCATGAACGATGAGAACGGGGGCCTTGATATGGGCAATGGCCAGGTCAGAGCGAAACTGATCCCGCAACAAGAACCGGACCGGAAACATCCAATAACGGTCCGCGGCAACATCGGCTATTGACGAAAAAGGCGCGTCCAGAATAACGCCCGCGACGGGCCTCCTGGATGCAAGCTCGGCGGCAACGCCGCTGCCGAGGCTTTCGCCATACAGAATGATCTGCCCAGGCGCAAAACCGAGGTCGCCGGCCAGTTCGTAGGCCGCATCCGCGTCTTTCCGCAAACCCTGCTCGCTCGGGCTGCCTCCCGATCCGCCAAATCCCCGATAGTCGATCGCAAGCACGGAAAAGCCGAGGTTGTTCAATTCCGCGATGCGCCCGGTTCGTCCGGCCAGGGCCGCGCCATTGCCGTGGAAATAGATCGCAAGATATTTTCCAGTGCCGCGTAACGACCAAGCGACCAGCCGGACGCCGTCCTGGGTCCGCACTTCATGCACCGTGGCCCGCGGCAAACCGACTTGTGCGGGATCGAGGGCTGTCTTGTCGCTGGAATAGATCAGCGACCTCTGGAACCCGAACAGGACCAGTCCGGCCGCGACGTAGAGCAGAAGCACAATCCCGGTGACGATGGCCATCGCTCGCATAGTCGGTAGACGCCTGCCCGGTGGAACCGGCATGGTCACGCGCGATCCAGATCGGCGAGGCGACCGGCCGACGCCAAAGCAGGATCGCCGCCGCTATCTTCATACATGAATAGCCAGGATACGTCACAGGTGAGTGCCAGCTCTTTCTGATGCTCGATCTCGACGGCGACGCGGATCTTCACGATTGCCTTGGTCTCCTGGAGCCAGACCATCTTGTCCAGCACGAAGTCGCCGCGCACCCGCTCTCCGGCCCTGACCGGGGAAATAAACTTGACCCGGTCGACCGCCACCAGGATCACCGTTCTCGGTTCCGAAGCCGCCGGGAACAAATCTTCCGCAAGAACGCTCACCAGCGACAGCGTCAGGAAGCCATGCGCGATGGTGCCGCCGAACGGGGTTTCGGCGGCCGCGCGCGCCGCGTCGACGTGAACGAATTGGAAATCATCGGTCGCCTCGGCGAAACGGTCGATACGGTCCTGCGTAACCTGCTTCCAGCCGGAAAGCCCGATCCTGTCGCCAGGCCGAAACTCCAAATTACCCGATTTCAGCATCGCGCACCCTTCCGGCCTCGATCAACCGGTCATGACCCCTCAGGCAAACCTGCGCAATGCGAGCGAGGCGTTCAATCCGCCGAAGGCGAACGAATTCGACAGCGCCGTTTCGATCGGCATCGATCGCGCCAGGTTGGGAATGACATCGATATCGCATTCGGGGTCGACCTCATCGAAATTGGCAGTTGGCGGAGCAACACCCTCGCGCATGGCCATCACGGTCGCGACCGCCTCGATCGCGCCCGCGGCTCCCAGGGCATGTCCGGTGGCGCCCTTGGTGGAGGATAATGGCGGCACTTTTCCCGCTCCGAAGACCTGGCGCAAGGCTTCGGCTTCGGTGACGTCGTTGGCCAATGTGCCGGTGCCGTGCGCATTGATGTAGGAGATCTCGCCAGGGGCGAGCCCGGCGTCGGTCAATGCGGATTGCATGGCCCGCGCCATTCCATCGACGGAAGGGGCGACGATGTCGGTCGCATCGGCGTTCGAAGCGAATCCCGCGACCTCGATGCTGGGGGTGACGCCGCGGGCGCGCGCGTGGGCCTCGGCTTCGAGAATGAGAATTCCCGATCCTTCCGATATCATCATGCCCTCGCGGTTCTTCGAGAAAGGCCGGCATTTGCCGCGGCTCATCACCTTCATGGAATCCCAGGCAAGGATGGTGCCCATCGAGAGCGGCGCCTCGGTGCCGCCGGTGATCGCAATATCAACCAGTCCGGAACGAACCAGATGGGTCGCCGTGCCGATCGCCTGCGTCGCCGAGGCGCAGGCGCTCGCCATCACGAAGCAGGGTCCCTTGGCGCCATACGCCAGCGAGATCCAGCTCGCGGATGAACTGAGCATCGCGCGGACGATGGTGAAGGGATGGGTTTTTCTATTCTGCTTGAAGAGCCGCTCGTACTGCTCCTCGATGCTGCACAGGCCGCCGGCGCCGTTGCCGATCACGACCGCCACCCGCTCGGGATGCGGGAACGGGCTATCGAGGCCGGCGTCCTTCAGCGCACTGCGCGTGGCCGATAGTGCGAGGATGGCGTTGCGATCGCAAGGCGACAGAGACGGCAGCGGGATATCAAACGACACCGATGGATCGATCGCGCCGACCCGTATCCCCGAAGCCGGCAAGGTTGTCGTCTCCGAGAAGACGTCGCTTCCATCAAGCAGGCTGCGCCAGAAACCTGCCAGCGTCAGGCCGTTGGGACTGGTGATCCCGATCCCCGAGACGATGACACGCCTCACTGGGCGAGGCCTTTTGCCAGCACCCGCTTGTGGATCAGCTGAGCCACGTCGGCAACCGTCTTGAGGCTCTCGGCGGTGTTGGCGTTGAAGTTCAGATCAATTCCGTACTTGTCCTCGACCTCGAATACCAGTTCGACAAAATCGAAGGAGTCGATGCCGGTCTCCTGAATCGTCGTCGCCGCGCTCCACTCGGTGCCGGTATCCTTGGTCTGAGAGCGGATGATTGCGATCAGATCGGCGACGATGACGTCCAACTGCGGTGCGCCACCTTCGGTCGCGGTAGCGGGCGAATTCGCGCTCGGCGTCGGATCACATTCTATGTCGGCCATGGAAACCTCTACGTTTGCCGACCCAACATTTGTTCTATTCGGCGCAGACGCAACGTGATTAGCGATTAATGAATAATCTTAAGCGGTAACCTTTATGGCGCTGAGGCGGCGATATGGCGCTGAGGCGGCGATTGATTGGCGCAACAGGCCACATCCGTGAAGAGTTAATGTTAACCGGCCGGTTGGTGCGAATTTGTTTGATCTTAACCCTGAAACCTTTGAACAGTTAGATCGGGGCATTAGCCTCTCTTGTGGTTAATGGTTAGCCATAGGAATTAACCTTGGAGTATCTAAATGAAGAAACTCGATTTCGCTGCCCTCCGCACTGTTTCTGGCGGTGCTAGGGGTAAGGGCACCACCACGACAACAACTGCGACGTCGACCAACACCAACACCAATACCGCGACCGCTACCGCGACGGTGAATACCACTTCGAGCAGTCACGGTTCTTAAAGCGACGTCTCGCCACGAGGGCCTGCCGTCGTCTTGCGGCTGTAGGCCACCTTCGCCCGGAGATTACTCTCCGGGCGATTTCACACGATCGGTCAATCCCACACCGGAATTTGCTGTCACCGATGCGACTTGAAGCTCACATCCTGCCGCTCATCGCACATCTGCCGCTATGGGCGCGGCGGCGCTCGTTGCGCGCGGTTTGGCGGCTCGCTGTTTTGTCAGGTCGGTTGCCGCGGCTGGAAGTCGATCGTACCCTAAGGGATGTCCTGCGAGTTTCCCGCGGCGAGGCGGCGCGCCTGGCACGGGAAATCATTTACCAGGACTGGATCGCCATCGCCGAATGGGCCGCACTGACCCGGCGCAGCGTCGCCGCCATCAGGCGGGATTCTGAGTCCATCGTGTTCGACGGAGCCTCGGTGCTGGCGCGCGTCGCGCGAGGCGGTCGTCCCGTGATCCTGGCGCCCATCCACATGGGATGTTATGCGCTGCCCTTTGCCCGGATCATGCATGACCATTTCGCGCGCCGCCGCATGCTGATCCTGCGCGCGCGCGAGGATCGCCACGAGGAAACGCAGGCGATGCAGCGCGTCAGTGAGATCGGCATCGACATGCGCTTTCTCAATGTTGCCGAGAAGCAGAACTATGTCGATGCCGTCAAATTCGCAAAAGCCGGCTCGGTCATCGTGATGTTTGTCGATCTGCCCGCCAGTTACGGCGGCCCGATGCCCGTCAAGCTGTTCGGCAAGCCGATCCAGCTGGCGATGGGCATCGGCTCGCTGGCGCGTCTGACCGAGGCAACCGTGGTTCCGATCGCCGTCCACTCCTCGGTCAGCGGCGACGTCGTGCGGGTAGGCGATCCCTTTGAATCCTACGCCAAAGGACCGGAGGAAAAATACCGTATCGCCACACTGGTGCGCCGCCACATCGAGGACTCGATTCGCGACGCCCCCGAGCATTGGCATTTGTGGCCACGGTTCGACGAGTTTCTCGATTATCAGTCTGAATACGAGGCCGCCTCATGAGCGACACTGAATTCGATCGATCGATGCTGGCGGCAACAGACCCGTACGGACGCGACATGACGGTGGTTGAACCGCAGCCGAACCGCGACCAGTTGCCGGCAAACGCGTCGCGGCTCGCCCACACCATCGACCTCAGGCAAAACCGCATCGTTCAATTCACCGCCGTGTTGTCGGCAGCCGTCGTCTGCGCGCTGATCGCGGCCCTTTGGCTCGGCCAGTTTTCGAAGACGGAAACAGCCCGCGGGATCGTCGCATCCTCGCACGGCTTTTCACGGCTCGATGCCCCCAAAGCCGGATTCATCAAGCAGATCTATGTCAGCCAGGGCGACCACGTCGAGGCCGGAATGCCGGTCTATCTGCTCGGTCTCGGGGAGGCCAATTCCGGCGGCGATTCGGCCGCGGCATCGGAGATAAAGACCCTGGTGCAGTCCCGCGCCAATCAGCAGTCCGAAATCCAGCGGTCGACGGCCTTCATCGCCAAGGCGCGGGAGCAGCAGGATGCGATGGCCAAGGACCAGAAGGAGCTCGATGCCGCGATCGACAATGAGGAAAAGAGCCTGCAGGGAGCGTCGACTCAGGCCGGCCAGAAGCTGCAGCGCATCAGGCAACTGGTCAGGCAAGGCTACGCCACCCGCGATGTCGAGGATTCCTACGAGCGGAACTACTTCGAATATGCGCGGCAGCTTACCGACATCAAGGTCAAACGCGTGGAATACAAGCGGCTGGCCGCCGAGAAGCAGCGCGATCTCTTGACCCTGCTTGCCGATAAGGAAAGCCAGATCTCCAACGTCAAGAATGCGATCAACGCGATCGATGCCCGCATCGGACGCCTGAAGACCGAATCAGCCCTGGAGGTTCAGGCGCAATCGCCCGGGCAGGTGCTAGCGGTCACCGGCAAGGTCGGCGACTCCGTCGAAGCCGGGCAGTTCGTCGCGGCGATCGGTGACGCCGATGCGCAGCCGCTGATCGTGCTCGACGCGCCGGCGCGCGCCACCGGGCTGATCAAGGTCGGCCAGAAGGTGGTGCTGAAGTACGATGCGTTCCCGTTCAAGACCTTTGGCATCCAGCACGGAACCATCACCTCGATATCGTCATCCGCGGTTCGCGCGCCCGCCACCGAGGGCGACCGCGGCCTCGATCCCCGGCCGGTCAGCCGGCAGTCGCTGTACCGCATCGAAGTGCGGCCGGACAGCGATGAGATCGAGGCCTACGGAGAAAAGAAGAAGATCACCATGGGCTCGACGCTGTCGGCCGACATCATCATTGAGAAGCGCCGTCTGATCGACTGGATCCTCGATCCGATCCGCGCCATGCGGGGGCGGACATGAAGGGATTATTGACGTTCAAGCCGAGGATCAAGACGGTCCTGCAGAGCGAGGCCAACGAATGCGGCCTCGCCTGCCTCACCATGCTGGCCAACTTCCATCGCCACGACATCAGCCTGTCCTATCTGCGGTCGCTGTATCAGCTGTCGCAGCGCGGCATGACCCTGGCCGAGATCGTCACGCTTGCCGGACAGCTCGATCTCGATACCCAGGGCCTGGCGATCAGCAATGTCGCGGAACTGGCCAATCTCAAATGTCCGGCTTTGCTGCACTGGAACGGCAACCACTTCGTGGTCCTGGAGAAGATCGTTGCAGGCACGTTCCATGTCCACGATCCGGCGTTCGGCCTGCGGACCTATTCGGCCGAGGACATCGAGCGCCACTTCAGCGGCGTGGCACTGGAGTTCGAGCCGCGCGTCAAGTTCGAGGCCATCAAGGCGCAGAAGAAATCGCGGTTCTGGTCGGTCTTCAAATCCTGCCGCGGCATCGAGCATACCATCGCCGTCGTTGCAACCCTGTCGTTCGCCTCGAATCTGTTCGCACTGACCACGCCGGTTTTCATGGAGGTCGCGCTCGACAGCGTAATCCCGCAATACGATCTCGACCTGCTGACGGTGATCGCGGTGGGCATGATGCTGTTTGCGATTTTCGAAGCGTCTTCGCGTTGGCTCCGGGATGTCGTGACGCTGCGTTCAGCGACCATCTTCGAAATCTTCTTCACCCGCAACATCGTCGGCCACGCCTTCCGCCTGCCGTTGAAGTTCTTCGAGCTCAGGCATCCCGGCGACTTCGTCACGCGATTGTCGTCGGTGGATCACATCAAGACCTTCCTCGTCAGCGGGTTCGTGGCATCGGTTGCCGACGGCAGCATGTCGGTACTGATGGTCGCCTTGATGTTCTATTATTCGCCGGTCATGGCCTGGGCCTCGATCCTGACGCTGGCGGTCGCGATCATCATACGGCTGCTGACCTACCCCAGGATCGCGCAATATACCACCGAGGTGCTGGAGGCCCGATCGGAGGAGCAGACCAGGTTGATCGACGGCCTGATCAATATCGCGACGCTGAAGGTCCACAACACCGGCGAGTATTTCTGCCTGAAATGGTTCGACAGCTTCACCAAGTTCGCCAATGCCGGGTTTCGCACCCGCAAGCTCACCATCGACACCGATCTGCTGCTGCATGTGATCTTCACCTTCGGCACGGTTGCCACGCTCTATATCGGGGTCACCGACGTGATGAAAAGCGTCGCTTCGATCGGCATCCTTTATGCATTCTTTGCTCTCCGGAATTCATTCTTTGCCAACATGAATTCGCTGATCCTGAACCTGCTGCAGCTCTCGATCATGCGGGCGCACCTCGAACGGCTCGACGATGTGCTCGACGAGATTCCCGAACAGAGCGAGGGGCGGATCGGCATCGACCGGGCGATCCGCCATTCCCTGAAACTGGAGAACGTGACCATCCAGTTCGATCGCAGCGCAAGTCCTCTGCTCGAAAGGGTCAACCTGCAGATCGACGTCCAGAACTGCGAGTTGATCGCCATCCAGGGCGAATCGGGGTCGGGCAAGTCGTCGTTGTTGAAGGTGATTGCCAGTCTGCACAGGCCGTCCTCGGGGACGGTTATGGTCGATGGTCAGCCGCTGGATGCCTTCGGGCTGCATGAGTACCGGGCCAATATCAGCGCGGTATTTCCGGAGGACGCCCTGTTCGCCGGATCCGTCACCGACAACCTCACGATGTTTGCCCCCGACGTGAGCCGGCAGCAGATCGAACAGGCGCTGCTGGCGGTCGATCTGTTGGAAGAGATCTATCGCCTGCCGCAGGGCTTCGCCACGTTGCTGTCTGACGAGAGTCCAGTGATGTCCACCGGCCAGCGCCGCCGCCTGCTGCTGGCCCGTGCCATCTGCCGCAAGCCGCGACTGCTGCTGTTGGACGAGGTGACCGCCAACCTCGATCCGCAGACCGAGGAAAAGATCGTTGGCGCGCTAAAGCTGATCCCCGCGGCAAAGATATTCGTGACCCACAGCGACCGCCTGCTCCGCCAAGTGGACCGTTCCTATCGCGCCATCGGCGGCCGACTGATCGAAATTCCACATCTGCGGCCCCGGATCAGCGCGTAAATCCAGCGAGTTGCAGCAGCGAGGTACCGCCGCTGGCGACAACCGCCGGCGGCCCGAGCCGACCCAGCGAAGCCGCGAGCGTAAACGTCTCGCTGTCGCGCACAAATTCCATGTTGACCTTCGCAATCTGCGCCTCGGCCAATTCGCTGCGCGCATTCAAGGTGTCGATGACCGTCTTCGATCCCGTGGATTGCTCGGTCGCGATGGCGTCGACGGCCTGCTGCATCGACTTGATCCGGTCGCCGGCACTCTTGATCTGGGTCATGATCGACAGCCGCCTGAAATACAGCGCGCTGGCCGAGGCGACCCCCTGCCGCTGGTAGTCGGCGGCTTCCCAGTTCTTCTGCCGGGCGATCGCGGCCGTCTCGCTGATGCCGGGCAGCGCGCCGGGCTCGTATAGCGGCACGCGCAACTGGACCTTCACGGTGGAATCGGTCGCGTTGTTCACGGCGTCCGAAATGTTGCTCTGGCGCATGTAGGAGGCGACGAGATTGACCTTGGGCAGGACCTCGGACAGCGCGGACTTGGCGCTGTAGCCTGCCGCCCTGGCATCGAGTTGCGCGGCGATGAGTTTTGGATTGTTCTCAACCAGGCATCGCTTGAATTCCTCGATGCCCAGTGGGATCTTGGCGTCCGGAACGTGCGGTTCGGGAAGAGCGCCGGGCTCGACGCCGGTCATCCGCTGGTACTCGATCTTGCTTGACCTGAGGTCGCTCTCGCTTTGCTCGATCGCGGTTTGCGCCGCGACAACCCGCGATTTGGCAATATAGAGATCGGTCAACGTGGTGTCATGTGTCGCCAGGCGGGTCTCCGTCCGGGTCGCGATGACTTTGATATCCTGCAGCTGCTTCTTGCGAAGTTCGACAATCCTGCGGTCACGAATCACGGCGAGATAGGCGGAAGCGGCTTCGAGCAGAACCTGCTGTCGTGTTTCGAGTTGCAGATGCCTGCCGGCATCGACGCTGATCTCCGCCGCCCGAAGGTTGTTATAGCGTTTGAAGCCGTCGAACAGGGGAAGCGAGGCCTGGATCCCATAGGCATCGGGCTCGTGGATGGGGGTCGTATTCGCTCCATTGGCATCGAGCACGGTAAAGTCCGGCGAATAGCTGATCTTGCTGGACAGGATCTTTTCCTGGACCCAGCTGACCGTGGGAAGGAATGCATCAAAGCTTCCGTGCAGTCGCGCGACCGCGGCATCCTGCCTGGCGTTATCGGACTGGGTCGTGATGCTGGAACGCAGTGCCCAGCCCATCGCGTCATCGATCGTTTCGGCGCAGGCCGCGCTTGCCAGCCCGACCATCAGAGCCACCGAGGCGCTCAGCACAGCTCGTCGGCGACACTGCGACGGGACCGCAGGACGAGGTCTGCCAATGCGCCCACGCCCGAAAGATAAAATTGAGTAAACAACTGACATCACAACTCGCACGCCACCGCTATTTCAGGAAATACGGTCAATGAGTTGGGTTAATGTCAACCTAAGTTCCCGCTCCGTGAAACTCCCCAGTAGGCTCCCGACCCAGCCGACGGCCGGTCAGCGAACCATGGCGATTTCCCTGCGAATGGGGCTGGACATGCCGTCTCATGCGGTGGTCAATACGTTGTCGGTGGAGATTCATTGTCGCACGCAGGCCCGCAACAGCCGCGGCGGCCTGCGGGGCAGACATGGCGGCGCGAGCTGTTCCAGATAGAGGAATTTCACGCATGAAAACGTTGTGCGCCGCAGTGATGATCGCGTTACTGGCCGCGCCGGCATATGGCCAAAATAGAGCCGCACCAAGCCCAACTCCTCCGGCTGCTAAGTCACAGCAGGAGATCGAGGCGGAACGCGCCGCGGAAAATGCCTACAAGAAGTCGCTCAGCAACATTCCCGACCGACCGCCGGCCGACCCCTGGGGCATCGCGCGGAGCCTGGACAAGCCCAAGGAAGTCGCGAAATCCCCGACGAAGGGGACCAAAACCGGCACCACCGCCAATTAGTCAGACTTCAGCGGCTTTCGGCACGACCCGCGTTCAAGACGTCGCCAGACCCGGGATCGGCACGCCCAGGGTGGCCAGAATCAGGATCGTGTTGAGCAGCAGCACCACCGCGGTCGCAGCCATTGCCGTCAGATCGGTCAGCCGGCTGTTGACGAATGGCCCCATGATGTCGGCTCGACGGGTGAAGATCAGAAGCGCGATCATCGGCAGTGGCAGGGCAATACTGAGCACGACCTGACTGATGACCAGTGCCTTGGTCGCATCGACGCCGAGAGCCACGACAATGAACGCCGGTATCATCGTCACCAGCCGCCGAACCAGGATCGGGATCCGCATCCTGATGAAGCCCTGCATGATGATCTGGCCGGCCATGGTTCCGACCACCGAACTCGAAATCCCAGATGCGATGAGGGAGGCCAGGAACACGCCCGCTGCGCCGACGCCGAACAAGGGCGCCAAGGTGTGATAGGCGGTTTCGATTTCGGCGACATCGCGGTGCCCGGCATGGAAGGCGCTCGAGGCCATCATCACCATCGCCATGTTGACCAGGCTCGCAACCAACAACGCCGCGACGACCTCCCGGTTTGAAAAGCGCAAAACACCGCGTCGCTCGCTATCATTATGGACCGGCGTGCGGGTCTGGGTCAGGCTCGAATGCAGATAGATGGCGTGCGGCATGACGGTTGCGCCGATGATGCCGACGGCGAGCAGCAGCGCACCGCCATCGGCGAGCTGCGGCAGCACCGTGTGCAGCGATGCCGCGCTCCAATCGACCGGTGCGATGAACATCTCGATCAGGTAACAGAACCCGATCACGCCGACCAGGCCGCCGATGATCAGCTCGATCGGCCGAAACCCGGAGCCTTCGAACATCAGGATGCCATAGGTTATGACAGCCGTGACCGCCATGCCTGCGAGCAACGGCATATGCAACAGCAGCGACAGCCCGATGGCGCCGCCGAGAAACTCGGCCAGATCGGTTGCCATGGCGGCAACTTCAGAGATCGCCCACATGCACCAGACCACCGGCTGGGGAAACTGCTCGCGGCACATCTCCGCCAGGTTCTGTCCGGTGACAACGCCGAGCTTGGCCGACAGCGCCTGGAACAGCATCGCAATCAGGTTGGCGAGCAGCACCACCCAGAGCAGCCCATAGCCGTACTTCGCTCCGGCCTGGATATTGGTCGCGAAATTACCGGGGTCCATATAGGCGATCGAGACCGTCACCGCCGGACCGATGAAGGCCAGATAACCGCGCAGGCCGCCCCGCCGCCCTGCCAGCATCTGGCGGGCCGCGAACACCGTCCGCTCGGTCACGGTCGCCCTCTTCGGCTTTGGCAGAACGTCGGAAGTCGCCGGCGGCATCAAGCACCTACGCCAGTTTGTAGTCGAGGCTACATTTGAAGATAGTGACGTCCTCTGCAATGTCAACGTACACATTGTAGACTTGGTAACAAGTTCGGATGAGGATTGAAATTGCCGCGGATTTGGCGCAAGCTGCATTCGCAGTTGCGACCGGGTTTGAGGGGTAGGACGATGCTGCGAAACGCCAGGGAAAAGCCCAAGACCACCGAGCTTCCGCCTGAACTGACCCAGGCGCGTCGATTCGGCAAGACCAGGTCGGCGCAGTCGAGGGCGCTGCTCGAAGACTATGTCGAGCTGATCGCCGATCTGTTGGCCACCGCGGGCGAGGCGCGGCCAACCGACGTGGCGCGCCGCCTCGGCGTCTCCCACGCCACCGCGATCAAGACCATCTCCCGGTTGAAGCGCGAGGGGCTGGCCAAGGGACTGCCCTATCGCGGCGTTTTTCTCACCGATCAAGGACAGGCGCTGGCCGGAAGAACCCGCGCCCGTCACCGGATCGTCGTCAATCTCCTTGTTGCGTTGGGTGTCCCCAGCGAGATCGCCGAGGCCGACGCCGAAGGCATCGAGCATCACGTCTCCGAAGCGACGCTGAAAGCGTTCGCTCATTTCCTGCAAACGCAACCACAGCGTCCCGCGCCACGAAAAGCGCCAAAGCCTGGCCGAACGGTTTCCCTCCAAACCCTGCCCTAGGCTACGCATGCGTCGCTGGTGTTCTGTTAGAGTCAGAACACCAGGTATCGAACCGGCGGACCCCTTCGGGGCCGCGCCGCGATTATTGGAGCCCTCGCCCGCTCCGGTCGATCGGCGCGCGGTCGGCTCGATCAAGCGCTACGGCGACAGCGGCGGCGCGTCCACAAGCCCGGCGCAGCCGGCGCGGCTTCGCAGCATGGTGTTGAAGGCCGCCTTGATCACACCGACATAGGGATCCTTGTAGGAAAATCCCGCATTCTCGTCGTGCACCAGCATCGAGGCATTGACCTCGAACACGATGAGATTCCCATCCCGATCGAGCCCGCAGTCAATGCCGAAATAATCAAGCCCGATACGCTGGCGCATCACGTGTAGCGCCTGATAATGCGCGGCATTGAAGACTGCAGCCGGATTGGCGAGAAAGGCGGCTTCCTCCTGCTGCATCCAGGGCTGGTTGGCCATGTCGGTCGAGATGTGGTGCACCATCCAGTTGTCTCCGATGGCGAGATGGTAGGGCAGGATCTCTTCGCCGACGAAGATGAAGCGGTATTTGCGGAAGTGGCCGTCGCTCGAAGCATAGTCGACATACTCGATGACGTAGTGGTCGGTCTCTGGACGCTGGGCGAGAAAGCGCGCCAGTTCATCGAGGCCCTCGACTTTCCTGAAGTCGTCGCCGCCATGAGTACCAACCGGCCGGCCCAGAACCGGGAACGGAAACGACAGCAGCGCCGCAAGCGCGGCGGCGCTGACGTCACTGCCGGCATCGAGGCGCAGGATCCTGGGAATGCGGCAGGCTGGAATACCAGGCAGCAGATCAGCCACCGCATCACGCGTCGTGCGCATGATCTTGCCGGGATCGTTGACGACTGGCTTGGCGAACCTCTCGGCCACGGCCGCGGCGACGGGCAGCATCGCCTCGGCCCGATCGGCATCCGAAATCAGATTGACGACGACATCGATGTCCCCGAGCGCAGAAATATCGGGCTCGACAGGACCGAACAGCGCCAGCGTATCGATATCGTAGGTCGCATCCCTGAAAAGGTATTGGGTCGGCGTGTTGCCGCTAAAGGGTGCGTATAGCGCCAGCAACCGAAAATCCGGCGGGCTCTTGATGGCCGGCTTCCGGATCAGCGGCCGGATCCTCGCGGCCGCGGCATAGGCGGCCTGGGCGGCATCGATGTAGCCCAGCCTCTGCTTGATCCCGCCGATCCAGTAGCGGCTGTCGGCATCATTCGGGTCCAGCGCGATCGCTCGCTCGAAATGCCGGATGGCTGCCTCGGTCTCGTTCAGCTCGAAGCAGACCTTACCGAGCTGATGCTCTAGCTGGCCGTCTTGCGGACGTTGCTCGGCCAATTCGCGCAGTAGCACCTTGGCCACCAGATATTGCTTGGTCGCCATCGTGGCCTCGACCAGATGGGTGCGCGCTAGCCAATGCCCAGGCTCCAGCTTCAGCGCCTGAAGAAAAAGCGGGATCGCATCCTTTGCCTTGCGAGCCTGCAGCGCCACATTGCCGAGGCCGCACCAAGAGGAGGTGAGATGAGGCGCCAGCCCTAGCGCCGCCTTGTAGTGGCCCGATGCCAGGTCAAGTTCGCTGCGCTTCAAATAGGCGTTGCCAAGCTCGGCGTGCAGGCCAGCCATCATCTCCTTCGGAGAAGCGGCCGAATCCCTGCCGGCGGCATCGAGCCCAGCCTGAAGCGCGGCAATGGCCTCGTCGATTGCTCCGGCAGCCAGATGGTCCTGCCCAAGCTTAAGATGCCGGGCTGCGGCCGAAGCAATGAGCTCGGCAGGTTGGACGACGAGCGCGCTTCTGGTCACCGTCCCACCCTCGGCAAGAATCGGTTAACCATGTCGCCTAATGGTAAACAAAGCCCTACCGACAGGCCCGACCGTGGATCGTTCCGTCAGTATTTGTCAGCGCCTGACCGCGAACTATCCTGGCGAATTCGCCAAGGCTCACGGTCGTCACTCCACCCTCCCCGCCGCCGGGCCCGCGGCTTCCGACTTCGCGGAAGCGAAGCCCGTACCGAACGACCGCGGTTTGGTCAGCACCTCCGGCTGCAGGATCTGGTCGAGTTGCTCGGGCGTCAAGAGCTTCTTCTCCAGCACCAGATCATAGACGCTCCGGCCCGTGAGCAGGGCCTCTCGGGCGATCTCGGTGGCGTTGGCGTAGCCGATATAGGGGTTGAGCGCGGTGACGATGCCGATCGAGTGCTCGACACCGCGGCGCATGTGCTCGCGGTTGGCGGTGATACCGCTGACGCAGCGCGTGGCCAGCGTCAGGCAGCCGGCGCGCAGATGATTGACGCTCTTGAACAGGCTATGGGCGATGATCGGCTCGAAGGCATTGAGCTGCAATTGCCCGGCCTCGGCCGCGAAACTAACGGTGACGTCGTTGCCGATCACCTCGAAGGCAATCTGGTTGACGACCTCGGGAATGACCGGGTTGACCTTGCCCGGCATGATGCTGGAGCCGGCCTGCATCGGCGGCAGGTTGATCTCGCCGAGCCCCACGCGCGGCCCCGACGACAACAGGCGCAGGTCGTTGCAGGTTTTCGAAAGCTTGACGGCGACGCGCTTGAGCACACCGGAGAGCTGGACAAAACTGCCGCAGTCCTGCGTCGCCTCGATCAGGTTAGAGGCGGTGACAACCGGAATGCCGGTGATGGTCCGCAGGTGCTGACAGACCAGCGCAGCATAATCGGGATGGGAATTGATGCCGGTGCCGATCGCAGTCGCGCCCATGTTGATTTCGCAGATCAGCGCCACCGCTTCCCGAAGCCTTTGCTGGTCTTCGGCCAGCATCACCGCATAGGTGGAAAATTCCTGCCCGAGCGTCATCGGGACGGCGTCCTGCAACTGGGTGCGGCCCATCTTGATGATGTCGCGAAATTCCTCGGATTTGGCCTCGAAGGCGCGGCGCAATACCGCCATGGCCTCGACCAGCCGCATGATGCCGGTGTAGCCCGCGAGCTTGAGCGCCGTCGGATAGACGTCATTGGTGCTCTGGCTCATATTGACGTGCTCGTTGGGATGCAGAAAGGCGTAGTCGCCCTTGGCGTGGCCGAGCAGTTCGAGCGCGCGGTTGGCGATGACTTCGTTGGCATTCATGTTGGTCGAAGTGCCGGCGCCGCCCTGGATGACATCGACCACGAATTCGCCGTGCAGGGCGCCGGTCCGCACTTCCTCGGCAGCGGCGACGATGGCCTCGGCGCGGGTCTGATCGAGCAGGCCAAGCTCGGCGTTGCTCTTCGCCGCCGCAAGCTTGATCGAGGCGAGCGCCGAGATCAGATCGGGGTAGATCGAAATCGGGGTGCCGCTGATCGGGAAATTTTCCACCGCGCGCAAGGTGTGGACGCCGTAATAGGCCGTCGCCGGCACATCGCGGTCGCCGAGCAGATCGTGTTCGCGTCGCGTCGTCATCTGGTCCTCCCGCTGGGGGTTGGTGATATACAGGATCAGATCAGGAAGCCGCGGCTTTTCCAAGCCTTGCCGCGATCGGAGCGATCAGGTGTGCGGATCTCGACGCCCGCCGCGAGGCCTCCTTACCCCCCGCCCGGCGACAATCCTAAACTTGAATGAAAGAATTTTGCCGCATGACTTGGCATCCAGCACGCACCGGTGATAACGGCAAAGATGCGCCTAGGTAAAAACACGGAGAACAGCGGGAGGCGGTGGGGTCGAACCTCGGCGGCCTGGGTTATCCTGGCTCTGATCGCAGCCAGCTGCGCCGCACTGATCGCGCTGGAGACCACGCGCGTGATCGGCCAGCGCCAGCAAATTCTCGCCGAAGCCACCAACGATAATGCCAATCTCGCGGACTCGCTGATTCAGCATGCCGAACTGACCGTTCGCGTCGCCGATGCGCTGATGGTCGGGGCCGTGGAAAGGATTGAACTTGATGGGCTCGGCCCGGAAAATCGCGCGCGCCTGAGCACCTGGTTTCAGCTTGAGGCCAGCCGCTCAACGCAGTTTTACGGTTTTGCGGTTATCGGCTCCGACGGCGAGTTGCTCGTCGGCTCGCACAACGGTGAAACCAAGCCAAACTACTCCGACCGCGAATATTTCATCTACCACCAGACCCATGCCGATCGCGAGCTGCGCATCGGCGCCCCAATAAAGGGCCGAGCCAACGCGGAATGGCAGATCCCGGTCACGCGCCGATTCGACCGGCCGGACGGCTCGTTCGGCGGCGTCGCGATTGCTGCCATCCGCACGAAGTATTTCCAGGATTTCTATGACCGGCTGGAAATCGGCAATAACGGTACGATCCGGCTGGCGTCCATGAGCGGAAAGCTGCTGATACGGCGGCCATATGCCGAAGCCGATTTTGGCCGCGACGTGTCGCAAAACAGGATCTTCAGTCTGTTGAAGCAGTCGCCGGCCGGAAGCGCCGAACTCGTCTCGACGACGGACGGCATCACGCGCCTTAACAGTTATAAGCAGGGGCAATCGTATCCGTTGTTCATTGCGGTCGGCAAGGACAAGGCCGAGCTGCTCGCGGAGTGGCACCGGCTCGCCGTCCGCCAGCTCGGTGAAACCGCCGGAATCGCGCTCCTGATTTCGCTGGTGGGTGGCTTTGCCTGGTGGACCACCAAGAGACTGGCGGGCAACGCCGCAAACCTTCACGCGACGAATGATCGCTTCGAGGCCGCCATCAACAGCATGTCGCAAGGCTTCTGCCTGTATGGATCCAACAAGAGGGTTATCGTCGCCAACGCAAAATACGCCGAGATCTATCGGCTGTCGCCGGACCAGGTCAGGCCTGGCACCCATGTCGACGACATCTTCCGGTATCGTATCGAACGCGGCACCTCGTTCCAGCCCGGCCCCGATCTGTTCAACTCGTCCAATTCCGAAGACGTGCACGAAATCAAGGATCTGGCCGATGGACGCATTCTCGCCATCGTCCGGCACATCATGCCGGACGGCGGGATACTATCGATCCATGAAGACATCACGGTCCGCGCCAATAACGAGCGCAAGATCGCCTACCTGGCCGAGCATGACCAACTGACGGGCCTGCCCAACCGGCATCATTTCTCGAGATTCCTCACCGACGCCGCCGCGAAGGGCAACCGGGCGAGCGACAGGATCGCCGTTTTCATGCTCGACCTCGACCGCTTCAAGGCCGTCAACGATACCCTCGGCCACGCTGCCGGAGACCAGCTGCTCTCGATGGTCGCAGACCGGCTCAAGGCCTGCGGGCGCGCAAACGATTTCGTGGCCCGGCTCGGCGGCGACGAGTTTGCCATCATTCAATTCACCCTGGGCAACGGCCGTGAGGCCGCGATCGCGCTCGCGCTGCGAATCATCGACGCGATCGCCGAACCGTTCGAGCTCGACGGACAGCTCGCCAATATTGGTACCAGTGTCGGTATCGCGCTCTGCCCCGAACACGGTCGTCTTCCGGCGGATCTGATGCGAAACGCTGATCTGGCCCTGTATGCGGCCAAGGCCGCGGGAAAGAACGACTTCCGCATGTACGATGTCGGCATGTCGGTTTCAGATCATGAGCAGAAAGAGCTCGATCAGGAGCTGCGTGAAGCACTGCAACGCGACGAGTTCGAACTTCACTATCAGCCCGTGGTGGAATTGGCGACGGGGACGATTCGCGGCGCGGAAGCCCTGGTGCGGTGGCGCCATCCGACACGGGGGCTGATCCCGCCCGATCGCTTTATTCCGCTCGCGGAGAGCAGCGGCCTGATCATCCCGCTCGGCGAGTGGATCCTGCAAAAGGCCTGCAGCGACGCCGCATCCTGGCAGCCGCCGATCAAGGTCGCCGTCAATATCTCGGCGATCCAATTCACCAAGGGCGATATGCTCGACGTCGTGCTGTGCACCCTGGTGGAGACCGGACTTTCGCCTTCAAGGCTCGAACTGGAGCTGACCGAAACCGCGCTGCTGGATGAGGGCAGCAACCACGCCCAGACCATTCGCCAGCTCCGGAACGTCGGCATCACCCTGGTGATGGACGATTTCGGCACCGGCTATTCGTCCGCCAGCACACTGACAAACTTCGCGTTCGGCAAGATCAAGCTCGACAAGTCGTTCGTGCAGGGCATGGCCACCCGCAGGGAGTGCGCGGCGGTGGTGGCTTCCATACTCGCGCTCGCCAAGGGGCTCGGGGTCGAGACCACGGCCGAGGGAGTGGAGACTTCGGAACAAATGGAGATGCTGCGGGCGGCAGGAGTGACTTACGGCCAGGGTTATTATTTCGGGCGTCCCGCGCCCGGCCTTCCCGCCGATTTTGCGGCGCTGCCGCTTCGCCAGACCGCCTGAGCGAGAGCGAAAGACCCGCATGACAACCGGCCTGATCAACCAACTGGAAGAGGCTTTATCCAGCAAAAGCGTGGCGCGGCGCGCCGCTATCCTGCGCCGGGTCACGGACTTGTTCCTGGTCGGATCGGGCAATTTTACCAAAGACCAGATCGAGGTCTTTGGTGATGTCATGGGCCGACTGATGGAGACCGTCGAACAGCAGGAACGGGCGCGGCTCGGCGAAAGGCTGGCCTTCAGCCCGGACGCCCCGCCGAACCTGATCCGGACGCTGGCGTTCGATGCCACCGCCGAGGTCGCGGGTCCGGTGCTGACCCATTCGAAATGTCTGGACGATGCCGCGCTGATCGAGAATGCCACGACCATGAGCCAGCCACATCTGCTCGCGATCGCCAGGCGCCAGGAGGTTTCGGAGGGCGTCACCGACGTGCTGGTCGATCGCGGCAACGATCTGGTCATCGAAAGCCTGGCCGAGAATACCGGATGCCGCTTCTCGGACAGCGGCATGACGACACTGGTCGACAAATCCGTCGGCGATCCGCGGATCACGCGATTCGTCTGGGCCCGGCGAGACGTGCCCCGACGCGAGCTGGTCCGGCTGTTCCAGTCGGCTTCCGAAGAACTGAGAAAGGAGCTCGAATTTTCCCGGCCGCAGGACGCGCGCTCGATCCGGACGGTGGTGGATGTCGCGCTGGAAAGCATTCAGTCCGCGGCCCGGGAGAGTTCACAGGAGTTCCAGGATGCGGCGTCGGTCGCCTCCGACCTGCAAGCGAACAGCGAACTCGACGAGAAGGCCGTGTTCGATTTTGCCAGCGCCGGCGCTTTCGCCCGCGTGGTCGCGGCGATCGCGCTGCTGTCCGCTCTGCCGGCCGGCACCATTGAACGCGCATTGCTGAGCGAGCGGCCGGACCAACTGCTGATCGTCGCGAGGGCGATCAAGTTCACCTGGCTGACCGTCAAGGCCCTGATCGGACTCAAGCAGCCCGGTCAGGCCTTGCCGGCCGCCGAGTTGGACGAATACTTTGCCAGCTATACGCGGCTTAAGCATAGCACGGCGGAAACGGCACTGAAATTCTATCGGCTGCGTGCCAGTTCGGTGGACCAGACGCCGTAGCCGACGCCCGCTTCATCCCATCGAGGGCCGGCCCGGAATTTCCACCCGTCGGCAACAGGGTGCTGATAAAGGCAATCGTCCATGCCTATATTCCCGATGGCTTTATCCACCCCCTGTTTCGATCGAAATGGAAATCAAATGCCGGGCCATGATTTATCCAGCAAGCACGCGACACGGACACTCCTGCTCGAGGGCGTGCATGACAGCGCCGTCGAACTATTGGTCAATTCCGGCTATACCAATTTCAGGCGTCTTCCCAAGGCGCTGGATGCGGACGCGTTGCGCGAGGCGGTCAAGGCTATCGAACTGTTGGGAATCCGATCCCGGACCCAGCTTTCCCGCGAAATATTTGCAGCCGCCAACGATCTGGTCGCCGTCGGATGCTTCAGCGTCGGAACCAACCAGGTCGATCTCGACGCCGCGCGCCAGCACGGCATTGCCGTTTTCAACGCTCCCTTCTCCAACACCCGCAGCGTCGCCGAGCTCGTGATCGGCGAAATCGTGATGCTGCTTCGGCGGATTTTCCCGCGCTCGATCGCGGCACACGAGGGCGGCTGGGACAAATCAGCGACCGGCAGCCACGAGGTGCGCGGCCGCACCCTTGGCATCGTCGGCTACGGCAATATCGGATCGCAGCTCTCGACGCTCGCCGAAGCCATGGGCATGCGGGTGATCTTTTTCGACCTGACCGACAAGCTTCGTCACGGTAACACCGAGCCGGTGGGCAGCCTTGGGGATCTGCTGTCGCAGAGCGATATCGTCAGCCTGCACGTGCCGGAGACGCCTGCCACGTACGGCATGATCGGGGAAGCGGAAGTTCGTGCGATGAAGAGCGGCGCCTTCCTGATCAACAACAGCCGCGGCACCGTGGTGGACCTGGAGGCGACGGCGCGGGCGCTACGCGACGGCCACCTGGCCGGCGCAGCCGTGGACGTCTTTCCGGTCGAGCCGTCCTCGAACTCCGAGCGCTTTGAAAGCCCTCTGCAGGGCCTCACCAACGTCATCCTGACCCCTCACATCGGCGGCTCGACCGAGGAGGCGCAGGACCGCATCGGAACCGAGGTGGCCCGCAAGATGATCGACTATTTCGACAATGGTTCGACGATGGGCGCGGTCAACTTCCCCCAGGTCCAGCTGCCGGCGCGACCGCTCGGCGTGCGCTTCAGTCACGTCCACCGCAACGTGCCGGGCATGCTGCGGCGATTGAACGAGGTGTTCCTGCAGCGTGATATCAATATCGCCGCGCAATACCTGGAAACCGACCGTGAACTTGGTTACGTCGTGCTCGATGCCGATCTATCCGGCCCTCTCAGCCACGAAATTCTGAAGGAAATACGTACGCTCGACGGCACCATCAGGGCCCGGCTGGTCTACGAGCATGACCAGACGCTTGGCTGATCGTCAGCCCGCCCCCGCACCCTAGCCGATCCGCCCGCTCAAATCTGCGCGGCGACCTTCTCCAGGCCGATGATGCGGGCGAGCTTGCGTACTTCCTGCTTCTGGTCCTCGCGCAGCTGGACCAACAGCGGCATCGCGGCTGATTTCAGCTGCTGGACTTCGGCGGCATCGGGGTCAATCGGGGTGCCGCTTGCGTGCGGGTCGGCCTGGCGGGACGCGTGGATCTTGCGAGCCACGGCACGCAGCGCGTTTTCCACCGCCGGCCAGTAATATTCCTGGTCGGAAGACAGTCTCAGCCGCTCCTTGATGCCGGCGATCTGCACGTCACTGAGCAGCGCATAGTTCTTCTGCAGGGGCGGCTTGCTCGCGAGCTTTGGCTTGAGCGGCTCCGCCGGCACCGTTTCCGGGGCCGCAAGCTTCGGCGGCTCGACGTCGACTGGCGCGCTGGAGGCAAACGCCTGCCTGAGTGTCTCGCTCAGATCGCTCGTCTGCGGAACTTCGACCGGGGCCGGCGCCACTGCCGCGACCGTCAGCCTGTCCTGTTTGTTCGCCCGGTTGGTGACCGGGCTCTTGACAACGGACGCAGCCACCTCCGACCGAGCCGCCGGCACGCTGTCGCGGCCAAGAATACTATTGGCGGCGACGCCGACGACCAGGATGCAGGCCAACGCAATCAGTGCAACGGCTTTCGTCAAGCGGTAAATTCTCCGTCCGGTCAACAACTCAAGGTCACCATTCCCGACAAATCAGGAATTAATTATGGCTTAACCGTGCCACTTCCGCGGCTGGGTTAATTTTCACGGCGGCGCCGAGCTGCGCGGATGGCCAAAATCAGGCCGCAAAGGCGAGTTCGTAGGCCTGTTGGATATCGGCGACGATATCGGACGCCTCCCACAGCGCATCGGGAGCAACCGAACGCAGGCTGATGGTCCAGTTACCGCCTTTTTTGGTTCGGGGCGTGCTGACGATGTCGAATTGCACGCCTCGGCATAGCGGATGCCGCGCCAGCGCATAGCCGACCCGGGTCCTGATCTCGTCGAGGGTTGCAGGCGTCTTTGCAGAAAAAGCATCGGAGTCCATGTCGCATCCCCTTGAACAACGGCTTTTGAGAGGGGGGATTGTTGGGCTCGCACGGTTAACAGCGCGTTAAGGCCGACCGATGCGGGAGTGGCCTGCTACGGGTTTACGGTGCGAAGGGCTCCGCGGCGCGGTATTCGGCGATGGTGCGGGCGACGAGTTCATCGACGGGCAAGACGTCGGCGACACCGGAGACAGAATGTCCGGCACTCCAGATGTCGCGCCAGCGCGCCGGGCGCCGCTCACGCGCGCCGACGTCGATATCCCGGCCGATATCGATCGCGCCATGCGGCGGCAGGTGACCGGGGTCGAGTCCGGCGGCGACAATCGACGGCCTGAGCATATTGGTCTGCAGGCCGGTAAAGGCCGATGTCAGCAGGATATCATCGGCGCTGCTGGTGACCAGCATCGCCTTGTATCTGCCTTCAGCCATGCTCTCGGTCGTGGCGATAAACCGTGTTCCCATGTAAGCGAGATCGCAGCCGAGCGCCCGCGCCGCGCGCAACGCATGGCCGTCGCTGATCCCTCCTGCCAGCACGATTGGCCCGTCGAAGAACGCGCGCACCGCACGAACGAAAGCGAATGGATTGAGCCATCCGGTCTGACCGCCGGCGCCGGCGGTCAGCAGCACCAGCCCGTCGGCGCCGGCCTTCACCGCGCGCTCGGCGTGGCGAAGGCTGGCGACGTCGGCCAGCACCAGCACACCCTGCTCGTGCAGCGGCGCCAGCACCGGTTCCGGCGATCCGACGCTGGTGATGACGATTTCGGGTCTATGCCGCAGCAGCACCTGCAAATCCGCTTCGAGCCGCGCGTTGGACCGGTGCACGATCAGGTTCGGGCAGACCGGCGCCGAAGGCTTGCCGGTCATTTCCGAATAACGCCGCAATTGCCCCTCGATGTCCGAAAGCCAGTCATCCAACTCTTCGGGAGCGCGGCAATTCACCGTCGGGAAGGCGCCGATCACACCGTTGCGGCAGGCTGCCACCACGAGGTCGACGCCGGAGACCAGGAACATCGGCGCCGCGATCAGCGGCAGGCTCAGCCGGTCGCGAATGCGCGCGAGTTTGTCGATGGCATTCAAGTGTCCTGTCCGATCTATTGAGTTTGCGTTGTCTCCGCACCGCTCTGTGCTAGCGTCGGGCAACATTGGCACGACCGAAGGCCAATGACAAAGCACCGGAGGAAACAATGTCCGATCCCCTCTACGCCTTTCCGACCGCCTGCGGACTGACCCTGCGGGCGCTGGCGCGTTACCCGTCGCGGGTCGCCTTTAGTTGGCCGGGCGGATCGATCAGCTATGCGGGTGCCACCGAGCTGATCGGGCGCATGCAGAAGGCGTTCGTCCAATTGGGGATCGAGCCGGGTTCTCGAGTGGCCTTTCTCACCGCCAACCGGGGCGACAGCTGGTGTGCGGGTGTCGCGGCGCAATTGTCGCGGCTGGCGATTACCTGGCTGCATCCGCTGGGCTCGCTCGAGGATCAACTCTTTCAGATCGCCGATTCGGACAGCCGCCTGCTGGTGATCGACACGGCCGCGTTTTTCGATCGTGGCGGCGATCTCGCGACCAAGGCGGCCAATCTGAGCGCCGTATTCACGCTCGGCCCAGCCAGTTACGGCGTCGATCTTTTGGCCACGATCGAGGCGGCGGGCACGGCGAGCCCGATCTGTCTGGCCGGCCCCGACGATATCGCGACGCTCAACTACACCGGTGGCACCACCGGGAAATCCAAGGGCGCCCTGCGCACCCATCGCGAATATGGCGGCTTCGCCGGCGCCATACTGGCCGACTTCGAAATTCCGGATCAGCCGCGCTATCTGACGGTGGCGCCGATCAGTCACGTCGCCGGCACCAAGGTGCTGCCGTCGCTGCTGCGCGGCGGTACCGTTCACATGCTCAGGGGTTTCGACCCCGACGCCGTATTCCAGACCATCGCACGCGAGCGCATCAATTTCGCGCTGTTCGTGCCGACCATGATCTATATGTTGCTGGACCATCCGTCGCTCGGCAGGACCGATCTGTCCTCGCTCGAACTTCTGCTCTACGGCGCGTCCGCGATGTCGCCGAGCCGGCTGGTTGAGGGTATCGAACGGATCGGCCCGGTATTCTCGCAGCTCTACGGGCAGACCGAGTGCTATCCGGTTTCAGTGCTGCGCAAGGCGGACCACGATCCGAAGACGCCCGAACTGTTCCTGTCCTGCGGCTTCCCGATCGCCGCCTGCGACGTCAAGATACTCGACGATGGCGACCACGAGGTGGCAACCGGTGACGCCGGCGAGATCTGCGTGCGCGCGCCGCACGTCATGGCCGAGTATTGGAAGCGTCCCGAACAGAGCGCGGAAACCCTGAAGAACGGCTGGCTGCATACCGGCGACATCGCGCGTGCCGATGAGCGTGGCTATTTGTTCATTCTCGATCGCAAGAAGGACATGATCGTTTCCGGCGGCTTCAATATTTTCCCACGCGAGGTCGAGGACGTGCTGTCGCAGCACGCCGATGTCGCCATGGTCGCCGTGGTCGGAGTGCCCGACGAAAAATGGGGCGAGGCCGTCACCGCCGTGGTGGTGGCGCGCCAGGGCGCCCGGCCGGATGAGCAGGAACTGATCGACCTCGTCAAAGCCCGCAAAGGCTCCGCGCACGCCCCCAAACAGATCAAGTTCGTTACCGAGCTGCCGATGACCGGCGTCGGCAAGGTCGACAAGAAGGTGCTCAGGGCTGGCTTCTGGGCCGGCCGCGACCGCATGGTCGGATAGGGGGGCCGGGGGCGGAAAGACGCCATCGCGGAGGCGACGCGGCACCTCGGGCCTGCGCTCGGACGCGCAACCAAAAGCCGCGTTTATTTGAGCGCGAAGGCGGCCACCTGATCGGACGCCTGAGGCTTGAGGATCGTGTTTCCACCGGCGACGAACACGACATATTGCCGGCCCCTGTACACGTAGGTGGCCGGATTGGCGACGGCGGGGGCGTCGACCAGCGCCTGCCAGACCTCCTCGCCCGACTTCAGATCGATGGCGCGGACCCGCGCATCCATCGAGGCGCCGATGAAGACGAGGCCGGACCTGGTGATCAGCGGCGCGCCGATCGTCACCGAGCCCCAGGATTTCGGCATGTAGAAGCCCCACTTCTGAATCTCGCCGAACGGCTTCTTCCATAGCAGTTTGCCGCTGTTGAGATCGTAAGCCGACAGCGTGCCATAGGGTGGATTCCAGCAGGGCATGCCGAGGAAATTGACAAAATTGTGCAGGTAGAAGCCGTAGGGTGCGCCAGCCTGAGGATAATAGCCCTTCGGGGTGCCGTTCCTTGTCTTCTCCTCGTAATCGTTACGTTGGAGAAGTTTGTAGATCTGCGCCACGTAGGACGAGTTGACGACGTAGGTGCCGCTGCGCGGATCCACCGCGCCGCCGCCCCATTCGACGCCTCCGGCGGTGGAAGGATAGGCGAGGCTGCCGCGCAGGCTGGGCGGCGTGTAGCGGCCATCGTAGCGAAGACCCTTGAGGGTGCGGCTGCATTCGCCGAAGCTCGCGATATCGGCGAGCTTCGAGATCCCAGGGAAGCGATCGGGCATGGTCGGCGCCGGCGTCGCCGCATATGGCTGGGTCGGCGACGACTGCTCGCCAGCGACATCCGACTGCGGCACTTTTATTTCTTCGATCGGATAGATGGGCTCGCCGGTCAGGCGATTGAGCACGAAGAAGATGCCCATCTTGCTCGATTGCACCAGCGCCGGAATCGTCTGGCCGTCCTTTTTGATATCGACCAGCACCGGCGCCGAGTTGGTGTCATAGTCCCAGATGTCGTGATGCACGATCTGGCGGCTCCACAATAGCTTGCCGGTGTCGGCGTCAAGCGCGGTAATCGAGGTAGCCAGCGGCAGCTCTTCCTTGCGGTCGCCGCCGAAGAAATTCGGGCTCGGCGAGCTGACCGGCAGATAGAGGATGCCGTGTTCGGGGTCGACCGACATGCTGGCCCAGACATTCGACGTGCCGGTCTTTTTGGCAGCCTCCGGCGGCAGCGCGTCGAAGGTCCATTTCAACTGGCCGGTCTGCGCGTTGACGGCGAAGACGGTACCCGGAGGCGCCTCTGCGTCGGCCCAGTCCTTGCCCGCCCAGCCGATGAACACCATGTCCTTGTAAACAGTCGGCGGCTGCAGAATCGAAAGCGGCCATTTGTTGTTGGTGGTGTTCCACTTGTTGATGTCGAGCACGCCGCCATCCGCGAAACCCTCGCATTTCTTGCCGCTGTCGGCATCGACCGCATGCAGCTTGGCGTCCATGGTGCCGATGTAGACGATCTTCTGGCATGGCGTGCCAGGCTGCGGCGACGCGGCCTGCCAATAGGCGACGCCGCGCGTCTTCAAATCCGGCTGGGTGAGGGCCTTCAGGGCCGCATGGGTGTCATATATCCACTTGACCTTGCCGGTGTCGGGCGCAATGGCGAAGATCCGATAGAACGGCGTCGAGACATAAACCGTGTCATTGACGAACAGCGGCGTTGCCGACCAGTCCGACAGCGGAATCTCGCCGCGGCCATTGGAAACATCCCCGGTATGCACCTCCCAGACTTTCTCCAGCCTGGCGACATTCTGCGGGGTGATTTGATCGACTTGGGAATATTTTTGATCTTCGAGATTGCCGTTGAAAGTGTACCAGCCGTCGTAATGCATGGCCCCGACGATCTGCTCCGGCGAGGAGGACGGCGACAGGTTTTGGTGGGATTGAGCGTTGCCAGCGCTGGTCGAATTGACGGCGGCGACGGACACCGCAGCGGTCTTGGTCCCTACCGGGGGCGTATCTTCCGACCATGCTGCGCCCGAAACTAACAGCAGGCATGAGACGCCCAGCGCGCGAAACCGCAGGCAATTCATTCCGCTCCTCGCTGCACCAAAGTGTTACCCGCAGATGGACCGGGCGCGTGATCGAAGGTCAGGTGCGCAAGCCAGCCGAGCAGCGCGATGGCCATGGCCGCTAATAGGCCGGTGGCCTCAAGCATATAGGCGGCCATCGCGGTGCCGATGATGTCGAGCCCGATCAGGACAAGCAGCGTGCCGCGGGGCCCGCGGCCCATCCGCGTTGCGAACAACAGCGCGGATGCCGCAATAAGCATCAGCGCCGAAGAGATGACGACCAGCAGCGCGCCGGCGGTGCCGTGAATTCCATTGCCGCTCCAGACATCATTGAAGATCGCGATCGCCAGAGCCAAAGCGGCGGCGACCAACAGGAGCAAAGCCCCCTTGTTTTGCTGCGGAGCGGCGAGAATTCCGGCCATTTCCGTTCCGGTCCAAAGTTCCTGACCGGTGCAAAATGCATCAGGGTTTGTTTGGTTCCCGACCGGCTAGCGCCCTTGCGCCGCTGCGGCGCCCGCAAACCGCAACCGCCGTCGCGGCCGGGATACCGTCCCAAACGGACGGAGGCAACGCGGCCCACGCCGGCTCATGCCAGCAGCTGATTGAGCCGGTCGCGCAGCTGGTCCTGGTGATAGGGTTTTGCAAGTCGCGGCAGATCGAGTTGGGCGCCCTCGGGAAGTTCAGCATAGCCGGTCGCCAGCAGGATCGGCAGCGACGGCCGCAGCTGGCGTGAGGCGGCCGCCAATTCAACACCGGTCATGCCAGGCATCACGTGATCGGTCAGCATCAGGTCGATCGGCTGCTCGCTCTTGATGATGTCGAGCGCGTGCACGCCCGAGCTGGCGCCGATCACATGGTGGCCGAGATCTTCCAGCATTTCAGTCGTGGACATCGCAATCAACGGATCGTCGTCAACGAACAGGATCACCGCCGAACGATTGACACTCTGCGCCACGTGGGCCGGGCTGTCGGCTTCGGGCGCGTTGGACGCGACAGGCAGTATCAATGCTGCGGTGGTGCCTTTTCCCAGGGTGCTGGCGAGGTGCAGCGCGCCGCCAAGCTGCACCGCGAGTCCGTGCACCATCGACAGGCCGAGTCCGGTGCCTTTGCCGAGCGGCTTTGACGAGAAGAAGGGTTCGATCGCTCGCTTCAATATTTCGGGCGTCATGCCCATCCCGGTATCGATGACCGACAGCTTGAGGTAACGCCCGGCCCTCGGCGCCAGATCGCCGCCGGCCTGGTACTCGGAGATACCGATGTCGATCGTGCCGCCGTCTGGCATCGCATCGCGGGCGTTGATGGCGAGATTGAGCACCGCCAGTTCGAGCTGGTTGGCATCGACCCGCGCCGGCGGCAACCCCCGCGGGAGATCGAGCCGCAGCCGGACGCGCGGTCCGAGCGAGCGCTCCAGAAGATCGATCATGCCCTGGACCAGGACGCTCAGATCGACCGACACCGAGCGCAGATCCTGCTGTCGCGCAAACGCCAGCAGGCGCTGCGTCAACGACGCACCGCGCTCCGCCCCCTGCACGGCGCCGTCGATCAAGCGGTGCAGACGCGGATCGTCCGGGACCCGCTTGCGCAAAAGATCCAGATTACCCATCACCGCCATCAACAGATTGTTGAAGTCATGCGCGACCCCGCCGGTGAGCTGACCGATCGTCTCGATCTTCTGCGCTTGCCGCAGTTGCTCCTGCGCCCTTTCGCGGGCGGCCACTTCTTTCATCAGATCGGCGGTGCGCTGCTCGACCCGCTGTTCCAGCGTCGCCGTCAGTTCCGCCAGCGCCGTTCGCTCGGCCGCCAGCTGCGCCAGCAAATTCTCGCGTTCGATTTCGGCAACCTTTCGCGCCGTGATGTCGGACAGCACCCCGACCAGCGACTTGATGCGGCCGTCGGGCCAGCGCACGGCGCGGGCGCGAACGTCAATCCAGTGCGGCGATCCGTCGGGCCAGATGTTGCGATATTCGATGCGATAGTCGCTGCCGGTGTTGACGGCCCGATCCAGCGCCTCGAAATACACGGCCCGGTCTTCGGGGTGAACCGCTGCCAGCAAATCCTGATAGGTGAACGAATCACCGGGGCCGCGTCCGAAAAATTTCTTGCAGGTATTGGAGGCTTCAAGTTCGAACTCCGGAAGCTGCAACTCCAGGGCGCCGAGATGGCCTGCATTCAGCGCGGTCTGCAGCAGGCCTTCGCTTTCGGTGAGGTCCTCGAGGATTGCGCGCGTCTGGTATTGACGGCGCCGGCCCCTGACGGCGGAGCCGACCACGCTCATCAACGTCGTGGGATGGAACGGACGCTCGATGAACGTGACGTTACCCAGCACCTGTCCAAGCCGCATCGCGTCCGGATTGCGCTCCGGACCGCCACCCTGATGCGTCAACAATACGATCGGAAAATCCGACCATGATGGCTGAGCGCTCAGCCAACCCCTCAGGCCGCGCAGATCGGCCGTCTTGATCGCCTCGTCGGCGATTACCGCCAGGCCCGCCCCACGTTCGATCTCATGCAACAGCGCTAGAATATCGCCGCAGATATCGGCAAAGAACCCCGCCTCCTTGATCAGGGCGGCAGCCACCAAGGCGTCCCGTCCCGTCGGCGCAAGAATGACCGCACGCTCAGAGAACGCCCCCGGTCTCACTGCGCCAACTCTTGCAACAACGGCTGGGATTCGCTGACATAGAGCGGAACGCCGCCCAGTACTCCCTGAAAGCCCTGCAGCGGTTCGCCGATCGTCAATCCCCGGCGATCGATCCGGAACTCCCGAATGGTCAATTCATGGGCGCCGGTGCGCTTCTTGATGACCGACATCGCTCGGCGCACCGAACCCAGGGCCTCGAAATAGCGCAGCAGGATCACGGTATCGGCGAGATACGTCACATCGATTGGGGTATTCATGTCCCCGACCAGCCCATGTTGCGCCACGGTCATGAATGTCGTTACCCCCCGGCGGTTCAGGTATTGCAGCAATTCGTGCATGTGCAGGATCAGCGAATTTTCCTCCGGCATCGCGGCTTGGTACCCGTTGAGGCTGTCGATCACCACGGTGCTGATGTGATCTTCATCGACCCGCTTGCGGACGCGGTGCGCGAATTCGCCCGGCGACAGTTCGGCGGCGTCGACTTGTTCGACGAAAAGCTCGCTGCCGTGCCGCATTGCCTCGAGGTCGAGGCCGAGACCATTCATGCGCGACAACAGCAGGCCGAGTTCTTCGTCGAACACGAACAGCGCCGCCTTTTCGCCTCGCGCGATCGCGGCGGTTGCAAGAATAATCGCGACCAGGGATTTGCCGGTGCCGGCCGGACCGAGCACCAGGGTGCTGGAACCGGTCTCGATGCCGCCGCCCAGCAAGCGGTCGAATTCCGCGATGCCGCTGGACATCGTATGGCGCGCAATGCTGTTGCGATATTCCGATGCCACCAGCCTCGGAAAGACATTCAAGCCGCCGGTGGTGAGAGTTACATCGTGATAACCACCCCGAAACTTGACGCCACGATATTTGACGATGCGGGCGCGGCGCCGCTCCGCGCCGTAGGCCGGTGCCAGCTCTTCAAGCCGCAGTACGCCATGGGCGACGCTGTGCACGGTCTTGTCGGCGACATCGGCGGTGAGGTCGTCGAGCAACATCACCGTCGTATCGAATTTGGCGAAATAGTGCTTGATGGCCAGAATCTGGCGCCGATAGCGCAGCGAGCTCTGCGCCAGCAACCGGATTTCGGACAGGCTGTCGAGCACCACCCGGTTTGGGCGAGCGCGATCGACGGCTTCGAAAATCTGCTTGGTGGTTTCGCCGAGTTCGAGGTCGGACGAATAAAGCAGGCTTTGCTGCTGCTCGGAATCCAGCAGGCTTTCGGGCGGCAGCAATTCGAAGATTTCGATGCCATCGTCCAGCGACCAGCCGTGCGAAGCCGCACCATCGCGCAACTCGCGCTCGGTCTCGGACAGGGTGATGTAGAGACATCTCTCCCCCGCCTTGGCGCCTTCCAGCAGGAATTGCAATGCCACCGTGGTTTTGCCCGTGCCGGGCGCGCCTTCCACCAGGAATACGTGACCGCGCGAAAATCCGCCGGACAGAATATCGTCCAGCCCCCAGATCCCGGTTTTTGCCTTGTTGGCGTTCAGTTCAGCTGAACTCATACGACCCCTCAAACCAAGCTAAAACCTCGATGGCATCCACAGGTTCCGAAGAAGCAGGAACTTTTTTGGCGGAAAAAACAGGCCACTTCGCGCGCCAGGCTACGGCGGCCAGCTTGAAATCCTAAGGGCCGGCTTCCACCGATCGAAGCCGGCTGCCAAATATGATCGCGAAATAGGGCCGCGCGACAAAGCCTATCCAGCCAGCGAACGCGGCCGCCCCCTGTGATCGCTTTTCGATGACGACGCTATGGATAGCGCGGTCGAAATAGCCGCGTTCGTCCGCAAGCCGGGCAGCAGCGATGCCCGCGACTTCAGGACAATTCCAGGTTCCGCAGCGAGATCGCAGGGCCCGGCAGCTTCCGGACGGGCAACGACATGAATGCCGTCAACATGATCGATGGCTTCGATCCGATCGATTTGGCCTTGTGCCCGCTGCGCGGCCCGCGCAACCGCTGCTTTCGCAACGCTTTACCGAAAAGTACTCAAACAACAGGAATTCCAGCAATCGCGGAAAGCGCGCCGCTGATAGCCGGTCAGCCGGCAGCCGCCATCGATCGTTCGAAGCCATTGGGTAGCTCAATATCGACTTCGAGCGTCGATACATCGTCGTTCCGGTCCATCCGCACCATGACTTTTTCGGGGTCGAGTTCGACGTGCCGCGCGACCACGGCCAGGATCTCTTCCCGCAAGATCGCGAGCAGGTCGGGCAGGCCGCGCAGGCCGCGTTCGTGCGCCAGCAGAATTTGCAGCCGTTCCCGTGCGACCGGCGCGGAAGCAGTACGGCTCGTGAAGAACCGCAACAGACTCATGCTCATGCGGCCCTCCGTCCGAGCAATCGGTTCATCAGGCCTACCCGTTCGGTCGGCACCATCATGGCGACGGTCTCGCCGATCAGGCGGCGGGCTGCGTCGGCATAGGCGCGTGCCGGCGCGCTGGCGGAGTTGCACAGCGTGACCGGGCAACCCACATTCGACGCCCGCAGCACGTCCGGGCTTTCGGGAACAATGCCGAGCAACGGGACGGCGAGGATTTCAAGAATATCGGCGATGCTCAGCATTTCGCCCCGCGATGCCCGAGCCTGGTCATACCGGGTGATCAGCACGTGCTTTTCGAGCCTCTCCCCGTTTTCCGCCTTCAGGGTTTTCGAGTCGAGCATGCCGATGATGCGGTCGGAGTCCCGAACCGAAGAGACCTCAGGGTTGGTGACGATGACCGCCTCGTCGGCGTAACGCATCGCCAACGTCGCACCGCGCTCGATCCCGGCCGGGCTGTCGCAGAGAATCCAATCGAACCGTTCGCGCAGATCAGAGATGATCCCGCGGACGCCATCGTCCGTCAGGGCGTCCTTGTCCCTGGTCTGGGATGCCGGCAGCAGCCATAGGTTCTCCAGACGCTTGTCCCGGATCAAGGCCTGCGAGAGCTTCGCCACGCCCTGCACGACATTGATGAGATCGAACACGACCCGCCGCTCTGCCCCCATCACCAGATCGAGGTTGCGCAGACCGATGTCGAAGTCGACGACTACGACTTTGGCTCCGTCTTGCGCGAGCGCGGCGCCGAGCGCGGCGGTCGACGTGGTCTTTCCGACGCCACCCTTGCCCGATGTCACGACCAGTACTTTGGCCATTCTTACCTCCCTCACTGCTAATTCAGTGCTGCTACTCTCATGATGCCGCCATCGAGCCAGGCCTGCGCCGGTCGATTGCGTAGCGCGACGTCCAGTTCTTCGGCCGTCTGGTAGTAACCGTCGATTGCCAGAAGTTCCGCCTCGATCTTCTGGCAGTAGATGCGCGCGGCCGGATTGCCATTGACGCCCGCCATCGCCCGACCGCGTAGCGTTCCATAGATGTGAATTGAGCCGCCGGCGACGATCTCTGCACCGGAGCCGACCGAACCCAGGACGGTCACGTCGCCTTCGGGAAAAATGACCGACTGGCCGGAGCGCACCGGGCTTTCCAGCAGCAGTGATGTCGGTTGCGGCTTGGGCTCAGGCTTTTCCGGTTCAGTTGGCCTGATCGCGCAATTGCGGCCCCCCTGCAGGAGCGGCGGCATGCCGGTGGTGAGGCGCCCCGCATCAACGCCCTCAAGACCGAGAACCCGGATGTTGCGTTGCTCGAGATTGGCGATGAGATGCGTGATCGCCGAAGCGCTGAGGTCGACGGCAGATAGATCGAGCACCACCGGCCGCCTGTCAAAGAAGCCAGGCGAGCGCGCCAGGGTCGCGTCGATGTCTTCGAGCCAGCCCGCGATCGGAACGACGGGACAAAATACAAACGCAACGTAGGAGCGGCCGCGAAGCCGAACCAGTTCGCGTATTGGCTCCGCTGTTGCTTCCATGGTGCTACGACTCGCCTTTCTTATCGAATGGTTAAGAATGGGCGGTCTTGGTTAACAGTTTATTAATGGCCGGCTCCAATCGGCTCCGGCGGGAGCCGGATGCGATCGCGGGGGATGGTCGGTGCCGCGGCGCGGTCTCGGGCCCCCGGCAATCGGCAGCCACAACGAAACGGCGATTTCTCGGTGATTGATTAAGCCTTCTTGCACATTCGATGCCGCCCACGCCCCGAGGCATTGAAGTTTTCCGCCTGTTGTGCTTTGATCGTCACCAAGCAGTGCCGCAATCTCAGAAAACGATTGCAGGATGCGCTGCTCAGCATGGCCAGAAAGTCCGTTGCGCGATCGATGCCGGTGTGGCGTCGCGAAGTCGACAACGTGGATTTTAACTCAGTATCGTCGAGTTTGGCCTTGGTGATCTCCCTGCCCGCTTGCGTCGGTTTTTGTGGTCTTCCGCCTGACCCGCGGAGGCTGCCGCAATATTCAAGGCGCTTCGCTTCCCGGCCTGGCCAGATCCCAAATCCTGCTCGCGCGGCCGCGTCGCCGGAAAGCTGCAGCCGTGGGTGCGGAGAATGAAGCGCCAGGCGCGACCACGGCTAGATCCGCCGAGTGTCATGAGGAGTAGGAAATGAGCAGCTTGAGTATCCAGGACGAAGACATGGAATGGGAGGATCGTCCCTACGAGCCGTCAAGCGACGCCCCGCGCTCGTGGCTTGAAACATGGCAACCATGGCGCCAGAGACTGCTTTCATTTTCTCAATCCCGCTTCTCCGGCGCGGCATCCCGGCGTGCCAGGGAGGGTCATTCCTCCGCCGCTCATCTGGAATCCGAACTTGAGGAAGCGGTACACGCCGCGCTACGACGTCCGCGCGAAATGGCGGTCATTTCGGAACCGGCGGGCTTCTTTCACGAGTTGGATCGCCGCATCGCGCTCGTCAGCGTCGCCGGCCGCTTCGCCGCGGCGATCGGCGTTTCCGCGGTCGTGGCGCTGTTCTTTGTGGTGTTGGTCCCTGCCTCGCGCGACCATGCGGGGCAACCGGACGGAGCGCCATCCGGAATGATCCAATCGATGAAAGCCGCTTTGAACGAGCAACCCTCAGGCAGCGAAGACGCCAAGCCGGGCCTTTGTGAGCTGCAAACGATCCTGGGAGCCCCCCAATCCCAGCCCGTCATCACGCACGCGCAATCCGAAACGCTGCTTCAACAGTTCATGCAATGGCGCGAGAAGCCGACGCTCGCCAAAAATCCCTAGTGTTCTGCCTCTAACCATTGTTTCCGTCATTCCGGGGCCCGAGCGCAGCTCGGGAGCCCGGAATCCATAACCACGATTGGGTGTTATGGATTCCGGGCTGGCGCAAGGGCGCGCCCCGGAATGACGCCGATGAGAGACGAAGCGTCAGAACCAGAACACTAGCAGCGCGGACGGCCGCTCTTGTGCCTCGAGGCCGACGCGGCTACGCGCCCGCTGTTCGATGGTCTCGATAATCGCCCCACCTTCAAGCAGAGGTAGCATCGGTTAAATCAGATAGTATCATACAGTTTATAATTGTAATGCGCGGAGAGCCCGAACCGGCGCGCCCGCTCGCGATCAAGGGCTGTTTGGCGCGCAGGGGTCAGAGCCAAGCGGTCCCCAAAAGAGTTGGCGGGAAGAGCTTTGTCCGTCAAGCTGCTTGAGCCCCTTGGTCAGATCCTTCATCGCGGCGTGAGCGCGGCTTCATCCAGCTCTGGGCCTAACAGGCCGAAGCCAGCCCCGAGGCGCGGATGTCGGTTTGAATAAATTATGCTGATAATTCAGCTAGTTAGGAAAGTCCAATTTCCTTTGGCCGGGGCATCGAAAAGATTCCGGCTAGCGCGGCAGAAATGTCGCCTGGTTTTTTCCGAGAAGGCTAGCGCGCCAGCACAAACATTTTCGTTGGCGCTTGGGCGCCGTGAAGCGGAGTTGGCTCCGCGATCCGATACATGGCGGTTCGAGGCGCGTTGCTTATTGAATAGTTAAGACTTAGCGGCCTGGGTTAAACATTGATTAATGGCGCACTCAATCTGGAAGCGAGGGATGCCCACCGAAGATTGAAATTTTGGAGGGAGGGTGCTTAGGTATTTAGGCACAGTTCACAACTCGCAGAAACTGTCCGAGGCCGCAACACCTGGAACTCCTATTCCGTGGAGCCGGGGCAATATTCAGCGGCTTGCTTAATGAGGCACCAACGCGCGACCACGGCGCCATCGCAGATTGATGAGGGTAGCAGATGAGTAGCTCGAGCGGTCAGGGAGATGATCCAACATCGAGAGGTTTTCTCCCACACGAGCCATTGTATTACGCACCGAGTTCGTGGCTCGAACGATTGCAGCCGCCACCATCTTCTTCCTTGCCGACTTCTTCTTCCGCCGCCTCCGCCGACGAAAAAGCACCTGAGCCCCTCAACGAGACGGCAGTCCCGCCCGATCCATTGGACGCCGAACTCGAGCATGCGGTCTACGAATCGCTCCGACGGCCGCGCGACCCGGCGGTCATCGCCGAGCCTCCCGGCCTCCTCAGCGAACTGGATCGGCGAATCAGGTTGATCGGCATTGCCGGCCGCCTCGCCGCGGCCATCGGTGCCTCGGCCACCGTGGCGCTGGTCATTGTCTTGATCGGTCCCGGCTCACGCGATGACACGCCGCAGTCGGATGGGACATCCGTGGGCTCGGTCCAGCCGACCAGGGCCGCGCAGAACCACCAACCGCCTGGCAATGAGGATGCGAAGCCCGCTTTATGCGAGTTGCAGACAATCCTGGGGCCGCCCCAAAGCCAGCCCACCGTGACGCGCCAGGAGTCCGAAACGTTGCTTCGGCAGTTTCTGCAATGGCGCGAAAAGCCGATGGTTACCGAGGCTCCCTGATGCAGCGACATTCAGACAACCAGAATCAGGACGATGACGGCCCCACTGTCATGCCGAAACGCCCCGCGCTTGTGACGGCGCCTCTCGGTTGGCGGCAACGCCCGCGCCGGCGACGCGGCCCGCGACGCCTGGCCAGCGCATAACCATCCTGCCTTGCCATTCCCGACTGCACGCATTCAAGCCGCGGTGCCTGATCCATGCATCGACCGACAACCAAGCGATCGCACCAACCCGCTCCGATGCCAGCGCGCATTCAGCGCGGCCATTCAGCCCTGGCCAGCGAATATTCGCTCCGGTCCGTACTAATACGAGGATGGAGTTAACGCTAACCTGAACGACCCAACGGTATTGTTAAAGCGGGCGGAGCGCTCGCAACCCGAAATTTCCGCAAGATCCGGCCGCGACGTGTTCTGACTGGAGGAGAAGTGATGATGTCTGGTGGCTTGTTCACGCTGATCTTGGCCCGGCGGAGCGTGCGATGACGCCTCGCAGGATCATCTGGTCGACCGTCATCATCGGAGCGTTGCTCGCAGGACCGGCGCTTGCCACCCCCGACGACAAGATCGCTGTAGTACGCGACCTGACCGCGCGCGTCGGACCGGTTGTCGGCTCCGCGCTGGCCTGCAAGGATGTCGCGCGCACGCGTATCAAAGCGATCGTCGAGAAATTCGCGGCGGTGATCAAGGAGGCCGCGTCCAACGTGGCCGAGCGCGCCGACCTTGGCCGTTTGCTCGATACCAGTGTCGCCGACGGCCGCATTGCCGTGACATCGGGACGCATCGATTGCACCCTGGCCGAGCGCCAGCTAGGCGATCTCGAGCGTTCGCTCGCCGGACCAAACCTGCAGGAAGCTGCCGCGCCCAGTTCCACCGCGGCTGTCGTCGCGACCGATCCGGCGGCCGTAAGCCCGACCGGGGTGCGCGGCGTCAGCGATCACGAAATCCGGTTCGGGATCTCGGCACCCTTTTCGGGACCATCGAAGGAACTCGGGCGCCAGATGAAGCTCGGGATCGATGCCGCCTTCAACCAGGCCAACGACGCGGGCGGCGTCGAGGGCCGAATGCTGCGCCTGATCGCGGCCGATGACGGCTATGAGCCGTCGCGGACCGTCGAGACCATGAAGCAGCTGGCGGAGCAAGACCAGGTATTCGGCATCATCGGTAATGTCGGAACAGCCACCGCTGTCGCGGCGCTGCCTTACGCTCTACAGCGGCGAATGCTGTTCTTTGGTGCTTTGACCGGCGCCAATGTGCTGCGCCACGATCCTCCGGATCGCTATGTGTTCAATTATCGCGCAAGCTATGCCGAAGAAACCGAGGCGGTGGTGCGCTATCTGGTGAAATTGCGCGGGCTGCAACCCCAGCAGATCGCCGTTTTCGCCCAGAAGGATGCCTATGGCGACTCGGGATTCGCCGGCGTCTCCAAGGCGATTCGGGCGCTCGGTGCCAGCGACAACGGCATTTTGCGCCTGGACTACAGGCGCAACTCGCTGGAGGTCGATGAGGCCGTCAATCAACTGCGGACGATCAAGCGCCAGGTCAAAGCGATCGTCATGATCGCAACCTATCGGGTTGCCGCGAAGTTCATCGAGAAGACGCGCAATCTTTTTCCCGGGATGATCTTCGCCAATGTCTCCTTTGTGGACGGCACCGCTCTCGCCGAGGAATTGAAGCTGTTGGGAACGCATTATTCCAAGGGGGTCATCGTCACCCAGGTGGCGCCGGCGGTGGCCGGTTATTCAAGCGTGGTGCTCGAATACAAGAATGCCCTTGCCAAATATTTCCCCGGCGAGGCACCGGACTACGTGTCGCTGGAAGGCTATGTCGCGGCCGACATTCTGATCCAGGCGCTAAAGCGCGCCGGCCCGGAATTGGACACCGAGAAGCTCGTCGATGCGCTAGAGAGCTTGCACGATCTCGATCTCGGTCTCGGCATCAAGCTCAATTTTGACCGCGCCGAGCACCAGGCTTCGCACAAGATATGGGGCACGGTGCTTGACGATAACGGGCAGTACCAGCCACTCGAACTCGAATGACGCCCACCGCGGCGGCCGTTCTCGCCGCGATCACAGCGGGGCATCGACGGCCTCTTCATATTCGCGTTTGAACCGCGCGATCAATTCGGCCGCGGACACGACCTTGCTGATGCTGCCGACCCCCTGGCCGCTGCCCCAGATTTCCTTCCAGGCCTTCGGCTTGGCGCGCTCACCCGAGGCGTCGGTGCCGAAGTTCATTTTCGAGGCGTCCGACTCCGGAAGGTTGTCCGGATCCATGCCGGCCGCCACGATCGAGGGTTTCAGGTAGTTGCCATGTACGCCGGTGAACAGGTTCGAATAGACGATGTCTTCCGCGCCGGAGGCGGTGATCATCTGCTTGTAGGCCTCGATCGCATTGGCCTCCTGCGTGGCGATGAAGGCCGAGCCGATATAGGCAAAGTCGGCGCCCAGCATGCGTGCCGCGCGGATCGCGCGGCCGTGGCCGATGGCGCCCGACAGCGCCAGCGGCCCGTCGAACCATAGCCGGGTCTCCGCCACGAAGGCGAACGGCGAAATCTGCCCGGCGTGACCGCCTGCTCCGGCGGATACCAGGATCAGACCGTCGGCGCCCTTCTCGATCGCCTTGTGCGCGAATTTCTGATTGATCACATCGTGAAATACAATGCCGCCCCAGCGATGCGCGGCCTGATTGAGTTCCTCGCGCGCACCGAGCGAGGTGATGATCATCGGCACCTTGTGCTTCTCGCACAGCGCCAGATCCGCTTCGAGCCGGTTGTTCGATCGATGCACGATCTGATTGACGGCGAACGGCGCCGAGGGCCGCTCAGGATGCGCCTCGTCGTGCGCGGCGAGTTCCTGCTTGATTCGCGCCAGCCATTCGTCGAGCAGCGCCGGGGGGCGTGCGTTCAGCGCCGGAAATGACCCGACGACCCCTGCCTTGCACTGGGCGATCACCAGATCAGGCACGGAAATGATGAATAGCGGAGCACCGATCACGGGAATCGTCAGACGGCCCTTGAACAAGGCAGGCATTGACATTTGCGGAAATTCCTTCGGCTGTCTTGAGACGAAACACGATGCGTGGAGCCGAAGATGCCAGATATCGGACCCGCAAGGCAATCGCGCCAGGCCAGCCATCCTTCGCCGCTACTGGCATCCAGGGGATCCCGACCAACGTGACCTGCAAGCCAGCCTCGGGCCGTGAATTTGCAAATGCTTTCGCAACCAGCCTTCAGAGCAATTTAAACGCGACAATGAAACCAAGCACGAGCGCGCTGGCCCCGAGCGCCACCCAAAGACCCAGATGCTTCTCGATCCTCACCCGAATCCACTCGCCATAGCGGTTGAGCAGGATTGCAACCACGAAGAACCGCCCGCCACGCGCGATCATCGACAGCCCGATGAACATCCAGATGTTGTAATTGGCGAACCCGGAGGTGATGGTGACGAGCTTATAGGGGATCGGGGTCAGCCCTTTGAGCAGGATGATCCAGGCGCCGTATTCGGCATAGCCCGCGCGGAACGCCTCGACCTTGCCGCCCAGGCCGTAAAACTGGATCAGCCAATGGCCGATCGAATCGTACAGCAGCGCACCGATCGTATAGCCCAGGATCCCGCCCAGCACCGAAGTCGCCGTGCAGACCAGGGCGTAAAGCCACGCCCGCTGCGGACGCGCCAGCGACATCGGGATCAGCATTACATCCGGCGGCACCGGGAAGAACGAGCTCTCAGCGAACGACACCGCCCCCATGATCCAGAGCGCATAGGGCTTGTGTGCGGCGTCGATACACCAGTCGTAGATCCGTCTCAGCATGGCGGCATGAACCATCATGGAGCGGATTTGTCCATGGCGGGAATTCGGGTCGATAAGGCGGTGGTAATCGAGGAACGGCTGCGGGCCTCAGTGGCGCTTGCGCAGGCTGCGGCTCTCCAGCGCGACAATTGGTCGCCGGTCGACGCGGGGCGATGTGGCCTTGTTCACCTTAACGTTTGATTTCGGCAGCTTCTCGGCGATCCCAAGCAGATGCTCGCGACGCTGCATTTCGCGCCAGACGTCCGCGGGCCGTACCCCGGCCGACGCCCACAAAACCGTGAGGTTGTAGAGCAGATCCGCACTCTCGCGGATCACAGCCTCCGAGTTGCCGTTAACCGCGTCAATCACGACCTCGATGGCTTCTTCGGCCAGTTTCTTGGCCATCTTGGTCGGGCCACGCCGAAACAGCCGCGCAGTTCGCGAAACGGCCGGATCGAGATCCTTGGCCGCGATCACCGCCAAATATAGCCGCTCGAGCGAATCACTCATACTGTCCAGGCTAACCGAAAGCTATGGCCAGCGCGTTAACGGCCGCCGCTGAGGCGTTGATCAGCCGGCCCGTGGAAATCCTTAAAGCAAGGGGCCCCGGATCGGCCGTCACGCTGGGTAACGATTAAGGCCAAATTGGGTTTCCACCGCAAAGCTGAGTCAAAGGGCGGCAAAATCGGTGATACTCATCGACCATTCAGATTCCAACCGGCAGAATGCCGGGGGTGGGCGTCGCGCGGCGTCATCAAAGCAACATGTACCGTGCGGCAGCTGGAGGCGGGTCCAGAAGTAAGTTTCCCATGCACCTTCGTCACATCGTCGCGATCCGCTGTATTTTAACGTCGCTGCTAAGCCTGCTGGGCGTAGCCAGCCTGGGCGCGGCAGAGACCGGGGCGGCGGGCGGTGCTCGGCCACTGGCTGCGATCCGGCTTTCCTTCGAGGGACCGCTCGACGCCGGCGCTGCCCCGTTCGTGATGGCGTCGGTCAGCGGCCTATTCGGCCTGGAGGGTCTGGCGGTCACGACCAGCGTCGCCAACGGCTCGCCCGACGCCATTGCGCGGGTCGCCGAAGGCGCCAGCGATTTCGCACTGGTTGACGTCAACGCGCTGATCCGCTTTCGCGACAAGCCGGACACGCCGCCCGTCAAGGCGGTATTCATGCTGTTCAACCAGGCGCCCTACGCGATCATCGCGCGCAAAAGCCGGGGCATCCTTGCGCTGTCCGACATCGAGGGCAAAACGCTCGGCGTCGCCGAAGGTGATCTTTCGATCCGGTTGTGGCCGGCGCTGGCGCGGCTGAACGGCATCAAGGTCGCGACCGTAGCATTGAGCCGGATCGGCGCCGCCGTGCGCGAGCCGATGCTGTCGGCGGGACAGGTCGACGCCGTGACCGGGTTTTCCTACCGGTCCGCGGTCAATTTGCGGGATCGCGGCGTTCCCGCCGACGATCTGGCGGTGCTTCGGTACGCCGACTATGGCTGCGAAGCCTACGGCTTTGCGGTGATCGTCAATCCGGCCTTTGCGGCCGCAAGACCGGAAGCCGTGAAGGGCTTCGTGCGCGCCGTGATCGCCGGCACGCATCTTGTCATCAAGCAGCCCGGGCGCGCGGCGGAAGAGGTCGCCCGCCGGATGGAGGACGGATCGCGCGAGCTTGAACTGGCGCGGCTGCAGACCCTGATTTCCGAAAACCTGCTGACCGGCGAAGTGGAGCGTAACGGCATCGGCGCCATCGATCCCGCGCGCTTCGAACGATCGATCGATCAGATCGCCGAGGATTTCAAGTTTCGCAAACGGCCGGCCGCGGCGGATATCTTCGACGACAGCTTTCTGCCGCCGCGGAGCGGACGTCTGATGAATTGATCAAAACATCGACTGCCGCTGTATATCCGAAGGCGTTCCCTGACTAGAATGCCGATTGTCCGCCCCACCGCTGCCCTTTCGAGTCCCCGAACGACATGGCCTTGCTTCGTCTCTATACGCGCGTCCTCGAGCTTCTCGGCAAGGAGGCCCGGATGGGCTGGATCCTCGCCTCCGCAAACCTGCTGCTGGCCGGTGCCCAGTTCGCCGAACCGGTGTTGTTCGGCCGCATCGTCGATGTTCTTTCCGGCAGGCCGGCGACGGACTCGTCCGGCCCCTCGGCATGGACGCTGCTGGGCGCCTGGGCGGCGTTCGGCCTGTTCACCATTGTCTGCGGCGCCGCCGTAGCGCTGCAAGCCGACCGGCTGGCGCACCGCCAGCGTCAGGTGGTGCTGGCCAACTATTTCGATCACATCATGCAGTTGCCGCTGACGTTCCACACCGGTACCCATTCCGGACGCCTGATGAAAGTGATGCTGAACGGCACCGACTCGCTGTGGCGGCTCTGGCTTGGATTTTTCCGCGAGTATTTTTCCGCGATCATGTCGCTGGTCGTGCTGCTGCCGCTGGCGCTTTATATCAACTGGCGACTGGCCATCCTGCTGTTCGCGCTGTGCGTGGTCTTCACGGTGCTGACCACGCTTGTGGTGCGCAAGACCTACGGCATGCAGAGCGAGGTCGAGGCGCATTACAGCGATCTCTCCGCCCGCGCCTCCGATGCGCTGGGCAATGTCGCGCTGGTGCAAAGCTTCGTGCGCATCGAGAGCGAGGTGCAAGGTTTGCGCCTCGTCGCCGACCGACTGCTGGCGGTTCAGATGCCGGTGCTGTCGTGGTGGGCGCTGGTCACCGTCATCACCAGGACTTCCACCACCATCACCGTACTCGCAATCTTCACGGTGGGGATTTGGCTGCATCAACAAGGCCGCACCAGCGTCGGCGAGATCGTGATGTTCGTCAGTTTCGCCACCATGCTGATCCAGCGGCTCGAACAGGTCGTCGGCTTCGTCAACAACGTGTTCATGGAAGCGCCGCGGCTGCGGGAGTTTTTCGAGGTGCTGGATGCCGTGCCCGCGGTACGCGACCGGCCCGATGCGATCGATGCCGGGCGGCTCTCGGGGCTGGTCGAATTCAACAATGTTTCGTTTTCCTACGACGGCAAGGTGCCGGCGGTCGAGGACCTTTCGTTTACCGCGCTGCCCGGCCAAACCATCGCGCTGGTCGGCCCGACCGGGGCCGGCAAATCGACCGCCATTGCGCTGCTGCATCGCGCGTTCGATCCGCAGGCGGGCTTCATCAAGATCGACGGCATGGACGTTCGCGGCCTGACGCTGACGGCGCTGCGGCGTAACATCGGTGTGGTTTTTCAGGAGGCGCTACTGTTCAACCGCTCGATCGCAGACAACCTGCGCATCGGCAAGCCGGACGCCACCGACCAGGAAATGCGCACGGCGGCGGCCCGTGCCCAGGCGCTGGAATTTATCGAGCGCAGCGAACGCGGCTTCGAGACCAATGCCGGCGAGCGCGGTCGGATGCTGTCCGGTGGCGAGCGGCAGCGGCTCTCCATCGCGCGGGCACTTCTGAAGGACCCGCCGATCCTGATCCTCGATGAGGCCACCAGCGCACTCGATGCCGTCACCGAGGCCAAGCTCAACGCCGCGCTCGACGAGGTGATGAAGGGGCGGACGACATTCGTGATCGCCCACCGCCTCTCGACCATTCGCAATGCCACGCGCATTCTGGTGTTTGATAGCGGACATGTGATCGAAAGCGGAACTTTCGATGAACTGGTGGCGAAAGGCGGCCGTTTTGCGGAGCTCGCCAGAGCTCAATTCATGATCCAGCACGCTCCGCGCAACATGGCCGGGCCGGAGGCGAGCGGCGAACCTGTCAAGCTTTAAGTGCTGCTGAAATCCGCCCCATTTCGTCCCCATTATTATCCCGCAGCCTCTGTTCTGGATTGGCGAGCCGGTATAGGTTCATGCCCGCCGTGACCCCACGGTGCCGGACAGGCTAGAACCCCGAACTCAGATGGCGGGACTTCCCCTCTTGAGGATCTCATAGCTTAGAGGGTTAAGTCTCAACGAACCGGAATCGGATTGTGCATTTGCTTCGTCCCTTGTTTGGCAAGTCATGGTTGAACTTGCTCGTTGTCGCGGCAGCTCTGGTCAGCATTGCGCCCCGCGGTGGGCATGCGGAAGCGCTGCTGCTCGTCGAAGCCGATACTGGAAAGGTGCTGGAAGCCCAGAACGCCACCTATCCCTGGTATCCCGCGTCGGTGACCAAGTTGATGACGGCCTATGTCACGCTCAAGGCGGTCAAGGAGGGGCGCATCACGCTGGACACCGTGTTTACGGTGTCGCCAGTGGCGGCCTCGCAATCACCCTCGAAGATGGGCTTCCGGCCGGGCACGCAGGTCACCGTCGACAACGCGCTCAAGATGATGCTGGTGAAATCCGCCAACGACATGGCCGTGGTGCTGGCCGAGGGGGTGGGAGGCTCGATCGACGGATTCTCCGCGATGATGAACGAGACCGCGCAGCGGCTTGGCATGACACAAACGGGCTACGTCAATCCCAATGGCCTGCCCGCGGACGGCCAGATCACTTCGGCGCGCGATCTGGCGATCCTGGCCAGGGCGATTATTCGCGACCTGCCCGAATACGAATATTTCGTCCACATCCCCTCGATCCGCTTCGGCCGCAAGGTCACGCAGAACTTCAACAAGCTGATCGGTCGCTACCCCGGCGCCGATGGTTTCAAGACCGGCTTCATCTGTGCGTCCGGCTATAACCTGGTGGCGTCGGCAACTCGCAACGGCAAGCGGCTGATCGCGGTGGTGCTTGGCGCTTCCTCGGGACAGATGCGGGCGGTGCGAGCCGCGCAGTTGCTTGAGCGCGGATTTGCCAACGACCAGCTGTCCTGGTTGCGTCCCTCGCTGGGCACCGTCGACAATCTGGTGCCGATTGATGCCTCGCCGCCGAACCTTCGCGACGAGATGTGCGGCGGCAAGCGCCATAAGCCGGCCAGCGACGAGGAGGAGGAGACCATCGCCGGCAACGCCGGCAGCGGCGACGCCGCCATCACGTTCTTCAGCGCCGGTCTGCAGCCCCCGATGATGAACCCAGCGGAACTTCTGGCGGCAGCGCCCGCTCCCTCGGAGCCTATTCCTGTCTATACCGGCCCGACACGGACCGGCCCGGCTTTGATCGCCGCGGTGGCCGAGGACACCGAAAACCAGACCCGGCACGGCCGGAAAGCGCGGGTCGCGGCCAAGAAGCCGACCGCTTCGGCGCAGGCCAAGCCCGCCGATAGCGACAAGTCCGACGACAAGTCAGAAACCAAGCCCGAGCCGAAATCCGCCGCCCGACCGGCTGCCAGCCGGGACGCGAACGCCAAACCTGATACCGCCCCAAAGATGGCCGAAAAACCTGTGGCCACGGCCGAGAAGCCCGCTACCAGGAAGCCCAAGGCTGCGGCAAAACCCAAAGATACCGATAGAACCAAGCCCAAGAGCACCAGCGAGGCCAAGCCGGCGGATCAAACGGCCCCGGCACCCGGTGGTGGTTGAGGCCATTCGGCCGGCCAGGCCAGGCTCACCTGCCAACTGAAGATCCGCCGCTCCCAGGCTGCCGCTTGCCACGGGCACCCGCATTGCCAATACTGCCCAAAACAAGTGAGCCCGTCCCGCAAGCGGGGAAGCCAACGGAAGGGGAAAAACCATGGAGCGCATCTGGCTGAAGCAATACCCGGCCGGCGTGCCCGCCGACATCGACGTGACCCAGTACACATCTCTGGTCGCATTGCTGGAAGAAAGCTTTGCCAAGTTCCGCGACCGCAAGGCTTTCATCTGCATGGATAAGTCCATCACCTATCGCGATCTCGACGAGGTATCGCTGGCGTTGGCGGCCTATCTGCAGAGCAAGGGCCTGCAAAAGGGTGCTCGCGTCGCGCTAATGATGCCGAACGTCTTGCAGTACCCGATATCGACCGCCGCGGTGCTGCGCGCAGGCTACGCGGTCGTCAACGTCAACCCGCTCTACACCCCGCGCGAGCTTGAACATCAGCTCAAGGATGCCGGCGCCGAGGCGGTCATTGTTCTTGAGAACTTTGCCACCACCGTTCAGCAGGTGATCCCCCGGACCGCGGTCAAGCACGTCATCGTCGGCAGCATGGGCGACCTGCTCGGTCTCAAGGGGATGATCGTCAATCTGGTGGTGCGGCGGGTCAAGAAAATGGTGCCCGCCTATTCGATCCCCGGTGCCGTCACCTTCAACGACGCCATCGCGGCCGGCCGTAGCCTCAAATTCGACAAGCCGAAGATCGCACCCGACGATGTTGCTTTCCTGCAATATACCGGCGGCACCACCGGCGTCTCCAAGGGCGCCACGTTGCTCCATCGCAACATTCTCGCCAACGTGCTGCAGAACGATGCCTGGCTGCAGCCGGCGCTGAAAAAGCCGCCGCATATCGACCAGCTGTTCATCGTCTGCGCGCTGCCGCTCTACCACATCTTCGCACTGACGGCGTGTTTCCTGCTGGCGATGCGTGCCGGCGGCGTCAATCTGCTGATCCCCAACCCGCGCGACATGCAAGGCTTCGTCAAGGAGCTGATGAAATACCAGGTCAACAGTTTCCCGGCCGTCAACACCCTCTATAATGGGCTCTTGCATACGCCGGGCTTCGACAAGGTCGATTTCTCCAAGCTGAAGACCTCGTTCGGTGGCGGCATGGCCACGCAGAGGGCCGTCGCGGAAGCCTGGCTGAGGACCACGGGCTGCCCGTTGTCCGAGGGCTATGGCCTGTCGGAGACATCGCCGACCCTGACCTGCAACCCCGCCGATATCGACAAATTCTCAGGCTCCATCGGCCTTCCCGTTCCGTCAACCTATCTCTCGATCCGCGACGATGACGGCAATGAAGTCCCGCTCGGCCAGCCCGGCGAAATCTGCGCCAAAGGCCCGCAGGTGATGGCCGGTTACTGGAACCGACCCGAAGAGACAGCGAAGGTGATGACCCCGGACGGTTACTTCCGCACCGGCGACATCGGCGTGATGACCCCGGACGGCTACACCAAGATCGTCGATCGCAAGAAGGATATGATTCTGGTGTCCGGCTTCAACGTCTATCCCAACGAGATCGAGGAAGTCGTCGCGAGCCACCCCGGCGTACTGGAATGCGCGGTGGTCGGCGTCCAGGACGCGCGGTCGGGTGAGGCGGTCAAGGCGTTTATCGTGAAAAAAGACCCCAATGTCACCGCCGAGGACATCATCAAGTTCTGCCATGAGCAGTTGACCAACTACAAGATTCCAAAGCTGATCGAGTTCAGGACCGAACTGCCCAAGACCAATGTCGGCAAGATTCTTCGCCGCGAACTGCGCGACGAGAAGAAGGCGGCAGCCGCCTGACGCCGGGCTTTGGATCCGGATCCTCGATGGGCGCGGTGATGACAGAACGGTGAAGGCACGAACCCATTGCCGTTTTCATGACAGGAAATATTGTGCAGGCGACCCGGCCGGTTTAAGTATGACTTGCTCATTCATGGAGAATTGACGATGGCCATCAAAGTTGGCGACAAACTGCCCGAAGCCAAGTTTCGCGTGCTGACGGCGGAGGGACTGCAGGTCAAGACCACGGACGATATATTCAAGGGCAAGAAGGTCGCGCTGTTCGCGGTGCCCGGTGCCTACACCGGCACTTGCCACAAGATGCATCTGCCGAGCATTTTCCTCAACGCCTACGCGATCAAGGACAAGGGCGTCGACACCATCGCCATCGTTTCGGTCAATGACGCCTTCGTCATGAATGCCTGGAAGCGCGATACCGACCAGCGCGACGAAGCCTTGTTCCTCGCCGACGGCAACGCCGAATTCACCAAGGCGATCGGTATGGAGCTCGACGCTTCCGGCAATGGGCTGGGCATCCGCTCCCACCGCTACTCCATGCTGGTCGACAACGGCGTGGTCAAGCAGCTCAATCTCGAGCCGGCGCCCGGCAAGGTCGAGGTGTCCGGCGGCGACACGCTGCTCGGACAGCTCTGAGGACCGAATGTTTCGCGGCAACCAATCTATCGGCAACGACGATTGTCATCGCCCGGCTTGACCTGGCTTGACCGGGCGACCCAGTACGCCGCGGCCTCTCCAGTCTACCGCGAGGCCTCTGAATGCTGGGTCACCCGCTTTCGCGGGTGACGACAGCAGCTGTTTGGCGTCGGCGTCGGCAGCCGCCCGCCTGCTTACCGTGCCGTTTTCAGCCTTGCCATGGCCACACCGTCGCGCGCCAGTTGATCGGCGCGCTCGTTCTCGCGGTGGCCGGCGTGACCCCGGACCCAATGCCAGCGCACCTCGTGCGGCTTTAGCGCGGCATCCAGCCGCTGCCACAGCTCGGCATTCTTGACCGGCTTCTTGTCCGCGGTGCGCCAGCCGTTCCTCTTCCAGCCATGGATCCAGCCGGTGATGCCTTGGCGCACATATTGGCTATCGGTGTAGAGGTCGACGCTGCAGGGCTTTTTCAGCGCCTCCAGCGCCGAGATCGCCGCCATCAGTTCCATGCGGTTGTTGGTGGTATGGGCTTCGCCGCCGTGCAATTCCTTCTCGATATCGCGGAATTTCAGAATAGCCCCCCAGCCGCCCGGCCCTGGATTGCCCGAGCATGCCCCGTCGGTGTGAATCATGACCGTGGGCAGTGAACTCACGCCGGAAGCCCCGAGGCAGTGAGGCCGTAATCGCGCATGCTGGCCACGCTTTGCTGAAACCGCAGCTTGCGGACATATTCGAGCGGATCCTTCGGCCGCACCAGGGCACCCGGCGGTACATTGAGCGAATCGACCAGCCGCGTCAGCAGAAAGCGCAGCGCCGCGCCGCGCGCCAGCACCGGCAATGCATCCTGTTCGGCGACCGACAGCTGCCGCTCACGCCCATAGGCGCCCAGAAATGCGCGCGCCTTGGTGACGTTGAACGAACAATCGCTTTCGAAACACCAGGCGTTGAGGCAGATCGCGACGTCGTAGGCCAATAAATCGTTGCAGGCAAAGGTGAAATCGATGATGCCGGATACCCGCTCGCCGAGAAAGAAGACATTGTCAGGAAACAGATCGGCGTGAATCACGCCCTGCGGCAGGTTCTTCGGCCACACATTGCCCTCGAGGTGATCCAGCTCGGCACGAATGAAGTCACACAATCCGTGCTGCAAGTCATCCGCGCGAGACGCGGCGGCGTCGAACAACGGGCGCCAGCCCGATACCGACAGCGCATTCGCACGGGAGATGCCGAAATCCCGGCCGGCGAGGTGCATCCTTGCCAACGCCTGACCGACCCCGGCGCAGTGCGCCACATTTGGTTTGCGCGGCCAGACGCCCTCCAGAAACGTGATGATCGCCGCCGGACGGCCGGCCAGCGAAACCAGCGCTTCGCCGCTTCTGTTTTTCACCGGCTGCGGGCAATTGATGCCGCGCGAGGCGAGATGCGACATCAGGCCAAGAAAGAACGGCAGATCACTTCTGGCGACGCGCTTCTCATACAGCGTCAGGATGAAAGAGCCGCTCGTGGTATGCAGCAGGAAGTTGGAGTTCTCGACGCCCTCGGCGATACCCTTGTATGACAACAAGTCGCCGATGTCGTAATGGACCAGAAATTCCGCAAGTTCGTCGGCGGCGACGTCGGTGTAGACCGCCATGTTCGATTACTCTGCGGCGTCGGGACGCAACGATCGCGGCAACGGGAAGAACTCGTTCTCTTCCGCGGCCGATACCGTCTCCACATGCAGGTCGTAGCGCTCGGCGAAGGCTCCCATGATCTCTTCGACAATCACTTCCGGCGCCGAGGCGCCGGCGGTGATGCCGAGGCTCTTGATGCCGGCAAAGCGTGACCAGTCAAGGTCGCTGGCGCGTTGCGCCAGTACCGCGATCGGACAGCCCTCGCGTTCGGCGACTTCGCGCAGGCGTTGCGAATTCGACGAATTCGGCGCCCCGACCACGATCAGCGCGTCGACCACCGGCGCTACCTTCTTGACCGCAAGCTGGCGGTTGGTGGTGGCGTAGCAGATATCTTCCTTGTGCGGGCCGGCGATGTTCGGAAAGCGCTCCTTCAGCATCGCGACGATCTCGGCGGTGTCATCGATCGACAGCGTGGTCTGGGTGACGAAAGCCAGATTATTGGGATCCTTCGGCGTGAAGGTCGCCGCGTCGTGGGCGGTCTCGATCAGCGTCACTGCGCCGGGCGGCAGTTGTCCCAGCGTGCCGACCACTTCCGGATGATGGGAATGCCCGATCAGAAGGATCTCGCGGCCGCGCTTGAAATGGATCGCCGCCTCGCGGTGGACCTTGGTGACCAGCGGACAGGTGGCATCCAACGAGAAGAAATTGCGCGCTTGCGCGTCGGCCGGCACTGATTTGGGAACCCCGTGGGCCGAAAACACCACCGGCGCGTTGGTATTATCGGGGATTTCAGCCAGCTCCTCGACGAAAATCGCGCCCTTGGTCTTCAGGCTGTCGACGACGTAGCGGTTGTGGACGATCTCATGGCGGACATAGACCGGGGCGCCATAGATCGTCAGCGCCCGCTCCACGGTGTCGATCGCCCGAACCACGCCGGCACAGAAGCCCCGCGGCGAGCAAAGCACGATCTTCAGGGGAGGTTTGGCCTGCATGAACACGATCTCGCAACCGAATCACCCCTCCCTGACGGGCAGGAAATGTGGGTGTGCATAGGGACTTGGGGCCGGTTTCGGGCGCTGTCAAGACCGTTTAGCAAGCCATTGCGCGGCACCACCCGGACGGCTTATATAGGGGCTAATTCCCGTCATGATGACCAGACGGCTTCGCCTCCAGAAGAGGTGGGCGAAGCGCTAAGGAGATTTGCCATGAGCAATGCACCGCTGATGCCGAAGGCGACCGCCGTGTGGCTTGTCGACAATACCGCGCTGACCTTCGACCAGGTGGCGGATTTCACCAAAATGCACCCGCTCGAGGTCCGCGCCATCGCCGACGGCGACGCTGCCCAGGGCATCAAGGGCATGGACCCGATTTCGACCGGCCAACTGACCCGCGACGAAATCGAAAAAGGCGAAAAGGACCCGAACTATCGCCTCAAACTCGGCGAGAGCAAGGTGGCATTGCCGCCGCAAGCCAAGAAGAAAGGCCCGCGCTACACGCCCGTGTCGCGCCGTCACGAGCGGCCGAGCGCGATCTTGTGGCTGGTGCGCAACCACCCGGAATTGAAGGACGCGCAGATCATGCGGCTGGTCGGCACCACCAAAACCACCATTGCCAGCGTCCGCGACCGCACGCACTGGAATGCCTCGACCCTGACCCCGATGGATCCGGTGACGCTCGGCCTGTGCTCGCAGATCGAACTCGACTTCGAGGTGCAGCGCGCCGCCAAGGAAAAGCCGATCGATACCGCCTATGGCGGCGCCACCCTGCTGCCGGCCTCCGAAACTACCCGCAAGGAGCCGGAATTCGCATCCGGCGAGAAGCAGCACGACGACCTCAACGTCGACGCCGTATTCGCCAAACTGAAGACCATCGGCGGCAAGAAGCCGGACCAGGAGTAGGCCGGAAGCTCAATCGCCAAAACGGTCCGCGCTTCGCGGTCGTTCCCCGGACGGCGCCACACGCCGGTCTGAAGGACGCCCAAGGGCATGCCCAAAAGCCCGCAAAACTACCGTAATCCACCGGGGAGTTAAGTTTCGCGAAAGTGGCGTACCATATTGCTGACAAAGTGACTGGGACCGATTCGACAAATGGCCGGCATCTCCTTTCTGATCGCCCTGTTGCTTGGCGGCGCTGCGTTGCTGTTCAGTCAGGCGGCTGATCAGATTTCAGTCGGGACAGACTGGGCCGGAGAAGTCTGCTCGACCTCACCGATGTTCTGCCATCATCCTGAATATCTCGCCTATGCCGGCGGCGTCATGCTGGTCATCGCGGTCGGGGTTAAACTCGGCAGCCTGGCGAATTAGGGCGGCCAATAGCCCGGTATCGCGCCGCTGACGGCTACGCATTGTTCAAGGGTGCTCCGGGTGATTCAGCATGTATTCGCCGAGGTCGCGCTGCTGGCGGTCGGCGCGCGTGCTGGCAGTGTTGCGTTGAGCGTCGCGATCCCTGCGGCAGGCGACATATTGCGGCGAGCCGACTGCGACATTGTTGGCACGGCAGAACGCGTCATCATCCGCGCTGGAGTCAACCATGGTGGGCTGCCCGCGCTCGAGGCAGCCTGAAAGCAGGGGTGCGACCAGCAAGAGCATCAGGAGATGGGTTGAAGTCTTCAGTCGCATTGGATGATTTACGAATTCCCGTTCACCGGGCCTCTCTCAGATGAATGCGGGGATTGTAAGTCTGCCGAGATTTTCGAGGTGCTGACGGGCCGCCAGGCCGGGCCCGGAGCGAGCGGCAAGGCTACACCCTTCCCTTGAGCGCGGCGCCGATCTCATCCAGCGCCTTGGGGTCTTCGATGGTGGCGGGCATCGACCACTGGTCGCCATCGGCGATCTTCTTGATGGTGCCGCGCAGGATCTTGCCGGAGCGGGTCTTCGGCAGCCTGCCGACGGTGATTGCGAGCTTGAACGCCGCGACCGGACCGAGCTTGTCACGCACCAGCGCCACGATCTCCTTTTCGATCTCGGCCGGGCTTCTGGAGACGCCTGCCTTCAGCACCAGGAAGCCACAGGGCACCTCGCCCTTGATGGCGTCCTTGATGCCGAGCACTGCGCATTCGGCGACATCGGGATGGCCGGCGAGGATCTCTTCCATGCCGCCGGTGGACAGCCGGTGCCCGGCGACGTTGATGATATCGTCGGTGCGCCCCATCACGAACACGTAGCCGTCCCCATCCTTGAAGCCGGCGTCGGAGGTCTTGTAGTAGCCGGGAAATTCGTTGAAATAAGCTTCCTTGCAACGCTCGTCCTGTTCCCACAGGGTCGGCAGGCAGCCCGGCGGCAGGGGCAGCTTGATGACGATCGAGCCCATGGTATCGGCCGGCAGGGGCCTTGCCGCCTCGTCGACGACATCGACCTGATAGCCCGGCATCGGCACCGTCGGCGAGCCATGCTTGACCGGCAGCAGGCCAAGCCCGACCGGATTGCCGGCAATGCACCAGCCGGTTTCGGTCTGCCACCAGTGATCGATCACCGGCACCTTCAACTGCTGCTCCGCCCATTCCACCGTCGGCGGATCGGCGCGCTCGCCGGCCAGAAACAGCGTGCGGAATTTCGACAGATCGTACTTCCTGAAAAAAGTGCCGTCCGGATCTTCCTTGCGGATGGCACGGAAGGCGGTCGGCGCGGTGAACAGGGCCACGGCCTTGTGCTCCGCGATCACCCGCCAGAACGCGCCGGCGTCGGGCGTGCCGATCGGCTTGCCCTCATACATCACCGAGGTCGCGCCATGGAACAGCGGCCCGTAGATGATGTAGCTATGGCCGACCACCCAGCCGATATCGGAACCGCACCACCAGACCTCGCCGGGCTTGACGCCATAGAGGTTGAACATCGACCATTTCAGCGCCACCAGATGCCCGCCATTGTCGCGTACCACGCCCTTGGGCTTGCCGGTGGTGCCCGAGGTATAGAGGATGTAGAGCGGATCGGTGGCCAGTACCGGCACGCATTCGGCCGATTTCTTTGCCGCCATCGCGGCCGCTCGCAGCGTCGCCCAGTCGTGGTCGCGGCCGCCTAAGAGGTCGCAGGATTGCTGCGGCCGCTGCAGAATGATGCAGGCTTCGGGCTTGACGCTGGAAAGCCGGATGGCCTCGTCGAGCAGCGGCTTGTACTGCACGATGCGGCCGGGCTCGAGCCCGCAGCTCGCCGAGAAGATCAGCTTCGGTCTGGCGTCCTCGATCCGGGTGGCCAGCTCGTTGGCGGCGAAGCCGCCGAACACCACCGAGTGCACGGCGCCGATCCGCGCGCAGGCCAGCATCGCGATCATGGCCTCCGGCACCATCGGCATGTAAAGAATGACGCGATCGCCCTTGACGACGCCGAAATCGGCCATGACGGCCGCCAGCGTTTTCACTTCCTGCAGCATCTCGGCATAGGTCAATTTGGTGACGGCGCCCGCCAGCGGCGAATCGTGGATCAATGCCAGCTGGTCAGCGCGGCCGCGGGCGACATGTCGATCGAGCGCGTTGTAGCAGGTGTTGACGACGGCACCGGCGAACCAGCGGCCATAAAGCCCCATGGCAGGGTCGAAGACCTTGCTCGCGGGCTCGATCCAGTCGATCTCGCGCGCCGCCTCGCCCCAGAACCCCTGGGGATCCTGGAGCGAACGGGCGTGGACTTCGTGGTACCGGCTGTTCTGGATGTTCATGGCGTCGCTCCCGGCGTTTGGACTCTGTCTGTTTTGGCGAAAAGCGTGGATGGTGCCGACAGGCCCCGCCATGACCAGGATCAATTCCAAGCAGATTCCGGCATTTTTACCGGAAATGCCGTCATTTCAAGGGAGCTGCCGGCTTTTTCCCGATCGCCATTTCTGCGCCGAGGCGCTCCAGCTCCCTTGCCAATGACCGGTAATTGGCCCGCGCGGCCTCGTGCCGCGGATTGAGCTTGAGGGCCGCGCCGAAATCGGCCAGCGCGCGGGGGCGGTCGCCCTTGCGGCGGAACAGTTCGCCGCGGGCGTTGAAAATATCCGCCAAGGTCGGGTCGATGCGCAGCGCGGCGTCATAGTCGCCGATGGCGCGGTCGATCTGGTCCTTGCGGTCGTAGGCCGAGCCGCGCGCAATCAGCGCCTTGATGCGGTCGGCTCTTGCGGTATTTTCGTTGTCGACGAGTGCGCTGCACAGGCCGATAATCCTTTCGGCATCGTCGGTCGTCGCCGCCGCAATGCAAGGCGCGGGGTCCGGCTGCGGGATCGTGGCGGGATCGGTGCCGGTCGCGCGCGCCGCGGGCAACACCGCGGCGGACATCAAGACAAACGCCGTGAACTGGATCAACGCTCCCACCATACGTCGCATCGACCATCCCACTTCCCTGTCAACTCACCTTCAAGGTCAGCCCGCCGTCGACCACCAGTTCGATGCCGGTGACATATCTCGATTCCTCTGAGGCAAGAAACAGCGCGGCGTTGGCGACGTCCCAGGCTTCTCCCATATGCCCCATCGGGACCTGGGCGTCGCGCGCACGCCACATCGCCTGGACGTCGCCCTTGGCATAACTTTCGGCGAGCCCTGCGGAATGCTCAACCATGGGTGTTTTCATCAGGCCCGGCAGGATCGCGTTCACCCGGATATGTCGCGAGGCGAATTCAACCGCCGTGGTGCGTGTCATCTGGTTCATCGCCGCCTTGCTGGCGGCATAGGTGACGTAGGATACGCCAGTATGGCGAATCGAGGCGACCGACGAGATATTGATGACCGAGCCGCCGCCCTGCCGCACCATCACGGGCAGCACATGCTTCATGGCGAGGAAGGCGCTTTTGAGATTGACCGCGAAAACGCGGTCCCAGTCCGCCTCCGACACTTCGACCACCCCGCCCATTTCGGCGATGCCGACGTTGTTGTCGAGCACATCGATGCGGCCATAAGCGCGGACGCAGGCTCCCACCATCGCCTCGACATCGCCGGCGCGGGATACATCGGCGGTGAAAGCGATCGCCTCGCCACCCTCGGATTCGATGATCCTGGCAGTCTCCTCGGCGGCGGCACGATGGCGATCGACGCAAAACACCCGGGCGCCCTCGCGTGCAAAAGTCACCGCGGTCGCCTTGCCATTGCCCCAGCCCGGACCGATCGACCCGGCGCCGACCACCATCGCTGTCTTGCCCTTGAGCCGTTCCATCGATTTTCTCCCCATTTGACATTCTTGGGATGAATGTAGCCCGGATAACGCAATTGCGAAATCCGAGGCCGACGCCACCAGAACGGTCCATGCCAGACATCACGGCCGGGGCAATCGGGCTTATGATATCGGGCCAAACACGGACCCCTTTTTGCGCTGGCAACCCTGCGCTTGGCCCCCTACGTTAGCAGCCACGAAACCGGCCCATCCGAGGCCGGGCTTGTTCGGGAGAACGCCATCATGCCTGCCAGTCGTGCTGTTGGATATTCCTTGGGAGCGGCCATCCTGCTCTGCTGCTCCAGTCTGCATCCCACTGACGCCAAACCGTTCATGATCGTCGGTATCGACGAGAAAGTCTCCTGGGACGAAGATGGAAAGACCATCCTGTCGCCGCCTGGCAAGGATCAGATTCTGATCGTCGATCTTGCCAATCCTGAAAATCCGACGATCATCGCCGGCCTTCCCTTGAAGAATTCAATCGTCGGGCCGCCGGTCAACCTTGACATCGACCCAACTGGCGCGGTGGCGCTGGTGGCGGATTCCGTCGATGTCGTCAAGGACGGCGACAGCCTGAAGCAGGTGCCGGACAATAAGGTCTACGTCATCGATCTCAAATCGAGCCCACCCAAACTGGCGGCCACCATCGCCGTCGGCAAGCAGCCATCGGGGCTGAGCATCAGCCCGGACGGCAAGATGGCGCTGGTCGCCAACCGCGGCGACAACTCGATCAGCGTACTCTCGCTCAACGGCACCGACGTCAAGGTCACCGACACCGTAGCGATGCCGGACAGCGTCGCCCACGTGGTGTTCGCGCCGGACGGCAAGCGGGCGCTGACGGTGCGCTTCCCGGCCCACAAGCTGTCGGTGCTCAACATCGTCGATGGCAAGGTGACTTACGGCAAGGTCGACCTGCCGACCGGCCAGTGGCCCTATAATGTCGTGGTCACGCCCAACGGCAAACTGGCGCTCACCTCCGACAATGGCGGCGCCGGTTCGTCGGACGGCAGCGTCGACACGTCAAGCGTGATCGATCTTGAAGCCGATCCACCGCGCATCATCGACCGGGTGGTGGTCGGCGACGGGCCGGAGGGGCTCGCGATGTCGCCGAAGGGTGATCTCGCGGTCGCCGCCATCCTGCGGGGTTCCAATATGAAGAAGGCTTTCTTCTACCACCGGACCGGCAGCCTCGCGGTGCTCAAGATCGACGGTAAGAAAGTGACCAAAACCCAGGATATCGAACTCGGCGGCCTGCCGGAGGCGGTGCTGTTCACTCCGGACGGCAATTACATTTTGGCCGGCAATTTCCTGACCGAGGATTTCTCGATCCTGAAGGTCAACGGCACCGAAGTCACCGACACCGGCAAGCGCTTCAAGGTGCCGGGCCATCCGGCTTCCGCACGCATCAGCCGCTAGCATCTTTTTTGAGTGCAGCGAAGCAAGCCAGTGCACGGGACTTTTGGATTGCTTCGTTGCCGCGCTTCACGCCGTGACAGCAAAACCGCCTGCCCCCTCACTGAAACGTCATGTCCAGGCATTTCGAAATATCCGAGCCGAGGCCGGATGAGATGGTAATGCAGCCGCGCACCTTTTGCGCGGTGGTGTCGGCCGCCCACACCGAATAGCCGCCGGGGCCAAAAAAGGAGTTGGTATTGGGCGGCTCGGTCTCGGTGGCGTCGAACTCATACTTGGAATCGGTTTCGAAGATGCGGGGCCTTTTGGCACAACCGCCATCGGTCTGGACGCTGATCACTTCCTTGTTGTCCCTGGTCAGCGCCAGGCTGACCTGACACCGGAAATATTCCGAGGTCTTGACGTTGAAAAGATAAGCGTAGGATTTGCAGGTCGCGGTAGAGAGCTTTCCGGCGGCCAATCCCCGGCTGCAGGATATTCGCTGGTTGTGGCTGAGCGCAAACTCGTCCGCCCGGGCCACGGAAACCATCACCGACGACAACGCGACGCCGCAACAGATTTTCAGGCTCAGTTTCATCCGAATCATCCCTACGAGTATTATTGTAAACATCGCTTCTAGACTGAAACCCGACGATAGTCGCGAAGCGGGATGCGGGAAATCACAAAGTCTTTGGACGCTGAACTTTTGTAAACGGCGTCTTCGTATTGACGGGACAATGGCGTTCGTGATTTGTTCAAGCCGTTGGCAGGCGGCCAAGCAAGCCGTTTTTTAACCGGTGCTGGGAGAATGCAGGATGACAAGAATTTCGACAAAAGCCCTTTGGATGGCGGCCGCGATCGTGACAGCCGCAGCCCCTGCCACGCTTTCAACCTCCGCATTCGCGCAAAGCCCCGAGGCGACGCCGTGGGTACTGGCTCCGGACATGGGCTATGGCTACGGCAAGGACGGCAAGACCTTTTCCTACAAGATGGGCACCAACAATGCGGGCCTGTTATTGAAAGGTGCGAAGAAAGTGCCAAAGGGAACGCTATTCTTCATCGGCGAAAACGGACAGCTCTATATGCGGACCGCGCCATACCTGGAAGGTGACGGCAAGTTCATGTTCGGGCCAAATTGAACATGCCCGGAGATGTTTTGCAGCGCCGCTAGAATGCCGCCGCGAGTTCCTTGGCGCCGGGCAGGTTGCTGTTGCTGTCCATCCGGCTGTCGGTGATTTCAAGCAGCTTCGCCACCGTGTTGTGGCGGATCGCCACCGGATTGCGCTCATAGCCCGAGCGCTGAAAGAAATTCGAAGTCGGCACCTGCTCGCGCATGGCCTGCGGCATGGTCACCATGTCGAGGCCGGTGCCATCGCCGGTCAGGTTCATCATCTCCAGTTCGGCGGCAGTAAGCGGGCGGCCATAGCCCTTGGCACGCGCGAAGATCACCGAGGTCAGGAGCTTGTGGGTCTGCAGCAAGGGACCGACGTCGATATCCAAAACCATGGCATGCATGGCCCAGCCCTGCGGCGTATCGCCGAGCTTTTCGTGCGCCGACCATTCGTCCGGCACCGACCGCGCCAGCGCCACCATCCGCTTCAGTACCACGATCTTGCGCTCCATGGCCGCTCGCGGCGCGCCGGACAGAGCTGCTGCCTTTTCCGAAAGCGCATGGATGAATTCGGGGCCCTGCTCGGCGAGCAGTTCGACGCTGTTGGTGGTGAGGAGCTGATTGTAGCCGATCGCGGTCGAGATCGCGCGCGCCCGCCGCGAGAACTCCAGTCCCGCCTGCATGTCGTGATTGCCGTTGCCGCCGGTTTCGAACGAATAGACGCGCACCGCCTGTTCGCGCGTCAAGCCCGCGGCCTGCGCCACGCGGGCATAGGCAAGCTTGAATTCGATCTCCTTGGCCGGCTGCTGCGGCACGAACTGGAAATGCTCCTCCGCCGCCTTCAGGAGATCGGCGACGACGGGAATATATTTGCGCTCGGGCGGCAATTGCTCCGGCGCGGACGGCTCCGGATTGGCCGGACGCTTCGGCCCGGTATAGACCGGCGGCTGCGTCAGTACATAGTCATCGAGCCCTATCGGCACATGTTCGCGCCGCTTGGCGTTGCGGCCCCGCCGCTTCTCGGCAATCGAGTTCCAATAGGCGCTGGCCTGTGCTTCGAAGTCAGCGCGGGCTTGCTGATATTCCGCGAGCTTGCGGCGATAGTCCGCGATCGCCTGGGGCGAGGCCATCTGGGCCATCGCAGCGGCGGGCGCCGGCTTCGCGGCACCTGCCGGCGCGATACAGAGCACGAGCGCAAGGCTTCGGGCGAGGAAGCGAATCACATGAGCGAGCATGGGGCTGTTGTAGCAAGCGCACGCGGCGCAAGTCAGCCCCGAAAGCGGCACCGACATGACGCTTGACGGCGCTACTTCCAGGCAAAGACCGGTTGTTCCAGCTCGGCAACGCGGGTGGCGCGGCCAGCGAGCATCTCGCGGAACTGATAGATCAGCGCCGCCGTCGGCGCGTGAATGAACTGGCCCACATGACGAAACCGGATGACGCGGCGATCGCTCTCGGGAATGGCGACGAAGTCGAAGGCATCGGGCCGTTCGATATCGGCCAGCGCCATGCGATGGACCGACGCGACCTCGTCCGGATTGGGCGAGATGCCGGCACTCGCGGCCGCCCAGACCACGACCGGTGTAATCAAATAGCCGGAGCGCGTGGGGTAATCGTCGAGCATGCCCAGGACATCGCCGGCGCCAAGTTCAAGTCCCAGCTCCTCGTGCAGCTCGCGCAGCGCCGCCGCAACGGGCGTTTCGACCTCGTCGCAGCGTCCGCCCGGCAACGCCCACTGACCGCCGTGGGCGCGCAGGCCTCTCGCGCGCAGTGTCAACAGCCATGCCGTTGCATCAGGGCCTGTCGCAGCCGCGACCAGCGCGATGACGACGGCTGCGCGTTTCAGCGAAGGCGCCGGCTCGCCGGCTGGCAGGCGCTCAAAATCAGCGCATCGCGCAGCGATATCCCGCCGGGTGGCATCGTCGAACGGCCTGTCCATGGCTGCTTGACTACAACACCTCGACCCCTGATGAAATGATGAGGAAGGCGAATTCAGGACCGGATTGGAACGACAGGCATGACCGACAAGGCCACGACGAAACTGCGGGCTTCCGGCTGGACCGTGGTCGAGGCCACTGGCTTCGTTGCGCTGGTTGGGCCGCTGTGGCAACGGGTCGTGGGTGACGAGCATGAATATGCGCTGGTGGCGCAGGACAAGCATCACAACCGTCGCGGCCTGGTACAGGGCGGCGTGCTGATGACCTTCGCGGACCGCACCTGCGGCATGACCGCGCGTTTCGTCTCTGGCCGTCCCATGCTGGCGACGGTACAGATGGACACCCACTTTGTCGAAGCTGGCAAGATCGGCGAGATCCTGATCTCGAAGCCGCGCGTCCTGCGCTCGACCCGCAGCCTGATCTTTGTGAGTACGGAGGTGACCGTGGACAAACGCTGTATCGCCATGGCCAATGGCGTATTCAAGATATTGAAGAGCGAGTGAGTGACGCTGTTCTTCACTTCCGCGATGCGGAGGCCGTCGTTGCGAGCGGAACGAAGCAATGCAGCGCCGCAATCGACATCTGGATTGTTTCGTCGCTCCTTGCAACGACGATAAAACGGGAGAAGTAACCATGCACTATCGTCAACTTGGCCGCAGCGGCCTGAAAATCTCGCCGATCTGCCTGGGCACCATGATGTTCGGCGGCCCGACCGATGAGGCGACGTCGGCACGGATCGTTGCCAAGGCGCGCGAGGCCGGCGTCAACTTCATCGACACCGCAGATGCCTATTCGAAGGGCAATTCCGAGCAGGTGGTCGGCCGGGCTATTTCCAACAGCCGGCAGGCCTGGATCTTGGCCACCAAGCTCGCCAACCCGATGGGCGACGATCCCAACCGCGGCGGACTGTCGCGGCGCTGGGTGCTGCAGGCCGCCGACGAAAGCCTGAAGCGGCTCGGCACGGACTATATCGACATCTATTATCTGCATAAGGAAGACCATTCGACGCCGCTGGAGGAAACCGTGCGGGCGATGGGCGACCTCATTTCGAAGGGCAAGGTGCGCTATTTCGGGGTCTCGAACTACCGGGCCTGGCGGGTCGCCGAGATCTGCAACATCTGCGACAACCTCGGCATCGACCGCCCGGTCGTCAGCCAGCCCTATTATAACGCGATGAACCGCATGCCCGAAGTCGAGCATTTTCCGGCCTGCGGCTATTACGGCCTCGGCATCGTGCCCTACAGTCCCCTGGCGCGCGGCGTGCTGACCGGCAAGTATCGCGCCGACGCGCCGCCCGACAAGGACACGCGTGCCGGCCGCAATGACGTCAGGATGATGCAGACCGAATGGCGGCCGGAATCGCTGAAGCTGGCGCAGGAGATTCGCGCCCATGCCGAGGCGCGGGGAATCACCGCAGGGCAGTTCGCCGTGTCATGGGTGCTGAACTCCTCGTTCGTGTCTGCCGTGATCGCGGGTCCCCGCACCGAGGAGCAATGGGACGATTATCTGCGCGCACTGGATTATCGCTTCACCGCCGAGGACGAAGCCTTGATCGACCGACTGGTCGCGCCGGGCCATCCTTCGACGCCGGGCTTCAACGATCCGGCCTATCCGATCGAGGGCCGGCGGGCACGGACCGCGGGGTGAGCTTCCCACGCCGGCCCTCCAGGGAGGGCGCGGACCTGGAAGGGCTCAGACATCGGTCGTTATTTTTGCTTGGCACCGGGACCGCTCGGGATGCCCACGCAGGTGGTAAATCCATCCGTTTCCCTCGCGGCTGCGCTGCAGGGGGCGGCTTTCACCGTTTTGGTGGAAACACCATCACTGGCCACCTTGTCCAGACCGGTCTCCGAATCGGGATACAGAGGGCCGCCGGCCTGCGGAGCGACATCGCGCGGAATTCCCCCCGTCCCCGGCGCCGTCGGCGAAGCCGCGCCGGTCGCCGTCGGTGAGCTGGTCCCCGCCATTCCTGGTGCGGCCTGCTGGGCGAAGCCTGCCAAGGGCAGCATGGCAAACGAAACGGCAACGAGAAGGGCGAGCTTGCGCATGGGAGCCTCCTGGAAGATGCCCCCATAGAAGTGAGTGGCGCAGACAAAAGTTCAACCCTTGGCGAGGATTTTGTCGCCCCTCGCGTGATCGATCCCGCCCGCGCGGCGATCGTACCGGCGCGGCCCCGGTGGAGGGAGACGGCGCCCCTCTCAGCCCTCGGCCTCGAGCCCGCTAGGCATCGGCACATTCTCGGACGAGAGTTTGATGCCGGCGGCGAGCGCCACGGTTTCCAGCAGCGCAGCAAAGTCCCCTTCCAGATAGGCGGCCGGGTCGGGCTTCAGCGTTGCCGCGCCAAAATGGCCCTGCAGCGCCTCGCGGGTCGCCGCCGTCACCGGCATGGGGACTCCGAGGTCGCGCCCGGCCTGCAGACCGAGATCGAGATCCTTGCGCAACAGTGCCGGCGTGAACGTCGTGGTCCAGTCCAGATTGACCAGCGCATTGCTCTTGTACTTCGTGAACGTCGAGCCCATCACGCTGGCGTTCATGAAATTCAGGAAGGCGTGGCGCGGCACGCCTGCCTTTTGTGCCAGGATGGTGATCTCGGCGAGATTCTGGATCACGACGCCGAGAAAGACGTTGTGCGCGATCTTGCAGATGCGGGCCAGTTCGCCCTCACCGACATAGGAGACGCCGGAGGCTGCGATGGTCGACAGATAAGGCTGCACCTGATCGAAGGCAGCCTTCGGGCCCGAGACCACGGTCGATAGCTTGCCGGCCTTGATGGTCTTGCCGTTGCCGCTGACCGGGGAGCTGACGAATTCGCAGCCCAGTTGCGTCAGCCGCGCGCGGATCGCTTCGGACTGCTCGACACCGATCGAGGAGCAGTCGACCAGAATCTTGGGCCGCGGCCCGGAAGCGCCGGCGAGCAGGCCGTTGTCGCCGAAATAGACCTGTTCGAGATCCTTACCCGTCGACACCATGGTGAATACGATGTCGGCGCCGGCCAGTTCGCTGGGATGATCGACGATCCGGCCGCCCTTCTTGGCCAGTGGCTCGGCCTTGGCGCGGGTCCGATTCCAGATCGCGACCGAGTTGCCGGCATTCAGCAAACGCTCGGCCATCGGATAGCCCATGCGTCCCATGCCGATCCAACCGAGGGAATGATTTGTCATTTTCTTCTTCTCCTTTGGCCTCAGTAGCGATTGGCGATCGGCAGTTCTTCCGCCGGAAACAGCGTGATGACCTGACAACCCTTGTCCGTGACCACGACTTCCTCTTCGATGCGGGCCGCTGAAAATCCGTCTTTGGCCGGGCAATAGGTTTCCAGCGCGAACACCATGCCGGTCTTGATTTCCATTGGATTTTGCAGCGACACCAGCCGCGAGATGATCGGGCGCTCGTGCAGCGCGAGCCCCAGGCCATGGCCGAACTGCAGGCCGAACGCCGCCATCTCGCTCGGGAAGCCGAACTCTTCAGCCTTGGGCCAGACGCTCGCGACCGTATCGGTCGAGACCCCCGGCTTGATCAGCGAGATCGCCACATCGAGCCATTCGCGGCACTTCTTGTAGGCGTCGTGCTGCACCGGCGTAGCGCGCCCGATATTGAAGGTGCGGTAGTAGCAGGTGCGGTAGCCCTGATAGGATTGCAGGATGTCGAAAAAGGCCTGATCGCCCGGCCGCAGGATGCGGTCGGTGAAATTGTGCGGATGCGGATTGCAGCGCTCGCCGGAAATCGCGTTGATCGCCTCGACATCGTCGGAGCCCATCTCGTAGAGCAACTTGTTGGCAAGCGCGACGATGTCGTTCTCGCGCACCCCGGGTTTCAGCGCCTCGTAGATCGAATGGTAGACGCCGTCGACCATGGCGGCGGCCTGGTTGAGCAGCATGATCTCGTCGATGTTCTTGATCTCGCGGGCATCCAGCATGACCTGCTGGCCGTCGACCACCTTGATGCCGGCCTTCTGCAGCTCGAAGAACATGGCGGTCTCCGCAATGTCGACGCCGACCGGCATGTCGGCGACACCGGCCGCGCGCAACAGGCTCATGACCTCCTCGGCATGCGCCTTCATCAGCCCGACCGCGGGCGGCACCGTGCCGCGCATGCCGAGCATGCCGGCACGGCAATTCTCCGGCACCAGCCAGTCGCAATTGATTCGGTGATGCACGGCGGCCGAACCAAAATCCCACACGATCGGCTCGCCATCGCCGGCCAACAGCGCAAACCGGCACAGCTTGTCGCGTTCCCATTCGCCGATTTTGGTGCCGCTGACATAACGGATGTTGTTGACGTCGAACAATAGCAGCGCGCCGCAGGGCGAGGCCTTCAGCGCGGCGCGGGCGCGCGCCAACCGGTAGTGGCGCAGCCGGTCGAAATCGATGCGGCGCTCGAAATCGACCGACATGTGACCGTGCGAGGGAATCGCCCGATCCCAGCGCCAATGCGGATCGAGGTGCTCGGGGCGGATCAGGTGCGGCTTGAGCGCGTTCGAGACATTCATGGGAATGACCGGTTGGAGGTTATTGCAATCGATTGCATAAAGGGTTTTATAAGAGCCTGTCAAGGCGCGCGGCGTTGGCCAATGGGCCCGCCATCGGACCTTGGCGCGATGGGGATGTAGCTTGAGAAGGGTGCACAAAGGCGGAACGGGAGCCGGACCGGTTGCAAGGCCTGCCGCGTCGTCCCGCCCAACCATCAAGAATGTCGCGGAAAAATGCGGCGTGCACCCCTCGACGGTGTCGCGTGCGCTGAGCCCGGCGATGCAGCATCTGGTCGCCCCCGAGGTGGCAAAGCGAATCCGCGCCGCGGCCGTGGCACTCGGCTATCAACCGAATGTGACCGCCGCCGGCCTGCGCACCGGACGTTCCGGCCTGATCGGCGTGCTGGCGCCCGATATCGCCGACCCCGGATTTCCGCCGGTGCTGAGCGGCATCACCGAAACGCTGGGAGCGGAAGGCTATGCCACGATCGTCATCGACGTCGGGCCTGATCCCTCGCGCGAGCTGCAACTGGTCGACAAACTGATCGCGCGCGGCGTCGACGGCCTGGTCCTGGCAACGGTGACGCTAACTGATCCCGTGGTTGGCCACTGCCTCGCGGCGGCAATCCCCGTGGTACTTGTCAACCGAGGCGACAAGGAGGGCAGGCTTCCGGCGGTCGTCACCGACGACGAGGCGGGCATGCGGCTGGCGGTCGAACATCTCGCAGGCCTCGGCCACCTCGGCATCGGCCATATCGCGGGACCACAGCATGTTTCCACTGGCGCGCTGCGCCAGGCCGGATTCAGGCTAGCGGCCGCGCGGGCGGGCCTGCCGGCGCAAAATGTCATGATCGAGACCGCGCGCGCCTACTCCCGCGAGGAAGGGCGTCTGGCCGCGCTGCGCCTGCTCGATCGCAACAATGCCCCGACCGCGATCGTCGCCGCCAATGATCTCCTGGCACTTGGAATCTACGACGCGCTGCGCGAACGCGGCCTGCACTGCCCCGCCGACGTCTCGGTGGTCGGCCACAACGACATGCCCTATGTCGACATGCTGTCGCCGCCGCTCACCACCGTGCGAATTGCCCAACGCCGCATGGGCAACCAGGCCGCCCGGCTGCTGCTCGATGCGATTGCCGATCCATCCGCCCACCGCGAGCACGTGGTGCTGGAGCCGAGGCTGATCATAAGGATGTCGACGGCGAAGCCCGGGGTGTGAGCAAGGTAGCGCGGCCGTGCAACCGACTTGGGAGATAGCCTCGGCGGCCTCACGCGGCATTCTTCTGCTTCAATCCCTCCTCATAGGAAACCTCGGCATAGTCAGAGAGCGTGGAATATTGCAGGCCGACATCGGCCAGCGCGTCGAGCTTGGCTGAAGTATCGAACTTCTTCAGCTTCATCTTGTCGACGTAAAAGGTGTCGATCAATTCATTGTAGACGCTGGTGTCGTCGATGAAGATGGCGAAGACCTTGACGTCGCCAAACCGGATATAGAAGCGGTTGCCCCGCGGCAGATCGGCAATGTAGATGAAATATTTGCCCTCGCTGTCGAGCGCGGACCCAAGAGTCTCGATCAGCCTGGGCAGGGTCTCGTACTGCTTGATCGAGCCGGCGAGGAAGCCGATCGCCGGTTTGCCACTTTCGGAGATCGAGAAGACCTCTTTGAGGAGCGTGTCGGGGCCATCATAGGAAATGTCGCCGCGATAGCCGAAGCGGCCTGCGACGTGGGTTGCGGCGTTCAACAGCGGCTTTATGAGCCGGCCCTCGCTGCCGAGCCTGGCGAAGGGCGTTGCTGAGTTGTCTGTCATGATAAGTCCTTTGCAGGTTGAGTTGCCCTTTGGAATATCGGGCGTCTTTCGCGTTGGCGGACCAGCCAACCCGTTCGCTCGCGTCATAGGAATCGCGCTTACGCCAGCGCGACCGCTCCGTCCCGATCCATCGAAGCCGATACAGTTGTCGGATACTGCAAGATCCGTGCAATCAGCAATTGTCGTGTTGCAGACAATTCAACTTCTTCAGTGCCCTTCCCTTCGTTGGTGTCGATCTCAGCATATCAAGGCATGATTTCGCGGCTCAGATCGCCTTTCCGCGCTTCATCGAATCAATGCGGTCATCTGCGTTGGTGGTTTGGCGGCAAATCTCGGCGCTCGCCTGTCGCCTTCCCGCCATTGTCCGGCGACCCTGACAGTCATCGATCGGCTCGCACCTGGCATCGACGACGCGCTCCGCCCAGCCGAGGCGATCGCGTAACTCATGGCCAGCGCGGTCGCCTTCCTCGTAACAAGGGTGTGTGTCAACCGCTACGCCGACATAACCGGGAATAATGATGCAAATTGCCGGGAAAAATTTTTCCCGGGTGTGCAACGTGCGTTACATACACCTGAAACCTCAAGTAGTAGGTGGTGGAACGCGTGCGGGAGGTAGAAATCTGTTGCTTCATTTGCTGACCGTTCGATTAGCCACCAAACCTCTCGTTCGATCTTCAAGGAAATCGATACAAACCTAAAAAGACACCAGGGACACCGCAGCTGCGGTGATCCCAACCATGGCGCATGTCGCCAACTGAAATCGGCCAATCGTTGGCCGATCAGGGGAGTGCAATGAAATGCACATCAGGTCCGCGAAAATAAATGCGACGACGTTTATCGCGCTAATGCTTTCCGCCGGCGGGGCTGCCGGTCAGGTCGTCGACCCCGGCGTCCGCGGCGGAGCCGCCGGTGCTGGCGGCCCCGTCAAGGGCTTGAGTACTCTGGACACGCAGTTCTGGAAAGCTGCTCAGGGCGTGTTCGAGGAGGTGTTCACGGTTTCCGGTGGAACGCCGGGTACCCAGGTCGGGCTCGGTCCGCGCTTCAACGGCAATGGTTGCGCGCTATGTCACTCGCAGCCGGCCGTCGGCGGAACGAGTGCAGCGACCAATCCGCAGGCCAACTTCATCACCTCCGGCGTGGTATCCGGCCAGACCAATACCTTGCCGCCGTTCATTACCGCAAACGGCCCGATCCAGGAGGCGCGCTTCATTAATCTCCCCAATGGCGGCGGTCCGGATGGTTCGGTCCACGATCTGTTTACGATTGCCAATCTTCCCGGCGCGTCCGGATGCAACATCCAGCAGCCGAACTTCGCCGCGGCGATCGCGGCGAAAAACATCAGCTTCAGGATTCCGACTCCGCTCTTCGGCGTCGGATTGGTCGAGGCCCTGACCGAGCAGACGCTCATTACCGACAGTCTGAATATCTCCGGACCGCAGCAGAGCCTCGGCATCGTGTCGGGATCATTCAACAAATCAGGCAACGATACCACGATTGCCCGCTTCGGCTGGAAAGCGCAGAACAAGTCGCTACTGCTGTTCTCCGGCGAGGCCATGAACGTGGAGATCGGCGTAACCAACGAGTTATTCCCGGAGGAACGCACCGACACGCCGGATGACCAGGTCAGTCTGTCGCAATCATGTAACCTCAATCCGATTCCGGAAGACACCACCGAAGTGGTCGACGGGGAACAGAGCGTCAGTCCCGCCTCGGACTTTTCGTCCCAAATGGTGAACTTCGGCGCTTTCATGCGGTTCAACGCGGCTCCAGTACCGGCGCTGCCTGCGGGCATCTCGCAGAATACCGTGACGCAGGGCAACAATCAGTTCGTCAACATCGGGTGCGGGGCATGTCACATCCCGCAGCACACCACCGGGCAGTCGATCTTCGGCCCGGTCATGAGTAACGTCACGATCTCGCCGTTCAGCGACTTTGCCCTGCACAACATGGGCACCGGCCTTGCCGACGGCATCTCGCAAGGTCTCGCCGACGGCCAGCACTTCCGCACGGCGCCGTTGTGGGGCATCGGTCAGCGGGTTTTCTTCCTGCATGACGGCCGCACGAATAGCCTGGTCACGGCGATCCAGGCGCACGCGAGCGCCGGTTCGGAGGCGAATGCGGTGATCAATAATTTCAACAATCTCGGTCAATCCGACCAGCAGGCGGTCGTTGATTTCCTGCGCTCATTGTAATCGGCGTCGCCGCGTCATCGACTTCGGGGTTCGGCCGCGCGCCGAACCCCGCAGCCAATTGGATCCGCCCCTTCATGTTACCGCCGTCGACAGCTCGGGGATAACTTTCCTGCCGATGCTGGCAAGCAGCTGGGCCGCCATGCCGGTCCAGCCAACACGCATCACCGCTGCTCCACGCCAGGCCGGTGAGGCATTGAACTGTTTCAACCGTTGCGCCCAGCAAGCCGGCGCTATTTCAGGATGGCATCGTAGATCAGGGTTTTGAGGATGGGCTGGATCCGGCCGCGCTGCGTCGGCGTCTGGACCATCAACAGCATGACCATATCCTGCTCCGGATAGGCCCAAAAATAGGTGCCGGCTGCACCGCCCCAGGCCAGCTCGCCCAAATAACCGGGCACGCCGTCTTCGCCCGGCGCGACACGAACCCCGAATCCCAGTCCGTAGCCGAAACCGGCGCCGGGAAAATAATAAGCCCATGGCTTCACCTGGGTAGCTGGCGCCACCTCATTCTGCTTCATCAGCCGCACGCTTTCGGGAGTGAGGCATCGTTGGCCGCCAAGCGCGCCCCCGTTGACGAGCATCTGCAGAAACCTGGCGTAATCTGGGGTCGTCGACACCAGTCCGCCGCCACCGGATTCCCATTTCCTGGGGATGGTCGGGTCGCTGATGACCTCGTTGCCAATGATGCTGTCGTGGGGCAGCGGTTGCGCGATCCTTGCCTGCTTCAGCGCATCCACGACGTAGTAGGAGGTATCGGGCATTTGCAGCGGATCGAAAATGCGCTGCTTTTCGAACGCGAACAGCGATTGTCCCGAGACGATCTCGATCACGCGACCGAGCACGTCAGTGGAGTGACCATAATCCCAGACCGTACCGGGCTGGTAGGCCAAGGGAAGCTTGCTCAAACGCTCGACGAACTCGCGATTGTCAAAGTCGCCGTCGAACAGACCGGCGTTCAGGTATTTGTCGGTGACGAGACCGAGATCGCTGAAGGCCGAGACGATGCCCGAGGACTGACGCATCAGATCGAGCACGGTGATGGGCCGGCGGACCGGCTCCAGATCAAGAAAATGCTTGCCGTTGGGGGCGACTTTTTCTACGCCGACCTTCATGTTGGCAATGGAGGGAATGAACTTCGAGACCGGATCTTCGAGCGACAGCTTGCCGTCCTCGACGAGCATCATGGCGGCCACGCTGGTCACCGGCTTGGTCATCGAATACAGCCGGAAGATCGCATCCTGCGTCATCGGCGCCTTGGTCTGCGAATCCCGGAAACCAAAGCTCTGATAGTAGACGGGCTTTCCGCGGTGCTGAATCAGCATGATGGCGCCGGGAATCTTGCCATGGGCGAATTCCGCATCCAACATGGCGGTGACGCGGTCGAGGCCCTCGGAAGAAAAGCCGCCGTGATCCGTGCCCAAAGGCAGGAAACTGGCCGCAACGGAGGCCTTGCCCCTCATCGTCGCGATCAGTACGCCGGCCAGAAAGCCCCTTCTTGAGATGCCGATTCGCCGTGTAAGCACGGTTGGCCTCTGCTGATGCGTCGAACCGCCATCCTATCATTGACCTGTTCCCAGGATTTCGGATAGCCGGCCAGGCGCGGCCCCGGCATTCAATTCCGCGTGAAATTTTCGCCTGGTACGGGGCTCGATGACGGCCAGGGCCCAAACATCGGCCTGCCTTGGCGCATGCCGATTTCCGCGAATCTTCGGCTGATCTAATGCGCCGCCTCGCGCTTGGCCCGGGTGACGATCTGCGTCGGGTCGACGAAACGCAGCGCCACCAGCAACCACACCAGCGTGGTCGTCATATAGACCACCGCCATCGCATCGATCGACTGCCCGGCGCGAACGCCTGCGGCATAGACCGCGTAATAGAGCGCCACCACCAGCGTCTGGCTGCCGGGACCTGCCGTGAAGAAGGTCAGTTCGAACATCGCGATGGTGCGCACCAGCACCAACAGCAGCGCGGCGAGAATTCCAGGCGCCAAAAGCGGGATCAGGATGCGCAGGAACAAGGCGCCTGTCCCCGCCCCGAACACGCGCGCCGCCGCCTCGATCCGGGGATCGATCTGCTCAATGAAGGGGATCATCACCAACACGACGAACGGCACCGTCGGGACCAGATTGGCGAGGATGACGCCGGACAGGGCGCCCCCCAGATGCAACTGATAGAGCACCGTCGCCAAGGGGATGCCGAAGGTGATCGGCGGAATCATCATCGGCAGCAGGAACAGCAGAAGAACGAGCTGTTTGCCCGGGAAATTGCGCCGCGCCAGCGCGTAGGCCGCGGGCACGCCGAGCAGCCCCGACAACAGCACCACCGCGCCGACGACCTCGAAGGTGACGATCAGGACATCGTTGAGCTGGAATTCCTGCCAGGCCGAGGCATACCAGCGCGTGGTGAATCCGGCCGGCAGCCAGGCATTGAACCAGCGCGTCCCGAACGAATTGACCACCACCGCGGCCACCAGCGCCACCACGTTGAGGACGAAGAAGATCACCAGCGCCCATATCGCGAACGCCCAGAGCCGCTCCCCGATGGTCTTGTCCGATCCCATGAGCCCTCTAGCCTTTGCCGCTGCCGGCCGCGCCACGATAGACAAACTTGCGGGCGGTGAGGATCAGAAGCACGACCAACAGCTGGCAGAAGCCCATGATCATCGCGATCGCGGACGCCATCGAACTGTCATATTGCTCATAGGCCGCCTGATAGGCGGCGATCGAGATCACCCGCGTGGCGCCCGCCGGCGCGCCGAGCAGCACCGCGGATGGGAACACCGAAAAGGTCTGCACGAACGACAGACACAGATTGATCGCGAGCCCCTGCGCCAATAGCGGCATCAGGATGTGCCAGAACCGTGCCCGCGCCGTGGCCCCCAGCGTGGAAGCCGCCTGCTCGAGCGAAGGATCGATGCCGGTGATGTAGGAGAGCGTCAGCAGGAAGGTGAAGGGAAAGCCGGACAGGATCAGTGACAGCATCACCCCGGTATAGTTGTGGATCAGGCGAACCTTTTCGAAGCCGAACAGCACCAGCGTCCGGTTGAACCAGCCCTGTGGGCCAAGATAGGTGAGCAGGCCTTCGGCGATCAGCACGGTGCCGAGCGTGATCGGAATCACCAGGACCGTCGTCAGCACCCGACGATGCCGCATCCGCCGAACACGCATGGCGACCGGGACCGAGATCACGACGCTGATCAGGGTGGCGGGTATGGCAAGACGGAACGTCGCCCCGATGGTGTCGTACAGGAAGGGATCGGAGAAAAACCTGGCGTAGTTGGCAAACCAGGCTCCGGCCTTGGGCTGGAACGACAGCACGAAGCCATAGACGAAGGGATAGACGAACAAGGCCACGACGAACAGCACCGCCGGCACCACCAAGAGGGTCACGGCATCGATTTCGTAGAGCGCGAGCCGCACGCGCACGGGTAGGCGTTCTGGCGCCGGCGCGGCGCCGGCCACATGGTCGGTCACGACGGCGTCCCCGGGTAGATCAGCACACGCGTCGGGTCGGCGGCGAGCCGGACGGTCTCGCCCTTCTGCACCTGATGCGCGCTGACGAAATAGAGCTCGGTGGCGTCCGCGGTGCGGCCCGAACAATAGAAATCCCGGCCATGATATTGCGCGCTCTCGACCGTGATGGCGAGCGGCCCGTCGGAAGCGGCGCGGAGGTCGTCGGGCCGGACGGCGACGACGACATCGGCGCCGCTCAGGGGCCTGATCGGCGTGCCCTGGATCGCCCCGCCGCCGATGCTGATGCTGCCTGCCGCCGAGAGGCTCGAGCGGATCAGATTGCGATAGCCCATGAACTCTGCGACGTCGGAATAGGCCGGCTGCGCGTAAAGCTCCAGCGGCGTTCCGACCTGCCGCACCACGCCGTCGCGCATCACCACGATGCGGTCGGCGAGCGACAACGCCTCTTCCTGGTCGTGGGTGACGTAGATGGTGGCCGACCCGATCAATTCGTGGATGCGGCGGATCTCGGCCCGCATCTCGAGCCGCAGCTTGGCGTCGAGGTTCGACAGCGGCTCATCCATCAGCACCAGCGGCGGCTCGATGACGATGGCGCGCGCAATCGCCACCCGCTGCTGCTGGCCGCCGGAGAGTTGCCCGGGCAGTTTGTCGCCCTGCTCGCCGAGCCGCACGATCGATAGCGCCTCGCCGACCTTGCGCTCGATGTCGGCCTTGGCGACGCCGCGCATGGTGAGGCCGAAGCCGACATTGCGGCGGACGCTCATATGCGGAAACAGGGCATAGTTCTGGAACACCATGCCGAAGCCGCGTTCTTCCGGCTTGAGCCGGTCGATCCGCGCGCTGTCGAGCCAGATGCCGCCGCTGGTCAGTGTCAAGAGCCCGGCCAGACAATTCAGCGCGGTTGATTTTCCACACCCCGACGGCCCCAGCAGCGCGATGAATTCGCCGCGCCGCACGGCGAGATTGACATCGCGCAGCGCGTTGACGTTTCCAAAACGGCGAGAAATTCCCTCGAGCCGAAGCTCACGGAAATCGCGTGCGGCAATCGTCATGACAAATTATTCCCCGGCATCCGCGATGCAGGAAGCAGCCGTTCGGCAGCGATTATCAGCCGCACGTCTGCGTCCCGCCGGCGGTCACTTCTTCTTTTGCGCGCCGACCTGCTCGTCCCAGCGGCTGAAGGCATAGACGAGCTTGTCCGGCAACAGCGGCAGTTCCTGCTTGTTGTCGGCAATCGCGGCGGCGTATTCAGGCCGTCCGAAATCCTGGATGACCTTCTGGCTCGCGGCCGGGGCCATCGAGAGCGGCACGTCCTTGACCGCGGGACCCGGATAAAAATAGCCATCGTCGTACGTCGTCGCCTGCGCCGGCTTCGACAACAGGTAGCTCAGGAGATCGAGCAGCACGGCGAGCTTGTCGTTCGACACGCCCTTCGGGATGCAGAGATAATGCGCATCCAGGATCCAGTGAAAACCCTTGAGAAAGTAGACATTGGCCTCCTTGGGCACCACGCCGAGCGCGCGTGGATTGATATCCCACCCCATCTGCGACGGTGTCATGGCGCGTGAGCCGTCGCCGAGTTCCTTCATCACCGCGCCGGTGCCGCCGGGATAGTATTCGACGTACTGGCCGAGCTCCTTCAGGTAGGCCCAGGTCTTGTCCCAGCCGTCCTTCGGATCCTTCGGATCCTTGTCGCCGAGGATATAGGGCAGTCCCATCATGAACACGCGGCCGGGACCGGAATTGGCCGGGCGGCCATAGATGAATTTGTTGGGATTGGCCTTGGCCCAGGCCAGCAGTTCCTCGGCGGTCGAGGGCACCTGTTTGACCTGGTCGGGCATGTATTCCATCACCGGACCGGCTGGGCAGAACACGATGCAGACCCCCTGGTTGGCGGCAAGGCCCTGCATCGCTTTGGCGCCCGGCAGATAGATGTCGTCCAGCTTCGGCAGCTGGCTGGCATAGTCGGAGGCGATCGGGATCCAGAGCTTCTGATCGACGCCGGCCGAAAGCGCGTCGATGCCGGTCAGAACCGCGTCGATATCGACACGATTGGCATCCTGCTGGGCCTTGATCTTGCCGGGCAGTTCCGGCGCCGGCGCCTTGGTGAAATTGATCTTCGCCACCAGCTTGGGATTTTGATCGCGATAGGTCTCGATCGCCTTCTGGGTCAGCGCGAGATTTCCGGCGACATCGACGAAATTGAGCGTGACCGGCGATGCCGGCATCGGCAGCGCCGAGGCGCGAAAATCAAACGCCATCGAACCGGCAAGGCCGCCGACGACAGCACGGCGCGTGATACCGAATGTCATGATATTTTTTGCTCCCTCGGGTGGTGTCTTTGTTATTTTTGACGGTGCGCGCACCGATCGCTTCGGATGTCGCCGCAGCCGCTGGAACCATGATATCGCGACCGCCGACAGTCAAAGGCACAAGCCGCGGAATTTCCTCATTACATCGTCTTATGGACCTTTCCGGTCCACCTGCGTCTCAGGCATTCGCTGAATGGTATTGAGTAACCGGCAGGGCCCAAGCACCCTTAATCGTTAACACCACAATTTGTGCATCGCGGTATCCATGATGTTGCAATGCAACCACGGGCACCCTATGTTGCGATGCAGCATGACCAGGCGCACTATGAAACGGCGTTTCGCGAAGCGCAATACAAGGCGTGGACGCGTTGCCTCTGCCTCGTCGAAAAGACAACGAAGGACAGCATCGTGAAAAAAGCAAAGCCGATCTTTACCGCGGCGCTTGGGGCAGCGTTTTGCCTCGCAACATGCGTGGGCCTCTGCGCCACCGAGTCCGGATTGCCGACCACCATGAAGCCGCTCGGGGCTGTCAGTCTCGATGTCGGATCGAAGCATGTCGTGAGCTATTTCCTCAAGACTGACGGCCAGTGCAAATTGACGTTGATGATCGCGGACGCCGCGCCCGACGCCAACAGCGAACCCAAAGCGCAAATCCTGCGGCTTCGCCTGATGGTCGAACCCGGAAGGGCGGCGCTGGTCGACGCCACGGATGGCAAGCTGCTGCGGTTCGCCTGCGAACCGGGCGCAGAGGCTATGAACGCCACGCGCCTCGATCAGATTGCCGCTGGTCGCGACATCAAATAATCCGCCATTCGCAACATCCGGCCGTAGCCCCTATGGTGGATTGATCCCGACTCGCTCCGGGGGCGTGATCCAGCTGGCGGTGCATAGCCATATGTGGCGCTCGTCGGCGTGGTGGCCCTGCCGGCCGCGAAAGCGCCCCCTCGGGCAGTTGCTGGGGCTGGGAGGATACGAACCATGGTCCCGCGGAGATAGCTCGATGCGCGAAATACCGATCGGAACGAAAGGGACTTTCACGCTGCGGGTGCTGCCGGAGCATCTCGCCAATCAATTCAAGGACGCCATGCTGCCGCAGGTGTTGGCAACCCCGGTGATGATCCTGATCATGGAAAATGCCGCGCTCAATGCCATCCGGCCATTTCTCGAAGCGGGCGAGAGCGCGGTCGGTACCGGCATCGACGTGCGGCACCTTGCTGCGACACCGGTCGGCCAAGATGTTCGCGCCGAAGCCGAGGTCACCAAGGTCGAAGGCAAGCGAATCGAATTCAAGGTATCGGCGCGTGACGAGGTCGAAGAGATCGGCGCCGGCACCCACCGCAGAGCGCTGATCGATCTCGGCTCGTTCAACCAGCGTCTCGCGGCCAAGAGCGCCCGGGCTTCGCATCTGCGTGAGTGACGGCGGCTACCGTCATTTCACCTTAATTGATCGCGTCCAGCATGGCCATGGCGTGAAGGCTGGCCTGCCAGTCATACGGTCGCCGTCTTGATCGTGTCGTCTGGCGGATCAATCATGATGCCGGTCGCAGTGAACACAGATGATCAACTTTGCTCGCGCAATCTTCATTCTCTTTCTCGGCCTCGTTGGTCCGGCGATGGCCGCGGAGCTCGATGACGCTGTCGCCGCGGCCCATAGCGGCGATTACACGACCGCGCTTGCCCGGCTGTCTCCCCTGGCCGAGAGCGGCGATGCGCGCGCCCAGTTCGACATCGGATTCATGCACGCCTATGGCTGGGGGGTGTCGCGAAATCCGGCCCAAGCGATCGCCTGGTATCGCAAGGCCGCCGACCAGGGACTTCAGGTCGCGCAGCATTTTCTCGCTCTCGCCTATGTCAATGGTGAATGCGTGCGGCCCGATGATGCGGAAGCCGCGCGATGGTTTGCCCGTGCCGCCACCCAGGGATTTTCGCAGGCGCAATATATGCTCGGCCTGATGACCCTGGACGGCCGGGGCGTCCGCAGGGATCCGGTGCAGGGCTATGCCTGGATCGTCATGGCCGGACAGGCAGGCGTGCGATCCGCGGCGCGCGTCGTCCAGAAGCTGGCGCTGACCGAGGCGCAGCGCGGGCAGGCCCAGGAGATCATCGACCACTTCAAGCCGAAGCCCGAATCATCCCTGGCCTCCGTTGCAAGCCCGCGCGCGGAAGAACTGCTCGGGCTCGATCGGCATATTGGAGAGCTGGTGGATTCCTCGACCTGGCCGGCCTCGGCGATCGGCGTCGTCGCCGTTGCCCATTTCAGCACGGCAGGATGGTGCACGGGCACGCTCGTGGCACCCCGGATCGTGCTGACCGCCGCGCATTGCCTGTTCAACGGGACCGAGCCGGTCAGCCCTGCGAGCGTCCACTTCCTGGCCGGCATGAACAAGGGAACGCCTGCATCCTCTTCGGAAGCAGCGCAGCTGATGGTGGCCAGGGATTTCGTTCCGACCCCGAAGGACAAGTGGACGATCGGTCGATCGCCGCCAGACTGGGCGCTGATTGTGCTGAAGGACGCCCTTCCTGTACAGCCTGTCGCCGTGAAGGCAATGACACGCGAGGAACTGAGGGCCGCCACACTAGCCGGGACGATCTCCCAGATCGGCTACGGCGAAGAGCGGCGCTATGCCCCGACCGCGCTGCGAAACTGCCGCGCCGATGTCAGCAAAGACAACCGGCTGCTGGTGGCCCAGTGCCTGGCCAATCTCGGCTACTCGGGCTCGCCGATCCTGGTGGACATCAATGGCAGCCCTGCCGTGGTTGGCATCCTCTCGGCCATTCAAGAGGAGTCGCGATTGATGTTTGTCCCCTCCGCCAGCCAGTTCGAGGCAGCCATCCGGGACCAGATCGCGGCCGAGGCTGCTTCCACCCGCTGATGGACGCGTTCCGGCACTTTGTGAGATATTCCTTATTCTTGATAGGCTCATCATGAACTTAGTGTTTTAACCGATGCGGTTGAAAGCGCCGAGCCGGGTTGTTAAACTGACGTCAATATTATTCGATCGAGTATGAGATGAGACATCATGTCCATTGGATTGTTATTTTCTTGTCATTCATTGGGATTTCCCAGGCCTGCGCTGACTGTCACGCCGAACGCCTTGGGAGATGGCACTTTGGGGAGACCCGAACCCTGACCTGGCATTCAAGCGGTGGCTCGATCTGCGCGACAGAACTTGCTCCAGCTTCAACCACTGAAATGAGCAACCTGAGAATTGCGCATCGGGCCGCGCATGGCTTGGCGGCTTTGTCCGGTCTCACGGGAATAGCCTATCGGCCGCAAGATGGTTTCAAAGGCCAGGATTCGTTTTCATTTTCCTTCAGCGGTACTGGATCTCAATCCAGAGGAACTACCCTGGTCAAGGTCAACGTCACCGTGGACTGACTACCATTGCCCCGCGTGGGGACCCCGCGAGCCTTACTCAGTCCCCGCTTACGCTCTACGATTTCGGCGCGTAGCATCCCTTGTTGCGGGCGATGAAGGCGTTGAGCCGGTCGAGTACCCCGGAGCTGGCATTGCGCGTGATGAAGTTGAAGGTCTCCGTCATCCCCTCGATCGGGTGAACGTCCGCCAGCGCCAAGCCTCCCGTAACGGCCTCGCCATATTTGTTGCCTAGGTATCGGTTGCTGACGTCGCCCTCCCCGAAGGCGTCGGCCTCGCCCTTGGCGATCAGCGTCTTGACGATGTACTCCTGAGCGTCGTCGTGGCCCTTGGCGACCTCGTCGACGAACTGAATCGTGCAACGCGGATACCGCGTGCGCGCATCGATATCCGCCGTCGATCCGCGGGTGACGACAATCTTCTTGCCCCTGAGGTCTTGGTAGTGGTCGAATTCGTTTTTATCAGCGGCCCGGACCAGCAGCGATCGTTCGACTTGAAAATAGGCATCGCTCCAGGAGCCGCCCGCGCCCGGAAACCGATCGGGGCGCCGCATGACGCCGGCGCCGGCGATATCGCACACGTTGTAGCCCGGCAGGGTCCAGATGCGGTCGAACGCTTTGTCAAGGACTGCGATCGAAAGCCCCAGGCTCTCGGCGAAGCGGGTCAGGAACGAGAGGTCCAGGCCGATCAGATGACCGCCCGCGTCCTTGTAGCAGACCGGAGCAAATCCTCCGTAGCTGCAGACCGTCAACTTGCCGGGGATCAGGGTTGTGAGCGCCGCCGCGTCTTTCGTCATCTGATCTCCGTCGCATGTGGGGCCACAGCCGAGCGCGTCGCCGTGTCGCTGCTCAAAACTACATCCAAAGATTGTAAAGTCAATCTTGGCCGGCATTTCCCGGCTGCCGGTCTCTGCATTGCAGAAACCGGGCGACCGATTCCGCAAAGCCGATCATATCGATAACATTCGACCTCTCTTTGCTGTCCCGCCTGAATCGAGGAAACGACCAATGAGCAAACTGCTGGAATTCGGGCTGGATACGTTCGGCGACGTCACCAGGGGCGCGCACGGCGCGCTGCTGCCGCAGGCCCAGGTGATCCGCGACGTCATCGACGAGGCCGTGCTGGCCGACGGGCTCGGCATCGACTTCATCGGGCTCGGCGAGCATCACCGCGCCGACTTCGCCATCTCCTCGCCCGAGGTGGTGCTGGCGGCGATCGCCGCGCGCACCAAAAGAATCCGGCTCGGCTCCGCGGTGACCGTTTTGAGTTCGGACGATCCCGTTCGCGTGTTCCAGCGCTTCGCCACACTTGACGCGCTGTCGAACGGCCGCGCCGAGGTGATCCTCGGGCGTGGATCGTTCACCGAATCCTTCCCTTTGTTCGGCCTCGATCTGCGCCAGTACGAACAGCTGTTCGAGGAGAAGCTCGATCTGTTCGCCGAACTCCTGAAGCAGGAGCCGGTGACCTGGCAAGGCACCTTGCGGCCGCCGCTGAAGCAACAGCCGGTATTTCCCAGAATTGAGAACGGCACGCTGAAGACCTGGATCGGAGTCGGCGGCAGCCCGGAATCGGTGGTGCGCGCCGTGCACTACGATCTGCCGCTGATGCTCGCCATCATCGGCGGCGAACCCGGGCGATTTGCGCCTTACGTCGAGCTCTACCACCGCGCCTTCCGGCAGATCGGCCGCCCTGCCAAAGCGATCGGCGTGCACTCGCCGGGCTATGTGGCCGACAGCGACGCACAGGCCCGCGAGGAACTGTGGCCGGACTACAAGGCGATGCGCGACCGCATCGGCGGGGAGCGCGGCTGGCCGCCGATGGACCGCGACGAGTTCGTGCGCGAGGCCGATCAGGGCTCACTTTATGTGGGCTCGCCGGAGACCGTGGCACGTAAGATCGCCGCCACGGTCAAGGCGCTCGGCGTCGATCGTTTCGATCTGAAATATTCCGCCGGCGCGCTGCCGCACCACAGGCTGATGCGCAGCATCGAGCTCTACGGCGGCAAGGTCGTGCCCCTGGTGCGGGACATGCTGGCATGAGCGCAGCCGCCGGCCTCCACCCTCCCGGCGATGCGCGCCGCCGTGGCGGTGCGATCCGCCTGACCTCCTGAGGTGCCGCCGCGGGGGCGCGCTGCTGAAGCCGCAAGCGGCGGAAAGGATTGTTCCGTTGAATGGAATGATCGGAGGTGCGAAAAGCGGCCCGTCAACGCTGGATCAAGCGCGATGGACCGTCTTCAGGCCATGCAGGTCTTTGTCCGTGTCGCCGAGAGTGGCGGCTTTGCCGAAGCCGCCCGCAAGCTCCACATGAGCCCGCCCGCCGTCACCCGCGCGATCGCGGGGGTCGAGGAGCGGCTCGGCACGCGGCTGTTCGTGCGCACGACGCGCTCGGTCAAGCTCACCGAGCCCGGCCAGCGCTTCCTCGACGACTGCAAGCGGATCCTGGCCGATATCGAGGAGGCGGAAGCGGCGGCGGGCGGATCCTTTGCCGCGCCGATGGGCACGCTAACGGTTTCCGCACCGGTACTGTTCGGGCAGATGTATGTGCTGCCGATCCTGACCGACTTTCTCGATCGCCATCCAGGCGTCACCGGCCGCGCGCTGTTTCTCGATCGCGTGACGCATCTGATCGATGAAGGCATCGATGTGGCCGTCCGCATCGGCCATCTGCCGGATTCGAGCTATACCGCGACCCGGGTCGGCTTTGTCCGGCGGGTGGTGTGCGGTCCACCCGGCTATTTCGAGGCGCGGGGCACCCCCCTGGTCCCGGCCGACCTGCTGCGGCATCGCCTGATCGCGCCGGCCACCGCCTGGACCTCGCTCGACTGGCACTTCGGCACGACCGAGAAATCAACCGTCCATGTCAGCCCGGCCCTGTTCTGCAACACCAATGAAAGCGCGATCGCGGCGGCGGTGGCGGGCTGGGGCCTGACCAGGCCGCTGTCCTATCAGATCGGCCCGCAGCTATCGGCGGGCACGTTGCAGACGGTGCTCGACGACTGGGAAGAAGAGCCACTGCCGATCCACGTCGTCCACCCCGAGGGCCGCCGGCCGTCCGCCAAGGTGCGCGCGTTCGTCGATCTCACCGTCGAGCGGCTGCGGCGCAATCCACTGTTCAACTGAAAATGAGCCATCCGGCGAGGTCGCTCGCTGCGCCCCGCCATTTTCGAAACTGGCCGGCCGGTCAAATCGTGCGGGCGATGTAGCTATGCAAAGCCTCGTGCTCGAATTCGACCTGCTCAACCCGGTGCTTGACGATGTCGACGATGGAGATCACGGCAATGCAGCGATCGCCGTCAACGACGGGGACGTGGCGGAAGCGGCCTTTCGTCATCATGTCCATCACCGCCAGCACCGGCGTGGATTCCTGCACCGTCTTGACATTCCGCGTCATGTGCTGGGAGACGGGATGATCGAGCGCGTCCCGCCCGCCCGTGGAGATCGCCCGGATGATGTCGCGTTCCGAGATGATGCCAAGCACCCTCATCTCGTCGTCGGAGGCGATGACCGCGCCGACCCGCTTTTCCGCAAGCACACGCAACGCGTCCATCAGCGTATGATCCGGGCGCGTCGTGAAAACGGCGCGGCCCTTGACCTTCAGAATATTTGCCACAGTCATGATGTTTGCCCTGGTCTGACGGAACCCATTCTTCAGGTCCCCGCAGGGAGCAGAAGGTGCGTCAGGCTACTCTCGGGATCAAGTCCATAAAATACAAGATTTTGCCTCAGGATTGTGCGGTCGGTGCGTGGGAACCAGAGGTGTCAAACGCATCGGCGCGATCCATACGGCGGATGATGCTGGGTGGTAGCCCATGCCTTTGCGGAGAAACATCAGGTGATCCGAAAGGGCCGCAGTATTCGCGTAGAGTTCGAACTGCCGGCAAGATGAAGCGACCATGCATCGTGACGGCGATCATCTGATGATCGAGCCCGCGCGCAAGCGCGAACCAGTCACCCTCGGATGATGGGACCGCACGTTCGCTTCGGCGAGCGCGACCTCAAAGCTTCGGGACCGGCTCGGTGTCAACTTCGTCCTTCTCCAACTCCCGCAAAAAACTGTAACTCCCGCAAAGATGTGTCCTCGAAGCGCCTTGAGCTTGATGACGTGACGGCAGAATCTCAGCGCGGTCCCCTTGCGAGCCGATCGAGGTTCATCTATGTATATCCCCAGTGGATATACCGCGAGATGCGACGATGACAACTTCCACAGTATTCACGAGCAATCGCAGCCAAGCCGTCCGGCTGCCGAAGGCCGTTGCCTTCCCAGCGGACGTGCATCAGGTGGATATCTTGAAGACCGGCCGCAGCCGATTGATCGTACCGCACGGTAGACGGTGGGACGACTTGTTCCAGAAGGGTCCGCGCGCAAGCGACGACTTCATGGCCGAGCGTGAGCAGCCGGACGCCGAGCAGCGCGAACCGTTCTGATGCTCACCTACATGCTGGATACCAACATCTGCATCTATGTGATGAAGAATTTTCCGCCGAATCTGCTGGAGAAATTCAACGCTACGGCCGAGCAACTCTGCATATCCAGCATCACGCTGGGCGAGTTGCACTATGGTGCTGAGAAATCAGTTCGCCGTGCCGATAATCTGAACGCCATCCAGCAATTTGTGGCGCGCCTCGACGTCTTGGCCTTCGGGGCTAAAGCTGCCGCCCACTACGGACAGCTTCGGGCGGAACTGGAGCGCGCTGGAAATCCCTGCGGCCCGCACGACCTGCAGATTGGCGGTCATGCCCGCAGCGAGGGGCTGATCATCGTCACCAACAACATGCGCGAGTTCAGCCGCATGCCGGGAACGAGAGTGGAGAATTGGGTCTGAGCGGAGCAAGCGCATCTCGGCCGCGGCGTCGCAAAGCCGATCGGCGGCGCCGACCTGCTGATCGCCGGTGCGACCTTCCCGCCTCACGGCTTCAAAGCAGAAGGACCAGCGAGCAGCTGCCCTTTCCTCGCTACAGCGAGAAGATATGACGGCTTATTATCTCGCGCTTGCCTTTTTCTGCTGCTCTAAAATCTTGTAGTCGCCGCACTGATAGGCGCAGAGCTCCCTGTTATTCACCGCGGGGTGAGCCTTGCAGCAGGCGACGCAGGTCTTGTAGGCGCCGGTCGAGCAGACGCCGCGCGCCGCAGCTGGCGAACAGCAGGCCACAACGGCCAAGGCTGCAATTGACAATCCTCGCATATGCTTCCCCCCGAAGCCAATTCCGCTCGATCAAACGCGTCCAGACTAGCATCATCCCCAGCGGGACGAAAATCTCTTCCCCCTCGGCGGCATCGAATTGTGGGCGCCGGATCTGCGCCAGGGCGTCGGGTGGGTTGGAGGCGAAGCCGTAACCCGCCCACTCGCGAATGTACTTGCCCTTCCGTCCGATAAAGAAGTCTATCAACCTGGGCCAATAGTTCAGGAACCAATTCCGTGGCCGTCGTCCACAGGATGTCCTGATCGGACGCAGACGCACCCGGTCATCGGGCCTCATATTGCGTCTCCGCCGAGCCGACGACCTCCTCCCGGAAGAGGCATCTCTCTGGCCCACCTCGGGGAACTGAAGTTAATTCCCGTCAGTATTGGGCAAGATTAAAGCGCGACTCCAACCTCAAATCCGAACGATTTCGTTCTGCAGATTGGTGCCCAGGGGCGGAATCGAACCCTCAGCTATCTAACTGAAAGTCCATCATTTTTTGAATAGCGACTTTCCAGTGTACCTACCAGTGGACCCGGCGCTTGCTTGGCGTGGCCGGGAAGGTGCGCTCCGTGTCGCCAGCCCAGGTCGCGTGCGTGTCACGCGCTATGCGAAAGAGATCATCAGTGCCGTCCCCAACGTGTGGAACGAAGGCCTTTGCTGGTGGCTCCGCATGGGACTACGTGGCGCCGCGAATGGGTCTCGTGCGGCTCCGTTGGCCAAAGGTGCCGCATGCGTTGTGAAGGAACGAGACGTTGCCACGGAGCTACGCTGGCGGAGCCCATCCCGTGGCGTCGGCCCATCAAGGCCTGAAAGCAGTGAAGTGACGGCACGCGAGCGCCAGCTTGAGCGGATGGCGACCGTCCGGCCCCATGGCGACAACCGGGTGGGGACGTTTGTCACCCTTACGACCCCAGCTCCCGCTTCTTCCAGGCGCTCCTGATGCCGCCTCATCGCTACGAAGACGGCACCTGGGCGCTCAATCCCGAGGGCCGCGACCGCTTCGTCCGCGCCTATGAGGCATGGCTGAATGATCGCGTCGTCTTCAATCCCCGGCGCGGCGTCGAAACGCTATGGCGACGGGTTGTCGAAGATGATGCGCTGGCGCTCGCCGATGCCCTCATCAACGGCCATGTGTTCCATCCCTACGTCATGAAGTACTGAGCCATGACGTAACTCGGAAATGGCGCCGACTCACCCGCTGTTCGTGTTCGCCTACGATATCTCGCGGGACCGGGCCCGAGCCCGGGTCGCTGCGCTATTAGAGGACCATGCCGTGCGGGTGCAGAAGAGCGTGTTCGAAGGCCGCATGACGGAACGGCGCGCGAAAGGTCTCGCGACCCGTATCGAACGTCACCTGGCTCCCGGCGACAGTTTGCGGGTCTACATCCTGCACGGAGCCGCCGCCGGACAAACGATGGTGTTCGGCGCGACGCCGCCGGTCGAGACTCACGAGTTCTACCTCTTATAACCGCTTTCGGCGGCGCCATGGCGCCAAACCGGGTCAGGAAAGATCAATGTCATTCGAGCACTTTCGAGAGCGACCTGATCCGCTCCAAGGAGCGAAGCGGCACGACCACCGCAGGCCGCGAGGAGCTTCGCACTGTGCTCGACTTCCTCTGTAGCGGTGATGTGCTGATGGTGACCCGGATCGACCGGCTCGCGCGGAGCATCGCGGACCTTCAGGACGTCGTGCGCACGGTGAAGTCTCGCGGTTCCGCTCCCAAGGCTACAGAGCAGCCCATCGACACCAGCATAGCAGCGGGCAAGTGCTTCCTCGACATGCTCGGCGTGCTCGCGGAGTGCGAGACCAACCTACGCAAAGAGCGTCAGCTTGAGGGTATAGTCGACGCGAAGGCGCGGGGCGTGTACAAGGGGCGCAAGGCCAGCATCGACCCAGCCAAGGTCAAGGAATTGAGGGCGAGCGGCATGGCGCCGTCAGCCGTTGCCAAGGCCCTCAAGATCGGCCGCGCTTCCGTCTACGGCGCTCTTGAGGACTGATGGGTTCTCACTATGCTTGCGCAAGTCTCTGCCGCCGCACTCGGCCTCAGATGACATCGACGGCCCGCGCGGCAACTGGGACGAGGGAGGGATTCGAACTGACGGTGTGATCATTGTCTGCGATCACTGACGCAATTCGCCCGGTGGCAGCCGTGGCAAAAACCGTTTGAATAACCGTTTTAGTTGCCTCGTCTCAACCGGTGATTCTATGCAAGTACTGCTTGATTTAACTGGCGCGCCACGGCCGATGAAGATGGGCAATATTGCTTCGCCGTGGCACTATGACGCGAGAGCCCGCTGCGCGCGTCTTCCCGCAAATTTTCGACGGCGTGCGATGTTGCACTGCGCCGATCAGGCCGCCCGCGGCTTGTTGACGGTTTCGATGCGGTCGAGAATCTTGCCGAGATCGCGCTTTGCGATCTGCACATCGTAGTCGTTCTGCAAATTCAGCCAAACCTGCGCCGTCGTGCCGAGCGCCTTGGCGAGCCGAAGCGCGGTATCGGCCGTAATGCCAGTCTGCTCGCTGGCGATCCGCTCAATTCGCGTTCGAGGCAAGCCGCACGCCTTGGCAAGAGCGCCTGCCGACATTTCGAGCGGGACGAGGAACTCCTCCCGCAGGACCTCACCAGGATGCATGGGCTTCAGCTTCTTGGTCACTGTCACGTCCCCTTCTAGTGGTAGTCTACGATCTCGATCTCCGCCGGGCCTTCCGCCGTCCAAACAAAGCATACCCGGAATTGATCATTGATGCGGATCGAGTGTTGCCCCTGGCGATCGCCCGCGAGCGCCTCAAGGCGGTTGCCCGGCGGCGACCTCAAGTCGCCGAGATCGCCCGCGGCGTTGAGGTAGCGTAATTTCCGGCGTGCCACCTTGACCAAGTCGGCCGGAAAGCCTTTCGGATTTTCGCCGTTGAATACGGCTTCTGTGGTCTTGTTCCGGAAACTCTTGATCACAAACGACATGTATCACTTAGTGATACATACGTCAAGCAGCCCGTGCATCAACCACTGATACAGCCCAATCGGCCGCGGGCCTCGACACGCCGGAATGCAGTCAGCAATTCCGGCGGAGCGATCTCGCAAAGCGGTCGGTCGCCGATCTCTCGATTGAGCTGAGCGAGATTCCAGCGTTCCCGCTTGATCGTCGACTTGGCCTTGTTCTCTTTCTCGAGCTTCGCTGTCACCCATTCCTCCCCAACTGACCGGAAGGTGTGCTTGAGCTTTTCGTCCTCCTGTCGCTTGGCCTCGCGCACTGCGACCGGATCTTGGCCTTGATCGAGCAGCTTTTCCGCGTTGTGGCGCTTTGCGCGCGCGGCCTTGAGTCCGACGCCGGGAAAGGTGCCAAACGACATATTTTTGCGCCTGCCGCCGAAACGGTAGCGGAAGAGCCACAGCCTGGTCCCATTGGGCCGGACCACGACGCTGAGGCCCTGGCCGTCGGCGATCGCGTATTCCTTGTCCGCCGGAGTCGCATTGCGGATTTTCGTGTCGCTCAGTTCATCCATGGGAAGGCTCCCTCGCAATCGGGCGGCCATCCAGTGTACCCGTCCCTTCCAGTGTACCCATAGTGTACCCGAAAGCGCCGGATGCCCTCGGACGGTCGCGAACTGTACCGGGCGTCAATATATGAAGAAGCGCCTGATTTTACGAGAGTTCTTGCTGATCGGCGAACGGGCGCGGAGGAGAAAGAACCGGGCCGGAAAGGCCAATGGTGCCCAGGGGCGGAATCGAACCACCGACACTGCGATTTTCAGTCGCATGCTCTACCAACTGAGCTACCTGGGCACTGCCCGGCGCGAGCGGCCAGGGAGCGGGGGTTTATAGTCAGGCCGGGGGGCGCTGTCCACCACGCTTCGGCTGCGGCTACGCGTGGCGCGGCCATGCCATTGCACGCGATTTCCGGGCTATTCCGCGTCTTCCTCGTCCTCCTCGGCGGCCGGGATGGCGTAGGAGCCGGACAGCCAGCGGTTCAGGTCGACATCGCGGCAGCGCTCGGAGCAGAAGGGGTGGGAGGCCTCGCTGGCCGGCTTGCCGCAGATCGGGCAGGGTTTTGCCCTCAGCTGGGGCTTTGGCTTGGGTTTGGGCTTGCCGGCGCCCTTGCCGCGCTCAGGCGGCATTGAGCCAGCCGAAGCGGACCGGGAAACCTTCGCCGCCGAGCAGCGCGATCGATTCATAAAGCGGCAGGCCGACCACATTGGTGTAGGAGCCGACCATCTTGACCACGAAGGATCCGGCGATGCCCTGGATGGCGTAGCCGCCGGCCTTGGCGCGCCATTCGCCGGAGCCGATATAGGCCTGGATGTCGTCCTCGCTCAGCCGCTTGAAGCGCACCCGGGTCTCGACCAGGCGCTGGCGAAAGGTCTCCTTCGGCGTCACCAGGCAGATCGCGGTATAGACCCGGTGGTTGCGCCCCGACAACAGCCGCAGGCATTGCGAGGCTTCGTCCACCAGATTGGCCTTGGGCAGGATGCGGCGGCCGACCGCGACCACGGTATCGGCGGCCAACAGGTAGGCGCCGCGCAGTTCGTCGTCGAGCCGCACCGATTTCAGTGCCGCGTCCGCCTTGGCACGGGCCAGGCGATTGGCGCAGGCGCGCGGCAACTCGCCCTTGCGCGGGGTCTCGTCGACATCGGCCGGCCGCAGCGCATCGGGCTCGATGCCGGCCTGGTTGAGCAGCGCCAGCCGGCGCGGCGAGCCGGAAGCAAGAACGAATTTGGGGCGGCCTAGCATGCTCACGAGGGTGTTCGAGAAAAGAACGAATGGGGACCGGACGATGCGCGCGGAACCTATCGGAAGGGACGCCCTGAGACAACCGCGCTGTCGTGCCCATCAACGCGACACGGAATGACGCCGGGCGTTTCCCGCTGTTATTTCACTGTGACTGTGTAGTTGATATCTCCCACGTTGGGGTCGTGGGGATCGCCCAGACTGGAGCGCCGGTACTTGAAACTATCTTGTCCGACAAAGCCGGGTTTCGAACGATAGAAAATGGCGACTCCCCCTGCCGTCTTGCCGACACATTGCGGGGGCTGCGAGCCGCCCCGCGGAGTTACGGGTGGAATAACAAGGTTCTTGGGTTCGGTAATCAGAGCCCCGTGCGCTGGTGCGGTCAGAATTTCGATGACGATGCGATACCCCCCGCATGTCCTGCTGGAAAGAGCCGTGTGAACGGCAATTTGCGACCTGACTCCCGACCGAACGATTGCCAACTCCGCTCGAACGACGTTCGGCATGACCAGAAGCGCCAGCGCGAGGCCTCTGGGCAGCAACAACCTGACAACTGGGGCTGCGACCATTCGCATCACCCGCTGGCCGCCGTGACCTTGGCGAAGCGCCGGCGGATGCGCAACAGCAGGCTGTCGCAGACCTCGCGATAGGCGGCCAGCTTCTGCTCGCGGTTGCCCTCGGTCCCGGTGGGGTCGTGGGTCGGCCAGTATTCGACGTCGGCGGCCAGCGTCCGCGTCAGTTCCAGCGCGCGGTGATGGGCCTCCGGCGCCAGCGAGATGATGAGGTCGAAATTCAACCCCTCCCAGTCGTCCAGCTCCTCGAACGTCATCGGCTTGTGGCCCGAGATGTCCTGGCCGAGTTCGGCCATCACTGCGACCGCGAACGGGTCGAGCTCGCCCTTGCGGGCGCCAGCGGATTTGACATAGAGCGCCTGGGGAAACATGTGCCGCAGCAGGCTTTCCGCCATCGGCGAGCGCACGCTGTTGAGGCCGCAGGCAAACAGCACGGCCTGCGGAGCCCGCGCCCGCGGAGCCGCTGGCATGCTAGGCTGCTTTTGTCTGGCGCATGACCTGGTCCGAAAACCGGGTGAGCCGAAGCGGGCGACCACAAGGGTCGCCCTTGCGCCATTGGCAGCAGCGTAACCGCGGCGCACTTTTCGGGGTCATGCGGCTCACCCCTTCCAGTGCAGGACGCAGATCAGGGTGAACAGCCGGCGGGCGGTTTCGAAATCGATTCTCACCTTGCCCTTCAGCCGCTCCTGCAGCGTGCGCGAGCCTTCGTCGTGAATGCCGCGGCGGCCCATGTCGATGGCCTCGATCTTGTCCGGGGTGGCGGTGCGGATCGCCTGGTAATAGCTGTCGCAGATCATGAAATAGTCTTTGACGATGCGCCGGAACGGCGTCAGCGACAACAGATGCGCCACCAGCGGCGTGCCGTCCTCGCGGCGGATGTCGAACATCAGGCGGTTGCCGGTGATGCCGATATGCAGGGCGAACGGCCCCTCGCCGGCGCCTTCCGGCGCGAACAGGTTCTTCTCGACCAGATCGTAGATCGCGATCGCCCGCTCGTGTTCGATGTCCGGACCGGAGCGCCCGATCGAACTCCTCGTCGAGCGTCACCGCGACCACGCGGTTGTTGGCGTCCTGATCTGGCGGCGGCTTGTTCATGACAGATTGAGACGCAGCCCGACCGAGCGCGCATGGGCATCGAGGCCTTCGGCCTTGCCCAGCGTGATCGCCGAGGGTCCGAGCGCGCGCAACTGCTCCGGCCCGCATTTCAGGATCGAGGTCCGCTTCATGAAGTCGAGCACGCTGAGGCCGGAGGAGAACCGCGCCGAGCGCGCCGTCGGCAGCACGTGGTTGGAGCCGCCGACATAGTCGCCGATCGCCTCCGGCGTATGGGGACCGAGAAAGATCGCGCCGGCATTGCGGATCGACGCCGCCAGCGCTTCCGGATCCGCCGTCATGATTTCCAGATGCTCGGCGGCGATGGCATCGGCGAGCGCGATCGCCTGGTCGAGATCGGCCGACCAGGATGATGGCGCCATAGTCGTTCCACGAAGCCCCCGCGATGGCGGCGCGCGGCAGCGTGGTCAGTTGGGCTTGTACCGCACGCTCGACCTCGTCGGCCAAATCCGGCGAATCGGTGATCAGGATCGACTGCGCGTTGGCGTCGTGCTCGGCCTGCGCCAGAAGGTCGGCCGCGATCCACGACGCATTGCCGCTGGCATCGGCAATGACCAGCACTTCCGAGGGACCGGCGATCATGTCGATGCCGACCTTGCCGAACACCAGCCGCTTGGCGGCGGCGACATAGGCATTGCCGGGGCCGACGATCTTGACCACCGGCGCAATGGTGGCGGTGCCCCAGGCCAGCGCCGCCACCGCCTGCGCGCCGCCGACCCGATAGATTTCGCTGACGCCGCCAAGCCGCGCCGCCGCCAGCACCAGCGGATTGAGCCGGCCGTCGGGCGACGGCACCACCATCACCAGCCGGCTCGACGCCGGCGACATTGGCCGGCACCGCATTCATCAGCACCGAGGACGGATAGGCGGCGGTGCCGCCGGGAACGTACAGGCCGGCCAATTCGATCGCGCTCCAGCGCCAGCCCAGTTCGACGCCGAGCGCGTCGGTGAAGCGCTCGTCCCGCGGCAGCTGCCGGCGGTGGAAGGCCTCGATGCGGTCGCGGGCAAAGCTCAGCGCCTCGATGGTGGCGGGGTCGCAAGCCTGCACCGCGGCATCGATCTCGGCCGGGCTGACGCGCAACTGGCCCGCGGTCAGATCGAGCCGGTCGAACTTGCGGGTCGCCTCGATCAGGGCCGGGTCGCCCCGCGCCGCCACGTCATCGACGATGGCTCGGGTCGCCGCCTCGATATCAGCGGCCGCCTCGCGCTTGCGGGCCAGGAAGCCTGCGAATTGCTCGGCAAAATCGGCGCTGTTGCGGTCGAAGCGAACGGGCATGGAGGGGTTTCCGGCGGGGCATCTTGACTGAAGGCCCACTGCTCAATGGCGCGGCAGCCATTGGCCGTCAACCGGCAAAATCTGTAGGGTGGGCTGAGCCACTGGAACGCGCGCATGCGCGGCCCGGTGGCGAGCCCACCAAAGCAGTCCCATGGAGGATCGAGATGGTGGGCACGTCAGGCATCCAGCCCTAAGGATCAGGTGCCGTCGCCGGGATCGCTGGTACCGAGATCGTCGGCACCGAGATCGGTCAATTCGCATTCCAGGCATTCGACGTCGATGCGCAGCGCGCCGCCCTGGCTGAACAGCAGCACCGCGCTGCCGCCGGGCGCCTCGCTCGGATGAAACTCGATCCCGAGCAGTTCCAGCGCGCCGTCCTTTTCCTCCAGATTGATGTTGCGCGACCGGCAGGCCAGCACCCGGTCGAAGCGCAAGGCCGCGATCAACCGGCTCGGAGCGGTCCCGCCCGACAGCGTCTGCTCCCAGTCGAGCCGGCTCATGCCGACCACCAGCCGCTTTTCGCCCTGCCGCCAGATGATGTCGGAAGTCCTGACCCTGGCGTCCTGCACATGCGCCGAGATCACCGCGAGATCGTCGGCATCGAGCGCCATCAATTTGAGTTGGGCCATCATCGGTCCGAGCCCCGGCCGGCGTTCAATCGCTGATGCGTTCAATGGAGGCGCCGCAGGCCGACAGCTTTTCCTCCAGCCGCTCGAAGCCGCGATCGAGATGATAGACGCGGTTGACCATGGTCTCGCCCTCGGCGGCCAGCCCCGCGATCACCAGCGACACCGAGGCGCGCAGATCGGTCGCCATGACCGGCGCGCCGCGCAGCCCGGCGATGCCCTCGATGGTGGCGGTCTCGCCGTTAAGATGAATCCGCGCGCCGAACCGCGCCAGTTCCTGCACATGCATGAAGCGGTTCTCGAAAATGGTCTCGGTGATCAGCGAGGAGCCGCCGGCGCAGGTCATCAGCGCCATGAGCTGCGCCTGCAGATCGGTGGGAAAGCCCGGAAAGGGCGCGGTCGACACCGTCACCGGGCGCAGGCCGGCGCCGTTGCGGGCGACACGGATGCCTTCATTGTCGGAGCTGATCACCGCGCCGGCCTCGGTCAGCACATCGAGCGCCGATTGCAGCAGTTCGGGGCGCGCGCCGGACAGCTGCACGTCGCCGCCGGTCATCGCCACCGCCATCGCATAGGTGCCGGTCTCGATGCGGTCGGGCAGCACGGTATGCCGCGCGCCGGACAGCCTGCGCACGCCCTCGATGACGATGCGCGGGGTGCCGGCGCCCGAAATGCGCGCCCCCATCTTGTTCAGGCAAGCCGCGACATCGGCAATTTCCGGCTCGCAGGCCGCGTTGTCGATGACCGTGGTGCCGCGGGCGAGCGTCGCCGCCATCATCGCGACGTGGGTTCCGCTCACCGTCACCTTGGGAAAATCGATCGCCGCGCCCTTGAGGCCGCCCTGCGCTTTCGCCACCACATAACCGCCATCGATGACGATGCCGGCGCCAAGCCGCTCCAGCGCCATGATCAACAGATCGACCGGCCGGGTGCCGATGGCGCACCCGCCGGGAAGCGACACCCTGGCCTCATGCATCCGCGCCAAGAGCGGCGCGATCACCCAGAAGCTGGCGCGCATCCGCGACACCAGCTCGTAGGGCGCGGTGGTATCGATGATGTCGGCCGCCGAGATGCGCAGCGTCTGGCCCTGATATTCGCGGTCGCCGGGCCGTTTGCCGACCGAGGTGATATCGACGCCGTGATTGCCGAGGATGCGCTGCAGCTGGGCGACGTCGGCAAGCCGCGGCACGTTGTCCAGGATCAGCGTCTCCTCGGTCAACAGGCCGGCGATCATCAGGGGCAGCGCGGCATTCTTCGCACCCGAGATCGCGATGGTGCCATTGAGCTTGCGGCCGCCGACGATGCGAATGCGATCCATGCCTATGCCTGCTGTTGCGATGGGGGAAAAGTATAGAGCGCCCGGGCCCTGATGGCAAAAGCGTGACATTTGCGGCAAATTGATGGGATCGGGGCCGATTGGCCCCGTTAACCCGTCAGTTCGGGAACGTGGTTAGCGATCAATAGGGCGGCGGCTTGTGCTGGCGCTGCGCCTTGGCCGCTTCGACCCACCATAAGAGGTCGTCGGCAAAGCGCGGGAATGCCTGTTCAAGCGCCTTGCCGCTCTCGCCGGTCGGCTCACCCTCGGCCGACAGGGTATGACCGATGGCACCGACGGCGATCTGGCTCGAGATCACCACCATCCCCATCTCGGACAGCGTGCCGTGCCAGGCAGTGGCCGCGCGCGCGCCGGACAGTCGTCCGGCCGAATAGCTTGCGATCGCGGCAGGCCGCCAGAACCATTCTTCCAGGAAATGGTCCGTGAGGTTCTTCAATCCAGGCTGGATGCCCCAATTATATTCGCCGGTCACGAACACGAATCCGTCGGCGCCGCGGATTTTCTGCGCCAGGTCCTCAAGCGCCGCGGGGGCCTCGCCCTTCTTATATTCCTTGTACATCCGATCGAGCATCGGCAGGTTGACCGCCTTGGCGTCGATCAGCTCGACCGCCTCGCCCCGGCGCCGCAACCGCTCGACCACGAAGTTGGCCAGCCGGATACCCATCCGGTCGGAACGGTAGGAGCCATAGAACACGAGGATGCGGTGAGCCAAGGTAAACCTCCATCGATCAGAGCCGGTTGATATCCTCGCTCTCCAGCACGGGCTTGGGATAACCCTCTCGTGCCACCTTGATCATGGCGCGGCCGACCTGCTCGGTCGTGGTCATGTAGGCGGGCGCGAGACGATGCAGCAGCGACAGCAGCGGCGCGGCGGCGACATAGATCGCCTGCACCCAGCCGGTCTTGGAGCGGATACCGTGCAGCGGCTGGATGCCGGCGGGACGGAACATATAGGCCGCGCGGAACGGCAGTTTGAGCAGGTCGTTTTCGGTCCTGCCCTTGATCCGCGCCCACATCAGGCTGCCGCGCTCGCTTGCATCGGTACCGCGGCCGGAGACATAGACGAACACCATGCCGGGATTCAACCGGGCAAGCGTCACCGCCGCCGACAGCGTCAGGTCATACGTCAGGTGTCGGTAGCGCTCCTCGTCCATCCCGACCGAGGAGACGCCGAGACAGAAGAAGCAGGCGTCATAGCCCGTAAGCTCGGATTCGATCGCAGAAAAATCGAAGAAATTGTCGTGCAGGAGTTCGCGCAATTTCGGATGCCGCTGGCCGGTCGGGCTGCGCCCGACCGCGAGCACGCTGTCAACGGCCGGATCAAGCAGGCATTCGCGCAACACACCCTGCCCGACCATGCCGGTGGCGCCGAACAGGATCACCTTCATGATCTGATGAAGGCGAGCAAATCGGCATTGATGGTGGCGGCTTCCGTGGTGGGCATGCCGTGCGGAAAGCCGTGATAGGTTTTCAGTGTCCCGTGCTTCAGCAGCTTGGCCGACAACGGCCCGGCGTCGGCATAGGGCACGATCTGATCGTCGTCGCCATGCATCACCAGGACCGGCACGGTGATCTTTCGGAGGTCGGCCGTGAAATCAGTCTGCGAGAAGGCGACGATGCCGTCGTAATGCGCTTTGGCGCCGCCCATCATGCCCTGGCGCCACCAGTTCTGGATGATGCCCTCCGAGGCCTTGGCGCCGGGCCGGTTATAGCCATAGAACGGACCCGATGGCAGGTCGCGATAGAATTGCGCGCGGTTGGCCGCGAGCTGGGCCTGCAATCCGTCGAACACCTCCTTGGGCAGGCCGCCGGGATTGTCCTTGGTCTTCAGCATCAGCGGCGGCACCGCGCTGATGATGGCGGCCTTCGCCACCCGGCTCTCGCCGTGCCGCGCCAGGTAGCGCACCACCTCGCCGCCGCCGGTGGAATGGCCGACGTGAACGGCGTTCTTCAGATCGAGATGCGCGGTCAAGGCCGCGAGGTCGTCGGCATAGTGATCCATGTCATGGCCGTCGGCGGTCTGGCTGGAGCGGCCGTGACCCCTGCGGTCATGGGCGATGACGCGATAGCCGTGGTTGAGGAAGAACAGCATCTGGGTGTCCCAGTCATCGGCCGACAGCGGCCAGCCATGGCTGAACACGATGGGCTGACCCGAGCCCCAGTCCTTGTAGTAGATCTCGATGCCGTCCCTGGTGTTGATCGTTGGCATGAAGGTCCTCCTTTCTGGCAGGGTGAAGCTCAATAATAGCGCGGGATCGGGCCGTTATGCGGCGTCCTGCGGTCCGACAGATCGAACAGCACTTCGTCGACATAGCACCAGCCCCATCCTTCCGGCGGATCGTAGCCCTCGATGATCGGATGCTGGGTGGCGTTGAAATGCTTGGTGGCGTGCCGGTTCGGCGAATCGTCGCAGCAGCCGACGTGGCCGCAGCTGCGGCAGATCCGCAGATGCAGCCACACGCTGCCGATCTTGAGGCATTCCTCGCAGCCGAGCGCGCTCGGCGTGACGTCGCGGATGCCGGCTAGGTGATGACAGCTCTTGGCCATGCTCGATCTCTTTCCGTTCAAAGCGCCGGTTTGGTGGTGCCGCCGAGAAATCCGTGCAGCGCGGCGACCACCTGGGCGCCCTCGCCGATGGCGCCGCCAACCCGCTTGACCGATCCTGAGCGCACATCGCCGACCGCGAACACGCCGGGCACTGAGGTTTCCAGCGCCGCCACCGGCCGCCCCTGGTTCTGCTCGGACTGGGCGCCGGTGACGGCAAAGCCGGCGCGGTCGAGCGTGACGCCGCAGCCCTCGAGCCAGCCGGTGGCGGGATCGGCGCCGACGAACAGAAAGAGATTGCGGATATTGATGGTGGTCTCCTCGCCGGACAGCCGGCTCTTCCAGCGGATGCGTTCGAGCGAGCCGCCCTCGGTGCCTTCGAGCCCGACCACCTCGGTATTGAACAACAGTTCGATATTCGGCGTGGCCTCGATGCGCTCGATCAGATAGCGCGACATGCTGGCGCCGAGCCCGCCGCCGCGGATCACCATGTGAACCTTGCGGGCATGGCCCGACAGGAACACCGCGGCCTGGCCGGCGGAATTGCCGCCGCCGACCAGCACCACCTCCTGCGCCGCGCACAGCCGCGCTTCGACCGGCGAAGCCCAATAGAACACGCCGCGGCCTTCGAACTGATCGAGATTTTCGATGTCCGGCCGCCGGTAGCGCGCGCCGCTCGCGACCACGATCGAACGGGCACGCACGGTATCGCGGCCATCGAGCGTCAGCACGAAGGCGCCGTCGGTGCGCGCGCAATCCAGCGATTTCGCTTCGACCGGAATCATGATCTCGGCGCCGAACTTCTGCGCCTGGCTGAAGGCGCGGCCGGCCAGCGCCTGCCCGGAGATCCCCGTGGGGAAGCCGAGATAGTTCTCGATCCGCGCGCTGGCGCCGGCCTGTCCGCCGTAGGCGCGCGTGTCCAGCACCACCACCGATAGACCTTCGGAAGCCGCATACACCGCGGTCGCCAGCCCCGCCGGACCGCAGCCGACGATCGCGGTATCGTAGATCTTGTTGCCGGCCGGGCCGCCGATCATGCCGAGCGCGCGCGCCAGCTCGCTTTCGCTCGGATTCTTCAGCACCGTGCCGTCGGCGGTCGCCACCAGCGGCCAATCCGATGGCCTGCGGCGAATAGCGCGCGATCAATTCGGCGGCATCGGCATCTTTTTCCGGATCGAGCAGGTGATGGGGAATGCCATTGCGGGTGAGAAAGCCCTGCAGCCGAATGACGCCGCTGCCATCCGACGGCCCGATCAGCACCGGGCCGCCGACGCCGCCCTGGATCAGGCTGACCCGGCGCAGGATCAAAGCGCGCATGATGCGCTCGCCGAGATCGGCCTCCGCCACCAAGAGCGCGCGCAGCCGATCCGGCGCAATCAACAGCGTTTCGACCTCGCCCTCGGCGTGGCCGTCGACCAGCGCGACGCGGCCCGAGAGCTGGCCGATCTCGCCGATGAACTGCCCCGGCCCCTGATCGATCACCGGGGAGACGTGGCCGAGGCCATCGCGCTCGGTGATCGCAACATGGCCCGACAACACCACGAACAGGCCGGCGCCGGGCTTGCCGGTTTCGAACAGGCGTTCGCCATTGCTGAAATGGCGCGGCTCGCCGAACCGGCGCATCCGCGCGATCTCCTGCGGCGTCAGGCTCGGGAAGGTCTGCTCGAGACGGGGAAAGGTCCGCGCCGTCGTGACGCTGCCATCGGTGTTTGCCGTCACGGGGGCCACGGCCATCTCCATCCGAAATCAGAACAAGGTAGCAAACACCGGCCGCCGGCCGAACCCGGTCATTCGCCCGGCTTTTCTCCGCTGCCGTCATTTAGGGAGGCGAACTCGCCATGAAAAGGCGCCGCCGCGCCATCGTCCCGCCCCCTCGCCTGCGATTTTCGCCGCTTGAGATTTTCCCGTAGCGCGCGCTTCAGCCGCTCCTTGGCCGGGCTCGTCGCCGCCGCGGCCTTTTTTGTCCCGATTTTGGGATCGTCGTCCATCACCGTGAACCCGCCTCACCATCCGCTATTCAAGCCACGGCAGAATATACCCATGGAAGAGAGTTGGTCACGGGCGGCTTTGCCATGAAGAGCCCGGCCCCTCTGCCCGGACGCGCCACCCGCGCCGGGCAAGGCAACGGGAACCGGACCGGCGTCAATCGACCCGGAAGCGCATCGAGGGCGCTTTTTCAGCCCGATCTGATCCCGCCCGCCCGCTTGCGCCAGCGGGGGCCTTGTGGCAAGGATCGCCCGCTCTGTCGGGGCCTTCGGGCCGATTCCGTGATCACCGGGGCATGCTGCCGTAGCTCAGTGGTAGAGCACTCCATTGGTAATGGAGAGGTCGACAGTTCAATCCTGTCTGGCAGCACCAGTTACCTGCATGAAATCGCCGGGATTTACGAGCGCGCGGGCGGGGCGCGGCGTCCGTTGCGGTCAGCTGGGTGGCGGCTTCGTGCGCCCTCGGTGTTCGCGAACTTACCTCATCGCCAAGGGTCTCCGTGCGCGCCAGGATTCGCCATGCGCGCCCATGCGCGCCCTTGTTTCGGAAGAGGTCGCGCATGGGGTTTTCGGGCGCGCATGGAGTCGGGCAGGCTCAGAACAGGGAACACGGCTTCGTCCCCCAGAGCCCTCCCGGGAGGCCTCGGCGTGCGACGTGGCGTTCAAGGGCAGCCGTCGCGAAGCTCGTCGCGGCTTTCGGAACTATCCGAAGCGGATTTCCCGACCTCCCTCGAAACGCAGGCCGTCGACCGATCCGGATGGATCTAGCCATTCGGCCCGGCGAACGGGTACAGAACGAGAGTGATCTCGGCCCTCAATGGTGGTATGTCCCTGGCACTCTCGCGTTGTGTCATAAAGGGGTGACCGATGAACATCCGTTCCACCAAGGTCGATCAACTCGCACAGCGACTTGCCGGCCTGACCGGCGAAGATGTCGAAACCGCGCTGGAGCGCGCGATTGAAGAACGGCTTTCCCGTCTTGCGCCAGCAGCGCCCGCCGACCGAAAGGCTGCGATGGAATTGTTCTTCGAGCGGGTATCCCAGCTGCATGTTCTGGACCCCCGCCCGGCAGACGAGATCCTAGGCTATGACGGTTGCGGGTTGCCATCCTGATGGTCCTGGATACGTCCGCGATCATCGCTACCATCGCGAGCATTGGCCTCGCTCCCTCTCCCGCGCTTCGCGGGGGAGGGTTGGGGTGGGGGTGCTTCAGCATCCGCCTTCGCCAAAGGCTTCGGCGGACAAGTAAACACTGCCCGCGTTGGCCCCCCCCCCTCCCCCGCGCGAAAGAGCGCGGGAGAGGGAGCGCAGCGTCGCAAGCTTTGATAGGATGAGAACTTCGGAAACGTGCTGGTCTAGGATATCGTGATTCCCATGGCCAACCGTTCCGGCAGCGCGCTGCTCCCTCTGCATAACGGCCGCGTGCCGCCCTGGCTGGCGAGCCGGATGGCGTCGCTTGGCGCTGTCGTCACGCAGGCGATCGTGCACCATTATGGCCGCGACGAATTCCTGCGGCGGCTGGCCCATCCGTTCTGGTTCCAGTCGTTCGGCGCGGTCATGGGGATGGACTGGCACTCGTCGGGCATCACCACCAGCGTGATCGGCGCGCTGAAGCGCGGGCTGGGGCCGCTCTCGGACGAACTCGGCCTTCATGTCTGCGGCGGCCGCGGCCAGCATTCGCGCAAGACGCCGGACGAACTGAACGCGCTCGCCGAGCGCATCGGCTTCGACGGCGAAGGCCTCGTCCGCGCCAGCCGCCTGGTCGCCAAGGTCGACAGTGCCGCGGTGCAAGATGGGTTCGACCTTTACCTCCATGGATTCTTCGTCACCGATGATGGCAAATGGACGGTCGTGCAGCAGGGCATGAACGGCGACAAGAAGCAGGCGCGCCGCTACCACTGGCATTCGCAGGATATCGAGAGCTTCGTCGAGGCGCCGCACAGCGCCATCGATGGTCCCGCGCAGAGCGAGATCGTGAACCTGACGGACAAGCTCGCCGGGCGCTCGCGCACCGCCCAACTGGCGTTGCTCGACGAGTTCGGCCCGGACCGCATTGTTGCCGAGCTGGCCGCGCTTGCGGATGAAAAGCCGGCGCAGGCGATGCTGCCGCATCTGGTGATGCCGGCGCACCACGACGTCCGATCCGGCGACGTCTTCACCCGGCGGCTGCACGGTACGCTCGCGGCCGCGGCCGAGCGTGGCCCGGTCGATTTCCCCGAGCTCTTGCTGACGCCGGGCGTCGGCGCGCGCACGGTGCGCTCGCTCGCCATGGTGGCGGAGGTCGTGCACGGGGCGCCCTACCGCTTCGCCGATCCCGCCCGCTTCTCGCTGGCGCATGGCGGCAAGGACCGCCATCCCTATCCCGTTCCCCTCAAGGTCTATGACGAGACCCTCCGGGTGATGAAATCGGCGGTGGCGAGCGCAAGGCTCGGACAGGACGAGAAGCTGCAGGCCTTGCAACGCCTCGACCACCAGGCGCGCCGCCTGGAGGGTGTCGCCGAAGGCCCGCCGCTTGATTCCTTCCTCGCCGCCGAACGCGCGGCCTCGCCCGCGCTCGACGGCCGGTCCGTGTTCGGCTGGGAGAAGGACATCGCGGCAGGGTACGAGGCATCCGGAATCGGCAAGGAATTCAAGATCAAGCGGATGCTTTGAAAGTCGGAGCCATGGCCAAGTTTCCCTCCCGACAACTCGTTGTAGGTATCAGCAACGATCGTTACCCAACATCGCTCGAGAAGCGGAAGATCTACGTCGCACTCCGCGACTTGGATGCCGAAAGGCAGGATCTGCTTCGGGTCATCGACGAATCCGGCGAGGATTACCTTTATCCGAAGAGCTTCTTCCGTTTGATCGAACTGCCGCGGCCGATCAAGAAAGCGGTAATGGCGGCCTGAATATATTCTGCGCGTAGGGTGGGCAAAGGCGCCCTTTGCGCCGTGCCCACCGTACCGCGGGGAAAAAATGGTGGGCACACCATCGGGTGCGCGCGTTCGCGCGGCCCGCTGGCTTTGGCCACCCTATGCTGGCTACACCGGCACGCTACCACGTCTATCGGCTGCGCCGCATCTCGTCCCGCCGCATCGGCATCGCGTCGACCCGGGCGAACAGATCAGCCGCGGACAACGGCTTGCTGGACGAAATGGCCGTGTGGCCGTCCTTGCCGACCAGGAACACCTGAAAGCGCCGGCCGCCGGCCGATAGCCGGGATCGGATCTGCCGGGAGCGCTCGCTGTCGTCGAGCGCTTCGATCAGGACGATCGACCGCTCGGACATGCCCTCCTGGGCGGATTGATAGATCCGCCGTTGCGCTTCGGCCGCGGCATCGCCGGCGGGGGCGACGACGACCAGGACGCGGCTGTTCCAGTGCAATGCGTCGAGCGGCGAAGCCGCGCTCGCGTTGGACATCGTCACCATCCCCCATAGAATCGGTAACGCCAGAATTCGAAGTCGCATGTCGGTGGCCTCACCGTTCCCTGACTCGCCCGCCCTGCGTGCGAGGCCAAGTCATAACCTCCGTGGCATCCGAATGATCCAGCGAAGCGGGGCCATCCGACCCAGACTCGAGAAATGGTGACTCATCCAGCTCCCCCAACCTCGCCATGCGCGCCCGGATCGGCCATGCGCGCCCTGGTTTCGGGGAGGGCGCGCATGGTGTTTTTGGGCGCGCATGGCGTTTCAGGCAGGCTCAGGACGTATTTGGCGCCGGCGCCGAACCCTTCCCGGGATGCGATTACCCCGAGCTGCTTGCGGGCTTCCCGGAAGGCCTTGTTCTGCCGCAAGGGCTTGTCAGCCGGCAGCAGGGCGGCGGCCCGCGCGAGGCTTTCAACGTCCAGAATATCGCGCGGACCGTGCGCCAGAACGTCGTTCAAAAACTCCGCCGCCTCCGCTTGTGATTTTTGACCGCCTGCGCCCTTACTCTCAGACGCGGCCAGCGCCTCATCGATCGATTGCGAAACGTGGGCGCTTTCGAAGAAGATATTGGACGAGAGAATATCACCCTCGATCAGCCGCTGTTCCATCCGGAAGGCGAGGCCCTTGCACTTGGCCCCGAGGTTGTTCTTGGCCTGCAGCAACAGCCGACGCTCGTCATCGGCGGGATCTTGGATCACCGCGAAGGCGGCACGCGCGGCGGCGACGAACGCGATCGAACCGACAAAGCGGTTCAGCGCGCTCTGATGGCTCGCGCCTCCTCCCTTGTTCAGATGCGTCACGGCCACCACCGCGATCCGCAGCCGGTTGGCCATCTCGGCCAGCGGCTCCAGCACCTCGCGGGTTTCGACATTGCCGTTGCCATCCGATCCGCCCATATAGGCTGAGATCGGATCGACGATGATCAGCCGGACGCATCCGACCTCGCGGGCAATTTCCAGGGCCTTCGCCTCCAGGAGATCGACGTCGGTCTTGAGGCTGAAGGTCTTGCGGCCGGTGCCGTCCGGTTTGGTCGCCGCGGCCACGATATGAACCCGGCTGGTGTCGGCGCCGGCCGCGATCAGGCGCGGAACGATAGTGTCCAGGATGCCGTCTTCCGCGCTCATGAAGATCACATCCCCGGCGGTGGCAGACCCTTCGCCGCAGGGCCAGCTACCGCCGTTGGAAACCACGGCCGACATGAAAGCGGTCAATTGACTCTTGCCGAGGCCGGGAGGGCCGCCCAGCAAGACCAGTTTGCCTTCCGGTACCCGGCCCGGCCACACCCAGACCAGCTTCTCAGGCCTGAGGTCGCTGGCGCGATAGCTGATCAGCCGGCGCCTCGCAGGTCTATGCGGCGGCGCGAGCGCCGGCCCCGCCGCCGATGCCGCCGGTTCGGCCAGGATTGCCGCGCAGTCGTCGATCAGGGCCTCGATGTTGGATGGCGGATGGCCAAAGAAGGCGTGCGCCGCGGCCAGCTCCTGCAGCCGGTCAACCATCACCCGCTTCGGCAACCACTTTCCCGCCACGGCATCCGCCAAGACGTCCGCGGCTTCCAGGAACACCGCCAGTCTTGCGTCCTCGGAGGCCAGGGCCACGCCGCGCCTGACATCGCGGAGAATCTGCGCCGGGATGGCACCGTATTGCCTTTCGTCATCTGGTTCAGGCTCAGGACCAAAATCGTCCAGCCCTGACCATTCCCCATCGTCCCCGTGAGCGACTAGGACCGGCTGGTCGGCCGACAACGCCGCGGCGCGGCGGCGTATCTCGTTGATGGTCAAGGATGGGTGCGTCGGATGAAAATTCATGCCGCGTCTCCTTCACCACGTGCCCGGGCTTCGGCCGTCGACCGGAGCAGCAGGCCGATCTTGCCAGGCGCCCAGGCGTCAAGGCCGGACCCAGGATAGATCGGATAACAACCCGCGAGACGGAACGGCGGACCATTGCTGCCAGCCCAGGCCAGCTTCGCCGGGAGCTTGGAAGAGCAGGCAGGGTGGTAGGTTTCGACAACGTACTTGGCTGCTTCCGTGCGGCGCAAGCGACGCTCTCGGGTCGTCTCATTTGGTTCGGTAGAGTTCATGGGTCACCTCCTTCAATGCGAGGTGAGCATCGACCAGTTGGCCCGATAAAGCTTCCGATTGATACCGAGCGTAGCCGATTTTTACCGAGCGAATTAGGATTTGCTCGCCGCCAAAGACGCATGGACGGCCCTGTATCGTTTCGCCAGCCGATCGATCTTGCTTTCCAGGGTGCCGCCGCCATGCGCCTTGCCGGCCAGCAATTTCGCCGCTTCCTCCGCGGAAGCGGCCTTTCCCGAGGCAATCAGTTCTTTCATCTCCTCCAGCAGGGGGCGATCGAGGCGGTCATACGAGCCGTCCCCCGGCTTCCGGCCTCGCGGCTTGCGGGTTGCCGCTTCCGGCGAGGGGCGCTGAGCCTCCGGCGCCGAAGCCTGCGCGCTTGCATCGCCAGGCGCGGCGTCAGGCGAGGTCGCCAGCACCGGAAAGGCCGATAGCACGTCGTGCTTCAGGACCCGCACATCGGTCCAGACCGCGGCCGCGCCATGGCGATGCCGCACGGTCATTTCACCGGCCATGCTGTCGTCGATGGTCAGATCGGCCCATTCCAGACGAGGGATCGGCTCGCGATCAAAGGAGCCGCGACGCTGGCCTGACGAAGGCAGGCCAGCCTGAAGGCTGCGCAACACCGCCCTGCGGACGTCGTCGATCGACGGTAGGGAGATGGGCCTCGAGCCAAGCCACTGGCCTCAGCGCGCCGCTCCGCAAACTCGGTTGCGAAATGGGGCAGGCCCGCCGGCATCGAATGCTCGCGCCTGGCCAAATGCCGGGTCGAATCCGACAGCGCATCGACGGGGAACGGGCTCCTGGTCTCAACCCAGGCGATGATCTGGCCCAGGTTCCAAAAAACGTCGTTGAATCCTTCCAGCCTGTTCGCTGACACCAGTTCATCAAGGGACGCGATCGCGTCAGTCATTGGTCCCTCTGCCATGGCTTCCCCATGAGAACGCTCCCGCAGCCGGGCACGCCCCCCTTTTTCGCAAAGACGGACAGCCCGGGCACCCGGGCGAGACTCATTACCATGGCCGCAGCGGCGGGAAAATCGGGCTTCAGCGGGAGTAAGGAGTCAGAGGCCAATGTCCGTGGCTTAGGCTTCACGGAAGCGCACAACCAGAAGGTCATGCGCGCCCAGATCGGCCATGCGCGCCCTTGTTTCGGGGAGGGCGCGCATGGTGTTTTCGGGCGCACATGGCGGTTCAACCATTCCTGTTCGGTTACCAACCGCCGCCCTTCACCGCTTGCCGTACTCCGTGAAAACGTAATCTCTGCTCTGCACGATGGTGTGGCAGGCGTATCCGCACTTGGCGTCGTTGTCCTGCGGCGGCTCGTCGGCTGAAGTGCCGGGCCGGAACGTATCGGAGGCGGGGTCATACTCGAACTCGGCATATCCCCAGCCGCCGCTGTCGGCGAACCTCTTGCTGTCCTTCACCATGAAGTCCACGTCATGCAATGCGCCCGGCACCATCGTCGGGGCGGGAGCCGTCTCGCTGGTTTTCGGAATCCAATAAATCTTCGCCATCATGACGCCGTCCGGGAACGGCTGACCGTTGCCGGGAATGCCGGCCTGGTAGGCGCTTATCATCGCCGGGTTGCCGAGGATCACGGCGAGCTTTCCGGCGTGACTGACGGCGACAGTCGACCAGCCCTCGTATCCCCTGAACTCGGAAAATGCGAGCCCGCCCGGCACCTGCACCGTGTACTTGTCCTGCGCCGAAATGGCCCTGCCGCCGATCAGTACGACCGCGAGGGCGGCGCATGCCGCGACGGCAACAAGCACCGCGGTGCTGCGCCGGCCATCAGGATTATTCTCTTCAGGGGTTGTGGGCGTAGGCATCGCTAAATCTCCTTGCTTCGACGGCCGATCGGAAAGCCCCATGGCAGGGCCTCAACTGCCTTGCTGGCTGAAATCTGTATGCCGGGATCGCGGCGATGACCCGTTATGCGTTGTGAGCCGCTGTTAGCGGTTGCCAGCCGGCCTGCCTGTTGATCAGGTCCAGCGTTCGACGCCGCGACGCGGTTCAGCCATCACCGAGGTCCTGGATGGCCGGTCGCAGGCCTTCCGTGGTGACGTCGAGCGTCATAAGCGTGATCGGCAACCGGAAACGCCGCCGTCCCGCGCTTCCAGGATTCAAATAGAGGACGCCGCCGACCCTATCGATCCCAGCGACGTGGGAATGGCCGGAGACGACGACGTCGATGCCGAGCGCGATGGCATCGATCCGCAGGGTCTTGCGATCGTGCACGACGAAGATGGATCGGTCGGCCAGTCGCACGCGTTCGCTATCGGCATAGTTGCCCGCCCACTCGCCGGTATCCACGTTTCCCCTGATCGCGGTGACCGGCGCGATCCGGCGAAGCGCGGTGATGACGTCGGGATGTCCGATATCGCCGGCGTGAATAATATGATCCACACCGGCAAGAGCACGTTCCGCCTTCGGCCTCAACAGGCCATGGGTGTCGGAGATGATGCCAATCCTGAATGTCACGGATGGTTACTCATGGCTGGCGCGCCTAGACCAGCGTTTCCGAAGTTCTGATCATATCGGCATCCTCCCCGGTCCTCATCCCTAGGGAGCATCGCGCAAGCGATGCGTCTCGAAGGATGGCCGCAAAGGCAGTGCAAGCGGCCATCCTTCGAGACGCGAACCTTCGCCCTCCGGGCGAAGGCTCGCTCCTCAGGATGAGGTCAGAGCGAGCCTCGATATGATAACCTTCAGGGAATCGCTCAACTAGTGTTTCGCTTCTGATGGATTCGCCCGTCATTGCGAAGCCGTTGCGACGACGCAATCCATGCCTGTGCCGAGCAAGAGATGGATTGCTTCGCTGCGCTCGCAATGACGGCGGAGGGCGGCGGTAGAGATATCCCGCCTGCCCCGTCATGGCGAGGAGCCCAGCCGAGACGGAAACGCCGCAGGCGCCGGTCGATCCGCATTTTCATGCTCAACTCATATAACTGGATACAGTATCCAATTAAGTATTGTTCTGCGTAGCTTAAGTAAAATAGTCAGTTTACCGTTCCGGACGTGGAGCGAGTAACACTTCAAGAGGGGTAACACACCGTGACGAGAGATCGGTATTTTGTTCGAGCAGTGCTCGCCTTGGCTGTCCTGCTGTCTCCGGCGGCCAGCCATGCCCAGTCACCGCGGCTGCCGCAGTCGCTGCTGCCATTTTCGGGCGAAAGTCATCCCGAGCTGCCAATGCCTCATCCGACGACCAGCCACGCCCTGGCGCCGCGCCCGGCCGCGGCCGCTTCGGTCGAGATGAAGCATGAGATCAACGATATCGCGGTATCGATCATGGTCGCGGGCATGAGTTGTACCTGCGCGCGGTTCGCCGAAGACATCCGCAACGTGGTCAACGATCTCAAGCCGAACGGCATCCGGGTGCTGCCGGTGCTCGGCGTCGGAGGGCTGCAGAACCTGAAGGACATCCTGTTCATGAAGGGCATCGACCTCGCCGTCGTCGATCAGGACAATGTGCGCCTCTTGAAGCAGCGCGATCCGATCGTGTTCGCCGGTATCGAGCAGCGCATTCAATACGTGACCAAGCTCTATACCGCCGAATTCCACGTGCTGGCGCGAAACGACATCAAGTCGTACTCCGACCTCAAGGGCCAGAAGGTCAACTTCAATCTCAAGGACAGTCAGACCGACGTCACCGCGGACCGGGTGTTCGACATGCTCAAGCTGCCGGTCGAACGTTCCTACTACGACAATGACGAGGCCATTCGGAAGCTGCTGAAGGGCGAGATCGCCGCCATGATCATCCTGACCGGCGGCCCGCAGGCCTCTCTGGCCAAGCTCAAGGCGCAGGACGGCGTTCATTTCCTGCCGCTCGACACGGCCAGCGTGCCGGACCGCGACGTCTCGAAGGTGCTCGGCGAATATCCGACGGTGCAGCTGACCCACAAGCTGTATCCGGACCTCATTGCCGAGGGCACCTCGATCCCGACGATCGCCAATTATGCGCTGCTGGTCGCCTATGCGTGGCCGGAGAACAGCGAACGCTATCGCAAGCTCAGCCGGTTCGTGAACGAGTTCTTCGGCAAGCTCGACCAGTTCCAGGACGGGGCGCGTCACCCCAAATGGGCGGAGTTCGATGCGGCCTTCGAGATGCCGGGCTGGACCCGCTTCAAGCCCGCAGCCCTCTGGCTCGCCCAGCATAACGAAACGGCGATGGCGTCGGCTGCGCCGTTGCCATCGCAATCTTCCGATGCCTCGGCGGTCGAGGCCTCCGACATGCGGGCGAACGTCGCCAAGGTGCTGGCCGGCTACCAGAGCGCCAATGGCAACAAGCCGATGACGCCGGCGGAGCGCGAGCTGGTCAAGCAAATCAAGCAACTGCTGGAAAAGCAGCAGCGCTCGCAGGCGATGTCGAGGCAGGTTGCCCAGTGATTCGGCGGATCGAACGAGGCCGGCCCCGCGGCAATGGCGGGGCCGGCGAAAATCTGCTCTCTCGCCGGCATGTCCTCAGCGGCGGCGCAAAGGCCGCCATGGCCGCATGGAGCGGCGTTGCGCTCGCGGGCACAGCGCCACGACGGGCCGCGGCGATCATGGCCACGAACCTGCCGAAGGGGCTCGCGGCGGGGACCCTCAACGAAGCCGTGCTTGATGCGCTGCCGGGCAAGAAGCCCCTGATCAAACTGAGCTGGCGGCCGCCCAATTATGAGACGCCGATCGAGTATTTCCGCCAGCCGATCACACCGAACGATGCCTTTTTCGTCCGCTACCACCTGTCGAACATACCCGAGATGGATGCCGCCACCTGGCAGCTCGCGGTGGGCGGCGAAGGGGCGGCCGGGACGGTGGTGTTCAAGCTCGACGACCTCAAGGTGATGCCGCCTGCCGAGATCATCGCGGTCAACCAGTGCGCGGGAAACCGCCGGGGCCTGTTCCTGCCCCATGTGACAGGCGTCGAATGGGGTGATGGCGCTATGGGCTGCGCGCACTGGAAGGGCGTGCGGCTCAAGGATCTGCTCAACCGCGTCGGTGTGAAGAAGGAGGCGATCGAGATCGTGTTCGAGGGAGCCGACGGACCGGTCACAACCGAAACGCCGAAGTTCGTCAAGAGCATCCCGCTCTGGAAGGCGATGGAAGAGACCACGCTGGTCGCCTTCGAGATGAACGGCAAGCCGCTGCCGCATTTCAACGGCTTCCCGGCCCGCCTTATCGTTCCCGGCTGGACCGGGACCTACTGGATGAAACACCTGATCTCGATCCGGGCGATCACCAAGCCGGAGCAGAGTTTCTGGATGAAATCGGCCTACCGCATCCCGGTCGGCCTATTCCCGGCGGCGGGGCACTTTGCCTCGCAGGAGACCGCGGTCAACACGCCGATCACCGAGATGATGGTCAACTCGCTGATCACGAGCCACCATCACGGCGCTATCGTCGCCGGCGCAGCGCCGCTCGTGATCGGTGGCGTGGCATGGGACGCCGGATATGGCGTCGATGTCGTGGAACTGTCCTTCGACGGCGGCCGCAGCTGGCAACGCGCGAAGCTTGGCGAGGATCTCGGACGCTACGCGTTCCGCCCCTTCAGTCTGGCGCTGACGCCGGGCTGGAAGGGCCGGCTGACCGTCCTGGCGCGGGCATCCAACCGCATCGGCCAGACCCAGACTTCGCAGCTGATCCAGAACCCCGCCGGCTACCATAACAATATGATCCAATCACTGACGATCGAGGTCACATGAAGCCAGCCTACATCAGGGTGGCGGCCGTCACGCTCCTGGCCGGTTGTTGTCTTGCCGCCGCGGCCGCCGCCAATGAACAGTCCGTCGAGCTCAGGCCCGACGCCGGGCGCGACGCCGTCGAAGCCCACTGCGCCGCCTGCCACAGCCTCGACTATGTCCTGATGAATTCGCCTTTTCCCACTGCCGCGCAGTGGGACGCGGAAGTCGCCAAGATGATCAAGGTGTTCGGCGCGCCGATCGAAGACGCCGATGCCAGGATCATCGCCGACTATCTCAAGAAGAACTACGGCAGCTGATCGGCTGCTCCGGCGGCCACTGCGTAGCATGGCGCACTCCGCCATTGGCCAGAGCAGACATCGAACGGCATTCTCGCCTATGACGCCCGCGGCGTTATTCTACTGCCTCGATCCGGACCGCGAGCGGATCTGATGCCGGGTTCGCGAGGATCTGATGAAGGTGCGCCACGACACGACGACGAGTGGACTGGTACTTGCCGATGGGTGCACGTGACCGCATGCCTTCGGGTCACCGACCGGTCCGTCACCTACTGCAACGGGACCACGATCTCGAACCGGGTGCCGTCGAGCCGGGCGACGTGGATCTGGCCGTCGACCTGGCGCACGAAGGCGTCGACCAGCCTGCTGCCGAATCCGTTGTTCTGCGACGACCAGTTCTCGGGCAGTCCCCGGCCATTGTCTGCAACCGACAGCCGCAGATGGCCGTCGATCCTGCCGATCGATACCTTGATGACCGCGCCATCGGCCTTGCCCTCGAAGGCGTGCTTGACGGCATTGGTGGCCAGCTCGTTCACGACCAACCCCAGGGGAACGGCGACATCCGCCGACAGCCATACCTCGTCGGCGTCAACGACGAAATCGACGCCGCGGTTGGCGGAGAGCAGGCTGGTTTCAATATGACGGCAGAGATTTTTGATGTAGTCGGCGAAATCGATCTCTCCCAGTTTATTGCCCTGGTAAAGGCTGGTGTGCAGTTCGGCGATGGTGGATATGCGCTCCCTGGCGGCGTCCAGATGTCTTCGCAGGTCCGCATCGCGCTTGTTGGCGGAAGATTGCAGATGGAGCATGCTGGCAACGATCGTCAGGTTGTTCTTGGTGCGATGGTTCATCTCGCGGAACAGGATTTCGGTGCGCTCGTGCGCGGCCTCACGCGCAAGTTCGGCCTGCTTGCGGCCGGTGATATCAAAGATGGCGCCCACCAGCCGCACGCCCCCTTTCGGATCGGCGATGACGGCGCCGCGCGTGGCGACCCATCGCGTTCCCTTCTCGGTCAGAATGCGGTATTCCAGGCCGAATGCATCCCGCTCCCGCAAGACGCGTTGCAATTCCATCTCGAACCTGGGCGCATCCCTGGCATCGATGCGCGCGACATAATCGGAGAGCGGACGCTCGGCGCGACAATCGGTCAATCCATAGATGGCATTGTAGCTGCCGGACGACATCACCTGGCCGGTGGTCGGATTGTAATCATAGGCGCCCACTTCGGCGACGTGCATGGCCGCGGCCAGCCGCGCCTCGGCGGCCTCGCGATCGGCTTCAGCCTGCTTGCGCTTGGTGACGTCGTTGAAGATGATGCCGAGACGCGGACCGCCCAGCGGAAAGGCGCGCAGATCGACCCAGCGCTGCGGCCGCGGCGAATAACGCTCCAGCCGGTCCGGCGCGCCGCTGCGAACCACCTCGGCGAAGAAGCGAAGCCATTCCGGGTCGCCGCCCGGCGCGAACTCGGAGGCCAGATGCCCGACCACCAGCTCGCGCGCCATTCCGGTGTGGGTCTCAAAGGCGGGGTTGGCTTCGATGGCCAGAAAATCGACCGCGGTCCCGGCCTCGTCGTAGATGATGTCGTGAACGACATAGGCTTCGGACATCGAATTGAACAGCATCCGGTAACGTTGTTCGCTCTCGGCGAGTGCGATCTCGGTTTCGCGCCGTTTGGTGATGTCGATCTGGACCGCGGCGATGCGCGTGGCTTTGCCGGAAAGGTCCTTGATGACGCCGCCGCGGCTGACAAAATGCCGGACGGTTCCGTCCGGCCAGATGCCACGCATTTCGGTGTCAAAGCGGTTTCCGTTGGCGATGGCGGCCTGCCAGGTCCGGCTGACGTGTTCGACATCGTCAGGATGAACGAAGCTCGCGAAATTATCCGGCGAGGGTTGGAAGCTATCCGGGCTTCGGCCCATCAGCCGGTAGAGGTTTTCCGACCAGCTGATCTGACCTTTGGCGAGATCCCACTCCCAATCGCCGACCGCCCCGGCTTCCTGGGCGCGCGCCAGCCGCCGCTCGCGGGCGCTTTCCCGATCGAAACCGGTCCTCAGCTTTTCGGCGAGCAGGATGATGACGCCGGCGACGACGGCGAACAGCACAAGGCTTGCCACTTCGTTCAATGAATTGAGCTCGAAACTGAAGGGCGGCGGCAGGAAAAAATACCAGCAGATCAGAATCGCCATGGCGAGCGCCAGCAATCCCGCCAAATAGCCCGAGAGAAGGGTTGCAACGAGAACCGCGAGGATGAAGGTCGCGAACGGCACCACGCCCGGTGCAAACGCGCCTATCGCCGCCCTCAGCAAAGCAGCCGACAGCGTGGCGCCCACAGCGACGGCGATAGCGCCGGAGCGCGTCCGGGTGCGCCAGCGAAGAAGGGGCATACCCATCGTACTTGTCCCATCGTCGCAAGCGATCCTAGCGATTGCCGCGCGGTTTGGCGACTGGCTAATTTCGGCAGCGAGCCACTTGGGAAGCATCAAGAAAGGGCAGACTGCCGCCTCCCGCGCCAAGCTGGTGCATGCTTCCGGTCCGGGATGCTGAAGCGTCGGTCGTCCGACATGGGAACCCGAGACGCTCGCGAACCGCGGTGGGCGCGGCGATAGGGCGACCACAAGGGCGCCCTGCGGGATCGACATGGCGTAGGGGCGCCCCCTGGGGGCGCCCTGCTGAATCAGACGGCGGATCAGTTGACGTGCGTCTAAGCCGCGCGCACCGAATTGAGGAACCTGCCGACTTCAAGCTTGAGGCGGTTGCTATCGCCAGACAGCGACTGCGCCGCGGAGAGGACCTGCGATGAAGCCGAGCCGGTCTCGTTGGCACCGCGCTGCACGTCGCTGATGTTGGAGGAGACCTCGAGGGTGCCCTGCGCGGCCTGCTGCACGTTGCGGGAAATCTCCTGGGTCGCCGCGCCCTGCTGTTCCACCGCTGCCGCAATGGTTGAGGAGATCTCCGACAGTTTCTCGATCATGCCGCTGATTTGCTTGATGGCGTTGACCAACTCCAGCGTCGCGGACTGGATGCCGGTGATCTGATGGCCGATTTCGCCGGTCGCCTTCGCAGTCTGCTCGGCCAGGGCTTTCACCTCGGAGGCGACCACCGCAAAGCCCCGTCCCGCCTCACCGGCGCGCGCCGCCTCAATGGTGGCGTTGAGCGCCAACAGATTGGTCTGTCCGGCGATGGTATTGATCAGTTCGACCACGTCGCCGATCCGGCTCGCGGCGTTCGACAGCTCACCGACGCGATCGGTGGTGTTGCGCGCCTGGTCGACCGCCTCGTTGGCCATCCGCGCCGATGCCTGAACCTGACGGCTGATCTCATGAACCGAAGAGGCCATCTGCTCCGTGGCCGAAGCCACCGACTGCACGTTGGTGGAGGCCTCTTCCGACGCGGCGGCAACGGTTGTCGTGATTTCCTGGGTTCGCTCGGCGCTCCTGGTCAGGGTTGCCGCCGACGCCTCCAGCTCGGTCGATGCCGACGAAACGGTTTCGATGATCGCGCCGACGGCGGATTCGAAGTCGTCGGCAATCCTGATCATGTCCGCTTGGCGCTGCTGCGCGGCGGCCTTTTCCTGCCCGAGCTTGGCTTGCGCTTCGTCGCGGGCCTTCTGCTCGGCATTGCCGCGGATCACCGTGACCGTCTTGGCAAGGTCGCCGATTTCGTCGCCACGATCCGCGCCGGGAATGACGATATCGAGTTGGCCTTCGGCCATCTGGCCAAGCGCGCCGTTCAGAAAGATCAGCGGCCGGGCAATCCCGAAAAAGGAAAACCCCACCGAGCCGATCAGCGACAGCATCAAGACGATGGTGAGGATGAGGCCGATCCGGTTGGCCCACATCATATCGGCCGCCGCGGCAGTCTTCGCCTCGGCGGTCAGCTGCTGCGCCGCCGACACCGTCGTCTGCATCAGCTCACCGGCCTCGCCCGACAACTTGATGATTCTGGTCGTGACATCCGCCTTTGCGGCGTCCAACCTGACCACCTCATCATTGGCGGCAACGAACCTTTTGACGATGGAACCGAGCCCATCAATCCCTGCCTGAAAGGCCCTGTCGCCGGCGAGAGCGCGCAGCCGACCTAACACCTCGTGGAGCGTGGACTCTTCAGCAATGATGATCTGCTTCTGACCATCATCGCCGGTCACGCTGAAACGCCAGGCCGCGGCACGCAGCCTGTTGATCCCGGCGTCCGCCTGATACAACAGCTTTTCGATCTCGTCGCCGCGTTCCAATGGCGCCAGCGCCGGCGAGGCCAGCAGCGCCGCAAAGGCCTTGCTCCATTGATCCGAGATCGCGGACCGTTTGTCGGTCTGCGCCAAAAGCTCGGCTTGCGCCTTCACGTTCTCGTGGACGCCGGCGTCGTAATCAGTCATCAGCGACTTGATCTTGCGCAGCCGCTCCTTGTTCTCGGGGTTGACGGCATGCAGCAGCGCGGCGTCGATGCCATGTTCCTCTCTGGAGCGGGCCTGGCTCAACTCGCGCTCGCCCTTCCCGATCTCGGCTGGCGTCTTTGCCAGCCGGATACCGCGAGAGCCCAGCATCATTTCCCGCAGACCGAGCTCGGCGGTGAGCGCGTTGTCGGCCACCCCCTGCTGCATTTCGGCGCGCTCATTGGCGGCGTTGACGGACGATTCCGTGGCCATCTGATTGGCGATCATGCCGACCGAGAGCAACACGCCGATGGCGCCGGCGAGCCCCAACTTGTACCCAATGCGATCGAACTTGACCAAGGGAGCGAACCTTCAACATGAGTTTCAGGACTTGGCGAGGTCGGATCGCATCCCGCGACCGACGCGCGCTCTCTCAGCCAAGCGATAGCGGGCGCAACATTCTATTAATGTTAAGATCCGTGCACGTAGAACTACGGCGCATTGGCTTGGATTTGCCGTGGGCGCCGTGGTTTCGGGGGAGAGCGCACAGGGTGCTTGCGGGTGCACATGGCGATGCCGGCCATCTTAGGCCACAGCGGCTCGCGGCCGAAGCCCCAAGGGCGACGTTGCCGACCCTGCAAACCCGGGCGTCAGACGCCGAGATAGCGCTGCAATATCTCGGGCTGGGCCTTGATTTCCCCCGCCGGTCCCTCGTGAACGATATGGCCGTTGTTGATGATGTAGAGCCGGCTGGCCAGCGCCAGCGTCGCCGCCAGATTTTGTTCCACCAGCACGATGGTCTGGCCCGCGGCGGCGAGGTCGCGGCAGGCATGGACCAGATCGCGCACGATCACCGGCGCCAGGCCCTCGAACGGTTCGTCGAGCAGGATGATTTTCGGATCGCGCACCAGCGCGCGGGCGATCGCCAGCATCTGTTGCTCGCCCCCGGACAGGTCGGTGCCGCTGCTGCCGCGGCGCTCCTTCAGGCGCGGAAACATCTCGTAGATTCGTTCCAGCGGCCATTTGCCGGATGCCGTCAGTCCGGCGAGGATGATGTTCTCCTCGACACTGAGGCTGCCGAAGATGCGGCGATCCTCCGGCACCAGTTGCATGCCGGCCCTTGCGATAACGTGGCTCTTCGCGCCGGCCAGATCGATGCCATCGAGCACCACCTTGCCGGTCTTCGGGGTCACCACACCCATCAGGCTTTTGAGCGTCGTCGACTTGCCGGCGCCGTTGCGCCCGAGCAAGGCCACCACTTCGTGTCGCTCGACCCGCATCGCGACGTCGAACAGGATGTGGGAATCGCCGTAATAGGCGTTCAGGCCGGAGACCTCGAGCAGGCTCATTCCAGTACCCCGCCAAGATAGGCTTCCTGCACCGCCGGATTGGCCTTGATTTCGTCGGGCGTCCCCTCCACCAGCACCCGCCCCTCCTGCAACACCGTGACCCGCTCCGCCAGCTCGAACAGCGCGTCCATGTCATGGTCGATCACGATCATGGTGCGGCCCTGGCCGATCGATTTCAAAAGCTTCACGGTTTCCTGGCGCTCCTGCGGGCTCATGCCGGCGAGCGGCTCGTCGAGCAGCAAGAGGCTAGGCGAGGTGGCAAGCGCAAGACCGATTTCCAGACGCCGCTTTTCGCCATAGGCCAGATCCGAGACCTTGGTGTCGGGCCGGCCGGCCAGCCGCACCAGTTGCAGCGTCTGTTCGACCTGTTCCTTGAGACCCGGGATGGATTCCGGATCGCGGAACAGATCGAGCCTGAACTTGCCGCGCAGATCGGCGAGCACCGCGACCGTCAGATTCTGGCGCACCGTCAGCTCGGTGAAGAGCTGGTTGACCTGGTAGCTCTTGGTCAGGCCGAGCTGGCAGACGTCGGTGACGCTTTTGCCGGTGATGTCACGGCCCTCGAACAGGATCTTGCCCGAGGTCGGTGGAATCTCGCAGGTCAGCATCTTGAAGAAGGTCGACTTGCCGGCGCCGTTCGGCCCGATGATGCCGCGCAGCTCGCCATGATTGACCGTGAAGTTGATGTCGCTGTTGGCGCGAAGCCCGCCATACTGCTTGCTGAGGCCGCTGGCCTGGAGGATCGGCCCGCTGCCGCGATCAGCAGCGCGCTTGTGCGGCACCATCGCGGCGGTGTCGCTGCCCGCGGCCGCGCTGAAGTCGGAGAGCGATGCCGCCTCGGTCGGCTCCGCCGGCTTTTTGGGGTGGGCCACCAATTCGTAGAGGTCCTTGAGGCCGCCGATCAGGCCGCGCCGCAGGAAGGTCACGAGCAGCACGAACACGGTGCCGAGCACCAGCTTCCACGCCGCGCCGAGATTAAGCGCCGACTGCAGGAAATCCTGCAGAAACAGCCAGACGGCGGCGCCGAGCAAGGGCCCGAACAGGGTGCCGATGCCGCCGATCGCCGTCTGCATCACCAGCTGGCCCGAGGTCTCGAAGGTGAAGGCGTCCGGCGGCATGAAGGCCTGCAGCACCCCGAGCAGCCCGCCGGCAAAACCGGCATAGGCGGCGGCGATCACGAAGGCGGCCAGCTTGTAGCCGTGGATATTGTGGCCGATCGCCTGCGCCCGCAGCGGGTTGTCCCGGATCGCGCTCAGGATCGCGCCGACCGGCGAGCGCACGATGCGCAGCGCGATCACGATGCCGATGAAGTAGCATACCGCCAGGAACTGATACAGCGACCAGCCGTCGGAGAAGCGAAGCGTGGCAAATCCGAGGTTGAAGCTCGGCATCGGCACCCCGGGCAGGCCGTTCTCACCGCCGGTAAAAGCCGACAGCGGATTGAACTCGACGAAGAAGAACACCTCCGCGATCGCCACGGTGATCATGGCGAAATAAATCCCGGTACGCCGCAGCGCGACCAGTCCGACCAGATAGCTGACCGCCGCGGCGGCGATCATGCCGATCACCAGCGCCAGCAGCACGTTGGGAAATCCGGCACGGGTCAACAGGTAGGCGGCGACGAAACCGCCGGTGCCGAAGAACGCGGACTGGCCGAACGATAGCAATCCGCAATAGCCGAACAGAATGTCGAAGCCGATCCCGAACAGGCCCCAGACCAGGATGCGATTGACGGTGTTGGGCGCGAAGCCGAGATGCGGCAGGATGAACGGCGCCACGATCAGACCTGCCGCCGTGAACATCTCGATGAGGTAGCGACGTCGCTTGGGCATCAGCCGGCTACCCTCATTCGCGTCCCTTGGTGCCGAGCAGCCCGTAGGGCCGCACCACCAGGACGACGGTCATGGCCGCAAACAGCATCACATAGGCATAGCCGGGGTTGAACATGGACGTGATGCTGATGATCTCGCCCGCGATCAGGCCGCCGAGCACGGCGCCGGGAAAGGAACCGACGCCGCCGATCACCACCACGACAAAGGTCTGAACCAGGATATCGTCGCCGATGCCCGGCGTCAGCGAAACCACCGGCGCATTGACGATGCCGGCAAAGCCCGCCGCCATCGCGCCGATCCCGAACACGATCATGAACACGCGATAGACGTTGATGCCGAGCGCGTCGACCATGACGGAGTCCTCGATGCCGGCGCGCACGATCATGCCGATCCGGGTCCGATAGAGCACGACAAACAGCACGGTCAGCGCCACCGCGATGATTCCGACCACGGCCAGCCGGTAGGTCGGATAAAACATGAAGCCGAGCGAGGTGATGCCGGCAAACAACGGCGGCGCCGGCACGATCTGCGATTGGCTGCCGAACACCAGGCGCGCGAGTTCGACAAACACGATGCCGAGGCCGAAGGTGACCAGCAGCTGATCTTCGTGCGGCCGATCGTAGAAATGCCGGATGATGATGCGTTCCATCAGAATGCCGACGAGGGCCACGAACAGCGATCCGGCGACGACCGCGACGATGAATGAACCGGTGTAGGTGTAGGCGACGTAACCGGCGTAACCGCCGAGCATGAACATCGCGCCATGCGCCAGGTTCAGGACCCCGAGGGTGCCATAGATGATGGTCAGGCCCGACGAGATCAGCGCCAGCAAGGCGCCGAGCGCCAATCCGTTGAAGACTTGGGAGACGAAGTTAGCCCAATTGACCATGACGATATGTCGCCCGAACCGGCGGCCTTTGGCAATGACGTTGATGTGAAAATAAGCGAAGCGCCGCTGGCGGCAGTGGTCCGCCCGCGGCGCCTGGGTCGCGTCGATCTCAGGTATAGTCGCCGAGCTGGCAGCCGAACGCATCCGGTTTCTGCATCAGGCCCTTGCCGGGGACGATTTCGACGATGTCGTAATAGTCCTCCTTGCCCTTCATGTCCTTCTGCTCTTTGCCCTTGACGATGATCACCGGGCGGACGCACTGGTGGTCTTCCTTGCGGTAGTAGACATCGCCGACCAGGGACGGAATGGTTTCCTCTTTCTCGTAGACCTTGATGACCTCGGGCGGATAGAAGCTGCCGGCCTCCTCGACCATGCGGGCCCAGTGCACGAAACTGATATAGGCGTTTTCCGCGCCCCATTCCGGTTTGTAGCCGTATTCCTTCTCGAACGCGGCATTGAACATCTTGGCCAGCGGGAACTTGTCCTCCAGCGTCCACCAGTAATCGGTGGCGGCATAGACCCCCTGCATCAATCCGCCGGTCTCGCGCGCCAGGAACGGCACCTGGTAGGGCACCACGAGCTTCATCTTGTCGAGCACGCCGAACTGCTTGGCCTGCTGGATCGACAGCACCGCGTCATGCCCCCAGTTGACGTTGACGAGAATATCGGCGCCGGAGTTGGCGACGTTGAGCAGATAGGACGAGAAGTCGGGCGCGCCGAGCGGCGAAACCTGGTCGGTCACGGTGGTCCAGCCGTCGGTCGCGGTGTTGTCCTGCATCGATTTGGTGACGGTGTGGCCGTAGGTATAGTCCGGCGTCATATAGGCCACCTTCTTGTTCTTGCCGAACTGCTTGACCAGAACCGGCGTAATGGCCGCCGCGGCGGTCTGCCCGAAGAAGTTCTGCCGGAAGCCGTAGCGCACGCAATCCTTGCCGGTGGTGTCGTTCGAACCCGAGATGCCGCAGACGAACAGCACCTTTTCGCGCTGCGCCAGCTTGTTGAGCGCGACCGCGACCGCGCTCGAGGTGCCGCCCGTGATCATCACCGCCTTGTTCTCGGAAATGAAGCGCTGTTGCGCCTGCACCGCCTCGTTCGGCTTGGCCGCGGAATCGGCCACACCGAGCTTGAGCTGCTTGCCGAGCACGCCCTTCTTGGTCTTCGGCGAGATCTGCTTGACCAGTTCGTTGCCTTCGTTGATATGCGCGACCGCGAGCTGGTAGCCCTTCAGTTCGTCTTCGCCCTGCACCGCGTAGGTGCCGGTGCGCGGCACCGATGCGCCGATGAATACAGAGTCACCCTTGGAACCGTCGGGCCAGGTGCCGATCGGGGGCATCTCGGCGGCCAACGCTGGTCGGGAAATGCCGCCCGACAACATCGTTCCCCCGATGAGGCCTGCCCCACCCTGCAAAAGGCTGCGTCGGGACACCAACGAATATATGCCTCGATCGCCGATCTTCTTGGTCATCACTTGATCCTCCCTGGACATGTTCCGTTCATGGCGCATGATAAAACTGGCCGCCGTGGCCGAGCGGACTTGTTGTTTGACCAAAGAGTTTCATTCAAGGCAGTTGCGGGTCAATGTGACTTTGGTTGAATTATATGTCGCTCGCCTCGATAGATTATGGCTTTCCGTTATTGCCTTCATTTCGACCTTGAAGAGGCCGGTTCCCGTTTTTTATGGATCGACGGGACGGGCGTATGTTGGCAGGATGTTTGTCGGACACCCATCCATAAAGCATTCAGCGGGTCTACATATGCAAGTTGCGAACGGGAGACCGCAATCGCGGCGGGATACTGATGGAATGGCCGCAGAGACAAGTGAGCGGGCCCAAAACGGCGTAGGAAAGGCAAAAACCCGTTACCAACGAAGCGCATCCTCTCCGCAGCTGAGCGTCATACCCGACGTTGCGTCCGCGGGTTTGCAAGGTCCCAGGGTCAAGCGGCCGGCGCAGCCGTGCAAACTTAGCACTCGCGCGCAGAATGTGCTGAAGATCCTTTCGGTCGAACTGACTGGCGAAGAGGCCCCGCGGGGCATGTGGGTCCCGTCCGATTTCTTGCTCCAGAGGTTGACTTACCATCATCTCTCGACCGCTCGGAACTGCGGGCCTCAAACGGCCACCGAGATCATCAAGTGGGCGCAAGCGAGAGGCACAATTATCCGTCGGCCTCCCCACGCCGGAAAATCGCTCTCCGCGATGTGGCAGGACACAATTGCGAAAATTTCGGCCGGGGATATTTCCAGGAAAGAAATAGCTGAAGCCTTGGAGAAGTCGGCCCGCCGAGGAAATACCCGCATTCCCGTCGCATTTCAAAGAGTACTGCTCCGTCTTGTCGGCTCGCCGAATGGATAGGCTTGCCCGCGCAGTGTGACGGCCCCACGGCCCGCCGACAGCCGGCGCAATGGGCCAGGAGACAACGGCCCACTTTTCGTCGTCATGGCTCGACGGTCTCCCGCCGAAGACAAATGGATGCAGAACCTCACGCGGCGACCAACTGATCTGCGCGCACGCTTGGATGCGAGGCGATAGTCGAGGCCTGGTAACTTGTGAAGCATCGCCGGGACGAGATATCGTGTTGCAACGACCTGCGTCAGGACAGCGGATTGGGACCCAGTCATGCAAGCACGAAAGAGTTCGGCGTGAAGCGGGCCGTGGTTGCCGCCACCATCGGCAATATGCTGGAGTTCTACGATTTCATCACCTACAGCTTCTTTGCGATCGAGATCGGTCACGCGTTCTTCCCGGCAAGGAGCGACTACGGCAGCCTGATGCTCTCGCTCGCGACCTTCGGCGCGGGTTTTGTGACGCGGCCGATCGGCGGCATCGTGCTCGGGATCTACTCCGACCGCGTCGGCCGGCGGCCGGCCATGCTGTTGAGCTTCGCGTTGATGGGCGGGGCGATCCTGGCGATTGCGCTGACGCCATCCTATGACACGATCGGTCTGGCGGCGCCGATCATCGTGGTGATCGCGCGCATGGCGCAGGGATTTGCGCTCGGCGGCGAGGTCGGACCGACCACGGCCTATCTGATGGAGATCGCCGCGCCGGAACGGCGAGCGCTGGTGGTATCGTGGCAGCCGGCGAGCCAGGAAATTGCCGCGACCGCCGGTGCGCTGGTCGGCGTCATCCTCAGCCGGACCCTGGCGCCCGAGGCGCTCGACGCCTATGGGTGGCGCATCGCCTTCCTGATCGGGGCGCTCTGCCTGCCGTTCGGCCTTTGGATGCGCCGGGGTCTGCCGGAGACCATCCAGCAGCAACGCGGCACGGCGGCCACCGAACCTTCCAGCCATCTTCGGCTGGCGCGCCGCTTCATCCGTGTGATCATCCTGGCCCTGATGATTTTGGCGAGCGGCACGATTGCTACCTATGTGACCCAATACATGACGACCTACGCCAAGAACACGCTGCACGTGGCGTCATCCCTGGCGTTCGCCGTGTCGCTGGTGAGCAACGCCGTCGGGATCGCCGGCGCCCTGTTGGGAGGCTGGCTCGCGGACCTCTGGGGTCGCAAACCCCTGATGGTTTGGCCGCAGCTGGCGGCGCTGCTCCTGACCTATCCGACCTTCCTGTGGATCGTCCACGCGCCCGGCGCGCTGTCGCTGCTGCTCGGCTTCGGTGCGCTGTCGCTGATCGCGTCACTGCCGTTCACCGCCTTCTATGCCGCCTTCACCGAGGCGCTGCCGCAGCAAATCCGCGGCGGCGTGTTCGCCACCATCTACGCCGCCGCCATCGCCACCTTCGGCGGCACCGCGCAGCTCGTGGTCACCTGGCTGCTTCACGTGACGGGCAATCCGCTGGCACCGGCATGGTACCTGCTGCTGGCGGCGGCTGTCGGACTGCTGGCGATGATGCTGATGCCGGAGACGGCGCCGGCGAAGGTGAGAAGGAGCTGAGGTCGGTCGGGACACCGTGGGAGGTCAAGAGCAGACGGGCGGCGGGGATGGCATTACTTAAGCTAGGCCTCGCGTCCCGCGTTTAATTAAACGCCCAAAACGTGAACCGCTGCCCACCTTCATTTACACCGCGACAGTCCTGAAGCCCAAGGTCGGCAAGGATGTTAAGCCCGGCTTTGTGAACGCGGGCCTTATTCGTCGTGGTCATTTTCTCGGCTCCGCAGCGCGGGCCCGCATGGCTACTGAAATTAGCTGAGCTTGTTGGGGCTCGTGCTCGAGCAAATAGACACGGAGGGGACTGCGTCGCTTGCAGCGCGCTACTTTTGGTGGTAGCATTTGAAAATGTTTTATGCGCATTGCGTCGGGGGGCGTGATGACGAGTCAGAGTAAAATCAGCTCATCTTTTATTGCTTTAGCTATTGCGAGCACACTTGCTTCGTGCGGCCTGTACACGCCGGATAAAGGCCCTTCCGCCAGCGATGCTCCTGTAACCCCCTGCGGAATTGACCCTGCATTGCGCATCTGCGCGTTTTAGGGGGTAATCCGGTGCGTCGGAAAGCCATTGCCGTTGCACTCGCGAGCCTGTTCGCCGCGTCCTGTTCTGTATTGCCATCCTTGGACGAAGCGACCGGCGGAATTCCTGTCTCCGAGATCGTTTTGCGGATCAAATGCGAGCTGTCCGACGCTTTTACCGACGATCTTGATATCGATAATTCCAATATGTCCTGGGTAAAAAATTGGACCGCCCAAGTCGATTTGACGCTGGAAATTCTCGATTCCGCGACTTTCGCGCCCGGTGCCTCCTATATGCAGCCGCTCCATAATGGATATAGCACGGCCGCCGGACCAAGCACTATTTCAACGAGCGGCGTGCCGGGCACGACCTTATCGGCGGTTGCGCAGAGCTTTGCTGTCGCCGCGGGAGCTAGTTTAAACGGCCAAGCCTCCCGAACTCAAACGCTTGGCTTTGCGGTTTCGCTAGCCGAGCTTAAACGATGGCGAAAGAACGTCGACACAAATAAATTGTGCGCGATCTCCGACAATATGGATCTGCGAGGGCGTCTTGGGCTTAAGGAGTGGGTTGCCCAAGCCTTTCAGCCGGTGTTTTCGGATAAATTGTTGTTCGCCGGCTATCACCCAAAGCCTGGAAGCGCTCCAGGCGGATCGTCGCCCGCGGGATCAAAGTCGCCCGCCCCAAACCTTGGTGCCGGGCAAAAGCAAACAAGCTTTGTGCAATCAGAGCCCTTCAGGGACGCCGCATGTACGCCTCAAGATGTTACCACCATACAAAATGATTTGCGCGATTTGGATGCGGCCGACGACGCCTTACTCAAAGCAAACTTGTTCAATTTCCAGACCGACGTGGACAAGGAAGCTAGCGGCCAAGCTATCGACCTGAAATCGGCAAACGCCGACTTCAAGAAAGAGCAGGAAACACTAAACAAGAAAATATCCGAAAGCAGGCAATACATTCCGGTTCTCGAGCGCTACGTCGCGCTCAGGTTGGATACGCTCCAACAGTATGGAGCGACTGCCTCCAAGAACCAGACGAACCTCTCAAAAGCCGCCGATAAGGCGACGACGGATGCAAAAACGAACGCGGAGGCAGCGGCAAAAGCAGAGCCTTCAGCGCGCAGCCAACTAAAAAGCGCACGAGTTGCATTGATGGCTATCAATAAAAATAAGGACTGCAGTAACCTTGATCAGGTGGACTCGGACGTCCAAACAGCCAAAAAGACGGCTGGTGCCACCGCTGATTTCGCCAAGGATGCGAGAGATGCTGTCGCTGCAGCCACCAAAAATATCGGCGAGATAACGAAGCTTACGAAGGCGTTGACGGACTATACTGATACATTTCAATCGATCGATCCACCGATATCGACGATAGGGCAATCCATACAATTTGTGCTCAACTACTCAGGAAACGTGACCCCAACATGGACGTTCGTGACCTTCAAAGGACCCAATAATGAGCTGTTTTCCGCATCTGGAACGCGGACCCACATGCTCAATATTACGCTAGGTTCACCGACCGGCTCCGCTGGCACAACAAATGCGGCCCTCGCGCAAAATCAGCTCTATCTGCTTCTGAACAATCGCCTGCCGGGTGCCGTGCGGTGATGCCGGAGTGGCTCGAAGGCCGGCCCAGGGGACGTGACGTCCAACATCGAAATTCAGCTAACGCCGACCGGGTGAGCAATTCGGGTTTCGAACAGTCGGAGCGGCTCTGAAAAAGCAAACCGCGCTTTGAAGGAACTTGCTGGGAGTTTGACAAGGGATTTATGCAGCAAAGTCCATTAGCTCACAAATGCTTCCATTCGGCGCGATCTGCTGCGACCTCTCGCCGGCCGGCGCGCGCTTGCGCAGAAGGTTCCAGCACGGTTTGACGTTGGCGGCACAAAGGGGCGCGATGCGGCTTCGGCACTTAGGCCGGGGGCGAGGCACAGCCAGTGGCCTCGTCAGTACCGAACGAGCGCTACGAAGCCCCGGCCGATCAGTATAGACTTCCGCCCTTGATCGAAGCATGCGGCCGGGAACAATCGATGCCACGCCACCTCTTCGCGTTTGCGATCTGGCTTGCCGTCCTTGCCTACGCCTGCATCTATTCCTCGGCCTCGCCCGCGTCGACCGAGACCGCCGACGACACCCTCTGGACCGCGATCATCCCCGAGGCCTTTCCGCACCATATCTACACATGGCATGTGAGATCGGACGGCACCTATCACGAGGATGGGCGGGATGCCTTGAGTGGCAACGCCGTCCAACCCACGCTGTCCGGCCGCTGGAGCATGGAAGGGGTGCGCATGGTGCTGCGGCAGGATGGCTTGGCTTACGTGTTCGACGGCGTGGTTCTCGGCGATACCTACACGGGCACGCTTTATTTTGGCGGTCGCGCGATATCGCGGTTCTGCGCCGCCAGGGGCGAGAGAGCGCCCGATTGCAATGCCGCCGCCAAGGTGGCGATGAGTTCGATCGGCCTGCCCTCTCGCGCGAAACCCATCGCTTTAGCTGGCGGAGGCAGATGGGTATCGCTTCGGCCCACCCATCCTACGGACGGCCGCCGCCATAGAATGGCTGTGAACCGTGGTAGCATGGCGAACGTATAACGATCAGCGGGGTTTGCGAGAGCGGATGATTTTGAAGTTTTATCTGAAGAACCTGGTGGCCGGACTCGGCGCCTATGCCGCCAATGATGAGCCGCTCGCGGCCGCCGGCAACAAGGTGGCGCTGGTGCTGGCGAGCAATACGCCCTTTTATCCGCTCTATGTGGTGGCGGCGGCGGGAAGCGAAGGCCTGCCGCAGCTCTTGATGACGCAGCTGGTATTTCCCTTTTTCCTGATGGTGCCGGCGGTCTCGCGCCGTCGCCCGCTGTTGGGCCGGGCCATGCTGTCGCTGGCCGGACTGGCCAACACCGTGTTTTGCACCTGGCTGCTCGGGGAAAAATCCGGCACCGAACTCTTTCTCGTGCCCTGCGCCACGCTTGCGAGCCTGATGTTCGGGGCGGGCGAGCGGGGCTGGATGCTGTTGCTGGCCGCGCTGCCGCTCGCCGCCTACGTGCTGCTGCACGGACATTATGGCGCGCCGCCGCATCTCTATCCGGATGACGCCTACCTGGCGTTGTTCTCGATGAATGCCTTCAGCGTCGGGACGCTGTCGATCTTCCTCGGCATCGTGTTCTCCGGGCTTTACGCTTCAGCCTCGAAAGGCCTCCGATAGCCGCAACGATCGGGGCTACGCCGCGTCCCGGCGCGGGCGGAAATGCGGCTGGGCTTCGAGTTCAGCCAGCGGCGCCGGCCGGCCGAGCAGGTAGCCTTGCGCGAAATCCACCCCGAGCGATCTCAGGATATCGAACTGCTCGCTGGTCTCGACGCCTTCGGCGGTGACCGATGCGTCGAGGCCGCGCGCCAGCGTCACCACCGACGAGATGATCGCCGCGCTCTGCGGCAGCTTGGTCAGATTGCCGATGAAGGACTTGTCGATCTTGATCTTGTCGAACGGAAAGGCCGTCAAATAGCTCAGCGATGAATATCCGGTACCGAAATCGTCGAGCGCCAGCGATACCCCGATATCCCTGAGCTTCTGCATGAAGGCATGATTTTCGGCCGCCCGTTCCAGCAGAACGGATTCGGTCAGTTCGATCTCCAGCCGCTGCGGCGGCAACCCGGAATTTCGCAACGCCGACTGGATGGTATCGAACAGATCGGCCTGCTTGAACTGCACCGGCGACAGGTTGACGGCGACCTTGACCGCCTCCGGCCACGACGTCGCATCATCGCAGGCGCGCCTCAGCACCCATTCGCCGAGCGGAACGATCAATCCGGTCTCTTCGGCCAGCGGAATGAACTGGTCCGGCGGCACCAGTCCCCTGACCGGATGACGCCAGCGAACCAGGGCCTCGAAACCTCGCCGAGCGCCGCTTTGAAGGTCAAAGAACGGCTGGTAATACAGTTCGAACTGACACCGCGCGATGGCGTCCCGCAAGTCGCCTTCGAGCGTGTTGCGCGCTTCGAGCTCGGCGAACATGGCTTCATCATAGACGGTGGCGCAGCTGCGGCCGGCCGATTTCGATCGATAGAGCGCCAGGTCGGCCTTCTTCAGCAACTGCTCGAGGTCGCCGCCATGTTCCGGCACCATCGCAATACCGATGCTGGTGCCGATCTCGACCCGACGGCCCATGAGCTGGAAGGGTTCGGCGATGGATTGGCAGATCCGCGCCGCCAGATCGATCGAGCCCTTGCCCTGATCGTCACAACCGGCCTGGATGATGGCGAATTCGTCGCCGCCCAGCCGCGCCAGCAAATCATTGTCGCGCAGCCCCGACCGCAGCCGGGACGCGACCAGCCGCAGCAGATCGTCGCCGGCGGCATGGCCGAGCGAATCGTTGACGTTCTTGAAGCGGTCGAGATCGAGCAGCAGCACCGAAAAGCGATCGCCGCGCGGCCGGCCCCTCGCATCGAGCGCGGTCTGCAGCTGCTCAAGAAATACGCCGCGGTTCGGAAGTCCGGTCAGGGAGTCGGTCCGGGCCAGCTCCAGCACGCGCCGGTTGGCCTGTTCAATCTGGCGCGCGTTGCGGCCGGCAAGAACAAGGTAGATCACCACGCACAGGGTGAGTATCAGTCCCACGGCCAACACGATCAAGGCGCGGTCGTAGCGCGCGGCCAGCCGGCCGCCGGCGGTGGGAACGGCCCGCACCTGCCAGTCGGCATCGCCGATCCTGAGCGTGGCCGACCACGGCTCTGACGCAAAGGCTTCGACGGGCGTCTGCGGTGACGACGAGAAGTCGGGAGTGAGACGATATTGCGGTCCGGCGCTCCGACCAAGATCGGGCGGATAGGCATTGATGGCAATATCCGAAGACGCCGCCGTTGCCGTTCGGATCGACTGCAGCAGTTGCGCCAGATCGAATATCCCGACGACAAAGCCGTCGAGATTGCGGCGCCGGTCGGCCACCGTCGTGCGCGAGGTCCCCTTCACATAGACCGGTACGCTGACGAGCACCCCATGGGTGCCGCCTTTAATATCGTAGACCAGTCTGACAGGAAGCGTCGCGATCGAATCACTGTCCCGCGAGCGGGCCATGATACTCCAGCGCCCCGGCTCGTTGGAATAGTCCAGCCCGTAGACACCGGAGTTTTTCGCTTCGGTCGAGAAGTAGACCGGGAAATACTGGGGACGCGGCGGCGCCGGCGAGACGATGCCATCCGCGGTAAGGGCTCTGATCCGATAGCCGACGACGCCATCAACGACCGCGGCGGCTTCCCAATCGGCACGTTCCTTCTGGTAGATCTTGGGCAGCCAGCCGACGCGAATGAGCCCCGGGTGATTTTCGAACAGCCGGCGGCTGAATACCTCGAACTCGCTGCGGGTAACTTCCTCGCTGGCGGACTCGAACAGCGTGCGCAGCGCCAGCAGCCGGCTGAGATATTCGTGGATGCCGTTCTGCAGCACCATCAAATCGTTGGCGGCGACGCCCTCGAACGCGACCCTGGTGGCGTGCTTTTCCCAGCGTCCGGTCACAAAGGCCGCACCCAGCGATAACAGCACGCCTATGCCGGCGGCGATCAGTGCCAGCCGATGCGACCGCAGCCACACTGACGGGATCAACCGGTCCAAAAGAGCATCCGCCCTGGTTTCGTGGGACTGGTCCTGGTCACCCATTGCCGGCTTTCGTCTGACTGCCGATTCGGCGCTCGATCCCTCCTGGATCCAAACAGATGAGCGAAATTTAAGAATGAAATAGGCATACCGGGTTACGACGAATGGTAACCATTTGGTGTGCGGCGATTCATGGTTGACGCGCGGTTAACGGACCGCCGCCCGCGCGGGGGGTTGCCGCCGCCTCGAGCCAAAGCCCGCGGTTAAGATGCCTTTCATATCGCTGGCGCTAATGTTCGATGGCTCCCATGCCGCTCCATCCCTTAGGTAAATGCGACCATGCAAGGACCAGCACCGTCGAGACGGCGACTGACGATCGGCGCCAGCCTCGCGCTCATTTTCGCGACAGTGATCGCCCGCGATGCCTGCGCCGACGAGATCGGCGTCAGCTCCGATCGCATCCTGTTCGGTCAGGTGGCCGCGCTCGATGGGCCTTCGTCGGCGCTCGGTCGGGGGATGCGGCAGGGCATTCTCGCCGCCTTCGCCGAGATCAACGCCAAGGGCGGCGTGCACGGCCGCAGGCTTGATCTGATCAGCCGCGACGATGGTTATGACCCGGACCGTTCGGTCGCCGAGACCACCCGGCTGATCGAGGAGGACAAGGTTTTCGCACTGATCGGCGCGGTCGGCACGCCGACCACGGCGGCGGCGGTTCCCATCGTGGAAGCGAGGCAGGTGCCGTTCATCGCTCCCTTTACCGGGGCCGCCTTCCTGCGCGCTCCGGAGCTGCACAGCGTCGTCAACATCCGCGCCAGCTATGGCGCCGAGGCCGAAGCGTGGATCAAGCACCTGACCGAGGATCTGCAGATCAGGAATATTGCCATCTTCTACCAGGATGATGCCTTCGGCCGCGACGGCCTCGCCGGCGTCAAGCTGGCGCTGGAAAAGCGCAACATGGAGTTGACGGCCGAAGGTACCTTCGAGCGCAACACCAAAGCCGTCGGCTCCGCGTTGCGCGCGCTCAGGCGCGCCGAACCGGAAGCGGTGGTCATGGTCGGTCCCTACGGTCCGTGCGCCGAGTTCATCCGGCTCGCGCACCGCAGCGGCTTCCATCCGGTCTTCGTCAATATCTCCTTTGTCGGCGCCAACGCGCTGGCCAAGGAGCTCGGTCCGGAAGGCCAGGGCATCATCGTCTCCGAGGTGGTGCCGTTTCCATGGGATGCATCGGTGAAGGTCGTGGCCGACTACCAGGCCGCCGAAAAGGCGTTCGATCCCGCCCTCAAGCCCGATTTTGTTTCGCTGGAAGGATATCTTGCCGGCCGCCTGGTGGCGTCCGCGCTCGACATGGCCGGGCCTCGGCCGACGCGCGCGGGGTTGCTGCGACTCATCAACGATGTCGGCCGGTTCGACATCGGCGGCGACATCATGATGTTCGGGCCAAGGGCGCAAGCTACTCCGCCCAAGGTCTTTCTCACCGTGATCCAGCCGGACGGCTCGTTCAAATCCGTCGATCAATTATCGGCCTACCAACCCTCCGATACAGCGGCTGAAGCCCTGCCGGCGGCGGCGGTGCCAGCGGCCCTCGTTGCGGCCGATGAACCGCGCTCGGAGCCTGGGCAGAGCGCTTTGCGATCGCCCGGCCAACAGCACCTGCCGCCGATCCGAACGTCGCGCCGGCGCCACCTTACGCCATCGAGAGCGCCGATCTTGACCGGCGTGCGCTCCGGGCCTGCCTACCCTGACGGCGCCTGCACGTGCCGTGTCCGCCGTCCGCAGCGGGTCGCGGCAGTCCGGGCCCAATAATTGAGCAGGCAACCGCGCGCCCTCGCGTCGTCCGTCAACGATCGGATCCTTCGGCGTCACAATCCCGCGACCCTGGAACCTTGTGGTGGAGCCGTCGTTAACGGCCGTCCCGGGGGTTGGTTCGGCGATGAATATCCTAGATCCACAGGGTCCGATCGGAGCCGCTGATAAAACTATTCTGATCGATTCCGTGGCGATCATGCTGGCGATCGTGCTTCCCACCATCATCGCCATCTTCGCTTTTGTGTTCTGGTTTCGCGCCGGCAACACCAGGGCGTTCTACTGGCCGCACTGGACCTATTCGGGCCGCATCGAACTCGTGGTGTGGTCGATCCCGACGCTCACGGTGATCCTGCTGGGCGGCGTGGCGTGGATCGGCGCCCACCAGCTCGACCCCGCGGTACCGATCTCTGGCGCGCAGCGGCCGCTGACCATTCAGGCAGTGTCGCTCGACTGGAAATGGCTGTTCATCTATCCCGAGCAGAAGGTCGCCAGCCTCAACACGCTCACCGTTCCCGCCGGCCGCCCGCTGCATTTCGAGCTGACCTCGGCCAGCGTGATGAACGCGTTCTTCATCCCGCAGCTCGGCAGCATGATCTACACCATGAACGGCATGACCACCCGGCTCAATCTGCAGGCCGATACCACCGGGACGCTGCAGGGACTGTCGTCGCATTTCAGTGGCGACGGCTTCTCGGACATGCACTTCGACGTCCACGTCGTGCCCGCCCAGCAATTCGAGCAATGGACAACAGGCGCCGCCGGCGCCAGCCAGGTGCTCGACGAACAGGGCTACCAACAGATCGCGTCTCCCTCGATCAACCACGCGCCGGTGGTCTACCGGCTCACCGATCCGGACTTGTTCAACGAGATCGCCACCCAGAAGATCGCGCCGTCGAAGGGGGGACAGGCGGGCGTCAAGGGCGCATCGCCTTTGCCGGGAGTAGCCGATGCTCGGTAAGTTGAGTTTGGCGGCCATTCCGATTGATCAGCCGCTGCCGATGATCGCCTCCGCGGTGGTGGCGCTGGCGATCCTCTCGGTCCTTGGCTGGGTCGTGATCAAAGGGCACCTGCCCTATTTGTGGCGCGAATGGATCACCAGCGTCGACCACAAGCGGATCGGCGTGATGTATACGCTGCTCGCCATGGTGATGCTGCTGCGCGGCTTTTCCGACGCCATCATGATGCGGCTGCAGCAATCGATGGCCTTCCATGCCCCGGGCTTTCTGCCGCCGGAACATTACGACCAGATCTTCTCGGCGCACGGCACCATCATGATCTTCTTTGTCGCCATGCCGTTCATGATCGGGCTGATGAATTTTGTCGTGCCGCTGCAGCTCGGCGTCCGCGACGTCGCCTTTCCCACCCTGAACTCGGTCGGCTTCTGGCTGACCGCCACCGGCGCGCTCCTGGTCAACATCTCGCTGGTGGTCGGCGAGTTCTCCCGCACCGGCTGGCTGCCCTATCCGCCCCTGTCGGAATTGACCTATTCGCCCGGCGTCGGCGTCGACTATTATTGCTGGGCGCTGGAGATTTCCGGCATCGGCACGCTGGTTGCGGGCATCAACCTCGTCACCACCGTGCTGAAGATCCGCACCCGGGGCATGAGCTATCTGAGAATGCCGATGTTCTGCTGGACCACGCTCGCGACCAACCTGCTGATCGTCGCCGCGTTTCCGATCCTGACCGCGACGCTCGCGATGCTGCTGCTCGACCGCTATCTCGGCTTTCACTTTTTCACCAACGAGGCCGGCGGCAACATGATGATGTTCATGAACCTGATCTGGGCCTGGGGGCATCCGGAGGTCTATATCCTGGTGCTTCCGGCGTTCGGCATCTTCTCGGAGGTGATCTCGACATTTTCGGGCAAGCCTTTGTTCGGCTACCGCTCGATGGTGCTCGCCACCATGGCGATCTGCGTGCTTTCCTTCATGGTGTGGCTGCATCATTTCTTCACGATGGGCGCCGGTGCCGACGTCAACGCGGTGTTCGGCATTGCCACCATGATCATCGCCGTGCCCACCGGCGTGAAGATCTTCAACTGGCTGTTCACGATGTATGGCGGCCGCATCCGGTTTGAGACGCCGCTGTTGTGGGCGATCGGCTTCATGGTGACCTTTATCATCGGCGGCATGACCGGCGTGCTGATGGCGGTGCCGCCCGCCGACTTTCTCGTGCACAACAGCCTGTTCCTGGTGGCGCACTTCCATAACGTCATCATCGGCGGGGTGCTGTTCGGTGCGTTCGCCGGTTACAGCTTCTGGTTTCCCAAGGCCTTCGGCTTCCGGCTGCATGAGGGCCTCGGCAGGGCGGCGTTCTGGTGCTGGCTGATCGGATTCTACGTCGCCTTCATGCCGCTCTATGTTCTGGGCCTCGACGGCATGACCCGGCGCATGCAGCATTATGACGTGCCGCAATGGCATCCCTGGCTGATCGTCGCCGCCGGCGGCGCCGGCCTGATCCTGTGCGGGATCGTTCTGCAGATCAGCCAGCTCGCCGTCAGCATCCGACGGCGCGAACAGCTGCGCGACGAGACCGGCGACCCCTGGGACGGCCGCTCGCTGGAATGGGCCACCGCCTCGCCGCCACCGGTCTTCAATTTCGCCGTGCTGCCCGACGTGACCGGCAAGGATGCCTTTTGGCAGGCGAAGCATGAGGCCGGCGGGGAGACCCGAAAGGATGATACCCCGAAGTATCAGGACATCGAGATGCCGCGAAACTCACCGACCGGATTTGTCTGCGCGTTCTTCGCCACCCTGATGGGCTTCGCGCTGATCTGGCAGATCTGGTGGATGGTGGTTGCCGGCGCGCTCGGCGCCTTTGCCACTTTCGTGATTTTCGCCTGGCGTGACGAGGAGGAAGAGCGCATCCCGGCCGCGGAGGTCGCGCGCATCGACAGCGCCCGCCGTGCTCACCGCGGCGCGGCGGCGCATGCGGAGGCGGCCTGATGAGCGAGCTCTCCTACGCCGGCGATGATCGCGACATTCTGCTGGGGCGAGATGGCAGCGATCGCCGAGGGCAGGCCCCCGCGCCGGTCTGGAGCGGTCCGGCATCCAAGCGCATCGTCACCGGCTACGGCTTCTGGATCTTCATCCTCAGCGACATCATCATGTTCTCGGCGTTCTTTGCCAGCTACGCCGTGCTGCTCAATCAGACCGCGGGCGGCCCGAGCGGGCACCAGCTGTTCGACCTGCGCCATGTGGTGTTCGAAACCGCCCTGCTGCTTTCGTCGAGCTTCGCCTGCGGCATGGCCACCATCGCCGCCGATCAGCGCAATACGATCTGGTTCCAGTCCGCCATGGCGGTGACCTGCGTCCTCGGTCTTGGCTTTCTCGCGCTTGAGGCTAACGAGTTCGCCGGCCTCGTCGCCCGCGGCGCCGGACCGACGCGCAGCGCGTTCCTGTCGGCGTTCTTCACCCTGGTCGGCTGTCACGGGCTGCACGTCTCGGCCGGCGTGCTCTGGCTTCTGACCATGATGGCGCAGGTGTTCGCCAAAGGCTTCAGAGCGGACATCTCGCGCCGGATCTTGTGCTTCGCATTGTTCTGGCACGCCCTCGATATCATCTGGATCGCCATCTTCACCATCGTTTACCTCCTGGGAAGTGCCGCATGAGCAACGGACAACAGACGGATGGCAAAGACATCGACGTCGCACCGGGCGACGAGTTTGAAGGCGATGGCGGCATCGCGATCCGGGTCACCGGCTATGTCACCGGGCTCGGGCTCGCCATCCTCTTGACCGCGACTTCATTTTTTGTCGCCGGGACCAACCTCGTCTGGCAGCCGAGCATTCCGGTGGCGCTGGTGGTGCTGGCGATCGCGCAGATGGGAGTCCATCTGGTGTTTTTCCTTCACATCACCACCGGACCCGACAATGCCAACAACGTGCTGGCGCTGGCCTTCGGCGTCCTGATCGTCGTTCTCCTGATGGGTGGATCGCTCTGGATCATGGCGAACCTCAACCACAACATGATGAACATGCCGATGGACCAGATGATGCGGATGCAGCCTTAGTAGCAGCGGCTAAATCGCGTTAAGAGATTTCACGATATGGTGATGCGTGTGCCGCTCGGGCCGCGGCGGTCTTTCCAGATGCGCGCCCCCTGCTTGAGAAAGCGCAAGCTCCTTCACCTTTGCTTGATCCCTCGGGCTCCGGCAGTTCACTGCCGCGTGATACGCGCGGCGGGTTCCCTGAATCGGAAGCATCGATCAAGAAGGAAATTCTCCGAAGATCGATTTACTGGCGGATTCTCTGCTGATTCTCTGCCAATGCGACGCCTCGGATCGCGCCATCACCTCTGACCTGTCGAAGCGATGCGTGTTTGATCGCCGGTGGGAATTAAGGCTTTTTTTAAGTTTGATTAAGGCCTCATTAAGCAAGCAAGCAACGTGGTCGCGAAAGGGTCGCGGAACTTCCAAGCTGTGTCCTGCGAGTGACAGCATTTTGTTCGAAAGCAGTTTATCTCCGCGCCATGAATGACGCCGACGAAGGGTGTCGATCTCAAGAACTCAAATCGTTATCCGGAGAATTTATCGATGAAAAAGTTGCTTCTTTCGACTGTGGCCCTGGTCGCTCTCGGCGCGACCGTGCCAGCACTCGCCGCCGATCTCGGTACCCGCCAGCCCTACACCAAGGCCCCGGCCTATATGGCGCCGATCTACAACTGGACCGGCTTCTACATCGGCGGTCACATCGGTGGCGCGTTCGGTGCAAACAACGGCTTCGCCGGCACCACCAACAGCGGCAACAGCGGCAGTTTCCTCGGCGGTGTGCAGGCCGGTGCCGACTACCAGTTCGCATCGAACCTGGTTGCCGGCGTCGAAGGCCAGTACAGCTGGCTCGCCAGCAACACCAACAGCGTCACCTTTCCGGGCACCGGCGGTCTCGTCTACAACAACAATCAGCGCGGCCTGGGATCGTTTACCGGCCGCTTCGGCTACACCTGGGGTCCAGGGCTGATCTATGCCAAGGGCGGCTACGCCTACTCCGACTACAATCAGTCGTTGACGCTGGCCGGCGTACCGCAGGCGTTCGCGCTCAACGGCAGCCACCATGATGGCTACACGGTCGGCGCCGGCATCGAATACATGTTCGCGCCGAACTGGTCCGCCAAGGTCGAATATCAGTACTACGACTTCGGCAAGACCAGCTTCGTGACACCGGCCCTGCTCACCGCCTTCGGCAGCACCCGCAACAGCGAGAACACCGTGAAGGCCGGCATCAACTATCGCTTCAACTGGGGTGGCCCGGTGGTCGCCAAGTATTGATCGATATCTGATCGAAACTTTCGGGAAAGGCCGGCGCCGCGCGCCGGCCTTTTTGTTTGACGCGCGGGATCGGAAAATAAAGTTTTTTATTAAGGCTGCGTTAAACACGATGGTCGCAACCGCCGGCATTCTGGCCGGCGGTTGACGACATTTTATTTAAAAGCTGTCGAACTGCGGGCATGAGGTCGCCGACTCCAAGGCGATCTGAAGAATCGCAATGATTTGCCCGGAGAAATACCCATGAAGAAGCTGCTCCTCGCGACCGTGACGCTGGCCGCGCTCGGCGCCAGCGCGACGGCAGGCGCTGCCGATCTCGCCAGCGGCCCCTACACCAGGTCTCCGGCCTATGGCACGCCGATCTATAACTGGACCGGCTTCTATATCGGAGGTCACCTCGGCGGGGCGTTCAGCGGCAGCAATAATTTCAACGGTCTCGTGCTCAGCAATTATGACGCCCAGTTCCTGGGCGGCGTGCAGGCCGGCGCCGACTACCAGTTCGCAGCGAACTGGGTTGCCGGCGTCGAAGGCCAGTACAGCTGGCTCGGCCGCAACACCATCAGCGCGCTCTTCCCTGCCGGCCTCGCCTACAACTCTAACCAGCGCGGGCTCGGCTCCGTGACCGGCCGCATCGGCTATACCTTCGGTACGGCGCTGGCCTACATCAAGGGCGGCTATGCCTACTCCGACTATGCGGAATCGTTGACGCTTGGCGGCGCGCCGCTGGCGTTTGCCCTCAATGGCAGCCATCACGATGGCTACACCGTCGGCGCCGGGCTGGAATACATGTTCGCCCAGAACTGGTCGGCCACGGTCGAGTATCAGTATTACGACTTCGGCAATAGCCAGTTCATTCTCCCCGCGATCCTCGTTCCCTTTGGCAGCTTCCATAATGACGAGCACATCCTGAAGGCGGGCGTGAATTATCGCTTCAACTGGGGCAACCTGGTCGTGGCGCGGTATTGATCCGCGCCCGAACCAGGTCCGGGGGCGATCAGCTTGGCGTCATTTTCGGCTGGCGCCGCGCCGATAGTGCGGCTAAGCCGATAGCGGATCATTGCGATACCGGTTGATGCCTTCAAAATCCGACCCGCATTCAAAGACCGACATGGTTGCGTCCTCGGCCGAGGCCCTGCGCTACCCATGGGACCATCATCCCGGCCCGGATCAAGCGGTCGAGGTCATGCCGGGGATATTGTGGGTCCGGCTCAAGCTTCCGTTCCGCCTCAACCACGTCAACATCTATCTGCTCGCCGACGGCGACGGCTGGGCCATGGTGGATTCCGGCTTCGGCAACGAGGAGACGATCGCCGCCTGGACGGCTCTGTTCGACGGCCCGCTTTCCCACGTTGCGATCACACGCCTGATCGTGACCCATTCGCATCCGGATCATGTCGGTCTGGCGGGCTGGATCGTCGAGCGTTTCGGCTGTCCGCTGCAGATGTCGCAGGTCGAATACCTGCAGTCGGTCTATCATCAGAACCGCGGCACCGAAGAGCGCCGCAACGCGCAGCGCCTGTTCTTCCGCCGCCACGGCATGGACGAGAACCTGACCGACAAATTGCTCGGCCGCGGCCAGGATTACCTGAAGCGGGTTTCGGTGCTGCCGCCGTCCTATCGCCGCATCTCCCATGGCGACGAGATTTGCATCGGCACCCGGCGCTTCAAGGTCATTACCGGCGGCGGCCATGCGCTGGATCAGGTGATGCTCTATTGCGCCGCCGACAAGCTGTTCCTGTCCGCCGATCAGGTGCTGAGCCGGATCTCGCCCAATGTCAGCGTCTGGGCGGTCGAGCCCGAGCAGAATTCGCTCGGCGAATATCTGGCCTCGCTGGCGAGCCTCACCACCACGCTGCCCTATGATGTTATGGTGCTGCCCGGCCACGGCGTCCCGTTCTACGGCCTGAAGACCCGGATCAAGCAACTGGCCGATCATCACGAGGATCGCTGCGGGCTGATCGCCGACGCCTGCCGCGAGGCGCCGAAAACCTCCGCCGAACTGGTGCCGGTGGTGTTCCACAAGCACGTGCTCGACGAACACCAGATGGGATTTGCGGCGGGCGAGCTGGTCGCCCATGTCAACTACATGCTGGTCGAGGGGCGGCTGACGGCGCAAGAGGTCGACGGCGTACTGCAGTTCCGGACCACGTAAGGCTTTGATCCCGAAAACCGCTTGCGTTGATCTGGATCACGTCTCGCCTCCCAATTTGCGCAACCCCGCCCCCCTGCGGCGGGCGCCGAATTGCCCGATTGAGGGTCGACAGCCCTGCTGGAAAGGCTCTAGAAACCCTTTATCGCCTAACCAAGAGTCCGGCCGATTCCGGCTCCAGCTTCCAGGTCCGTCGCGATGGATTACAGCCAATTCTTCCAAACCGCCCTCGATCGCCTGCATGACGAGCGGCGCTATCGGGTCTTTGCCGATCTGGAACGGATCGCCGGCCGCTTTCCCCATGCGCTCTGGCATTCGCCGAAGGGGCCGACGCCCGTGGTGATCTGGTGCTCGAACGATTATCTCGGGATGGGCCAGCACCCGAAGGTGGTCGGCGCCATGGTGGAGACAGCTACTCGCGTCGGCACCGGCGCCGGCGGCACCCGCAATATCGCCGGCACCCATCATCCCCTGGTGCAGCTCGAGCAGGAACTGGCAGACCTGCATGGCAAGGAAGCCTCGCTGCTGTTCACGTCCGGCTACGTCTCCAACCAGACCGGCATCGCCACCATCGGCAAGCTCATTCCGAACCTCCTGATCCTGTCGGACGCGCTCAATCACAATTCGATGATTGAAGGCATCCGACAATCCGGCTGCGAGCGCCAGCTGTTCCGCCATAGCGACATGGCGCATCTGGAGGAGCTCTTGCGCCTGGCCGGCCCCGACCGGCCGAAACTGATCGCCTGCGAGAGCCTTTATTCGATGGACGGCGATATCGCGCCGCTGGCGCAAATCTGCGATCTCGCCGAGCGCCATGGCGCCATGACCTATGTCGACGAGGTTCACGCGGTCGGCATGTATGGTCCGCGCGGCGGCGGCATCGCCGAGCGCGACGGCGTCATGCACCGCATCGATGTCCTGGAAGGCACCCTGGCCAAAGCGTTCGGCTGCCTCGGCGGCTATATCGCCGGAAGTGCAGCCATGATCGACGCGGTGCGTTCCTACGCGCCCGGCTTCATTTTCACCACCGCGCTGCCACCGGCGATCTGTTCGGCGGCCACCGCCGCCATCCGACATCTGAAGACCTCGAACTGGGAACGCGAGCGCCACCAGGACCGCGCCGCCCGCGTCAAGGCGATCCTGACCGCCGCGGGACTGCCGGTGATGTCGAGCGACACCCATATCGTGCCGCTGTTCGTCGGCGATCCCGAACGCTGCAAGCAGGCCAGCGACCTGCTTCTGGAACAGCACCATATCTACATTCAGCCGATCAATTATCCGACCGTGGCCAAAGGCAGCGAGCGGCTGCGGATCACGCCTTCGCCCTATCATGACGACCCATTGATCGATCAGCTCGCCGAGGCGCTGCTGCAGGTCTGGGAGCGCCTTGGCCTGCCGCTCGGCCGCAAATCGCTGGCGGCCGAATAAAACGGGAGCGTTGAGCTCCACAGGGAGCAAGCAGCGATGCTGCACGACTGGGGCGTGATCGCAGCCGCCTTCGGCTATATCGGGCTGTTGTTTCTGGTCGCGAGTCATGGCGACCGGCTGTCGCCGACGCAGCGTGGCCGCGCCAGCGCGCTGATCTATCCGCTGTCGCTGGCCATCTATTGCACTTCCTGGACGTTCTTCGGATCGGTCGGCTTCGCCACCCGCACCAGCGTGGATTTTCTCGCGATCTATATCGGCCCGGTCCTGATGATCGCGCTCGGCACGCCGCTGTTGCGCCGCGTGATCAAGCTGGCGAAATCGCAGAACATCACCTCGATCGCGGATTTCATTGCGGCGCGCTACGGCAAGAGCCAGGCTGTGGCCGCCACCGTGGCGCTGATCGCCATTGTCGGTTCGGTTCCCTACATCGCGCTGCAGCTCAAGGCGGTGGCCTCGTCGCTGGAAACGATCCTGAGCGAAGACCAGGGTTTTTCCCATATTCCGATCATCGGCGACATCGCGCTGATCGTGACCCTGGCGATGGCGGCCTTCGCGGTGCTGTTCGGAACCCGCCATAGCGACGCCACCGAACATCAGCACGGCCTGATGCTGGCGGTCGCAACCGAATTGATCGTCAAGCTGGTGGCCTTTATCGCCGCCGGCGCCTTCGTGACGTTCTGGATGTTCTCGCCTGTCGAATTGGTCACGCAGGCGATGAAGAGCCCGGAAGCGGTGCGCGCCATCACCTACACGCCCTCGCTCGGCAATTTTCTCACCATGGCGCTATTGTCCTTTTGCGCCATCATGCTGCTGCCGCGCCAGTTTCACGTCAGCGTGGTTGAGAATTCAAGCGACGCCGAGGTGGGCCGGGCGCGCTGGCTGTTTCCGTTGTATCTGGTCGCCATCAACCTGTTCGTGATTCCGATCGCGCTCGCCGGTCTCGTGACCTTCCCGTTCGGCGCGGTCGACAGCGACATGTATGTGCTGGCGTTGCCGATGCACGGAAATGCCACCTTGCTCAGCATCGCGGTCTTCGTCGGAGGCCTGTCGGCGGCGACCGCCATGGTGATCGTGGAATGCGTCGCGCTCTCGATCATGGTTTCGAACGATATCGTGGTGCCGCTGGTGCTGCAGCAGGGCGGCGAATCGCTTGCGGGCCGCAAGGATTTCGGCAACTTCCTGCTCGCCGTCCGCCGCATTGCGATTTTCGCCATCATGGCGATGGCCTACCTCTACTATCGCGGGCTCGGCAATACCCAGCTCGCCGCCATCGGCCTGTTGTCTTTCGCGGCGATCGCGCAGCTCGCGCCGGCGTTTTTCGGCGGCCTGTTCTGGCGCCGCGCCACCGCGCGAGGCGCCATCGGCGGCATGCTGGCAGGCGGCGCGGCGTGGATCTATACGCTGTTTCTTCCGAGCTTCCTGGAGGCGACCCCCGCCGGCCTCTCGCTGCTGCATCACGGTCCGTTCGGCATCGAGGCGTTGCGCCCGCAAGCCCTGTTCGGCGCCGATCTGCCACCGCTCCTGCACGGCGTCCTGTGGTCGCTTTCGCTCAATATCCTGAGCTATGTCGCGCTGTCGCTGGCACGCCGGCCCACCGCGATCGAACGATTGCAAGCCGACCTGTTCGTGCCGCAGGCGCTGGCGCCGATGACGCCGACATTCCGGCGCTGGCGCACCACGGTGACGGTACAGGACCTGCAGAGCACGGTGGCGCAGTACCTGGGCCCGGATCGCGCCCGGCTTTCGTTCGAAGCCTTCGCCGCCACCCACCAGGGCCCTCTCGACCCGGCGGCGCCGGCCGACTTCGAGTTGCTGCAGCACGCCGAACATCTGATCGCGTCCTCGATCGGTGCGGCTTCCTCGCGCGTGGTGATGTCGCTGCTGTTGCGCAAACGCACGGTTTCCGCCAAGGCCGCGCTCAAGCTGCTCGACGATTCCCACGCCGCGCTGCATTTCAACCGCGAGATCTTGCAGACCGCCCTGAACCATGTGCGCCAGGGCATCGCCGTGTTCGACGCGGATCTACAGCTGATCTGCTCCAACCGCCAGTTCGGCGAAATCCTCGCGCTGCCGCCGCACCTCGTGCAGCTCGGAATACCCTTGCGGGAAATCCTCGAATTCATGGGTGCGCTGAGCTGCCCCGGCATCGGCGACAACGCCGGCCTGACGGCAACGCGCCTTGCCGCCTATACGACCGAGGGCGAACCTTATCTGGAGCGCCTCCAGGATCGCCACATGGTGATCGAGGTCCGCACCAACCGGATGCCCGGCGGCGGCCTTGTCATCACCTTTTCCGACGTCACTCCCTCGTTCGAGGCCGCCGAAGCGCTGGAGCGCGCCAATGCAACCCTGGAAAAGCGGGTGCGCGATCGCACCGAGGAGTTGACCCGTCTGAATTCGGAGCTGGCTCTGGCCAAGAGCACGGCCGAGGACGCCAATATTTCGAAGACGCGCTTTCTTGCAGCGGCAAGCCACGACATCCTGCAGCCGCTGAACGCGGCGCGGCTTTATGTCACGAGCCTGGTCGAGCGCGAAAACGGCGGTGAGAGCGCGCGGCTGGTCGAAAACATCGACGATTCGCTGGAGGCGATCGAGGAGATCCTTGGCGCCCTGTTGGATATTTCGCGGCTCGATGCCGGCGCCATGACGCCGTCGGTCACGGGTTTCAAGATCGGCGACCTGATGCGTTCGCTGGAAATCGAATTCGCACCGATTGCGCGGACCAGGGGGCTCAAATTGACCTTCGTGCCCTGTTCGATGCCGGTGGCATCCGATCGACTGTTGCTGCGGCGGCTGTTGCAGAACCTGATCTCCAACGCCATCAAATATACCCCGAGCGGACGCGTGCTGGTCGGCTGCCGGCGCCACGGCGCGTCGCTGCGAATCGGAATCTATGACACCGGCGTCGGCATTCCCGTTCGCAAGCGCAGCGAGATCTTCAAGGAGTTCCACCGGCTGGAGCAGGGCGCGCGGATCGCGCGCGGCCTCGGGCTCGGGCTGTCGATTGTCGAACGCCTGGCGCGCGTCCTCAAGCACGGCATCGCGCTTGACTCCAACGTCAGCGGCGGCTCGCATTTTTCGGTAACGGTGCCGATCGCAAGCGCGATCAATCACACCGCTGCGGTCACCAGCGCCACCCCGCTCGCCAGAACACCGATGAGCGGCGCTCTGATCGTTTGTATCGAGAATGATGCGGCGATCCTGGACGGCATGAAAACCCTGCTCAATGGCTGGGATGCAACGGTGATCGCGGCGACCGATCCCGATGCCGCGATCGAGGCGATCGAGGCCGCGGGCAGCCCCGTCACCGGTCTTCTGGTCGACTATCATCTGGACCGCGGCAACGGCATCGCCGCGATCCGCGACGTTCGCCGCCGCTTCGGCGAAGCCATTCCGGCGATCCTGATCACCGCCGACCGCAGCCCGCATGTCCGGGCCGCCGCGAGCGAGGAGAATATCGCCGTGCTCAACAAGCCAGTCAAACCGGCCTCACTGCGGGCGCTGTTGGGGCAGTGGCGGACCCAGCAGATGGTGGCGGCGGAATAGGCGCTCTGCGCCGGCCGGCCTACGGCGTTGGCAGAGTCCCCTGCCGCCATTGGCCGCCGGATATTTTGGCCGCCGCGATCACGGCCTGGGTGCGGCTCTCGACCCCGAGCTTCTGCAGGATCGCTGATACATGGGCCTTGATGGTCGCTTCCGACACCCCCAGCTGATAGGCGATCTGCTTGTTGAGAAGGCCTTCCGACAGCATCATCAGCACCCTGACCTGCTGGGGGGTCAACGTCACCAGCCGGTCGCGCAAGCGCGTCAGCTCCGGATCGGCTGCCGACGCCAAGTCGGTATCCGGTGGCACCCAGATGTCGCCTCCCATGACCTTCGCGATCGCCTCGCGCAAGGTATCGACCCCGAACCGTTTGGGAATGAACCCCGAAGCGCCGAAATCCAGCGACTGGCGGATGGTGCCGACGTCGTCGCTGGCGGAAACGATCACTACCGGGATCGCCGGATACTGGGCGCGCAGGTAGATAAGGCCGGAAAAGCCGCTGATACCCGGCATCGACAGATCGAGCAGGATCAGGTCGACCTCCGAATTCTGCTCGAGCAGCCCAGTAAGGTCTTCGAATGACCCCGCTTCGTCAATTATTGCCGAGGTGACCGCGCCGGCGACCGCTTGGCGCAGCGCGGCGCGAAACAGCGGATGGTCGTCGGCGATAACGAGGTGCGTGCTGGCGGCGGTGGTCATTTATTTCTTGCTGGGGGGTTACGGTGGAATCCGCGGCTGCCGTTGAAGAATTATCGGTGCAATTGTCCTCCGTCGCGCGGCCGCAAACAAGCACGCAATAATGTCATGGATCAAAGCGGTTAACCACCCGATTGTGCGCCGCAATAAGAGCGATGCCGTCACACGACGGCGCGGTCTTCAATTCCCTCCGTCCAGAGATCGCAGTGGCAAAGGCCAAAAGTCTTATTGGGAGAGGTTTCACGGCGATGTTACCCTGAAATGCACCTGGCGCGGCGCGGCCAAATGCGGCGCAGGGCGCGATGCTTGCTTCAACGATTTCCGGGAGGACTCCAATGACAATGGCTGCAACGGCGGGCTCTGATATCCGCACGGGTGGAATGACTGCTGAAGAGCGAAAGGTCATTTTCGCCTCCTCGCTGGGTACCGTGTTCGAATGGTACGACTTCTATATCTATGGAACGCTCGGGGCATTCCTGGCCAAATACTTCTTCTCGAATGTGCCGCCGAACGTCGGCTTCATTTTTGCGCTGCTGGCGTTTGCCGCGGGCTTTGCCGTCCGTCCGTTCGGGGCGCTGATCTTCGGTCGCCTCGGCGATATGATCGGCCGCAAATACACCTTCCTGATTACGATGACCCTGATGGGCTTCGGCACCTTCTTTATCGGCCTGCTGCCCGGATTTGCCACCTGGGGCATCGCGGCGCCGGTCGTGCTGATCGCGCTTCGCCTGATCCAGGGTCTCGCCCTTGGCGGCGAATATGGCGGTGCGGCGATCTATGTTGCCGAACACGCGCCGGCGAACAAGCGCGGCTATTACACCTCGTGGATCCAGACCACGGCAACGCTGGGCCTTTTCATGGCGCTGCTGCTGATTCTGGGGGTCCGCTCCTGGATGGGCGAAGCGTCGTTCGGCGAATGGGGCTGGCGCATTCCGTTCCTGTTGTCCGGCATCCTGCTGGCCGTCTCGATCTGGATCCGGCTCAGCCTGAACGAATCGCCGATCTTCAAGAAGATGAAGGAAGAGGGCAAAACCTCGAAGCGTCCGCTCGGCGAAGCCTTCGGTGAATGGTCGAACGCTAAGATCGCCATTCTCGCATTGCTGGGCGCGACCGCCGGCGAAGCCGTGGTGTGGTATGGCGGGCAGTTTTACGCGCTGTTCTTCCTGACCCAGACCATCAAGGTGCCGGCGGTGACGGCGCAGATCATGATCGTGGTGGCGCTGGCGCTCGGCACCCCGGGTTTTGTGATCTTCGGCTGGCTGTCCGACAAGATCGGTCGCAAGCCGATCATTCTGACCGGCTTCCTGCTGGCGGCGCTGACCTATTTCCCGATCTTCAAGGGCATCACCCATTTCGCCAATCCGAAGCTCGAGACCGCGCTATCGTCAGCGCCGGTCACGGTGATCGCCGATCCGTCCGAGTGTTCATTCCAGTTCAAGGCAACGGGCACCGAGAAATACACCACCGGATGCGACGTGGCGAAATCCGCGCTGGTCAACCTGTCGGTGAACTACCAGAACCAGGATGCGCCGAAGGGCTCGCCGGCACAGGTAAAGATCGGCGACCAGACCCTGACCTCGACCGCGCCGGATTTCGCCAAGGCCTTGCCAGCGGCGATCAAGACCCACGGCTATCCGGCATCGGCTGACCCGGCCGACATCAACACCGTCATGACAGTGGTGCTGCTCTGGGTGCTGGTGGTCTATGTGACGCTGGTCTATGCGCCGATCGCGGCATGGCTGGTGGAATTGTTCCCGAGCCGGATCCGCTACAGCGGCCTGTCGTTGCCCTACCATATCGGCAACGGCTGGTTCGGCGGCTTCCTGCCTGCCACCGTGTTTGCGATCGTGGCCGCGACCGGAAATATCTATTCCGGCCTGTGGTACCCGATCATCATCGCCGCCATGAGCCTGGTCGTCGGTCTGATCTTCCTGCCCGAAACCAAGGACGTGGACATCAGGAAGTAGCACGTCATCCTGCCGACAGCCGGCCGCGGATCGCTCCGCGGCCGGTTTTTTTTGCGCCGGTCAATCGTCATAGCTGTCGATCACCGTGTCGGCGATCGCGCGCTTGGTGATGACGCCGACGATATCGCGGGCTCTAGGCCTGCTGACGCCGCGGAACACGATCGCCGCGCCGGAGCGATGGCGCTTCATTCTGGCGAGAACGAGACTTAAGAGATCGGCATCGCGGCAGATGACCGCGCGGCTTTCGACGAAGCGCTCGACCTTGAGGTCGGGATTGCGTTGGGATTCGCGCCACAAACCGGAGCGCGGCGGAATCAGCCCAACGATTCGACCCTCGCGTTCGACAATGACGGCGCGCAGATCGTCGTTGTCGTCCGGGCCGATGGCTTGCTGCAGCGTGGTGCCGGCCTTGGCCACGATGAAACGTTGTTCCATGATGTCCTGGGCCTGTTTGACGAGATAGAGATTGATGTGCCGCTCCTTCGGGATGCGGTGGCCACGATGGCGCAATTTGATCGTATAGATGGTCTCGCCGATCAGCGTACGGCGAATGCCGGCCGCTACCGCGACGCCGACGATCACCGGCACGATGATGGCGTAGTCGCGCGTCATTTCGAACACCATCACGATGGCGGTCATGACCCCGCCGGTGCCCGCGCCAACCATGGCGGCCATTCCGACGATGGCAGCTGACGGAACCGTCAGCACCGCATGCGGAAGAACCGCATGCACCAACAGGGCGAAGGCTCCGCCCAGTGTGGCGCCGAGGTACAGCGATGGCGAGAAGATGCCGCCGGAAGCGCCACATCCGAGGCTGATCGTGGTGGCGAGCAGCTTCAAGGCGAACAGCAGCGCCAGCAGGCCGGCCGATGTCATCTCCTTGTCGAGGGTCGCCTGGATCACGCCATAGCCGACGCCGTCGATATAGGGATGGCCGAAGGCGTGCGTGAGAAGCACCATCATCAGGCCGATCACGGCCATGCCGAGGATATTCTGGGTGTAGGCATTGCCCGGCAACTTGGGAAAGCTGTCCTCCATCACCACCAGCAACCGAATGAAGGCCCAGGAGGCGACACCGCATAGCATACCCAGCAAGATAAACGCGATCGCGTCCTGCCAGCCGATCGACTGGGCCAGGGAAAGTTGAATTTCAGGAACCACGAAGGCCGGATCGGGACCAATCAGTAACCTGCCGATGGTGGTCGCCGCGCCGGTCGCGATGACGACCGGCAGAAAGGTGCGGTTCGAGACCTCGGGCAGCAGGATCTCCAGCGCAAACAGCACCCCGCCGAGCGGCGTGTTGAAAGTCGCGGCAATCCCGGCGCCGGCGCCGGCGGAGAGCAAGGTGATCTTCTGCGAGGTCGTCAGCCTGATGGCCTGGGAGAACGCAGAACCCAGTGCCGAACCGATTTGAATGATCGGGCCCTCGCGGCCGACCGCGGCGCCACTGCCGATCGAGAGCGCAGAGGCCAGCGATTTTATGATCGCAACCTGACCGCGGATATTGCCGCGCTTGTAAAAGACCGCGTCCATCACCTCGGGAACGCCATGTCCCTTGGCCTCGGGGGCGAAGCGCTGCACCAGGAAGACGACAACGAGCCCGCCGAGAATGGGTGAAAGAAACACCATGTCGCCAAAGCGGCTCGGCCCTTCGCTGACATTCGCATCATACCAGATACTCAGCGTGCCGTTATAGAATGCGTTGTGAAAGAGCCCGATCAGCGCCCGTAGCGCCACGGCGCCGCAGCCCGTCATCACGCCAACCGCCAGCGCCAGACCGCAGAGAACCAGGAGGTTGACCCTTCTTTCGTCTTCCCGAACCGGCGGGCCAACGCCCGCGACTGGTTCTGCGGGGAGATGAACAGAGGACAAAACGGGCGCTGAAGACATGGTGGTGAGGGCTGGATCCTGGGAATGTCGGCCCAATCGGCACGAAGTTCCGGCAAAATCAAGCATAACTTGCGCCAGACCGCCGGTGGCCCCGCCCACGGAATAAGCCCGGCTGATCCTGCGTTAGCTGGTGGCTCCCGTGAATTGCAGCACAATCTCGCGGCGATGCGCCCGCGCGCGATGCTCGATCAGGTAGATGGCCTGCCAGGTTCCCAGCATGAGTTCGCGCTTGAAGACGGGGACGTGTAGCGAAGTCGCGGTCAGCATGGTTTTGACGTGCGCGGGCATGTCATCGGGGCCTTCGGCGTCGTGGCACCATCCGGCGTCCTCGGGTGCCAGCCGGTCGAGCGCGGTCATCAGGTCCTTGAGCACCGAGGGATCGGCATTTTCCTGGATGGTCAGCGATGCCGAGGTATGGCGGATGAAGAGGATCACCGAGCCTTCGCTGGCACCGGCCTCGTCGACGAATTGCGTCACCTCGCCGGTGAGATCGACGAAGCCTCGTCCCGGCGTCTGGATCGTCAGCAGCGAGGTTGCGATGATCGATGAGCTAACGAAAGAAGGCTGAGAACGCGAGAGCGATTTCGGTGCGGGCATGCATGATCCTCATCGTCGTCGTCCCGGCGGGTGCCGGGACCCATAGGCCTCGCGATTTTGCACTAGACGTCATATCTCGTGCACCAGGCCATGCCGGCGGGTATGGGTTCCGGCGTTCGCAGGAACGACTCTTGGAAGGATTTTTCAGATCTTGCCGGTGACGTCCTTCTGCATCCGGCCGGCCATCTCGATCAGCCGCTGCCACGCATGTTCAAGAGCCGACATGGCGCGATCAATGTCCTTGTCGCTCGGCAGCGGGATCTCCAGACTGCGCTCGCCGTCGGCCACTTTCGGCTCGGGCTTTTTCAACGAGTCCGATTTCGGCAGCGGCTCGTCGATCTTGCCGGTGACGGCCGGTTCCCGCGCCGCCAATTCCGCCTTTAGCTTTTCGATGTCGGCCCGCAGACGGCCGATTTCGGCATCATAGGCCGCGGCCTCGTCGGGCACGCCATAGCAGGCCCAGCCGGCGCTGGAATTGGTGCAGGTCGAAACGGCGCCGGTTCGGGTATCGAGCCGGATCACGCCATCGGTAATCGGCGACAGCGTATAGCGGCCATTCTCGGGGTCCGGAAGTGCCTGCGCCACGGCGGCGCCGGTCGCGCCGACCCAAAAACCAAATCCAGCCCCCAACGCCGCCGAGGCAAATCCGGTCAATCTCGATGGCGATGCCGCTGTTGTCATCACGGGGTCTCTCTCCGCTTCCTAACGCGATTGGATGGTCCGCAAGCGTCGCTTCATTGTATCCCTGGGAACGGCAGGACGCACGGCCTGACTGCAAAGCATCCGCAGCGCCATTCGATCCGGTGCTCACAACATGCCCGTCGAGTGCGCCTGGCGGCACTTACCAATGTGACTTCCTGAAACCCATCCGATCGAAGTACTCGCAGGTTGTGTCACAATCTTGACTTGGTTGGAGGCGGACCCTATCGTCCGTGGAACTCGCAGGAGTGATGGGGCGCCATTTCCAATAGCCACGGCACCGTGTCGGTTAACCGCTTCGCGGCAGCCACGCCGGCAGCGGCGGATGGATGTTGCGATATCTCCGGCGAAATCTGGACTCGCCGGACCGATTGATTGCAAGAACGCCGGCGCGGCCGGCGTGGCAAAACGTGAACGTGGATGGTTGATCCGATCCATCAGTTCAATATCGAAAAGATCTTCACGATCGGCCACATCGGCCATCAGGAGATCGCCTTCACCAATTCTTCCGCCTACATGTTCGGTACGGTGGCGCTGATCTCACTCCTGATGATCGGCGGCGTCGCTCGCCGGCAGCTGGTGCCCGGACGTATCCAATCGATCGCGGAGCTCTGTTACGAGTTCGTTGCCAGCATGATTCAAACGAACGCCGGCAAGGACGGCATGAAGTTCTTCCCGCTGGTGTTCTCGCTGTTCATGTTCATCATGGTATCGAACGTGGTCGGGATCATTCCCTACGCCTTCACAGTTTCCAGCCATCTCATTGTCACGGCCGCGCTCGCGCTGTTGGTATTCGTCATCGTGCTGTTCTATGGCCTGTACAAGAACGGCCTGCAATTCTTCAGGATATTCGTGCCTTCCGGCGTGCCGATCTACATTCTGCCGCTGGTCGTGCCGATCGAAGTGATATCCTTTTTCTTCGTGAGACCTCTTTCGCATTCGCTCCGGCTGTTCGCCAACATGCTCGCAGGCCACATTGCCCTGAAGGTTTTCGCGAGCTTTGTCGGCGCGCTTGGCGCCATCGGCATCATCGGCTGGGTGGGTGCGCTGCTGCCGTTGGCGATGACGACGGCGCTGACCGCGCTCGAGCTTCTGGTCGCATTGCTCCAGGCTTACGTCTTCGCCATCCTGACCTGCATCTACCTCAATGATGCCATCCATCCTCGCCATTGATCGAGGCTATTCCGGCCAACCCTTGAATGGATTGGTTTTCTGGTTAGTAGGGACACCGCTGCCGGCGTTTGTCCGCGCAGAACCGAGATCGCAGGTTCCCGTCGGGAAACAGTCGGGACCCAGTGTTGGATTGCGACGACGGTAGGCTGTTCAACTTGACGTCGTGCGCAGTCTTGCCGAGGGATCGGAACCTCGGGGGCGCCGGGGGCCGCGCACCCGATCGAACCTGTCCAGCGAACGCTGCTGCACTGCGGCGACAGGCTGGCTGCATTTTCCCGCCGGAATAGAATAAATCCAATCTAATCAATGACCTAATTGGTTATGACGCAATCTTGACTTGATGGGGCGCGGTCAGTATGGTCCGCGCGGCTTTTGAGGGTGGCGGGGCGTCATTTCCAATAACCGCGGTCTCGTTTCGGGTCTCCACATCATGGCGGGCGGCACGGACGACGGCGCAAATGGAAGTCGCGATCAATCGTCCTCCGACGAAGCTGCGCTTTCCGCAAGGCTCGGAAGTCTGGATCAGCGGTTGTCCAAATTGAGGGACAGCCGCGGAACCGGGACTGACCAACTTGGCGATGGAAACGGTGCGGCCAGGGCTTCGGCAATGGCGCGCGGTTTCCGGCTGTCCTCGGAGTTGATCGCGGGTGTTGTCGTCGGGGCGTTGATTGGCTGGGGTTTCGACCGTTTGCTGTCGACATCGCCCTTCGGCCTCATCGTGTTCGTTCTGCTCGGCTTCGTAGCCGGTGTGGTCAACGTGATTAGATCGGCAGGCGTTGATCCGTACAGAACAGGCCGTTGAGAAGCCAAGCCAGAAGAATTGACTGCAGACCGCCGGCGTGGCCGGCGGACGTTATGAGATGCTGCGCGGATGATCGATCCGATCGAACAGTTTGATATCCATAAGCTCTTCACGATCGGCCATATCGGCCATCAGGAGATCGCCTTCACCAATTCCTCGGCCTACATGTTCGGTTCGGTGGCGCTGATTGCGCTGCTGATGATCGGCGGCGTGTCGGGACGGCAGCTGGTCCCCGGACGGATCCAGTCGATCGCGGAAATCAGCTACGAATTTGTCGCCAATACCATCCGCTCGACCGCCGGCAAGGAAGGCATGAAATTCTTTCCGCTGGTGTTCTCTTTATTCATGTTCGTCGCCGTATCGAACATCGTTGGGGTCATTCCCTACAACTTCACGATCGCCAGCCACCTCATCGTCACCGCGGCGCTCGCGATGCTGGTGTTCCTGACGGTGCTGATCTACGGTTTCTACAAGAATGGCCTGAAGTTCTTCAAACTGTTCGTGCCTTCGGGCATTCCGATCTTCATCCTGCCGCTGGTCGTGTTCATCGAGGTGTTCTCGTTCTTCCTGCGGCCGATCTCGCACTCCGTGCGTCTGTTCGCCAACATGCTGGCCGGGCACATCGCATTGGCGGTGTTCGCAAGTTTCATTCCGTTGCTGGCGGCGCTTGGCATTGCCGGTTTCGCCGGTGCCGTGCTGCCACTCGGCATGGTGATCGCGCTGACCGCGCTCGAACTGCTGGTCGCTTTCCTCCAGGCTTACGTGTTCACCATCCTCACCTGCATCTACATCAACGACGCGATTCATCCGGGCCACTGAGCCCAATCTTCCCTTCTCACCAAACCCCAACAAGGAGTTCGTTTCATGGATCCGATTGCCGCGAAGTACATTGGCGCTGGTATTGCCTGCATTGGCATGGGTGGCGCCGGCGCGGGCGTGGGCATCATCTTCGGCAATTATCTTGCCGCCGCGGTGCGCAATCCGTCGGCCGCGCAGGGCCAGTTCGGCAACCTGATCTTCGGCTTCGCCGTGACCGAGGCGCTCGGCATCTTCTCGCTGCTGATCGCGCTGTTGCTGCTGTTCGCGCTCTGAAATCGGATTTGCAGTTTGCGGACAGGAGCAGCCGATGGCTGAAGCTCACGGCAACGCCAAGGGCACCACCGCCCACACCGAGGCCGATGCCCAGAAACACGCGTTTCCGCCATTCGAGAAGGACACCTTTGCTTCGCAGCTGGTGTCGCTGCTGATCGCGTTCGTCGCGCTTTATCTGATCGTTTCGCGAATTGCGCTGCCGCGGGTGGGCAGCCTGCTCGACGAGCGCCAGAATACCATCGAGGGCGACCTGGCCGCGGCCCAGAAGCTGAAGGACTCCTCCGACGCCGCGCTGAAAGCCTATGAAAGCGAGCTCGCCGCGGCGCGCTCGCGCGCGCAGGCGATCGGGGCTGAAACCCGCGAAAAGCTCAATGCCGCATCGGAGGCCGAACGCAGGAAGCTGGAAGAGCAGCTGGCCGTGAAGCTCGCCGAGGCGGAAAAGACCATCACCGCGACCCGCGAGGCCGCGATGGGCAACGTCCGCGGCATCGCCGCGGACGCGGCCACAGCGATCGTGCAGCGGCTCACTGGCGTGCCACCTGAAACAGGGCTGGTGAACCGCGCCGTTGATGCTTCCTTGAAGGGATAATGGTGATGTTCGCCGAACCGGAGTTCTGGGTTGCCGTTGCCTTCCTGATCCTGATGGGCGTATTCGCCTACCTCGGCGTCCACCGCACGGTGATCAAGACGCTCGATCATCGCCGCGACCGAATCAAGGCCGAGCTCGACGATGCGCGCCGGCTCAAGGACGAGGCGGCCAAGCTGCTCGCCGAATACAAGGCCCGGCACGCCAGCGCCGAACGCGAGGCCCAGGACATCATCGCCGGCGCGCAGGCAGAAGCCGGACGCATTGCCTCCGAGGCCAAGACCAAGATGGAGGACTTTGTCGCGCGCCGCACCAAAACCGCCGAAGGCAAGATCGCGCTGGCGGAGGCGCAGGCGCTGGCCGAGGTCCGAGCCGCGGCCGCCGACGCCGCGGTCGCGGCCGCTTCCACCATCCTCTCCACATCGGTGAAGGGCGAGATCGCTGACGGCCTGCTGGCCAAGGGAATCGCGGAAGTTCGCCAAAAGCTGAACTGACAAGCTGACCCGCGACGGCGACGGCCTGCGCGATATGATCGCGCCGGCTGTTTTTTTAAGATCGTGCTGTCGCCTCGTTCCGCCACCGGGAGATGGCAGAACGATTACTTCTTCTTCCGCGCGGCCTTTGGCTTCGGCTCCGGCGTCAGCGCCTGGGGATCGAAACCGATATAGAAGATATAGTCGTCGCCGGATGCGCCAGGGGGCACTGGATAGATGACGTCCTCCGCCACCAGACTGAACGGCACGCTACCTTCTTCGCCCATCGAAACCGTGGTGCGATAGACCTTGGTGGTAATGGTCTTCTCCTGCACGCCGCCTTGCACAACGGCGACCCGAAGCGGAATCTCGACCGTCGCCGGATTTCCAGCCGGGCCGGCAATGACGCGGCCCAGAATACCGATCCGCGCCGTGATCTGGTCGCCAGTCTGCTTGCAGTCCCGCGCGGTGCGTGTGATCGTCGCCTGATAGCGCAGGTCGTTGCCGACGGCCTCCTTTCCTGGCGCCGCTACCGCAAAGGTCGACGCGCCGGCGCGAATGCTCACCGGCGGACAGGTCAGTTCGTTGTCTATTGGCGGCGGCGGCTTCTCGCCCACGGCCTGCGACCTCGAGCCGAACAGTTCGCTGAACCTGCTGCCGATCGATGGGCTGGAATTGGTAGTGGAACCTCCCAACATGCTGCCGCCGCCGCACCCGGACAGCAGGGCGCCCGCGACGGCAAGCGCAAGCGCAACGCGCAGACGGTTCCTCCCGGCGGCGCCGATCGTTTGCACCATCCGCCTGTCATGCATTGTCAAGATATCCCAAGATGCCCCACGCCTGGCTCGACGGAAACGCGCGGTTTGCGCGTTATATCAGCGCAATGACGGCGAACCAAAGGCACCCCGACCTCCGTCCGCCGCAATCTGAAAACAGGGTTAGCCGCGGAAATCCTCGTGCAGCAGGCCAAACAGCAGGTGGTCCTGCCAGACCCCGTTGATGCAGAGATAGCGCCGCGCCAGCCCCTCCCGGCTGAAGCCGCACTTCTCCAGCACCCGTATCGAGGGTGCGTTGGTGGGAATGCAGGCGGCCTCGATGCGATGCAGATTGAGTTCACCGAACAGCGACGGCAGCAGCACGCGCAGCGCCGTCGTCATGTAGCCGCGATGGGCATGCGGCTGCCCGACCCAGTACCCGATCGTGCCGGCCTGCACGATGCCGCGGCGAACGTTGGCGAGGGTAACGCCGCCGATCATCGCGCCGTCGGATTCCCGGAACACGATGAACGGATAGGATCGGTCGGCGGCGATATCCTCGGCATAACGGCGCAGCCGACGCCTGAAGCCAGACCGCGTCAGGTCATCGGACGGCCAGATCGGCTCCCACGGTGTCAGGTATTCCCGGCTGTGCTCGCGCAAATGCGCCCATTGCAGAAAATCCGACATCTGCGGCGCGCGCAGCAGCAATCCATGGCCGCGCGGGGCCAGCGCGGCCGGTCCGCTGGATGGCAAACGAAACAGGGCCATGATGCTACTCCCCGATGCCAGAAGGCGCCTGCCGCAGCTTAGGCTTTCAGTGCAGCCGCGCCTTGGCTTTCGATCCGATCAATCCTTCCGCAAAAGCCACCGCCGTGTCCAGACCCCTGCCGCTGCCAAGGGCGACCACGGCCGGGCGGCTGCGCGACAACAAATCCCGCGCGGCGCTTCGCGTCGAATCCACGCTGACTGCATCGATCCGGGCTACCACCTCTTCCACCGTCAACGGCCGGCCGTAGGCCAGAACGTGGCGTGCCAGCTGCTCGGCCCTCGAACTGCAGCTTTCCAGCGCCATCAACAGGCCTGCCTTCATCTGCGCCTTGGCGCGCGCGACCTCGGCCTCGGTCAATGTGTCGACGGCCTCGTTGATGACATCGACGATCACCTCCATCATTTCAGGCGCATCGTCGGGGTCCGTTCCAGTATAGAGTCCGAAAAAACCGGTGTCGGTATAGGGCGCGTGAAAGGCGTAGACCGAGTAGCACAGCCCGCGCTTTTCGCGGACCTCCTGGAACAGCCGGGACGACATCCCGCCTCCCAGCGTGTTGGTGAAGACCTGTACGCTGAACAGCGAGGGGTCGCTTTGCGGCACGCCCTCGAGCGCGAGAGTGAGATGCGCCTGCTCGAGCTCGCGATGCACCACGCGGGAGCCGCCCTTGCCGAACTTCGCGGGCTGCGGCTTTGGCGCGGGAATGGCCTCGAAGCCGGCAAAACGCTCGGCCACTTCCTCGACCACCCGCTTGTGCTCGACCGCGCCGGCCGCGGCCACGACCATGTCGGGGCCGCGGTAATGCGTCGACAGATAGCCGCGCAGCGTATCGCGGTTGAAACCCTTCAAGGTCTTCGCCGTTCCCAATAGCGAGCGGCCCATCGGCTGATCCGGATAACAGAGTTCGTTAAGGTGTTCGAACACCACGTCATCGGGCGTATCCTGTGCTGCGCCGATCTCCTGCACGATCACACTCTTTTCCCGTTCCAGCTCGTCCGGCACGAATGATGGGTTGGCGAGAATATCGGACAGCACATCGAGCGCCAGCGGCACGTCGGCCTTCATGACCCGCGCATAATAGGCCGTGGTCTCCGTCGATGTGCCGGCGTTGAGATCGCCGCCCACCGCCTCGATCTCCTCGACGATTTCCCGCGAAGAACGCCGCGTGGTGCCCTTGAAGGCCATGTGTTCCAACAGGTGCGAGATACCGTGTTCGCTCGGCTTTTCGTCGCGGCCGCCGACGCCGGCCCAGACCCCCAGCGCCGCGGTCTCCAGATGCGGCATGCTATCGGTGACCACAGTGAGGCCAGAGGGAAGCTTGGTGACATCGACGCTCATCCGATAGCTCCTTGCTTCGCGGCGCGGCTGACCGACAGCACGAACCGCTCGACTTCAACCTGGTCGTTGTTCATGACCTTGATGTGCTCGGGCCTCGTCATCAGGCCTTCCAGCCAGACCGGCAATTCCGGCCGCACGCCGCAGGCGTCCTGCACCGCATCGGGAAACTTGGCGGCATGCGCCGTCGCAAGCACGATGTTCGGAATCTTCGAATCCGAGGTGTCACGATCCGCCACCGCCAGCGCCACCGCGGTATGCGGATCAACAAGATCGCCGGCCTCGCGCCAGGCGGCACGGATCGCAGCAGCGGTCTCGGTTTCGTCCGCGCGGCCGGCGTCGAAATCCTCGCGGATCGAAGCCAGCGTCGCGTCGGGCAGCACGAAGCGGCCGGACTGCTTCAACGACGCCATCAGCCGCCGGACGGTGGCGGGATCTCGCCCCCCCGCCTCGAACAATAGCCGCTCGAAATTCGAGGAGACCTGAATATCCATCGACGGCGAGGCCGACGGATGCACCTCGCGCACTTCATAGATGCCGGTCTTCAGGGTCCGCGGCAGGATATCGTTGACATTGGAGGCGATCCGCAGGCAGCGCACCGGCAACCCCATCCGCTTGGCGACGTAGCCGGCGAAGATATCGCCGAAATTCCCGGTCGGCACGGTGAAATCCATCGCGCGCAGGGGTGCGCCGAGCGCGACCGCGGAAGTGAAATAATAGACCACCTGGGCCACGATCCGCGCCCAGTTGATGGAATTGACGCCCGACAGCGAAACCTGATCGCGGAAGGCGTGATGGTTGAACAGTCCCTTCACGATCGCCTGGCAATCATCGAAATGGCCTTCGATCGCCAGTGCATGAACGTTGGCCGCGGCTGATGTCGTCATCATCCGCCGCTGCACCTCGGAGATGCGGCCGTGCGGGAACAGCACGATCAGGTCGACGTTGTCGAGACCCGCGAACGCATCGACCGCGGCGCCGCCGGTATCGCCCGAGGTCGCGACAACGATGGTGATGCGCCGCTCGCGCCTGGCCAGCACGTGATCCATCAGCCGCGAGATAAGCTGCATCGCCACGTCCTTGAAGGCCAGGGTCGGGCCGTGGAACAGCTCCAGCAGGAATTGATTGGGCCCGATCTGGTCGAGCGGAACCACGGCCGGGTGACGGAACGTGGCGTAGGCCTCGTTCGCCATGCGGCCGAGATCGGCGTCGGAAATTTCGCCGCCGACAAACGGGCTGATGATGTCGACCGCGACTTGCCAATACGGCCGGCCGAAAAAGCCAGCGATGGTTTCAGGCGACAGCCGCGGCCAGGTTTCGGGCACGTAAAGGCCGCCATCGCGGGCGAGCCCGGCCAGCATGACGTCGCAGAAACCGAGGGCGGGGGCCTCCCCCCGCGTCGAAATATACCGGTTCAAACCGCCCTCCAAAGGTCGGATATTATTCCAAGCCTTTGATATTTAATGATAATCTAACATGGTCGGCGACGCAGCCGCTCCGCACCTTAAAGCGTTTTGGGGGCAAGAGGAAACCGGGAAATTTGGTCCGTCATTGGCGGCGCACGCTCTAGGATGAGGAAAGGCGCTGAGATCCGCGCAGCCAAACCGCAAATGCGATCACGACCGCGCCCGCCAGGCCAAACCAGGTGATCGCATATTGCAGGTGATCGTCCCTGAGATGCAGCTCGAGCGGGCCAGGCTTCGGGATGCCGCTTGGTGGAACCGGCAGCTCCAGGTCGACATAGAACGGCGCGACCTCGCCCCAGCCGAGCGCCCGCGCCATCGCGAGATGATCCCGCGTGAACCACAGCCGCCTGGTCATGTTCTCCGGCGGCGTCAGCATGCCGCCTTTTTCGGGAAAACGGATGTAGCCGGTCAGTCTCACCGTTTTGCCGGAAATGAGCGGTGCCACCGCCCGATCCTCAAGGGTCCGATCCTGCATCGGGTTTGGCACGAAGCCCGCGTTGATCACAATGCTCACGCCGTCAGGCAGTCGCGCGGGCATAAATGCCCAAGTGCCCGGACCGGAAATGTCCTCACGCACCGCCGAACCTGAACTGTAGACCATGGCGTCCGGGAGCGGCTGGTAGATCGCGTCAAAACTGACGCGGCGGAATTCGTACCTAGCTGGCGAGAGCTTACTCCATTGCGAGGACTGCGGCAGTGACCCCGGCGCGGCCGCGAGCCGTTCGGTGAGGGCCGCAATCAGCGCATGTTTCTCGACCCGACGCTGCAGCTGCCAGATCCCGAGACCCACCAGAAACGCCACCATCACCAGCGTGAAAACGACAAAGCCGCCGCGGCCGCGACGCCGTACCACGGTCGCCATCATTTGGGTTCGCGGTCGATCAGCCTGCCCGGCGCCGCCTTGTGATGGTACTGCAGCGCGATCAGAAGCGATTTCATCGACCGCAACGGCAACAGCGTGGTGACGAGAATGAGCGGCAGCCAGAGCACCGCGTGCAGCCAGAACGGCGGCTGGTATTTGACTTCCACGATCAGCGCGCAGGTGACGACGACGGCGCCGGCCAGCAGGATGATGAAGACCGCCGGCCCGTCACCGGAATCGATGAAGGCGAAATCCAACCCGCAGGCCGCACAATTCGGCCGCAGGTCGAGGAAGCCCGCATAGAGCTTGCCCTTGCCACAGCGCGGGCATTTGCAGGCCAGCCCGCGCATCGCGCTCTCGGTCAGCGTCGGTGATGGCTGGTCGGGCATTTGTTGGTCTTTCGCGCTTCAAAAAGCAAAAGGGCGGCCGCGCGGCCGCCCCCTTGTCGCAGGGGAAACGAAATCAACCGCCGTGCGCCATGGTTTCCGCGCCGTGGCCCCAGACGTAGATGCAGACGAACAGGAACAGCCAAACCACGTCAACGAAATGCCAGTACCAGGCGGCGAATTCGAAACCTAAGTGCTGGGTTGGGGTGAAATGCCCGGCATAGGCGCGCGCCAGGCAGACGATCAGGAAGATCGTGCCGACCAGCACATGGAAGCCGTGGAAGCCGGTCGCCATGAAGAAGGTCGCGCCATAGATATTGCCGGCAAAGCTGAAGGCGGCGTGGCTGTACTCGAAGGCCTGTACGCAGGTGAAGGTCGCTCCAAGCAGGATGGTCAGGATCAGACCGTACTTCAGGCCCTGGCGGTCGTTGTCCAGGAGCGCATGGTGCGCCCAGGTCACCGTGGTGCCGGAAGTCAGCAGCAACAGCGTATTGAGCAACGGCAGATGCCAGGGATCGAAGGTCTCGATGCCCTTGGGCGGCCAGACGCCGCCGAACAGCGCATCGCGGGTGGCATGGACGGGATCGCCTGGGAATAGCGAGGAGTTGAAGAAGGCCCAGAACCAGGCGACGAAGAACATCACCTCGGAGGCGATGAACAGGATCATGCCGTAGCGATGGCTGATCTGCACCACACGGGTGTGATCGCCCTTGTACTGCGCCTCACGGATGACGTCCGTCCACCAGCTCACCATGGTGTAGAGCACGCCGATGACGCCGGCGCCGAAGATGATCGGCGCGGCGGAGGTCAGATGATGCATCCACGTGATCGCACCGACCGCCATGATGAAAGCCGAAACCGAGCCGACGATCGGCCATGGGCTCGGATCGACGAGGTGGTAGTCGTGCTGCTTGACTTGGGCCGTAGCCATTGCGGTATCTCCGTTAGCGGTGCCGATGTTAACAGGCACGTATTCGTCTCAAAAGAAGTTTCTCTTACAGGTTGCTCTTGGGTTTTTCCGGTTCGCGCGCCGCCAAAGGCGTCGCTGCCGGCTCGCGCACGGGGTAGAAGGTATAGGACAACGTGATGGTGCTCAGTGCCGCGTTGTCGCTGTCGTTGACAATCGAGGGATCGACGTAGAACACCACAGGCATCTCGCGCTTTTCACCTGGCGCCATGGTCTGCTCAGTAAAGCAGAAGCAGTTGATCTTCTCGAAATAAGCCCCCACGGTCAAAGGCGCCACATTATAGGCCGCCTGGCCGGTCGTGGTCCGCGCCGCCAGATTGGTCACGTTGTAATAGACCGTAACGACTTGGCCGATGTTGATCTCGATTTCGGTCTTTTCCGGCTCGAATTTCCACGGCAGTCCGCCAGCCACGTTGGAGTCGAAACGAACCGAAATCTTGCGCTGCAGCGGCGGCGCGGTCGGCGCCACCTTCGCAAGCTGGGTGGTGCCATTGAAACCGGTGGCACGGCAGAACCAGTTGTAGAACGGCACCGCCGCGTAGGCCGCGCCGACCATCAGCACGACGACCAGGCCCGCGATCGAACTGACCACCGCATCACGGCCAAGGCCGCGGCGCGACGCCGTCCTGGAGCTCTCTCCCGGTTTCGGCATCATCGGCTCCTGCTCGATATCCATCACACCATGTCCCTCACAACGGCCTCACCAGCACGGCCGGCCCCTTGACGATGGTGACGGCGAAAAACAGCACGACCAGCACACCCAGCGCCAACGCGATGGCGATCGAGCGCTGCCGGCGGCTTTTCTTCTGGGCCTCGGTGAGGACGATACCATCTGGCTCCCGGTTGTCCGCCATCGCCTCGACATACGCCCCTTACCAGATCGCCGGGAGCAGCAAGTGAACGACCACCTCGATCAGCAAGGTCGCAAACAACGCAAACAGATACAGGATGGAGAAAGCGAACAGTTTTCGCGTCGCCCGTGCCGCCTCGACGCCGACCCGGCGCCGGTAGACCCGCAACGCGAGCACCAGCATCCAGCCGCCGAGCAGCAATGAGGCTATGCCGTACACCGCATCGAAATAGCCGAGCGGCCACGGCGCGACCGCGGCCGCCACCAGCACGATCGTGTAGAGCAGAATCTGCAGCCTGGTCGCATCCGGCCCGGCGACCACGGGCAGCATCGGCACTCCGGCGCGCGCATAGTCATCGTTGCGGAACAGCGCCAGCGCCCAGAAATGCGGTGGGGTCCAGAAGAAGATGATCAGGAACAGCAGCCACGGTTCCACCGAAAGCGAACCGGTCGCCGCCGCCCAGGCCACCACCGGGGGCAACGCGCCGGCCGCGCCGCCAATGACGATGTTCTGCGCGGTCCATCGCTTCAGCGCCATCGTGTAGATCACCACGTAAAAGAAAATCGTGAACGCCAGCAGCGCGGCGGCAACCCAGTTGACCAGGATGCCGAGCGTGACCACCGCGAAGAACGCCAGCGTCATCCCGAACGTCAGTGCTTCCGGCCGGGTAACGCGACCGCGCGGGATTGGCCGGTTGGCGGTCCGCGTCATCTGGGCGTCGATATCGCTCTCGTACCACATGTTGAGCGCGCCCGAGGCGCCGGCTCCGACCGCGATGCAGAGGATCGAGGTGAAGGCCAGCACGGGATGGAAATGGCCCGGCGCCAGCGCCAAGCCGACCAGCGCGGTGAAAATCACGAGCGACATCACCCGCGGCTTCAAGAGTGCGACGTAGTCGGAGACATCGGCCTCGGAAATCCGGGGCGAAATCTCGATGGCGTTGTGGTCGATAACCGACAAGGCAGCCCAATCCGTCAGGTACCTCCGTCGCATGACGGAGAAGTTGAAGGTCTTTCGTAACCGCCAAGCCCGCGCTGGCGCGGGCTTGGGCTTACGATGGCAATTACTGCACGCGGGGCAGCACTTCGAACTGATGGAATGGCGGCGGCGACGACAGGGTCCATTCCAGCGTGGTGGCGCCCGCACCCCAGGGATTGTTGCCGGCCAGCCTTTTGCGCGCGAACGCGTCGATCACACCCCAGATGAAGATCAAAACGCCAACCCCCGAAATGTAGGAACCGATCGAGGACACCAGGTTCCAGCCGGCGAAGGCGTCGGGGTAATCGACATAGCGCCGCGGCATGCCGGAGAGACCGAGGAAATGCTGCGGGAAAAACACCAGGTTGACGCCGATGAAGGTGATCCAGAAGTGGAGCTTGCCGATGGTCTCCGAATACATGTAGCCGGACATTTTCGGAAACCAGTAGTACCAGCCGGCAAAGATCGCGAACACTGCGCCGAGCGACAGCACGTAGTGAAAATGAGCGACGACGTAATAGGTATCCTGCAGCACGCGATCGACGCCGGCGTTGGCGAGCACCACCCCGGTGACGCCGCCGACGGTGAACAGGAAGATGAAGCCGACCGCCCAGAGCATCGGTGTCCGGAACTCGATCGAGCCCCCCCACATGGTGGCGATCCAGGAGAAGATCTTCACGCCCGTAGGCACCGCGATCACCATGGTGGCGGCGACGAAATAGGCCTGCGTCGCCGAGGACATGCCGACCGTGTACATGTGGTGCGCCCAAACCACGAAGCCGATGACGCCGATCGCCACCATCGCATAGGCCATGCCGAGATAGCCGAACACCGGCTTCTTTGAGAACGTCGAGACGATCTGGCTGATCATGCCAAATCCGGGCAGGATCAGGATGTAGACTTCGGGGTGCCCGAAGAACCAGAACAGATGCTGGAACAGCACAGGATCACCGCCGCCCTCGGCAGAAAAGAAAGTAGTGCCGAAATTGCGATCGGTGAGCAGCATGGTGATGGCGCCGGCCAGCACCGGCAGCGCCAGCAGGAGCAGGAACACCGTCACCAGGATCGACCACACGAACAGCGGCATCTTGTGCAGGGTCATGCCCGGCGCCCGCATGTTGAAGATCGTGGTGATGAAGTTGATGGCGCCGAGGATCGATGAGGCGCCGGCCAGATGCAGCGACAGGATGGCAAAATCGACCGCCGGCCCCGGATGACCCGAGGTCGACAGCGGCGCGTACATGGTCCAGCCCGCCCCGACGCCGTTGGCGCCGGGCTCACCCTCGACGAAGGTGGATGTCAACAGCAGCGCGAACGACGCCGGCAACAGCCAGAAGGAGATGTTGTTCATGCGCGGGAACGCCATGTCTGGCGCGCCGATCATCAGCGGCACGAACCAGTTGCCGAAACCGCCGATCATCGCCGGCATCACCATGAAGAAGATCATGATCAGGCCGTGCGAGGTCACGAACACGTTGTAGGTATGGGTATTGTGGAAAATCTGCACGCCCGGATACATCAGCTCGGCGCGGATCGCGATCGACATCGCCCCGCCGATGATGCCGGCGATGATCGCGAACACTAGGTACATCGTGCCGATGTCCTTGTGGTTGGTCGAATAGACGTAGCGCCTCCAGCCGGTCGGATGGTCGTGGGCGTGATCATCATGGGTGTGGGCGTGGTCGTCGTGCGTCGCTGCGGTCGCTGCCATTTTTAATCCTGCCTTGCAGTCCCTGTTCGGATTCTTGCGGTCCAGTCGCCCTTAGCTCGATTGCTTCGCCTTGCCGCCATCCGGCACATCGATGCAGTCGTCCTTGCCGGATTGGACACACTTCTTCCAAGCGTCATAGTCCTGATCGCTCACGACCTTGACCGCGATCGGCATGAAGGCGTGGTCCTTGCCGCACAGCTCGGAGCACTGGCCGTAGTAGATGCCGAGCGCAGTCGCCTTGAACCATGTTTCGTTGAGGCGGCCGGGGATGGCGTCGATCTTGATGCCAAAGGAGGGCACCGCGAAGGAGTGGATCACGTCGGCGCCGGTGGTCTGCACGCGGACCACCTTGTTCACCGGCACGACGATCGCATGGTCTACGCCGAGCAGGCGCGGCGGCGGCGAGGCGAGCTTGGCCCGATCTTCGTCCGCCAGCATGATCGAGGTGTATTCGATCTTGTCGTCGGGATAGCTGTAGGTCCAGTTCCACTGGTTGCCGGTTGCCTTGATGGTCACATCGGCCTTGGGAACGTCGAGTTCCAGGAACAGCAGCCGGAACGACGGCACCGCGATGGCGACCAGGATCAGGACCGGAATCAGCGTCCAAGCCACTTCGATCAGACTGTTGTGCGTGGTCCTGGAGGGCACCGGGTTGGCCCTGGCATTGAACTTCACCATTACCGTGACCAAGAGCGCCAGCACGAATAGCGTGATGATGGTGATGATCCAGAGCAGCAAATTATGGAACCAGATGATGTTTTCCATCACCGGCGTCGCCGCTTGCTGCAGCCTGTATTCCCACGGCGCCGGCTGCCCCATATCGGCGAACGCCGCACCGCCCTGCACCAGCGCACCGCCGGCCACCACTAGTCCCAGCAACCGCCGGCCCATCTGGGCTTTCGCCTTCGTCATGCCGCTCGCGCTCCCATGATAAATCCTAAAAAGCGTTCCGCCCCCGGGCCGGAATGCCGCACGATCCGCCTCCTGACAAACGGCCCTGGAAGGATTTGGCAGCTTCCCCGGGCCGGATCGATGGAACGCGTCGAAATCTTGGCTTCTCAAACCATAAATCTCGGGCTATCGCAATGCAGTAATAGGGCGCCAGGCAATGCTCCACTGCCAGATAGGCCGAGGTCTGGTTTTAACTTGAAATCAGCCACAACGCTGCGTTTACTGCCCGGAGCCGCTTGACAGGCGGATTGCCCGATGTAGGCACAGACGAGCATCTCCTCAGCAACCTGATTCGCACCCACAAGGTGGCTATCCCGGCGCCAAAAATGCCTTCAAGGCGCCGTCATTGCATTATCAGACCACTGCGATCGGTCTAACCTTCTACCCGATTCGCTAGAGGGAAAACCTAAGGAATCGACCCCGATGGGGCATGCGACGATCAAGGCGACAAGCGACAGCAACCGCGGTAATTCATTTACCGCGGTTTTCAACTGCTGGCTGGGGGCAAGGCCGAGCGCAATTTTGGCCAGGAGCAGCCTTATCGCAAATCTTGCCGCCACCATGCTGGCCATCGCGTTGCTGTTCGGCCTGACCGCGGCTGCCAGCGCGCAAGGCGCGGTCAAATCGGTTCACGGCGACTGGCAGATCCGTTGCGACACCCCGCCGGGCGCGCAAGCCGAGCAATGCGCCCTGATCCAGAGCGTGGTAGCCGAGGACCGCAGCAATGCCGGCCTCACGGTCATCATGCTGAAGACCGCCGACCAGAAAAGCCGGCTGATGCGGGTGGTGGCACCCCTGGGCGTGCTCCTGCCCTCCGGCCTCGGCCTGAAACTTGACAATGTCGATGTCGGCCGCGCCGGTTTTGTCAGATGCCTGCCCAATGGCTGCGTCGCCGAAGTCGTGATGGATGACAAGCTGCTCGGCCAGTTGAAAACCGCCAAGACCGCGACCTTCATCATCTTCGAGACCCCGGAAGAGGGCATCGGATTCCCTCTAAGCCTGAACGGGCTCGCGGATGGGTATGATCACCTGCCGTGAGGGCGGCTGGATCAATAAATTTCAAGACATGCTGCGTCGCTGTCATTCCCGAAGGCCAATATGACGTCGGAGTGACGGCCGCAGCAAAATTGAAATAGCGCTGTCGGCTGGTTTCCGGCGTGCAACGAAATCGCTTTCGGCGGCGCGCACCGCGCAAGGTTGCCATTCCAGCGAAATCGACATCCTGGGACACAATGGCGAAGCCGTTGCCGGGAGGATTAGCCGCTAAAGCAGCACGGCCATGCAGATTACATTTTCGTAAATGCCATCAATTTGAACAGCGTCGCGCTGCAAACCTTCGATCTCGAAGCCGTACCGGTTGTAAAGTTCGATTGCGAGCCTATTGCTCTCTCGCACGGTCAACTCAACCCGATGAAGTCCGCCGGATCGAGCCGCGGCAAGCGTCGATCGAATTAAACTGGAGCCGATACCCTGGCCTCGCAATCGCGGCAGAACACCCATTCCCAGTACCCCGCTATGGGCATAGATCGGCCTCGTCTTGGGGGTCACGTCACACCAGCCGATCACCTCGCCTGCCAATACGGCGACGTATTGAGGATGACGGCATTTGATATTGTCGAGCACGAACGCCCGCATCGTCTCGATCGGCGGGCCTTCAAGGAAGGAGAGATATTTTCGCTCCCGCGCGACAATATCGAGAACGCGATGGAAGCCCTCGATATGGCCCTGCGCTATCGGAACAATTTCCACCCTATTCATGGTTGCGACAATGGGTCTGACCCCGCCCCCTCGCGGAATGGCGGGGAAACGACTATCTTGGATAAAATCAAACGACAACGGACAAATCCATGACCCCCACAACCTCGCTGCTCGACCGTGCCAACCTCGACCGGGATGCCGTCCGCCACCAGGTCGGGCGCGGGCTTGCGGGCGCCGATGACGGCGAGCTGTTCCTGGAATACAGCCAGACCGAGGCCTTGATGTTCGACAATGGCCGGCTCAAGCAGGCCACCTATGACACCTCGCAGGGATTCGGCCTGCGCGCGGTCAAGGACGACGCGGTCGGGTATGCACATTCCTCCGACGTTTCGCTGCCGGCGCTGATCCGGGCGGCGGATGCGGTGGCGGCGGTGCGCGGCGGCTATTCCGGCACCTTTGCGGCGGCGCCTTCCCATACCAATGTGCGACTCTATGGGGACGAAAATCCGCTGGATGCACCGGGTTTCGAGACCAAGGTAAAACTGCTCGCCGAGATCGACGCCTACGTGCGCGACCGGGATCCCCGGGTGCGACAGGTTTCGGTCAGCGTGGGCGCGACCTGGCAGGTCGTCGAAATCCTCCGACCCGATGGCGAGAGCTATCGCGATATCCGCCCCTTGGTGCGGGTCAATATTTCGGTCGTCGCCGGACAGGGCGACCGCCAGGAAAGCGGCAGCAAGGGCTATGGCGGCCGCGAGGGCTATGCCCGCTTCATCGAGACCAAAGCCTGGCGCGAGGCCGCCGACGGCGCCTTGCGCGAGGCGCTGGTCAATCTCGAATCCGTTCCAGCGCCCGCTGGTGAAATGGATGTGGTGCTGGGAGCCGGCTGGCCCGGCGTGATGCTGCACGAGGCGGTCGGCCATGGCCTGGAGGGCGATTTCAACCGCAAGCAGACCTCGGCTTTCGCGGGCCTGATGGGCCAGCAGGTGGCCGCCAAAGGCGTCACCGTGGTCGATGACGGCACCATGGCATCCAGGCGCGGTTCGCTGTCGATCGACGACGAGGGCACCCCCACCAACCGCACCGTGCTGATCGAGGACGGCATTCTCGTCGGCTACATGCAGGATCGCCAAAATGCGCGACTGATGAACATGAAACCGACCGGCAACGGCCGCCGTCAAAGCTATTCCCATGTGCCGATGCCCCGCATGACCAACACCTACATGCTGGCTGGTGAGCGCGATCCCGCGGAAATCCTCGCCTCGGTCAAACATGGTGTCTATGCCGCCAATTTTGGTGGCGGCCAGGTCGACATCACCTCGGGCAAATACGTGTTCCAATGCACCGAGGCCTACAAAATAGAGAATGGAAAACTCGGGGCGCCGCTGAAGGGGGCGATGCTGATCGGCAACGGGCCGACCGACCTCCATCGCATCACCATGATCGGCAACGACCTCGCGCTCGATACCGGGATCGGCACCTGCGGCAAGAATGGCCAGGGTGTACCGGTCGGGGTCGGCCAGCCGACGCTACGGATGGAGCGCATCACCGTCGGAGGGACGGGCTAATGAGCGTCCACAACGAAACCGTCGCCCCCAAGTCGCAGGGCTGGCGCGGCCAGCTGGTGCAGCTCGCAGGCATCGTGCTGGTGGTATTCCTGGCCAAGGGCGCGCTGGCCGAGCCGTTCTATGTGCCGTCGGGCTCGATGGAACCGACGCTCGACATCGGCGATGCGCTGTTGGCGACGAAATTCGCCTACGGCTATTCGACCGCCTCGCTGCCGATCCAGATCAACCTGCCGGAGACCGGACGGCTGTTTCCCGAGCGCCCGAAACTTGGCGATGTCGTCGTTTTCCGCTGGCCGGGCGACCGCTCGCAGGCCTGGGTCAAGCGTGTGGTCGGGCTGCCCGGCGATCGCATCCAGATGCGGCAGGGTCAGCTTTTCATTAATGACCGCGCCGCAGAGCTGAAGCCTGACGGCGTCGGCCGGGCGGAAGACGACAATGGCGGGGCCGAGCGCGCCTATCGCTATATCGAGACCTTGCCCAATGGCGTCAGCCACGAAATTTTCAAGCTGCGTGACAATGGCCGCCTCGACAATACGGCGGAAGTGACGGTGCCGCCCGGCCATCTGTTCGTGATGGGCGACAACCGCGACAACTCCGCCGACAGCCGCGTGCCCTTGCGCGACGGCGGCGTTGGCCTTTTGCCGATGAATGATCTGGTCGGCCGCGCCGATGTCATCCTCGGATCGTGGGACCTCGGCATTCGCAGCCAGCCGGTGTGGACGTGGCTATCGGGTTTTCGTCCCAGCCGCTTTTTCACCTCGGTGCATTGACGGGACGACACGCGCGCTCCGCCGATCACGAGAACAATGCGGTCCGCATTCAAGACGGTGCGGTACGGTGCCCTCGCCCCATCGATCGAGCTGAGCTGCGCGATGACAGAGCCGCTTGGATTAAGAATTAATTAACCATAATTGCGCATCAATTCTCCATCTCAAGGAAGGAGAATACCGATGCAGGACCTCGATTCCGCCATTCGCGAGCGGGCTTACTATCTCTGGATCGGCGACGGCTGCCCCGAAGGCAAAGCCGACGCCTATTGGCTCGACGCCCAACGCGCGCTGTTGGCCGCCTCTGTTTCGGTTCCCGCTTCCGAAGCTCCGGCAAAGGCCAAGCCAAGGAGAAAGTCCGCAGCCTCACCGAAATCCAGCCGCAGGGCGGCCTGAGCAGCGCTGTTATCGCCCAAGGAGGCCGGCGGCCGCTGCGCCTCGTATCGACAGCCCAGGCTCTTGACACCAGCGTCAGGTGTCAGGACCACTCGGTTTGCAGTGGGCCTGCCAGCGCCGTCATGCGAGGTATTGGCCGATCGCACCGCACCGCCATGGACACTGACGCCTTTTTTTCAGCTACCCTGCGCAATCCGGTCAACCTCGTCATTGCCGATGAATGCTTCCGGCTTGGGCTGCCGGATCCATGGATCGTCTCCGGGTGCCTGGTGCAGACCGTGTGGAATGTGCTGACGGGACGTGCGATCGATCACGGCATCGCCGACTACGATATCTTCTATTTCGATCCGGATACCTCATGGCACGCCGAGGACGCCGTGATCCGCAACCTGCAGGGTCGGCTGGCAGAGCTTGGCGTCAAGGTCGAACTGCGCAATCAGGCGCGGGTCCATCTCTGGTATCCGGACAAGCACGGGCTGCCCTACCCGGCGCTACGATGTTCGACCGATGGTATCGACCGCTTCCTGACCAAAACCACAAAGGTTGGAATACGCCGCACGGCAGAAGGTTTCGACGTCTATGCGCCCCACGGCTTTGAGGATATAGCCGGCATGATAGTGCGGCCGAACCCTTCCGCCTGGTTCTCCGCCGCCAACTACGAGGCCAAAGCCAGACGCTGGAAAATGTTGTGGCCGGAACTCACGGTATTGCCGGCCGACGCGATCTGACAAGCTAATAGGATGTCGTCAGTTGCGTCAGCCAAGACGGCGAGGCGTCGACCAATGCGGCCTCGATCCTCCTGTCGGCACCGGAGACGATCGTAACCCCGACCAGGATGAAGGCCGCGCCGAGCAGCGCCTTGCCGAGTTTGCCGGCCGACAGCAGGTGCGAGCGCACGCGCAGCAGCGTCGCACGCGACAAAAGTCCCAACAGGATCAACGGCAGCGCCGCGCCGATACCAAAAACCGCCATCGTCACCGCGACGTGCGGCAGGTCGCGGCCCTGCGAGGCAAGCAGCGAGGCGGCGCCGAGTGTAGGGCCGACGCAGGGCGACCAGACGGCGCCGAGCAGCAGCCCAATCGCGAACTGGCCAGCCAGTCCCGAGGAGGCAAACCCTGCAGAATGCCGGTCAGCCCAGCTCGCAACCGGTCCGCTCGCCAGCGCGAGCCTTGCTTGCCAGGAGGGCAAGATCAGGAAGGCCCCCAGCACGATCATGATGACGGCGGCGGCCGTCCGGAACATTCCGGAATCAATGCCAAGCCCTAGTCCGGCCAGCGCCAGCAACAGGCCGAGCCCGGCAAACGACACCGCCAGGCCGGCGGCCAACGCAAACGCGCCCAGCCGATGCGCCGACACCGCGGCACCCAGCACAATCGGCACCAGCGGCAGCACACAGGGCGAAAGGATCGACAGCACGCCGGCCGCAAAGGCCAGCAGCCAGCTGTTCACGTCAGCCCCGCAGACCGAGCGGTTCTGATAGGATCAGAACCTGCCTCCAGCCTTTTGTTTCGAGGAATTGCCTTCACTTCTCAAAGGCTCTTGTCGAGCAGGGCTGCGATCGAGGCTTCCTTGGTGTCGCCGACGGAGCGAGCCTGTTCGGCCGATCCCTTGAAGACGATCAGCGTCGACTGCATCCGGGCGCCGAACGCCTTGACCGCCGGCTTCATGCTATCGAAATCGACCCGGAAGATTTTCAAGTCCTTGAACTTGGGCTGGGCGGTCAGTTGGTCAAGGATGGGTTGCTGGGCCTTGCAGGTGGGGCACCAGTCGGCGTGGATTTCGACCAGGATCGGGCTGCCCGAGGCCTGCGCCGCCTTGAAGGCCTGTTCACTGAAGGGAACCGTCGCGGTGTCGGCCGAAGCTGACGGCAATGGTCCGGCCACCGCCAGCGCCGCCGCGACGATTGCCCCGTTAAAGAACCTGCGCGTCAAGAATAGCTTCGAAATCATCGTTGTGCTCCCTGGTTGACCCCGCCGTCCACGCCCGTGCCTCTGGCCGTTCGGCGCAGATCTCTAGTTACGCGCTATAGCCCGCGAATGTTACCTGACCACCCCCGAAATAAAACCAGCTTTGCGACGCGGCGGCTTGATCTCCTTTTTCAGGAAGCAGTGCGGTTCTCGCCCGACATAACCCGCCCGTGCATAGGTCCAGGCCCGGCATTGTTTGTCGCCGGCGCAGGCCGTCCGGCAAGCCTCGTCGCCCTCGCCGCTCTTCAACTCGAAATTGCGGTAATCGCCGCCGAACCGGTCGATCGAGGTCTCGATCGCCTTGTTGCGCGGCTCGACCACGCCGGCGCCGCGCACCCCCGAGACGCAACAATCATCCTCCATTCGCGGCGGCACGCTGCTCTTGAGCCAGCAGACCGCGCCCCTGTCGATATCGGTCGGGTAGTTGAAGCTCCATGCCCGGCAGCGGCGGTCGTGCTCGCAGGCCAGCGCGCACACCTCCGGGTCGCCCGAAGGCACCGGCGAACTCTCGTAATCGCTGCCCGGGCGATCGAAATTGGCCTGAGCTTGGGCCGGTCGCGCGGCCATGGCGCCGACCAAAACTAGAACTATCGCCGAACAAGCCCTGAGCAGCCGGCCTCCCCACATCAATGATTGCTTTCAACAGGTTGGACGCCCGCCCTCCGCGGCGGTACCATTTGATCGCCACCAACCTGTACGGTGCATGAACGGCGCGAGCCGCGCTCCGGTCAGCCGGCCTAGAAGGCATATTCGTCATAGGCTGGTTCCACCGATCCGTGCCAGGGACCGCGAAACTTCTCCAGCATCTCCTCGGCGGGGGCACGTCCGCTGTCGATAATCTGCTGCAGCGGCTGCAGATGGCGGGTTTCGTCGCGGCCGGCGTGATCGAGGCGGCCGCGCCGCCTCAAGCCCGCATGCGAAAGATTCACACACTCACGGGCGATTTCAAACAGGTAACGATCCCCGATCCTGGCTTTAAAGCCGAGCCGCGGCACGTCATCGCGCAACGCCTGGCGTTCGCCAGCCGTCCAAAGCCGGACCAGGTCCCACGCGGCATTCAGGCTGACATCGTCGTAGAGCAATCCGACCCAGAATGCGGGCAGCGCCGGCAGCCGTCCCCATGGCACGCCATCGGCGCCGCGCATTTCCAGATAGCGTTTCAAACGCACCTCGGGGAAAATGGTCGAGAGATGGTTGGCCCAATCCGACAAGGTCGGACGCTCGCCGGGAAATGCCGAATTCCTGCCGTCGAAGAAGTCCCGGAATGACGATCCGGCGACGTCGATATAGGAATCGCCGCGCTTGACGAAATACATCGGCACATCCAGCGCATAATCGACCCAGCGCTCAAACCCCATGCCATCCTCGAACGCCCAAGGAATCATGCCCGAGCGGGCGTTGTCGGTATCGCGCCAGATCTCGGAACGGAACGACAGAAAGCCGTTGGGCTTGCCTTCGGTGAACGGCGAATTGGCAAACAAGGCCGTCGCTACCGGCTGCAACGCCACCGAGACGCGGAGCTTCTTGACCATGTCGGCTTCCGACGAGAAGTCGAGATTGGTCTGCACCGTGCAGGTCCGGTACATCATGTCGAGGCCATATCGGCCGACCTTCGGCATGTAGTCGGTCATGATCTTGTAGCGGCCCTTGGGCATGATGGGAATTTGCGCGCGCGACCATGACGGTGTCATGCCAAGCCCGAGAAAGCCGATGCCCAAGGGAGCCGCGATCTCGCGCACCTGCGCCAGATGCGCCATCAGCTCGGACTGGGTCTGATGCACGGTCTCGACCGGGGCGCCCGACAACTCGAATTGCCCGCCCGGTTCCAGCGAAATCGCACCGCCGCCGGTAACGTCATACAGACCTATGATATTGTTGCGCTCCATGATCGGCTCCCAGCCGAGCAGGAGCTGCATGCCTTCGAGAAGCGCACCGATGCCGCGGGCGCCCTCGTAGGCGACCGGCTGATGGCCTTGCAGCGTAAACGGCGTTTTCTCGTGCTCGGTGCCGATCCGGAAATCGGATGCTGGCTTCACGCCGGCCTCCAGCCACGCCACCAGCTCGTCGCGCGATTGCAGCGGCGTCATATCGATCTGGTCACGCGCCATGCAAATTCCGGATGAAAGGCGCGGTTGCCGAAGGCGCGCGGTGTCGGGGCCATCCGCCAACCGGCCGGTTGGCAGATGAGGAGAGTGAGAACGATATCATCGCGCAGGCACGCCGTCTCTGGCGGCGAGCACTTGCGTCTCCTCGCAGGAGCAACCCAGCCGGTCGAGCAGCGCACACAGTTTTGACGCATCCGCGTCGGACAATTTCGAGCCGACGTATTTCTCGATGGCCGCGGAATAGGCGCCCCACATCTTTTTCTGCAGCTCACGCCCGGCCTCGGTGATCTCGACAAACTGGCCGCGTTTGTCGATCTTGCATTCGCGCCGCGCCGCCAGTCCCTCGTCCACCAGCCGGTCGATCAGCCGCGAGGTCTGGTATTGCGGGATCAGCATCTGCTTTTCCAGCTCAACCGGGCGCATTTCACCCGTCGGCGCGCGCGACAGTTCGAGCAGCGCGTCGTACCAGGCCAACGGCGGAAAACCGGCTTTCTTCAAATCCTGCTCGACCGCGTCAAGCACCCGGCTCTGAAGCCGCATCAGGCGGATCCAGGCAGCGGTCGCCTCGGTCGATGGTTTGCGTTTCATGGACCAGCCCATAGGTGTCACGATTACTGTACCGCACTTGATGCAGCTGCATCAATCTTGACTATTTCATGCAGATGCATTTAGTGATCCAATAGCGTTTTCAAGCGAAGTGGGTCGTGGTTCGCTGGAAGAAAACGCGTGAAGGTAAAGACATAGAGCCTGGTCGGTTCTGACCCGACCAGCATCGACCATGATCTGGCGCGCAAAGCAAATAACCCCGAGGAGGGAAATTTTCGATGAAACTGTATTATTCGCCCGGAGCCTGTTCGCTTTCTCCCCATATCGCGCTGCTTGAAGCCGGTCTGCCCTATGACCTGGTCAAGGTCGATCTCAGGGCCAAGACGACCGAGAACGGCGACGATTATCTCAAAGTGAATCCGAAAGGCCAGGTGCCGGCACTCGCCCTCGATAGCGGCGAACTCGTCACCGAGGGCCCGGTCATCGTGCAGATGATTGCCGACAAGGCGTCGGCCCGAAATCTGGCGCCGGCCCGCGACAGCGCCGAGCGTTATAAGCTTTTGGAGTGGCTCAACTTCATCACTTCGGAAGTGCACAAGAACTTCGGCCCGCTGTTCAGTCCGGTGCTCTCCGACGATGCCAAGGCCTTCTTCAAGGATCGGGTGATGGGCAAGTTCAAATATCTCGACGGCGTGCTTGCCGGCCACGACTACCTGATGGGCAAACAGTTCACCGTCGCCGACGGCTACCTGTTCACCATGCTGTGCTGGGCGGAACGGATGAAATTCGATCTCTCGGCGATGCCGAATCTCATGGCCTATCAGGCCCGCGTCGCCGCGCGGCCGAAGGTGCAGGAAGCGCTGACCAAGGAAGGCCTGATGAAGGCGGCGTGAGGCCGACACCGACTGAAAAGGCACCAGTGCAGCATCGGCCGCGCTGGTGGCCTTGGTAAAGCCGCTGCCGCTACAGGCTCGCCTTCGTATTTAGCGGCGGGATACTTGCGGTCTGCAGGTTACCGAAAGCGACGGTTCCGGATCCGCGTTGCCATGCTTAGGCTTGTGATAGGCCCCCGGTTCAACGTGCGCTTGAGCCGCGAACACGGGCCGGCGCGGGCCCGTCCATCGCAGCTCACAATGTGGCCCGAAATAATCCATACGATGGTCACGTTAGCGGTCAGCAATGGTGGGAACAATTTGCGTTTCCAAGATCAGGGATGCGCAGTTAAACCTTGAAACCCAGGCTCCGACATGCCGACCATGCTCTCAGTTCGCGGGAGGATCGTAGCATTGGCTGCCGTCCTCCTGCTGTTATCGATGTCGATATCCGGCACCGCGTGGTACGCCCTCAACAGGTCATCGGATACGATTTCGGACAGTGTCAGAGCCGGAAATTACCTCGGTTATCTCATCGTCTCCATCCGCGAACTTGCCGGCGCCGACCGCCGGATCATCAACTATATCCAGACTGGGAGGACCGACGACGAGCAGCGATACGCCAAGCGAAAGGCCGACGCCGAAGACGCATTTTCAAAGGCGATCGAGCTCGTGCAGGATGATCCGGTTCGGCGTCAGACCATGCTCAATCTGCGGCAGGGCATTCATGATTTCTTTGCCGCCGCGGACGACCTGATCCGCGAACGGCGATCGCTCGGCGAGCGGGCGGCCGGCATTCGCGACGGTCTGGTTGCGCTCGGAGCGACCTCGGCGGCCGACGGAACGCTCAACACCTACCTGGAAGTGCTGCAGCGAGATGCGCGGGCGACGATGCTCGCGGTCCTCGATGCGTCGGATGCCCGGCAACAAAGCCTCGGAAACCTCGTCGATGCCGCCCGTCCGCCGATTCCCGGCACGCTGGGGCCGCAGTTCAACGAATCCGGCCGGTCGCTCGGAACCGACAATACAATCGCCGCCCTGCAGTCCGTTGGCATGGCGCAGCGAGAGCCCTCAGGCACCGGCGCGCGGCAAACAGCCTCCAATTCGGCGGCCGGCATCGACACGCAGCTGCTATTGGTTTCCAAGAAGGCCGCGGAGGTCGCCAAGGCGCTCCCTACGGGCAATCCTGCCGCGGACGGCCTCATGCAGATACTGATCGTTACAGCCATCGCGCTCATCGGCGGCACGCTTCTGGCGGGTTTCACGGCGCGCCGGGTGGGCGGTTCGCTCGGCGCGCTATCGGCCGCCATGGCAGGGCTGTCGCGGGGCGACGCCACCGTCGAAATACCCCATTTCAACGGGACGGATGAACTCGGCACCATGGCGCGAGCCCTTGCGGTCTTGAAGCAGAATATCGACCGGTTCGCCTCGGTGACGACGGCGATGAAGCTTGTCGCCGGAGGTGAACGCGCGGTCGAGATCCCGGAATTGCACAGCGCCGGCGAAATCGGCGCGATGGCACGTATCGTCCAGACCCTCAAACAGAAATCGAACGGCAGCGAGGAAGGCCCCGCGACGAACGTGGCAATCCGCAACATGGCGGCGGTCGTCTCCAGGGCGGCCGGTGGCGATCTCACGGTTCGGGTGCCGGTTGACGGAGCCACGGGTTCGCTCAGGGAGTTGAGCGGCGAAATCAATCTGCTGCTTGACAACTCGAGCGCCGCCTTCCAGGAGCTCGCACAATCCACCCGCGGGGTGGCGCTGGCGCTGGCAGAGTCGCGTGCGGCCGCCGAAAAGATTTCAAATGGATCCGAGGCGCAAACCGCTGCGGCAACGCAGGTCGCTTCCGCTCTTGCCGAAGCGGAAAGCGCGCTCAGGCGCATCTGCACGGACGTCTTAAGCGCGAAGGACCGAGCCGGCGAGGCCTCCGAACTCGGTGAACAGAGTCTTGTCGCGGTCGATCGGCTCGCGGTTGTGGTCGACGAGATCCTCCGGACCAGCAGGCATATGAACGAAATCTCGCAAGACATCGCGGAGATCGCCAGTCGAACCCAATTTCTTTGTCTCAATGCCTCGATCGAGGCCGCCCGCGTGGGCGAGCACGGCAAGGGATTCGTGGTCGTCGCCCAGGAAGTTGGCAAGCTGGCGGAGAATGCCAGCCAGCACTCCAAGCAGCTGGCTGCGCTTGTTGACCGGGGAGGCACCGCGCTCACGGATGGAAAATCGACCACGGACCTGATGTGCCGCACCATCGGCAAGCTTGTCGGCGAGTTGCGTCAGACCATGCAGATCATCGGTGCATCGGCCGCCGGGCTGGAAGAAGAGCAGAGGGCAGGCGCACTCCGGATCGGCAATCGCATTTCCTGTTTGCTTGAGACGGCCGGCGCGGGCTCAGCCGCGGCCGGGGATATCATGGCGAAGATGGATCAGATCGAGCAATCGGCCGAGGCAGCGCGGTCGCGGATTTCCCAGCTCAGGCTGGACGACCGGAACGGGCTGCCCTAGCGCAGTGGCGGTTATGGATCCCGGCGCGCCTTGTTACGCCGCAACCAGCTTCTTTGGCGGGAAGCGGCCGTAGAAGGTTTCCCCCTTGGCCGCCATCTCCTCCAGCAATTTCGGGGGCGCGAAGCGCGAGCCGTATTTGGCCTCGAGCTTGTGGCACAGTTCGACGAACTTCTTCGTGCCCATGAAGTCGATATAGGAAAGCGTGCCGCCGGTGAACGGCGCAAAGCCAAAGCCCAGGATCGAGCCGACATCGGCTTCGCGCATATCGGTGATGACGTGATCCTCCACGGTGCGCGCGGCTTCCACCGCCTGCACCACCAGGAAGCGCTGCTTCAGTTCCTCGACATCGAGCGTATCGGGATCGAGATGCCGGGGCTGCAATCCGCCGAGCTCGCGCCACAGGCTCTTCTGGCCCTTGCCCTTTTCCGGATAGTCATAAAAGCCCTTGCCGTTCTTGCGGCCGTAGCGGCCCTGCTTCTCGACCATCTCGACCAGAAGCTTCTTCTGGGCCTGGTCGATGGCATTGGGTCCGAGATCCGCTTCGGTGGCCTTCATGATCTTGAGCACCAGGTCGAGCGCGACCTCGTCCGACAACGACAGCGGACCGACCGGCATGCCCGCCATCTTCGCGGTGTTCTCGATCATCGCCGGCGGCACGCCTTCCATCAGCATTTCCAGTCCTTCCGCGGTAAAGCGCAGCACGCAGCGGTTGGCGAAGAAGCCTCGGGAATCATTGACCACGATCGGGGTCTTGCCGATCGCGCGCACATAATCCAACGCGGTGGCCAATGCGGTGTCGTTGGTATTCTTGCCGACGATGATTTCGACCAGCATCATCTTCTCGACCGGCGAGAAGAAATGAATGCCGATGAACTTGCCCTGGTCCTTGAATTCCTCCGCCAGCGAATTGATCGGCAGCGTCGAGGTGTTGGAGGCGAAGATCGCATCCGCTTTCAGGAGCGGCTGCGCTTTGGCATAGGTTTCCGCCTTGACCTTGCGGTCCTCGAACACGGCCTCGATGATCAGATCGCAATCCCTGAGCACGCCGTAATCGGCGGTCGCGCTGATGCGCGACAGGATCGCCGCGCTGTCGGATTCCTTGGCGCGGCCCTTTTTGATCAGATCGTCGATCACCGTCTTGGCGTGGCCCTTGCCCTTGTCGGCGCTCTCCTGATCGCGGTCGATCAGCACCACCTCGATGCCGGCACGCGCCGAGACGTAACCCACGCTGGCGCCCATGAAGCCCGCGCCGATGACGGCGAGTTTTTTCACCTTGGTCGGCGGCACATCTGGCGGACGCCGTGCGCCTTTGTTCAATTCCTGCATCGACAGGAACAGGCTACGGATCATCGCGGCAGCTTCCTTCGAGCGCAGCACCTGCGCGAAATAACGCGACTCGACACGTAACGCCGCGTCCATCGGCAGCTGCAGGCCTTCATAGACGCAGCTCATGACGGCACGCGCGGCGGGATAGTTGTCGTAGGTCTCGCGCCGGTAGATGGCGTTGCCGGCCGGGAACATCATCATGCCGGCCTTGGAATAGACCTGGCCGCCCGGCAGCTTGAAGCCCTTTTCATCCCAGGGCGCGACGGCCTTGCCGCCGCCCTTGATCCAGTCCTTGGCGGCCTTGATCAGATCCGCCTTCGGCACGATGGCATCGATCAGCTTCAGCGCCTTGGCCCGTTCAAGATTGATCGCCTCGCCCTTCAGCAGCAACTGCATCGCATCCTGCGGCGACACGATGCGCGGCACGCGCTGGGTACCGCCAGCGCCAGGGAACAGGCCGACCTTGATTTCCGGCAACCCGAGCCGGGTTTTCGGGTTCTCGGCGGCTACTCGATAGTGGCAGCACAGCGTCAGTTCGAAGCCGCCGCCGAGCGCCAGCCCGTTGATCGCGGCTACCCACGGCTTGCCCGAGGTTTCGATGGCGCGGTACACCAGCGAGAACCTGCGGCTCTGATCGAACAGCATCTGATTGGCTGCGACCTCGCCCTTGTCTTTCAACACCTCGGCATATTGACGGCTCATGCCCTCGAGCATCGAAAGGTCGGCGCCGGCCGACAACGCTTCCTTGCCCGACGTGATGACAACGCCCTTCACGGCGGTATCAGCCGAGGTCTGTTTCACGATCTCCTCGAGCTCGTTGACGGAGGTCTCGTCGAGCACGTTCATCGAACGGCCGGGAATGTCCCATGTCACCAGCGCAATGCCGTCGGCGTCAGTTTCGACTTTGAAATTCTTAAAAGCCATGTTGATCGCTCCCTCGATGCCGACAGCCCGTTGGCGCGGCGGTTGTCTCTATTCCGGATCGCAGGGTGGGCAAAGCGAAGCGTGCCCACCAAAAGCATGGCTTGGCCGGATGGTGGGCACGGCGCGAAGAGCGCCTTTGCCCACCCTACCGCTCACACCCGTTCGATGATGGTCGCGGTACCCATTCCGCCGCCAATGCACAGCGTCACCAGCGCGATCGATTTGTTGGTGCGCTCGAGTTCGTCGAGCACGGTGCCCAGGATCATCGCGCCAGTGGCGCCGAGCGGGTGGCCGAGCGCGATGGCGCCGCCATTGACGTTGATCTTGGCGCTGTCAATGTCGAAGGCCTGCATATAGCGCAGCACCACCGAGGCGAACGCCTCGTTCAGCTCGAAGAGATCGATGTCGGATTTCTTCATTCCGGAGCGTTCGAACAGTTTTTCGGTGACGTCGACCGGACCGGTCAGCATCATCGCCGGTTCGGAACCGATATTGGCGAAGGCGCGGATCTTGGCCCGCGGCTTCAGGCCGTGCTTGGCGCCGGCCGCCTTGCTGCCGAGCAGCACCGCGCCGGCCCCATCGACGATCCCCGACGAATTGCCGGCGTGATGGACGTAATTGATGCGCTCGATTTCGGGATGCGACTGGATCGCCACCGCATCGAAACCGCCCATCTGTCCCATGCCGACGAACGAGGGCTGCAACTGGCCCAGCGACTGCATCGTCGTCGAGGGCCGCATGTGTTCGTCCTTGGCGAGAATGGTGAGGCCGTTGACGTCCTTGACCGGGACCACGGAATGGTTGAAGCGGCCCTCGCCCCAGGCCTTGTCGGCGCGCTGTTGGCTCTGCACCGCATAGGCGTCCACGTCATCGCGCGAAAAGCCGTATTTGGTCGCAATGAGATCGGCCGACACGCCTTGGGGCATGAAATAGGCCGGCACCGCGATCGAGGGGTCCATCGGCCAAGCCCCGCCGGAAGCCCCGATGCCGACCCGGCTCATCGAACTCGGCGCCGCCGCCGATGGTGAGTTCATGCTGGCCGCTCATGATCTGGGCGGCGGCGAAATTGACGGCGTCGAGCCCGGATGCACAGAAACGGTTGATCTGGACGCCGGGGACGGCCTCGCCGAGCCCTGCCTTCAGTGCCGCGAACCGCGCGATGTCGGAGCCGGCCTCGCCGACCGGATCGACCACCCCGAGCACGACGTCGTCGACGACGTCCTCCCCGAGGTTGTTGCGCTCCTTGAGCGCCCGCAGTGGTACCGTCGCGAGCGCCAGCGCGGTTACCTCGTGCAGCGCGCCATCGGGCTTGCCGCGGCCACGCGGCGTGCGTACGTGATCGTAGATATAGGCCTCAGGCATGACGCCCTCCCGGTATGATGATCAAGCTATGGAAGCAATTTGCAGGATGTCGCAGATCTCGCCTTCGGTCTAGGAAGTCCTGAGTTTTGTCGGAAGCCCTCCTCCGATCAGAAGGCTTCCGCCGGCAATTCCATGGTGGTCGCGCAGCCGGTCTGGATGCGGGCCAGATGCACCGATGTTTCCGGCAGCATCCGCTCCATGAAGAAACGACCGGTCACCAGCTTGGTGGTCAGATAGGGCGTAGCGGCGCCGCCCGCAATCTTGTCCGCGGCTACTTTCGCCATCCGCGCCCACATGTAGGCGAAAGTGACGAGACCGAACAGGTGCATATAGTCGGTGGCGGCGGCACCGGCGTTGTCGGGCTTCATCATCGCATTCTGCATCAGCCAGGTGGTGGCCTGCTGCAGATGGCCGAGCGCCGTGCTCAGCGGCACGACGTAGGGCTTCATGGCCTCGTCCGCGTTGTGCTGTCTGGCGTAGGTGGCGACCTCATTGAAGAAGGACATCACCGCGCGGCCGCCGTCGCGCGGCAGTTTGCGTCCGACCAGGTCGAGCGCCTGAATACCGTTGGCCCCCTCATAGATCATGGCGATACGGGCGTCGCGCACGAACTGTTCCATGCCCCATTCGGCGATGTAGCCGTGACCACCGAACATCTGCTGCGCCAGTACGGCGTTGGAGAATCCGACGTCGGTCAACACACCCTTCATGACCGGCGTCATCAGGCCCATGTGATCGTCCGCCTCCTGCCGATCCCTGGGATCGCTCGAGCGATGGGCGACGTCGCTTTTCAGCGCAGTCCATATCACCATCGCCCGCGCCGCCTCGTTGAACGCGCGAATCGTCAACAGCGTGCGGCGGACATCGGGATGCACGATGATCGGGTCGGCCGGCTTGTCGGGCGCCTTCGGCCCCGACAGCGCGCGGCCCTGCAGGCGGTCCCGCGCATAGGCAACGGCGTTCTGATAGGCCACTTCCGATTGCGCCAATCCCTGCACCGCGACGCCGAGCCGTGCCTCGTTCATCATCACGAACATGCCCTGCATGCCCCTGTTTTCCTCGCCGATCAGCCAGCCGGTGGCGCCGTCGTAGTTCATGACGCAGGTAGAATTGCCGTGAATCCCCATTTTATGTTCGATCGAACCGCAAGTGACGCCGTTGCGTGCCCCCAGCGACCCGTCGGCATTGACCAGGATCTTGGGCACCACGAACAGCGAGACGCCCTTGATGCCGCTGGGCGCCCCCTCGATCCGCGCCAGCACCAGATGGATGATATTTTCCGAAAGATCGTGTTCGCCGGCCGAGATGAAGATCTTGGTGCCTGAGATCTTGTAGCTGCCGTCAGCCTGCTTGACCGCCTTGGTGCGCAGCAGGCCGAGATCGGTGCCGCATTGCGGCTCGGTCAGATTCATGGTGCCGGTCCATTGTCCCGACACCATTTTCGGCACGAACATGGTTTTCTGCTCGGGCTTGCCATGCACGATCAGCGCGGCCGTGGCGCCCATGGTCAGCCCGCCATACATCGAAAAAGCCATGTTCGCCGAACACTGGAACTCATTGACCGCCTGGGTCAGCGTGATCGGCAAGCCCTGGCCGCCATATTCGACCGGTGCCGAAAGCCCGAGCCAGCCACCTTCGGCCACCTGTCGATAGGCTTCCTTGAAGCCTTTCGGCGTAGACACGTGGCCATCCTCATGCCGGGTGCAGCCCTCGAGATCGCCGACGCGGTTGAGCGGCTGCAGCACCTCTTCGCTGAGTTTGGCGGATTCGTTCAGGATCGCCTCCCGCACGTCGGCGGAGGCGTCGCTGAAGCCGGGAAGATTGTCGTAACGGTCGATCTGAAATACGTCGTCGAGCAGGAAAGCAACGTCTTCGAGCGGGGCTTTGTAGATCGGCATCTTAATCCTCCCGGCTGGCTGGCAAACCCTTCAAGGGAAGTTTGCAGCGCTGCTATCAATGGTCCCCAAACAGACCTTATCCGCTTCTAGAGGCCCAAGGCAGCTATATAAGGCAGCTATATCGGGCAGCTACGACATCAATTCCGCGGTTGCGAGCTTGCGGGGGCGCTTTCGCCACCCAGCATCGCCAGCTGCTCTCCCATCAGGCGATGCAGCAGGTTGACCGCCTTGAGCGGGCGCACCATCACCTTAAAGCGCGTGATCCGGCCATGATCGTCAAAAGTGATGATGTCGACGCCGTTGATCCTGATCCCATCGATCTCGTTTTCGAACTCGAGCACCGCGCCGGTGTCGCTTCGCCATTCGCCGACATAGCGAAAGCCCGGACCGCCCAGCACCTGTTCGGCGCTCGACAGATACTTGAAGGTGATGTCGCGCCCGCGCTGCGGCGTATGGACGACGGGGCTTTCGAAGACCGCGTCGGGGTGGAGCAGATCCCACAGCGCCGCATGGTCGTGGGACTTGATGCAGTCGTACCACTTGTCGAGAGCGGTCATCGGACGTCTCCTGCGCGGGAAAGGGCGCCTGAACCAGGGACCATTCGGGCATGGGGGGCCGGAAGTGGCACCTGAGTGGGGAACGGGCGCTTAGAGAGCCTTCGCCATATGCATATTGACGCATATGCTCTTTTAGGCATATGTCAAGAACCCTAAATACAGGACGAGCAGGAGACGGAGGATCGACGATTGGCGCTCGGCGACGCGATCCTTGCATGCCTGACAGAGCGTCCGATGACGGGCTATGAGCTCGCCAAGACGTTCGACGCGTCGATCGGGTTCTTCTGGAAAGCCGACCACCAGCAAATCTATCGCGAACTCACGCGGCTGCGCGATCGGGGCTATATCCAGGGCCGCGAGGTCGTGCAGTCGGGCAAGCCCAACAAATTGGTCTACACCCTCACCTCCGAGGGCAGAGCCGCGCTGCGGCACTGGGCGGCCCGCCCAAGCAGCCCGGCTTCGATCAAGGATGATCTGCTGGTGCGGCTTTATGCGCTCGACAGCGTCGACATCGATCCCTTGCGTGCCGACCTGATGGCGCGGCTGGAGTACCACCGCGACCGCTTCTGCCGCTATGAACGCATTCTCAATCGACGCTTTCCCCAGGGCACCGCGCCGCCGGCAGATACCGGCAAGCTGCTGGGTCTTCGGATGGGCCTTCGTTATGAGCGTGCCGTGGCGGAGTGGTGCGAAGAGGCTCTCCACAGCCTGCCGGCCGGCGCCGGCGACACGGGTGTCGCGCCGATCGACGGCGATCAGCGCGAAAACAAGGGCTGAGCTCTCGTCGGAGATCGCAACCACAGAGCATTGTTACAACTGACTCACGTTAGGCCGGCACCGGCGCTTGCTGGCGTTGATTTCATCCCTAACGATAACTTTACGGCCCCACGATCCCTTTCCTTAACTCGGTATTTACCCTGACACGAAAAAGTCGATGTCTAAGGCAAACGACCTGCGTGGATTCGATTGTTCGTCCTTAAAGTCGAGGGGGGACGCGCGGGGAGAGGCTGGAGGCGCAGGTGGCGCGCCGGAGTCGGAACCGGACAAGAGCATGAATTCGCGCGCTTCGTGGGGTGTTGAGGGTATCGATGCGTCGGTTCGCGAAAGGGCTGAAGCGGCCGCGCGCCGTGCTGGCATGTCGTTGAGCGACTGGCTAAATTCCACCATCGGCGGTGCCAACCCTCCGGACTTCGCCGGCGCGCCGGATCGGCCTGCGCTGCCGAGCAAGGAAACCCGGGACGTCGCGGATATTCATGCGCGGCTCGATGCGATCACGCGCCAGATCGAGCAGATTTCGCGGCCCGCGCCGCGCAACGAAGCGCCAGGCGGCGGCGAAAATGGTGTCGCCCGGCAACTGAACGAGGCCATCTCTCGCCTCGATGCGCGACTGTCGCAGATTTCAACGCCCGCCCCGACAAAACCGATCCAGCCGCAGGAATTGCCGCGCAAGGCCGAAGAGCGCGGGGCAACTCCGCCGCCCTATCGGTCCTCTCCGCCGCTCAGCCCGGGGTCGCTGGGCTCGGCAATCGCAGAAATCGCCGCGCGCCAAAGCGAACTCGACAAGGCCAAGTTGCCGCCCGTTCCGGCGCCGGCCCACCGCGCAGCGCCGGCCGCGCCCGCGATCGCGCCCGTGGTTGCACCCCCGATCGCGCCGGGCCCGGACTTTTCCATACTCGAGCGTCATCTCGTCAAGATCACCAACCAGATCGAAGCGCTGCGCCGCCCTGACGAACTCGAACAATCGATCGCCGCGTTCCGCAGCGAGCTGATGGAGATTCGTCAGGCCATCACCGAGGCGATGCCGCGGCGGGCGATCGAAGCGATCGAAAATGAAATTCGGCTGCTGTCCCGCCGCATCGACGAGACGCGCCAGAGCGCGATCAATGATCCGGCGCTGACGGGCATCGAACGCGCACTCGGCGAAATTCGCGACGTATTGCGCTCGCTGACGACCGCCGAGCAGTTGTCCGGCTACGACGAGGCGATCCGCAATCTCGGCACCAAACTCGACCTGATACTGCGCGCGGGCGACGATCCCTCCACGGTCGGGCAGCTCGAAGATGCTATCGCGGCGCTTCGCGCCATCGTCTCCAACGTTGCCTCCAACGACACGCTGGCCCGGCTCCACGACGACATTCACACGCTTTCGGCCAAGGTTGATCAACTCGCGCGTCAGGAGAGCAACAACGATTTGTTTGCGCTTCTCGAGCGGCGAATCGCAGCCCTGACGTCGACGCTGGAGAGCCGCGAGCGGACCACGAACGGCGAAAGCTCCGAGCATCTCCAAGGCGCGCTGCGAGCATTATACGACCGCATCGACCGGATGCCGGCCGGCAACGACAGCGCACCCGCTTTGGCCCATCTCGAAGACGCGCTGCGAACCTTGTCCGAGCGCATCGACCGCATGCCGGTCGGCAACGACAGCGCACCCGCTTTCGCCAACCTCGAAGACGCGCTGCGCACCTTGTCCGAGCGCATCGACCGCATGCCGGTCGGCAACGACAGCGCACCCGCCTTCGCCAACCTCGAAGACGCGCTGCGCGCTTTATCCGAGCGCATCGACCGCGTGCCGGTCGGCAACGATGGCGCGTCGGCATTGGCCCATCTCGAACAGCGCGTATCCTATTTGCTCGAACGTCTGGAAGCGTCGGCCGATTACCGCGCCGGCAATCTCGGGCGGGTCGAGGAAGGTCTCCAGGACATTCTGCGTCATCTCGAAACCCAGCATGCGACGTTCGCCGCTCTAGCGGACAAAAGCCGGAGCGTCCCCGAACCCACGGACAACGGCCTGGTCGAGATCGTCAGGCGCGAATTGTCGGACATCCGTTTCAGCCAGACGCAAACCGACCGTCACACCCAGGATTTGCTCGAAACCGTTCACAACACGCTTGGTCATGTCGTCGATCGGCTGGCGATGATCGAAGGTGACCTGCGCACAGTGCGCACCCCGCCTCCGACATATCAGGCGATCCCGCAGGCCCTAACGCCTGCGGCGACGCCGCCAGCAGCGCCGCGCAGCGCGAGGGCAACGCAATCACCGCCTGAATTGCCCAATCCAGCCGCTTCACAGGAGCATTTTGCGGCAGCCCCGCGGGAATTCCATGCCGTGTCGCCAGTGCCGCCGGCTGCCCCGCCGGTGACGCCGCGGGCTATCAGCGAAATTCTGGAGACCCATACCACGCCGCCGCGGCCAGCCATCGCCCCGGATCTGCCGCCCGATCACCCGCTCGAGCCAGGAACAAGGCCGTCGGGCCGGCTGGCATCTCCATCCGAGCGGATTGCCGCCTCTCAAAGCGCGATCAGCGACATCCCGACCGGGGCGCGCGAGCAGGCGAGCGCGTCGAGTTTCATCGCCGCCGCCCGTCGTGCCGCTCAGGCCGCCGCGGCCGCTGGCGACAAGTCCGCGTCCGGCCCGCCCAAGGGCCCCGTGGATGAAAACACCAGTAAGACGTCGACGATCGGCTCCAAGATCCGTTCGCTGCTGGTCGGCGCGAGTGTCGTCATCATCGTCCTCGGCACGTTCAAACTGGCGATGACGCTGCTCGACGGCGGCGGCGCGCAGACCGCTACGCAGAGATTGAGCGAGCCGGAGCCGCAGGCTCGCTTGCCCGCCGAGGGCAGCATCAAGCCGGCCATGCCTGGCCCGGGGACGCTTGGTCCCGCGTCACCCTCGATGACGTCGCCGACACCCATCGGCCGGCAGTCCAAGAACGATCCCGCGCCGATCGGCTCCGACGGTTCCGCGTCGACCGCGACCGGCGAGCCCGCGGCGATACCCACCGCATCGCCGCTATCCGTCAACGATACCACCGGCTCGCTGCTGTCGGCCCCGACGGCACCGAGCGCTCCCCCACTGACCTGGGTACCAATCCCCTCGTCGGAAAAATTGCCGGATGCGATTGGCGGACCGGCCCTGCGGATCGCCGCCCTCAAAGGCGATCCAACCGCCGCCTATGAAGTCGGCGTGCGCTTCGCCGAGGGCAAGGGCGCGGCGGTCAATTTGGACGAGGCCGCGAAATGGTATGAGCGCGCAGCAAAGGCCGGCGTGGTGCCAGCGATCTTCCGGCTCGGTACCCTCTACGAAAAGGGCCTGAGCGTTAAAAAGGACCTCGATATCGCGCGCCGTTACTATCTGCAGGCCGCCGAACGCGGCAATGCCAAGGCAATGCACAACCTGGCTGTGCTGTCGGCCGATGGCGGCGGCAACGGCGCCAACTACAAGGACGCCGCACAATGGTTCCGGAAGGCCGCCGATCATGGCGTCGCGGACAGTCAGTTCAATCTTGGCATTCTGTACGCCCGCGGCATCGGCGTCGAACCGAACCTCGCCGAATCCTTCAAATGGTTCAGCCTGGCGGCGGCACAGGGTGATGCCGACGCCGCGCGCAAGCGCGACGATGTTGCCAAGCGGCTGGACGCCCAGTCGCTCGCCGCGGCAAGGCTGGCGGTCCAGACCTTCGTGCCGGAACCGCAGCCCGACGACGCCATCAACGTGGCAAGCCCGGCCGGCGGCTGGGACAGCGCGCCGGCACCGACCGCCACAGCAAAGCCCGTGGCTAAAAACCTGTTGACCAAGCGCGCCGCGCGTTAATCTCAATTATTCACCACACCGCAAAGTGCACGGCAGGCCACGTCAAAAAAGCCGGCCATGCACGGATTCTTTGATCGTTCCGTCCGGCGATTTCGGATATGCAAAGGCGCGGCAGTCGGGCCGCCTTGACGTATTCCGAAAAACACGCCCACGGAGCTGATCCGACGAGGGCCGTTCTGCAGCCGGAAAACGCTCAACCCCGGGGAATGAGAGCATACGCCGGAAAGCAGCCGGACGACGCCTGCCGGAAAATGCTCGATCGAGAAACCACGCCGTGGGCGGATCCGGCCGGCCTCAAGGCTCATTGCAAAGCGAACGCGCGTGCAGCTTTACCTTCCGATCGCCGAAATACCGGTCAATATCTTTGTCATCCTGGCGATGGGCGCAGCAGTCGGCTTTGTGTCGGGCATGTTCGGCATCGGCGGCGGTTTTCTGATGACGCCACTTCTGATCTTCATCGGCATCGCGCCCGCGGTAGCGGTCGCTTCCGTCGCCAGCCACATCGCCGCCTCGTCGTTTTCCGGCGCCCTGACCTATTGGCGTCGCCGCGCGATCGATCCGGCGCTTGCGGCCGTCCTGTTGTGTGGCGGCACCATAGGTACCGCGCTCGGCGTCTGGACCTTTACGCTGCTGCGCTCGCTCGGCCAGCTCGATCTGATGATTGCGCTGGCCTACGTCGTCCTGCTGACGACCGTGGGCGGATTGATGTGCTGGGAAGGACTGCGCGCAATGATGCGGGTCCGGCGCGGCATCGCAGTGCCGATGCGCCGCTCCGGCAGCCGTGGCTGGATCCACGGGCTGCCGCTGAAAATGCGCTTCAAGCGCTCCAAGATCTATCTGTCGGTGATCCCCGTCGTCACCGTCGGAGCCATCATCGGCTTTATCGGCGCGGTGATGGGCATCGGCGGCGGCTTCATCCTGGTCCCGATCATGATCTATCTGCTACGGGTACCGACTTCTACCGTGATCGGCACCTCGATGGTGCTGACCCTGGTCACCATGCTGTTTGCCACCATGCTGCACGCGGTCACCAACCATCTCGTCGATGCCGTGCTGGCGCTGATCCTGATGATCGGCGGGGTGACCGGGGCGCAGTTCGGCGCCCGCGCCGGCCAGAAGATACGCGGCGAGCATCTGCGGCTGTTGCTGGGTTGCATCATACTCGCCGTTGGCATTCGCTTCGCCATCGAGTTGGTCATCCGCCCCGGTGACCTCTTCACCATCCGCGAAAGCGGAGTCGCCGGATGATCGCGCGCACCTCGTTTGCCGCGCTTGGGCTGGCACTGGGCATGGCTGGCACCGTTGGCGTCGCACATGCCGAGCGGCTGATCGTTTCCGTTTCCAACCACCGGGTGACGGTGACGCCGAACTATTCCGGCGAAGAACTGGTGCTGTTCGGCTCGGTCGAAAAGGACGCCTCCGCCCCAACCCACCGCGCCGGTTACGATCTCGTCGTGACCGTCGCCGGCCCGCGCGCCGACATGGTGACGCGCCGCAAGGAACGCAAATTCGGCATCTGGATCAACACCGACTACCGGCAATTCCTGCAGGTGCCGAGCTATCTGGCGCTGTTTGCCAACCGGCCGTTCGACGCCATCGCTTCTCCGGAAGTCGAGCGGCGGCAGCAACTCGGCCTCAACAATGTGCTCTTGACCCAGCGCGTCGGGCCCGATTATGCCGACGTCGTGCCCAACGACGCATTTCGCAGCGCCTTCGTGCGGCTGCGCTCCGAACATGGGCTCTATCGGGAGGATACTTCGGCGGTGACATTCCTGACGCCGACGCTGTTTCGCACCGGCATTCCGCTTCCGGCGGAAGTGCCGATCGGGACCTACGACGTCGAGATCAAGCTGTTCGCCGATGGCGCGCTGCTGACCCGGACCGAAACCGCGTTCGAAATCGTCAAGGTCGGTTTCGAGCAGTTCGTCGCCACCAGCGCCCGCCAGAATGGCTTCATCTATGGCCTGGTCACCGCAGCAATGGCGCTGATGACCGGCTGGATGGCTTCGATCGTGTTCCGCAGGGATTGATCACGGATCGAACAATCAAACTCGGTTTTGGGCAGTGCAGGCCTCGCTGGAGGCGAAAGCGGCCTGACCGATCAGCCGGTCCCAAACAACTGCGCATGGACATCGCGCAGCTGCCGCTTCAACAGCTTGCCGCTGGGATTCTTCGGCAGGGCATCGGCAAACACGATCCGCTTCGGCGTCTTGAACGAGGCCAGCATGGTCTGGCAGCGCGTCAACACCTCGGCCTCGCTCAGTTCATGGCCCGACTTGACCACGATCACGGCGACCACCGCCTCGATCCAGCGCGGATGCGGAATGCCGATCACCGCGACTTCAGAGACCTGGGGCAAGCTATAAAGCGCTTCCTCGACCTCGCGGCTGGCGACATTCTCGCCGCCGCTCTTGATCATGTCCTTCTTGCGATCGACGACACTGATATAGCCCTCGTCATCGATGGTGGCGAGATCGCCGGAGTGGAACCAGCCGCCCTCGAATGCCGCCTTGGTGCGTTCGTCATCGTGGAAATAGCCGACCATGAGATGCGGCGATCGGTGCACGATTTCGCCGATTTCGCCGGCGGCCACATCGCGCATCGCCTCATCGACGACGCGGGTCTCGACATTGAGCACGGCACGCCCGCATGAACCGGGTTTGCGCAGTTGATCCTCGGGTCCGAGCAGCGTCGCCAATGGCGCGATCTCGGTCTGACCGTAGAGATTCCACAGCCGCACCTCGGGCAGGCGCCGCGCCAATTCCCGCAGCACCTCGACCGGCATGATGGACGCGCCGTAGTATCCCTTGCGCAGGCTGGAAAGGTCGGTGGTTTCGAACAGCGGCGAACGCAACAGTGAAATCCAGACCGTCGGCGGCGCAAAGAACGAAGTGATGCGGTGGCGTTCGATCAGCGGCAGCAGATTGTCCGGCGTCGGAAGCGCCGTGATCACGTTGGTGGCGCCAATATAGATCGAAGGACCGAAGAACACGTCTAGCTGGGCACAGTGGTACAGCGGCAACGCGTGGAGCGAGAGATCATCGGCGGCGATGCCGGCGTCGACGATGCAGCTGACGTACTGCCAGATCACCGCGTCGTGGGTCAGCATCGCGCCCTTTGGCGAGGATTCTGTTCCGCTGGTATAGACGATTTGCGCCAGATCGGCGCCGCTGAGCTCGGGGTCGGGCGGCGCCGCGTGGCAGGCGGCCAGCGTATCGAAAGCGGTCATGTCGCCCTGGGGCTCGCTGCTTCCCTCCGATGGAAGCCAGATGAGCTCTCGCACGGAGGTGTCGAGCGCCTTCGCCGCGCGCGAAAGCGGCGCCAGCCCGCTGTCGGTGGCGAGCATCATTGCGCCGGCATGGCGCAGGATGTAGCCGACTTCCTCCGCCTTCAGCATGAAATTGATCGGCACCAGCACGGCGCCAAGCCGCGCCAGCGCAAATCGCAGGGCGACAAAGGCGTGAGAGTTGCGCGCAAGAATCGCGACACGTGAGCCCTTGGTGACCCCCCGCTCCGCCAGGCCGGCGGCCAGGCGTGAGCTGATGCGGTCAAATTCGGCATAGGTCCAACGGACTTCGCCACACACCACGGCGAGCTTGTCGGGCATCCGCGCGGCGCTGCGGCGCAGCAGGTCTGCCAGGGTCTGACGACGGGTCACCGAATGCATGCTGGCGCTCCCCATGTGATGGTGTTCTTTCTTGCGGCCAGTCTGCCCCCGCCGGCGAGCACTTACAAGGTGGACCGCAAAGCAGCCGGTCAATAGCAGCGCGATGCGGCGATCGTGTGCATGCTATGGTCTCCCAGCACATGGGCCATGAAGCCCAGCGTCTGGAAGATTTTTGCAAAGGCAGCGTCACGGATACTCAAGCCCCCGGTATAGGCGCCGAACGCCGGCATCACGGCCCGCTCGCCGTCGCAGGCAAAACAGCGCCGCTGCATCGAACGGCCGCGGGTCGCGACCCGCGCCTTTGGATGCAGATGCCCGGCGATCTCACCGGCCGCGCCGGTCGGCTGGTGACGGAAGGCGATTCTGCCGACCGCAACCTCGCTCGCGACCACGCCACCAAGATCGGATGGCAGCGCGGGATCGTGATTGCCGGAGATCCAGATCCACTCGCGCCGCAGCTGCAAGGCGGCGATGGCGTCGCGGTCCGGCACCGACAGCCGGTCGTGGGCGTGGTAGTCATGGAAACTGTCGCCGAGCGCGATCACCCTCCGCGGGTCGTGCCGTGCGATCACGGCGCCGAGGCGGAGAAGCGTCGCGGTCGTATCATAGGGCGGCAACAACACGCCGCGCGCGGCAAAACTGGAGCCCTTTTCCAGGTGCAGATCGGAGACGACGAGCAAGCTTTCTTCCTCCCAGAACAACGCGCCGGAGAGATCGGCGAAGAAGTCGACACCGCCAATGCTCAGGTAAGGCCGAGCAGCACTACGGACTGCCGTTATCGTCATGGCCGGACGCGTCCTGGCAAAGCAAAGAAGAAAGACGTGGATGCCCGGCACAAGGCCGGGGATGACGATGTCAGGTGATCGGAGTCAAACACATTCATTCTTCTCTAAGACATCGCCTCTTTGACCAACTCCTCGGCGGCTTCCGCCAGCAACTCGTCGGATGCTTCGCCATAAACCACTTCGCGGCCGATCTCCAGCATCACGGGCACCGCCAACGGCGAGACCCGGTCGAGTTCCTTGTAAGTGATTCGCCCCTTGATTCGCAGCAGCATATCACCGAGCCTTCGGATATCGAGCAGCCCGGTCGCGGCATCGGCGCGCGCGGCACGCAACAACAGATGATCGGCTTGGTGCCTGCGCAGCACGTCGTAGATCAGGTCGGTCGAAAACAGCACCTGACGCCGGGTTTTCTCCTCACCGGTGAAGCGGCGCGCGATCAGCCCCGAAATGATCGCGCAGCTGCGAAAGGTGCGTTTCATCAGCGCCGATTCCGCCAGCCACGCCTCGAGATCGTCGCCCAGCATGTCCGGATCAAACAGCGCCTGGAGATCCAGCCTGCCCTGCCGGATCATGAAGGACATATCGCCGAGGCCCCACACCGCCAGCGCATATTCGTTGGCCACAAAACCCAGCGGCCGGGCGCGGGCGCGCTCCAGCCGTCGCGTCAGCAACATTCCGAGCGTCTGATGCGCGAGCCGTCCCTCGAATGGGTAACAGACGAGATAGTGCTTGTTGGCTCGCGGGAAGGTCTCCACTACCAGCTCGCGCACGCCGGGGACCCGCGATAGATGGGCCTGCAACGACAGCCAGTCGCGCACCTGATCCGGCAGGCTGCCCCAGCCACGTCTGTCGGCCAACAGCTTTCGAACCCGCTCCGCCAGATAGGTGGAAAGCGGAAACTTGCCGCCCATATAAGAGGGCACTTTTGCATCCTCGTCATTGGCGCGGGAGACATAGACCTGATCTTCGACCAACTGCTCGTAGCGGACCACCTCGCCGCCGAAGATGAAGGTATCGCCGACCACCAGCCCCTCGATGAAATATTCCTCGATCTCGCCCAGCATCCGGCCGCCGCGGCCGAGCGCGCCGGTCGATCCCGTGCTTCCTCTGCCGCCGCCGCGCGAGCGGACCAGCCGCACCTTCAGCATCGCCTCCTCGACAATGGTTCCCACATTGAGGCGATAGCTTTGCCGGACCCTCGGATTGGCGACGCGCCAGCGGCCGGCGCTGTCCTGCTTGATGCGCGCAAAACGCTCATAGGTTTTCAGCGCATAGCCGCCGGTGGCGACGAAATCGACCACGTCGTCGAAATCACTTCGCTTCAGGCCGGAATAGGGCGCGGCCGTCGTCACCTCGTCGAACAGCTGATCGGCCAGAAAGGGTTCGCCACAGGCACGGCCGAGCACGTGCTGCGCCAGCACATCCAGCGCGCCGGTGCGTAACGGCGGGGTATCCTGGGCATTCTCGTTGATCGCGTCGATCGCAACCGCGCATTCCAGCACCTCGAAGCGGTTGGCCGGCACCAATACCGCGCGCGAGGCTTCATCAATGCGGTGATTGGCGCGGCCTATCCTTTGCGTCAGCCGCGAGGCGCCTTTCGGCGCACCGACATTGATGACGAGATCGACATCGCCCCAGTCGACGCCGAGATCGAGCGAGGAGGTGCAGACCACGCCGCGCAGTTTTCCGCCTGACATGGCGTCCTCGACCTTGCGGCGCTGCGCGACGTCGAGCGAGCCATGATGCAGCGCGATCGAAAGGCCATCGTCGTTGATGCGCCAGAGGTCCTGAAACAGCATCTCGGCCTGGCTGCGGGTATTGACGAAAACCAGCGTGGTCTTGTTGCGCAGAATGAGATCATAGATTTCAGCGAGCGCGTGGCGCGCGGAATGGCCGGCCCACGGCAACCTCTCGCGCGTATCGAGCATTTCGACGTGAGGGGCCGCGGCACCGCCCGCCACCACGATGTCGGCGGTCCCGCTGTCGCCATCGCGCTGCGGCACCAAAAACCGCGCCAGCGATTGCGGCTCCGCCACGGTCGCCGACAATCCGATGGCGCGCAGCCGCGGCGCCAGTCGCCACAGCCGTGCCAGCCCGAGCGACAGAAGATCGCCGCGTTTTGAGGTGACCAGCGCGTGCAACTCGTCGAGCACGATGCGCCGGAGTGAGCCAAACAAGAATGGCGCGTCGTCGGACGACAGCAGCAGCGCCAGTTGCTCGGGCGTGGTCAGCAGGATATCCGGCGGATAGCGCCGCTGGCGCTGCCGCCGCGACACCGGGGTGTCGCCGGTGCGGGTCTCGACCTTGATTGCCAGCCCCATTTCGCTAACGGGCGCTTCCAGGTTGCGCGCGATATCGACCGCAAGCGCCTTCAGCGGCGAGATGTAGAGGGTGTGCAGGCCACCGCTGCGCTGGACGCCGCGTCCGGTGGAAACAAGAGCGGGAGGCGAGGACGGCGCGGGAAGCGCGGCCGCAGCGGAACTCAGTTCCACCAGCGTCGGCAAGAATCCGGCGAGCGTCTTGCCGGCGCCGGTCGGCGCAATCAAGAGCGCCGAGCGGTCGTCGCGAGCCTTTACCAGCAATGCCAGCTGGTGCTCGCGCGGCGACCAGCCGCGGCGAGCGAACCATCGGTGAAACAGGTCCGGCAGCAGCTCGGCCGAATAAGGGGGCGCAGCGGGTGAGAGGCGGGGCGGCACGGCGTGAGACTTACAGCCTTTTCAAGCGAAAGCCAGCCCCGCATTTGAAAGGGATCGGAGCCGTCTCATGGAAGCATCCCGCGCTGCCTCATGGTGGGGAGCGCGGCAGCGCCGCGCGTCTCGAACCATCAGCGCCCGTGGCCATCCTTCGAGACGCATCGCTTCGCGATGATCCTCAGGATGAGGGCCGGAGTTTGCTGGACGAGATCTGTCGATTGCCTGTGGAAGCATCCCGTGCTGCCTCATGGTGAGGAGCGCGGCAACGCCGCGCGTCTCGAACCATCAGCGCCCGTGGCCATCCTTCGAGACGCATCGCTTCCGCGATGCTCCTCAGGATGAGGGCCGGAGAATGCTGGACGAGATCTGTCGATTGCCTGTGGAAGCATCCCGTGCTGCCTCATGGTGAGGAGCGCGGCAGCGCCGCGCGTCTCGAACCATCAGCGCCCGCGGCCATCCTTCGAGACGCATCGCTTCCGCGATGCTCCTCAGGATGAGGGCCGGAGAATGCTGAACGAGCCGACTATTCCGTCACCGGCTGGTCGGAAATGTCCCAGTCCTTGCCGTTGAAGGTCGAAATATAGAGCGTCCTCATTGGCGTGTAGTCATCGGGCCGATAGCTGTAGGTGATGCCGTCGAGGAAGAACGGCGAATGAAAGCCGTCGAGGTTCGAGGCCTGTTTCAGCACGTTTTCGCGGGTCAGATCGTCGCCGCAGCGGCGCAGGATTTCCCCCATGGTCACCGCCTGGCCATAGCCTGCAAAGGCGATGGTGTTGTCCGGATCGATGCTGGGCAGGTATTTCTGGCGCAGCGCCTCGAACGCCATCACGTCGGGATCATTGGCCCAGCGCGGCACGCCGGCATCCTTGGAATAGCGGATGGCGACGATGCCGGCGGCGTTGTCGAAGCCCGCGGCCGACAGGATCGAGCGGCCGGTAGAACCCGCCGACAGCAGTTGCAGCGGCTTCCAGCCGAGTTCGCCCACCTTGCGGATTGACTGCGAACTCGCCTTGCCGGTGGAGATGTTATAGAAGACGTCCGCGCCCGACTTGGCCAGGTTGATGATCTGGGAATCGACGGTCGGATCGGTCAGATCGTAGGTCTGCTCCAGGATCACCTTGGCGTTGCCACCGGCATCGGCCAGCACCTTCTTGAACGGCCCGAGGAAGTCGCGTCCGAAATCGTCGTTCTGGTAGAGGATCGCGACCTTGGCTTCCGGCTTCGCGCTCAACACATATTTGGCGAGGATGCGCGCTTCCGTCGGATAGAGCGGCAGACCCGCCATCGTCCATTTGTTGTTCTTGGGATCGTTCCATTTCGACGCGCCGGTGTTCAGAAGCAGCTGCGGCACGCCCTTTGAATTGAGATATTTGTGTACCGCGGTCTGCGGCGCGGTGCCGAGCGAGCCGTACAGCGCCAGCACTTCCTCCTGCTCGACCAGCCGCCGCGTGGCCTCGACGCATTTCGGCGCGCTATAGGCGTCGTCCATGGTGAGGAACTTGACCTGGCGTCCATTGATGCCGCCGCTCTCATTGAGCATCTGGAAGTAGGCCTCGCCGACCCGGCCGAGCACGCCATAGAGCGAGCCCGGACCACTATGCGGCACGGTCTGCCCGATCTTGATTTCGGTGTCGCTGGCGCCCGGATCATATTTCTTCTCGGCGGCCCTGACGGAAGTGCCGGAAGCGAGGATGGTGGCGATGGCGGTGGCGCAAAAGTCGCGCCTTGACTGATTGTTGTTCATCGTTTTGTCTCTCCCTAAGACAGGCATTGATCCGCATTTGCGCCACTGCTGCAATAGCGAAGTTGGCCAATAATTTCGGTCAAACGGTATGCGGCACGAGGGCGCCCACAAGGGGCGCCCCTACGCCATTTCCATCGGTGTAGGGGCGGCCCTGGTGGCCGCCCTGCCGCCATGAATTCCGATCGTGCGATTTCCGCGTCAAGCCGTCAGCTCTTGGCCGCGACCACGACCAGACCGGGCACCGGCATGCTGTCCTCGTTGCGGGCCGACAGTTGGTCGATCCGCAACAGTTGAAGCCCGGCTTTCCCGATCGATGCGCGCACGTAGGCCGCGCCATGGGCGTAGCGCAGACCTTCGCCGAGGATGACGCCACAGCCGCCGTGGGTTTCCAATGTGAACGCCAACAGACCACCGTTGGTCAGCACGCGATTTGCCTCGCCCAACAGCGGCGAAAGTTCGGACAGATAGACCATCGCGTCGGCGGCGAGAATGAGTTCGGCACTGGCAGGGGCTTTGCCGCGCAGGCCGGCCACCATGTCCGCCACCTCAAGCTCCGCATAGAGTCCGGTCGCGCGCGCCCGTTCGACCATGCGCGGCGACAGATCGATGCCGATGAAATGATCGACCTCCCTTTCGAAGGCGGCTGCCGCAAGCCCGGTGCCGCAGCCGAGATCGATGGCGCGCCGGAAGAAGGCTGGCTTGCGCAGGGCATGGCGCGCGTTCAGCACCGCCTTGAACAGCAGCGCCGGGCCGCGATAGCCGAGATCGTCGACCAGCGCACTCTCGAACCTCGGCGCGTATTGATCGAACAGGGCCCGCACATAGGCCTGCGGCATGTCCGACAGTGGCTCGGCCCCGAGCAACATCAGCCGCAGGCCCGCGCCGTGCCTGTCGTCGGGATCGGCCTGTTGCGACGTGCGAAAGGCCGCGATCGCGTCATCGCGCTGGCCGAGCTGTTCGCGGATTTGTCCCAGCGTGAACCATGCGGATGCAAAGCGAGGCGCGAGCTCAGTCGCCTGCAGCAGCAGATCCGCGGCGGCGACCAGATCGCCTTTGAGCTGCAGATCGCGGGCAAAGTCGAACCGCCGGTCGGCCACCAGATCGCCGGAGGACAGGAACAAGCGGACGGGCATTTTCAGGACCGAGGATGGGCTTCGATGGGTCGACGGCGGGACTCGAATAGATCTCGCGCCAGCCTATATAATCGCGATGCGTCCGCAAGAACTCCTGATGCCTGTCGCTGCCGGACTATGCTGCAAGCCCGGCGGCTTCCATATCGATCCGGTGCGGCCGGTGGAACGCGCCGTCATCACCCACGGCCATTCCGACCACGCCAGGTCCGGCCATGGCGCGGTGCTGGCGACCCAGGAGACGCTGGACATGATGCGGCTGCGCTACGGCAGCCATTTTGCCGGCTCGACGCAGGCCATCGGCTATGGCGAGGAGCTGCGGCTCGGCGAGGTGACCGTGAAGTTTCATCCCGCCGGCCATGTGCTGGGCTCGGCGCAGATCGCGGTTTCCTGCGATGGCACCCGCATCGTCGCCTCCGGCGACTACAAGGATGCGGCTGATCCCACCTGCGCGCCGTTCGAGGTCGTGCCCTGCGACGTCTTCATCACCGAGGCCACCTTCGGTCTGCCGGTGTTTCGTCACGGCCACGCGGCCGACGAGATCAGGAAGCTTTTGGCTTCGGTGGCACTGTTCCCGGAACGCGCGCATCTGGTGGGCGCCTATTCGCTCGGCAAGGCGCAGCGCGTGATCGCGCTGCTTCGTGCCGCGGCCTATGATGCGCCGATCTATCTGCACGGCGCGATGGAAAAGATCACCCGCTATTACCAGAGCCGCGGCGTGGCCCTGGGTGAGCTGCGCATGGTCAAAGGTGTAAAGAAGACCGATCTCGCCGGCACCATCACGCTGGCGCCGCCGCAGGCCACTTCCGATATCTGGACCCGGCGGTTTCCCGATCCGGTCACGGCCTTTGCATCGGGCTGGATGCGGGTGCGCGCCCGCGCCCGGCAACGCGGTGTCGAATTGCCGCTGGTGATTTCGGACCATGCCGACTGGGACGGACTGACCGCGACCATCGAGGCCACAGGGGCCGGTGAGATCTGGGTTACCCACGGCCAGGAGGACGCCCTGGTGCATTGGTGCAAGACCAGGGGGCTGATTGCCCGGCCGCTCGATCTGGTCGGGTATGGCGATGAGGAGGAGGCCGATGCGGGTGTCATAGGCGAGGACGCCGAGGCATGAACCGCTTCGCCGAGCTGCTCGATCGCCTCGCCTACGAGCCCGGCCGCAACAACAAGCTGCGGCTGATCACCCGCTATTTCAGCGAGGTCGGCGATCCCGATCGCGGCTACGCGCTCGCAGCGCTGACCGGCGCGCTGTCGTTCAAACACGCCAAGCCGGGCTTGATCCGCGACCTGATCGCGGATCGAACCGACCCCGTGCTGTTCGCGCTGTCCTATGACTATGTCGGCGATCTCTCGGAGACGGTGGCGCTGATGTGGTCGAAATCCTCTCCCCTTCTCCCGCCAAGCGGCGGCGAGGGAGCGGAGCGGACAGGGCCCGGTCACAATCACCCGCCGCCTCCGACATTGACCGAGGTCGTCACCACCTTGCGCACCCTCGGCAAGACCGAACTGCCAAAGCAGCTCGCGCGCTGGCTGGACGAACTGGACGAGACCGGGCGCTGGGCGCTGTTGAAGCTCGTCACCGGAGCCATGCGCATCGGCATCTCGGCGCGACTGGCCAAAACCGCCGCGGCCGGGCTTGGCGGCAAGGATCCGCACGAACTCGAATTGATGTGGCCGGGGCTGGTGCCGCCCTATCTCGATCTGTTCGCCTGGCTGGAGGACCGCGCCGAAAAACCGGTCAATCTTGATCCCGCGCCGTTCCGCCCGGTGATGCTGGCGCATGCGATCGAGAATGGCGACTTTGCCCACCTCGTGGCCTCCGATTTCATCGCGGAATGGAAATGGGACGGCATTCGCGTGCAGGCGGTGAGCGGCCGCGACGCGCGCGGCAACCTGGTGGCGCGGCTCTATTCGCGCAGCGGCGAAGACATCACCAAAAGCTTTCCCGATCTTTTGCCGTCGCTGCACCTGAGGGGCGCGATCGACGGCGAATTGCTGGTAGTGCGCGACGGCCGGGTTCAGAGCTTCAATGTGCTGCAGCAACGCCTGAACCGCAAAATCGTCTCGCCGAAACTGATCAAGGACTACCCGATCCACCTTCGCGCCTATGACCTGCTCGGCGAAGATGAAGACGATCTCCGGCCGCTGCCCTTTTCCGAACGCCGCAAGCGGCTCGAAGCCTTCATTGCCAAACTTGGTGAAAGCCGGATCGACCTGTCCCCGGTCATTGCCTTCGACAGCTGGGAGACCCTGACATCGGCGCGGCGGAATCCAGCCCTGGCCGGTGCCGGCGAGGATGCGGAAGCCGTCGAAGGCGTAATGCTCAAGCGGGCGGATGCGGCCTATTTGCCAGGCCGCCCGAAAGGCCAATGGTGGAAGTGGAAGCGCGATCCACACCTCATCGATGCCGTGCTGATGTACGCCCAGCGCGGCCACGGCAAGCGCTCATCCTATTATTCGGACTACACTTTCGGAGTCTGGACCGCAGGCGCCGCCGGCGAAGAGCTGGTACCCGTCGGCAAGGCCTATTTCGGATTTACCGACGAGGAGCTGCTGCAGATCGATCGCTTCGTGCGCCGTAATACGACCGAAAAGTTCGGCCCGGTCCGGCACGTGGTGCATGAACCGGAGCAGGGGCTGGTGCTGGAAGTTGCATTCGAGGGACTGGCGCGCTCGCCGCGGCACAAGTCCGGCGTCGCGATGCGGTTTCCGCGCATCAACCGGCTGCGCTGGGACAAGCCGCCGCGCGAGGCCGACCGGCTGGAAACGCTGGTGCGAATGCTGAAGACCGAGGTCGCAATCCCGGCCGCTTCCGCCACCGGCCATTGACGCCGGCTTTCGGGTTCCCCACCTGACCTGCATTGTACTAAGGTGCGACCATATCCGCACGGGAGACCATCGATGCCTAACGACACCCGGGAATTGCCGGCGACAAACGACGGCCTTACCCGCTTTCTCGGCGGCTCGCCGCTGGCGGTGGCCTTTCGCCTGGTCCTGCTGTCGGTCCTGGTCGGCGTGGTGCTCGCCGCGATCGGTTTTGATCCCTGGAACATCATCAACAGCATCCGGCTGTTGTTTCAGCGGCTCTGGGACCTCGGCTTCGACGCCGTCAACTGGCTGTGGCGCTACTTCCTGCTCGGGGCCGTGATCGTGATCCCGGTATGGCTGTTATCGCGGATGTTCGGCGCCCCCCGCGGCCGCTAGTTCGTTCGCCGGTCGCATTCGTTGAGTCCCGGATCCAGGGTTACGACCGCGGAGGTCTTCGCCATCGCCGGTCCGGCGATGGCGGCCAACCTGACGACGCCCTTGATCGGCATCGTCTCGACCATCGCGATCGGGCGCTTGGGCAATCCGACACTGCTGGGTGGCGTGGCCCTCGCCTCGGTCATCTTCGACTGCCTGTTCTGGCTGTTCGCGTTCCTGCGCATGAGCACCGTGGCCTTCACCGCGCAGGCCCTGGGCAAAGGCGATGGCCTGGAAATACGCGCCTGGCTGCTGCGCGGTCTTGTCGTCGCGGCGCTGACCGGCGTCATGCTCATTGCTGTGCAAATCCCGCTTGCCACGCTGCTGCTGGGCGCGATGGGCGGCAGCGAGGGTGTCACCCGCGCCGCGAGAACCTATATCGCCATCCGGATCTGGTCGGCGCCGCTGGTGCTCGCCAATTACGTCGTGTTGGGATGGTTGATCGGCCAGGCGCGCGCAGGTCTTGCGCTCGGTGTGCAGGTCGCAGTCAACATCACCAACATGGCGGCGACCGTGGTCCTGGTATTGGTGCTGCACACCGGGATCGGGGGCGCAGCAATGGCCGCCGTCGGCGCCGAGGCGACCGGGCTCGTGCTGGGCGTTCTGATCGCGCGACGGCTGACAAGGGGACGGCTCGCCATCGAACGCGCCACCTTGCTCGACAGCGGCAAGCTGATCCGCATGCTGGCTGTCAATCGCGATATCATGATCCGCACCGCCGCGCTGATATCGGTGTGGCTTTTTTTTGCCGCGCAAGGTGCCCGCTCGGGTGACATCACGCTCGCCGCCAATGCCGTGCTCAACAATTTTCTGCTGGTCAGCGCATTCTTTCTCGATGGCCTTGCCAATGCCGCCCAGCAGCTCTGCGGCCAGGCCTATGGCGCGCGCGACCGGACCGCCTTCACCAGCGCGGTCCGGCTGGTGATCTCCTGGGGATTTGGTTTCGCCCTGGCCGTGGCCGCCATTTTCGCGCTGTTCGGTCCGGGGCTGATCGATATCATGACCGCGAACGTGGAAGTCAGGGGCATCGCGCGCGACTATCTCTGGTTCGTCGTGGTATCGCCAATGCTCGCCGTCTGCGCCTTCGGCTATGATGGGGTCTATATCGGCGCAACCTGGGCGCGCGACATGCGCAACCTGATGGTGCTGTCGCTTTTGATCTTTTTCACCGCCTGGTTTTCGCTGCGATCCCACGGCAATGCCGGGCTGTGGGGCGCCTTGCTGGTGCACTATGCCGCGCGCGGCGCCTTGGAGGCGCTGCGTTACCCGGCACTGCTGAGAAAGACGTTTGACACCAAAGGATAATCTAACCAAGCGTTGCTAGACCGGCCAATCCTCCGCCGTGATGGTCGCCGCATCGGCGCCGACGATCTCGGACAGCGAGTTGCGCCCGGTGCGCAGCAGCGTCGAAGCCAGATCGTTCTTGATATCTTCGATCAGGCCGAGGCCCTTGTAGGTCAGCGCCGAATAAAGCTGGATCAGGCTGGCGCCGGCGCGGATCTTGGTCAGCGCGGCGCCGCCGCTGTCGATGCCGCCGGCCCCGATCAGCGGAAAGGCGCCCTCGGTGCGCACATAGGTCTCGGCCACCATCCGCGTCGACAACCTGAACAGCGGCCGGCCGGACAATCCGCCCGGCTCTTTGGCGCGGGCTTGTTCGCGCAAGGTCGCGGGCCTCCCCGTCGTCGTGTTGGCCACGATCATGCCATCGACGCGGCGGGAGCGGGCGATGTGAACGACATCGTCGAGTTCGGCAAGGCTGAGATCGGGGGCGATCTTGAGCAGAACCGGCGAATCGCCGGCATTCCGCCGTACCTGTTCGCGGGCATCGATCACCTTGGCCAGGAGATCGTCCAGCGCCGAGGCCTGTTGCAGGTTGCGCAGACCGGGCGTATTCGGCGAGGAAACATTGACGGTGAAATAGCTCGCCACCGGCGCGAAGGTCTCGATCAGCCTGACGTAATCGGCGGTCCGGTCGGCCGAATCCTTGTTGGCGCCGACATTGACACCGATGATGCCGCCGAGATGGGCGCGCCCGGCCAGCCGCCGCAGCACCGCTTCGGCGCCATCATTGTTGAAGCCGAGCCGGTTGATCACGGCCTGGTCGCGCTCCAGCCGGAACAGGCGAGGCCGCGGGTTGCCTCCTTGCGGCTTCAGCGTCACGGTGCCGATTTCGACGAAACCGAAGCCGAGCCGGAGCAGCGCGTCCGTCACCTCGGCGTTCTTGTCGAAGCCCGCGGCGATGCCGATCGGATTGGGAAAATTCAGGCCGAACGCCCGCACCGCCAACTTGGCATCGTCGGGCCGCGGCCGCGCCTGCGGCAATAGCCGCAATCCCTGGATTGCCAGACGGTGCGCATCCTCTGGATCGAGCCAGCGCAACAGCGGCAGCGAAAAGGTCTCGAAGGCGCGGATCACGGCTTGAGCTCCGGAATGTCGTGAGTCCCGTCCGGCCGCACCGGCAAGTCGAACACGCCAGTGACCGCGCCGAGGTCGAGTTCGCCGTAGAGATGGGGAAATAGCTCGTCGTTGCGCGATCGTTCGAAGCGCAGCGCCTCGCCCAGCCTGTCGGCGTCGATCTCGATCAGCAGCAGGCCATCGAGACCCAGAAAATGCTTGTTGGCCGTGCCGGCGACCTGGGAAGCGGCGGAAAAATGGATAAACCCGTCCCGGAGGTCGTCGGCGCTGCCGCGGAACACGCCCTGGCGCTCGGCCTCGCGCCAAGCCGAAGCGGCCACGATTTTGTAGATCCTGCCCACCTGCCGGGTGTCCTGCTTGTCATCGGGCGGGGCTTTAAGATTTTCCCGGGCTTTCCGGTCCGCCTCTCGAACCGTATCGGCGCGACTCTCGCACTTCAAGGGCCGCATATCATCGCCCTGCCGGCGAACGATGCGTTTAAGCCGACCGTGCCAGTGCGCCGTCGATCATCGCGACCGAGTTCTGCAGCCCATAGACCGCGACAAACGAACCAAATCGCGGGCCCTTTTCCTGGCCGAGCAGCACCTGGTAGAGCATGTTGAACCAGTCGAGCGAGACGCCCGGCCGGCCGTCCTTGCCCTTCTTGACGGTGTCGAGAAAGGGCTCGCGGCGGCCGATCTCGTAGACCACGTTCTGGATCTCCTCGGCCGTCGAGGCCGGCGGCAGCTGCGACAGCGCATCGCGCAGATCCTGCAGCGCGGCACGCTCGACATCGGTCGGCTCGCGGAACTTTTTGGTCGGCGCCACGAAGTCGCGATAATAGTTGATGGCATAGCCGACCATGGCATCGAGCCTGGGATGGCTCTGCGGCGTGACGCCGGGGCGGTAGCGGGCGATGAAGCCCCACAGGGTGGCGGCATTTTCCGCGTTCGAGGACGACACCAGCGTCAGCAGCAGCTGGAAGGTCACGGGCATGTCGGCATGAGGCGGATGGCCGGCGTGGATGTGCCAGACCGGATTGGCGAGTTGCTGCCGCGCGTCCTGCCGCGGAAAACCTTCGAGGAACTGCTGGTAGTCGTCGACGTTGCGCGGGATCACGTCGAAGTGCAGCCGCTTGGCCGACTTCGGCTCGCGATACATGAACAGCGACAGCGATTCCGGCGAGGCATAGCGCAGCCATTCGTCGATGGTCAGCCCGTTGCCCTTCGACTTGGAAATCTTTTGGCCCTTGTCGTCGAGGAACAGCTCGTAGTTGAAGCCTTCGGGCGGCAGGCCACCAAGCGCCGTGCAGATCTTGCCCGACAGCTTCACCGAATCGATCAGGTCCTTGCCGGCCATTTCATAATCGACGCCGAGCGCGAACCAGCGCATCGCCCAGTCCGGCTTCCACTGCAGCTTGCAATGACCGCCGGTGACCGGCAGCGTGACGCGCTCCTTTGTCTCCGGATCGTCATAGGAGATGGTGCCGGCCTTGGCGTCATGCTCGGTAATCGGCACGTACAGCACCATGCCGGTCCGCGGGCAGATCGGCAGGAACGGCGAATAGCTCGCCGCGCGTTCCTCGCGCAAGCTGGGCAGCATGATCGCCATGACCTGGTCGATGCGTTCCAGCACGCGCAGCAGCGCGGCATCGAATTTCCCGGAGGTGTAATAATCGGTCGAGCTGGCGAACTCGTAGTCGAAGCCGAAGTGATCGAGAAAGGCGCGCAGCCGCGCATTGTTATGCGCCCCGAACGACGGATATTCGTTGGAGAACGGGTCGGGGATCCGCGACAGCGGCTTGCCGAGATGCTGCGCCAGCATCTCCTTGTTCGGTACGTTGTCCGGCACCTTGCGCAGGCCGTCCATGTCGTCGGAAAAGGCGATCAGGCGGGTCCTGATCTTGTCCTCGGTGAGCACGCGAAAGGCATGGCGCACCATGGTGGTGCGCGCGACCTCGCCGAAGGTGCCGATATGCGGCAGGCCAGAGGGGCCATAGCCGGTCTCGAACAGCACCTCATCCTTCGGCTTCCTCTTCAGCCGCGCCACGATCGCTTTGGCCTGCTCGAACGGCCAGGCATTGGACTGCTCGGCCAGCGCGCGCATGTCGCTCGGGCTGGGGAGAGGGTCGAGGGTAGACATTTCTATCGGGCCTCCGGGGCCGCGCAAACTAGCCTCTCCGGCACAAAATGCAAAACGCCTAAAACGGACTGACCGAAAAATAGCGCAGCCAAAGATCGGTGTAGCGGCCTTTTTCCCAGACCCGGAACAGCGCCCAGTTCAGTGCCTGACGCAACAGGTCGTTGCCCTTGCGCACGGCGATGCCGATGCCCTCGCCAAAATAGCGGCTCTCGACGAAGGGTCCGCCGGAGAACGCGCAACATTCGGCGGAATCGGTGCCGTTGATCCAGAACGCGAGCGAGATCGCATCGCCGAAGATGAAATCGACCTCGCCTCGCCGCAGCGCCAGCCGCATCGCGTCGTCGCTGGGATAGCTATGCAGCTCGGCGTCGGTGAACATCGCCTTGAGATAGGCCTCGTGCGCGGAGCCGGCGATGGCACCGACTTTCTTGCCCTCGAGATATTCGGGCCGAATTTCCGGCATCACGGCGTCGCGCCGCGATACGAACCGTGCCGGCGCGCGGTAATAAGGATCGGTGAAATCGACGCGGGCCCGCATTTCCGGCGTCACCGCCAGCGAAGCGATGATGGCGTCGCCACGGTTGCTGGAGATCGCATCGAGCAGCGTCTCGAACCGCCGCATCTGGATGGTGCAGGTGACCTTGATCTCCTCGCACAGCAGCCGCGCCAGGTCGACGTTGAAGCCCGCGGGATTGCCGTCCGGACCGGTAAAATTGAACGGCGGATAGTCCGTCTCAGTCAGGAACCGGATCACTGTAAGGCGGGACAGATCGGGCCGGTCGGGCCGGCGCCGGGGGTCCCAAAAGCCAGGTACAGCCTGCGGAGCCCCTTCGGCGCGGGGCTTGGCTGGGCTTTGGGCGTGCGCGCCGACACCCGTAAACACCACAGCCAGCAATACCGCGAGCGAAAAACCCGCCATCGCCGGCGTTGCCCGGAGCCATGGAATTAATTTAGTGTTAACAAACGAGGCTAACTGGGGTCGCATGGCCGAACGGTTTTCGTTGGAGAAGTCGATGGCCTTATAGACCATCCGGCCGATAACGCGAGTAGCGTCTGGAAGAGCCCCGCAAGGGCCTGCGACTCAGAGGTAATGCTCCAGATCGGCTGCGGCTTCCTCGGGCTTCCGATTGAGGTTGAATGGCGAGATGAACTTGCCGTCGCGATCCATCAGATAGGTCAGCGCGGTGTGATCCATGGTGTAGTCGCCATCCTTCAGCGGGACCTTCCGGGCATAGACCCGGTACTCCGAAATGATTTTAGCCACCGCGTCGGGATCGCCGGTCAGGCCCTTCAGATGTGGATCGAAGCTCGACAGATACTCCTTCATGGCTGCCGTGGTATCGCGCTCCGGATCGACCGAGATGAAATAGACATTGACACGATCGGCATCCTTGCCCATCGCCCGCAGCACTTCGGACATCTCGAACAGCGTTGTCGGACAGACGTCGGGGCAATGGGTAAAGCCGAAGAAGATCAGCGACGGTCGGCCCTCCAGGCTCTTTTCAGTCACGGTCTCACCGCTCTGATCGGTCAGCTGGAACGGCCCGCCGATGATGGCAGGAGCCGCCACCGAGCGCAGTCCGCCGAGCGCCCAAAGCATCATCAGGAGACCAACTACCAGGCTTCCGGAAAAGGCTGCGACAATGACCAGCGGGCGTTTGGTTCGATCCATCATTTAAATCCCTAAAGCTTCCGGATCAGACGCGGGCGGCAAGCCTGCAGACGATGGTCTCGAAGAACACCGCCGTCCCGTTGTAGAACCACAGCGAAGCGCGCCGAGTAGAAGGAACGCGCCAAATCCGCTTCCGCCAGGGATCGCCGGCACTACCCCAGAGGGACGGAGCGCCTGCTGGATTCCCTGATGGGTGCAAATTGGCCGAATCATTTCGTGATCTTCCGGCGACGGACCGAAACGCCAAGCGGTACCGCTATGCGTCTGCTGTCACCTAAATAGGCCCTGTCGGGCAGCCGGGCAAGCGCCAGCTGCCAGCTCCCATCACGGATCACGTCTTGCTGAAATAACTTGCGAGGTTGCCGCGTGGCCCGAGTGGCCGCGGACGACGTTGCTAGCGCTGGGCCGACGAAGCCTGGGCGTCCAGATAACAGGGGCGGTACATGCTCATCAGCTGCTTGCCGTGCAGGAAAATCATGTGCGGTGTCAACCCGCCGCGCTGGGAGATCCATCGCCGCACCGGTGAGGGATACATCGAGTACAGCATCTGCGTGGCTTCGGGGTTGGTGATGGCACGGCCGTTGGCACCAAAGTCCCAGGCGGCATGGAAACCGAGATTGGCGTTCGATGTCACGCAGATCTTGTCGTGGGGAACCGCGCCCAGAACGATGGTGCAGGCCGAGGCACACAGGCCGTCAATAATCACCGTTTCGCCGGAACTGCGCAGGCCTTGATACTTGTCCACATAGGTGCCGATCCGGCCGCCACGATCCTCGGCGATACGAACCACCGCATGGCTCGCCCCCACCCCTGCCAACAAGAGAATGCCCGCGAGAAACGCCGTCACAAGTTTCATATCCAGCCCCAGTCTAAACTGTCGAACCCGAATCTGATCGTCCTGCGTGTATCCCAAGACGTGAGTCAGCGTGTTGCGAGATCGCGATTTTGTCCAGACGCTGGAGGCCCCTCAAAACAAATTCAAATCAAGTGTTGCAGACGGGATGCACTATTGGCGCGATTTTCAAAAATACAGCATTTTAATGTCTCCCAGCGCGCGGGCCGGATAAAAAGTTCCTTTGCCGCGGACCGTGCAGAACGCGGCGGCTTTTGATCGCCGGCACGCAATCAGCAGCCGAGAAAGATCTCGCGGAGCCAGCCGAGAATCGCGATCGAACCGAGCAAAGAATGGCGCAGCATACTGACGCCAAATTGCGCAGCGCTCTCGGTTGAAGGCCTGAGGGCAAGCGGTGGCCAAACCTGCATTGCAGCGGGGCCGAAGGCCTTTCCTTCTTGCAAGCTTCCCGATTGTCATCGGGCCTTGATCTGGAATTCGGCGGAACGATCCTGATCCATCAATGTCAGCGTCAAAGGCCGGTTAGCCGGCGGTAACGCCGGTAGTCGAACGGTCAGCAGAGCGCTGTGGCCGCCATTTCGGAAAGCAACCTCCGGCGCCGCCGGAATGCCGTCGCCGATGCCCTCGATAAAGAGATCCGGCCGCACGAAAGGTCCCGCGCTGCTCCGCAGGTCGACCGCAAGCATCGCGTCAGATCCTGACCCCGTGATGCGCGCGGCGACCACGTCGATGCCGGCCGCCGCGGGCGAACCGGGCACAGTCTTGCGAGCTGCTTCGATCAGGGCCGCCTCCGCCGACGGCACGCCGGCACCCGGCGGTAACGCCAAGCTGAGGTCCGCCTGATAGGGCACGCAGACCTCCGAGCAGCCGCCGTGCACAACCGAAACATGGATCCGGGCCGGCGCGCCAGCCTGCTTCAGCGACAATTTGAGCGGGAGCACGACATCGTTCTTATAAATGAGGGTCTGCAGATCCTCGGAGACGAGGCGCGATGGCGCGGGCCAGGCGACTTCCTCACGCGAGATGTTTTCCGAACCGGACCAATCGATCATCGGCGCGACCCCGGCATCTCCCGGCGTGCGCCAATAACCGTGCCAGCCTTCGGCGAAGCGGAATTCCAGGCCGGCATCGAGCGTCGAACTGGCACCGATGGTGTCGGTCGCGGTGATCAGGCGCACGGCCACGTGACCGTCTCCGGTCCAGCCGGTGGCTGCCGCCTCCGCCTCGACACGGCTCAACAACGAAAACGCCGCGGACAGGATGACGACAGCGCTGAAGCGGGCGAGCATCATGATGGACCTCTTTGTGTGCGACGTCGTCGCTAGACGGCAATGCCTCTGCGTTCAGGTCGATCCACTTGCCAGTCGCGACGCACCAATGATCTGACCGTCAGGTGCTTCCAGCACGACTGCGACATCTTGTCCTTCAGGGAATGGCTCGCTGATGCGGAGCTGGCCGCCCGACCATTGGCCGACCGATCGGATGGATCGCACGACATTGTTCTCGGTCAGGGTCCGGCCGCTGTTCTCGCCGCGACTGATCGGGGTCGTGTGTTCGTGATCGAATCCGATCAACAGCACCTTGCCGCTGCCGCTGCCGGCACCGACCTCGATCGAGATCTGGCCACCATTTTTCGTGACGCTGAGCGCCGCAGCGGTGTTGCTGTGGTGCTTGGCCTGATCGATCGCCGATCCGACCTCGCCGCGACGTGAACCGACCATGCCGGTGGCGCCGTCGACGACGATCTCCGGCGTGTAGGAGCCATCGCCAAAGCGGCGACCATAGCGGTCCTGGCGGTCGGTGGCGGCTTCCAGCGAAAACGGATCCTTCCACCCCAGACGATCCCAGTAGGTGACGTGGAAGGCCAGCGGCAGCACATCGCGCCGATCCCTGGACAACTCGTTCAGATAGGCATTCGCCGGAGGACAGGAGTTGCATCCCTGCGACGTGAACAGCTCGACGACAACAGGCCGCTCGGCGGCCAGGGCAGCGACAGGACATAGAGCGGCGACTATTCCGAGTGACAAGAGAAGGCGCGACATGGGGTGATCCTCCTTTGGTGGGCTCACCTTCTTCGCATCAGGACCGCCATTGTTACGCCGGGACGGCCTTCCTCGGACGCATGTCCCGATGGGCGCGCGCGGTTCCGTCGCGATCTCTTCGTTGATATCTTTCGTTAAAACCGGTCTTTTGTGCATTTCGACCTGCGGCGCCCCAGCGATAACGGTTTCGGGACATCACACGGAATCTTGAAGACGTTCGGCGCCGCTAAGAGCCAGAGATCGAGGATCCGCCCGAAGGCGACCGCTCGAACGCCGCGTCGCGACCTCGGCGATCATCGACAGGGCGGCTACGATTCAAGAACGTCCACAACCGGCCCGGAAATCAGTCCAGCTGCGAGGGATCGTCGACCCGGGCTTCGATTTACTCCCTGGCATATTGCATGCAGATCGATTGACTCAGGCCAACACCCACCGAGGCGCAGCGCGCTTGCGTGTCAGATCATCGACGCCGACGCGCGAACGTCTCTTGATGAGAAATATTCGGCATTGTTGCCGCGATGCAATTGACCAAGTTGAGGCAGGAAGCGCAAGGTCATTGGCGGGCAAGACAGACCTCACACAACCAAGCGCTGTGGAGGGCTTGGGTTTGCTGTTGGCGAAAATTTTGTCGTCCATGGCGGGAACGTGTTGTGTTTGTTGTCAAGGTTGCGTCGCGGCTTGTTGCCGCCATTATGGTGATCGTGGCCTATTGGGCCCCTGTTCGGGCAGGCGATCTACCTGCCGAGGCGAGGCCGCTGGATGCGGCGCTGAGCTGGACCGGATTTTATTTTGGTGAGCATATCGGCGCTGCCAGTTCCTACGGCGCCTGGAACAGCGCTACTGGCATCCTGGCGAAGACCGCGATTTCGCCGCTCCAGGGCAGCGGCGTCAACGGCGGCGCAATCTCCGGCATTCAATTGGGTTATAATCGTCAAATCGGTGCCTTCGTTATCGGTGCCGAGGCCGATATAAGTTTTGGCACCATCTCTGGGGTAGCGGGCTGCGCGCGGGCCACGTTCACCTGCCTCACCACCATCAATCAACTCTCCACCGTTGCCGCGCGGTTTGGCTATGCGACCGACAATTTCCTGTTCTACAGCAAGGCCGGCGGCGCGTGGGCCGAGGTCGATCGCGAGACATCGAGCATCATTCCCGCCACCACTGATGTGTTCGAAGGCTCGGAAAGCCTAAGAGGATGGACAGTGGGCCTGGGCGCCGAATATGCCTTCAACCCCGGACTCTCGGCCAAGATCGAATACGACTTCGTCGATTTCGGCAACAAATCACTATCGATGACCGACTTGGTGGGCAATATTTCCAACGTCACGATTGGGCAGAACGCCCACCTGGTCAAACTCGGGCTCAACCATCGGCTGGACGCGGTGCCATTGTTCGACAGCGGTGCGCCGGCTGGCGGCATACCGCTGCCGGATTGGAGCTGGACCGGCTTTTATGTCGGCGCCCATGCCAGCGGCGGCTTCGGCACCAACGAATGGGCGACCTCGTCAACGACCGCGCTCAAGGCGATTTCGACCAACGGCGCCTTCGTCGGCGCAGGCGCCAACCAGGGCCTGCTCGGAGGCGGTCAGGTGGGCTTCAATTATCAGTTCGGCCGGTGGGTGGCCGGGTTTGAGATCGCCGACGGCGCCGGCGACATCGAAGGCAGCGCGAAGTGCCTGACGAACGTCGCCAACAAAACGAGCTTCACCTGCGTCAACGACGTTTCTTCGATCGGCACCGTTACCGGCCGCCTCGGTGAAACCTGGGGCAACCTTCTGATCTACAGCAAGGGTGGCATGGCATGGGCCACCGACCATGGCGATGCCCTTTCATCCTCCTTCAAAAACAACTTCAACGAAGGCAGCATCCGCTGGGGCTGGATGATCGGAACCGGCCTTGAATACGCATTCAGCCCGAACCTGTCCGCGTTCGTCGAGTACGAGCATCTCAACCTCAACATCCGAAACATGATTTATGCCGACCAATTCGGTCTTTCTCCGGAAGTGGCCTTCAAGCAGAAGTTGGACCTGGTCAAGCTTGGCGTTGACTATCGGCTCGGATGGGGCGCCCCCATCCTCAATGCCAATGCCGCCGTGCCGCTGTTCGTCAAGGCGCCGCGACTGCCGAGCGGCTGGTCGATCGAAGCCGGCGCGCGTTATTTCGCGGGTTCGGGCCGCATGCAGAACGACCTTTACAGCAGTGCCAACTCGCAGATTCTGGGCTCCCGCTCCATTTACGCCGATCAGACCGGGCAGAGCGCAGAGACGTTTTTTCGCTTCGACCACCACAATGGCGTCTTCGTGAAAGGCAATTTTGGTCTGGGATATCTGGAAGGCGGCCAGCTGAACAGCGAAGGTTTTCCCGCCGGCCTTATCTCTCCTGCCGGCTTTGTTCCCGCGGCGACGCCAAGATACTCCAATACGGTCTCCCAATTGCAGCGGGGCGCGTTGCTGTATGGCGGCGCCGACATCGGTTATAATGTCATCGATGAGGGTGGCCGCAAGCTCGGGGCTTATATCGGCTACCGCTCCTTCTACGAGCAGGCCAATGGCTTCGGCTGCCGCCAGCTCGCGACCGGCACCACCTGCAACCCCGCCACGGTTTCGACGACTTACCCGAGTCTGAGCGACACCGAGACCTGGCGCGCCGTCGCGGTCGGCGGCAACATGCAGGTGCCGCTATCGGAAAAGCTGCGGCTCGAGGTCGACGCCGCCTACCTGCCCTATGCCAGCCGCGCCGGCTTCGACAATCAATGGCTGCTCTCGGAGATCAATCCGCTGCCGGAGCCGGGCCATGGCTGGGGAAGCCAGTTCGAAACCGTGCTGTCCTATGCCGTCAGCGATCGCTTCCGCATCGGCGCGGGCGGCCGCTACTGGTTCTTCACCACGGATGCGGCCTTCCAGCAATTCCCAACCGTAGCGGCCGTCTCGCCGATGAAGTTTGATTCCGAGCGCTATGGCGGCTTCCTGCAGGCCTCCTATACGTTGGGCGACCTCGATGCGACCGAGGCCAAGGTGATCGCCAAGGCGCCGCCCGCGCCGACAACCTCATGGACCGGCTTTTATGTCGGCGGCAGCATCGGATCGGGCCTCGGGCGCAGCCGCTACGCCGACCCGTTTCCGAAGCCGGTGGCGGGCGATGATGCCGATCTCGGCGGCGCGCTGGCCGGCGGCCAGGCCGGTTACAACCATCAGATCGGCGCCTGGGTCGCGGGCCTGGAGGCCTCGGCCCATTGGGCCAACCTTCAAGGCACCAATACCTGCTTTGGAGCCTTCCCGACCGCGACGGTGGCGGGATTCAATTGCGGCAGTCAGATCAACGCGCTCGGGGCTCTGACGGCGCGAACGGGATATGCCATCGACCGCGGCTTGCTCTTCGTTAAGGGCGGCGCCGCCTGGGACCGCGAGAGCGATCAGTTCAACACCCGCGCCGTCGCCGGCGGCAGCCTGTTGACCAACCCCAGCACCAACTGGGGCTGGACCGCCGGCGGTGGCCTGGAATATGCGCTGCGGCCGAACTGGTCGGCCGCGGTCGAATATGATTGGTACGACTTCGGCGCCTCAAGCGTCTTCACGACAACAGTGCCGGCCGCCTTGAAGGGCGTTGCGCTCTCGCCCTTGGACACCCGCGCCCAGACGGTCACGCTGTCTGTGAATTACAAGATCACACCATTCCCGGGATGAGATAAAGCCGCGCCAGCCCGAGGGCTGACGCGGCAATGGCCGTTCTGTTGCCAGGTGGTACCTACCCCGAACAGGTTACGCCGCGAGGCGCACTTCGTTCAATGCAACGTTATCGTTTGCATTTAGGTTTTTGACCCGATAACGGCGGTATCATGCCGGGCACAATTCGGAGCTTCTTCGCGACCATCGATCCTATTTCGCCCCCGCCTTGGCAGCCCGGGGATTTTGCCTTTCGGCAAAATCGATCTCACCCTAGATCGAGGTGAGACCATTAAGCTCAAGCTGCCAGGGTGGAGGCGCCGGGTACTGCCCCCGGGTCTGCCCGCAGTCCGCTCCAAGTTTCAGCGCCATCGTCTTGCGACGCCACCACCCTAGGCGTGTTCGGCGGCAAAAGATAGGTGAAATAACGACTCGTTGCTGCCAAGACCTCGCGCTGCGATGGAGGACGAAAACAGGTAACTTTGAGACTCTGTTAATCGGCATTTGCCAAGTTCGGATCATATTGGAGCGAGGCATCTCGAACGATGGGCACGGGCGCAGATGGTTCGAGACGCGCGGCTCTGCCGCGCTCCTCACCATGAGGCCGTGCGGGATGCATCCCCAAGATGTCGACGCAGCTTGTCCAGCCGACTCCGGTCCTCATCCTGAGGAGCATCGCGCAAGCGATGCGTCTCGAAGGATGGCCGCATAGGCGGTGCACGTGGCCATCCTTGCAGACACGAGCAGCGTGCGAGTCTCGCTATCCCACCTTCACATACTTCCGCCAGTTGTGGCTTTCCTTGAATCCCAGCACCTCGCGCGCCTTGCGATTGGACAGCGGGGCTTCGAATTCACCCATTTCCCGGGTGATGGGAACGTCGGGACAATAACGCTTGAGAACTTCGCGGGTCGGTAGGGTGGCGGTGATGGTGTCGTTGACGGCGTTGAAGACCTGGAAGCCGAGGCCATCCTTCTCGATGGCCAGATGTACGATTTCGCCGAGGTCGCGGGCATCGATATAGCTCCAGGCGTTGCGCTTGCGCGACGGCAGATTGGCGAGGAAGCCGGGAAACCGGTCATATTCGTGCGGCTCGATGACGTTGCCGATCCGCAAGCAATAGATGTCGATATTATAGCGCATGGCAAAGGCGCGCGCGGTTTTTTCGTTGAGGACCTTGGAGAGGCCGTAGGAGTCCATCGGATCAGTATCGTAGTCCTCCTCGAGCGGAAAGGCGTGAAAATCCTTGTCCCCTTCCGCGAAGCAGACGCCGTAGGTGGTCTCGCTGGAGGCGATGATGATCTTGCGGACGCCGAGTTTCGCGGCGGCCTCGATGACGTTGTAGGTGCCCATGGTGTTGACCCGGAAGGTCTCGTTATCGGGCTCGATCAACACCCGGGGTATCGCGGCAAAATGCACCACGGCGTCCGGTGCCGACGGCGGCCTGCCGGCATTGAAACCGGCAAAGCCGAAATGCGTCGTCAGGGTGTTGAAGACCTCGCCGCTGTCGGTGACATCGGCGATCAGGTTATGGATGCCGGGATGATCAAATGGCTTGAGGTCGACATTGAGCAGGTCATAGCCCCTGCTCTTCAGATGCGGCACGACATGCCGTCCGGCCTTCCCCGTTCCTCCCGTGAATACCACGCGCTTGGCTGTCATGTTGAGTTCTCATCCCTGGTGCGGCGTTTCCGAAGTTCTTATCCTATCGGCATACTCCCTAATCCTCATCCTGAGGAGCATCGCGTAAGCGATGCGTCTCGAAGGATGAGAATTGGGAGACTGCCCCCGGCGTTCATGACGGTGACCGGAAATTCCTGATGCGATCGAACGACACCGCGACGATGATGAAGCAGCCGACGAAGGTGCCCTGCCAGAACGCGCTGATGCCGAGCAGCCCGAGGCTGTTGCGGATGACTTCGATCAGGGCCGAGCCGATCAGCGCGCCGAACGCCGTGCCGATGCCCCCCGCCAGATTGGCGCCGCCGATCACGGCGGCGGCGATCACCTGCAGCTCCATGCCGGCGCCGAGATTGGTGGTGACCGCGCCGAGCCAGCCGGTTTCGATCACCCCGGCAATGCCGGCCGAGAGCGCCGAGATCATGTAGACGGCGACCTTGGTCCGGCGCACCGGCACGCCGGTGACGATCGCCGCGTGCTCATTGCCGCCGATCGCGAACGCATAGCGGCCGAACCGGGTGAAATGCAGGACAAAGCCGGTCAACAGCGCCAGCACGATCATATAGATCACCGGATTGGAAATCCCGAACAGCCAGGCGCCGCCGCCGAGCGCCAGCAGCTTGTCGTGATCGGGCCCGAACTGAAACACCACCGTATTGTTGGATGCCACCATCGCCAGGCTGCGCGCAATCGACAGCATGCCGAGTGTGACGACGAAAGGCGGGATGTCCAGGTAGGCGATCAGCACGCCATTGATGGCACCGATCAACAGCGCGGTTCCGAGCGAGGCGGCGATTCCGACCTCGATGCTGTAGCCCTCATGCATCACCACCGCCAGTATCATGCTGCACAGACAGAGCACCGAGCCGACCGACAGATCGATGCCGCCGGTGATGATCACGATGGTCATGCCGAGCGCAATCACCGCGACGAAGGTGAAGTTGCGGGTGACGTTGAAGATATTGTTGGCGGTCGCGAACGAATTGGTCGCGAATGACAGGAACAGGCACGCCGCGCATACCGCGAGCAGAACCCAGAATGCCTGGCGCGACGTCAGCCAGGCGAGTACCGGAAATCTTCCGCGCTTGACGCCATCGTCGAACTGAATATCCATCCATGATACTTTCGGTTTATGGCGGGTCGTCCCGCCATCATCATGCGTGCTCGATGGCCCCGGTGATCAGCCCCGTGACCTCCTCCGGCGAACTCGATGTGACAGCCTTGTCGGCGACCTTGCGGCCGCGCCGCAACACCACGACGCGATCGGCGATCGTGAAAACGTCGGGCATCCGGTGGCTGATCAGCACGATCGCAATGCCGCGATCACGCAACAGACGGATCAGGTTCAAAACCTCGGCCACCTGCCGCACCGAGATGGCCGCCGTCGGCTCGTCCATCAGGATGATCCTGGCATCGGCGATCCGGGTTCGGGCGATCGCCACCGCCTGCCGCTGTCCCCCGGACATCTGCCGCACCAGGTCGCGTGGCCGGGTTTCAGAGCGCAGCTCGGCGAAGATCTGCCCGGCGCGGCGATACATGCTGGCATAGTCGAGTACCCTGAACGGGCCAAATCCGCGGCGGATTTCGCGGCCGAGAAAGACATTGGCGGCGGCGCTGAGATTGTCGCACAGCGCGAGATCCTGGTGCACGATCTCGATGCCGTGCTGACGGGCCTCGATCGGCCGGTGCATGATCAGGTGGCGGCCTTCCATCGTCAGTTCGCCGTGGGTAGGGCGAAAATTTCCGGCGACGATCTTGACCAAGGTGGACTTGCCGGCGCCGTTGTCCCCCATCAGGCCCATGACCTGGCCTGGCTCCAACGCCAGCGAAACATCGTTAAGGGCATGAATGGCGCCGAAATGCTTCGAAACATTCTTCAGTTCGAGAAGGGCCATTACTGGCACCTTCCGCGCGACAGCCAATTGGCATGCGCCCCGGTCCTCATCCTGAGGAGCATCGCGCCAGCGATGCGTCTCGAAGGATGGCCGCAAACGACGGCGTCAGCGGCCACCCTTCGAGACGCGAGCCCACGCCCTGCGGGCGAAGGTCTCAGGATGAGGTCGGGGAGCGGGGATACGAAAAATCTCATGGGATCGCACCACTTCAGAATGTATTGAAAACCAGCGCTTGCAGCCAGTCAATGATGTCAGGGCGATGACGCGGGTCCGACGCACCGACAAAAGATCCTTGTCGCACGGTGGTGCGGCGCACCAAACGACTCGTCTTCAAATCTCTTGCCCGGCGCTCGAACATCCATCACACTCTGCAATTGTTGGAAGACATCCGGATCGGACGGACCTCGAGCCGGAGCTTCAATCAGACCAATTCTTGGCAAACGGGCGAATGAACGCCGGCTTTACGTATGTGGGAGGGACACATGAACAAAATACTATTGGCCTTGAGCGTCACGGCGCTGACCTTGTCGGCGGGTTCCGCCATGGCTCAGAAGAAGCAGCTCGTCATTGTCGTGAAAGGTCTCGACAATCCGTTCTTTGAGGCCATCCATCAGGGCTGCGAGAAGTGGAACCGGGAGAACGCAAGTTCGGCCTATCATTGTTTCTATACCGGACCGGCCTCGACATCGGATGAAGCCGGCGAAGCCCAGATCGTCCAGGATATGCTCGGCAAGGCCGACACCACGGCGATTGCGATCTCGCCCTCGAATGCGCCGTTGATCGCCAACGCCATCAAGGCCGCCGCGCCCAAAATTCCCGTCATGACCGTCGACGCCGATCTCAAGAAGGAGGATGCCGGGCTGCGCAAGACCTATCTCGGCACCGATAACTATCTGATGGGGGTCCGGCTCGGCGACTACCTCAAGAAGGCGAAGCCGAATGGGGGCACTGTCTGCCTGATCGAGGGCAATGCGGCGGCTGACAACATTCTGCGCCGGGCCTCCGGATCGCGCGATGCGCTGTCGGGCAAGCAGGGACTGGATAGGCTCAAGGGCGAGGGCGGCTGGACCGAGGTGTCGGGCTGCCCGGTGTTCACCAATGACGATGGGCCGAAGGGCGTGCAGGCGATGTCGGATATCCTGACCGCCAATCCGAAAATCGATGCGTTCGTGATCGAAGGCGGCTGGCCGCTGTTCGGCGCACCGCAGCCCTACCGTCAGCTCACCGATCAATACAAGGCGCAGATCGCCAACAAGTCGCTGGTGATCGTCGCCGCCGACACCATCGGCGACGAGGTCGCGATGGCCAAGGAAGGCCGCGTCGAAGCGCTGGTCGGACAGCGGCCGTTCGAGATGGGCTACAAGGCCCCCTCGGTGATGATCAATCTGATCGAGGGCAAGAAGGTCGCCGATCCCGTCTTTACCGGCCTTGACGAATGCACCAAGGCCACCGCCGACACCTGCATTCAGAAATAGCGTCTCGTTGCGAGGCGTCGGCATGGAGCCATGGCGGAAGGCGCGACGGCGCCTTCCGCCATCATGGATGATGACTCATGGTTGGAGACGCCGCGCCACCCCACAGCTGTCGTCGCCCGGCTTGACCGGGCTTGACCGGGCGATTCAGTACGCCGCGGCCTCTCGACTCAATCGCTGCCGCCTCTGGAATACTGGGTCGCCCGGTCAAGCCAGGTCAAGCCGGGCGATGACACCTGTTTATGATGGCTACCGTTATGATGACGGTCAGACCACATGCCATGTTCACCCCAGCAGCAGCCGGGGTTCGGGGCGTCCGACCGCGCCGGCATCGAGAATGAAGGTCCTGCCGTGGTGCGGATCGGCGGCCCTCTGCACTTCGTCCATGCCTTCCCATGCGGAGGTGACCAGAAGCCGGTCGAGATCCTTACCGACGAAGGCCGGACAGCTCGGTTGTTTGGCCGGCACGCGGAGGGTACGAACGCGCTCGCCGGCCGGCGTGTAGACGTCAACACAGCCGCCGCCCCACCTTGCATTCCAGATCAGCCCACTGGCGTCGACCACGGCACCATCGAGACTGCCGGCGACGCCGCGATGGTCGAATAGGGTCGCCGGCGTATCGATCGGCAGGGCACTGGCGGGATCGACCGCGACGCGATGTAGGATGCCCTCGCGGCTATCGGTGAAATAAGCGGTGGCGCCATCCGGCGAGAAGCAGATGGCGTTCGGGATGCTGACCCCGGCGTAGAGGCGCTGCAATTGACCACGATGGAAGTGATAAATGGCGCCGGCGCCCGGCTCGGCGCGGCGGCCCATGGTGCCGATCCAGAGCGCGCCGCTGGGGTGGACCCGGCCATCGTTCGAACGCGTCGTCGCGTCGCCGGCCTCCAGCGGCGTGTGCAGCGCGAGGCGGCCATTCCTGACATCGCGAACGTAAAGACCGTCCTCGGCCGCGAGCAGCTGGCGCCGGTCGTCGATCACGGCCAGCACGCTGGCCATGACGGGAAGTGCATGAGAGGTGATCGCGCCCGTTTCCAGATCGGCCTCAAACAGCATGCGTTCGAGGATGTCGAACCACCAGGCCGTACCGGTCGCAGGATCGAAGGTGCAGCCTTCGCCGAGATGGCAATGGTGCTTGCTCAGGATCGTGGTGCGTACTTCGTCCACCCCATCCTCCCTGGCTTTTTGCGCCGGACCGTCAGGCCGCGGAAAATCGATAGCGCGAGACGTGACGATAGATCTGACCGGGATCGAGCCGCGCCGAGGGATAGTCCGGATGGTTCGGCGCATCCGGCCAGGTCTGCGGTTCCAGGCACAGCGCATCATACTGGCGATGGACCTGGTGGTATTTTCCAGTGATGCTGCCGTCCAGGAAATTGCCTGAGTAGAATTGAAGTCCCGGCTGGTTGGTCCAGAGCTCGAGGGCGCGGCCCGAGGACGGATCTTCGACGCGCGCGGCAAAACGCGGCTCCGCCTTGGCGCCACCATCCAGGCAGTAACAATGATCATATCCGCTGCGGAGCCGGATCTGCGGGTCCGCGTGCTGCAGGCGAGCCCCAATGGCGTGGGGGTTACGGAAATCAAATGGGGTGCCGTCGACCACAGCCGGCGCGCCCAAGGGGATGCCATCCGCGCCGACCGGCAGGTAACGCTCCGCCGCAATGGTCAATTGGTGATCGCGAATACCGCCAAGGCTCTCGACGCCGCCGAGATTGAAAAAACTGTGATTGGTCAGATTGACGATGGTCGGCTGGTCGCACACCGCCGAGAATTCCAGCGAAAGCTCGGTGCCGCCGGAAATGCGGTAGGTGATGCTTGCTTGCAATGCCCCGGGAAAGCCTTGCTCGCCGTCCGCGCTCTGATAGGAGAGCGTGACGAAGGGCGAGGGCTCCTCGCCCGCCGCCGCTACGGTCCAGTTCTTGCGGTCGAACCCTTCAAGACCGCCATGGAGACTATTGGCTCCATCGTTGAGGGTTATTTGGTAGTGGCGGCCCTCCAGTTCGAACCGGCCGCCCGCGATACGGTTGGCATAACGTCCGATGGTCGCGCCGAGGAAGCGCCGCTCCGCGACATAGCCTGCCAGATCGTCCCGTCCGAGCACGACGTCGGCGAGGCGTCCGTTGCGGTCCGGAACGAACAGCGACTGGATCGCCGCGCCAAAGGTGATGACCCGGACCTCAAATCCCCGATCCCCCCGAAGCGTTACCATTTCGCCCGGCATTCCCGCCGGCAGCTGCCCGAAAATCTGCCGCGCAAGCCGAGGTGACGCCGGAGGTTGGCCCGAAGAGGTCATGTCAATCATCCTCGAACGGCTCGACCTCGCGGCGCCGGCCGAGCAGGAAGGCGTCGGCGACATGAACCAGCGGCGAAAGATCGACATCGGATACGCCGTTGGCGATCAGTTCGACGAAGCGCCGGTAGATGCCGCGATACTCGGCGGGCTCCTCATGGACCAGCGACCGGCCATCGCGATCAAGCCGGCTGCCGCCGGAGGAAAGCGTCAGAAGACCGCCGTCGGTATCGACGCGGATGACCCAGGTCTGCGCACCGGTCTGGCGAAAATCGAACTCCGCCCGGATCGACAGATCGGTGGCGTCGGAGAACACCAGGTCGGCCGCGATCGGGGCGGCGCGATTACTGGGAAAGGACAGTTCGGCAGCCTTGAGAAAAAACGGCCGCGGCAGGATGCGGGTCAGGATCGACAAGGCATTGATGCCGGGATCGAAAACCCCGAACCCGCCGGGCTCCCAGATCCAGGCCTGTCCGGGATGCCAGACCCTGACATCCTCCTTCCATTCGACCATGACCGATTTGATCTGGCGATCGGCGAGGAAGGTCCTGGCCGGTTCAACCCCCGGCGCAAAGCGGGAATGCCAGGTTGCGAACAAGGTCTTGCCGGACTGCCGTGCCGCCGAGATCAGCGGCGTGAGCTCGGCGACGGTGGCGCCCGGGGGCTTTTCGAGCAGCACATGCTTGCCGGCCTTGAGCGCCGACGCGGCCGGGGCATGACGGACTTGAGGCGGCATGCAGAGCGCAACGGCATCGATATCGGGGCCAGCCGCGAGCAGCTCGTCGAGGGTCGCAAAATGAGGGATCCCCTCGATGGAGGCATGGCGGCTGGCGATCGCGACGAGTTCGATGCCGGGAGTGCCCCCAATGGCCTCTATGTGCTGGTCGCGGGCGATCTTGCCGAGACCGGCGATGGCTAAGCGAATAACGGCCACGGGAATACTTCCGATTGGAGAAACAAGGCAGCGGAAGAACTAACAGAATGAAGCGGGCAAAGGGAACCGAGTACTCGCGGGCAACCGGGAACGCTTGGTACAAAAGCTGAAGCTCAGCTAAGAGCCATCTGCCGCCCGAACTCTAGGATTAGCGCGGAGTGTTGGTCAAGAACGTCCATCCCGACTTGCGCGGAAGCGGGTTGATCGGTCCAGGCGCGGAACTCGAGTCGGATTACTCGGAAGTGTCGGCCCTGAACCCGAATTGGAATATTAATCTCTACCGGAATGACGACGAGGCCATTCCCATTTCCCGCGCTCAGGTTCGCAGCAGATAGGTCCGGGCGTGCCAGCGGGCTCTCAGATCGGCGCGATCGTTGAGGATGCGAGCTTGGCTGACGCGACTTGCTGCATCGACAAAGTCCAGCTGCAAGCAAGCCGGCTTGACCCAGCGCAATGCAAGCAAACCGCGCTTGGCCGATCCCTGGTTTCGCTGATGCGACGATCTCATTCGCCGAGCAATCCTCCCAGCGATCCTGCCGAGAACCACGACGGGAGTGCGCGTGTCCTTCACCGGCAACTCGGTCCCGCAGGAATCTGCCTTAGCGGCCATTGGAGCGGGCGAAGGGAATCGAACCCTCGTATGCAGCTTGGGAAGCTGCCGTTCTACCATTGAACTACGCCCGC
>CAVTNW010000013.1:0-273029 GCA_963736075.1 uncultured Alphaproteobacteria bacterium | reverse complement strand
CGCCCCTACGTCATGTCGATCCCGTGGGGGCGATGATCTCTTGCGGTCGCCCTGCCCACGGCTCTGGCGCCGCCGCTCGACGAGCCGCTGGCCGATCGCCACGGCGCAGCTTCCAGAGACAGACGCCATGCAGGATCGATGACAGCGGCACCAGCCACGCTGGGATCATCACCAGCGGATAGGCCGACGCCAGCAGGTTGGGATGATCGAGTGCCAGCATCTGGAAGCGTCCCGGTGAGCTCAAAAACCCTGTCGAGAGCGCGACGATGAAATCGAGCAGGCCCAGCATATTCCAGATATAGGCGGCCGCAATAGCCGGTCGCGTGCCGGTGCCAACCGCCCAGGCAACTGGGAGCGCCAACAGGCCGACGACGATATCGCCGCTGCCGGCAGGGAGCGCGAACTGCGGTGGAAGCAGCCCCGCCGCCATCAGGACCAGAAAGGTGACGCCGACGACCCGATAGGCCTGAATGCTCACCAGCCAGGTCAGCGGCGTGGCGTCGATGATCTCGGCCATGATTTTGGAGCGAAAGATCAGCCAGAGACCAATCGCGATCGGCGGGAATACCGCCAACGGCAAAGCGGGGAATTTAACATCCGGTGTGGCGCGCAACAGGCCCATGGCGCCAATCAGCGAGATCGCACCATACCACAGCAGTAAGATCGCAGCGATCACGCAGAAGGTGCGGACGCGCGTCGGCCAAGCCAGCTTGGTTCGCTGCATGGCCAGCCAAAGTCCCATCAACAGCGCGGCGACGACGGCCGCGTCGGTGACGAGACCGGCCATTTCAAGGAAGTTGGACGAATGGGACATGACCGATCTCCTCTCGGAATTGATGTCATCATCAAGCAGCTGGTATCGAGGCGATTAAATACATAATATGTAGTGACATGCAATAATGTAGTTATTGCGCGGCTGCGACATTTCGTCTATCCAAAGGATCATGAAAAACCCTGACGTCATGGGCTGCCCGGTGGCCCGCGCCGCCGCCATTTTCGGAAGCCGCTGGACCGCGTTGATCCTGCGCGATCTCATGATCAACAATGTCTGCAGGTATCAGGAATTGTTGGACTCGCTGACCGGAATTCCGCCGACGACGCTTTCCCAGAGACTCAAGATGCTGGAAGCCGGCGGCATCGTCGAACGGCGGTTCTATGATGAGCACCCGCCGCGAGCGGAGTACATTCTGACCGAAAAGGGCCGAAGCCTGGGGCCGGCGCTGCGCGCGATGCGCGAATGGGGCAATAAATACCCTGAGCCGGTCAAACCGGCCGCCGGCCGGAGCCCGCAGCGCGGGCGTTCGGCCGTGATCTCGGCGCGAGGAGGGCGTTGACCTTCAGGCGTTCGCGAACGGAAAGACCGGTTCAGCGTGTGAACGATCGGTTCGTCGAGATCGGCCGGCAGATCCAGGCGGCGAAAGAACCTGACCGGCTAACGTCCTGACATTTCGGTCGCGCAAGGTCGAGCAGGACGCCCACCAGGGGTCGAGTATGTAGGGGCGCCCCGCTTCAACGGGCCGCAGCTGTTGCCCACCTACGGAACAGCGGGCGCGGGCTTTTGCATGCAGCGGATCTCGACCGACAGGCCCTTTTGATACTGACCGTCGCGAACGCTTTTCAGATAGGTTTTCAAGTAGGCGTCATTCTGCGCGAACGCCTCACATTCGTCGGCGCTGGCATAGGGTCGGGGGTAGGCGGGATGGCACTGGGCCGTCTGCCCCTCGCCGGAGGTGAAGCACACGAAGACCATGAAGATCGTCATCGCGAATCTCCCTATGGCCGATCACGCGTCTTCGGCGCGTTTTGCGTAGTGTTACGGTCGAACGGCCCGCCAGCGGAGCGCCGATAAACGGCGACGTGCCGCTCCGGCGCCCGTTACTCAAGTCCGCAGGTTCTTGCCGTCACTCGAGATCGCTAACATAGGCGGCGACGGCCTTGATCTGGGCCTCGGTAAGCTGATGGGCAATCGGCTGCATGATCGCCGAGTTGTCCGGATTGGCCTTGTCCTGGCCGCGTTCCTTGTCCCAGTTGGTCAGCTTCCTGAAAATGTAGTCATTGAGCTGGCCGGCGAGGCGCGGAAAGGCGTCGGCGCCCTTGGCATCCGGTCCGTGGCAGGAGGCGCAAGGTGGAACCTCGGCGCTGGGAACACCCTCTTCGTAGATCTTCTTGCCCGCGGCCATCAGATCCTTCGGCGCGCCGCCCAGCGGTTTGGGGTTGAGATCCTTGAAATGGTTCGTCAACGCCGTCAGCAATGGCGGGCTGAGAACATGCGCGACGTTGAACATCACCGGATTGGTACGCCGACGGTCGATGAAGGCCTGCAACTGGTTTTTCAGGTACTCCGGCTGCTGTCCCGCCAGCCGTGGCATCGGAAAGGTCCCGCGAAAACCTTGTCCGTTAATGCCGTGGCAGGTCTTGCAATAGTCGGTCTTGGCTTTGAGTTCCCCTGCCGAAACCGCTGATGGCGCTGCCTTATCCTCGGCGTGCGCCGTGCAGATGACGATGGAGAAGGCCGCGGTCAGCAGAATGGATCGGAGGTTCATGGGCCCGCCTTTGATAGCACTACGTTACGCTGCGTCGCGCAACATGATCCAGCGGTATTTTTCCGAGGCGATTTGATCGGGGTCAAAGCCGCGCTGCGAGTTCCCAGTTAAACAGCACGTTGGCAGTGGGCGCGCCGAGCGTCTTAAATCTGTCATGCGACCAGCGACGAAACAACATGTTTCGGCGTGGGTCGTATTGTTGTGTTTGCAACGATCGTTGCAAAATTGTCTCGCCATCCTAAAATCTTACCGGTGGCCGCTTTTTGGCTTAGTCGCCGCCGCACTTCCTGCACTATTGTGATTCGGTGAGCGGCTTGTCATTCCTGCGCGGTGTGCGCAGTGCCGCGAAGACGGGGTTGCCGTGATGCGGGGCGATGGTGGGCGTTCGACTGCGAACTCCGTGAGCCGCGTGGTGTTGGCGGCGATCGCATGCACCGGCGTTCTTGTCTTCTTCCTCGTCACGATCGGCTTTGCGCCGCCGGCACAGGCGCTGCCGAGTTTCGCGCGCCAGACCGGCCAGCCCTGCGGCACCTGCCACACCGATTTTCCAGGGCTGACGCCTTACGGCCGAAGGTTCAAGCTGCTTGGTTATACGACGGGGGGAGGGGCCTACAAGACGACGCCATTCTCATCGCGTACCGCCGCCGACGTGCAGGCGGAGTACAACAAGCTGCTCGGCTATGCGAATGAGGTGACGCCTCCGCCGCCGACGGCCGGCGAGAAAGGTTGGGTACCGCCGATTTCGGCGATGGTGATCGTCGGCGACACCCATCTCACGGCGCCGATTCCGGCGCCGACCGCTCCCTACAAGCCGAATGACAATATCGTCGCCTCACCGATCAGCTTCTTCTGGGGAGGCGCCATCACCGACAACATCGGCGCCTTCGCCCAGGTGACGCGTAACGCCCCGGATCTCGTCGTCAACAATGATCCGTTCTCCCACACCTGGACCTGGGACAACACCGATGTCCGTTTCGCCGCGACCACGAACATCGGCGGCCTCGACGTGGTCTACGGCATCACCGCCAACAACAATCCTACCGTGCAGGATCTGTGGAACACGACGCCGGCCTGGGCCTTTCCCTATGCGACGCCTGGACCCGGCGGTTCCGCGGGCCCCACCTCGGCCACGTTGATCGAAGGCGCATTCGCCGCACGCGTCGGAAGCGTCGGTGGCTATACCATGCTCAACGACGTGCTCTATCTGGAAGCGAGCGTGTATCGCACGTTGAACTTTGGCCAGCAGAATTCCCTTGGCACCGATCCGGTCGGCTCGCCCGGCCTGTTCAACTACGCACCCTACTGGCGCATCGCGCTCGAGCCGCACTGGGGTCCCCATAGCCTGATGGTCGGCACCTTCGGCATGACCATGGATGTTCATCCATGGAGCGATCCGACCGGCCTGGTGTCGCAGGCGGTCATCCCACAGTCCGACAGTTACAGCGATCTCGGTTTCGACGCGCAGTACCAGTATCAGGGCAGCAACTACTGGCTGACGTTGCGCGGCAGCTACATCCACGAGGTCCAGACCTACAATGCCAGCTTCAACGGCTTCAATCCGGCGTTGGCCCCATCCAATCCGATCGATACGCTCAACAGCCTGCGCCTCTATTCCTCGCTGGCCTTGGGCGCTGACAATCGCATTGTGCTGACCGGCCAGTACTTCAAAACGTGGGGTAGCGCCGACCTCGGAATTTACGGCGCTGACACCGACGGCGTTACCCCGCTGGGGCCCAATAGCGAAGGCTGGACCGCTGAACTCGCCTACATCCCGTTCGGCGTCAGCAAGTCGCCGGGCTGGCCGTGGTTCAACGCCCGCATCGGCTTGCAATACACCTATTTCGACAAGGCGAACGGCACCACGGTTGGCGCCCAGAACAACAACACGCTCTTTCTGCACGCTTGGATGGCGATGTAGGCGGGATAGTGAACCCACGGAGACCATGTGATGAATAAACTGTCGCTTCTCGGTGTCGCGGGGCTGGCCTGGACCGTCGCGATCCCCGCTTTCGCAGCCGACTTGCCGATGGAGGTGAAATCGCCCGCGCCGTTCGCGACGCGCTTCACGTGGACCGGCTGCTATGGCGGCGGCCATGTCGGCGGCGCGTTCGAGCGCCGGGACGCCACCGATCCGGTGCTGCTGATCCAGGACAACCCGGTTTTGGGCGCCCCCGGCACCACGGTCGGCACCACCACCGCTAGAATCAGTCCGACCGGCACGGTTCTCGGCGGCCAGCTCGGCTGCGACTATCAGTTTTCGTCGAATTGGGTCGTTGGTATCGAAGGGGCCGCATCCGCCGGCATCATCAAGGGCCACACGACAGTGGGATTACCCGCAGGCAATCCGGGGGACAGCGCGCTCGTTACCGTGAGCAACGACCTGATGACCGCCATCACGGGCCGGCTCGGCTATGCCGTGGACCACTGGCTGTTCTACGGCAAGGGCGGCGTGGCCTGGACCGACGACAAGTACAGCATCACCGGCACATTCCTCGGCACCGCCTTTGACGCGGAGGGCCTGGGCGGCTCGCGCAGCGGCTGGACCGCGGGCGCAGGGGCCGAATGGGCCTTCGCCGATGACTGGTCGGTGCGGCTGGAATACGACTACTACGATTTCGGCGCGCACACGGTGAACATGATCGATACCGGCAATGGTTTCACGGGTCCGGTGTCGTATCGGCAGACGACGCAGACCGTCAAACTCGGAGTGAACTTCCACGTCTGGAATTGGCAATAAAGACGATTGATATCTTCGCGGCGCCATGAACCCCGCCGGCGGGAAAGCAGAACGATGACGATCCCTGGTTACCACGCGATACTGCGAACGCTGCTGCTGGCGGCAGTACTCGGCGTCCTGTCGTCGGCTGTCCAGGCGGATGAACTTCAGGCCAAGCTCGCCTACTGCAAGACCTGCCACGGGATGTCGGGGCAGGGCTATTACGGCTACTACACCATGCCGCGCCTTGCGGGCCAGCAGCCCAAATACATCGAGAACCAGCTACGGGCCTTCATCGAGCACCGACGGAAAAACGAGATCATGGCCAATGTGGCGCATGCTCTGTCGCCTTCGATGCTGTCGGCGCTGGCTCATCATTTCAGGGATCTCAACCCGCCGCCGCTGGGCGGCGGTGGATCCAGGGGCGATGCGGCAACGGGCAAACGGATTTTCGAGGAGGGACTTCCCGAATCCAACGTCCCGCGTGCTCGGCGTGCCACGGTCAGGACGCCAAGGGGCAGGACCAAATTCCGCGCCTGGCTGGTCAACTCCCTGACTACTTCTACAAAAAACTGGTGAACTGGACCGCGGAACGAGGCCAGAATACCTCGATGCCGGATTCATCCGCCGTCATGGGGCCGACCTCGCACAACCTAACCAAATCGCAAATCGCAGCCGTCGCTGCCTATGTCAGCAGTCTCAGGTAGTTTCACAGCATCGGACGGGTCGCCGGTTCAATGAATGCAGAAAGCGCGGAAGCCCATTTCATGAAGCGGATCTGGCTGAAACTAGTGATCCTCGCGGCTCTCTGCGCGCCGGTTCCTTGCCTTGCGGGCAGCTCGATGGTGGCCAATCCCCGCAATTGCACCTGGTGCCATGGGACCGGGGCGCAGGGCTACACGGTGGCGCCGCGACTGGCCGCACAGCAGGCTGGCTATATCGAGGCCCAGCTTCGCAGCTATGCCGCGCATATTCGCGACAACCCGTTTTCGAAACAATATATGTGGGGCGCTGCCGCCAATCTCGGCCCTGACGCGGTGCGGGATTTGGCGAACTATTTTGCATCGCTGCCGCCGAAAGCCGCCCATGACGGGCAGCAGGCGCTGGTGGAAAAGGGAAAGACGATCTACCTGCAGGGAATTCCGGATGCCAACGTGGTGGCATGCCTTGCCTGCCATGGGCCGGTCGGCGAGGGCGTGAGAGAGATTCCGCGGCTGGGAGGAATGTCGTACTTCTACCTGAAGCGACGGCTTGAGGACTGGGGAAAAGGCTATCATTCGGCGCCGTCTCCGATGCCTCTGGTCGCCAGCACGCTCAGTCCCGACGAAATCGAGGCGCTCGCGTCCTACCTCAGCTTCATCAGGTAATCGCGGCGTTCCCATCGTCTTTTTGGTTTGCGATGGTGGGCACGGCGCAAGGGCGCCTTTGCCCACCCATACGCAATCTACGCGGCCTTGCTCGGTGCCGCCGGCTTGTTCGGTTCCGCGCCCGGGCTCGGCGGAGCACCGGGCTTGATATCAATCGTCTTGGCGGACTTGGCGGCCTTGACGGGCTTCCGGACCGCAAGATGCAGCACGCCCTTGTCGAAATGAGCTTCGACGGCGCCATCTTCCGGCTCGAAAGGCAGCAGCATCGATCGATAGAACGAGCCGAAGCTGCGCTCCTCGACATGCCAATCCTTTTCTTCCCTCTTGCTTTCCGCCTTTTTTTCTCCGGAAATGACCAGCTGATTTTCGTCGACGCTGACCTTGATATCTTTCTCGTCCACACCGGGAAGTTCGACCGTCACTTCGAAGGCGTCGTTTGTTTCGGCCACATTGATGGCCGGCCTGCCCGCCCCGATGCTGGGCGAAGACGAACTTTGATCGAGCGCACGAAACGCGTTCTCCATTTCCCGCCGCATGGCCAGAAATGGGTCGGTCAGCTCTCGGCTGGTGGTCCACAATCTCGGAAGGCTCATCTGTTCTCTCCCTTGGGTTAGAAAAAATGCCCCGATCATGCTGCTCTCGCTCCAGCCACGCCGGCCTTGATCCAGCGCAACATCGTCGAATTTTTCCGGGCGGAAAAGTGGGGCATGCAGCGATCGCATCTCGGTCATGCCTCGCAAAAACGGAAACAGCACTTATGTTGATTAGCAGCAGGTTTAATGCGGAGCCAGATCCGCGTCAGCGAGGTTGACCCAATGAGTGCGATTGATCCACCGGGCTTCCGTCATTTCTTTTCGCGGCATTGGGCCGACCGCATCGGGCCATTCAGGCAAATTCGCACCCGGATCGTTGCCGCGGCCGATCGCGCGTCGCGCCTGTTGGGCAATGATGACCTTCTGATTCCGATCCCGGTACGGGCTGCGGTGAACCGAAGGCGCGATCGCCGCCGGACCCATGATTGATTTGTTAGACCGGTAGACCGAGGCCGGTACAGCTATGCTCTCGCTCGCGGGGCAGGCTCCGGTGCCGGGAGCGAGAGGACAGCGCGGCATCCCAAGCTTCCAGACGCTCGGCCAGGCTTGCCCACAGCCCGTCTGGATACCGCGCCCCTCAATACTGCGGATCGTACATCTGCGATTGAATGTAGGCGAGCAGGTCCTTGGGCTGCGGGCCCGTCGCCAGGCCGCGCCGGTAGGCGACCTCGGCGACCGCGGCACCGATGTGCGCCGAGACTTCACGAATCCGCGGCAAGGCCGGATAGAGGCTGCCCTGGTCGATGTCGGACTGGCTGACGAGTTCCGCCAGCGTGCGCGCGGCCGCCATGAACATCTCGTCGGTGACGAGTCGGGCACCGCTGGCGATCGCGCCTAGTCCGACGCCGGGGAAGATGTAGGAATTGTTGCCCTGGCGCGGCACGAAGGTCTTGCCATCCATTTGCACCGGATAGTACGGGCTGCCGCAGGCGAACAGCGCGCGGCCGGATGTCAGCTGGTAGGCATCCTCGGCCGAGCATTCGGCCTTCGAGGTCGGATTGGACAGCGCGAACACGATCGGCCGGTCGTTGATGTCAGCCATCAGGCGCAGCACCTCGGGGGTGAAGGCGCTGCCGACCGCCGCGACGCCGATGATCGCGGTGGGCCTGAGCAGGCGGATTGCACTCGGGAAGTCACCAACCAGCTGAAAATCATGGGCATAGCGCAGTTTGTGCTCGGTGAGATCATTGCGGCCCTGGACGACGAGGCCGCGGGAATCCACCAGCCAGATGCGGCTGACGGCTTCGGCCTCCGTGAGGCCCTCTGCCATCATGGCGGAGACCACGAGGTCGGCGATCCCGGTGGCGGCCTCGCCGGCGCCAAGGAACAACAGCCGCTGCTCGTCGAGCTTGCCGCCGGTCACGCGCAGCGCCGAGAACAAGCCTGCCAGCGCCACCGCGGCGGTGCCCTGGATATCGTCGTTGAAGACGCAGATCCTGTCGCGATATTTGTGCAGCAGCCGGAAGGCACTGTGATTGGCGAAATCCTCGAATTGGATCAACACGCCGGGAAAAACCTTGCGTGCCGCGGTGATGAATTCGTCGACGAGGTCGTCATAGGCGGCGCCGCTCAGGCGCTTCTGGCGCAGGCCGATATAATAGGGATCGCTCAGGAACGCTTCATTGTTGGTGCCGACATCGAGCATCACCGGCAGGCATTGCTCGGGATGGATACCGGCGCAGGCGGAGTACAGCGAGAGCTTACCAACGGGAATGCCCATGCCATTGGCGCCGAGATCGCCGAGACCGAGAATGCGCTCGCCATCGGTGACCACGATGAGCCTCGCTGGATGCGGCCAGTTGGCCAACAGCTCGGCAATGCGGCCGCGGTCGTTGGCGCCGATAAAGAGGCCGCGCGGCTGCTGGAAGATCAGGCCGAAGCGCTGGCAGGCGAGCCCCACCGTGGGCGTGTAGATCAAGGGCTGGATCTCGTCGATGTTGTCGCACACCACCCGGAAGAACAGCGTCTCGTTGCGGTCGTGCAGCGAGTTGAGCGCGACGTATTTTTCCAGGTCGCTCGGCAGGCTGCGAAGATTGATCAGGACCTTCTCGGCCTGCTCCTGCAGCGAGAGCCGGCGCGCGGGCAACAGGCCGCGCAATCCCAGCGCGTCGCGCTCGGCTTCGGTAAAGGCTGTGCCCTTGTTGAGCAGCGGATCGCGCAGCAATGCCACGCCGCGGGGCGAATCGAGCACAGCCACTGAGCGGGCGCTCAGCCGATCGGGCACGTTCATGATTTCCTCCCAGGTCCGGCTGCTTGGTTGGAACACAGCCTTGCGATGTTTATGGCAAATGGCCTTGATTGAGATCAAGGACAAAAACGGCAGCGAGCACTCCTGCCGCGCTGCAGCGTAAGGTTCGATCTTGTTCTCACTTTCTTAATTTTCTTGATCGTCCTTGCTTGCGGGTGCCGAGCCTTGCGGAGCCGGATCCATCGCCAATGACTGGACTTATGAAGTCCGGCTCGCCACGCCCCCGTGTGCTGGAAATGACACCGAAAACAGCTGGGGGGTGCGGGAACAAAAGCGGCGCCCGGGCGTTTGGATTCCCGGCCAACCTTCATCGGGGGGCTGGGGGTAGTATCTGTGGATCAAATTGCGGAGTGTGGCGTAAGCCGCGGATCGGCTGAAAGAGAGCAGCTTTTCATCGGTGGCAGCGAGCTTGCCGGCCTGATGAAAGGCTTCGACTGGGCCAGCACGCCGATCGGTGCGCCGGAGAGGTGGCCGCAGGGCCTTAAGACGGCCGTGCGCATCATGCTGACCTCGCAGCAGCCGATCTGGATCGGCTGGGGCAACCAATTAATTTACCTCTACAACGATCCCTACAAGTCGATCATCGGCGGCAAGCATCCACAGGCGCTTGGACAGCCGACTTCAGTGGTCTGGCATGAGATCTGGCAGGATATTGCGCCGTTGCTTGCCAAGGCCATGGGAGGCAACGAGGGTACCTATGTCGAGGCCCAACTCCTGATCATGGAGCGGAGCGGCTTCCCCGAAGAGACCTATTACACCTTTTCCTACAGCCCGATACCATCGGACGACGGCTCGCCGGGCGGCATTTTCTGCGCCAATACCGACGATACTCAGCGCGTCATCAGCGAACGCCAGCTTTCACTGCTGCACGAACTGGCGAGCAGCGCGGCGGAGTCGCGCAGCGTGCAACAGGCCTGCGAGCGCAGCGCGAAAGCGCTGCTGACCGATCCGCTCGATCTGCCGTTCGCGATGATCTACATGATCGAGCCGGGCAGCCAGTTCGCTCATCTCGCCGCGCTGTCGGGGATTGCGGCGGGCCATCCGGCGATCCAACCTGCGTTGTCGCTCGACGCTAGCGGACCATGGCCGGTCGCGGAAGTGCTCAGGAAACACAGCCCGGTCCTTGTTTCCAATTTGACGGGCGTTTTCGGACTGGACTTCCCGAGTGGAGGCTGGCGGCAGCCGCCTCACCAGGCCGTCGTACTGCCGCTCCAGTCGAGCGGCGAGGCCGGCCGTTCCGGATTCGTGATCGCAGGCCTCAATCCCTTCCGTCCCTATGATCAGCGTTATGCCGGCTTTCTCGACCTGGTGGCGGGCCAGATCACGGCGGCGATCAGCAATGGCGACGCCTACGAGGAAGCGCGCCGCCGCGCCGAGGCGCTGGCCGAGATCGATCGCGCCAAGACCACTTTCTTCTCCAATATCAGTCATGAGTTCCGCACGCCCCTGACGCTGATGCTCGGTCCGCTCGAGGAAATGCTGGAGCGATCGCAGCCGCCGATGGTCGCCGAAGACCAGGCGCTGTTAGGTACGGTGCACCGCAACGGCATTCGGCTGCTGAAGCTCGTCAACACCTTGCTCGACTTTTCCCGGATCGAGGCCGGACGCCTTTCCGCGAGCTTCGAGCCGGTCGATCTTTCAGCCTTCACTGCCGAACTCGCATCGAACTTCCGCTCGGCTGTCGACCGGGCAGGCCTGCGGCTTCGGATCGATGCGCCGCCGCTGCCGCGGGCCGTCCATGTCGATCGCGACATGTTCGAAAAGATCGTTCTGAATCTGTTATCGAACGCCTTCAAGTTCACCTTCGCGGGCGAGATCGGCGTCAGCGTCAGGGCCGCGGCCGACGGCGAGCACGTCGAGATCGCCGTGTCCGACACCGGCACTGGTATTGCGCCCAACGAGCTGCCGCATGTATTCGAGCGCTTCCGGCGGGTGGAGGGCGCGCGCGGGCGTTCGTTCGAAGGCAGCGGCATTGGCCTGGCGCTGGTCCAGGAACTCGTGAGGCTGCACGGCGGCGACATCAAGGTCGAAAGCGAACTTGATCGCGGCAGCGTCTTTACCGTCCGCATCCCCTTCGGAAGATCTCATCTGCCGGCAGATCGCCTCGATGCGCCGCCCGCGCAGGTCTCGACCAATGTGCGCGCGCAGGCCTATCTTGAGGAAGCCATGGGGTGGCTCGAGGGTGGCTCGACCATCGAGATGCCGCATGCCTCCTCGTCGGAGGATCTTGGCCTCATGGTTTCCGGCACCGGAGTGGGCAGGCATCGGGTCCTGCTTGCCGACGACAACTCCGATATGCGCGATTATGTACGGCGCCTGCTCGCCGAGCAGTTCGAGGTCGAAGCCGTCGCCGACGGCCAGGCCGCGCTGGAGGCGGCATGGCGTCGGCGTCCGGATCTGGTGCTGAGCGACGTCATGATGCCGCGGCTCGATGGCTTCAGCCTGCTCAAGGCTCTGCGCCATGACGCAGAGCTCAGGGATGTGCCGGTGATCTTCCTGTCGGCGCGCGCCGGCGAGGAAGCCAAGGTCGAGGGGCTGGAGGCCGGTGTCGACGACTATCTCAGCAAGCCCTTCAGCGCGCGCGAATTGCTGGCACGCGTCCGCGCCAACATCGATATGGCGGCGATGCGACGCGAAGCGTTGCGGGTCGAGAACGAGCTGCGGCGGCAAGCGCAGATGGCGCAGGAGCGCGCCGAGGACGTCCTGGCCAGCATCAATGACGGCTTTTTCGCCCTCGATTCCGACTGGCGCTTTACTTACGTCAACGCCGCCGCGGAACGCATGCTGTCGCGGTCCGCAAAGGAGTTGATCGGCAAGGATTACTGGGAGGCATTTCCCACCACCGCGGGCAGTGCCGTGGATGCCAAATACCGTAACGCCATGGCCGAGCGGGTGAGCGCGGCATTCGAGTATTATTCCCCGACGTTGCGCGGCTGGTTCGATATTCGCGTCTATCCCGCTGGAGATGGGATCTCGGTCTATTTCCAGGACATCAGCGAGAGAAAGCGGGCCGAGGAAGCTCTGCTCGGCTTGAACGAGAGGCTGGAGGCCCAGGTTTCCGAACGCACCGCCGAATTGCAGGCCAAGGAAGCGCGGCTGCGCACGATCTTCGCCACCAGCTATATCTATCAAGGGCTGCTTTCGACCGACGGCACGCTGCTCGATGCCAATGCCACCGCGCTCTCGGGCATCGCGGCGACGCTGGAGGAGGTGGTGGGCCAGCCGATCTGGCGGACGCCGTGGTTCACGGGCACGCCCGATATGCCAGCTGCGGTGAGGGCTGCGGTTGCCGCCGTCGCCGGCGGCGAAACCGTGCGCCAGGAAGTCCGTGTCCATCTTCCGGTGGGCGGATGGCGCTGGTTCGATTTTCAGATGCGTCCCGTACGCAACCAGCAAAACGAGGTGGTCGCGATTCTGCCGGAGGCCGTCGAACTCACCGAGCGCCGCCGCGCCGAGGAAGCCTTCCGGCAGGCGCAGAAAATGGAAGCGATCGGTCAGCTGACCGGTGGCGTGGCCCACGATTTCAACAATCTGCTGACCGTGATCCGCTCGTCGGCCGATCTGTTGCGGCGGCGAGACCTGCCGCCGGACCGGATGCGGCGCTATGTCGATGCGATCTCCGACACCGCCGACCGCGCGGCAAAACTTACGGGCCAGCTTTTGACGTTTGCCCGGCGCCACGCCATGCATCGGGAGGTCTTCGATGCCGCGGGTCGGCTGAGGGGCATCGCCGACATGCTCAAGACCGTTATCGGAGCGGCCGCTGCCTTCGAACTTGATATTGCCGATCATCCGTTGCCGGTGGAGGCCGACACCAATCAGTTCGAGACCGCGCTCGTCAATCTTGTTGCCAATGCGCGCGATGCCATGGAGCATGGGGGATTGCTGACGATCCGCGCCGGAACAGCGACCGCATCGGCGGAGGAAGCGGCCCGATATGGGGTGGGCGAGTTCGTCGTGGTCTCGGTCAGCGACAGCGGCTGCGGCATTGCCCCCGACCAGATCGACCGTATCTTCGAACCTTTCTTCACCACCAAGGACGTCGGCCGTGGCACCGGCCTTGGCCTGTCCCAGGTCTATGGTTTCGTTCATCAGTCCGGAGGCACGGTGCGGGTCGAGAGCGAACTCGGCCGAGGAACCACCCTGACGCTCTATCTGCCGCGCAGCGCAAAGCCGGTTCAGCCTCAGCGCGGCGGCTCGGTCAGGTCGTCCGCGGCGAGCGAGCGCTGGAATATTCTCGTGGTGGAGGACAATGCCGCGGTCGGCGAGTTCTCCACCCAGTTGCTGCGCGATCTGGGCTACCAGACCGTGCTCGCCTGCAACGCCAAGGAAGCGCTGCGGCTATTGGATGAGGAGCCGCAGCGTTTCGACATCGTGCTCAGCGATGTCGTGATGCCCGGCATCGATGGCGTTACGCTCGGCGAGGAAATCCGCAAAAGACTGCCCGGCCTGCCCTTCGTCCTCAACAGCGGCTACAGCGAAGTATTGGCCGACGACACCCACGGCTTCGAACTTTTGCACAAGCCTTATTCCGTGGAAGAGCTGTCAAGGGTATTGCGCCGCGCCATGGCCGGCCGAACGCCGCGCGGCCGAGCTCAGCGTTCCGATCAGGAGAACGCGCGGTGACATCGCGTAGGGGCGCCCCCTTGTGGGCGCCCTCTCTCGATCACACCGGTGTTCGTTGTTGGCGCGTAGCAAGGGTGGGCAAAGCCGCGCCTTCGCGCCGTGCCCACCATTCTCGGATACGGAAAGAAAAATGGTGGGCACGCCACCGAGCCGCGCGTTCGCGCGTCTCGACGGCTTTGCCCACCCTACGAAAACTACCTCACCCTCACCGGCATGATCTCGGCGGAGAGCTGCACCTCGTCGCCCAGGTGGTAGGCATAATAGGCCGGGCGGGAGAGGCGGCGCAGCAGCACGAACAGACGGAAGCGCAGGCGCCTGAACAAATTCATCTGCCGGGCCGGCAGCAGGTTTTCGTGGGAGACGTGAACGATCCACTGCGCCGGATGCGGCGGCAGGTCGATCTCATGATGGCGCGCCAGACTTTCGAGATAGCGCTCCACGTTCGGCTCCTCCATGAAGCCGAAGCGCAGTTCGACGCCGATGACGCTGCCGTGTTCCTTGTCGCGCTCGAACACGGTGATGTGATAGCGGTGGTCGTGAACGTAGGGCACCTTGGGGTGGGTCACCTCGACCAGGATCAGGTTGCGCGGCAGCATGCCATAACGCTCCAGCAACAGCCCGACCAGCGCCGGCGCGCGGTCGTTCAGGTGGCGCAGCGGATTGGGCGCCATCACCAGCGCATTGCGTTCGATGAAATTCCTGCTCGTGCGGTGCAGCCGGACCAGTTCGGCCATGGTCATGTGCGAGCGCGCGGCATAGGCGGCAAAGGTCGCCTTGCGGCCCCAGCGCCAGGTCGCCATGGTCAGGAAGGCGGCTACGCCGACCGCCAGCGGCACGAATCCGCCTTCGAGGAATTTGACCGAACTGGCCATCAAGAAGGCGGCGTTGAGCGCCGTCAGGGGGATCCACACCAATGCGATTCGCAGCCCGCCCCATTTCCAGTAATGCCGCGCGACCGCGAACATGGCGAGCGAGGTGATCAGCATGACGCCGGCGACCGCGAGGCCGTAGGCGGCCGCCAGGGCCGAGGCCGAGCCGAAGGCGAGCACCAGCGCCACGCAGCCGAGATATAATCCCCAGTTGACGACCGGGATATAGATCTGTCCGGCATGATGACGATGGGTGTGCAGGATATCGAGCCGCGGCAACAGGCCAAGGCCGATCGCCTGCGAGACCAGCGAAAAGGCGCCGGAGATCAGTGCCTGGGAGGCGACGATCGTCGAAAGCGTCGCCAGTACGACCAGCGGCAGCAACAGCGGCGCGGGCGCGAGACTATAGAAAAGCTTGCCGCCCGCGACGGGTGCGCCGCCGAGCAGATAGGCGCCCTGGCCGAGATAGTTGAGCACGAGAGCAGGAAAGACCACCGTGAACCAGCCGATCCGGATTGGCCTTGCGCCGAAGTGGCCGAGGTCGGCATACATGGCCTCGCCGCCGGTGACCACCAATATCAGAACGCTGAGGATCAGGATGGTCTCGCGAAATCCGGCTCTGAGCAGAAAGGCTGCGCCATGGAGCGGATTGAGCGCCAACAGGATGGCCGGCTCGTGCGCGATCGCCACCGCGCCGAGCGCTGCGATCACCGCGAACCAGAGCAGAAGGACGGGTCCGAACACCACGCCGATGCCCGAGGCGCCCTTGAACTGGATCGCAAACAGCCCGGTCAAGAGCGCTACCGTGATCGGAATTACAAGGGAAGCAAATGCCGGCGTTGCGACGTCGAGTCCTTCAACTGCCGACAACACGCTGATCGCCGGCGTGATCATGCCGTCGCCCAGTAACAGCCCCGCGCCGAGCATCAGCGACCACAGCATCAGCCGGGCGCCCTGGTTCTTGTAGCGGTGCAAGAGGCCGTAGAGCGCGAACACGCCGCCTTCGCCGTCATTTTCCGCGCGCAGCACCAGCACGGCGTATTTGACCGCGACGATCAGGAGGATGGTCCAGATCGCAAGCGAAATGGCGCCGAGCACATTGTCCGGCGTCGGCGCAACGCCCGCCGGGCCGAGGAAGATCTGGTCGATGGCGTAAAGCGGCGAAGTGCCGATATCGCCGTAGACCACCCCGATGGCCCCGATCGTGAGCGCCGCGAGGCCGCCATGCGGGGCGTGCGGGGCCGCCTCACTGTCAGGTTTGACGGCGGGACGAACGTTTCGCCTGATGCCGGGATCGTTCATTGCACCGTGATCAATCGCATCTTTCACATTAACAGTTGGTGCAGCACCGCCTGCCAAGTGTTGAGATAGATCAAGTTCGGCGCAGCGCGGGATATGCCGGAACCGGTGCAAAAGGCCTCGTTCGGCGTGGACCCCAAAGCGCACGAGAGAGGCCAAGCGACCAAATATCGCAGCGGTGTGCGACGAACCGACGCGGACTTCCGCGCGCGCGACGCGCTAGGCTCGGGACACGGTTCTTCCAGCTGTCGGAGCCCATCGCCCCATGCGCCGCATCCTCGGAATCATCGTCGCTGTGCCGCTGGCATTGATCACGGTCGCCTCGGGGACGGCCGCGGCATTTCCAGTGGCACGCCACCTCGCCTCGGCCTTGTGGCACCTGCCGGACCGGCTGCCGGCTCTGCCTGAGAACGGCCAGGTCCATTATGAGCCGGGCGCCTTGGACTTTGCGCGTGACGTTTCGGCTTTGTTGCCAGCGGCCATCGCCCGGGTCGAGGCCGCGCAGGGCCGGCCCTTCGCCCGTCCGGCCACGGTCGGTGCCTATGCGACACCGGAAGCCTACATGGCTGCCAATCTCGTCGGCTCGATGCAGCCGGTCGGCGTGACGTTATTCGGTCGGGTCAACCTGTCCCCAGTCCTTGGCGGCCCGCAGCGTCGACGTCTTGCCGCCGTGCTGACGCATGAACTGTCGCATGCCCACCTGCAGGGCTGGATGTCGACCAATGCCGTCATCCATGTGCCGAACTGGTTCAGGGAAGGTCTCGCCGTCATGGTGTCGGACGGCGGCGGCGCGGAGTTTGTCAGCGAAGAGGAAGCCCGCGCCGCCATCCGACGCGGCGAGCACATCGCCATCGAGGACAACGGCAGCGTATTCAACCTGGTCGAAATCCGGTTCGAGCGCGCGCCCCTCGGTATGACCTCGTCGCATCAGACCGTGCTGGCCTACCGACAGGCGGGAATGTTTGTAGCCTACCTTCGTGACTCTGACGGGCCAGGCTTTGCCCGCATGATGGACGCGATCCTGGACGGTCGTCCGTTCGTGGAAGCGGTGGCGGCCGGTTACCCCAAGGATATCCACGCGCTTTGGCGACAATTCGCGCAGGCCAGCGCCGAACGAAAATGAATGCCGCGATAAGCCATCGAATGCGTTGAGCCCTTGCTCGCGACGCCGCAATCATGAGCCGGGCTCCTGCCGGCATGCTGGCCTTATGGGCGCGCGGAGGTTGACCTTCGCGCATACCAGACGAGGCAGGCGCCGATGAGCACACTCGCACTCCCATAAACCACAAACTCGCTGTGTCCGTCCATCGCGGGGTTGCTGGGCCATGGGAACAACAGCGTTCCCTGGCCGAACCAATGCAAGCCGAGCAATATGAGAAGGACCCCAACCACCGTGGTGATGATCTTCACGGAATGCTATCCTTGCTTCGGCGACCAGCCGTAGGCCTTGGCGCAGGCGCCGCCCATCAGCATGGCGCGCTCGCTGGCGCTGAGGCGGGCCGTGGTGCGGAAGGGCTCCACGGCCTGAGCGTAGTTGACGACAGCGAAGGCGCGGGTCCAGTCGGTGCCCCACAGGCAGCGTTCGAAACCCCAGGCATCGAACACGCGCGCCAGCGGATCCCAGATGTCTTCGAAAGGGTAGGGCTGCTTCGACAGCGTGCAGGCGCCGCTGACCTTGATCACGGCGTTATCGCGCTTGGCCAATTCCAATACCTTCGGCAGCTCGCGCCAGGGCTCTGGCGGCGCCGGCGGCACGCGCGGCTGCAGGATGCCGAGATGGTCGATGATGAAGCGCGCGTCGGGATGACGATCGATCAGCGCGGTGCCCGCCACCAGGTTGTCCCAGCACAGGATGTTGATTGGAAAGTCGTGGCGGATGGCGGCCTGAACGATGCGGTCGAGACCGGGATCATCAGGCGCGCGCCGGGCCTCCGTCGTCAACATGATGCGGACGCCGACCGCACCCGGCGTGGCCTTCCAGTCGGCGACGACATCGGAGACCTTGGGATCGTCCGGGTCGACCGGCTTGACGATGGCGAAGCGGCCGGGATGCGCGCGCTGCACTTCCACCGCATAGCTGGCGTCGTAGCGGTACATCGAAAAAGCGGAAATGAAGATCGCGCCGTCCACGCCGACTTGATCCATCGCCTTCACCATCTCGTCGCCCGTGACGTGATCGGGCCAGTTCGGCACGCTGTGCCAGGGCCGCTTCGCGGTGTTGGCCTCATAGGCATGGACCTGGGAATCGATGATGGTCATCCTTGGGTTTCCTCCGTGCCGAGCGAGTGTGGACATGCAGCTGGTCGTTGCGCAGGCGAAGCCTTTGGCATCAATGGCCTAACGCTTTTTTCGGCGCCGGGCCGCGGATAATCGATAGAAGGCGTCCCAATCCATCGCGTCATGAACCTGCTGGATCAGGCGCACCGCATCGGGAGCATCCGCGGCTTTCTTGGCCCGCTTCACGGCGCCGTCGAACACCTGATCGGCCTGCTCGACGGTCAAAACCTTCACATCCATCAGCTGGACGATCAAGGCCTGAAACAGCGTGCTGAGGGCAAAGGCCATGTCGCGCTCGCCGGATTTCTCGACCTTCTTGGCCATCATTTCTCCCCGCGGCATGAGAGCCAACCCAAGTCGTATTGCCGCCGTCGATGGGAACGGACGCGGACGCTTATTCCTGCAGCGCCTTGGCAATACGGCCGAGCCGCTCGTCGATATCAGCGATCTGGCGTTTGAGAGCATCGATCTGTGGCGCCATCGCCGGGTCCAGGAGGCCGGCCGGTGTTCCGCATTCGGCGCATTGAACCATGGTCAACTTGTGGCCGGCGCCAAGCGGCGTGAACAGCGCGAGCTCGAAACCATGTCCGCCGCATTTGATGCATGTCGAGATCGCCATCCTGTCCCTCCGATGCCTTCGGTCAACATAGCGCAGGCTTCCCGTGATAGCGAGGTGGCGCCACCGGCGCAGTGGTCCCTTCCGCTCAGATTGACAGGTGGAGGAACTGGTTGAAGGCGCTCGACTGGTAGTCGGAGAATGCCTCCCCATCCACGAAACCACGACTCCGATAGAAAGCCAGTGCCGCTTCGAACGCCGGGCCGCTGCCGGTTTCGAGGCTCAGACGGATCAATCCCCGCGCCTTGGCCTCGGCAACAATCTGATCCAGCAACAAGGCGGCCACGCCCCTGCGGAGGTGATTGGGATGGGTTCGCATGGATTTCACCTCGCCGTTGCGGTCACCCAAAAGCTTCAGCGCGCCAATTCCGACCACTTCGTCGGCTTCCCAGACCGACCAGACGGTGACCTCCGGCGCCTTCAGCCCCGACAGGTCCAGGGCGTAGACGCCGTGAGGCGGCGAGTTGGCGTGCATTCCGGCGAGGTGCAGCGCCAATAATCTCCGGGTCGCCTCGCCGGAAAGATCGTCTTCTCGGACGTTGAACATGCGCATGGCCCGGAAGTTGTCAGCCTCGCAAGGGAAAGAGCTTGTCGCGGATGTAACGCGAGGTCGGTGTCAAACGAATGCCGCGCGGCTTACGCCACATCGCCTTGTCGATCTCTTTCCGGTCGCCGATGACGAGGCGGCCGGACGCGCTCTTTGCGACGAATATCGCGTCGCTCATCTTGCGACCCGACCTGCGATTCCTGGCTTTGACTTCTTTCCAGAGCTTCAGCGGTCCGAGCTTGAGCTTGGGAAGCTCCTCCCGGATTTCCCTCCTCAGGCAGTCCTTATCGCTTTCGCCTCCGCGCCGACGGCCACCCGGAAACATCCATAACCGGTCGCGCCTTCTTCTCACCAGCAGGACCCGGCCCCGCTTGGCGGCAACGAGTTTGGACGATTTTGCCATTTCCGGTTGCGCACTCTCCGTTCTGGACCGACACGATATCGAATCAGCAGAACAATTTATAGCAGCTCAGATCACTCATATAACGCGCCCCGCGCTCCCCTGGCCGGCTTTTTCGCGCCCGGTCGCTCCCAACAGCGCGCGCACTGCGCTTTGGCGGCCCGCATGCCGCTCTGCGGCGTGGCCGGACCGAGACCGCCGGCGGTCTGAACTGGCAAGGCGGTGCCCGACATCACCGGCTCGATCTTTCCGATGCAATATCTCGACACCAACGCGCTGCAAAAACCAGCGGCGGCGCAGTTGTTCACTTCAATGGACACAGTTCCTGCGGAGACGCCGCTCAGCCCCCGAGCCGCGTGCTGGAGCGCGCCGGACACTTTGGACGCGAGGCTCTCCTTCGTCCGTGCGCCGGGCGGCGCCGCGCGGCGGGTAAGGGTTGTCCCCGACAATCATGGGATGTTAGATTGCGAGCGATCACCAATGGGGCGGCATGACTTTTACATCGTGGCAATTCGGCGTCTTCGTTGCCGTTATCTTTGCAGCCTATTATCTCCCACTGTTGCGAACCTATCAGATCCAGCTGCTGGTGATCGCAAGCCTGTTTTTTTACGGCTATGGCCAGCCACAACTGCTGCCGCTGTTGGCCGTGGCGGCGCTCGGAACCTATCTCTTTCTGCTGTTGGCGCTGCGCCGTCGCTCGCTGTGGCTGCCGATAGGCATTGCCTTCAATCTCGCGCTGTTGGCATTTTTCAAGTACAAATTCCTTTTCGTTGATCCGTCCTCGCCGGAGTTGACCGGCTTGGGGCCGATCGGGGTGCTCCTGAAGTTGCCGCTGCCGATCGGGATTTCGTTCTTTGTGTTCCACAACATCAGCCTGCTCGTGGACCTGTCCAGGCAGAACGAGACGCCTCCGGATCTGAAGAGGATTTTGCTCTATATCATCTTCTTTCCGCAGCTCGTTTCGGGCCCGATCACGCGCGCCGGAATGTTCATGCCGCAAATCAGGCCGAAATATTTTGCCGATATCGCGTTCGTCGAGGCGGCAAAGTGGATTTTGACAGGATTCTTCTTCAAGCTCTACGTCGCCAACAACCTCAATGAGATGACGTCCTATATGGAATTTCCGCTGTTTGAGACGCTGCGGACCCAGGATCGATGGCTGCTGGTCTTCCTCTACGGTTATCAGATCTACGCCGACTTCTTCGGCTATTCGGCGATCGCGATCGGGCTTGCGCTGTTGTTCGGTTATCGGCTTCCGATCAACTTCAACCTGCCCTATATCGCAGTGTCATTTTCCGAATTCTGGACGCGTTGGCACATGTCGTTGTCGAACTGGCTGCGGACCTACCTGTACATCCCGCTCGGCGGCAATCGCCACGGCGCGCCAAGAACTTATCTCAATCTGATGGTGGTCATGGGACTTGGCGGCCTCTGGCATGGCGCAGGGCTCAACTACCTGATGTGGGGGCTTTTGCATGGGGCCTTGCTCGTGATCGAGCGGCCGCTGCTCCCGCGTCTGCAGTCGATCGAGAATGCGGTATTCCGGGGCTTGCGGGTGACGTTCGTTTTCATCAGTGTCACCATGCTCTGGATCTTCTTCAAGTTGCCGAACTTCGATCACGCCGTGAGCTATTTCACCGGGATGTTCGCGGCGAGCTCGAATCCCAATCCGCCAAAACTGTTCTACGATCTGGCTTTGCTGTATTCCTTGCCGGTCATGATTTCAGCATCTGTCTTTTGGCGCATGGGTCGAGCGCAGGCTGAGGGCCGTGGAGCCGTTGCTGTACGGTGCGATGGCCGCGCTGATGGTGCTTGAGGCCGGCCCCGAGACCGCCTTCATCTATTTTCAGTTTTGAGCGCACCGATGCAGCCGGTATCCGCCCTGCAATGGTTGTTCAAATGTGCGCTCGGCGCCGCAGCGGTACTGATCGCATGCGCGGCGGCGACCGCCTGGTTCGGCAACGGCCTGCAGCTGCCAGCAACCACGAGTTGCGATGGCGCCCTGATCACCTTGAACCGGTATGTCAGGGAGCCGGTTCCCGACATTGTGCTAGTGGGCAGTTCGCTCTCCTTTCGCCTCAAGGAGGAATATTTCTCGACACCCAGGCTACGCAATCTGGCGCTGGCAGGCGGATCGCCCGTGACCGGACTGGAAATCATTGCGAATGCGCCGAGGCTTCCTCGAATCATCCTGGTTGAAACCAATGTCTTGTCGCGGCCACCGGACACGACGTTGGTCGAGCGGTATGCGAGGCGCGCTGACAGCGATCCGCTGTTCTTTCGTCCGATCCGGACCGCCGTTGCGGCCTACGAGAACTGGCTTCACGCGCCGCTCACCCACGAGCAGGTGTCGCTTGCCCTCGGCCGATTGCTGCGGCAGCCACCCAGCTCGTTCGATAACCACATCTACGTGGAGCGCGCCCTGCAGCAGATGAACGCGGATGATCCGACAGCAGCGGTACGGATGAATATCACGCGGATCAAAGAGTTGATCGCGGCGTTGGAGCCAAGGGGCGCGCGGCTGTTGCTGCTCGAGGTTCCCTATTCCGAACCGATCGAACGTTCCCGGGCGGCAAGCATCAGCCGCGAACTTGTTCACGCCGAATTTCCCGACAGGAATCGCTGGCTTCGGATCGATCCACCACGAAGCGAATTGCGCTGGGCGGACGGCGTCCACCTGGATGAGCGCTCGGCCGTGATCGTCACGCAATCGATTGAACGGGCGCTTGCTGAACTTTCTGCAGCCCCGTAATGTCTGCGAACAACCCCCGGCGTGAGCCGCTCGCGAACATCTCAGCCAGTCGGGCCATCGCAAGCAAATCGCCGCCAAAAGATATCGGAAGGGAACGGCCTGATCATGTCTGCCAGACCGCATCTGCCTGATCGCGCCCCTCGCATGCATGGCGCGCCGGTTGCTCTCGACGGTCTGAAGGTGGTGGATTTCACCCGGGTCGTTGCCGGTCCGGCCTGCACGCAAACCCTGGCCGATTTTGGCGCCGAGGTCATCAAGATCGAAAACCCCGATGGCGGTGACGATACCCGTAGCTATGACAATGCCGATCTCGCCGGCGAAAGCGCAGCCTTCGTCAGTTTGAATCGCAACAAGCGCAGCATTGCGCTCGATCTCAGCAAGCCCAAAGCGTGCGATGTCGCGCGCGAACTGATCGATCGGGCCGATGTGGTGGTGGAGAATTTCTCCGCCGGCGTGATGCGGCGTTTTGGTCTTGACTATGCTTCCGTTGCGGCTGCCAACCCCCGGCTGGTTTACTGTTCGATCTCGGCCTATGGCCGCGAGGGCCCCTTCGCCGCGCGCTCGGGCTTTGATCCGATCACCCAGGCCGAAAGCGGCTTCATGTCGCTGAACGGCTTTCCCGACGGACCACCGGTGCGGGCCGGCCCTCCGGTGATCGACATCGCGACCGGGATGTCGGCCTGCAATGCCATCCTGTTGGCGCTGCTCGCCCGCGATCGGCTCGGCCGCGGGCAGCACGTCGAGGTTGCGCTTTTCGACATCGCGGTTGCGATGACCGGATTTTACGGCATGGCCTATTTGATGAACGGCGTGAACCAGAGCCGATTTCGGCAATTCCCCGAGCGGCTCGGCCTCGATCGGCATCTATGATGCGGCCGACGGGCCTTTTTATATCGCCTGCGCCAACGACCGGCTGCATCGCCGTCTCGTGACCGAGGTGCTGGCTCGGCCAGATCTCGCCGGCGGCCCCGAATTCGCCAGCCGCCGCTTGCGGACGGCGAACCGGGACAAGCTGCGCGCGATCCTTGCCGCGATATTTGCGTCCGACTTGCGCGACAACTGGATCGCCAAGATGAAGGCGGCCAATGTGCCCGCCGGCTATCTTCGCACCATCGAGGAGGCCTTCAATTCGCCGGAGTTGCGTGCCCGCCATCGACTGGGCCAGATCCCGCACCCCACCGCCGGCTCGGTGCCCAAATATGAAACGCCACTACAACTCGGCCTGACCCCGGTTGTCGATCCTGTGGCGGCGCCGCTCCTGGGCGAGCACACCCGGTCCGTGCTGCGCGAAACGCTCGGTTATGACGAGGCACGCATGGCTGTTCTCGCCGAGGCCGGAGTTTTTGGATCGATCAAAGGCAGCCGCTGATCCTGCATCGTGCAGATGCAGACGATCCGGACATGAAATCGCCGAAGAGTTGTGAGGCGAGGCGATGATCGGAGGATTTGCACTGCGTCCATCGCAGGGTCCTGTCATTCACGGGATTTATCGTTGCTTGACCGCGCCCGGCCCAGGCGATTGGGCGCTTCTGGCGTTCCGATTCTATTTGGCATGATCGCTGAATGCCGATACCTATGGTTTCATTTGGCGATGCCCTCTGGTCTATGGGCCAAATCATATTTGGCGGCGGAGCAGGGTGAATTGCCGAGATTTTGTATCAGGTTGCGTGGGGTTGGCGATGGCCGCCAGAGCGGGCGAGGCATTTGGCGGATCGGGTCCCCCGACCAAGCTGATCTTTCCGTTTTCGGCCGGCAGCAGCGGCGACACGCTCTGTCGGCTCGTCGCCGGACATGCGGGCGAACTGCTCAACCGGACATTCATCGTCGAAAACCGCGCTGGCAGCGACGGGCTGATTGGCCTCAAATGGGTCAAGAACGCCAGTCCCGATGGGACCACCATCCTGGTTACGACCGGTCCGGCCATGTATCTGCTGCCGATGGTGGAGGCCGAACCTAGCTTCGACTTGAACAAAGATTTCATGGCGGTCTCGCTGTTGGCGCGCTTCGAGTTCGGCATCGTCGCCGGCCCCGCGGTGGGTGCCGCGGATTTCAAACAATTCGTGACCTGGCTGAAGGCCCATCCCGACCAGGCGACCTTTGGCGTCCCTAGCAATGGCACCATTCCGCATTTCACCGGATCAAGGCTAGAGCAGGTGCTGGGTGTTCTCATGACGCGGGTGGCCTATCGCGGCAGCACGCCCGCCATCAACGACCTGGTCGGCGGCCATCTGCCGTTCGCCATCATCACCATCGCCGATGCGATGCCGCAATACAGGGCCGGAGCCCTCAAGATTTTGGCCGTGACCAGTGCCGAGCGCTCGCCATTCCTGCCGGAAGCGCCGACCTTGAAAGAGTGCGGCATCGATCTCGTCGCCGATGGCTGGTACGGCATGTGGCTTCCGGCTGGCAGCTCGCCGGAATTTGCCGGGCAGCTCAGCACCGCGGTAGCCACCGTGCTCGGGCGATCCGATATTCGCGAGAAGCTGTTGGCGATCGGTGTCATTGCCGTCGGTACCACGCCCGATGGTCTCAGCCAGCAGTTGGCCGCGGACATCGCGTTCTGGCAACCGATCGTCAAGGCCACCGGCTACAAGATCACCTATTAAGCGCCGATCTGTTTTTCGGATCGCGGCAAGCGCCGCGTCTGGCTCAAGGTTTCCATCAGCGGTGCTGTCTGGTTTAATAAGCCTGATCATATTCGTCGGGAGGAGCAAAGTGGATCGCCGAGACTTCATTTGCGGATGCCTGGGGTTGTCGATGGCTGCCAAAGCCGGCGAAGCTTTTGGCGCCGCCGGCCCCCTGACCAAGCTGATCTTTCCGTTTTCCGCGGGCGGCGGTGGCGACACGCTCTGTCGGCTGGTCGCCGGGCATGCAAGCGAGCTGCTCGATCGCACGTTCGTTGTCGAGAACCGGACCGGCGGCGACGGGCTGATTGGGATCAAATGGGTCAAGAACGCCAGCCCCGACGGGTCCACCATCCTGGTCACGACCGGTCCGACCATGTATCTGCTGCCGATGGTGGAGACCGAGCCGAGTTTCGACTTGAACAAGGATTTCGTGCCGGTTTCGCTGCTGGCGCGCTTTGAGTTCGGCATCGTCGCCGGCCCCGCGGTGGATGCCGTGGATTTCAAACAATTCGTGGCCTGGCTCAAGGCCCATCCGGACCAGGCGACGTTCGGCGTGCCGAGCAATGGTACCATTCCGCATTTCACCGGATCGAAACTTGAACAGGTGCTTGGAATTGCGATGACGCGGGTGGCCTATCGCGGCAGCGCGCCCGCCATCAACGACCTGATCGGCGGCCATCTGCCGTTCGCGATCGTCACCATCGCCGACGCGATACCGCAATACCGGGCCGGCGCCCTCAAGATCCTGGCCGTGACCAGCGCGAAGCGTTCGCCATTCCTGCCGGAAGTGCCGACCTTGAAGGAAGGCGGCATCGATCTTGCCGCCGACGCTTGGTACGGGATGTGGCTGCCGGCCGGCAGCCCGCCGGAATTCGCCCGGCAGCTCAGCGACGCGGTAGCCACGTCGCTCGGTCAAGCCGATGTTCGCGAGAAACTGTCGGCGATCGGTCTCATTCCCGTCGGCACCACGCCCGAAGGCCTCAGCCAGCAGTTGGCCGCGGACATCGCGCTCTGGCAACCGATCGTCAAGGCCACCGGTTACAAGATCACCTACTGAGCGCCGATCTTTTTCCGGATAGCGGCAAGCTCCGCCTCATCCCAGATGCCGATCAGGACGCCGCTCTTGACCTGAAGCTGCTGGTCGGCATAGGCCGCGATCCTTTCCCGGCTGGTCGTGATATGTCCCTTGGGATGCAGCGCCCACTCGAACAGGGCCGACCGCAGCCGGGCGACGACCTCGGCGCAACAGGGGTCGTCGCCGCGATCGGTCAACTCATCGGGATCTTCGGCGAGATCATAGAGCATCGGCCGGAATCCCGAGGCATGGATGTATTTCCAGCGCCCGTCGAACACCATGAAGAGGCGGCATTGCTCGATCGGCTGGTTGAGCTTGAGACGGACATCCTGCATGCAATAGTCGTATTCGGAGAACACCTCCTGACGCCAGTCCGCCGGCCGATCGCCGTGCAGCCAGGGCATCAGGGACCGGCCTTCCAGAATGTGATCCGGCGGCTCGACGCCGAAATAGTCGATGAAGGTCGGCGCCAGATCGATCGCCTCGACCAGCGCGCCGCATACCGTTCCGCGTGTAGCGTCAGCGTGCGACGACGGATCGATCACGATCAGCGGAATTTTGGCGGAAGCGTCGTGGAACAGATCCTTCTCGCCCATCCAGTGATCGCCGAGATAATCGCCGTGATCTGACGTGAACACGATCATGGTGCTATCGAGCAGGCCGCGTGTCTCCAGATAATGCATCAGCACGCCGATCTGGTCGTCGATCTGCTTGATCAGGCCCATATAGGCCGGAATGACCTTTTCGCGCGCCTCGTCGCGCGCCATGTTTCTGGAGTAGCGCATGTCCATATAGGCGGCGAATACCGGATGCGCCTGTTGTCGTTCGCTTTCAGAGCGAACTGCCGGTTTCACGTCGGCCGTGGTGTACATGCTGGCATAGGGCTCCGGCGCGATGTAGGGCCAGTGCGGCTTGATGTAGGACAGATGCAGGCACCACGGGCGACCGTCCTGCTCGGCCTCAGTCATGAACTCCATGGCGCGGCGCGTCATGTACGGTGTTTCTGAATGCTCTTCCGGAATACGCGCGGCTTTGTCGGCGTTAACCAGGAGCCAGCCGTTCAGCAAGTCGCCATCCTTGGCCATCCCGGAGTTGGCCCACTGTTCCCACGGATTGCCGGCGTCATAGCCGCGCTCCCGCAAATAGGCATCATAGCGCGGACGGGGCCTGCCGGTCGGATGCAGGCCGTCGTCGCGCTCATAGGGCTCGAACCCGCATTCGGCGACATGAACCCCGATGATCGAATCCGGCGCGATGCCCAGCATTTTCATGCCTTCGAGGTCCGGCGCCATATGGGTCTTGCCGACCAGCACATTGCGCACGCCGATCTTGTTCAGATGATCGCCCAGCGTTGGTTCGCCGACGCGCAGCGGCCAGCCATTCCAGTGCGAGCCGTGCGAGCGCATGTAGCGGCCCGTATAGAATGACATCCGCGAGGGACCGCAGATCGGCGATTGCACATAGGCATTGGCGAAGCGCACGCCGCGCTCGGCGATCGCATCGATATTCGGCGTCTTCAGGGTCGGGTGCCCGGTGCAGCCGAGATAATCGTGGCGCAGCTGATCGCACATGATCCAGAGGACGTTCTTGGGGCTTGCCATGTCGTGACGCTTCCGTGGTTTGGTCCTTCGAGGGTGCGACATCGCGCCGGAAATAACAATCGGCTTCCTGCCGGGCGGTCGGAACCGCGTACCGGCCGCGTCCGGGGCGGAAGCTCTTTTTGACTGAAATTCTTGCTAGGCCTATTCTCATGGAGGTGAGCGAAATGAAATCCCCAAATCCGATGAATATACAAGTCTACGGCTTCTGGCGGTCGATTGCGTCCTTTCGCGTACGGGTGGCGCTCCGGCTCAAGGGCTTGCCGTTCGAGGAAATTCCGATCGATATTCTTTCCGGGGAACAGTTTGAGCCGGGCTATGCCGCCGTCAATGCCGAGCGCGTAGTGCCGACCTTCTTTCATGACGGCCACGCCATCTTCCAGTCGCTCGCCATTCTCGAATATCTGGACGAAGTGAAGCCCGAGCCGCTTCTGATGCCGCGGGATATCATGGAGAAGGCCTATGCGCGCTCGCTGGCGCTGGTGACGATCGCCGATTCCCATCCGCTGCTGGTGCCGCGGGTCCGCCATCAGCTTGCCAAGGCCTTCGGCGCCGACGCCGGAGCGATCGAGGCCTGGGGCAAGCATTGGACCATCGAAGGGCTTGCCACCTATGAGAGGCTGCTCGCGCGCCGGCCGCCGGCGCCGTTTGCGCTCGGTGTCGGGCCGGGATTGGCGGATATCTGCATTGCCGGCCAGGTCGTCGGCGCCCAATTTCTCAGGCTTGGGTTGTCGGATTTTCCGGCCGTGGCTCAATTGGCCGACCGCTGCTTTTCGCTGCCGGCGTTCGCGACGTCTCATCCGTTCGAGCAGCCGGGATACAAGGCGGCCGCGGCGCATTGAGCCTTTCAGCGATCGGTTAAATGCAATCGATCGCCTAAACATCCAGCCCGAGCACCCGCGCGGCATTGCCGCCGGCGATCTGGGCCAGTGTTCCCTCATCCATCCCCTGCACCCCCGCGACATGTCCGATCGGATTGTATTCGGCCATGTCGAAGGGATAGTCGGTGCCCATCACGATCCGGTCCGGGCCGAACACGTCGATCAGATAGGCGAGTTGATGATAGGTGAAGACCACAGTGTCGAGATAGACCTGCCGCAGATAGGTGGTCGGCGGCAGCGGCAGCTCGCCGTGGCAATCCCTGCGCGCGCCCCAGGCGTGATCGATCCGGCCGGAATAGCCGGGTAGATAACCGCCGCCATGCACCGCCATCAGCTTTAGATCGGGAAAGCGCGCCAGCGTGCCGGAAAAGATCAGGTTGTGCAGCGCCAGCGTGGTGTCGAGCGGATTACCCAACACATTGTTGAAATAATAATGGGTCAGGCGTTCGCCATGGGTAAAACCGTTCGGATGCATCATGATGAAGGCGCCGAGCTGCTCGGCCCTGGCGAAGAAGCGGCGGAATTTCGGATCGGACAATTCCTGGCCGTCGACGTTGGTCAGGATCTCGACACCCTTTAATTTCAGCTCGCCCATGATGGCGTCGAGTTCACGGACCGCGATCTCCGGCTCCTGCAGTGTCACCACGCCAAGCCCGACAAAGCGGTCGGGTCGGCGCGCGCAATATTCCGCCACGCCTTCATTGGCAAGGCGGTGGGCGGCCTCGGCGATGTTCGGATCGATCGAATAGTAACATTGTCCCGGTGCCGGCGCCACGACCTGGATGTCGATGCCCATCTTGTCGAGGTCCAACAACCGGCGATCGATCGTCGTCATGACCTCGCGCACGTCATTGTCCTGCTGCGCGTTGATCTCCCGGGTTGGTGCGTCGGCAAAATGGGCCAATGGAATCCGGCTGATGTCGATATGCGGCTGCGCCAGCGCGGCGGCCTGGGGAACGACGATATGGGCGTGGATATCGATCGTGACGGAAGAGGGTCGCCGGGCAAGGCCGTCGGCGTTGTGGATTCGGGCGGCCGTGCGGCCATAGCGATTGTTACGTTCGATCATGGGAAAGAAACTCTTCTGCTGGCGTTGGCGGTTGCGGTGTGAGCGGAGAGGCTCGGCTAGTTCTGGTGCTTGCGCTGGGGCCAGCGCGTCGAGATTGCGGTGGCATCGGCATCGCCCAGGCCTGCCGCCTCGGCTTCCCGGTAGCAGGCGAGCGCGCTGGCGGTGACGGGAAGCTCGGCATCGATCGACACGCCGAATTGAACCGCGCAGGCCAGGTCCTTGGTCGCGGCGTTGAGACCGAAGGCGGTTTCGCCTGATGGTGCGCCGCTCAGCACCTTGGCGATGATCGGTCCGCGGCCTTTCATCGCAGCCGGCGCGCCCGAAGTGTCGGACAAGATGTCGATCAGCCGGTCGGGTGGAAGATGGAGCGGCTCGCAGATCGTCAAGGCCTCGCCGAGCGCCTGCCAATAGACCAGCAGCGGCAGATTGACCGCGAGCTTCATCATCGAGCCGGCACCGAGTTCGCCGACATGCTCGACACGGCGGCAAAGCTTTGTCAGGATAGGCATCGCTCTCGCCACATCGGCTTCGGCGCCGCCGGCAAGGCCGAGCAGTTTGCCTTCCCTGGCCGGCGCGGTGCTGCCGGCCACCGGGCATTCGACGAATGCGGCGCCCTGCCGCAGTACTTGAGCGCCGTTCGATTTCATCGTGTCCGGCCGGACCGTGCTCATGTCGATCACGAGCTTGTCTGCAAGTTCGGCTTTCAGAATGCCGTCCGGTGCGTGGTAGACCGCCTCGGTGGCGGCGTCGTTCAGCAGCATGACGATGACGACGTCACATCCCTCGACCAGCGCGGACGCGGACGCAAACAGCCTCGCGCCGGCATCGACCAGGGGTTTGGTCTTCGCGGGATTGCGATTCCAGACCGCGATATCGTACCCGGTCGCCATCAACCGCTGAGCGATCGAAGACCCCATTCGCCCCGTTCCGCAAACACCGATTTTCATGGTCCGATCTCCCTTCGCGCGTGGATCGATGGATGACTTGATCTAATGCACATGAACGACGCCGAGATTTTGCGCAATCAATTCCTCATTATCATGGATGTCACGGGCGCTGCCGGCAAACGCGCAGCGGCCGGTATTGAGGATGACCGCCTGATCGGCGACCTCGAGCGCGAGCTTGAGGTTCTGCTCGACCAGGATGATGGATTGGCCTTCCGCTTTCAGGCGAGCGATGGCGCGGCTGACCTCGGCCACGATCAGGGGAGCGAGGCCCTCCGAGGGCTCGTCCAACAGCAACACCCGCGGATTTCCCATCAGCGCCCGCCCGATCGCAAGCATTTGCAGTTCGCCGCCGGACAGGGTGCCTGCGATCTGCGCGTGGCGTTCCCGCAACCTTGGAAACAGTTCGTAGATCCGATCGATATTCCAGGGTATCGAGGCCGTAGGCCCGCGCAGCTTGGCGACCATCAGATTTTCCCGTACCGTGAGCGAGGCGAAGATGCGACGTCCCTGCGGCACGAGACCGATGCCGAGGCGGCAGATGCGTTCAGGGCTCAGCCCCTCGATGGCCTCGCCAAATAACCTGATTGCGCCGTTCCGCGGCTTCAGGAAGCCGATGATCGTCGAGATGCAGGTGGTTTTTCCCGCCCCGTTGCGCCCCAGTAGCGCCATTACGCCGCCCGGTCGGAGCGCAAAGCTTATGTGATGCAGGATATGGCTGTCGCCATAGAAGGCATCGACATTATCCAGGCGAAGGGCATCAGGCGCCAAGATAGACCTCTCGTGTTCGCTCGTCGGCAATCACGGCGTCACGTTCGCCATCGACGATGACGCGGCCGTAATTGAGCAGCGTCACGCTCTCGGCGAGGTCCAGCGCCGTATCCATGTCATGCTCGATCATGATCACGGTGGTCTGCCGTGGTATAGACGCGATCAGCGATTTCACTTGGCTGCGCTCGGTATTGGAAAGTCCGGCCAGCGGCTCGTCCAGCAGCAGCACGCGCGGCTTCTGCACCAGCGCCATCGCGAGCTCGACCCGGCGTTTTTCGCCATAGGCAATAGCGGATACCGGATGGTCAGCCAGATGCAGCAGCCCAACCGTGTCGAGCGTGCGGCGGGCTTCGGTTGCGAGATCGGGATAATGAGATAACGGCCAAAACAGCTGCCAGCGTGACGTCCGCAACCCGAGCAGGCCGAGCGTGACGTTGTGTCCGAGAGTGTCGTCGGGAAATAGCGTCAGGATCTGATAGGTCCGCGACAGTCCCAGATGCGCGCGCTGATAAGGCTTGAGGCGCGACACCTCGGTGCCGAACAGTCTGATGGCTCCCGAATTCGGCCGCAGGTCGCCGCTGATCTGGTTGAACAGCGTGGTCTTGCCGGCGCCGTTCGGACCAATGATCAGCCGGCGTTCGCCCGGCCGTATCGCGATCGAGATGTCATGTGTGACCACAAGACCGCCGAAGGCCTTCCTGAGGCCGATGACTTCCAGCGCGAAGTCCGAAGCCGGCGGGATCATCGTCATCGCCTCCGCCATGCTGACACGAGCCTGCTCAGGCCGGGAACAAGGCCGGTAGGCATCACTAGAACGATAAACAGGAATACCAGACCGAGCAGCATGTTCCATCGTTCGAAATAGGCCGAGGCATAATTCTTCAAGAGCAGCACCAGCGCGGCGCCAACGACCGGACCTCCCAGAGTTCCCGAACCCCCGGCAATGACGCCGAGCAAGGCTTCGGCAGAACTCGTGGTGGAGAGCGACGTCGGGTGAATGTACTTGTTGTAATAGACATAAAGCAGGCCGGCCACGCCGCCCCAGAACCCGGCATGGATGAAGGTGATCCAGCGTATCATCCACGGATTGAAGCCAAGCGCGGCCATCCGGCGCGGTTGATCGCGCACGCCCTGCAAGGATGATCCGAACGCGGACGCGACGAAGATCGCCATCATCAGGAGGGCGACCGCGGTGCTCGCCAAGGCGAACCAGTAGAATGATGCCGCGCTCTCCAGCGAAATGCCGAATGGCATCGGCCGGGTCAGCCCGGTGATGCCGTTGTCGCCGTTGGTCACGCCGGACATTCGATAGGCCAGGCCCCAGAGCACCTGCGACAGTGCGAGCGTGATCATGAGAAAGCCGAGGCCGGTGGCGCGCAGGGCGATGACGCCGAACAGCGCCGCCATCGCCGTCGTGCCGGCGATGGCAATGGTAGCAGCCGAACCGTGCCCCAGCCCGTAGCGGCTCGTCAACAGCGCGGAAAGATAGGCGGCGACGCCGAGATAGGAGGCATGTCCCAGCGATGTCATCCCGCCATAGCCAACCAACAGGTTGAGGCTGGCCGCGAAGATCGCCGCGATCAGGATCTGGCTGGCCAGATTGATATAGAAATCGCCGGCAGCGAACGGCAGCAGGACCAACGTCGCGGCCAGCACGGAAGCAGCGATCCATTTCATGCACTGATGCGTCCAAACAGGCCCTGAGGCCGGAAGGCGATGACAGCGATCATCGGCAGGAAGAGGATGATGTAGGCGAGCTCCGGGAATAGCGCAGTGCCGAACGTATAGACGAATCCAATGATGAAGCTACCGATGAAAGCGCCGAGCAGGCTGCCGATGCCGCCAAGGATGACGACGATCAACGCCAGCGGCAGCATGTCGGCATCAAGGCCGGGATAGGCCGACAGGATCGGTCCGCCCAGCACGCCGCCCGCGCCGGCGATGCCCGCGCCCAGGCAGAAAACCAGGGTAAACAAGTTCGAGACAGGAATCCCCACCGCGCGCGCCATCTGCCGGTCGTCGACGCCGGCCCGGATCATGGCGCCCAGACGGGTCCGCTCCAAAAGAAAATACAGCGCGACGGCCGCGACGATCGCGCATCCGACCAGCACCAGCCGATAGGTCGGAAACACCAGGCCGAAGAGGCGCGTCGGCGCCTGCAAACTCCGCGGCGTCGGCACCGGGATCGAATCGCCGCCCCATGTCATCAGGCAGGCATCCGAGATGATGAAGGACATGCCCAGCGTCACCAGCACCTGGCCGAGCGGGTTGGCGCCGAGCCTGGTCAATACCAGCCGCTCGAACAGACCGCCGATCGCAGCAACGAGGATGCCGGCCCCGAGCGCCGCCACCCAGAGATCGAGGCCGGCCCAGGCCCGCAGCGCCGTCGCTCCGAGATAGGTACCGAGCATGAAGAAGGCGCCGTGAGTCAGATTGGCCAGTCTCATCAGTCCAAAAATCAGGGAGAAGCCTGAGGACAGCAGGAACAACAGGCCACCGAGCGACAGGCTGTTGAGGCCCTGGATGATCCAAAACTGCATCGTTGGCCGATCGTATCCTCAAGAACTCTGCGAGCAACGTCGAAGGAAGGCGAAAATCAAGGCTCCAGGTTCCTGGCCGGCGGATAGTCGCGCGAATAGACTGGGTTTTTCAGGAAGGCGGTCTTATCGTAGGTCCAGAACTGGGTGACGTCAGGGTAGGTCCTGATGACGGAGTTGACCAGCCGGCCTTCGCTTCGCGACACTTTGCGGATGTAGACGTTGCCGATCACGTTGCCGAACTCGTCGAACTTGATGCGACCACGCACCGTGTCCGCATTGCCGCCGCGGATCGCCGACATGAGCGCTCGCTTGTCCTCGATCTTGCCCTGGATGGCCTGCAATGCCGCCTCCAAAACTTCTCCGGAAACGTAGGTGCTGGCGGCGTAATAACCCGGATCGTATTTGAACTGCTTGCGGAAGGCCGGTGCAAACTGCTGGTTGAGCGGATTGTCGAGCTCCGCGGAGTACCAGCTCGTGGTCACAATCCCCAGCGCCTCGTCGCCCATGTTGCGAAGCACGGATTCATCCAACGCGGTCATGCCGCCGATCACCGCCATCTTGTCTTTCAGGCCGTATTCGATGAACTGGCGAAGAAAGCGGAAGCCGTTGGAGCCGGCGGTCCCAAGGAAGATCGCATCCGCGTTCTTGACCTGCGCGACGTAGCTGCCGTAGTCCGGTGTCGCCAGCGGCGTAAAGATCTTCTGGATGATCTTGCCGCCATTGTCCTCGAACACCCGCTGGAAGCCGGCGCACATTTCATGCCCGTAGGCGAAGTCGTCGGCGATGGTGACGATCTTCTTGTAGTTCAGTTCGCGCGCGGAATATTCGGCAAGCGGGTAGGCGCATTGCGCCGAGGTCGATGTCAGACGGACAAACCATGGGCTCGGATGTCGCTGCGTCATGTCCTCCGCCGCCGCGACACCCAAGGTCGGAATTTCCTTTTCCGTGAGGTAGTCTGCGATCGCAAGGGCCTCAAATGCGGCGAGCGGACCGATGATGCAATGGGCGCCGTCCTTTTCGATCAACTCCTGCGCCTTGGTCCGCGCAGTCGCCGGGACCCCGGCCGTATCGGCGACCGTCAATTCTACCTTGCGGCCGGCGAGTACGTTGCCGCGCTCCTTCAGGAACATTGCCAAGGCCAGTTCCATGTCGATGCCGCCCGAGGCCAAGGGGCCGGTCTTGGCCGCCAGCAGACCGATCCGGATCGGCCCGCCGTTGTCGGCGCGGACAAGAGGCGATGCCAGACTGGCGATAGCAGTGCCGGCAACAGTTTCGACGAACTGTCGTCGCGAAATCCTCATCCGATCCTCCCGTCGCTCCAGCAATGCCGAGCGCGCGAATTTATTGCTTGCCCCGATTTATCGAACGGAATTGGCAAATGATCAAGCCATACGATCGGGCCGAAAGATCCGGCAATGATGTCAGCTCTCGGTTGCACGCGGCGAACGTGCTACTTGATGAGGGTCTTCTTCAGCACATCGAAGACCGCCGCCGTGTCCTGGTCGCCCAGCCCCATCGCCATTGCCTGCGTGTAGACCGGGGCGGTCAGTGCAAACAGCGGCGTGGCGCAGCCCAAGTCCTCGGCAAATTCGGCGATGATCGCCATGTCCTTTTGCCAGGTCTTCACTTTCATGGTGGCCGGTTCATAGATGCCTTCGACCATCATCGGCGCCCGCATTTGGAACATCCGCGAACCGCCGGCGCCTGGGCCGACCATATCGACGACCATTTTCGGATCGAGCCCGGCCCGCTCGGCCAGCAGCATCGCCTCGGCCGTGGCAACGTTGTGGATAGCGACCAGATGATTGGCGACAAACTTCATCCGGCTGCCATTGCCGAACCTTCCGAGATCGGCGCTTTGCTTGGCGAAGTCGGCGAACAAGCCCATGCATCGGGCGATCGCGTCACCGTTGCCGCTGGCATAGACCACTAGATCGCAATTCTTGGCCTGGGCGCCGGTGCCGCTCAGCGGGCAATCCAGCGCAACATGGCCGGCGGCCCGCAGGACGGCTTCGAAGCGGAGCTTGTCGGCGATGCTTAGCGTACTGAGCTCAACCACGATCCGCGGCGGCAGGCCGGAGCCGGCGATGGTCTCCGCGACATCCAAGGCGGCGACCGGACTGGGTAGGCTAGTCATGATGATGGGCGCGTCGCGGGCGAGTTGCACAGTGTCGGCGGCGATCGTGACCTCGGCGCGCGCCAACTCGTTTTGCCGCGCGGCATCGGTGTCGAACCCGATCACGCGCCATCCGCGCTCGACCAGATTGCGCGCGATTGCGCCTCCCATGATTCCCAGGCCCACGATGCCTACGGTCTTGTCCATGTCGATCTCCCCAATGCACTGAGCGGTCGTGCGGAACGAACCTATCATGGCCGGATCATGATGAGGCGGTTAACCATATTTCATTCGCTGTTCGCTCGAGAGGGCGATGAGCCGCGGCGTGGGCCGGCTTGGTCCGTGGCGGCGCACTGCCTTCGGGTTGCGCCGTCTTGTGCAATGGGCGATCAGGCGATAAACCACCAATTGGTCTCGCCCCCATCAAGACCACAACAAGGGTGAGCTGGAAGCTCAGATGGCAGGTGTCGGCAGCAAACAGAACGCAAGCCTGCCCTTTGGGCCGGATGCCGGCGACCGCGCCTATGCGGCCATGATCGCGCGGGCAAGGGCGCTCGTTCCGCAACTGCGGGATCGGGCGGTGCGGACCGAGGAGTTGCGGCGACTGCCGCCGGAGACCGAGCGCGATCTGCATGACGCCGGGTTGTTCAGGATCGTGCAGCCGAAGCGCGTGGGCGGTTACGAACTTGATTATGTCGCGCTGGTCGATTGCGCCGATGCCGTCGGGCAGGCGGATGCGTCGGTGGCCTGGAACTTGGCCAATCTTGCGAGCCACCACTGGATGCTGGGCATGTTCGACCAGCGTGCGCAGGACCTGCTCTGGGGCAAGGATGCCAACGTCCTGATCGCATCCTCCTTCATATTTCCGGCCGGCCGGGCCAGGAAAGTCGACGGCGGCTATGTGCTGCGCGGCAGCTGGCCGTTCTCGTCGGGGGTCGATGCCTGCGAATGGAATATGCTTGCGAGCGTGGTTTCGTCCGATGATGAGGCCGACGGCATCGAATACCGCATCTTCCTGATCAACCGGCGAGACTACACCATCAAGGATACCTGGAACGCGGCGGGCTTGCGAGGGACGGGATCGAACGACGTCGAGGTCGACGAGGCCTTTGTCGCCGCGCCGATGACGGTCGCCGTCAACGATCTCGCCGGCGGCCCGACGCCCGGGAGCGACATCAATCCGAACGCGCTTTACACGCTGCCGGTGTTCTCGCTGTTTCCTTACGTGCTTTCCGGCGTTGCGCTCGGAAATGCCCAGGCTTGCCTAGACGATTATGTCGAGGTCTCGCGACATCGCGCGTCGACCTACAATCGCGCCAAGCTGGGCGACCTCCAGAGCACACAGATCAAGATTGCCGAGGCCTCCGCCAAGATCGACGCGGCTCGCCTGATCATGCGGTCGAACTGCATCGGGGCATTGGCCGAGGCCAGGCGCGGCCAAGTTCCGGACATGGTCGCCAAGACCAGGTTGCGGCGCGATGGCGCCTATTGCGTCAATCTCTGCACTGAAGCGGTATCGCTGTTGTTTTCGGCCAGCGGCGCGCGGGGCCTGTTTACGACGACGGCCTTGCAGCGGCAGTTCCGCGATGCCCACGCGATCAACTCGCACCTGGCGTTCAACTTCGATGCGGCTGGCACCAATTACGGGCGCGTTGCGCTGGGAATGCCATCCGAAAACCTGACGCTGTGAGGGTGGCGATGACCGGGGCGCCCAAGCATCCGACGGACCCGGCCAGCGAGTTGGCCAGCGACGCCACGTCGATCGATCCACGGGACTTCCGCAATGCGCTCGGCACCTATGCCACCGGCGTCGCCATCATCACGGCGGCCGCGGCCGACGGCCGGCCCACGGGCCTGACCTGTAATTCCTTCGCGTCGGTTTCGCTCAATCCGCCGCTGGTGCTGTGGAGCCTCGGGATCTATTCTCAGAGCCTGAGCGTCTTTCAGAACGCCAGCCATTTCGCAGTCAACGTGCTCGGTCTCTCGCAGCAGGGGCTCGCGAGCCGCTTTGCCGCTACCTCGGAAGACAAATTCGCCGGTGTCCAATACACCGCCGGCCTTGGCAATGCGCCGCTGCTGGCCGACAGCGTCGCCAACTTTCAATGCCGTGCCGTCAACCGCTACTACGGCGGCGATCATGTGATCTTCCTCGGCGCGGTCGAGGCCTACACGTACAATCGGCAGGAGTCGCTGTTGTTCTCGCGCGGCGGTTATGGCCGGTTCATTGCGGCGGACGACATCTCGAAACCAAGGAAGTCATGACAGGGGGGATGCGGGGGCAGGCCAGATTGATCAATTCCTTTCGGGATGATCGGTTAAGGTCACCAGCGCGGTTCTCTCATCCCCCTCTACCGCTCTGTCGCGGGTGAGGTGCGAGCGGGAGCTTCCATGTGATCTCGTATTCAGGAAAGGCCGTTTCAGGCGCGGACCAACTATGTTTTCGACATTTCGGCGCGATACCAGTCGCCAATTTCGCTCGCCGTCATCAGCGCCACGCCGTCATGGGAGATGACGTAGTCGAGCAGCGCTTCGAGATATTTGATGCGGTGCGGGACGCCGGTGATGTAGGGATGGATCGAGATCGCCATGACCCGCGCATTGGTGGCGCCCTCGAGGTACAGGCGGTCGAACTGATCGGTGCAGCGTTTGAGGAATTGCTCTGAAGGCAGATGCTGCAGCGCGTGGACGACGATGTCATTGGTCTCCACCGAATATGGAAGCGTCGTGATGGTGCCGTGAGGCGTGGCGATTTCCTGTGGAAGATCGTCGATCACCCAGTCGGCGACATATTCGATGCCGTTGAGCCGGAGCAGGTCGAGGGTTGCGTCGGTCTCCGTCAGTCCCGGGCTTTCCCATGACCGCGGCGGCTTGCCCGTGAAATTGGCAATGGTTTCGACCGCTCGCTTGATCGTTCCCCCCTGATCGTCGAGCCGGTGCATCGGGCCCTGAACAAAGCCGTGACCCATGAATTCGAAGCCGGCCTCACGCGCGGCCGAGGCGACGCGGCCATAGGTGGCGCAGACGCTGGCATTCAATGCCAAAGTGACCTTGAAGTTGCGGTCGGTCAGCGCCTTGAACTGGCGCCAGAAGCCGGCGCGCATGCCGTATTCGTGCCAGGACCAGTTGGGCACATCCGGCAGCAGCGGCTGGCCCATCGGCGGGCTCAGCACCGTTCGCGGCATGGCGTTCTCGATTCGCCACTCTTCGACATTGAGAATGACCCATATCGCGAGTCTCTTGCCGTCGGGCAGTGCGAGTTTCGGGCGGTCGATTTGAGCCTGGTAGGTAATGCGATCGGTCAGAACCATGACGAGGCCTTCCCTTTACTGGCCAACGGATTATTCCGCGGCGCTGGACTGTTTCGACGTCGCCGCGTTGACCCGCGGCATGACCTTTTCGGCCATCAGGATCATTGACTGGCGTCCGAGCTCGCGGTCTTTCCAGTCCTTGCCCGCATATAGCAGTGTGCCGAACCGGCCGACTTCCTCCTGGAAGGCGAGCACCTGATCTGCGACGCTATCGGGCGTGCCGTGGATGATCAGCCGGTCGCAGATCATCTGAAGCGTCACTTCATCGTCGGGCTGATCGCGGCGGGTCTTGAATAGCTCGATGCGGCCGTTCTTCTTTAGCTTGGTGAATAGCGAGCGATAATAATAGACGTAAGGTCCGTCGGGATCGGTGGCGTAGGCTCTCGCGGTCGCCGCATCCTTGGCAACGAACACGCTCTTGGCGACACGCCAATTGGCCGGATCGGCGGCGCGACCACCGCGCTCGCAGCCCTCGACATATCTCGGCCAATGGCTCTTGACCCAGCCCGGCATCAGAAAGTTCGCCGATATCGGGTCCCAGCCGCGGGCGGCCGCCTCGGTGACGCCCTTGGAAAAGGGCGCGACGGCGGTCACGACAATGGGCGGATGCGGCCGCTGCAGCGGCGTTGCGATGATGCCCTGGCCGATGTCCTTGATCAGGGTCCGTTGCGTCGAAATGTTCCAGTATTTTCCTTCCATGTTGTAGGGCGGCTGGCCGGCCCAGATCGCCAGAACCTGGTTGATCGATTCCAGAAACATCTCGTTGCGGTTGGCGTCGAGGTTGCCGAATAGCTCCGCATCCGACAACAGGCCGCCGGGACTGATGCCGAAGATCAGCCGGCCGTCGAGCATGTGATCGAGCATCGCCATGCTGGCCGCGACCGTCGCCGGATGGGTGTTCGGCATGTTGATCGTGCCGGTGCCGAGCTTGATTGTTTTGGTGGCGGCCGCGATCCAGGCCAGGAAGGCGATGCAGGAGGTGATGTTCTCGGCCTGATCGGTGACGTGTTCGCCAACATAGGCCTCGGTAAATCCCAGTTCGTCGGCCAGCAGGAAGGCTTCGCGGTCTTCCCGCAGCGAGCGCCGCCAATCCTTGCCGAGCGGGTGAATCGGCATCGTAAAGAAACCCAGATCCATGGCCGCAAGCTCCTCAGCAAGCCGATATGGCGAAGCCTAAACGGTGCTTCGTTCGATGGATGATGACAAGTCCAAAAGTCCAAGGGATGGTGAAATAATCGTCAGAAGACGGCAAACTTGACCTTTGTCGGTCACCACCTTCTAATCGCCCCAATGCAAGCAAGAAATCCGTCGGGAAGGTCGTGTCGATGAAAGCGTCGACTTTCGACTATGCACGTGCAGCCAGCGTTGAAGAAGCGCTGCAGTTATTGGTTGCGCATGGCGATCAGGCCAAGGTGCTGTCGGGCGGCCAAAGCCTGATGCCCGCGATGAATCTGCGCGTGATCGCGCCCGCTGTGATCGTCGATATTGGTAATCTCGATGAGTTGCGCGGCCTATCGGTGAGGGGCGACCATCTTACGATCGGCGCACTGACGCGCCATGTTGAGCTGTTGAAATCCCCTGAGATCGCTGCACATGCGCCGTTGCTGACGGAAGCGGCCGCCCATATCGCGCATCCGGCGATTCGTAACCGGGGCACCATCGGCGGCAGCCTCGCTCAGGCCGATCCGGCGTCGGAACTGCCGGCCTGCATGGTGGCGCTCGCTGCCACCATCGTCGTTCGTGGCCCGGCCGGTGAACGGCGGATCGCGGCGCGGGACTTTTTCACGGGCATCTTTCAGACGGCTTTGTCGCCGCAGGAATTACTGACCTCGGTCGAACTGCCGCTGGCGCGACAACATTCAGCCTGGTTCTTCCACGAATTTGCCAGGCGCCATGGTGACTACGCGATCACGGGCCTGGCGGCGCAGGCGAGTTTGCAGGCCGACGGCTTCTCCGACCTGCGCATGGTCTTCTTTGCCGTTGGCGATCGACCAATGCTGGCAGTGTCCACCGACAGGCTCATCGGTGTACCGGTGACGCCGGCGCTGCTGTCGGATGCGGCGGCGGCGCTGGAGAGCGAACTTGATCCCATGGAGGATCAACAGGCCTCCGCATCGATGCGGCGGCATCTTTCGATAGTCTTGCTGAAGCGCTGCGTCGGCAGCCTGCTTCGCCGCGCCGATCTCTATGCCGGGGATGGCGCGTGACCAGCCGCATGCGCATCGTGCTCGATGTCAACGGCTGTCGCGTCGAGGCGGATGTCCTGCCGCGGCTCAATCTGGCCGACTTTCTGCGCGAACATCTCGAACTGACGGGAACCCATGTCGGCTGCGAGCATGGCGTTTGCGGCGCCTGTACGGTGCGCCTTGACGGCGATATCGTCCGGTCCTGCCTGGTGCTGGCGGTGCAGACCCACGGCGCTTCGGTCGAGACTATCGAGGGTTTGTCCGACAGCGGCGAGATATCAGATCTGCAGTCGGCCTTTCGCGATCGCAATGCCCTGCAATGCGGCTTCTGCACGCCGGGGATGCTGATGGCCGCGCAGGATCTGTTGCAGCAACAGCCCCTGCCGGACCGGGAGCGGATACGCCAGCATCTGTCCGGCAATTACTGCCGCTGCACCGGTTACCAGGCCATCATCGATGCGGTGGAACAGACGGCGCGGGCGCGCGCAGGACGGGTACCATCATGACCCCACCGACAAGTCCTGAACGTCTCTCGGTGCTGGACCGGCCGAACTCCTATATCGGCAAGGTGGTGCCGCGGCCGAACCTCGATCGGCTGATGCAGGGGCGTGGTCTTTACGTCAGCGACGTCACCCTGCCGCGGATGGTGCATGTGGTGTTCCTGCGTTCGCCCCATGCCCATGCCGCAATCGCCGCGATCGATGCCGCCGAGGCGAGGCGCATGCCGGGTGTCATCGCTGTCGTCACGGGCGAACAGCTCGCGAAGATCATCACGCCCTGGGTGGGTGTGCTCTCGCATCTGAAGGGATTGAAATCCGCGCCACAGCACGCCATTGCGATCGACCGCGTCTGCTGGCAGGGCGAAGCCGTGGCCGCCATTGTGGCCGAGAGCCGCGCTTTGGCGGAAGACGCCGCCGAACAGGTCAGGGTGGAATACCTCGAGCTGGAGGCGGTCACGAACATGCGCACCGCGCTTGATCCGGCAACCCCCGTCATCCATCCCTCGCTCGGCGACAACCTCGCCTTCGAGCGCCACCTCGATGTCGGCACGGTCGATGCGGCATTCGCCACCTCCGATGCCGTGGTGGAAGCGGAGTTCGTCTTCGGCCGCCACACCGGCGTGACGCTGGAGCCGCGCGCGGTGGTGGCCGACTGGAATGCCGCCGAGGCTAGGCTGACGATCTATCAGGGAACCCAGGCGCCGCACATGGTGCAGAACATCGCAGCGCTGCATCTTGGGCTGGAGGATGCGCAGGTTCGCGTGGTGTGCAAGGATGTCGGCGGCTCGTTCGGCATCAAGGTCCATATCTATGCCGACGAGATGGCGACGTACGCGCTGTCGAAGCTGTTGCGGCGTCCCGTGAAGTTCGTCGCCGACCGGGTCGAAAGTTTCAATACCGACATTCATGCCCGCGATCATCGCTGCAAGGGTCGGATCGGCGTCAACCTTGACGGCACCATTACGGCGTTCGAGATCGATGATCTCACCGGAATTGGTCCCTATTCGATGTATCCGCGCACCAGCGCCATCGAAGCCAACCAGGTCGTCAACCTGGTTGGCGGCCCCTATGCGACGAAGAACTACCGCGCGCGGGCCCGCGTCGTGTTGCAGAACAAGAACGTGATGTGCCAGTACCGCGCGGTCGGCCACCCCATCGCCTGCTCGGTGACAGAAGGCCTGGTCGATCTGGCGGCCGCCAGGATCGGCATGGACCCGGTGGCGATCCGCCGCCGCAACCTGATCGCCGATGATGCCTACCCCTGCGCCTCGCCCTCGGGCCTGCGCTTCGAGCTGTTGTCGCATCATGCCGCGCTCGACAAGCTGGTGGCCATGATGGACTACGATGGCCTGCGCGCCGAACAGGCAGCCTTGCGCAAAACAGGCATCCATCGAGGCATCGGCATAGCCAGTTTCATTGAAGTCACCAATCCCAGCGCGGCGTTCTATGGCGTCGGCGGTGCCCGCATCTCCTCGCAGGATGGCGTCGCCGTGCGGCTCGACGCCACCGGTTCGGTCATCTGCCAGACCAGCATTACCGAGCAGGGCCAGGGCTCGGAATCGCTGACGGCGCAGATCGTCGGCAGCGTGATGGGCGTGTCGATGCAGCGGGTCCGCGTCATCCTCGGCGATACCGACAATACGCCCTATGGCGGCGGCACCTGGGCCTCGCGCGGCGCCGGCATCGGCGGCGAGGCAGCCCTTCAGGCCGCCAAGATCCTGCGCCACAATGTGCTGGAGGTCGCCGCCGCGATCCTGCAATCCTCACCCGCTGAACTCGATATCGTCGACGATGCGGTGGTCGATGCCGGCAACGGATCTGTGCGCATCGCGCTGCGCGAGCTTGCCCGCATTGTCTATTTCCGCCCCGACACCTTGCCGCCGGGCATCCAGCCCGAACTGATGGCGACGCGTCATTTCGTGCCGCGCGAATATCCGTTTGCCTTCACCAATGGCGTTCAGGCCTCGTGGATCGAGCTCGATACTGAAAGCGGTTTTGTCAGGCTCCTCAGGCATTGGGTGGTGGAGGATTGTGGCACCATCATCAATCCCCAGCTGGTCGACGAGCAGATCCGGGGCGGGGTGGTGCAGGGCCTGGGCGCGGCGCTGTTCGAACATTGCATCTACGATGAACGCGGCCAGCTGACCAACGCCAACATGGCCGACTACCTGGTTCCGATGTCCGGCGAGATGCCGGACATCGATGTCGGGCACGTGGTATCGCCGACCTCCGAAACCGAGCTGGGCGCCAAGGGCGCGGGCGAGGCCGGGACCGCCGGCGCCGCGGCGGCGGTGGCGAACGCGGTCAATGATGCGCTGAAACCATTTGGCGTTGTCATGACCGAAATTCCCTTGACGCCACGGTCGATCCTGACCGCGCTGCGGCGCATTTGAATGAGAAAGCCAGCCAGATGATTGCGCCTCCAAGCGGCGCCACCGCCTTCCGCGAACAACCAGACGACACCGACTTCGTCTATTCGACGGGCTTGTCGTTGACGTTGACAATCCGGCAATCGGCTGAGGCGCGCGAGCGGCAGGCCTTCAGGGCCTCCTTGGTGGCCCCATCTGTCGTCCGCCGGCCGCTGACCCAGCCGGAACGCCCATCGCCGGCGATCGCGAACGCCTTGTTGGGCCCGCTCTCGAGGTAGCTCTTGAATGCCTCGCGGCCGCGGCTGCCGAGGCCGGATGGCACGGAGACGCCTGGAAACGACACATCGATGAGCCGGTCGCGCAGCATCAGCCCGTTCGCCTTCAGGAACCGGTCGACGATCGGCGACCAGATGGGAATGCCCGCCGAACTGAAGAGCAGGTGCCCGTCGTCGGCAAATGGCGGCGTCCTGACGAAGGTCAGATTGCCGCCGGCCTTCGAGAATGCGGCGGTCAGCTGCGACACCAGCTGCGGGCCGAAGAAATGATCGTTGTCGGCGGAGATCCACAGCACGGGTATGCGCGACGTGCGGCCGTATTGGACAAAGGCCGCGATCAGCTGGTGCTCTCCGCACACCGTATCGGGCCCGCTCGACCCCCTCCCAGGGGCAAAAATGATGGCCGCGGCAAGATCGGGCGGTGCGTCGGCGGTCAAGGCCACCGTTGCAAAACCGCCTGCCGATACGCCAACGCTGATCCACTTGCCTTTGCTGACATAGGGTTGGGCGATCATGAAGTTGGCAGCGGCCGCGATATCGCTGGCCGCGGCCCGGCCGGCTCCGGCATAGTCCGGATTGGCGCAGGAACCATAATTTTCAGCCCATCCTCCCTCCGATTGGCCATAGCCTCGGCGCAGGAAGGCCACGGCGACCCAGCCACGCCGGGCGAACGCCCTGGCCTGTGCCCACATCCCGTAGGGGCTCATCTCCGGGCGGCTCTCCGCCATTCGCGGCGATCCATGATTGATGATGGCCAGCGGGTGAGGCTCGCCGTCATCGGGTCGGATCACGATGGCTTCGAGCTTGGCCGATGTCGACCAGATCGGACCGGCGATGATGGCCGGTATGGTCAGCGCCTCCGAGCGAATGCCTTCGGCGCGGGCTGGCGCGGCCGAAGCGGCCATCGTGATCAGGGTCAGCAGCGGGAACATCAGGAGAAAACCGAAGCGCGTCGCGCTATTCATGCATCGGGCCAGCCGGTTGAACCGGCCAATCTGCATCGAGCGGCAGACCTGCAATCCCGGCAACGCAGGTGCGGGCATCATGTGTGGGTTTTTTTGCCAATCAATTTGCATCCGCGCGGTTTATTTCTACGCAAAACTACGGCCATTTCACCAGCGGTTTACCATCACGGCTTTGGAAGTTTTAACACATCCGTTCCACTGTTTGGCGATGGAACCCGCCGGGTTTCGTGCATGTCGCAAGGAGGAGCAGTGAAGAAGTTTTTTGCGAGGTTCTGGGCCGACGAGACCGGCGCCACTGCCATTGAATACGGCCTGATTGCCGCGGGCATCAGCCTGGCCATCATCGCCGTGGTCAATGGACTGGGCTCCACGCTCAATACGAAATTCACATCGATCAACACGTCGCTGCAATAAGCCGCACGTGCTGGCTTTGAGGTGTTTCGGAAGTACACTTGGCAGTGCAACAAATGCCGTTCTCAGCGGCGCCCACGATTGAAAGCCCGTCCGCGGCCTTGCGGGCGGGCTTTCATGTTTGGCTCGGCTGCGATTGAGTGCCGGCCTCTTGGTTGATGCGCTCCATCGAGGCCTGGATCTGCAACTCGGCCGACGTACGAATTCTCAACCTCTTCATGTCGTCAGGGCGTTTGTGGTCGGGCGAACGCTCTTGGGAACAAAAGCCATATTCCCAATTTCGCAGCAGGAAGGCCAGCGTGCAGATCGGGCGGCCCGACCTCGCGCCGTTACGCGCAAAAATGGAGCCGGCCTAAAAACGGATCGCGGATTATGCAGGCGAGGAGAACGTCAGGAAATTCCGCGACATCGTCGGCAGGTTTCGTAAGGCTTGAGGGGCGGGTGCAGGTTGACTTTGCGGCGTCAGGCATAGGGTGAGCAAAGCCATCGGACGGCGCGAACGCGCGGGTCGATGGCGCGCCCATCAATTTTACGCACCGAAGTGATGGGCACGACGCTTAGCAGGCGCCTTTGCCTGCTAAGCGCTAGGCGCTTATTCCGCAGCGACGCGGGCCAATTCGTTCACCTGCCGGGTGGTGACCACAACCTTGATGGCGTCCTCGACCCGCTCGCGGGCGTAGCGGAGCGCCGTCGGCAGGTCGGAGAGCGGGAAGGTGTGGGTGTGGATCTTGGCCGCATCGAAGCGCTTTTCCGCCATCAGCGCCATCGCCCGGTGGGTGGCGCTGCGGCCTTCGCCGCGGATGCCGTAGAGATAGATGTTGTTCCTGACGAGATGGGCGATATCGGTGGTCACGGGATCGTGCGGGAAGGCCGCCAGGCACACTTTGCCGCCGCGATTGGCCATGTGAATGGCCTGGTTGACGGTGGCCTCGGTGCCGGCGCATTCAACGACATAATCCGCGCCGACGCCGCCGGTCAGCTGCTTGACCACCTCGACGGCATTTTCCTCGGCCACGTTGATGACGCGGTCTGCGCCGAGCTCACGGCCGAGCGCCAGCCGCTTGGGGCGCGTGCCGGTGAGGATCACCGGGCTGGCGCCGAGCGCCTTGGCAACCGCCACCGCGAGCAGACCGATCGGGCCCGGCCCGATCACGACCACGCTTTCTCCGGCCACCAGGCCGCCCAGTTCGGTCAGGCCGTACATCGACGTGCCGGCGGTGACGACCAGTGTTGCTTCCGCGTCGCTCATGCTGTCGGGCACCCGCGCCAGCGTGTTGATGTGATTGATGGCGTATTCGGCAAACCCGCCATCGGTGGTAAAGCCGTTGGCGCGGTGGCCCTTCTCCGGCCTGCCGTAGTTGATGCAGGACGTGTACATGCCCTGCCGGCAGCGTTTGCATTGGCCGCAGCCGGCGTGGATCTCCACGCTGACCCGTTCGCCGATCGCGTATTCGTCGACGTGCGGGCCGAGCGCCGCCACCGTGCCCATATATTCATGGCCCGGCGTGAAGTTCTTGTTGAAGGGCAACCCGCCCTGAATGCTCGCCGGCGAGCCGCTGTGGATGACCTGGAGGTCGGTGGCGCAGATCGCCACCGCGTCGATGCGGACCAGCACTTCCGCGCGCCCCGGAACAGGCGTCGGCTTGTTGCGCAGCACGAGCTCGTCCGGGCCGCCCAGCACCCAGGCTTTCATGTCAGATGGAATGGGAAAGTCGGATGAAGTCGTGACGCCGGCGGGTTGATACATGGTGCGATCCTTCTCTTTACAAAACGACACTAGCGCAACTATTTCATTTGTCGAAGTTGCAGCCGTTCCAATCAGACAATCCGGTTTTCCGACAGCTTGTAGATTTCCAGCGCATCGGCATCGGCGCCGCGCGCGGACTTCGCCAGCCTGAACAATTGCGAGGCCAGCGCCGACATCGGCACCGGGGTCGAATTGTCGCGGGCGACGTCGATCACCGTATCCAGATCCTTCAGCATGGTGGCGATATGGCCGAGCGGCGGCGAATGAATGCCCTGCGCCATGCGCGGCACGAACAGCTGCAGCGGGATCGAATCAGCAAAGCCGCCAGCCAGCGCCTCGGGCAGCCGCTCGGCATCGATCCCGGCATTGACCGCGAGCCGCGTCGCCTCTGCCAGCACCGCCATGGCGCAGCCGACGATCACCTGGTTGCAGAGTTTGGTCAGTTGACCCGCGCCAGTCGGGCCCATATGGGTGAGCCGTCGCGCCATAGCCAGCACATAAGGTTTGACGCGCGCGATGTCGCTTGCCTCTCCTCCGGCCATCACCGCCAGCGTCCCTTGCTCGGCGCCTATGCTGCCGCCCGAGACCGGCGCATCGATCCACGCCATGCCGTTTGCTTCCCTCAGCCGCGAGGCGATGGAGCGCGCCGCGTCCGGGTGGATCGAGGAGAAGTCGACCACGATTTTTCCGGAACCGGCCACTTCGGCGAGCCCACTTGTACCAAACACCACCCGTTCGACGGCGGGGGCGTCGGTCAGGCACAGGAAGAGGATACTGGCGGTCGTGGCAACCTCGCGCGGCTCTGCGGCAGGCTTTGCGCCAGCTTGCACCAGGGCGGCCGCCTTGCCGGCCGACCGGTTCCACACCGTGACGTCGTGGCCGGCGTTCAGAAGCCGCCGGGCCATCGGCAATCCCATCATTCCGAGCCCGAGATAGCCGAGCTTTTCTTCCGGATCTGCCTCTGCCCCCTTACCTGCCGCCATGCGCTTCTCCCCGTGGTATTCAAGCCGGTCCAGCCTGACGCCCTTAGCACAGATCCCGGCCCTGCCGACCATGACATCGCGCCAAAGACGGTCCCCAATGGCTTGCCTGATTATTTGAACCATGAAAGGCTTGGCCAACGGAATTTTGTGCTGGCGTCGGCCGGCAACCAGGACAAACGGAGCGAATGGATGCGAAGTTCTTCGAAGGGAATGCTGGCGGCCGGGGCGGTGGCTGCTATCTTGGCGAGCATGAGCGCCTCATACGCGCAACAGACGATCCACGTTGGCTGGACTATTCCCGCCGAGGAATCCAAATACTGGATGATGCGAAGGCCGGCGGAATTCCCTGATATCGGCAAGACCTACAATATCGAATGGACCCAGTTCCAGGGCACCGCGCCGATGACCCAGGCGCTGGCCGCCGGCGCGCTCGACTGCGCGACGCAGGCGCCGCTGTCGTTGGCCAATGGCGTGGTCGGCGGCAACCTGAAGGCCTATATCGTGGCCCAGCACGTGTTCGAGAAACCCGGCGGCTTCTCGGTCTATTGGGCGGTCAAGGACAATTCGCCGATCAAGACCATCGCCGATCTGAAGGGCAAGACCGTTGGCATCTCGGTGATCGGTGGCGGCACAGAAGGGCCGTTCGACATGCTCTTGAAGCAGAACGGGGTCGATCCGAAAAAGGACATCAAGTTGGTCGAGGTCGGCTTCGCGGTTTCCGAAGATGCGCTGCGCCAGGGCCGCATCGATGCCGTCAACATGAACCAGCCGTTCGCGGCGCGCGCCGAGGCCAAGGGTGGCATCCGCAAGCTGTTCTCGCTGTCGGAGGAAATGCCCAACATCGTCCACATTCTCGAAGCCTGCCGCGCCGACTTCGTCGACAAGAATCCGGAACTGGCCAAGGCCTACGTGCGCGATCTCACCTCCGCCATCAAGAAGGCGCTGGCCAATCGCGAGGAGACCCTCAAGGTCGACTCCGAGGTGCTGAAGGCCCCGGTGGCGGTGCTCGATACCTACCTGCTCAAGGACAATGATTTCGGCAGGGATCCCGGCGATGCGCCGAACTTCCCGGCGATCCAGAAAATGCTGGACATCTACCATGAGGCGGGAATGCTGCCGAAGATGGACGTCGCCCAGTTCAAGCACCCGACCATCGTCGCGCCGCTGCAGTAACTGATCCACGCGTCGTGCCGGCGCACGCCGGGACCCATACGCCGAGATTTTGGCGAGCGCCGCGGGGCGAGCCACCGAATGTGTGGTCAATCCGCGGCTCCCCTTCGGTCGGGCGCGGCCTCTCTTAGGGTTTGGGCTTACCGTAGCTTTCGAGCATTGCCCGCGAGATCTCGGGCGACGATGGCCACAGGCCGCGCGGTGCGCCGGGATTCCGCTGATATTTGTTCAGCGCGTTTACGTCCGGCTGTACCGGCTTTTCACCATCCATGAAGATCACACCGACGGCATCGCTCGGCAGCTTGGCAATGAAGCTTTCGGCTTCCTCAAGCATGCGGCGGATACGACGGTGCAGGCCAGCGACATCAACCGGCTGCTCGGTCGAGAGCGCCTGAAACTCCTCGGCGGTGAATCGGCTATGCCGGGTGATTTCGGAAAGCATCTCCTCCGGCGTGACACCGGGATACTTGCCTACCGCCGCGCACACCACGGCACCAAGAGGCAGGATGGTTTCATGAATGGTGACGAGATCGACGACATCACGCGGGACCCGGCGATCCGCCGCGGCTGAGGCTTTGTTGGTCGCCAAGATCAACCGGATGTAGCACATAGCCGAAAAGTTCGTCCGGCTGGGTCGGAAAAAACCGAAAGGCGGCGTCGGTGACCCATTCGAGCGGCATCGCTTCGCCTTGGCGCTCAACCGTGGCTTCCCGTTTGCCGATCCGCTCCCGCTCCCGCGTCACGTGATAGCCGGCGGCCCTGAGCGCCGCGATGTCGGCCTCCGCGGCGCTCTCAAGCCGGGCTTCGGAATCGTGAAAAATGTCGATATCGCCGGAGAAACGGGGGCCGGCGCGGTTGATCGCGACACCGCCGGCAATATAGCTGTCGGGACTGCGCTGCGCCGCCAGCGTCCGCAACACGTCCGACTGAAACTTACCGATGGGCAAGGCAAAGCGCCTCGATCCGCTCCGCCAGCCGCCGTCCCTCCATGCCGCCATGCGTCCGCAACGCCTTGGTGATCGCCAAGGCATCCGCCGGGGTCGGCCGCTCAACCGGGCGCATATTCCATAGCGCACGAGCGCCATAGTCGCCGAAGGCGCGACGATAGAGGCTCGCCAGGTCTTCCGGGTCTGCAAGCTTTGTGCTCATGTTTGAAATATAACACGATCGGGGCGGAGGCGCAAAAAAGCACCTCGAGCAGCAAATTGGCTTTTCCTTAAACGCCCGGCGCCCCTAGGTCGGTACGACCCTCCTTGGAGAAATTTCAGATGAAGAAACTCCGATCCCGCGTCACCACCGATGGTCTCGACCGCGCGCCGCACCGCGCCTTCATGCGGGCGATGGGGCTCGACGACGCGGCGCTGGCCAGGCCGATGATCGGGGTGGTCAGCCAGAAGGGCGAACAGACGCCCTGCAACATGACCCATGATTTCCAGGTCGATGCCGTCAAGGCCGGGATCGCCGAGGCCGGCGGCACGCCGCGGGAATTTGCCACCATCTCGGTTTCCGACGGCATCAGCATGAACCACGAGGGCATGAAGTTCTCGCTGCTGTCGCGCGAACTGATCGCGGATTCGATCGAGGCTGTGGTCCATGGTCTGGCCTATGACGCGCTGATCGGCTTTGCCGGTTGCGACAAGACGTTGCCGGGCGTGATGATGGGCATGATCCGCTGCAACGTGCCCTCGATCTTCATCTATGGCGGCAGCGCGCTGCCTGGGCAGTTCGCCGGGAGGACCCTCACCGTGCTGGATTCCTATGAGGCGGTCGGCGGCTTCATGACCGGCGACATCGATGCGGCGACGCTTGAGGGCATCGAACGGAATTGCCTGCCGACCATCGGTGCCTGTGCCGGCCAATTTACCGCCAATACCATGGCGATGCTGTCCGAGGCGATGGGGCTGACGATGCCCAATGTCTCGATGATCCCAGGCGTCTATGCCGAGCGCGCGCAGGTGGCCCGCCGCGCCGGGCGGCTGGTGATGGAGATGCTGCAAAAGGGCGGGCCATTGCCACGCGAGATCGTGACGCGACAAGCGCTGGAGAATGGCGCGGCCATTGTCGCGGCAACCGGCGGTTCGACCAATGCCGCGCTGCATCTGCCGGCGCTCGCCAATGAGGCCGGAATTGCCTTTGGCCTCGACGATGTCGGCCAGGTGTTTGCGCGCACGCCGCTGATCGGCAATCTGCGGCCGGGCGGCAAATATACCGCCAAGGATGTCTACGACATCGGCGGCACCGCCGTGGTGATCCGCGCGCTGGTCGAGAGCGGCCACATCGATGGCAGCTGCCTGACCATTACCGGGCGGACCATCGCGGAAGAATATGGAGAAGCCGCCGCGCCTGACGGCGAGGTTATTTTCAGAACTTCCGCGCCGATCATGGGGGATGGCGGCGTTGCCGTGCTCAAGGGCAATCTCTGCCCCGATGGGGCCGTCATCAAGGTGGCCGGCCTGAAGAACCTGGTGTTCGAGGGCACGGCGCGCGTCTTCGAAGACGAGAAGCAATGTGTCGATGCCGTGCGCCAGCGCAACTACGCCGCCGGCGATGTCCTGGTGATCCGCAATGAAGGCCCGGTCGGCGGTCCGGGCATGCGCGAGATGCTCGGCGTCACCGCGCTGATCTATGGGCAGGGCATGGGCGAGAAAGTGGCGCTGATCACCGACGGACGGTTTTCCGGCGCCACCCGTGGCCTATGCATCGGTTACGTCTCGCCGGAATCCTTCGTCGGCGGTCCGCTGGCACTGGTCAAAAACGGCGACCGCATCAGGATCGACGCCCGCGCCCGCCGCATGGACCTTCTGATCGACGACGCTGAATTCACAGCGCGGCGGCAGACCTGGAAGCCGCGGACGCCGCGGCATCGCGGCGGCGCGCTGGCCAAATATGCCCGCCTGGTCGGGCAGGCACCGGGCGGTGCCGTCACCCACGCGGGACCGGCTGCGTGGCCGTGGTTCGATTGATCAGGTGACGCCGAGCACCCGGTTGAAGCGCGGTTCGCGCCATACTTCGTCCCGGATGCAGCCGGCGAGAATCTCCGCGGCGTCCCAGACGTCCCCAAAGCGCACATAAAGCGGGGCAAAACCAAAGCGCATGATGTTGGGCGACCTGAAGTCGCCGATGACGCCGCGTTCGATCATGGCTTGCACGACCGGATAACCCTGATCGAAGGCGATCGCGACCTGGCTGCCGCGCAACGCGGGCGGCCGCGGCGTCACGATCTCAAGCTCCGGCAACAGCGCCGCGATGCGGGCCATGAACAAGTCGGTGAGCGCGAGGCTCTTCTCGCGCAACGCGACGACGTCCACGCCTTCCATGGCGTCGAGCGCGACCTCCACGCCGCGCATGGACAGGATTGGCTGGGTGCCGCAGAGAAATCGTTTGATGCCCTGGTCGGGCCGGAACTCGCGATCGAAGGCAAAGGGGGCGGCATGGCCCCACCAGCCCGACAGCGGCTGCTCGGCTGCGGCCTGATGGGCTTTTGCCACGGCAATATAGGCCGGCGCGCCGGGACCTCCGTTCAGATATTTGTAGGTGCAGCCGACGGCGAAATCGACCGCATGCCGATCGAAGCCGATCTCGATGACGCCGGCCGAATGACAGAGGTCCCAGATCACGAGCGCGCCGGCATCGTGGATTTGTTGGGTTATCTCAGCGATATCAAGCAGCGCGCCGGTGCGGTAGTTGACATGCGACAGTACGACGACCGCGACGTCGCGGTCGAGCTGGGCTGCGATCGACGAACCATCGCCGCCAATCAGCCGCCGCCGCATCGGACGAGCAGCGCATTTCATCGCGCCTTCGATGATGTAGAGATCGGTCGGGAACGACTCTTCCTCGGCGAGGATGACGTTCCGGTCCGGCCGCAATCCGATCGCGGTGTGGATGGCCTTATAGAGATTGATCGAGGTGGCGTCGCAGACCACGGTCTGACCCGGGGCTGCCCCGATCACGGCGCCGACTCGGTCACCCAGCCGCCCCGGCATCTCGAACCATCCGGCGCTGTTCCAGCTCCGGATCAGCTCCTGGCCCCATTCCCGTTCGATGGTGCGGCCGAGCACGCTCGCCGCCTCGCGCGGCATCGGCCCGAGCGAATTGCCGTCGAGATAGATGAGACCATCGGGAATGACGAAGCGGTCTCGGAAGCATCGAAGCTGATCGGCGGCATCGCGCGCAACGCAGGCTTCGCGCGACAGCGTGGCGGTGACCGACGCGGTGATCATTTGTCGAACAGCTCCCGGTTCTGCAACGAAAGTGGCTTCAAACTCCAGCCCTCATCCTGAGGAGCCTGGCGAAGCCAGGCGTCTCGAAGGATGGCCGCTTGCGAGGTCGACACCCGGGGCCATCCTTCGAGACGCATCGCTTTTGCGATGCTCCTCAGTATGAGGGTCAACGCGTGGTGCGAGAAAAGACGTAGATGACCGGGACGAGCCTGGCCATGACGACCGTTCCGAGAAGGAAATCCCGATTGACAGCAAAAGTCTATCCTTTTAAGTTTAAAATATATAGAGGTTGTGATGGCAGTGCGGCATGGCCGGGTTTCAACTCGGGTGCGAAGCTCGGCTCGGGTAGGAAGCTTCGACCGGACCAACTATCGTACGTCGCAGCCGATCCGCGGCGTGTTCCCGTTGTTTCGATGAATCCAGCGCGGCCGCGATGAGCCTAGGCAAGGAAATATCCTATTCCGGCTATCTCCAGCTTGACCGGATCCTGCAGGCGCAAGCGCCGCTTTCTTCCGCCCATGACGAGATGCTGTTCATCATCCAGCACCAGACCTCGGAACTCTGGATGAAGCTCGCGATTCACGAACTCAACGCCACCTGCGCCTTGATCGCGGCCGACAATCTGCAGCCGGCCTTCAAGACGCTGTCGCGGGTAGCGCGCATCCTGGAGCAGCTCAATTCGGCTTGGGATGTGCTGCGGACCATGACGCCCAGCGAATATACGGAATTCCGTGGATCGCTGGGGCAGTCCTCCGGCTTTCAGTCCTGGCAATATCGCATGATCGAGTTCCTGGTCGGCAACAAGAACGCGACAATGATCCATGTCCACCAGCACGACCAAGCCATCGTCGAACGGCTCGAATTAGCCCGCCGCAGCCCAAGCATCTACGATCACGCCATCCGGCTGTTGTATCGTCGCGGCCTTGTCATCGAACAGGCCGAACTGGAACGTGATGTCGCGCTCTCGCATGTCGCGAGCGACAGTGTGCTGAGCGCGTGGCTTTCGGTCTATCGCGAGCCTTCGCGCTACTGGGAATTATATGAGCTCGCCGAAAAACTGGTCGACTTCGAAGACTATTTCCGCCGCTGGCGTTTCAACCACGTGACCACGGTCGAGCGGGTGATCGGCTTCAAGCGGGGCACCGGCGGCACCTCGGGTGTCTCCTACCTGCGCAAGATGCTGGACGTGGTGCTGTTTCCCGAGCTTTGGCAAGCCAGGACCCAGTTGTGACGGAGCTGATCGACATCTCGCCGTCCCTGGTGGTCGGCATGGGCGTTTTTCCCGGCGATGCCGCCTTCGCCGTCCGTCAGACCTTTGCCATCGGACCCGACTGTCCGGTCAATGTCACGGAGATCGCGATGTCGACGCATGGCGGCGCCCATGCCGATGCGCCGCTGCACTATGATGCTGCCGGGGCCAGCATCGATGCGCTCGACCTCAATGATTTCATCGGACCGGCCCGGGTGATCGAAGCGCGTGGCGAAGGCCCGCTCTGTGCTTTCGAGGAGATCGAGCAGGCCCTTGTGGATGCCCCGGCGCGGCTGCTGTTCAGATTGATGGGCCGGGGCGACGAGCCGGCCTGGCCCACGGGCTTCCGCACGTTGGCGCCGGACACCGTGGAGCGCCTGGCCGATCGCGGGACGCGGCTGATCGGGGTCGACGTGCCCTCGGTCGATCCGGAAACCTCGAAGGACCTGCCTTCGCATAGGATGTGCCGGCGGCACGATATTCGCATCGTCGAGAATCTGGTGCTGGCCGGCGTGACGCCGGGCGACTATGAGTTGATCGCGCTGCCGCTGAAGCTGATAGGGCTGGACGCCGCGCCGCTGCGCGCGGTGCTCAGGCGATGGGATGACCGATGAGATCGATGCCGAAGGGTGTTACGCCATCGCGGTTGGAGGCTGAGCCGAAGCCGCTGCGCGGGCAGGCATCGGCCATCATCGAGATCGACCGCGTCTCTCAGGTATTCCGCACCTCCGGCCGCCAGGACCATCTGGCGTTGTCGGATATTTCGCTCGCCATCGAGGATGGTGCCTTCGTCTCCATCCTCGGTCCGTCCGGCTGCGGAAAATCGACCCTGCTCTATATCGTCGGCGGCTTTGTCAGCCCGACGGAGGGCACGGCCAAGATGAAGGGGAGGGCGATCACCGGGCCCGGGCCCGATCGCGGGCCGGTGTTCCAGGAGTTCGCACTCTTTCCCTGGAAGAGCGTGCTCGGCAACGTCATGTATGGCCCGCGCCAGCAGGGCGTGAAGGCGGCCGAGGCCGAGACGCAGAGCCGGGCCCTGATCGAAATGGTCGGGCTGAAGGGTTTTGAGCATTTCTACCCGAAGGAACTGTCGGGCGGCATGAAGCAGCGCGTGGCGTTGGCGCGCACGCTGGCCTATCATCCGGCGGTGCTGTTGATGGACGAGCCGTTCGGCGCGCTCGACGCCCACACCCGCACCAGGCTGCAGAACGACCTGCTCAATATCTGGGAACGCGACCGCAAGACCGTGCTGTTCGTCACCCATTCGGTCGAGGAGGCGGTCTTTCTGTCCGACAAGGTCGTGGTGATGACGCGCTCGCCCGGCCGCATCAAGGAGATCGTCGATATCGATCTGCCGCGCCCGCGCCGCCGCGCCGAGCTGCTGCTCGATCCGCATTACCAGAAATACGTCGTCGACATCGAGCGCATGATCGACGACACCAGCGAAGACGAACTGCGGCCATGATGTCAGGCCGCGCCGCGCTGCTCTCCTATCTGGCACCGCTGTTGGCCTGCCTCGGCCTGCTGGCGCTCTGGCAGGCCGCGGCGCTGATCATGAATACCGACAGCTTTCCCACCGCCTGGCAGGCGATCTCGGCGATTCCTGCCATCCTCGGCGACAAGGAATCCCTGATCAACATCCTGGCTTCGCTGCGCCGGATGGCGATCGGCTTTGCGCTCGCGGTGGGCTTCTCGATTCCGCTGGGATTGATGATGGGCCGCAGCCGCCCCATCGCCTCGTTCTGCAATCCGCTGTTGATGGTGATCTATCCGGTGCCGAAGGCGGCCCTGATGCCGATCATCATGCTCTGGCTCGGCGTCGGCGATATCGCGAAAACGCTGGTGATCTTTCTCGGCGTCAGCCTGCCGGTGATCTATCACAGCTTCCAGGGTGCCAAGGCGGTCGAGGAAAAGATGCTGTGGTCGGGCGCGGCGATGGGCCTGTCGGCGGCGCGGCGCATGATCCGGATCGTGCTGCCGGCGGCGCTGCCGGAAATTCTCACCGGCTGCCGCACCGGCCTGGTGCTGGCGCTGATCACCATGATCACCAGCGAGATGATCGCGCGGCAGTCCGGCGCCGGCAATATCCTGTTCAATGCGCTCGACATGGGCGAGTACGACACCGTCTATGCCATGATCATCATCGTCGGCGCGATGGGCATCGGGCTGGACGCCGCCTTCGAAAGCCTGCGCCGCAGGCTGGTCAAATGGTCGGAACCGGGCTTCGAGATGCCCCTGAGTTTTGCATGAACGCCCGCGCCCTCTCGACCGAGGTGCTGCTGGGCGCCGCGCCGATCGCGCTTCTGATCGCGCTGTGGCAGGCGATCGACGCCTTCGGCTATGCCCCGGTGACGCTGCTGCCGCCCCCCGGCGCCGTGTTCCTGCGCCTGGCGCAACAGCTCCTTGATCCCTCCTATCAGCAGGAAATTGCCGCCACGCTGTTTCGATTGTTCGCGGGCTTTGCGATCGCGGTCGTCCTCGGCGTCGCGATTGGGCTCGCGGCCGCGGTCAGTCCTGCGATCAACGCCGTGGTGCGTCCGATCGTGCGGGTGCTGGCGCCGCTGCCCAAGGTCGCACTCTATCCGGCGCTATTGCTGCTGCTCGGGTTCAACCATGAATCGAAGATCACGCTGGTCGCGGCCGATGCGCTGTTTCCGATTTTGCTCTCGACCTATTACGGCGCCTCGATGGTCGAGCAGAAACTGATCTGGTCGGCGATGGCGGCGGGCACGCCGCGCGGCCAGATCCTGTTCAAGGTGGTGCTGCCGGCCTCGGTGCCCTCGATCCTCACCGGCTGCCGCATCGGTCTCGTGATTTCCTGTATCGTGGTCTTTCTCGCCGAGATGATCACCTCGACCGACGGCCTTGGCCATGTCCTGGTCACTGCGGCGCGCACCTTCCAGGCCGTCGACATGTTCGTGCCGCTGATCACGATCTCGCTGCTGGGGCTCATTCTCAATGGCCTGCTGCAGGGCCTGCGCGCCTATCTGCTGCGCGGCTTTCCGGAAGTTTGATGGCTTTTTCTGTCATGGCCGGGCTGGTCCAGGCCATCCATGTCTTTTTGCCTGTATGTTGCTAAAACGTGGCTCCCCAGCACGGGGCCGGGTATGACAAATTTGCTTTAAACGGAGATAGAAGCATGCTGGCGGACCGCATCGAGGCCAAATGGATCGACGCCTTCTGTGAGATATTCGAGCGCTGCGCGGTCAAGCCGGGCGATACCGCGGCGATCCTGTCGGAGACGCAGTCGCGCGCGCTCAGCGTCCAGCTGGCCGAGCTGGCCTTGTTGCGAATTGGGGCAAAACCCTTTCACATCGTGGTGCCGACGCCCCGTAATCGCGAGGTGGTGCCGATCCGCTCGACCGGCGCCAGCATCGCCATTCAACGACTCGGTCCGGTGATATCGGCGCTGCAGCAGGCGGGCTTCGTGGTCGACTGCACCATCGAGGGCCTGATGCACGCGGTGGAGACGCCGGAGATCCTGAAGGCCGGCGCGCGCATCCTGGTGATCTCCAACGAACATCCAGAGGCGCTGGAGCGCATGCTGCCCGACTCCGCGCTGGAAAAGCGCGTCCGCGCGGCGGCCAAGATGCTGCGCGGAACCAAACGCATGCGTGTGACCTCCAAGGCCGGCACCGCGCTCGACGTCGACATGGCGGGGGCTTCCACCGTCGGCGTCTGGGGCTGGACCGACAAACCGGGCACCCTGGCGCACTGGCCAGGCGGCATCGTCGTCAGCTTTCCCAGGAGCGGCACCGTCAACGGCACGCTGGTGATGGCTGCAGGCGACATCAACCTTACTTTCAAGCGCTACCTGACCTCGCCGGTCACGATGACGCTCCGGGATGACTACGTCACCCATCTGGAAGGCGAGGGCGCCGATGCCATGATGATGCGCCGCTATCTGGCGGCCTGGGGCGACCGCGAGGCCTATGCGGTGTCCCATGTCGGCTTCGGCATGAACCCCAACGCCCGCTACGAGGCGCTGGCGATGTACGACCAGCGCGACAGCAACGGCACCGAGCTGCGCGCGGTCGCCGGCAACTTCCTGTTCTCCACCGGCGCCAACGAATTCGCCGGCCGCTATACGTCAGGGCATTTCGATCTGCCGGTCATGGGAACCACGATCGAACTGGACGGCACCGCCGTGGTCCGCGACGGCGTGCTGCAGGATGTGTTCGGGTAGTAAGCCTGCCCACCCGGGCAGATGAACGGATGGTTCGCGTTGTCGATGATAGGCTCGATACCGAAGAAATCGTTCAGCACGGATTCGGCAGTGCAATAGGCGCCTTCCACCCAGGCATGGTCGTTGGAATAGGTTTCTCCGACGATGAAGATGTCAGCGTCGGCGCCATCGATCAGTTGCGAGGGCTTGCGGATCTTCTGGTGCACGTCACAGATATCATAGTGCGCGGCATAACTGCGGGCATGGCCACGAGGTCCGGCTTGGTCAAGAACTCGAGGGGCTTCATACTCGAACAAGCGCGTCGCCAGCCGAGCCGCCAATCGTGTTCGATTGTTAACGCCAAGTCGGCGACAAAGGATCGCCAAATGGTCCTTCACGGTCTGATCCGATATGCCGATCTCCCGCGCGATCTCCTTGTTGGTCTGCCCACGGCAAATCCCGATTGCTACATCGGCCAAACGAGGCGAGAGGAACTCGGTAGCGGGTGGAGAATACTGCCTCGCCGGCTTAGTTGGCGGAGGCATTTCAAGGCCGGACAGAGCGCCAGAGTCAATTAGACTTGAGATGGCTAGAGAGGTTGCACGGCAAAAAAGGTCCATGCAGAGCCGATCGGAGGTGGTATAGGAAAAACCCTCTTGTTCTCGTGCCGTATACAACACCCCGACGATTCTATCGCCACATCTGATGGGACCGCCCAAATTGTAGTGGAAGCCCCACTGGCTGATCGCCCTGAAGCTTAAGCTGTGTTGCCAATGGTCACGTCCAACCAACGTTTCGCCGTCACCACAACAACCGGTTGCGGTGACATGATTCAAAATGGGATCACTTCTCCACAGACCTGAATTGTACGAGTCCAGCATTCCTTCGTCTACGTGGCTACTGAAGAGAAGGGCCGGGCAAGCATCCTTAAAGAGATAGAGACCAATTGCGAGTGATCCGGTCCTTTGCTCAATAGCCAAGCTAACGGCACGTCCAAGTGTTTCGACTGATCGGCTTTCCGCGATGGCAACCACTTGCTCGGCCATTCGGGATTCGACTTGGTCCAAGAGCATCCTCCACCATCATATTGACGTCAGATCGCAAGGGCCTAGGATCTTTTAGGCTTCAAGTATCATTTCTTTGAAAAGACTTGTCAATCAAAATAGCCCCCTTGAAACCGAAGTCACGGCCCATCGCTTCGCTTATTCCGGGCGGCGTAGCCCCCCATGTGGGGGAATTGTCGGTCATTGAAGGATCGAATTGGCTTAGCTGGCGAGAAGGAGCGCTAGAGAAACCGGACGCCCCAGTTAAGCGGAAGCGTTGAGCAGATTTTGGATCTGTGGGGCGCGGGCGCGCTTGGTTTCGCGAACCGTGGACCGCGTCGCTCGTGCGGCCGGGACTTTATGGCTACAAGGATTTAGAGGAGCCCGCCCAATGTCCGGAAAATCAAATCAACGGGATCTACTCATCGAGACCGAATGCGGTGCCACCCTGGGCATTGTCGCAAACGGTGTCCGGACGTGGCGCGCGATCCCCTACGCGGCGCCTCCCATAGGCGCGTTGCGCTTTCAGGCACCGCAACCCACCATTCCCTGGGGAGGCGTGCGCGAGGCAGCTGAGTTTGGTCCCATCCCTATGCAGCGACGTGGCTTCGAGCATGTTGCAGGAGCCGGTAAGACGACTCCGATCTCGGAAGACTGTCTTACCATAAACGTCTCGGCTCCGCTGTCGCATCAAGCCGATCCCCGACCAGTCGTTGTATGGATCTATGGTGGTGCATTCCTGTTCGGCGGCTCTCGCGGGCCTCTCTATCGGGGCGACATGCTGGTGAAGAGCGGCAACGTCATCTTTGTTTCATTTAACTATCGAACTGGCGCTTTTGGGTTTTCCGATTTTCGCAGATGGTCCACGCCGGGCAACCCGATCCACTGCAACAACGGTCTGCGCGATCAAGTTGCGGCTCTCGCTTGGATTCAACGGAATATCTCGGCGTTCGGAGGCGACCCCGAACAAGTGACCATCGTTGGCGAATCCGCAGGAGCAACTTCGGTGGTTTCGCTGATGTGCATCCCAGCCGCGGCTGGTCTTTTTAATCGCGCGTTTGCCATGAGCACGGCAGCGGGAATGGCATATGAGCCGAAACGGCATGGCGATTGGGCGCTCGAGATATTGCGGCTGCTCCATCTCGACCCCCTCAATCACAAGAGTGTTGCGAACGCGCTAAAGACCCTTCCCGCTGAACAGATCTGTGGGGCTAGTTCTCATTTCTTCTACGATGTTGCTCCGGACAAGTACCCAGGCCTACTTCCGGCGTCGGCCGTCGTTGATGGCGACTTCTTGCCGCTTTCGCCGATCGATGCGTTTCGGACGGGCCGCGCGATGAAAATACCGATGGTCATGGGGACCATGTCACGTGAAGGCGCCCTTCTCGACAAGGTACTGCCCTTGATTCCCAGCAGAGTCTCTCGATTAGAGGAAATATTCTCCCAGTCTGACCGGCAGCTCCACAGCCGAATCTCTGAGGCCTATCCGGGTTATCCATCAAAGCAAGCCGCCATAGACGCGGGCGGCGATCTCACGTTCTGGCAGCCGTCTCTGTTGGTCGCAGAAGGTCATTCGCGCGAAGCTCCCTGTTGGATGTATCGCTTTGACTACACGACACCGCTCACGCGCCTGTTATTCGGCGCGGCATCGCACGGCGTCGATATACCGATGCTGTTCGGCACGACAGGCGAAGGTTTTATGGGCAAACTCGACTTGTTTCGTAAAGCAGCCTCGAAAACGGTGAGCCAGCGCTTTCAGAAGCAGTTCCTAGACTTCGTGTGCCATGGCCAACCAGGATGGCCAATCTACGATGCTGTTGACCGCAAGACGTGGATATTTGACCGCGTGGATCGTCTGGACAACGACCCGCGCAGTGATCGCCGCCTTGCATGGGGTGATTTCGTGTTGGCATGAAGCAGTTGGGTCTCGCCTGTCGCTGCGCTCATGCGGACCACGCGCTTCTAACCTACCCGCCCGGACAGATGAACGGATAATTGGTGTTGTCGATGATGGGCTCGATGGCGAAGAAATCGTTCAGCACGGATTCGGCGGTGCAGTAGGCGCCTTCCACCCAGGCCTGGTCGTTGGAATAGGTTTCGCCGACGATGAAGATGTCGGCGTCGGCGCCATCGATCAGTTGCGAGGGTTTGCGGATCTTCTGCTGCACGTCGCAGATGTCATAATGCGCGGCATAGGCGTGGTAGCCGGCATTGAAGGGTGGCAGCGACCAATCCATGTAGCGGGTTTCCAGCGGCTCGGGCACGGCGCTGTAGTCCACCTGCGGCCCGAAATGCAGCGCCGCCAGTTGCTGGCGCAGCATCTTCACCATGATCTCGGGCGCCTTGCGCGGGCCCTCCAGCGGCTGGGTATCTTCCGAAATCGGGATCTTGCGCCGGGAGTCCGGGCCAAGCTCCAGATCCTGCCAGAAACCGGTGTACATCTCGTCGTCGTAGCTGGCGAGGATGCCATAGACCGGCTTTGCCTTGGGGTCGCGCGCGTTGTTGCCGAAGTAGACCACCTGGCGGATCGGGGTGTCGGTGACGCTGGGCCCGATGGTGTCGCGTCTCGCCGCCGCCAGCAGCTCTTCTTCCTGCTTGACCGTCAGCCGCTCCTGAAGGCTGTGCTCGACCGCCCTGAGGAAATTCGCCGTCGAGGCGAAGGGCGTTTCCATGATGGCGGGGTCATTCTTTAGCGCCGTGATGTAACTTTGCGAAAAACCCTCTTCCGAAAGCGCAACCAGCACGTTCTTCGTGATCTCATAGCTCAGGATCGGCGCCGGATATTGCAGCGCGTTGTTGGTCGTATCGGTCCACCATGGCTGGTCGAAGAACATGCCGACCTTGTAGGAGGGCTGCAGGATCGCCGACTCCAGATACAGCTGCACCTTCCTGTGATTCAGGACATCGAGGCCGTCATGCGTTTCATAGCGGGTGGCCTGGGCCACCAGGTCGAGGGCGTAGCGTGGCATCGCCAGCCAGGCGGCATCGGTGGTTTTCGAGGCCGATTTCTGGTTGGGGTTCTTGCGGGTGGCGATGGCGTAATGGATCTGGTTGGATTGTTTCAGGATCGAGTGCAGCCTTGTATCCGGATGATAGTCGAACTGGATACCCTTGGCTTTTGCCAGTTTCACGATCGCGTCGAACAGCGCATTGAACATGCTCGAATAGCCTGTCGTCAGCGTCTTGTATTCGGTGCCCGGGGTGAATTCGTTGTTGGCCTGCAGCGCCACGGCGGCATTCCAGTTGATGACGTTCGAGGTGTAGCCGTTGCCGTCGGAGGTGTAGCTAAAGCCCTCCGACCCCAGCTGGTCGAACATCAGGTTCCAGTAGCCGATGTCCTTGAAGAACTGGCCCTTCTGGTAGACCGAGGAAGCCGGCAAGTCGACGGCGATGCGGCCGCTTTGATAAAATTCGCACCAGGCGGCGCGGGTCTGCGGCAGGTTGCGCTCGGTGCCGGCCAGATTTTCCACCGTGTTGAAACCGGTGTCAGGCGAATCGTCGGCGCCGTAGCGATCGACGTGATAAGGCGCGGGATTGGCCGACGTGATGCTGTTCAGATACATGTTCTTGGTGCGCAGGTAGTACAGCGGGTTGGTCGATTCGTTGAAGGGCACCGCATAGCGATCAAGACCGAGCTGTTTGATCACGGTGGTGACGACGCGGTGTCCTCCCGCTTTGCCGCCGTTGTCGCCATTCCAGTCCGAATAGCGCATGCCGCCGAGTTCGAGGTAGGATTGGCTCTTGTCGTCCTGGTAGTGCCAGGTGCAGACGCGGGCGCCGGCGGCGCGGCTCCCCGGATTCTCCTTCGAGAAGTCGTATTTGCCCCAGTCGTACAACTCCAGCGTATCGCCCGAGGTGAGCTGCCTCGCTCTACCCTTGTCGCCGACCGGCTTGCCGTCCAATAGCCGCCAGGCGGTATAGAGTCCGGCCGCGCCGGCGCCGAAAATCGAATAGGTCTTGTGGGCCATGGCTCTCACTCCTCTCCAAGCCGGCGCATCTGGCCAGGCAAGTCCTTTTGCGGAATGACGACTTCGACCAGGCAGGGCTGGTCGGTCACGCCCTTGATTTCCCCGAGGACCGCCTGCAACTGCTGGATGGTTTCGACCCGAAAGCCCTTGGCACCGAAAGCGCGAGCCAGCGCCAGATAATCCCACTTGGGCAGGATATCGAACGCGTCGAATTTATGCTCCGGACCCGGTTCGAACGATCTGAGATCGACATAGACCTGCTCGATGGCGTAGACGCCGTTGCTCATCACGAAGATGACGGCGTTGAGCTGGTTGCGCGCCAGCGTCGACAGCGACTGGCAGACCATCATGAAGCCGCCGTCGCCGGCCACCGTCCAGGCCCGCTTTCCGCTGCCCAACTGCGCGCCGGAGGCCGCGCCGGTTTCAAACCCGATGCACTGCCAGGCGGCCGAACCGATGAAGCTGTTGCGTGCCAGGCCGTAGGCGTTGGTGGCCACATAGAGCGACGAACTGACGCCATAAGTCATGACGATCTTGTCGAGCAGGTCGTTATCATGCAGGAACTTCATCGAATGCTGGAAGAAGCGGTTGTAGGTGATGGTTTCCGGCCGGTCGTTCCAATGCGGGTCCGAATTGGAAGCCCACGGCTCCGGATAAATCGGCTGGGGCGGGGCGACGGTTGAAAGCGGATAGCCTTTTGCTTTCCTGAAGCGTTCCAGCAAGGCTTCCATGAAATCCTTCATGGTGACGCCTTGATAGATGAAATAGCCGACCCGGACCTGTTCGGTGGTGGCCAGCACCATGTCGGCATATTTGTTTTCGATGAACCACAGGTAGTCGTCGGTAATGACTGTGCCTAAGGTCAGGAAGCAATCGGCCCTGGTGATCAGTTCGCGCACGCTCGCGATCGAGGCCGCGTCGGAGTAGGTCCCGATGAACTTGTTGCCCTTCTCGTCCAGCACGCTCTTGCCGAGCGTGGTGGTAGTGTAGACAAAGCCACTGGCGTCGATCAGTTGTTGCAACAGATCCGACAATCCCTGGCGAATGAGTTCGATGCCAGCAAAGATGATCGGGTTCTTGGCGGCGGTTATCTGCGTCCAGGCTTGGGCGACGGCGTTTTCAAGCGCCAGCGGTTCGCTTTTGAACAACCGCGGCTGCAACGCGGTAGCGGTCGGCCGCGGGCAGGGTTCGCCCCACACTTCCTTGTAACAGGCAATGTAGACCGGTCTTTTATAGGTGATGGCGGCAATCAGCAGATTATCGATCTTCTCCGCCGCACCGACCGATGTACTCAGCGTTTCCGTCGCCACGGTGACGCGATCATAGACCTCCTGGTCGGCGCGCAGGTTGCCGGTGGAGTGGTGAAACAGCACGTCGTACATCCTGGTGATCTGCCGGTCGTCGGCGCCGGGCGCGGCGCTGATGACCACCACCGGACTAAGCTCGACGTAGGCGCCGGCGATCGCATTGAGTGCGCTGAACGTGCTGACGCCATATTGCAGCGACACCGCGCCGAGCCCCCGGGTCCGTCCGTAGGCGTCGGCGGCATAGGCCGCATCCAGCTCGTTGATGGCGCCGATAGCGTTGATGCCGTCGAAATGCTCCAGCGCCTGGGTGAAATGTTTGACGTAGTCGCCTGGAATCTGGAAGATATCGGTAACGTTGAGCTGCTTCAGCCGGGTCAGCAGGTAATCCGCGACCGTGAAGGGTGGTGTTGTCATTTTTGCTCTCCGCGCCGCCGTGATCGGAGCCTTATAAGAACTTACTTCTAAGGAGAATCATCAAAGGAGAAACAACAGGGGCGAAAAAAACAGAGGAGACACGTCAGAGCGCACTGTTCAGAGAACGGTGCCTCCGAAAACCAGCACTGATCTCGCGCTGGCGATTCAGTGGAATCACCCTCGGCGAAAAGCAGCGATTTGGTTTAACCTTGGCCTTCCAATTTCAAAAAAATGCGTCTTGTAAATCATCCTGCTCGGCACAATGCATTAGGCGCCGCCGACCCGCCTGACACGTACGACCCTTTCTGGGTCATGGAGCCATTACAAGCTAAAATTGTAACAACCGCAAGAGGGCTGATCGACTTTTTGTCAATATTAGTTGAGCGGGAGGCGGTCTCGGCCGAAGACTGGCGTGCGTTCGCGCAAGACGAGACCAATTGATTCTCCACCCCGTTTCACCGACAGCTACGATGCTGTAGCGTGAAATATTCGACAGATGGAGACAATGATGACGACGATGGATATCGCGAACAAACTCGTCGCCCTTTGCCGTGAAGGCAAGGACGAAGAAGCCCAACGCCTCCTGTACGCGGAAGATGCGGTGAGCGTCGAAGCTGGCGCCCCTCCAGGCGAAGACCCCCAGAGGAAGGGCTTGGCTGCCATCCGGGCTAAAAGCGAGTGGTGGTATGCCAATCATGAAGTATACCAGGTGTCGATTACAGGCCCTTGGCCGCATGGCGACCGTTTCATCTTGGGCTTCAAGATAGAGGTAACGCCGAAAGCCACAGGCCAGCAATTCCAAATGGAGGAAATGGCCCTCTATACAATCAGCAACGGTAAGATCGTCCGCGAGGAGTTCTTCTATCACATGGGCGGGTGAGCTGCCGATAATGGTCGCTAGGTTCGGTGTGAATATCTGTTGCGGTAGCACTCGCTATTGTAAGTGACAGCGTCACCGCTGCGCAGTGACGCCCCAGCCCGATCCCTGCATGCGGATCAAAGTTTTCTCGTTGTTCGTCCAGAAGCCAGAGAACCCGGCCCAAGGCGCAAAGTTCCAAAGTAGGCGGTCGACCCCGGCTGGCTTTTCGTCTTTATCGTCCATCGCGCAATCAATAGAAGCCCATACCATATTGGAGAGCATGACGAAGACCACTGCGGTTTCAACCACGTCCTGCGTCGGGCGCCACGCATTTGTCTCGGAATGGTCGTCGGGCCAATCGCCCTTAACCCACAATTTTGCGCTAATTTCCGGCCTGAACCCACATCCCCAGACGCCTTGATTTTCCCAAATCAAAGGCACGATACCGTTGGGTAGAACTTGATATTGATGCGGCGAAATCAGGGTATCCTGGCTGTCGAAGATACCAATGTTTCCGTGCTCCAGCCACAGCCGACCGAGGCGGCGATTAACGGTCTCGATAGCCTGTGGCGCGGCGAAAGGAAGAGCGATCTGGGAGCCCACAAGATCATTCTTCAAGCCGAACCAACAACTGATGAACGTGCAGGCTTCGTCAACGGTTGAAATTTGCGGCGCTTCATTCATTTTCCGCTCGTATCACTACTCCCCCTCTAGCACCGGCGGCCGGGCGAGGCCGAAATGCCGCAGCAGCTCGACCAGCGCGCCGAGGCGCTGTTCGCGATAGGCATCGATATCGAGGCCGGTATAATCGAGGAAGCCCGCGCCGGTGCGCAGGCCGATGCGGCCCTCGCGCATGTTGCGGGCGATCACGTCGGGGGCGCGGTAGCGGTCGCTGCCTAACGCGCCCTCTAGATATCGGCTGGCGTAATAGAGAATGTCGCCGCCGCCCCAATCGATGAATTCCAGAAGACCCAGCACCGCGAAGCGGAAGCCGAAGCCGTAGCGGATGGCCTTGTCAATCCCCTCGGCGCTGGCGACACCTTCTTCCACCATCCGCGCCGCCTCGTTCATCGCGAGCGCCTGGATCCTTGGCACGATGAAGCCGGGCGTGGCGGCGCACACGACAGGCACCTTGCCGATGCCTTCAAGTAATGTCTTAAGCCGCGCCAAGACTTCAGGTGAGGTCGCAACGCCCGGTGAAATCTCCACCAGTGGAATGAGATAGGCCGGGTTGAGCCAGTGCGCGTTGAGAAAGCGCGCAGGGCTTTCCACCGCGCCGGAGATGTCGTCGACTGGAATCGTCGATGTGGTTGAGGCGATGATGACATCCGTTCCGACCCATTTCGAGGCCGTGGCCAGCACCTCGCGCTTGAGGTCGACCACTTCGGGCACGCCTTCCAACACGATGCCGGCGCGGCTCAGGCTTTCGGCCATGGTCCTGGTCGGCCGAACCGAAACCCGGGCGATCACGGCCTCGGCGTCTTGATCCCTGAGCAGTCCGAATCGCACCAGGCTCGCCAGCGTCCGGCGGATCTCACCCAGCGCCTCGGCCTGAAGGCTTGCGAACTCCTCGGTTGAGCGCGCCTTGACGTCGATCAGGGAGACCTCGTGGCCGGCATAGGCGAAGGCCACCGCAATACCGCGGCCCATGCGGCCGGCGCCGAGACAGGCGACGTGGAGACGCGCGGCGGTCATTGCTCAGAAACCCTCACGCAACAGGGTCTGCAATTCCTTGTAATGCAGGTGATCGAGGCCGAGGCTCGCCAGCGTGCGCCCGCCCTCGATAAAATCCTCGCCGCAGATCGCTCCCCCGATCGTAAGAAATGAAAAGGCGAGCGGCGTTGCGATCCCGGCGAGTTCGCCGACCGAAGCCAGCAACGAGAGGCCGAGGCGCAGGTCTTCCCGCATATAGCGATGCTGCGTCAGCACGATCGGCTCGCGCCAGTCGCCGGAATCCGTCAGGCGATCGTGGGAGCCGCGGCCATACATCCATGTCTCGCCTTCCGCCGCGTAGTGGTGGGCCAGCGGAAAATGCGGCTCGCCATAGCCGAGCGCCTTGCGTACCGCGATGCGCTCAGCATCAAGCGCGTCGGTCACCCGGCGGATCGCGCTCTGGGTGCCCTCCTTGTGAATATCCCAGCGCTCGAAATGCTCGATCGGGCCGGCATTCATGACGATCAGCGGCGGGTGGATGATCGGGCCGGCATTCATCAGCGCCGCCGACAGCACATCGCCGCAGGGCTCGATGACTTCAGGAAAGGCCCGCCCGATCACATCGAGCGCGGAATCGGCGGCGGCCAGCGGAAACACCCCGACCGGCAGCCGTTTGGCGCGGACGGTGATGGCCACCTCGAACGGTCCGTGCTTGCGCGCCAGCCACGGCAGCGTGCCGGTTTCGGCAAAGCTTGCCGCTTCATGGTTGCCGGCATTGTGCGCCGCCTTGGCGAAGATCATGCTGCCGAAGGTCCCCGGTGGCAGGAACACCACCTGACCTCCCTTAAGATGCGGCGCGAGCCGGTCGGCGATGTCGTGCTGCGCAAACGCTGGCGCCGGGCAAAGGATCAATTCCGCGTCGCTGACGGCCTCGGCGAGATCAGCCGTCACCAGCGCCAGTGCCACCTCGTGTCTTCCGTTGGAATCCCGGAGGATGATGCGGGAGCCGGCGTCGCGATGTTGCGCCACCAGCTGCGGGTCGCGCCGCCACAACCGGACCTCATGGCCCTGCAGCCCGAAATCGCCGGCGGCGGCGAACGAGCCATTGCCCCCGCCCAAGACTGCGATCTTCAAGTTGCTTCTCCTTAAGAAGAATCCCGCGCGTCGAGTTGTCTCAGCATGAAATGCTGGACCTTGCCAAGGGCCGTGCGCGGCAGGTCATCAACGAAAACGAATTCGCGGGGAACCTTGAAACGGGCCAGCTCAGTCAGCACATGGGACAACAGATCCTCTGCCGCCGCCAGGCTGCCCGCATGACGGATCACATAGGCGACCGGCACCTCATCCCAGCGCGGATCAGGCCGGCCGATAACGGCGCATTCCCTGACGTCGGGGTGTTCCATCAGCACGCGTTCGACCTCCGCCGGATAGATGTTTTCGCCGCCGGAAATGATCAGGTTTTTCTTGCGGTCATGAACCCAGAAATAGCCCTCGGCGTCGCGCCGGCCGATGTCACCGGTGCGGTACCAGCCGTCATGCAGCGCCTCCCGGGTGGCCTCTTCATTGCCCCAATATTCGTAGAACACGTTGGGGCCGCGCACCGCGATTTCCCCAGTCCGGTCGGGCGGAAGTTCGGCGCCGCTATCGTCGATCACGCTGGCTTCGCAGCACAGGCCGGCAAGACCGGTCGAGCCGAGGCGCGAAAGATCGCCGCCGAGCCGGGTATAGATCGCGATCGGGCAGGTTTCGGTCGAGCCATAGACCTGAAGCACCGGAATTGCGCGCGCGAGCAGACGCTCGATCAGATGCGGCGGTACGATGGTCGATCCTGTCGAGATCGCCCGCAGCGAGGAAAGATCGGTCTGCTCCCATAGAGGATGATCGGTGACGGCCTGAATCGTGGCGGGCACCAGCACCGTCAAGGTTGGGCGTTGATTTGTGAAAGCGTCCAGCGTGGCCTCCGGCGTGAAGCGCGAATGGATCGTCACGGTAGCGCCATGATGCAGCGCGGGCGTGGTCTGGATGTTGAGTCCGCCGACATGGAAGAATGGCAGCACCGTCAGCACATGATCGGTGGAGTTCAGGCCATGCATGTGTTGGCTCATCACCCCGTTCCATACCAGCGCCTCCTGCCGCAGCACTGCGCCCTTGGGCCTTCCGGTGGTGCCCGAGGTGTAGACGATCAACAGCGGGCAGTTGAGGTCGGTATGCGGATTGTGACTGTCGCCGCGCGCCGAAGCTCAGCAGCGCCTCGAACGTGATGCCCCGCGGCGGAGTGAAATCCAGGCCCACAGTGGCGGTGTCGGGCAGGTTTATTCCCAGCGCGGCCAGAACGTCCGCAAAGGCCCGTTCGAGCACCAGCACCTTGGCTGAGGCGTCCGACAGGATAAAAAGCTGTTCGGCGACCGCGAGCCGCCAGTTCAGCGGCACCAGCATGGCCCCTAACCGGGCGCAGGCATAGAGCAGCACCAGATAGTCGGGCCGGTTCAGGCTGAGGATCGCGACGCGATCGCCACGACGAACGCCGAATGTGTCCTTCAGCGCGCGCGCGGTTCGTTCGATGCGCGCAGCGAAGCGCCGCATAGCTGAGACTTTCGCCCTCGAACAGGATCGCGGGTTTGGTCGGCGTGAATGCCGCGTTCCGCGCGATGAGATCGGAAAGGTCCATGGCGCGTTACACCAGTGTTGCCGACCCGGACCTCATCCTGAGGAGCATCGCGCCAGCGATGCGTCTCGAAGGATGGCCGCGACGACGGTGCCAGCGGCCATCCTTCGAGACGCGCGCGATGCTCGCGCGTTCCTCAGGATGAGGACCTCTCATGTGATGTCCCACATCGGGCGGCATCATGGCGCCATTACTCGTCCGTCTCGCCGACCTCGTAGAGCGCCTCACGGCCGATGCGGTCGAGACAGAGTTCGGCGGTCCAGGGCAGCATCAGCGAACCGCAGCGGCTGTCGCGATAGATCCGTTCCAGGGGCAACGACTTCAGCATGGCCTGGCCGCCGCAGGTGCGGATGGCCAGCGTCGCAAGCTCGTTGGCGCCCTCCATCACCGAATATTGCGCGGCGTAAGCGCGCAGCACCTGTTCCTTGGTCGGATTGGCGCAGGCTTCGGTGACGGCCTGGAACCAGATCGCCTTGATCTGCTCCAGCTTGATCTGCATCTGCGCCACCGCGATCTGCTTGGTCGGATACATCCGGCGCTTGACCGGCGGCGTGCCCTTCACCTCGCCGCGCAGATAGCGCACGGTGAAATCGTAGGCCGCCTGCGCCAGGCCCATATAGGTCGGCGACAGCGTCAGGAACATATGCGGCCAGCGCATCGCGGCCTGGAAATAAACTCCGCGCGGCATCAGCGCGGCGTCCTCCGCCACGAAAACGTCCTTGAACAAAAGCGTGCGCGAGACCGTGCCGCGCATGCCGAGGGGATCCCAGTCGCCGACCACGGAGACGCCGTCGGACTTGGCCGGCACCGCCAGATACAGCGTGTTGCGGCGGGAGGCCTTCTCGCCATCCGCGATCTCGGTGCAGAGCACGCCGTAGAAATCGGCATGGCCCGAGAGCGAGGCAAAGATCTTCTTGCCGTTGACGATCCAGCCGCCCTTGACCGGTTTCGCCTCGGTCCCGAACGCCACGCCGCCGGCGGCGGCCGCGCCGCCTTCCGAAAACGGCTGCGAATAGATCGCGCCATCCTCGACGATGCGTTTGTAGTGGATGGCGCGGCGGCGCTCATGGTCGGCGCGGGTAGCGCCATCCATGTCGAGATCGTCGGCCAGCGGCCCGGACCACAGCGTCGAGCAGACATGCATGTTCCAGGTCAGCGCGGTGGCACCGCAGTAGCGGCCGATCTCGGCGGCCGCCAAGGCATAGGTCTGATAGTTGGCGCCGAGGCCGCCGTGTTTTCTCGGGATGGCGACGCCGAGCAGGCCGGCGCGGTGGAGATCGCGGTAATTCTCGGTCGGGAATGTGGCTTCGCGATCATAGGCCGCGGCGCGTGCGGCGAACACGGACTGGCCGAGTTCGCGCGCCCGCGCGATGATGGCGGCCTGCTCGTCGTCGAGCCGGAAGGCGCCTGCGTCGAAGATCGGTCTATCCAGGTCGACCGCGGTCATGATTTGGCTGGCTGGGACTGTCATTCTACTGTCACTTCTGTTGCGGCCCTCAGAAACTGCTCGAGTGCCGCGTTGAAAGCCGAGGGCCGCTCCAGGTTGGCGAGGTGGCCTGCCCCCTCAAGTTCGACGTACGAGGCTTGAGGAATGTAACTCGCCATCTTTGCCATCATCGGCGCTGGCGCATTATTGTCGTTTGAACCCGAAAGCACCAGGGCCGGAACGCGGATGCTCTTGAGCGCCTGACGCAGATCAAAGCCCATCAGCGCCAGCATGGTGGCCCGATAAGTGGATTCGGGGACGGCGGCCATGCAGTCACGAGCCAGCTCCATTCCGCCCAGGTCTGGATCTTCACCGACCAACTCCTTGACCAGCGAAGGCGCCAGCGAACGCAGGCTTTCGCCGCGATCGAGCGGGCCGAGCCGGGCGCTGATAAAAGTCTTCTGCCAGTCGCCATCGGCCTTGCCGAAGGCGGGGCTGGTTTGTGCGAGCACCACGGCGCCGGCGATGTCAGGGCGTTGAACGAGCAACTGCTGGACGATCATGCCGCCGATCGAATGTCCGACCAGGATCGGCTTGGTCGCGCCAATGTCGCGCAGCAAATCCTGCAGCGCGTCGGCGAGGGAGGCGATGCTGACGGTTGCGAGCGGCGCCGATCCGCCATAGCCCGGCATATCCCAGGCGATGGTGCGAAAGCGGTCGCCGAACGCCGTGAGCTGGCCGCGCCAAGCCCGCGCCGCGCCGCCGATGCCATGCAGGAACACCAGCGTCGGGTTCTTCGGATCGCCGGCGGCCTCATAGGCGATGCGGCCATCGCCGGTTTTCAGGGATGCCAGATGAGGCACGCGCACGACCTCCCGTATTCGGACCGGTCCGATGCTAGCAGGGCCGCCCTGTTTGGAAAGCAGAAATTTTATATTTAAAGCAATTGGGGACCGGCCGCCGGCCTAGGCCGGCTCGACCCTGTAGTCCGGAGCAGAGGCCAGGAACCGGCCATAGGCGTCGGCGTCGGGCGGCGTGAATTTTTCCGCCAGTGCGCCGCGCCGCCGAACCTTCGCGCCGATGTCGTCCAGCAACTCGTCAAAATGCTTGAAGTGGTAGGGCGCCACGCAAAGCCCGCCATAGACGGAGGCCGCCGGCCGCTCGACGCGCCTGAAATGCAGCATGCTATCCATGCTCTCCTGCATCTCCTGGGGTGTCGGCTGGTGTGCCAATTGACCATCGCAATAGCGCACCAGCCAGTTGGCGGCCATCTCGGCGCAGAGCACGGTGCAGAAACTGGAGTTGAAGCCGACGAAACCCATGTCGGGAAGATCGGGATTGGCGATCACGCGGTACAGGCGGTATTGGCCGTCGGGTTGCACCAGTTTATCGAGGTAAGGCTTCGGCAGGAAGGGAACGCCGAGCTTGAAACCGATCGCCGTGATCGCGATGTCGGCCGCAACCCGTTCGCCGCCGGTCATGACGATGGTCTTGCCATCGTAGTGGTCGAAGCTGCCGCGAATGGCCTTGATACGGCCGTCGGCCACCATCGGAAAGAAATCAGGCGTCGCGATCGGCACCGAGCAGTTGACGCCGTCCTCGATCCGCTCTTTGGGGACCATGTCGCACTTCTTCAACTTCAACTGCAACTTTAGCATGCTCTCCAGCCCGCGCCAGTTGGCCCAGATGAAGGGCTTGGCGATGGCATGGTTGATGCGGGACTTGAGGCTAAGGCCCCAGCCGCGGAACATTTCTTCCTGGGCGCGGATGTAGAGAATCCGCTTGAAGTTGATCAGGCCGCCGATGAAGTAGGGAATGCGCCACACCGGCTCGCGATAGACCAGCGTCACGTCGCTGGCTCCGGCGTTGACCGAATGGACCGCGATATCGGTCGCGGATTTCGATCCGCCGAGCACGACAACCTTCTTGCCCCGGACGCTGGAGGCGTCGGTATGTTCGGACGAATGCAGAATTTTGCCGCCGGCCGCCTTGAAGGCGTCCTCGCCGGGAAGACTGAGGGTCTGGCGTTCATTGAACTGGCCGGTGCAGACGGCGACGAAGTCGAATTCCTCTTTCGTGATGCCGCCATCCGGATTCCTGGTTTCCACCGTCCAGCCCGGCAGGCCCGAATTGCGGCGCGTCATGCCGGTCACGGTGGAGTTGAAGCGCATATGAGGCGTCAAGCCGTGCTCGTTGGCATAATCGCGACAGATAGGCATGCACCTGCGGCCCCTTCGGCCATTCCGGGTAGGAGTCCGGCATCGGCTTGTCGGTGTAGCGATAGAGGTCCTTGGGGCTTTGCGTCTGCACCTCGGGATAGGAACGCGCCGGTTCCCAGACCCCGCCGAGGTCGCCCGCGCGCTCCAGGATGGTCACCGTGTGACCGCGTTCGCCAAAGGTCTTGGCCGCGACCAGCCCAGAGACGCCGGCGCCGATGACACAAACGTTCTTCTGCTTGACCATGATGATCCCCCTTGGGTTCGACCGCGGCGCGGTGGAGCCGCGGGCCGCCGCGGGCAACAAAATACTTCCGCGCCCGAAATGCTTCGCGGGCGCCGCAACAGGTTGGCATTGACCATCGCTCTTGAAGTTTAACCTAAACCTTAAGGTTCGTTCAGGCGTTGGCCTCTTCGGGGAGGAAGTCGACTTCGTGCAGCGCCGACAGCCGCACCACTTCGCCCACATCGGTCAGATTGTGCAGCGCTTTGAACAGCTCTTCCAGCTTGCGCGTCGGCGACACCCAGAACAGCGCTTTGACTGGTTTGTCCGACTTGTTGAAATAGCCGTGCGGAATGCCCCGCGGCATCCGCACGAGATCGCCGGGATTGGCCTTGGTCCAGACGCCGTCGAGTTTCAGGTCGAGCACGCCTTGCTGGACCAGGATGAACTCGTCCTGGGTCGGATGGATATGGACGGGAACGAACAGCCCCGGCTCGGTATTGGCCTCGAAGGCGAACGTCGTTTCGCACACGGCCTTGGGAAAATACAATTGGCCGAGGATATTCCAGGAGGTGCCGGCGAAACCCTCGCCAGCCCGGGTAATGCCTTTTTCCAATACGCTCACGGCGGTGATCCCCTGTTGCGGTTGCCTAAGACGGAGGCCAGCCTGCTACGTCCCGACGGCCTCGTCTAGCCGCAGAACGAATCCGGCGATCCGTCTGACGAAAAAAGCAAGCTGGCGTGCCGTTTGGTTGCGCTGCGAAGGCGCGCGAGCCGGCCCGAGAACTGCCTATCCAGGGGGCGGCGCTGGCTGCAAATAGGTCAGCGGGACGGCTTTCCAAACGGCTTGATCCAGATATTATAGGGTTCAAATAAATTGGGCGTTCAGGCCATGGCATCAGCCGTTTCGGGGATCGACCGTCTCGCAGCCGGCGCCAAACTTGCGGCCTTTTCCCGCGTCTGCACCGCCGACGTCGATGAGGCCGCCGACGCGATCGGGCGGATCTTCTGCCCGCACGCGCTCGATCCGCTGCGGCATTCCTGGCCGGACTTTCATGCGCGGCACAACTGCGCTGATTTCGACGGCTTTTCCATCAATTACGTCGCCTATGGCGGAAGTGTATCGATCGATCCGGGCTGCCTCGATCGCTTCTTTCTGCTGCAGGTGCCGATCCGCGGCCGGGCGCAGATCTCGACCGGCGGCTGCGAGATCGACGCCGGTCCGGGTGCCGTGGCATCGCTGCTGTCGCCGACGCTGCCGACGCGAATGATCTGGCAGGACGATTGCGCCAAATTGATTTTACTGGTGGAGCGCGATCGCATCGAGAGCCGGGCCGCCGCGCTTGCAGAACGGCCGGCTGGCCCGGTGGTGTTCGATCCCGCGATCGACCTGCGGACGCCCTTTGGCCGCGCCCTGCAAAGTCAGATCGAATATCTCGTCGATCTTGCCGAGCATGGCGGAGCGGCCTCCGAACTGTCGCCGGCCCAGGCCGCCCATTTGCGCGAGTCGATCGTCGGGCTGCTGCTCACCGGCCAGCGTCACAATCTCAGTGCCGCGATCCATCGCGGTGCATCGCGGCGCGAGGCGCTGCCCGCGGGCCTCAGGCGGGCGCGGGAAAGCCTCGAGGCCCACGTTGCCGAACCGCTTGATCTCGAGCAGCTGGCGCGGCGGTGCGGCATCGGGGTGCGGTCATTGCAAATGGGTTTCAAGCGTCACTTCGGCGCGTCGATTTCCGCCGTGCTGCAGGACCTTCGGCTGAAAGAGCTCAACCGACGGCTGTTGAATGCGCAGCCGGACGAACGGGTTATCGATATCGCCTGCGATCTCGGATTTACCCATTTAAGTCGCATGGCCGGTATCTACCGTGGCAGGTTCGGCGAAAGTCCCTCGGCGACGCTCAGGAAGAGCCGATAGGCTGTGAGTGGGGCAGTGAGCTCCTGGGTTCCTTGCAAAAGCTTTAAGTCTAAAATATAGGCGAGAGGCTCGGTCGATCCATTCATTCAGGGGGGGCGCATGCTCGGACTGCCGAATTCCTCCCATGCGTTGGTCACCGGCGGCGGCCGCGGCATCGGCCGCGCCATCGCCTCAGAGCTGGCGCGGGCCGGGGCCACCGTCACCGTGCTCGGCCGCCACCGCGCGACGCTGAATGAAACCGTTGCCGCCGGCTTCGCCCATTTTGCAGTTGTGGCCGATGTCGCCGATCAAGCCGCCGTCGATGCCGCGGTGGCCGAGGCCGCGGCACGCCAGCCGATCACTATTTTGGTTGCGAATGCGGGCGCAGCCGAGTCCGCGCCTTTTGCAAAATCCGACGTTTTGCTGTTCCGGCGCATGATCGATGTCAACCTCATGGGCGTCGTTCATGCGGTGCAGGCGGTGCTGCCGGCGATGAAGGCGCGACGTTCAGGCCGCATCGTCGCAGTCGCATCGACGGCTGGTCTGAAGGGCTATGCCTATGTCAGCGCCTACAGCGCCGCCAAACACGCCGTGGTCGGGCTGGTGCGCTCGCTGGCGCTGGAACTCGCAAGCTCCGGCGTGACCGTCAATGCCGTGTGTCCCGGTTTCACCGATACCGATCTGGTCGCCGGCAGCATCGAGACCATCATGAGGAAGACCGGCCGCAGCCACGCGGAGGCGGTGGCCGAGCTCGCCCTGCATAATCCGATGGGTCGCCTGGTGACCCCGGCGGAAGTCGCCGATAGCGTGCGGTGGCTGTGCGGCGAAGGCGCCAGCGCCATTACCGGACAGGCCATCGCGGTAGCCGGCGGCGAGATCTAAAAACACGCCCGATGCACTCGGGCCATCATGCCAATATCATCGCAAAGGGGAGTTCCCATGAGCAAGCCCGCCAATCCCGTCACCCTGCCATTGGCCGACTATTCGCCGGCGCATTTCCTGCTCGCCGTGGTGGATGGCGTGGCGACGGTGACGCTGAACCGTCCCGAACGAAAAAACCCGCTGACGTTTGAAAGCTACCGCGAGCTGACGGATTTTTTTCGCGCCTGCACGATCGACGATGAGGTCAAAACCGTCGTGGTCACGGGCGCGGGCGGCAATTTTTCGTCCGGCGGCGATGTGTTCGAGATCATCGGCCCGCTGGTCAAGATGGATACCAAGGGCCTAACCGCTTTCACCCGCATGACCGGCGATCTCGTCAAGGCCATGCGGGCTTGCCCGCAGCCGATTGTTGCGGCCGTCGAAGGCATTTGCGCCGGCGCCGGCGCCATCATCGCGATGGCCTCCGACCTGCGGCTGGCGGCGTCAGGCGCCAAGGTCGCCTTCCTGTTCAACAAGGTGGGCCTCGCCGGCTGCGACATGGGCGCCTGCGCCATCCTGCCGCGCATCATCGGCCAGTCCCGCGCCTCCGAACTCCTCTATACCGGCCGCTTCATGAGCGCGGAAGAGGGCGAGCGATGGGGTTTTTTCAGCCGCATTGTGACGCCCGAACAGCTGTTGTCGCAGGCGCAGGCGCTTGCCCGGCAGATCGCCGAGGGACCGACCTTCGCCAACACCATGACCAAGCGGATGCTGGCGATGGAATGGGCGATGTCGGTGGAGGAAGCCATCGAGGCCGAAGCCATTGCGCAGGCGCTGTGCATGACCACCAAGGATTTTACCCGTGCCTTCGAGGCCTTCGCCAACAAGGTGAAGCCGGCTTTCCAGGGTAATTGAGACCGCCGTCATGGCGAGCGCAAGCGAAGCAATCCATGTCTCCGCGCGGCGAAGCTGGATTGCCGCGTCGCAAGTGCTCCTCGCAATGACGGGGAAACGGCACTATCCTGTCAGGATAGCCGCGCACGAACCCGCTGTCGAACCCGCTTGCCGGGGAATTGCTTTAGGTTTAAAATAATTCCGTCGAACCAAAAGCCGGAGGCTGTCATGAAGATCGCGATCATCGGTGGCGGGCCGGCCGGGCTTTATTCCGCGATCCTGCTCAAGAAGCAGCGGCCGCAAGCCGAGATCACGGTCTATGAGCGCAACCGCGCCGATGACACCTTCGGCTTCGGCGTGGTGTTCTCCGACGCCACGCTGGACAATTTCGAAAAATACGATGCTCCGAGCTATCGCCGCATCACCCAGGAGTTCGCCTATTGGGACGATATCGCCGTGCACTTCCGCGGTACTGTGCACCGGGTCGGCGGCAACGGCTTCTGCGGCTGCTCGCGCCGCCAGCTGCTGTTGATCCTGCAGGAACGCGCCCGCGAACTCGGTGTCTCCTTGAGATTCCAGGCCGACATCGAGGACGAGGTTCGCTTTGCCGATGCCGATCTGGTGGTGCTGGCCGACGGCATCAACAGCCGCTTCCGCGACAAATACATCGCGCATTTTGAGCCCGAGGTCGACCTGCGCTCCAACCTGTTCGCCTGGATGGGCTCGACCCGGCCGCTCGACGCCTTCACCTTTATTTTCCAGGAGACCGAATGGGGCCCCTTCATCGCCCACGCCTATCAATATGAGGCGGGGCGCTCGACCTGGATCTTCGAGACCGATCCGCAAACCTTCAAGCGGGCCGGACTGGAGGGCCTCAACGAGCAGCAATCGGCCGATCGCATGGCCGGTATCTTTGGCTGGTTCCTGGAAGGTCATCCTCTCCTCACCAACCGCTCGATGTGGCGCCAATTTCCGATGATCCGCAGCAAGCGCTGGGTCAAGGACAATATGGTGCTGCTCGGCGATGCCAAGGCGACCGCGCATTTTTCGATCGGCTCCGGCACCAAGCTTGCGATGGAAGATGCGATCGCGCTGGTCGAGGCCATGCATGACGCCCCGACGGTCGGTGCGGCGCTGGCGCAATACGAGCAGGGCCGCCGCGAGGAAGTGGAAAAGACCCAGCACGCCGCCGACGTCTCGCTGGTCTGGTTCGAGCATGTCGACCGCTTCTGGGAATTCGATCCCGTGCAATTTGCCTTTGGCGTCATGACCCGCGCCAAGGCCATCACCTACGACAATCTGACGCTGCGGGCGCCGGATTTTGTGACCGAGGTCGACAAGGCCTTCGCCCGGCAGGTGCGCGCCAGGGGATTTAATGTCGACGTGACAAATCCGGTGCCGCCGATGTTCCAGCCCTTGCGGCTGCGCGAGATGACGCTGGCCAATCGCGCCGTGGTCTCGCCGATGTGCATGTATTCGGCCAAGGAGGGCGTGCCGACCGACTTCCATCTGGTGCATTACGGCTCGCGGGCCATGGGCGGCGCCGGCCTGATCTTCACCGAGATGACCTGCGTTGCTCGCGACGCCCGGATTACGCCGGGCTGCACCGGGCTGTGGAATGACGAACAGGAGACCGCCTGGCGCCGCATCGTCGATTTTGTGCACGCCAATTCCGCCGCCAGAATCTGCCTGCAGCTCGGCCATGCCGGCCGCAAGGGCTCAACGAAGCTGATGTGGGACGGGATCGACCGGCCGCTGCAAGAGGGCGGCTGGGAGGTGATATCAGCCTCGCCGATTCCCTATTTTCCCGACAGCCAGGTGCCGCGTGAGATGGACCGCGCGGCGATGGACAAGGTGAGGGACGAATTCGTCGCGGCCGCCGAACGCGGCCAGGCCTGCGGCTTCGACATGCTGGAACTGCATTGCGCGCACGGCTATCTCCTGGCCAGTTTCATCTCGCCGCTCACCAACCAGCGTACCGATGCCTATGGCGGCTCGCTCGAAAACCGCCTGCGCTTTCCACTGGAAGTGTTCGACGCCTTGCGATCGGTCTGGCCTTCGCACAAGCCGATGTCGGTGCGTATTTCGGCGACCGACTGGGCCGAGGGCGGCATCACCGGCGACGATGCGGTTCTGATCGCGCGTGCCTTCGCTGAGGCCGGCGTCGATCTGGTCGACGTCTCAACCGGGCAGACCGTGCGCGACGCCCAGCCGATCTATGGCCGCATGTTCCAGACCCCGTTCTCCGATCAGGTCCGCAACGAGGCCCGCGTCGCCACGATGTGCGTCGGCAACATCACGACCGCAGACCAGGTCAATACCATCTTAGCCGCCGGCCGCGCCGATCTGGTGGCGCTCGGCCGCCCCCATCTGGTCGATCCCGCCTTTACGCTGAAGGCCGCTGCCTGGTATGGCGCCGAAGTATCCTGCCCGCCGCAATATTTGCCCGGCAAGGAGCAGATCTTCCGCAACAGTGTGCGCGACCGGCAGGATTTTACGGACCTGAAAATTAAGGCTAAGCCGAAGACCCGCGCCGAGCTCAAAGCGGAGGCGACCAAGCCGCTTGCGGCGGAGTGACGGCCTGTGCGACGCTGGGCGTCTTGGGTTGGCGCCTGTGTGGGAGTGGAGGCGGACGATGAAGGCCATTATCGTCGGGGGTGGGATCGGAGGCCTGACCACCGCGCTGATGCTGCGGGCCCGCGGCATCGATTGCGAACTGTTCGAACAGTCGGATGCCATCCGCGAACTCGGCGTCGGCATCAATACACTGCCGCATGCGATCCGCGAACTGGCTGGCCTCGGGCTGTTGCAACGGCTCGACGACATCGCCATCCGAACCGACGTCCTCTATTATCTCAATCGTCATGGCCAGGAAGTCTGGAAGGAAGCCCGCGGCATCGATGCCGGCCATGAGGTGCCGCAATTCTCGGTTCATCGCGGCCGGCTGCAGAGCGTGATCCACCGCGCGGTCGAGGAGCGGCTGGGGAGCGAGACCATCCACACTGGCTGCCGGCTCGGGGCCTTTGCCCAGGACGAAGGCGGCGTGTCAGCCTACTTCTTCGATCGCACCGGCCATCACACCAAAACGGTGCGCGGCGATATCCTGATCGGCGCCGACGGCATCCATTCGCGGGTGCGTGAGATGCTGTTTCCCGACGAAGGGCCGCCGTGCTGGAACGGACTGATGCTATGGCGCGGCGCCCGCGACTGGCCCAAGTTCCTGAGCGGTCGTTCCATGATCGTGGCCGGCGGGCTTCATGCCAAGGTCGTCGTCTACCCGATCGCGGAAGGTTCAAGCCCGGCGAGCCGGCTCACCAACTGGGCGGTACTGGTAAAAGTCGGCGACGGCAGCGCGCCGCCGCCGCGCCGCGAGGACTGGTCGCGGCCGGGAAAACGCGAGGAACTGATGCCGCATGTCGCGCGCTTCTCGGTGCCCCATGTCGATGTGCCCGCTTTGATCACCGCGACGCCTGAATTCTACGAATATCCGACCTGCGACCGCGATCCCTTGCCCTGGTGGTCGGCCGGCCGCGTCACTTTGCTAGGCGATGCCGCCCACCCAATGTATCCGGTCGGATCGAACGGCGCCTCGCAGGCCATCCTGGATGCGCGTTGTCTCGCCGATGCGCTGGCGCGCTCCGAGCATCCGCGCCAGGCCTTGATGGAATATCAGCAGAAGCGGCTGCCGATGACCGCCGAGATCGTCCGTTCCAATCGCCGCGGCGGCCCCGAAGGCGTCATCGACGCCGTCGAACAAATCGCGCCCGACGGCTTCGATGACGTCAACAAGGTGCTGAGCTATGCCCAGCGCGAAGCCATCGTCCGCGGCTATGCCAGCAAGGCCGGCTTTGCCGCGGTGCCGGGATTGACGGCGGTTCGGGCGTAGCGCGCGGGCGCTCACGCCTCACCCCGCCGGGGGTGGCAGGAAGTGGACGTTGTATTCGGCGGCCATCGCCACCACGGCCTCGGGCTTCTGCTCTTTCATATTGTGCAGGCCCCAGAACAGGTCGTAGAGCTTCTGGCTCGGCGACACCCAGAACAGCACTTTTGCGGTCTGATCCGACTTGTTGAAGATGCCGTGGGGGACGCCCATGCCGAGGCGGATCAGGTCGCCGGGCGTGGCCTGGGCATCGTTGCCGCCCAGCATGAAGTCGAGCTTGCCTTCCAGCATGTAGAGATATTCATCCTGGTCGGGATGAATATGCGGCGGCACGAAGGTGCCGGGTGGCAGCGTCGCATGCCAGGAAAAGCAGTGGTCGGTGTAGTTCTTCGGCACATAGGTCTGGCCGAGAATATTCCAGGAAATGCCCTGCATGCCCTCATTGGCCCGGGTGATGCCGGTGATCTCGCTTGTCATCCCTTTTCTCCCTCCCTGATTTTCTAGATCAGCTTTTCCGAAGTTCTGATCCCATCGGCAAACTCCCCGGTCCTCATGCTGAGGAGCATCGCGCGAGCGATGCGTCTCGAAGGATGGCGGCAAAGGCGGTGCAAGCGGCCATCCTTCGAGACGCCAGCCTTCGGCTTGCTCCTCAGGATGAGGTCAGAGAGCATGGATACGATCAGTTTCAAGGAAACGCTGATCTAATTAGCCGGCACGCAATCCTTGGCGTAGCGGTCGCTGTCATTTGTGAACACTTTTTCCACGATCTCGGTCTGGAATTTGCCGTCGGGGCGTTTGGCGACCTTGGTGAGATAAAAGTCCTGGATCGGATAGCCGTTGGTATTGAACTTGAAATTGCCCCGCGGCGAGGTGAAATCGGCTTTCTTCAGTGCCGCGATCACCGCGTCCTTGTTGGTAAGGTCGCCTTTGACCGCCGTGACGGCGCTGTTGATCAAAAGTGCGGCGTCATAGGCCTGCATGGCATAGGTGCCGGGCACGCTGCCGTAGGCGGCTTCATAGCCGGCGACGAATTTCTTGTTGGCGGGATTGTCCAGATTGGGCGCCCAGTTGGCGCCGCCGAACATGCCGACGGCCGCATCCTGCTGCGCCGGCAGCGTCGATTCATCGACCGTGAAGGCCGACAGCACCGGAATGGAATCGGCCAGGCCTGCCTGTCTGTATTGCTTGACGAGGCTCACGCCCATGCCGCCCGGCATGAAGGTAAAGACCGCGTCGGGCTTCAGCGAGGCGATCTTGGAGAGCTCGACCTGGAAATCCAGCGTTCCCAGCGGTACGTAGCTTTCCTCGACGATCTCGCCCTTGTAGTCGAGCTTGAATCCGGCCACCGAATCCTTGCCGGCCTGGTAGTTGGGAACCATGATATAGACGCGCTTGTAGCCGCGGTCCTGGGCGACCTTGCCGAGGATCTCATGGACCTGGTCGTTCTGGTAGGAGGTGACGTAGAAAAACGGGCTGCAGGCCTTGCCGGCGTAGCTCGACGGGCCGGCATTCGGACTGATCAGGAAGGTCTTGGATTCCGTCACCGGCCGGTGGATCGCCTGCAGGATATTGGAGAAGATCGGTCCGACCACGAAGTCGACGTGGTCGCGCTCCAAAAGTCCCTTGACCTTGGTCACCGCGGCGTCCGGCTTGAGTTCGTCATCGACCACCGTGACCTCGACATCGCGGCCCGCCATCTTGCCGCCGAGATCCTTGACCGCGAGCGCAAAGCCGTTGCGGGCCTGCTGGCCGAGCGAGGCGGCCGGCCCCGACAGCGTCACGATCACGCCGATCTTGAGCTTTTCCTGCGCGACCGCCTGGCCGGCCGCAAGACTCAACAGAATTGCCAGCCCGCCGAATTTCAACCGCTGCTTCATTATCTTTCTCCCTGACCGGCCGCGATGCAGCCGAAACCGAACCACTTTTGAGGCTGCGAGGACGAGAAGCTTATTCTGTTGACAGCACCCCTCGCAAGCAGAGCCTGATGCCAAGCCTCACCATGCTCGACCCGTCATTGAGCGGACGCCATGCAAGCTGCGCGCCAATTGTTTGAACCTTAAAGAAAGAACAGCGGCATCGGCCGCCGCGACGGCGTTTTGACTTGCGATATCTGCTGAATTATTTGAAAGTCAAAATAACAGGCTGCCACGCAACAGGCGCGAAGCAAGTTGCGCGTCCGGGCTGCAAAGCAGGTTTGACCGCGTCATGATCCTTGATTCCGAGACCAAGGCCGTCGAGCTTCCCGAGGATCATGGCAACGAGCTCCGGCTGTGGCTTCGGCTCTTGACCTGCACGACCTTGATCGAAGGCGAGGTCCGCAGCCGGCTACGGGCGCGCTTCGATGTGACGCTGCCGCGCTTCGATCTGATGGCTCAGCTCGACAAGGCGCCTGACGGTATGACGCTGTCGGATGTTTCCAAGCGCATGATGGTATCGAATGGCAACGTTACCGGCCTGGTCGAACGCCTGGTCGTCTCCGGCCACCTCGACCGCCGCACCTCTGACGCCGACCGCCGCGTGCAAGTGATCCGATTGACAAAGGCCGGCCGCGCTGAATTCCGCCGGATGGCCACGGAGCACGAGGGCTGGATCGCCGATATCTTTTCCGATCTGACCACCAAGGATGTGCGCGAGCTGATGCGGCTGTTGGCCAAGACCAAGGCGTCGGCACAGAAAGCCGCGCGGCAAAGAGCGGTGTGAGTTGAGCGCGCCGGTTGATTACGAGGTCGAATACAACAACCGGGCCCGGGTTCCCGGGCATCCGGCGCTGATCGCCGGCTGGGCTCAGGATGCTGCTGCTTATCGCGCGCGTCATATTCCGCATTGCATGGCCTATGATCGCGGCCCGCGCAATACCATCGACTTTTTTCCCGGCAATAACCAAGACGCGATCCTCGTCTTTATTCATGGCGGGTACTGGCAGGCGCTCGACATTTCCTTTTTCAGTCACCTCGCCGGCGGCCTCAATGCCCACGGGTTCGGTGTCGCCATTCCCGGCTATGATCTCTGTCCCGGCGTGAGCATCGATCACATCATTCGGCAGTTGCGAATGGCGGTGCGCGAGCTGGCACGGCTGCAGCGCCCGCTCGTGATATCCGGCCATTCGGCGGGCGGCCATCTGGCTGCCTGCCTGCTGGCGACCGATTGGCCGGCGTTCGATGCATCGCTGCCTGCCGACCCCGTCATCGCGGCCTATGCCATTTCCGGCCTGTTCGATCTGGGTCCGCTGGTCGAAACCTCGATCAACGCGGCGTTGCGGCTCGATCCGGCGACGGCGCGGGCGGCGAGCCCGCTGTTCTGGCCGGCGCCTTCGCGCGGCAGCCTCGATGCGGTGGTGGGCGAACAGGAGAGCGCGGAATATTTCCGGCAGAGCCGGACCATCGTCGAGCGCTGGGGCCAGGCCGGTGTTGCGGCACGGTTCGGCACGCTTCCGGGCGCCAATCATTTCACCGCGATTGCGCCGCTGGCCGACCCGCAGTCGGCAATGGTAGCGCGGCTTGTGGAACTGGCGAGGCGCTAGGCCGCAAGAAGCGGTTGGAGGGACTCGATTTGGGTACTTGCACCCAATTGCTTTAAGTATAAAATGGTTTGCCTAAGGCGCGGCTCATCCCGGGAATGCGAGGGACATGGAAATGTCGGGTTCAACGGAAAGCCTTGGACATCAGAGCCTTGGACATCAGAGCCTTGGACATCGAGCCTCGGACATCAGAGCCTTGGGCATCAAAATCTTGGCCCATCGGGTCACGTGGACGATTTTACGCGGCGAAATCTACCGCCAGCGCACCAATGGCCGCAATTGCGGCTCGATCGGCCGGAGTTTCAATATCCGGAATATCTCAACGCCGCGGTCGAACTGACCGACCGGATCGTGGAGCAGGGGCAGGGCGATCGGATCGCGCTGATCGGCAACGGTCGCCAGCGCACCTACAAGGAACTGGCGGACTGGTCGAACCGTCTGGCGCATGCCCTGGTGGAGAATTACGGCGTCAAGCCCGGCAACCGGGTTCTGATACGCTCGGGCAACAATCCGGCCCTGGTCGCGGCATGGCTTGCGGCAACCAAGGCGGGCGCTGTCGTCGTCAATACCATGCCGATGCTGCGCGCCGGCGAATTGACAAAGATCGTCGACAAGGCGGAGATCGCGCTTGCTTTGACCGACAGCCGCATTGCCGACGAACTGGTCGCGTGCGCCAAGACCAGCCGGTTTCTCAAGCAGGTGGTGAATTTTGACGGCACCTCGAACCATGATGCCGAGCTTGATCGGGTGGCGCTGAACAAGCCGGTACGTTTCGAGGCGGTCAAAACCGGCCGGGATGACGTCGCTCTGCTCGGATTTACGTCCGGTACCACCGGCGAACCCAAGGCGACCATGCATTTCCACCGCGATCTCCTGATCGTCGCCGATGGCTATGCCAGGGAAGTTCTCAACGTCACGCCGGATGATGTCTTCGTCGGCTCGCCGCCTTTGGCCTTTACCTTTGGCCTCGGCGGTCTTGCGATCTTTCCGCTGAGGTTCGGCGCCACCGCGACGCTGCTGGAAAATGCCTCGCCGAGCGAGATGGTCAAGATTATTGAGACCTACAAGGCCACGATCTGCTTTACCTCGCCGACCGCCTATCGGGCAATGATGGCCGCGATGGACAAGGGCGCCGATCTGTCATCGCTGCGTCTGGCGGTCTCGGCCGGGGAGACCTTGCCGGCGCCGGTTTTCGAGAACTGGACCCGCAAGACCGGCAAGCCGATCCTCGATGGCATCGGCAGCACGGAATTGCTGCATATCTTTATCACCAACCGCACAGGCGACGCCGCCGCCGGAACTACGGGTCGCCCGGTCACGGGTTACGAGGCCAGGATCGTCGACGCCGAGATGAACGAACTGCCGCCGGGGACGCCTGGTAAGCTCGCGGTTCGCGGTCCGACAGGATGCCGTTATCTTGCGGATTCCAGGCAGTCGAACTACGTGCGCGAGGGCTGGAATCTGACGGGCGATACTTTCGTGCGCGACCAGAACGGCCGCTTCTGCTTCGTTGCCCGATCGGACGACATGATCGTTTCCAGCGGTTACAATATCGCCGGACCGGAGATCGAGGCGGCACTGCTGACCCACCCGGCGGTCGCCGAATGTGGCGTCGTCGGCGCGCCCGACGAAGCGCGCGGCTTGATCGTCAAGGCCTACGTGGTCGTGGCGTCCGGCATCACCGCGGACAGCGCGCTCACAGCGGAGTTGCAGGATCACGTCAAGCGCACCATCGCGCCCTACAAATATCCGCGCGCGATCGAGTTCGTCGACCAGCTGCCGAAGACGGAAACCGGTAAGTTGAAGCGATTTGCCTTGCGGCAGATGGCGGAGGCCGGCGGGCGGCCACGCTCGACCGGTCTGGCCGCCGAATAAAATCGATCCCAGGCAATGGAGAGCTTGACGTGAGTACGTCAAAAGGACCGACGCTGGCGGTGCTGCCAGCGCCCAAGGGTGAGATGCCGGATGCCGGTCCGCGCGTGCTGCAGCCTTCGGGCTGGCCATCGCCGAAGGGCTATGCCAATGGCATGGCGGCCGACGGCCGCCTGGTGGTGACTGGCGGCATCATCGGCTGGGATGATCAGGGACATTTGCCGGTCGATTTCCCCGCCCAGGTGCGGCAGACTCTAGGCAACATATTGGCCATTCTCGCCGAGGGCGGCGCGGGACCTGAGCACCTCGTTCGGCTTACCTGGTATGTCGTCGACATCGAGGAGTATCTGGCCAACCTGAAGACCCTCGGCCAGATCTATCGCGAAATTCTGGGCACGCACTATCCGGCCATGGCGCTGGTCCAGGTCGTGCGCCTGGTCGAAAAGGCAGCGCGGGTCGAGATCGAAGCCACCGCCGTGGTGCCGCGGTGAAAGGCACTTTGGAAAGCGCTGATCTGGATTCAGGAAGCTTAAGCTTTCTTCCCTTATTCCCTGCGGCATCGCTGCCAGCGATGCGTCTCGAAGGATGCGACGAGGGCAGATGGTTCGAGACGCGTCGCTTCGCGCCGCTCCTCACCATGAGGCAGCACGGGATGCCTCAACAAGCGAAGGGTCTCGTCCAGCGATTTCCGACCTCATCCTCTGAGGAGCGAGCCTGAGGCTCGCGTCTCGAAGGATGGCCGCTTGCACCGTGTTTGCGGCCTGTTCATTCGATCAGATAGATCGGACTCGACCACGCCTGATGGCCGTCTGCCTGGGTTACACGAACGTAGACCGGCAAGTCCTCGCCTCCCGCGAATGCCACGTGATGCTGGAACGCAAGTCGATTGCTCCAGTCGTTTTCGGGCAGCCGATAGACGCTGAGCTTGCGGCCAAGCCCGCCGCCGTCGAATTCTATCCTGCCATCGGCAAGTTTCTCGATCTCGACCTCGCCCGATACCACATTGGTCTCAATCCGCAGCAGGCCAGTCCGCGCCTGATCGAGCCAGAGGTCGATGCCGGCCAGATTTCCGGTCGTGACCGAAGTCCACGCCAGGGCCGTGCCGGGAGCGACTTCGCTGACCTTGCGTTCGGGATTGAGAAAGTTCACCGGCGCAAAACGCAAGTATCGGTTGCCGGTGATCGCGAGCTGACCTTGCCACACGGTTTCCCGCCCGCGCCCGCGATATTCGGAACCCTGCCACAGGATGCGCAGCCTGCGTCCGAGGTCGGTGGCCGCGAATGGGCGGGTCGATTGAACGACGTGCGTGCCATGAAACACGTCCACCCGCTCCAGCGGCGCCGTCCCCACGACTTCGACGGCAAGCGTCATCGGCACCGACTTCGCTCGGATGATGTCCCCCATCATGGCTTCGCGTACTGGAAATTCCTGCGCCGGCCCAAGCTGCGGATCTTCCGAGAAACCCGTGACATCCTGATCGAACGTGGCGCGCAGATCGAGATAGAGGCGGTTGCCGGTCGTTCCATAATGCCAGCGCTTGCGCAGCGCCTCGAATAGCGCCTCACGCGTCAATTCCGGCATGAAATAACAGGACAACCCGCCGATGGCACCGAAGGTCGATGCGCCCGGGGTCGTCGCCCCGGGCCGGCCCTTGTGGTCGTCGCTATGGCAGACCACGCCCACGCGAAAGCCTTTCTCGAAAGCGTCGTGCAGTAACCATTCGAAGGTTCCCCAGGTCGAATGAATCTCCACGCTGCGTTCGATCCGTCCGTCATGCGCATACCCGATATCGGCATATCGCCCGCCGACATGGGCGATGACGCGGCAATCTTCGCCGCTCAGAGCTTCGAACAGCTTGTCCGCCGTGTAGATCGCATCGGTGGAAGTCTGGCCCTCGACCAGGATATGGGATGAACGGCGTATCGGCCGCCCTTCGTGGCGAAAGAAGACGTTACGGTCGCCGCCCATGCCGGTATTGCCCGACCATTCATAGCCCGGGCAGGCACACGAACTTGCCCGGTTGATCGAACTGAGCCGTCAGTTCATTCAACTTTTTCCAGAACTGATCGGTGATTTGAAAATCGTTGCCCTGGTGGCCGACCATATCGATAAAGGCCTTGTCCCGCGCGTAGCGAAAATATTCCTCCGCCGTGCCCATGCCGATGGTCTCGCCGCTCTGGCCATGTAAATCAGCCCAATAGCGCCGTAACAGCGCCTCGGCCACGACCCGAAGCGGGTTGGCTCTCGCGAGCAGCTGGCCATCGGCCGTTACGGTCAGGTCGAGATCCCCGGTCCTGGTCGCAACAAGATTTTCGATGACGCGCGGACCGTCGCCCTTCTTGATTGTAACCCTTTCAGGGAGACCACTGAGAGGGAGCGACGATCGCGGCACAAGGTCGGCCGCCGCGTCCTCGGTCGGATTGCCCCACATGTCCTCGGCGACGATGGCAAGCCGGAATGGCTCACCGACGACTGCGAGCGAAGGCAGGATGGCTTTCCAACGGGTCGCGGGTCCGGCCAACAGGTCAAAGGCCGGCTGCTCTGGCAGTTCGCAGAATTCATAGGTCGCGAAAACATCGACCGATGTTCGAATCTCGACTTTGTTTTCCACGCTGGTCTGCAGCCGTAGTCCGGGCGATCCCTTGCGGCGGTCGCCGAAGCGGATTGTCAGTGTGTCGCCCGCGCGGAGATAGCCGCGCCCGATGCGGATCAGCAACGTATTGGCGTACGGGCGGACGTTGAGGCGATCAAATGAAACCTCAAGCCTGGCGCCATTGCTTGCCTCCACCGTTGTGAAATTTGGCGCATCAGGCTTGCTGAACTGCGGCTTGCTCAGGTCCGATGTTGTCCGCCACGACACTTTCACCATGCCGGTGTCGTCGATGCCGAAGGTGCCCGCGGTGTAAACCAGAATGAGCTCGGCATAGGATCCGGCCACAAACGGGCCGGGCGTCAGAAGCTTGATGGTGCCCATCTGCTCGGCAAGATATTTCGAATATGGCATGTCTATCCCTGATTGAGGTGGGCGGACGCTAGGGTGGTGGTTCTGACACACCATCTCATCTCGGCGTCATTCCGGGGCGCAGTCTGGGGGAGCCCGCAATCCATAACCCCCATTGGCAGTTATGGATTGCGGGCTCTCTCGCTGCTCGGGCCCCGGAATGGCGGAAACAATTGTTGGAGTCAGAACACTGGGGTCGCGATAGGATAACCGATGCCGGCCGCGAATGAAGGAGTAAATTCGATGATGAAGATGTCTATCGCCAGCGCGATTGTGGCGCTTGCGCTCTGCGCCTCCGTTGAAGCCGAAGCGGGAGACTGGCCGGACCGCCCGATCCACTTCATCGTTCCCTTTCCCGCCGGAGGCTCAACCGATGTAGCGGCGCGGGTTGTGGGCGATTATCTGTCCCACAGGCTGGGACAGTCGATCGTGATCGAGAACAGGTCAGGTGCCAATGGCAACATCGGGATCGAGTATGTCGCCAAAAGCGCGCCCGATGGTTACACGATCCTGATCGGGACGGATGCGGTCAGCGAAAACCCTCACGTCTACAAGATGGCTATCGATCCCTTGAAGGCTCTGATCCCGGTGGTCGAGCTCTCGCACCAGCCGATCGCGCTGGCTGTTCATCCTTCGCTCGGCGTGACCACACTCGCGGAACTGACCGAGCTGGTAAAGCAACGGCCAGGCATGGGCTTCGCAACCGGCAGCGGTGCCGGGTCGACCCAGGCCGTGGTAGGACTGTGGTACGCGAAGCTCGCCGGTATCAAGCTCGAACAAGTGCCCTATCGAGGTGGCGGTCAGGCCATCAATGATCTCGTCGCCGGACATGTCAAGCTTGGCTCGCTCGGAACGACACCGCTGGTTCCCTACTATAAGTCCGGCGGACTTCGTCTGCTGGCGCAATCGACGGCGACCCGCTCGCCGGCGTTACCTGATGTCCCGACCTTTGGGGAAGCGGGCGTTGAAGGGCTGGTCATGGATCAGCAGGTCGGAATGTTTGTGCCGGCAGGCACCGGGACGGCTATCGTTTCCCGGCTCAATGCCGAAGTGAACACCGCCTTGCGCAATGAAAAAGTGCGACAGATCTTCAGCGATCAGGCGCAGGAGCCTGCCGGTGGCACGGTCGAGCAATACACGAGTCAGGTGCAGGAGGACTCACAAAAGTACGAACGGTTGGTCAAGGAGCTTGATGTGCGCGTGGAATAGACAGATCTATCGAGGAGCTGGCAAAACGGAGACGGCAAAATGGGTGGTGTGCGAAAAGAGACCGACAGCTTCGGTGTCATTGAAGTCCCTGAGGATAAGCTCTGGGGTGCGCAAACTCAGCGCTCTCTTGAGCATTTCAGCATTGGCCAGGATCTCATCCCCCGCGAGATGATCACGGCCTATGCGACGCTGAAAAAGGCCGCCGCCATTGCCAACCATGTCGGCAAGCGGCTCGACCAGGAGCGATATCAATTGATTGTTCAGGCTTGCGACGAAATCCTGGCTGGCAAGTATCAGGACATGTTTCCGTTGCACGTGTGGATGACCGGCAGCGGCACCCAGTTCAACATGAACGTGAACGAGGTGATCTCGAACCGCTGCTGCCAACTCGCCGGAACCACGCTCGGCAGCCACAAACCGGTACATCCGAACGATGACGTCAACATGGCGCAATCGTCGAACGATACCTTTCCCTCGGCGATGTGCATCGCCGCCGCCGTCGGCGTCAAGCAGCGCCTGATTCCGGCTGTCGCCGCCCTGCGCGATGCGATCGATGCCAAGGCCAAGGCCTGGGACGACATCGTCAAGATCGGGCGCACCCACATGCAGGACGCTACCCCTTTGACCTTGGGACAGGAATGGTCCGGCTATGCCGGGATGTTGTCCGACAATCTGGAACGGCTGGAGGCTGCCTTGCCCGGCGTCTATCAACTGGCGCTCGGCGGCACCGCCGTCGGCACAGGCATCAACTCGGCGCCCGGCTTTGCCGAAGCGGCAGCCTCCGAGATCGCGAAGCTGACCGGCCTGCCGTTCGTCACCGCTCCGAACAAGTTCACCGTTCAGGGCGCCCATGATGCCCTGGTGCAGCTTTCCGGGACGCTTCGCACCTTGGCGGTTTCGATCTACAAGATAGCCAACGACATCCGCTTGCTGTCGTGCGGTCCGCGTGCCGGATTTGCAGAGTTGGAAATCCCCGAGAATGAGCCCGGCTCTTCGATCATGCCAGGAAAGGTCAATCCGACCCAGTGCGAGGCCCTTACCATGATCGCCGTGCAGGTGATGGCCAACGACGTCGCTGTGGGCTTCGGTGGGGCCGGCGGTTACCTGGAAATGAACGTCTATAAGCCATTGATGATCCACAACATCACAAATTCGATCACGATCATGACAGATGGCTGCGGCAATTTCCGTAAATTCCTGGTCGAGGGCACCAGGCCGAATTTGAAGAGGATCAGCGAATACGTCGATCGCTCATTGATGTTGGTGACCGCCCTGTCGCCCGTCATCGGCTACGACAAGGCATCGAAGATCGCCCACCATGCCATGGACCACGACCTCACGCTGAAGCAGGCCGCGCTGCAGCTGGGCTTTGTCAGCGAAGCGGAATTTGACCGCATTGTCGACCCGAGGAAAATGGTGAAGCCCGGCGTTGCGATCGATGCGGCGGGTTCCGCTGCGCATTGAGCCAGTTGCGGAGGCGCGCGTGTCGGACGCCAGCGGTAGCGGCGCGGCAACCGGAGGCTTTGGAGAAGCTCCAATGACTACGGATGAGCGATGTCAATTAATCCTGGCCTTTGCCAGGGTTCTCTTCGTCAATGGACAAGCCACGGAACAGACCGTGAGTGCGGCCGGGCGCCTCGCTTCTGCGCTGGGGCTGCGCGCTACGATCGTGCCGGACTGGGGCGCGCTGGAGCTCTTGATCGACGACAATCAGGGCAAGTCGGCGGCCAAGGTAGCGGCCGATCCTGCGGGCGTGGAAATGGACCGGGTGGCTTCCGCCATGCGGGCGATAGAGGCTGTCGAGTCGGGTCGTCTCACGCCGGGTGCCGCAATGCAAAACCTCGCGGAAATCTCGCGCTCGGCGCCGGCGCCGACGTGGCTCTTCGCGTGCGCCGCGGGGGTTGGGGCGGTGGCGTTGGCTGTAATCTTCGGGGTCCAGCACATCCCGGCGGCAGCGCTGATATTTGCGAGTGCTGGCGCTGGCGCAATTTTACGCCGCGCATTGGGCGAACTCGGCACAAATCTGCTGCTGCAGCCATTTTGCGCGGCTCTTCTTGCCGGTATTGTCGGGGCTTTGGCTGTTCGCTACGACCTGAGCTCCTCGTTGCGCCTGGTCGCGGTCTGTCCGTGCATGGTGCTGGTGCCCGGTCCGCATGTTCTCAATGGAGCGCTCGACCTCATCCAGGGCCGGATTTCGCTTGGTGCCGCCCGCTTGATCTACGCCGGCCTGATCGTCGTCGCGATCCTGGCGGGCCTCCTGCTCGGGCTGGCGCTGCTCGGGGTATCCTTGCCAACCGACCCGACGGGCAGAGCCATCCCGCTGTGGCAGGACGCAATCGCCGCCGGTGTCGCTGTTGCCGCCTACAGCATCTTCTTTTCAACTCCGCTATATATGCTGCCGTGGCCGGTTGCCGTCGGCATGTTCGCCCATGCGTTGCGATGGGCGGCTATTATGCAGTTTGGTTTCGGCGCGGCGACCGGCGCCCTGGTCGCTTGCGTCGCGGTCGCGCTGATCCTCACGCCGGTCTCGCGGCGATCGCACATGCCGTTTGCCGCCATTGGCTTCGCGGCGGTGGTGTCGATGATTCCTGGTGTCTACCTGTTCAGGATGGCCAGCGGTCTCCTGCAGATCGCGGATGGGCCGCCGACGACATTGGATATGCTCAGCGCGACCACTGCCGATGGCCTGATCGCGGCCATGATCATCTTGGCGATGAGCTTTGGTCTCATCGTCCCAAAATTGGTCGTCGACTATCTGGCAGAGCGTTTGCTGCGGGCCAAGCCACGGCAAGGAAGCGGCCAACCTTCGCGTTAATTTCAGCGCGCAGATTGTCTTGCCGCCACCTCAATATGACGAGAGGCCTCGTGCTGCCAGGGCCGGGCGCCGCCGAATGCCGGAAGTCGTGGTGATGGGCAGGTCCCGTTCCATACAACTTTTCCGGACCGGGAAATTCTCTGCAACCATAGATCAGTTGTAGCGGGGATCGATGCGGCACCACGGGCCAATCCGCTCGTCGCTGATTTTGCCGTGGCGCCATCGGCGATCGTCGCAAATCCTTCATGCGGGGCCTATAGTCGAAGTCCTTCGCCTGGGAATGACCCTGCTGCCACATCGGAGCTGCTGCGATGAAGATCGTCCGTATTGTTTTGGCTTTACTGTCGCTGCCGTTGTGGGCGCCGCTGCAATCCGCTATGGCGGCCGACGTCATCTGCTACAACTGCCCGCCGGAATGGGCTGACTGGGCTTCGATGCTCAAGGCCATCAAGGCCGATCTGCACTACGATATTCCCCACGACAACAAGAATTCGGGCCAGGCGCTGGCGCAGATCCTGGCAGAGAAAAGCAATCCGGTCGGCGACATCGGCTATTTCGGCGTCACCTTCGGCATGAAGGCCAAGGCGGAAGGCGCGCTGGAGCCCTACAAGCCGGTCAACTGGGACCAGGTGCCGGCGGGATTAAAGGATCCGGACGGCTATTGGACCACGATTCATTCCGGCACGCTCGGCCTGTTCGTCAACAAGGATGCGCTCGGCGGCAAGCCGGTCCCGGCCTGCTGGAAGGATCTCCTGAAGCCCGACTACAAGGGCATGGTCGGCTATCTCGATCCGACCTCGGCCGCGGTCGGTTATGTCGGCGTGGTAGCGATCAATCGGGCGCTCGGTGGCTCGGCCGCCAATTTCGATCCCGCGATCGCTTATCTCAAGGAGCTGCGCAAGAACGATCCGATCGTTCCCAAGCAGACCTCCTATGCGCGCGTGGTTTCCGGCGAAATCCCGATCCTGCTGGATTATGATTTCAATGCCTATCGCGCGAAATACCAGGAGAAGGGCAATTTCGAATTCGTCATCCCTTGCGAGGGATCGGTGGTCTTTCCCTACGTCGTTGGTCTCGTCAAGAACGCCCCCGACAAGGACAAGGCGGAGAAAGTGATCGACTATCTGTTGTCCGACAAGGGCCAGGCGATCTGGACCAATGCCTATTTGCGCCCGGCGCGCCCGATTCCGCTGCCGGAGGCCGTCAAGGCCAAATTCCTGCCCGACAGCGACTATGCCCGCGCCGCGAGCGTCGACTGGGGCCAGATGGAAAGCGTGCAAAAAGCCTTTGTCGACCGCTATCTCGCCGAGGTCCGCTGATGCAGTATGGCGTCGAATAACCGGCGCCATTGCTGAGATGCCGCATAAACCGTTCCTTTCGCTGTGCCTGCTGCCGCTCGCCGTGGTGACGACGGCGTTCTTTCTCTTGCCGATGGCGCGGCTGGTGGTGACTGGCGCCGAGGGGCCGCAGGGGCTGGCCGGCTATCTATCGATCCTGACCGAGCCGCGCTATCGCGCTACCCTGATCAACACCGTGCTGCTTTCGAGTGCGACCACGCTCGTGACGCTGGCGATTGCGACGGTGGCGGGCATATTCCTGCAACGCCATCATTTTCCAGGCCGTGCGGTACTAATTGCGATGCTGACTTTTCCGCTGGCCTTTCCCGGCGTGGTGGTCGGCTTCCTGATCATCCTGCTGGCCGGCCGCCAGGGCCTGATCGGCGAAATTACGAGCCATCTGGTTGGCGAGAAGCTGGTGTTCGCCTATTCGATGTCCGGACTATTCCTGGGTTATCTGTATTTCTCCATTCCCAGGGTAATCCTGACCATCATGGCCGCGTGCCAGAAGCTCGACACGGGTCTCGAAGAAGCCGCGCGTTCGCTCGGTGCCGGTCCCTGGGCCGTACAACGCGACGTCGTGCTGCCGGGCTTACGGCCTGCCTTCGTGGCATCCGGCGCGATTGCCTTTGCCACCGCCATGGGAGCGTTCGGCACCGCCTTTACGCTCGCGACCAATATCGACGTGCTGCCGATGCTGATCTACACCGAGTTCACCCTCGCAGCGAACTTCGCCACCTCGGCGGCGCTGTCGGTCGGCCTCGGCATCATCGCCTGGGCGATCCTGGCGCTGGCCCGTTCGTTCAGCGGCTCTGCCGTCGCCGCGGCCGGATGAAATCATGCGCGATCGCCTGATCTTTGCCGGCCAGTTCCTTTTCACTTTGCTGGTGGCCGCCTTCCTGGTCGTGCCCGCTCTGCTGTCGATTTCGGCCGGCATCACTGTGAATTATTTTCGCGGCATCGCCTCGGGGGTGACGCTGCAATGGGTTGTTCAGGTCTGGGAGCTCTATGCCGACACCATCCTCTTGTCGTTCGTGATCGCCTCGGCGACATTGGCCGTCACTTTGCTGGCGGGCGTGCCCGCGGCCTATGCGCTGCATGTCCGCGGCGGCCGGCTGTCGCGCATCGTCGAGGAGATCATTACGCTGCCGCTGGCGATCCCGGGTCTTGCCATCGCGCTGGCGCTGCTCCTGACCTATCAGAGTTTTTCCACCTTTCGCCGCTCCTGGCTGTTCATCCTGACCGGTCACGTCATCTTCACCATGCCGTTCATGGTGCGATCGGTGATGGCGGTGTTCGCGACCGTCGATATCCGCACCCTCGACGAGGGCGCCGCCTCGCTGGGGGCGTCGCCCTGGCGGCGCTTTCGCGACGTGATCGTTCCCAACGCGTTGCCGGGAATCCTGGCCGGCAGCCTGATGGTGGTGACGCTGTCGCTCGGCGAATTCAACCTGACCTGGATGCTGCACACCCCCCTGACAAAAACGCTGCCGATCGGCCTGGCCGACGCTTACGCCTCGATGCGGCTGGAGGTCGCGTCCGCCTATACGCTGATCTTCTTTGTCATGATCATTCCGCTCCTGGTCGCGATGCAGATGTTCGCGGACAGGGAGGCGCGGCGATGAGCGCGAAGGCGGCGCACGGCGCGGGGGTGCGCATCTTGTCCTGCGGCAAGACCTTTGCCGATGGCACCAGGGCGCTGGAGCCGGCGACGCTCGATATCGCGCGCGGTGAAACCCTGGTGCTGCTCGGTCCTTCCGGCTGCGGCAAAACCACCATGCTGCGCATCATCGCGGGGCTGGAATTGCCTGATAAGGGCGGCCGGGTGCTGTTCGACGACAAGGACATGACGTCGGTGCCAATCGAGCGACGCAATGTCGGCATGGTCTTTCAGTCCTATGCGCTGTTCCCGAACATGAGCGTGGCCGACAATATTGGCTATGGTTTGAAAATCCGGGGCATGCCAAGGGAAGAGCGCGCCGCGCGTGTGGCCGAACTGGTGGCGCTGACCAACATCGCCGGGCTGGAGGATCGCCGGGTCGACCAGCTCTCCGGCGGGCAGCGCCAGCGGGTGGCGCTGGCGCGTGCGGTGGCAATCCGGCCCGGCATCCTCCTGCTCGACGAACCGCTGACCGCGCTCGACGCCGCCCTTCGCGATCGGCTGCGCGGCGAGCTCAACCGCTTGCTGCGCGGGCTCGGCATCACGACGATTTATGTCACGCACGACCAGTCCGAAGCCATGGAGCTCGGCGACCGCATCGTGGTCATGCAAAAGGGCGCAATCGCCCAGATCGGCACCCCCCGCGACATTTACTTCTCGCCGAAGAACCGCTTTGTGGCCGAGTTCATCGGCGCGGCCAACATCATCGAAGCGCCGGTCGAGAATGGGGAGCTGGTGTTGGCGGGCGGCCGCCAGCCTATCGGCGGCGAAGCAAATCTTGCGGCCGCCATTGCCATGATCCGCCCCGAAAGCATCGCCATCGTCGCTGCCGGCAGCGCGCCGCTGACGGGAACCATCGACAGTGTCAGCTTCACCGGCGACCGGCAACGCATGGTCGTCAAGGGCGCATCGGGCAACAGTCTGACCGTCGATGCGCCGAACACCGTCAAGGTTCGGGCCGGCGAGCGGATCGGACTCATGATTGCGCCTGATGCCATCAGGCTTTTGCCAAATGAAGGATAAGGATGCGACGATGGGTTCCGAACCAATTCACATTGCGCAGATTTCCGATCTGCATATCAAGGAGCCGGGCGTCCTGGCTTACGGGCGGGTCGATACCGCGGCCGCACTTGAGCGCTGCATCGTGGCCTTGAACCAATGGCAGCCGCGGCCGGACATGGTGGTGATCTCGGGCGATCTCGTCGATGCCCGACGGGCGCGGAGTATGACCATCTCAGGCGGTTGCTGGCGCCGCTGCGGCTGCCCTTTGTTACTATTCCCGGCAATCACGACTCACGGCAAATGATGCGCGCGGCATTCCCGCTGGGCTACTCTTCCTGGGCACCGGGGCCGCTCAACCAGCGGGTGGAAGTCGGGGGCCTCGACCTCGTGCTGCTGGACTCCAGCGTCCCCGGCCAACCCCACGGCGAACTGGACGAGACGACCCTGCCATGGCTTGAGGCCATACTGGCCTCGGAGCCGGACCGGCCGGCGCTAGTGTTCCTGCATCATCCGCCGCTCAAGACCGGCATCGCCCATATGGATCGCCAGAATCTGCGCAATGCCGCCGCGTTGGCGAACGTGGTCCGACGTCATCCGCGCGTGCAATTGATTGCTGCCGGTCACGTGCATCGCGCCGTGCTGACGATGTTTGCCGGTGTACCCGCAACGATCTGCCCGGCGCCCAATCACGCGGTCGATCTTGATCTCGCCGAATATCGCGAGCCCTGCTTCAAGATCGAGCCGCCGGCCTTTCATCTCCACAGCTGGTTTCCAGGTGACGGCTTCGGTCACGTCGTGACCCACCAGGTCCCGATCGGGAATTTCGACGGGCCACATCCGTTCTTTGGCCGGGACGGGAAATTGCTGTAAGCCGTGGGGCGGAATCAGCCCGCGCTTTGGACTCCCGGCGGATCATTCCGGCCGTTTGGATCTGAACAGCTCGGTGTACAGATCAGTCGTGGGGCCATTGCTTGGGATGCCGTAAACGGTGGCGTTTGCGGACGCAGTTTCAGCGACCGGAGCGGCCTGAGGCGCGGCCGGCTCGGGTGGTACGACGCTGGCGGCCGTTACGGGCTGCGCTGCTGCGGTCTGCACCTGCGGGGCTGCGCCAATCGGGGCCGGGGCCGGCAAGGGGGCCGGCGCGTTCTGGTCACTGCGCGCCTTTGCGCCGAACAGCTCCGTATAGAGGTCGGTGGTCGGTCCGTCGCTGGATAGACCGTAACCTGTCTGGTAGGCGGCCTGCCTGTCGCTTGAGACCTGCGCGCCGGTGCCGACATTAGCATTAGTGGCCGCCAGACGTGAATCCGCGCAGCCTGCGAGCATGCCGGCCAGCGCGATTATCGGACCTGAGCAAGAACGTAAAAGGTTCAAGATGACATCCCCAAGTGGTGAGTGATCGCAACCCGCAGATCTCAGTCAGACACTGGCGCCATTCGAACCCCACGCACAAGGTCCGGACGGCTGCAATTCCGTATCATTCTTGCCACAGTACCCGAAAATTACCGCCATCGTCGCTCGTGGAGGCTGTAATCACTCTATACTAACCTTACCGTGCATAAACCAGACTGATCGGGTTTATGGGGCGTGGCGATACTTTCCGCTGCGGGTCGGCATTGATGATTTTTGATTCGATATTTAGCGGTGTCATTCGCTCACCGTGGCGAAGGGCCTTGCTGGCCGCAGTGGCTTTGACCGGGGTGGCGTTGATTCCGTCGGTAGCGCAGGCCCAAAATTATGTTTGGGGAGGCACCGGCAGAACGACCACCACCTCAGACTACAATCTTGGCACCAACTGGAGCAATCCGCCGGCCAACCCTCCCCCCGTCGCCAGCGGCCAATCAGCGGAATTTAGCAACGCGGGGTCTTCCACGGTCACGGTGACAGCCGGTCCCATTACCCCGGATTCCTGGACGTTTGATGCCAATTCGCAGTCCTATACCGTGTCCGGCCAAGCCGTTAATTTCGGCAACGCCGCCACCTTGACCAACAACGCCAACGCCGGCCAATCCATCAGCATCATCAATAATATGACAGGAACCAATCTGACCCAGGCCGGAACCAGCACGCTGACCTTGTCCGGAAGCAACTCATTTACGAATGTCAACATTACCGCCGGCACGCTGGCGCTTAACGGAACTGGCAGTGTTGGTGCATCGAGCGTTGTAACCCTTGGGGGCACCGGGGTGCTCGATATCTCCCAGACCACATCCGGAGCATCGATTGGTTCGCTGGCCGACGATGGAGTGGGCACTGCAGCGGTGAAGCTCGGCAGTCAGAGCCTGACGATCACAAATGCCGGCAGTGGCAACAGCGGCCGCTTCAGCGGAGCGATCACCGGCGGAGGTATTGGCGGTGGCTCCGGTGGCGGCCTCACGCTGTCAGGCGGCGAACAGTTTCTCTCTGGCACCAACACCTATACCGGCGTGACCACCGTCAGTTTCAGCGCGCTTGCGTTGTCGGGATCAGGCTCGATCGCGAATTCAAGCCTTGTGACAGTCGAAAATTTGGGTGAATTCGACATCTCGTTTTTGACGTCAGGCGCGTCGATCAAGAGTCTTGGCGGCGACAACACCAGCCAGGTCACGCTCGGCGGCAACACCTTGACCATCACCCAGGGTAATTCGACCTTTTACGGACAGATCCGGGACGGTGGGTTGAGCGAATGTATATGCGTCGGCAGCATTGCCATCACCGGGGGTACCGAGACCTTTGCTGGCGCCAACCGCTATAGTGGCGGGACCACGATCTCCGGCGGCACCCTGATCATTTCCGGGGTGGGCACGCTTGGCGCCAACACGGGGTCGACCACGATTACGGGCGGTACGCTCGATCTCGGTGGCACCACCGGCGTCCAGCAGGCTTCGCTAACGCAGAGTGGCGGCACCGTGCAGAACGGCACGCTCACGCTGTCGTCGAATTATACCATGTCCGGCGGCACGCTGGCTTCCAACGCCACCATTGTCGCCGCCTTGTTCGAGATGTCTGCCGGCAACGTCGCAGGCGTTCTGTCAGGGTCGGGCGAGCTCGATAAAACGGGTTCGGGAACGCTGACGCTTTTGGGGGCGAATACCTATTCGGGCAATACCGTCGTCACCGGCGGCACGGTCGCGATCGGTAATAGTTCGGCCTTCGGCACGGGCAATGTGACCTTTGGCGACGGCACTACGCTGGCCTTCGTGGCCAATGGGCTGACATTGACCAATTTGTTTTCTCTGGTTGGGGCGGACCCGACCATCGACACGGGTACCAACACCATCACCATGGGCGGGGTGATATCCGGCGCAGGCGCGCTGACCAAGCTCGGTTCCGGCACGCTGATATTGTCGGCCAACAATACCTATACCGGCGCGACGACGGTGGCCGTGGGCACGCTCGACGTGACCGGCTCGATCGCTGCATCGGGCCTGACCACGGTCAATAGCGCCGCCATCCTGACCGGCACCGGCACGGTCGGCAATGCCAGCATCCTGACCGGCGGCACCTTGGCGCCGGGCAATGGCACGCCGGGATCGTCGATCACGGTCGCGGGCAATCTCGCCTTCCAGTCGGCGGCGCTGTTTCTGGTGCAGGTCAATCCGGCGACGGCTTCCTTCGCCAATGTGACGGGCACTGCGGCCCTGGGCGGCGCCACCGTCAGTGCCGTGTTCGCCAATGGAAGCTATATTGCCAAGCGATACACCATCCTGATCGGAACGGGAGGGGTCAGCGGGACGTTCGGTTCGCTCGTCAATTCCAACCTGCCGTCCGGTTTCAGCGATAGCCTGAGCTATGATGCAACCCATGCCTATCTCAATCTCACGCTGGGCTTCGGAGTGCCGCCCGGGCTCAACGGCAACCAGCAGAATGTCGGCAACGCGCTGACCAATTTCTTCAACAGCAATGGAGGCATTGCCACGGTGTTCGGCATGCTGACGCCGGCTGGTCTCACCCAGGCTTCCGGAGAAATCGCGACCGCCACGCAGCATGCCACGTTCGATGCGATGAACCTGTTCACGGGCCTGCTGACCGACCCCTTCATCGGTGAGCGCTGCGAGGGCGTCGCGCGTGGCGTTCGTGCGGCAGCGGAAGCGCAGGATCCGTGGGCTGACGAATGCCGGTTCAAGCGGCAGCCGGGCCCCGACGCCCAGGCTTCGCTGGTCTATAAGGCGCCCCCCGCGGCGATCTTCGATCGACGCTGGAGTGTCTGGGCCGCGGGCTATGGCGGCAGCGAGACCACCAGCGGCAATGCGGCCCTTGGATCGAACACCGCCACCAGCCGGGTCTATGGAACCGTGGTGGGAGCTGACTACCGGCTATCGCCGTCGACGCTCGCGGGCTTTGCGCTGGCCGGCGGCGGCACCAATTTTGGCATTGCCAACGCGCTCGGCACCGGCCGTTCCGACCTGTTCCAGGCCGGCGCATTCATTCGCCACACCGCAGGCCAAGCCTACGTCACAGGCGCGCTGGCCTATGGCTGGCAGGACGTTACCACCAACCGCAGCGTGACCATCGCCGGCATCGACCAGCTGCAGGCGGAGTTCAACAGCAACGCCGTCTCAGGCCGGGTCGAGGGCGGCTATCGCTTCGCCACGCCGTCGATCGCGGCTGTGCCCTATGCCGCCGGACAGTTCACCACCTATAATATCCCAGCCTATGCCGAGCAGGTGCTGTCCGGCGCCAACACCTTCGCGCTGAACTACGCCGCCCGGGACGTCACGGCGCTGCGCTCCGAACTCGGCTTGCGCGCCGACAATTCCTATGGGCTTGCCGATACCATTCTGACCTTGCGCGGCCGCTTCGCCTGGGCGCACAACTTCAACCCTGACGCCAGCGTCGCAGCGACCTTCCAGACGCTGCCCGGCGCTTCCTTCGTCGTCAACGGCGCGGCGCAGGCCCATGAGGCGGCGCTGACCACGGCGTCCGCCGAACTGAAATGGCGAAATGGCTGGTCCCTGGTGGCCACCTTCGAGGGCGAGTTCTCCAACACCACGGCAGGCTATGCCGGCAAGGGTAGCGTTCGATATCAGTGGTGAGTGGCCCCGAGGTGATGCGCGGCATCGGTCGCCAACTTCATCAGCTCGCTTTCGCCAGATCGTCGTCCTCCGGAGAATTCAGATACATCCCGGACATGGTGTCGACCCAGCACAGATGATCGTGTACCTTGTTCACTCCCGTCACGTTCTCGGCTGCGACGATGGCCGCCTGCCGCGAATGTTCTTCGGTGATCACGCCGCTTAGATGCACGATACCGTCGCGAACGATCACGCTGAGGCCGAACGGACACCAGTCGTACTTCTCCAGCGTATCGATGACGCGGCGGCGGATGTGGTCGTCATCGGCCGTCGGATCTTTGATTTCACGGGCAAGGCTCGCCACCGCCTGCAACAGATTGGCGCGCGATACGATCCCGACGATCTTGTCTCCGCTCATCACGGGCAGCCGCTTGACGCCGTGCTTTTCCATCAATTCCACGATCCGCTCAAGCGGCGTTTCCTCGGTGACCGTGAGTGGCTCCGGCGTCATGATGTCGGCAACCTGTCGGCCGTGCTCGTGCACGAAGTCGGTGGCCGCCTTGCCCGGACCGAGAATGAATTTCAGAAAACGGCCACGTTTGTGCCCGGTGCCGATTTCACTGCGGCGAATGAAGTCCCCTTCCGAAAGGATACCAACGAGTTTACCTGACGCATCGACCACCGGAAGCCCGCTGACATGTTTCGCAAGCATGAGATTGGCGGCGTCAGTGATCTTGGTGTCCGGGGTAACGGTAATGACCGTTCGGGTCATGATCTGGTGGGCACGCATGGCAGCCTCCGCGGGAGCGAGATGAAAATCGATCTGGGTTCAAATCTATGTCAACCGGATACTGCAGATTTGACGCAAATCAATGGCGGGGGATGGCTTGATACAGCTCAATGTGCAGCCGGGAGTTAACTTGTAGCGTTATTGATCGAATACTGACGAGAGACCGGAGATATTGCCATGGCAGAGCTTTCCGAATTGCATGACGCGACCAGCGGGCAACTGAAGGCCGACGTAAGCGCGCAAATGACGAACGCGAACAAGCGGGTACTGGATTTCATGATCGGCGCCCAAAAAGTACTCCTGGAGGAACTCGCTTTCGTTGGCAATGAAACACTCGACCGGGCCCAAACTGAGACCCATCTCTTGACCGAGTTCGTCTCGAAAATGGCCGGGGCGCATTCGGTCAGGGACATCAAGTCGATGGTCGCGGAATGCGGCCAACACCAGATCGACTTCATCCGACGGGACAGCGAGCGGCTCTTCAAGCATGGCGAACGGGCGATCGAAACCGCCGCAAAGCTGTTCGGCGGCCGGCCCGCGAATTGATCGGTCTTTCGGCCGTCATGGATTCCAGGTTCAATGATCCGGCAAGATACCAAAGAGATCGTTGCCATGACGTCGACATCGATCCTTCCTAAGGCGGATGCCCCTCGGCTGCCGTGTCCTGCGCATGATCCTGGTCAGAGCGAAGGGCGCGCCATCGTCGGCGGACCTCGTCCCGAAGTCAGGTCCGAAGCCCAGAATGGGCCGCAACCTGAGGCCTATCAGGCCGATCGGACGCTCCACGCCGTGCTGGCGCGTCTGACCGGCGGCATATCGCCAATCGCGGTATCATTGGCCTATATCGACTGGCTCTCGCATCTGGCCGGAGCGCCGCAGCGGCGAGCTGAGATCGCCCAGGACGGCCTGCACAGCGCCGCCCAGTTCCTCGAGACCGCGCTGGATTATTTCTCCAAAGGCGCCAAGCCCTGGTCGTTAATCAAGCCGAAGCCGCAGGATCGGCGTTTTGCCGCCGAACAATGGGAGGAGGCACCCTTCAACCTTCTCGCCCAGGCATTCCTGCTCAACGAACAGTGGTGGCACAATGCGACCACCGGGGTGCGCGGCGTGGCTCCGGCGAATGAGGCGGTCGTCGAATTCTCGGTCCGGCAGCTGCTCGACATGATGGCGCCCTCCAATTTCGCCGTCACCAATCCCGAGGTCTTGCAAAAGGCCTTCCAGAGCGGCGGCGAGAATTTCGTGTTCGGCCTGCAGAACTGGTGCAACGACCTCAAGCGCCTGCAGTCGGCAGGCGGGCCGGGCGGAGATCAGGAGTTCGTGGTTGGCAAGACTGTTGCCACGTCGCGCGGCAAGGTCGTGCTGCGCAACGATCTGATCGAGTTGATCCAGTACTATCCCACCACCGGCAAGGTCCATCCGGAGCCAATCCTGATCGTGCCGGCATGGATCATGAAATACTACATTCTCGATCTGTCGCCGCACAATTCGCTGGTGAAGTATCTCACCGGCGAAGGCTTCACCGTCTTCATGATTTCCTGGCGCAATCCGACGCCGCTTGACCGCGACATCGCCTTTGACGACTATCGCAAGCTCGGTGTTGCTACCGCGGTCGATGCCATCTCCCAGATCGTTCCCGGCAGCCAGATTCATGCGCTCGGCTATTGCCTCGGCGGCACCTTGCTGTCGATCGCGGCGGCGACGATGGCGCGCGACCGCGATCTCCGATTGAAGTCGGTCACCCTGCTCGCCGCGCAGACGGATTTCACCGAAGCTGGCGAACTGACCTTGTTCATCAATGAAAGCCAGGTGGCGTTTCTCGAAGACGTGATGTGGGAGCACGGTGTTCTTGAAACCACGCAGATGGCGGGTGCTTTCCAGCTGTTGCGCTCGAACGATCTGATCTGGTCGCAGATCACCCGTGACTACCTGATGGGAGAACGCGCGCCGCCGAGCGACCTGATGGCGTGGAACGCGGATGCGACGCGGCTGCCCTATCGGATGCATTCCGAATACCTGCGAAAATTGTTCCTGCACAACGATCTGGCCGAAGGCCGTTATCTGGTCGAGGGAAGACCGATCGCGCTGTCGGATATTCACGTTCCGATGTTCGTGGTCGGGACCGTCAGGGATCACGTGGCGCCGTGGAAGTCGACCTACAAGATTCATTACCAGGTCGACGCCGACGTTACGTTCCTTCTGACCAGCGGGGGCCACAATGCCGGCATCGTTTCGCCGCCGGGCGAGCTAGGCCGCTTCTATCAGGTCAAGAACAAACCCGAGCACGCGCCTTACGTCGGTGCCGACGAATGGCAGAAGTCCGCGCCGCGGTTTGAGGGATCGTGGTGGCCGGAATGGACGAGGTGGCTGACCGCGCAGTCCGGCGAGCCCTGCGAGCCGCCGCGGATCGGCATGGCCGGTCCGGCGGGCCTGAATTTGCCCGACGCGCCCGGCGATTACGTGCGCCGGTGAGGGCGCGCTCGTCGGCAGGTTTTCGGGGGCCGATCGCAAATCATGGATAGCCCGACCGCCAGACCGAGTCATTCAAGGCTGTCAATCCCATAATTTGCAAATATTTTTGTTCCCTTTTTGTACAAAACAGTTTAATCACTGCTCCATCTTATCCCACAAAGAGGGGCGTATCGCGATCGTCAGGAAACGCGGGATGAGATGCGGTGGACGCGGCAGCGTCAGGCATGCGGTGGGTCGCAGGGCGAGGGGGCGGAATGCCCATTCGTGAGCGATACCTGGCATGATAGACGACGGCGCTGAAGCGTACGGGGAAGGCGTGTGGTCCTGGCACCCAAGGCTGGTGTCAAGTCTTTGGAAGGTTTTCGTTCGGCTCAACCGGGCTGAACAAGCCGCTAATCCGAAGGCGACGGTGGCAATAGAGCTTATCTCGCCGAGGAGAGCACGTTGATAAACCGTAAAACCATTGCGTGGGGAATGCCGGATGATCCGGTGCCTCGCACTACCTCGTGTGCGTACGGCCGTTTTCTTGCACACGAGCCGCGGGTGCCTCTGGGCATCGCGGCATTCCCCGCGCCCTCTTTTCGAGGGCGTCAGCTTCATGCAACTCCTCGGGCGCTCCGCGCCGCGAGCCTTAAATGCATGTCTGAACGTGGCGAGACGCTAAACCGATTTCAGCACGGCTTCTAGCTCCGACTGACAGTTTTTGAGGGTCTGCTCTTGCGTCCCCTTGGCATCGATGATGGTCCAATCGATCGCGCCGATATCATAGTTCTCCTGCAATCCGGCAATCTCAGTCGTAGCGTCGGATGCATCGTGCTCGCGGCGGTCGACACGGTTCAGCCGGGTCGCAAGGTCCGCTACCAGAAACAGGCCGGCAAATCCCACATTCAGTTTCCGCGCGGCATCGCCGATCGCGGCTCGCTCCGACGCATCGGCAAATACCGCGTCGACCACCGCGGAGTGCCCTTGCGACAGCACGCGGCCCGCGCCTTGCACCAGCGCCTCGTAAATGCGTTCAGTAATGTCCGGTCGGTAGGCGCTGGCGGGCAGCCGGTCAGTTTCTTTGACCTGAAAGTGCTGCTTGCGAAGCACATCGGTCCGCAATACCACAGCTCCCGGCTGCGGCATCACGCCGGGCGCGAGCGCGCGCGCTACTACCGATTTGCCAGTTCCAGACAGCCCGCCGATCGCGACCAGCATTGGCGCCGGCGGATGGATCAAAGCTCGCGCCAGTTCGAAATAGCTCTGCGCCGACTGCAGCACGTCGGCGTTGTCGGGGCCGCTGCGGTCCAGTTGCGCCAAAAGCACGTGGGCGCGGATCGCGGCGCGCAGCGACATGAACAGGGCAAGGGCCGCGAGCGCATCGAGATGGTCGCTCGCAGTCTGCCTCAGATATCGATTGAGGAGGCCGTTCGCTGCTGCCTGCCGGCCATGACGAATGAAATCCATGATCGGAAAGGCGAGGTCGTAGAGCACGTCGACCGACGCGATCGTGGCGTCAAATTCGATCGCGTCGAACAATACCGGCTTTTGATCGATCAGCACGATGTTGGCCAGATGCAAGTCGCCGTGGCAACGCCGGACATAGCCCTGCCGGCCGCGCCGTTCCAGCAGCGCGCCGATCCGGAGGAATGCCGACCGCGTGGCCTCCCCGAGATCGTCGATATCGCCGGCCGCAAAGCAACCTGCCGCTCGGAATGCGAAGGTATTGCCGTCGACGATGCCTGGGATCGATGCGATCCAGGGCCCGGCCGGCGCGGGCGGCGCGACGGAGTGGGAGACCGCGATCGCCTCGGCCAGGGCATCGACCAGATCGGGATCGGGCGCGCCTGCTTTCGCCAGCCGATCAAAGGTCCGGCTCTCGTCGAAGCGGCTCATTTCGACGGCATATTCGACCGGAGTGCCATCGCCGCCGATCGCGAGCGATCCAAGCGCGTTCTGTGTGATCGGCACCACGCGATGGTAGATCTGGGGCGCGAAGGCGCGGTTGATCCTGATTTCTTCGTCGCACGCAGCTTTGCGCTTTTCCAGCGTGGAGTAATCAAGGAAGGGGAAGCGGACGGCGCGCTTGATCTTCAAAGCGCGATCGCCTTCGAGAAACACCGATGCCGCATGGGTGTCGATGCGATGAACTTGCCGGTGGATGGCCGGGTCGGTCAGAAACGCGAAAACGCGTTGCTGCATGCCGCCGTCGCCCGCCGTTGAATTGGCCATGTGCAGGCTCTTGGGTACGAGGATTCGGCGCCTAGGATTTGTGCTGTAATTTCATTGCACGCATCGGCGTCTCCGGAGGCAGCCGGGTCGGTTGATCAAATATAGTGCATATGGCCTGCGGCCGGCGAGCCATTGACTTCCATCAAATTCGTCGCGGAGGCTCCATCCTATAGAAACTTCTCCCTTGACGAAGATCAATGGTTGGCGCGAAGCAGTGCCTATCGTGAGAGCCGAAGGAGAGGCGCATGCCGATCAAGGATGTCCTGCTGCCCCTTGTTGGTGAACCCAGTGCGGCGGCGGTCGCGGCAATCGACAAATGCATCGCCGTGGCCGGCGATGTCGGGGCTCGCGTCACCGCCATTGCCGTTGAAGAGGACGTCTTGGTCCGGCCGACGGTGATGATCTCGGCCGATCTGGAAAATGCGGAGTTGGCCGAGGCGCAGCGGAGCATGACGGACGTGAAGGGCCTGCTGAGGGCAGCCGAGGCGGCCGCCATTCGCTATGGCGTTCGCTACGAGCACAAGCTCAGCCGGCTCACTACGGCGGAAATTCCCTCACATCTGGCGTTATTGGCGCGGCTGAAGGATCTGTCGATTGTTCCGGTCAAGTCGGAAGGTAGCCAATCGGAAAAGATTGTCGAACGGCTGATTTTTGAATCTGGCCGGCCGATCCTGATGTGCCCGGAAGAATTCGCCACTGAACTTTCGGTGGTGTTCGATCACGTCATGATCGCCTGGGATCATACCGCACCCGCGGCGCGAGCGGTAGCCGACGCTTTACCAATGCTTCAAGCGGCGGCCGCTGTACGCGTCGTCACCGCCACCGAGCGAAAGATAGAAGCCGAGTTGAGATCCGGGACGGATCTTGTCGGCCATCTTGCCGAGCACGGCATCAAGGCAAGCTTCGAAACCATTGAGATCGGCGGCAGTTCGGTTGGAAAGGTGTTCGAGGCCTATGCGAAGGCCAACGCGATCGATCTTCTGGTCATGGGCGCCTACCGTCACTCCCGGTTGAACGAAACCATATGGGGTGGCGCCACCAGGACTGTCATAGGGCGGCCACCATGCTGGGTCATGATGTCCCACTGATGTTGTGACGTGCGGGATGTCCTGAAGTTTCCGGACCTCCTTTCACCTGACTTTCCCTGCGCGGACCGAACCACATCGCGATTTATGACATCCAAGCCGGCGCCAGCGGGGCAATTGAACTGATGTCCACCTATCATCTGAAAAATCTACTGTCGCCCCGTTCTGTCGCGCTGGTTGGTGCAAGTCCGCGCCAGGGTTCGGTCGGGCGGGCGATCGTCGAGAACATTTACAAGACCCAATTCAGAGGCGAATTTGGCGTAGTCAATCGGCACTATGCCGAGATCGCGGGCGTTGCCACGGTCGGCAGCCTTGGCGGATTGCCGTTCAAGCCAGAACTCGTGGTAATCACGGCGCCAGCGGCGGCGACCGCGGAAATCATCGATGAAGCCGGACGGCACGGCGCGGCCGGCGCTCTGATCGTTTCCGCCGGGCTTGGCCATGGCGCGGGCACGATGGCGGAAGCCGCCGAACGCGCCGCGCAGAAGCATGGGATGAGGCTGATCGGACCGAATTGTCTCGGCATCATGATGCCCGGCGTGGCGCTCAATGCCAGTTTCTCGGCCCACATGCCCTGTACGGGAAGTCTGGCGCTGATTTCTCAATCGGGCGCCATTGCGGCCGGCATGGTCGATTGGGCGGCGCAGCGCGGAGTCGGTTTTTCCGGAATCGTTTCGATCGGCGACCAGCTCGACGTCGATATTGCGGATCTCCTGGACTACTTCGCGCTCGACCTCAAGACTCGCGCCATCCTGCTCTACGTCGAAGCCATCAAGGATGCGCGCAAGTTCATGTCCGCTGCGCGCGCGGCTGCCAGGATCAAGCCTGTCGTCGTGGTCAAATCAGGGCGCATGGTGCAGGGCGCGCGGGCGGCTGCGACCCACACCGGCGCGCTGGCCGGTTCGGACGCGGTCTATGATGCCGCCTTCCGTCGCGCCGGCATGCTGCGGGTGTCGGATCTTCGTGAATTGTTCGACTGTGCCGAGACGCTCGGGCGCGTCGAAAAGCCTCCGGGAAAGCGGCTGGCCATCCTGACCAATGGCGGTGGCATCGGCGTTCTGGCCGTCGACCGCCTTGTCGAACTCGGCGGCATTCCCGCGGCGATCACGCCGGCCACGCGCGAGAAACTCGACCTGGTGCTACCGCCGAGCTGGTCCGGATCAAACCCGGTCGATATCGTCGGCGACGCCGGTCCGGCGCGTTACGCGGCCGCACTGGAGCTGCTGCTGGCTGACGCAGGCAATGACGCCGTCATGGTGATGAATGTCCAGACGGCGATGGCGCATGCCGACGAGATCGCCGCTGGCCTGACGACCCAGGTCAAGGAGTACCGCCAGCAGCGCAGTCGCATCGCCAAACCGGTGCTTGCGGTGTGGGTGGGCGCCGAACAGAAGGTCACCAATCTCCTGAGCGGCGCCGGAATTCCGAACTACCCAACCGGAGACGATGCGGTGCTTGGCTTCATGCATCTGGTGCGGCATCGCGAGGTGGTGGCGGAGCTGGCGCGGGTGCCCCCGGCGATGCCCGGCGAGTTTGCACCCGATATCGCTACCGCCCGGAATATCGTCGCCGGCGCGCTCGCCGAAGCTCGCCATTGGCTTGATCCGGTCGAGGTCAAGCGGCTGCTTGAGAGCTATGAGATCGCGATGGTGCCAACCTTCGCGGCCGCCGATGCCGAACAGGCCGTCGCGCACGCCTCGTCGCTGTTCGCACAAGGCGCGACCGTGGTGCTGAAGATCATGTCGCGGGATATTGTTCACAAATCCGACGTCGGCGGCGTTGTCCTGAACCTGACCAGCCCTGAGGCGGTGCGGACGGCGACAGCCGATATCATGGCGCGGGCGCGGGCGCTGCGGCCGGAGGCGCGCCTGGCCGGCGTCATCGTCCAGGCGATGGTGGTGCGGCCGAAGGCGCGCGAACTGATCATTGGCTTAGCTGACGATCCGACCTTCGGCACCGTCATCGTGTTCGGGCGCGGCGGCACCGCGGTCGAAGTCATCAATGACAAGGCGCTGGCGCTGCCGCCACTTGATCTGCAGCTGGCCCGTGATCTGATCGAGCGCACCCGGGTTTCGCGATTGCTGCGCGGCTATCGCGACGTGCCCGCGGCCAAACCGGACGCCGTTGCGATGGTTCTGGTCAAGATCGCGCAGATGGCGGCCGATATTCCCGAGATCCAGGAGCTGGATATCAATCCGCTGCTGGCGGATGAGAACGGAGTACTGGCGGTCGATGCGCGCGTCGCCGTCGGCCCCGCGCTGCGCAAGTTCAGGGGGGCGGGAGCGGCCAATTTTGCGGTGCGGCCCTATCCGTCGCAATGGCAGCGCCACGTCGAGCTCAAGGATGGCTTGCGGCTGTTCGCGCGTCCGATTCGCCCCGAGGACGAACCCCTGATCCATGCCATGCTGCGCCGTGTCACCCCACAGGATTTGCGGCTGCGATTCTTCGCGCCGATGAAGGAGTTCAGCCACGAGTTCATCGCCCGCCTGACCCAGCTCGACTATGCCCGCGCGATGGCCTTTGTCGCGATCGACGAAGCCACCCAGGAACTGGCCGGCGTGGTCCGCCTGCACTCCGATTCGATCTACGAAAGCGGTGAATACGCGATCCTGCTCCGATCCGATCTCAAGGGCAGGGGACTCGGCTGGGCCCTGATGCAGATGATCATCGAATACGCCAAGTCCGAAGGGCTCAAGACCATCGCCGGCGAGGTGCTGCAGGAAAACACGGTGATGCTGGACATGTGCCGCAGCCTCGGTTTCGAGGTCAGGGGCGATCCGCACGAGCACGATATCTGCAATGTGAAGCTGAAGCTGTAGGGTTAGAGCGCTGGCGACAAAGGCTGGAATTTGGAGATTCCCCTGATCCGATCTCATGATAAATGGCACGGAGTAGTGGGCCATTTCGATGAGCACCGATGTCAACATCACCAGGAAATCTAACCCGCCTTGAGCGGCAGGGCCGGACGCCGGCGCTCCTCGTCAAGAAGCTACGCAGCAAGTTCGCCGGGCCGTTCGAATTGAGCGTCGGCAGTGGTGAGTGCGCCGCCATCACCGGCCCGTCGGGATCCGGCAAGAGTCTGTTTCTTCGCATGATTGCTGACCTCGATCCCAACGAAGGCGAGGTCTGGCTGAACGGACGCGAACGCGCCTCCGTGGCCGCCCCGGAATGGCGAAAGCAAGCAACCTATGTGTCCGCGGAATCCGGGTGGTGGGCCGACACCGTGACCGAACATTTCCCGGCCAACAGCCGACAGGAGGTGGCGAACTTGTCAACCCTGCTCGGCCTGCGCGGCGATCTTCTGGATGCACCGGTTGGGCAGCTCTCCACCGGCGAGAAGCAGCGATTGTCGCTGGTGAGGGCGCTATCTCGCAATCCACCCGTTTTGCTTCTGGACGAGCCGACCGGCCCCTTGGATGAGGAATCGGTCAATCGGGTCGAGGGGCTGCTTCAACAGCGAATGGTCAGCGGGACGTCGATCCTGCTGGTAACCCACGATCCGAACCAGGCCATCCGCCTGGGGCATCGGCGCTATCGCATGATGGCGGGACATCTGGAGACGGCATGACCCCGATCCTGTTGACGCCCTTCGACATATCGGTTGCCGCCTCCCTGATCGTCCTTGATGCGGTACTCTCGATATGGCTCAGGATCCGTCTTCACCGGCAGCTCACCATCGCCGCGGCCAGGATGGTGGTGCAGCTCGTCGCCATCGGCTATGTGCTGAAGTTCATCTTTACCCTGAACAATCCGGCGGCAACGCTGCTGCTCATTCTGGTCATGGTGCTGGTTGCCGCGCGCGAGGTAGCGGCTCGACCGGAACGCCGCTTCAAGGGGCATTCAAACCTGGCTATCGGCTTCGTCAGCGTCGGCTTTGCTACCTTCGTCACGGCGATCCTGGCCTTGACGACGGCGATTCGGCCGCAGCCGTGGTTCGATCCACATTACGCGATCCCGCTGGCGGGCATCATTCTCGGCAATGTCCTGAACTCTGCCAGCCTGTCCCTCGACAGCTTCCTCGGGTCGGTTCGGCGCGAGCGGCCCGGAATCGAGGCACGCCTCTCGCTCGGCGACAGCTATCGCGAAGCGATCGCACCCATGGTGCGCGACGCGATTCGCCGCGGCCTGTTGCCCATCATCAACCAGATGTCGGCGGCGGGAATCGTGACGCTGCCCGGCATCATGACCGGACAGATCCTGGCCGGTCTCGATCCGCTGGAAGCCGTGAAATATCAGATCCTGCTGATGTTCCTGTTATCCGGCGGCAGCGGCCTGGCGGCGTTGGCCGTATCCTACCTGGCCGCATGGCGCCTCACCGACGAGCGCCAGCGACTTCGTTTGGACCGATTGGTGTAGTGATTCCGGTTCGAAACGCCGCTTCGCCACCGCCTCTACAGATGCGATACCGAGACGACGCGGTAGGTGTGCATCCGGCTGCCCTCATGGATCGAGGCATATTCGCCGGACACAAAGCGCTCATCGGCGAAGTGATGCCCGACCTCGTCCGGCGTATCGGCATAGTGGAAAGCCCATCCGTTGCCGCGGTGCACGAGATGACCATGCAGGTCGGTGCTGTCCGGCCGCTGGCGTGTGACCCTGCAGGCCTCGCGGTGCTCGCGCCAGAGTTTTGCGTCGATCCGGTCGTCAGCATCGAGCGGGGCCACGATGACATAGGCGAAGCCGGCATCGCCTTCGGGATGGCCGGGCTCGCGCGCCAGCTCGAGGCGAATTTGCCGAAACCGCGTCGGCAGGGATGTATTGAGGATCGGCTTGGGATTTCCACTTGGCATGTCGCGCTTCCTCCTCGGTGTTGCCCGGTCCGAGGCCTATGACGCGGCCTTCGGCGCACGTGGATCTGCGGTGCCTGACGCTGCGGTACCCGCGGTCGCGGCCGGTTTCTTCAGGCTCCTGATGATGATCGTGATCAGCGGAATGATCAGCATGGGCAGCACGCCGTTCAGCGGATGGTGAACCATCCCAGAGACCTCTGATTGTAGCGCCCGCGCCTCCAGCTGCAGCGCGTCGATGGCGGAGCCGTGGATTTCGGTGGCGAGCTCGAGTTCGCGGCCCGCCGGTGGTCGGGCGGCGGCCACGAACAGGATGGCCGCGATCGCGAAGTTGATCGCGCCCAAAATTGCGGCGGCGGAGATCGCGCTCCAGATCTGGACCAGCGCGAAATAGGCCGAAAGCTCCAGCATCAACAGGCCGAAGGCGGCGATCAGCGCCGCGAAGGCCCGCAAGCCGAAGCCGACCAGGAGATGCCGCATCCGAAGTTCGGCGATGATCCGGTCGGTGCGCCAGAGTACGCGCAGTTGTTTGACGACGTTCTCGGTATTCACCGTCAGTCTCCCTTCGGCATCAATGTCTCTTCAGCATCAGGCCGACAACGACGCCGAGCGCGAAGGCCGAAGCCAGCGTTGCGACCGGCCGCTCCGATAGGACGGTCTCGAGATGGTCTTCCTGCGCGCCCAGGGCCTCCGTAAGATCGCTCAACGCTGCCTGAACCTGATCGGTGAGAGCGTCGGCGCCGCTTCGGGAAGCCTGCGACAGCCCCTCGCTCGTCGTGTGGAAGAGGCGCGACAGGTCATCCTTGAGCGCCTGCAGCTCATTCCTCAGCGCAGCCGTATCGAACATCGGTATGGCCTCGGTGGCGTGTTCCAAGGAGCTCCCGCAAGCTTCAATTCTAGGTGAGCCGGTCGCGGGGTTATTGACTTGTATCAACGGTCGCCGGGGCCGTCGGCCATTTGAGACAGGTCAATCCGACGCGCGGGGCCCGCGCCTAAAGAACATGGCCATGGATGAAGGAGCACAGACCTTGGCGTCCCCGCCCCTCTTAACGGCCACGCCGTCAGGCAGTGTGCTGGATTTGCGTCCAGGCGGATCCTGGACCGCTGCCAATGGTGCGGCGCTGGAACAGCTCTCCGGTTCGGTCGCCGCTCAGCTCGATCGCGCCGAGGCCGTGAAGCTGGATCTGGCTGGGGTGCGGGAACTCGATACGCTCGGGGCTTGGCTGATCGAGAAACTATCGCGGCGCGCGACTTCCGCCGGCCATCGCTCCGAGTTGATCGGCGTGGCCGATCGCTATGCCGGGCTGATCGCGGAAGTCCACGCGGTCAACCGTCACAATCCACAGCCCACGCCCGCGCTCAATCCCATCGTCGCCAAGCTGAACGATCTCGGCCGCGCCGCGGTCGATGCGACGGAGGACGTCAGCCAATTTCTGCAGATGCTGGGCTCGCTTGCTCTCGCTTTGGTGGGCGTGCTGCGGCGGCCGAGATCGCTGCGGCTGACGTCGCTGGTCTATCAGCTCTACCGGGTCGGCTTCCAGGCGATCCCGATCATGGTGCTGATCACCTTCCTGATCGGCGCCATCATCGCCCAGCAGGGCTTCTTCCATTTCCGCAAATTCGGCGCCGATTCCTACGTCGTCGATATGGTCGGCATCCTGGTGCTGCGCGAACTGGGCGTGTTGATCGTCGCGATCATGGTCGCCGGCCGCTCGGGAAGCGCCTACACGGCCGAACTGGGCTCGATGAAAATGCGCGAGGAAATCGACGCGCTGTCGACCATGGGACTCGATCCGGTCGAAGTCCTGATCCTGCCCCGCATCATCGCGCTGGTTGTCGCGCTGCCGATCCTGAGCTTCATCGGATCGATGGCGGCGCTCTACGGCGGCGGGCTGGTGGCGCAGTTATATGGCGGCATGGAGCCTTCGATCTACATCGCGCGGCTGCATGACGCCGTCTCCGTCACCAGCTTCAAGGTCGGCATCATCAAGGCCCCGTTCATGGCGCTGGCGATCGGCATCGTCGCCTGCAGCGAGGGCTTGCGCGTGAAGGGAAGCGCGGAGTTGCTCGGCAAGCAGACGACGACCTCGGTGGTGAAATCGATTTTCCTGGTGATCGTGCTTGACGGGCTGTTTGCGGTGTTCTTCGCGTCGATCGGAATGTAACGAGATGCTTGCAGCGGATCCCCGGTACGCCATTCGAGTACGCGATCTTGTTGTCGGCTTCGGCCGTCAGGTGGTGATCGACCATCTGTCGCTCGACGTTCGCCGCGGCGAGATCCTCGGCCTGGTCGGGGCTTCCGGCGGCGGCAAGACAGTGTTGATGCGAACCATCATCGGGCTCATTCCGCGACGAAGCGGCGAGATCGAGGTTATGGGTGCCGCAATCGGGCGAAGCCGGGATCGCAGCACCCAGAATGCCGCCGGACGATGGGGCATCCTGTTTCAGCAGGGCGCGCTATTTTCGTCGCTGAATGTACGGCAGAACATCCAGTTTCCGCTGCGTGAAAATCTCAGGCTATCGCAAGCTCTGATGGACGAGATGGCCACCGCTAAGCTCGAGATGGTCGGGCTGTTGCCTGAGGATGGCGACAAATTTCCTGCCGAACTGTCCGGCGGCATGACCAAGCGCGTCGCGCTGGCGCGCGCGCTCGCGCTCGATCCCGCGATCGTGTTTCTCGACGAACCGACTTCGGGCCTCGACCCGATTGCCGCGGGCGAGTTCGATGTCCTGATCGCGACCCTGCAGAAGACGCTCGGATTGACGGTATTCATGGTCACCCACGACCTCGCCAGCCTGAACATCGTCTGCGATCGCGTCGCGGCGCTGGCGGACGGCAAAATCGTCGCGATCGGGCCGATGCGCGAATTGCTGCAATCCGAGCATCCTTGGGTGCGAGCCTACTTCCACGGCAAGCGGTCCCAGATGCTGCAATCCACAGCGAGCTGAAACCATGGAAACCCGCGCACCCTTCGTCGTCATCGGCGCTTTCGTGCTGGCGGCCATCGTCGCCGTGTTCGGCTTTGTCTATTGGTTGAATAATACCGGGGGGCTCGGTCCGCGTACCAGCTATCACGTCCAGTTCGAAGGCTCGGTGCCCGGGCTTCTGGTCGGCGCCGGCGTGCTGTTCAATGGCATCCGCGTCGGTGAGGTTACTGATCTTACGCTGGCGCCGGACAGCCCGCGCCGCGTCAACGCGACGATCTCGGTGGCCTCGGCGACGCCGGTGCGAGCCGACACCAAGGTCGGCCTGGAGTTCCAGGGCCTGACCGGTGTTCCCGTCATCGCGCTGGAAGGAGGCACATTGCTGGCGAATGCCGGCGAGGTACCAACCCTGATGGCTGACCCCGGCGCGAGTCGGAGCATGACCGAGGCGGCCCGCGACGCGCTGCAGCGAGTTCGACAGCGTTCTGGCCGAGAATTCCGAGCCGCTCAAAAGCACCATCGCCAACCTGCAGGTTTTCTCCGAAGGGCTGGCGCGCAACACCGGCAAACTCGACAACATCGTCGCCGGACTCGAAAAGATGACCGGAGGCGGACCACCGGCGCAAAAGATCACCTACGATCTGCGTGCCGCGAAATTTGAGGGATCGGCGAGCAAGACCATCAATGGACAATTGGCGCTTCCCGAGCCGACGGCGGTGGCGATGCTCGAGACCCAGCGCTTCCTGTTCGCTCCGGCCGGCGACTATCCCGGCTTCGCCGACGTGCTGTGGGCCGACAGCATCCCGAAACTGCTGCAGGCCCGCTTGATCGAGAGTTTTGAGAACTATGACATCGCCCACGCGCCGCTGCACACGGCGGACCTCGGGCAGGCGGACTACCAGCTGCTGATCGACGTCAGGCGTTTCAGGATCGCGGTCGCAGCGGCGCCTGTGGTCGAGATCGGATTGACCGCGCGGATCGTCGACAAGAATGGAAAAGCCATCGCCTCGCGCCTGTTTGAGGAGAGCGAAAAGCTCGAAAAGCTCGAACCTGTGGCGGCCGATGCGGCCTATGACGAAGCGTTCGGCCGTATCGCAAAGGGCATGGTCACCTGGACCATGCAGGCGTTGCCATAGCGGCCGGGGCACTACTCGAGGGTTTTCAGATAGGACAGGAGATCGTGGATCTGGTCGGGATCGAGCTCGACAGCCGGCATCGCCGGATGGCCGGTCGAAATGCCCTCGGCGAGAGCCTCCGCAAGAGTTTCGATCGGATAACGCAGATGCAGGGTTCGAAATGGCGGCGCGATCCGAAGCGGGCTGCTGCCGGCCCGGTCGATCGCGTGGCAACGCGCGCAATGCTTTTGCGCGTAGCTCTTGCCGCGCTGTTCGGCAGGCGACAGAGCCAACGTCGGCGTCACCAACAGCAGCGCAATGAGGGCCTGGCCCAGGGTAAATCGCACCATTGCGGGGCGGCTCCTTCGATCGCGGCGATCTTGGCAAGATATTGCGCCGAACTGGCTCTTGCTTGATCTGCATCAATGGGTCTTCCGCTGATGGATTATGATGGGATCCGATCGAGGGCTGTAGATGACGACGGGAGTGCAGCCCTGCCGATCTTGGGGGCGTATGAAGATGACTTCGGTAACAGGCGATGCGGGTGGCGAGCCTTGTGCCGATTGCTCGATCCGACCATTCAGCATTTGCGCGGCGCTTGATCGGTCCGAACTTCGGGGACTGGAACCTCTGGGGCGCCATATCCATTTTGGGCCCTGCGAAACGGTGTTCGCGCAGGAGGAGATGACAACTTCATTTTACAATCTGCTCGAGGGCGTGATGCGCCTTTATAAGCTGCTGCCCGATGGCCGCCGGCAAATCGTGGGGTTTGCGTTGCCTGGCGATTTTCTGGGGATGACGAGTTCGTCACGCCACAACTTCTCGGCCGATGCCATCGGGCCGGTTGTGGTGTGCCGGTTCTCCCGGGCTCCGTTCGCGCGATTTATCGACGACAAGCCGCATCTGCTGCGCCGGATCAATGAGCTGGCCGTCCGTGAACTGGGTCAGGCTCAGGACCATATGGTTCTGCTCGGGCGCCGTTCGGCGGAAGAAAAGGTCGCGACCTTTCTGGTCGGCTGGCGCGATCGATTGGCTGCGCTCGGAGGCAAGACGACGACGGTGCCGTTGCCGATGAGCCGACAGGACATCGCCGATTACCTAGGGTTGACCATCGAAACGGTCAGCCGCACCTTCACCAAGCTCGATCGCGATGGCGTGATCGAAATCCTGCCGGGCGGCATCAGCCTGCTGGACCCGGCGCGCGCCGAGGCGCTAGCTGCGGCGTGAGGCGTTCGCCATTGCGCGCGCCGCGAAACTATTCATAGCCACCGTCCAATAAGGAAGCTTGATCGCATCACGCGCCGGCGTTTCCCGCCGACTGCATTTGATCCGGATCAAAGACGATCCGTTGCCTGCTTGGGGATAATGCCTCCAAACTCAGTGGGAGGTCATGATGCCGTTCGATGCAATGCTGGTTAGCTTGGCAGTGGTCGTCGTATTTGTCGCCTTTGCGGGCGTGCTGTTGTGGGGCGATTCCCAGACCCGGCCGGACCGGCTCAAGCCCTCGCCCTCTTCGGCAAAGCGCTGAAGCGGCTGGAGCGGCACAGGATGATACCCCAAAGAGGGGTGCCGCCCAGCCCACTGGAGGGACGGTTGCGGGGCTGGTGCGCGGCGGTCAGCTCAGATTGATCGGGGTGACCGCCGAGTAGCGACTGCTACAGTTTCCCGATATCCCGACAATCTCGGAATCCGCGCTGCTCAGCTTCTCTTCAACTCCTGGTTCGCGATCCTGGCCCCGGCCGGCACTGCTAGGGACATCGTCGCCCGGCTGAACGCCGAGTTTCTCCGGTCGGTCCGCGATCCCCGCTCGAGCGTTGGGTTTTGCCGTGCGTGGCAGATCGCCGCAACAATGGCATCTCATATGGTTGATCAACTCGCTAATTAAGCTCGCGTGATCAAGGAGATGGAGATTTGCCGGCGAATAGGCCCAAGGGTTCCGCGTGCATAGCGGGCGGGCCACTTCCGTGCACACACTTAAATTGTCTCATGACCCCCCGCATCCCTTGCGAGAAAACGTCCTAGAATTGAGCAGCGACCTTTCTTGCCGTGTTCACAATGCGAGCCTATACTCTACGTTGCGCGGGGGCACTGGACCTGATGCTGCCCGCGCGGTCCGCTGATGATGGGCTGAATGATCATGGTTATGACCGGCGTCCCGCAGCAGCAAAAAGTCGTGCCTCGGTCGGTTGGGAGCAGCTTGCTGTCAATCTTGCGCAAGCACCCGGTTTTTTGCGAGCTCGCCCCTGAGGCGCTTGATCAGCTCTGCCGCTATGCTCGACATTCCACGCTGAAGCGGGGAGCCACGATATTTTCCAAGGGAGATCCAGGCAACACCCTCGTTGTGGTGATCAGCGGCACGGTCAAGATCAGCATCTCCTCCGCCGACGGCCGCAGTGCGATTTTGAATCTGATCGGTCCAGGCGAGATTACCGGGGAAGTGGCGCTGCTCGATGGGCTGGCACGGACCGCTGACGCCATTGCCAACACCAATTGCGAGATTTTCGTCATCGACCGCCGTGAATTCATTCCCTTCGTGCGCAGCCAGCCGGCGCTGGCGATGAAGCTGATCGAGCTGCTTTGCACGCGGGTGCGATGGACCAGCGATCAGGTCGAGGAAGTCATTCTGCAGAATTTGCCGGGTCGGCTCGCCAGCGCTCTTATTCGATTGACCGACAAGCGCAAGCTTGCGCCCGGCGGCCGCTCGATCGCCATCACCCAGCAGGAAATCAGCGAGATGGTGGGCATGACCCGCGAGAGCATCAACAAGCAGTTGCGGGCCTGGGCGGCGCGCGGCTGGGTGCGTCTTGAACATGGGGCGATCGAAGTGCTGAAGGTCGAACCTCTTCAGGCGCTGATCGAGGCTGGCGCCGCCAACGACGGCGATTAGCGCGCGGTGAACTCGCTCAAATCTGGAGTGGGAGCCGGGCAAAATCAGCCCGGCCTGTTCTCGACGCTCGCATGCTTTCTCACGACCAATGTGAAGCAGCTCACAAAGGCCCATCTCGGCCTGGGTTAAACCGCGCTGGAGGGACATTCACATTGTGGAGGCTTCCATGCATGGGACGTTTGAGCGAAGAGGCAATGGTATCAGGCGGGCTGATCCGAACTGGAGCAGGAATATCGCGGTTTTGGCGCTACCGACGCTGATGGCCATCGCAATGATAGGCTTGGCGCTGACCCAACCGGCCGCGTCGAGGTGGATCGCTGAAGCGGCGCAGGCCGAGTTCACCGGCCCTGTTTCGGTGCCGGACGCCGTTCCGACTGAACTGGCGCAGCAGGCCGGCGCCATTCGGACCGCCAGAACAAACTGAGGCCAGCCAGCTCGTTGACCTGGCGGCTCTATATTGCGTTTTGCTACTCTGTCTCGGTCGCCACGACGGTTGGATACCCGGAGGCTGTACGAAACCTGCCTTGCATGTTTTCAGGTAGGCCTTTCGCCCGCGTATCCAACCATCATGATTTACGGAACGTGTCGACGATTTCGCGGAATTTCCTGACGTTGTCCGCGCCGGCATAATCCGAGATCCGCTGGTAGGCGGGCTCCATTCTGGCGCGGAACGGAGCGAGGTCGGGCCGCGTGATCTGCATGCCGGCCTTCTGCAGCTTGTCGAGTTGATCGGACTCCGAATCGGCCATGAGCTTGCGCATCAGCTCACCGGAATTCCTGCTCTCCTCCCGGAAGATGGCCTGCTGCTCGGGGCTCAGCCGCTTCCAGCTGTTGACGCCGACGGTGTGGATCATGTTGTTGTAGACGTGCCGGGTGAGCGCGAGGTGCTTCTGGACCTCGTAGATCTTGTTGAAGTAGATCACCGCGACTGGGTTCTCTTCGCCATCGACCAGCTTCTGGGACAGCGCCAGATAAAGTTCCGGGAATGCGATGGCCTGCACCACCGCGCCGAGCGCCTCCATCGAAGCCTGGATCTGCAGTTCGGGCGGCGTGCGTATCTTCAAACCCTTGAGGTCATCGGGTGCATTGATCGGGCGCACGCTGTTGGTGACGTTGCGAAAGCCATATTCCCAGTTGCGCAGCAGGATGAAGCCCTGTTTTTCCGCAAGCGGGGAGAGCCACGCCATTGCCGGGCCGTCGAGGATCGGGAAGGCATCTTCGGGCCCGTTGAAGATGAAGGGAAGTTCGATGGTGGCAAATGCCTTGTCGTATTTGTCGAGCTGGCCCTGCGTCGGCAGGCCCATATCGATGGTGCCAAGCTTGATCTGCTGGGCCTGCTCGGGCGGCCCGCCCAGCTGGTTATTCGGGAAGATCGCGATCTTGATCGCGCCGTCCGTGCGCTGTTCGATCCGGCTCGCAAACTGCTTGGCGGCGATATTGGCCGGATGGCTCTCTTCGGCAAAATGCGCAAAGCGCATCGTCATCGTCGCCGCCCGGGCGATAGCGGGCGCTGCCAGGGTCATGCCGGCAACGCCGGCGCTGGTCTTGAGGAACTGTCTGCGATCCATCGGTGTATCCTCCTTTTGGGTTCTGAAGGCCTGGTTGAGCCCGCTATCCGCGAAAGCCGAAGGCGTGCGGCAGGAACAGCGTGAACCATGGCACGAAGGCCACGACCAGCAGTCCTGCAATCAGCATCGCGAGGTAGGGTAGCATGGCGCGGGACGCGATCTCGATGTTGCATCGCATGACGGCGCAGCAGACGTAGAAGCCGACGCCCGCGAACGGCATGAAGCCTCCGATTCCCATGGCGATGATCAGCACCAGGGCATAGTGCAGTTCGCTCAAACCAAGTTTACCGGCGATCGGAATCAATAAGGGGGCGAGTACGTTGAGCGAGGGCAATCCCTCGAGCAGCACGCCGACCAGGATGAGAAGAACGATCGAGCAGATCATGAAGATCGCCTGGCTGTCGCCAACCGACTGCAGCAGGGCCACCAGCCGTTGTGGGAGATAGGCGACGGTCAAGGTCCAGGAGAAGCTCGATGCCGCGGCAAAAATGAAAAGCAGAACCCCTGTCAGCGCCGCGGTGTCGAGCGCGATCTGAATGAAGCGCTGCGCGGTCATTTCGCGATAGACCGCGCCCGAAAGTACGATGCCGTAGACGACCGCGACGGCCGCGATCTCGGTGGGGGTGGCAACGCCAAGCAGGATGCCTGCCAGCAGCGTCCCCGGCATCAATAACGGCAGGATGGCGCCGAGGCCCGTGCGGACCATGACGGCCGCACTGGCACGTGGTGTCCGCGGCGTGCCGCGAGCGCGGGCGCGCAGGTAGATCAGCGCCATCAGGCACAGCGCCATCACCGCGGCGGGCGCCAAGCCGCCGATGAACATCGCTCCGACCGAAACATTGGTGATAGAGCCGACGATCAGCATGGCGATGGACGGCGGCACCGTTTCACCCATCACTGCCGAAGCGGCAAGCACCGCCGCGCCTTCGGCTGCGCCATGACGTTCGGCGAGTTCATCGCGCATCACGGTGCCGACGGCCGCCACATCCGCGGGCTTCGAGCCGGACAACCCGGAGACGACGTACATGCTTGCGACCGTGACCTGCAGCAGGCCGCCCCTCATGTGGCCGACCAGCGCCTGGATGAAACGCACCAGGCGGATGCTGATGCCGCCGCGCTCCATCACCAGGCCGGCGAGAATGAAGAATGGCACCGCGAGAAGAATGAAGTTGCCGGTGCCGTTGACCATGGTCTGCGGCAGCACCACGAGCGAGGCCGTTCCGGTTGCCCATAGATAGGTCGCGGTCGAAAGCAGCAGTACGAAGCCGACCGGAACGCCGGCGAGGATGGTGAAGAAGAACAGCGCCAGCGCCGCGACGATGGCGGCGTCGTCGCCGAGCCATGGCAGCCATGCTTCACGCGTCACTACGGCGATCGCAACCGCAATGGCAAACGCGGCGCCGACGCGCAGCGCCATGGCACCGTGGTCGCGCCGCAGATTGACCCCCGCATAAAGCACCAGCAGCCCCATTCCGACCGGAAGCGGCAAGGCGATGAGGGCCGCGGGCATCTGGAAGATCGGCGTGAGTTCGTCCCAGCTCGAATTGAGGAAGGCGATGGAAACAAAACCGGTGATGCCGGCGACGAACAGCACCACGACATCGGCGAGTGCAAGGCAGCCGCGCTCGCCGCGTGCGGGAAGCCGGCTCAGGATAACGCGCACGAAGGCGTGATCGCGCCGCCGATAGGCCACGGCGCCGCCAACAAACGCCAGGATCGACAATGCCAGTCGCGCAATCTCGTCGGTCCACAGGAAGGAATGCTGGAAGAACACCCGCGCGGCGATGTTCGCCAGCACCAGCACCAGTTCGCCGAGCAGCGCGGCGACGATCAGGCCCTCAGCGGTGCGGTCAATGAAACGCAGCAGCGCGATCTCGGGCAGGACGGCTGGAACCGCGCCATCAGGAAGCGCGATCGGCGCTTCCGCATCCCTCCGTGTGACGTCGATGGCGCTCATGGGCATCAGATCGTGATCGCTGCGAAGATCGGGGCACCGAAAACGCCGTTCATGCTGTGACCTCCCGATTGCGCGGCCGTTTTGGCCGTCCGCCGTTATCTTGTCAGCGTCGCGCGTCGAAAAACTCCGGATTGAGACTTTGTGTAGCGGAGATATCGGCCAGAAGCCTCTCGAGATGGAACTCCAGCGCGATCCTCGCGCCGGCAGGATCATGCGCCTCGATGGCGCGCAGGATCGCCTCGTGCTCTCCAATGGTCCGTGCGATGCGCCCCTCTTGCGGCAGCGTCAGCAGGCGATAGCGGTCGACGTGGACTTTCACCTGCTGGATCAGCGTCCAGATGCCCGGATATCCGGCGATTTCCGCGATCTTCGCGTGGAACTGCTCGTCGGCCTGATGGAAGGCTTCGTGGTCAAGGTCCGCGTTGGCCTCGCGCTGACGTTCCACCACCGCCTGCAGAACCAGGATCTGGCTAGAGGTCGCGCGCTCTGCCGCCAGCTGCGCGGTGGTCGCTTCCAGCGCCTTGCGAATGACGATAGCTTCAGGCAGCGCCGCGATGGGAATCCGCGCGACATAGATGCCCGACTGCGGAAATATGTCGAGCAGACCTTCATCCGATAATTTCAGAATGGCCTCCCGCACCGGCGTTCGGCTCACCCCATGAGAGAGCGCTATCTCAGCTTCTGAGATGACCTCGCCGGGCCGCCGCTGCAGTGACAGCAGCTCGGCCCGAAGATCAGCATAGATCCTCGAGGCGGCCGTGGCCGCGCGCGTTCGGCTGCCGCGGCGTGGCGTGGGGGCTGGACGGACTGCCGGCTCGGTCTTTTTGATCGCGCGTGCGGACATGCTTGCTCTCTGATTCCAGTGATATATTAGTATATGAAGTGCCGGCCAAGTTAAAAATGTGCCGCGTGGGACGCCAGTAAAGCAAAGGAGGTTCGGTCGTGACCGACTATCGCAAGCTGTTCGATCTGACGGGCAAGACCGCCGTGGTGCTGGGCGCGGCTTCCGGCATCGGCAAATCATCGGCCGAAGCGCTGGCCTCGCTGGGCGCCAGCGTGGTTTGCGCCGATCTCAGGATCGAGGCCGCGGAAGCCACCGCCGCCGGCATCCGCGCGCAGGGTGGTTCGGCGCAAGCGGCCGGCTGTGACGCCGCCAGTGCCGCCGATATCGCGGCACTTGCGACACTGGTGACTGAAAGATTTCCGCGCCTCGATATCGCCGTGACGACGCCGGGGCTGAACATCCGCAAGACCATTCTCGACTACACTGAAGAGGATCTCGAGCGCGTCATCAACCTCAACATCAAGGGCACCGTGCGGTTCTTCCAGGCCTTCGGCCGCGTTATGGTCGGCCAGCGCGGCGGCAGCATGATCGCCTGCTCATCGGTGCGCGCCGTCACCATCGAGCCGGGGCTTGCGGTCTACGGCTCGACCAAGGCCGCGATCGGCCTCCTGGTGAAAGGCTTCGCATCCGAAGTCGGCCGCTTCGGAGTCCGCGTCAATGCCATCGCGCCGAGCATTGTCGAGACCGCGCTGACCGCGCCGTTCAAGCAGCGGCCCGATATCTATGATCTTTATGCCTCCCACACCGTCTTCAATCGCTGGAGCAGCGCTGATGAAGTCGCGACCGCGGTGGCCTATCTCGCCTCCGACGCGGCCAGCTATGTCAGCGGCAGCACCTTGTTTGTCGACGGCGGTTGGACTGGCGTCGACGGCCCGCCGACCGGACTGACGGAGCTGGGCAAATAGGCCAGGGAGTCGCGGGTCCCCACGCCTCGAACTCACGAATGCGCGGAGTGGACCGGCTGCCCGAGTCCGAGGTTAGTCCCCTGGCCGACAGAAGGTTGCATCGCAGTGAGCCGACTCGATGTGGCATGCACCAGATCGCTGTGCGATAGCTTGCCGAAGCCGTTGGCTCATTTTCAAGCACCGCCGTCAGAGCCTGGATTGGGGCCGCATTCACGGCTGCAATCCCAGGTGGCGTCGCCGACGGAATTAACACGATGTTAGGTTCGCCGCATAACAGAGTAATTGTGTTAAATCGTCAAAAAGCTATCCTAACTCTGCTTTCGATAGGTTACGGCAATTCGATATTGAAAGCCGATGTCAGACGGTTCAGTTTGCGGTCGCCTCGTTGCGGGCGGCCCTACGCTCTGACCGTGTTGTGAGCAACGATCTTGCGCCGCACAAATACCGAGTGCGGCGGCGGCGATCGAAGCGTTTGACGTTGAGATGAACCACTTGACGTGAAATGTTGCAGGCAATCGACCTTGATCGACGACATCTGAAGGCAATAACTACGTTCTGAAAGCTGCCCAAAAAGCTTCAAGAAGCCCGTTAACGGGACGTCAGCAAAAAAATTGGAGGAGGCTCTCAATGAATGGTGCGCAAACGACCCACGGTACGAGTCAATCAAAGAAGGCCGCTGCAAGCGGATGGATTGGATCGGCGTTGGAATATTATGACTTCTTCATTTACGCCACTGCGGCGTCCCTGATCTTCCCACAGATTTTCTTCCCATCGCAGAATCCCACCGTTGCCATCGTCGCATCGCTGGCGACATACGGCGTTGGCTACGTTGCCCGGCCCATCGGCGCGTTCTTTCTGGGACACTGGGGCGACACCCACGGCCGCAAGACAGTTCTGCTGGTCTGCATGTTCCTTATGGGGTTCTCGACGATGGCCGTCGGCATCCTGCCGACATATCAACAGGTCGGCCTGCTGGCCCCAGTCCTGCTGGTTATCGTGCGCCTCATACAGGGCTTTGCGGTTGCCGGAGAAATCTCCGGCGCCAGTTCGATGATCCTGGAGCATGCCCCGTTTGGACGGCGCGGATTCTATGCCAGTTTTACGCTCCAGGGCGTGCAGGCCGGACAGATTCTCGCAGCCGCGGTGTTCCTGCCGCTCGCGGCCTACATGCCTGCCGAGGCGTTCAACAGCTGGGGTTGGCGAATACCGTTTTTGCTAAGTTTCTTCGTCATCATCGCCGGCTACATTATCCGCAGCAAAGTTGAGGAGACGCCAGCATTTGCCAAAGAGGAAAAGCAGGGCAAGGTTCCGAGAGCGCCAATCATTCAGGCCTTCGAGCTGAACTGGAGAGACATGCTCCGAGTGGTCTGCATGGCGCTGATGAATGTCATTCCAGTCGTCGCCGCAATTTTCGGCGCGGCCTACGCGGTCCAACCAGCCTACGGCATCGGCTTTGAAAAAGACGTCTACCTCTGGATTCCCGTCCTGGGGAATATGCTGGCCGTGTTCATCATTCCCTTCGTTGGTAACCTGTCGGACAAGGTCGGCCGCAAGCCTCCTATCATCATAGGTGCGCTTTGCTCTGGTTTGCTCGCGTTCGGCTATCTCTACGCCATCAGCATCAAGAGCGTGCCGTTGGCAATTTTCATGTCGCTATTGATGTGGGGCGTCGTCTACCAAGGCTACAACGCTATCTTCCCGAGCTTTTATCCCGAGCTGTTCCCGACGCGAACTCGGGTCTCGGCGATGGCGATATCCCAGAACATCGGCACGACGATTACCGCACTGCTTCCGGCACTGTTTGCCACCGTGGCGCCTCCCGGCTCGGCTAACATTCCTCTCACGGTCGGAGGAATCGCCTTCGGCATAACCGTCATTGCTGCGATTGCGGCCATGACTGCCCGGGAAACCTATCGGATCAATATCGATGATCTCGGAAATCCCAACGCTGCTCCGATGGCGAAGGCAGACTATGAAAGGAAACGCTCCGAGGCTGCTGGCGGTGCTGCCGTCGTTCCAACATGACGGCCATTGACGAGACCTCGTCAAACCCGATCGGGCCCCTTGGGTTCATGATCGGGGCCACCCGTCTTCCGGAATAGGGCTGCCGCCTTTTCAGAGAACGGACCCAAGGCGGCAGCGGGTCCTCGCTTAATCAAGTTTATGAGGTTGTATCAACATGACCCCTGAAGCCGAGTTCCACCAGCGTGATCGCGATCTTCACCCTCCGGCGTATACGCCGGTCTACAAGACGAGTGTATTGCGCTCGCCGCGCATCCCGCTTTGGTCCCTGCAAAATTCTCTCTCGGAGGTGACCGGTCCGGTATTTTCGCCTGAAGAGCTCGGTCCGCTCGATAATGACCTCATCCTCAACTACGCCAAACAGGGGGAACCGATTGGCGAGCAGACAATCGTGCACGGCTACGTGCTCGATGGCAACCGCCAACCCGTATCCAATACCCTGGTCGAAGTGTGGCAGGCCAATGCCGGCGGACGCTATCGTCATCGGAACGACACTTATATAGCGCCGATCGATCCCAATTTCGGTGGTTGCGGCCGAATGTTGACCGACGAACGGGGTTACTACTTCTTCCGAACGATCAAGCCAGGCGCGTATCCGTTCCGGAATCGCATCAACAGCTGGCGGCCGGCCCACATCCATTTTTCGGTGTTCGGAACAGGCTTCGCGCAACGATTGATAACTCAGATGTATTTCGAAGGGGATCCGCTCATCCCCTACGATTTCGATCATCGCCACCGTTCCCGACAAGTCAGCGGCGGATCGCCTGACAGCAAGACTCGACCTCAATGCATCGCGCCCGTTGGAGTGCCTCGCCTATCGCTTCGATATCGTGTTGCGGGGACGCCGCCAAACCTTGTTCGAGAACAAGCTGCAGGGAAGCTAGATATGACACCGACCCCCTTCGCACTTTCCTATCTGCCTGAAACCCCGTCGCAAACAGCAGGACCTTATGTGCACATAGGCCTGATACCAAATCAGGCAGGGTTCGAAATCTTCGAGAATAATTTCAGCGGCGACATCGCCGGCCCGGATGTTGCGGGCCAGCGTATCGTCATTGAGGGACGTATTTTCGATGGTGCGGGCCACGTCACCAGGGATGTCCTGGTAGAGACATGGCAGGCGAATTCGGCTGGGCGATATAATCATCCTGCCGACAAGCAGAATAAGTCGCTCGATCAGGGCTTCCGCGGCTGGGCCCGGACAGGTACGGACTTCGACACCGGTCTTTATAGAATTCGCACCATCAAGCCCGGAAGCGTGGCGGGCCGCAGAGGCCGCAAGGCCATGGCGCCTCATGTCAACTTTTGGCTGGCCTCCCGCGGTATCAATATCGGCCTGGCCACACGAATGTATTTTGGTGATGAGACGGAGGCAAATTCCCACGACCCGGTCCTGAACATCATCGAGCAGCCGGAGCGGCGCCAAACCTTGATCGCGCCCCGGTCCGAGCGAGCCGGCGCCATCGTCTACACTTTCGACATCTATCTTCAAGGCGAACGGGAGACGGTGTTCTTCGACGTCTGAAGATTGCCGATGGCGTGATGAACCGACCAGTTTATCGATCTGGCCGCTGATAAAGGGAGGATAATGTGGCGACGGACGAGGAGATCTTGGCATCTGTAAAGCCCGGTAAGCCGCCGGCCGACTGCCCCGTACTCGGAACGTGGAAATTGCGAACCTACGTTCGCGAGCGCCTGTCCGACGGGCAAAGGCACAATCAGTTCGGCGAAGCGCCGGACGGATATATCGGATATGCGCCGGACGGCAGGATGTACGCGATCTTTACGCGGCATGACCGTGTGGCGCCGCGCGACGTGGTGCCCACTGACGAAGAAGGCGTGCAATTGCTTGGTACAATGGTCGCCTATGCCGGCACGTTCTCCTTGGGCGAGAATGTCGTGGTTCATCACATAGACACGTCGTGGAACCAGGCGTGGACCGGCACCAACCAGATCCGGCATTTCATATTGGACGGCGATACGTTGACGATCACGACCGCTCCCTACAAGAGCTACCTGGATGGCACCATGGGCAGATCGATCCTCGTCTGGAGAAAGGTCCAGTGATGCCGCGCTCCCTCGCTGCAGGAGATTTGCGATGAGCGATCTGTTTGGAATCCAAGGATCGCATGCGCTGGTTACCGGCGGCTCAAGCGGACTCGGACGGTTTTTTGCAACATGTCTTGCCGCGCGGGGAGCACGGGTGACCGTTGCTGCGCGGCGGGTGGAAGCCCTGGCTGAAACCGTCGAGGCAATCGCCGCTGCCAACGGGCAGGCCCAGAGCGTGGTGATGGATGTCACCGTCGCAACGAGCATCGAGACCGCGCTGGACGCCGCCGAAGTGCGCTTCGGTCCCATTGACATTCTCGTTAACAACGCTGGTGTTACGGCGACACGGCCAGCACTGCTACAGGACGAGACCGACTGGGACAAGGTTATCGACACCAACCTCAAGGGAGTCTGGCTGGTCGCGCAGGCCACGGGGCGTCGAATGGTCGCGCATAAGGTGAAAGGCTCCATCGTGAACGTGGCCTCGATCCTGGGTCTGCGGGTTGCAAGTTCCGTTGCTCCATATGCCATCTCGAAGGCCGGCGTTGTGCAGATGACCAAGGCGCTGGCCCTGGAATGGGCGCGCTATGGCGTACGCGTCAACGCGCTTGCTCCGGGATATTTCGAAACCGAACTCAACGACGATTTCTTTCGGGAGCCTGCGGGTCAGGCGCTGATCAAGCGGATCCCACAGCGGCGGCTTGGCGAATTGCGGGAGCTCGAAGGGCCGCTTCTTTTGCTGGCTTCGCAGGCTGGTTCCTACATCACCGGAAGCGTGATCGTCACCGATGGCGGTCACATGGTTTCGAGCCTGTGAATGATGGTTTACCGAAACGAAACTCGCGAACCTCAGTGGGGCAAGCGCGATATCGCCTGACGTAAAAATGATGAGGTGATCCAATGAATGCGAACGACACGCACCCTTTCGAGATGAATCTGGATCGGCATCCGTCCAACTACATACCGTTATCGCCCGTCAGCTTTTTGACGCGCGCCGCAAGCGCGTTTGCCGGCAAGGTGGCAGTGATCGACGGCGCGCGTCATCATACGTACGCACAGCTCCTTGATCGCTGTGTCCGGCTCGCATCCGCGCTGACCCGGCTTGGGGTCAAGCGGCTCGATACCGTGGCGATCATGGCGTCGAATATCCCGGAGATGATCGAAGCGCATTTTGCAGTTCCGATGCTCGGCGCCGTACTCAATCCACTCAATACCCGCCTTGATGCGGCGAATGTCGCCTTCTCGCTTATGCATGGAAGCGCCAAGGTTTTGATCGTCGATGCAGAATATGCACCACTGGTGCGGCAGGCGCTGCAACAGGTGGATCGAGAAATCATCGTCATCGATATCGCTTCTCCGGATACCTCGACCGCGCCACTGGGCGAGCACGCCTATGAGGCGCTTCTCGCGTCCGCCGACCCGGCTTTCAACTGGCCGGGCGTCACCGACGAATGGCAGTCCTTATGCCTGCTCTATACCTCCGGGACCACCGGCGATCCGAAAGGCGTCGTCTATAGTCATCGCGGCGCCTACCTTTCGGCGCTCGGCAATGGATTCAGCTTCGGACTCACCTTTGACAGTATTTACCTTTGGACCCTGCCGATGTTTCACTGTTCCGGATGGTCTTATCCGTGGGCAGTGGTCGCCGCAGGCGGAACCCAAGTATGTCTTCGCAAGGTCGAGCCCGCACAGATCTTCCGGCTGATCGCAGAGCACCGGATTACGCATCTCTGCGGCGCGCCAATCGTATTGAATATGCTGGCTCACGCGCCCTCCGATCAACGCGTGCCGTTCCAGCACACCGTCACGGTTGCGACCGGAGGCGCGGCGCCGCCTTCCGCCGTCTTCCGCTCCATGGAAGCCCTCGGCTTCCGGGTTACCCATCTTTACGGCGCTACCGAAACTTACGGGCCCGCGACCTCCTGTGTCTTTCAGCCGGAATGGAAGGCGCTGCCTGATGATGAGCGCTTTGCCAGGATGGCGCGGCAAGGAGTGGCCTATCCGATGGTCGAGGCTGTTTCGGTCGCTGATCCCAAGACAATGGTCCCCGTTCCACGCGATGGCACGACGGTCGGCGAGATCATGGTGCGCAGCAATACCGTGATGAAGGGGTACCTCAAAAACGAGGCGGCGACGGCGAAAACGCTGGTCGGAAACTGGTGCCTCTCCGGCGACCTCGCGGTTTGGCATCCCGATGGCGCGATCGAAATCAAGGATCGCTCCAAGGACATCATTATCTCCGGTGGAGAAAACATTTCGAGCCTCGAGGTAGAGGAGGTGCTAACGCAGCATCCGGCCGTCATGCTGGCGGCCGTGGTGGCTCGTCCTGACCCGAAGTGGGGCGAGACGCCTTGCGCGTTTCTCGAACTCAAGCCCGGCGTCTCGCGGCCCGATGACAAGGAGGTCGTGGCCTTTTGCCAGGCCCGCTTGGCGCGTTTCAAGGTCCCGAAGACTTTCGTCTATGGCACATTGCCCAAGACATCGACGGGGAAGATTCAGAAGTTCATGCTGCGTGACCAGGCGGGCGTATTGTGAACCAAAGGCCCGAGATCGATAACGCGGAAAGGCTGCACCCGCCGGCCGGTAGCCCGATGACAATGCGGTATGCCGATATCAATGGCATCAGGATCGCATACGGCGTTCGTGGCTCCGGCCCGCCTCTTGTTCTCATCATGGGTTATCGTCTCAGTTCGCTGGCGTGGCCGCTCGATTTCATCGAGGCGCTTGCGGTGCGATTCACCGTGGTGATTTTCGATAACCGCGGGACAGGTGAAAGCGACAAGCCCACGATCGGCTATGAGATCTCAAACATGGCCAGAGACGTGCGCGGCGTGATGGATCATTTGCAAATCCAACGCGCCAATGTTCTCGGATATTCGATGGGAGGCGCTATCGCGCAAGAGTTCGTTCGGCAATTTCCCGATCGGGTTTTGGGTATGGTGCTTTGCGCCACGATGTGCGGCGGGGCTCGCGCAATATACGCCTCGTCGTCCGTCGTCCGGGTCATGCGGGAACTCGACGGGCTGAAGCCGGAAGAGATCGCTCGGCAGATCTGGCGTGTGACCTATTCGCCGGGGTATCTCGAGACCCATCGAGAACGGGCAGAAGATCAGATGCGACGCGAGATTGCGGCGCCAACCCCCTTGCACGCCGCAGATCTGCAGTTTCAGGCCTTTGCAGAATTCGACTGCTCCAAGGCCCTTCCGAACATTCAGGCCCCAACCCTTGTGCTGACCGGCGATCTCGACCAACTGATCTCACCGCAGAATTCGAAATTCATCGCTAGCCTCATTCCAGGGGCCTCACTGATCGTCATTCCTGGTTGCGGCCATCGTATGATGTGGGAGGCCACCGAGGAATGTGTCGGGTTCGTCATGGAATTCCTGGCCAGCGTCCACGAAGGGCGTCGCGACAACCTCGTGGCTGTTTCGCAGGATAACCAGGGCCCAATGGCAGATTTCGTCGAATTCCTCACGCCTGCCGCAGAGCTTGTCATGAGTTGGCCGTGGATGTTGGCAGGTTTCGGAGTAGACGCCATGACGTTGGCGCGGCAGTCAGTCTATTTCGGCGGCAAAGCTCAATTTGGCGACGGCAAGCCGGTTATTCTGGTCGCGCAATTCGGCGGCGATCTTCCTTTGCTGCTGCTCTCGAGCTGGCTCAAGGTCCTCGGCTATCGCCCGGTGACCACGGTTGCTTCCGTGAAGTGTGACGATCAATCGGTCGCGAATTTGATACGCGTCACTACGCAACGAATTGGCAGAAAGGCCGTCCTGGTGGCCCCCGCCTCCGCAATACGGCTCGCGTCGGCAATTGCGGAAGCCCACAGGGACTTGGTATCTGACATCGTCGTCCTCAATGCGTCACACCGCTCCGATACGCCGCTCGGCATACGAGCTCATTTCATCTCGTCAGGCTGGTCGCTGCTGCTTGCCCTGACGACGTTGCCGCAAGTGCTGCGAAACATACGAATTGAATTGATCGAAGCGCCGAGTCCGGTCGCGGCAGAAGGCGGATATCTTAGCGCGCAGTAGTCGACGGCTACCAATCACCGATTGTCGGATGAAGGAGAACCGCAATGAATGCCCCGGCAGGCTTTGATCTGGCATCGATGCCGGAGCGCATTCAGTCCGAGGTGCAGCGCGCGATCCAGCGAAGCATCAAGGGCGTCGAATATATATCTTCGTCGGGCCCGTCGCTCGGATCGACGCCGAAGGACATCCTGGCGGCTCGTGGCACCATGAATCTTTATCACTATCGGCCGATGTCAGAGGAGATCTACCGTGTTCCGATCCTGATCGTGATGGCGACCACCAACCGCGGCTATATCCTCGACCTGGTGCCGGGCCAGAGCTTCGTCGAATTCCTGCTGAAGCGCGGCTACGACGTTTACATGCTGGACTGGACCGCGCCCAAACCGGAAGAAAAGCGCCTGGATATGGCGGACTACGTCCTCGATTTCATTCCGGATTGCATACGCCGGGTACAGCAGGATGCCGGCGAGCAGGACATCTCGGTCATCGGCTATTGTTTCGGCGGCGTGCTGTCGCTGCTCTACAGCTCGATCTTCAGCGATGGACCGATGAAGAATCTGATCTGCTTCACCACTCCGGTCGATTTCCGCGAGTTGAAGCTGTTCTCCAACTTCGCGGACAGGCGCTATTTCGACGTCGACCGGTTGGTCGACAGCGTCGGCAACGTGCCGCCTGAGATGATCCTTTCGTCGTTCGAAATGCTGCGGCCGGCGTCGCGCGTCGCAAGTCAGGTGCAATTGTGGGAGAACATCTGGAATGACGAGTTCGTCAAGTCGTACCGGATGTTCGATCGCTGGGCCACCGACATCCTGCCGCTGGCTGGCGAGTATTTCCGTTCCATTACCAAGGACCTGCTGTGGGACAACAAGATCTACAACGACGCCATGACGGTCGGCGGACACAAAGCGGATCTTGCCAAAATAAGGGTGCCGTTGCTGCATGCGGTCGCCGAGCACGATCACATCGTTCCCTATGACGCCGCCAAGCCCTTGATCCAGAAGATCGGCTCGACCGACAAGCAAGAGCTGATGCTCAAGGGCGGACACGTCAGCCTGGTCGCCGGCGCCAACGCCATCAAGCGGCTGTGGCCGAAGCTCAATTCCTGGTTATGTGAGAGATCGACATGAGCGAAACACGTTCCTATCCGCGCCGCGTGCAGACCGAGGCCGGCGAGATCGAATTGCGATTGATGTCGCCGGCCGACGAAGCCGCCGTGCTCGACTTTGCGCAGAAGCTGCCGGTGCACGATCTGTTGTTCCTGCCGCGCAACATCAGCGAGCCCAAGGTCTTGTCGGCATGGGTCAAGGAGATCGAGCGCGGCGCGATCACCAGCCTGTTGGCGGTCAAGAACGGCACCGTGGTCGGCTGCGGCACGTTGGTCCGCGATCCGCATTCCTGGTCGCCGCATGTCGGCGAGATCCGGATGGTGGTATCACAGGATGTCCGCGGCCAGGGCGTAGGCCGGGTGGTGTCGCAGGAAACCTTCGCGCTAGCCCTGGGGGCCGGTCTTGAAAAATTATCGGTGCAGATGACGGTCGATCAGCGGGCCGCGATAACGCTGTTCGAAAGCCTCGGCTTCAAGGCCGAGGCGCTGCTTCGCGACCACGTGCGGGATGTCAACGGGACCAAGCACGACATCGTCGTGCTCGGTCACAATGTGGCGCAGGTACGGGCCCAACTGGAAGCCTACGGACTGCCAGGGGCGGTACAGGGATTGGCAGACGCCGGTCGGAACGGTTAGGTCGCACCCATCATGAGTACGTCCCTCTCGCCCCTGCTTGCACCGATGCTGTCGAGCGCCGCCATGCGCGCGGTCTGCGACGACGCGGCATACCTCCAGCACATGCTCGATTTTGAAGCCGCGCTGGCGCGCGCCGAGGCGGCAAACGGCGTCGTCCCCACCAGCGCAGCTGACACGATTGCGAAAGCCTGCAAGGCCCGTTCGTTCGACCTCGACGCACTGGCCGAGGCCGCGACCCGCTCCGGGAACCTCGCCATCCCCCTTGTCAAGGCACTCACCGCCGAGGTCGCCAGGGCCGACGCCAACGCGGCGCGCTATGTGCATTGGGGCGCCACCAGCCAGGACGTGATCGATACCGCGACCATGCTGACCTTGCGCGCGGCCACTGACGCGCTGCTTGGGGACATCGATCGCGCCGTCACAGGCTTTGCCGAGCTCGCGCGTCGGCACCGCAACACCCCGGTCGTGGCGCGCACCTGGCTGCAGCATGCGTTGCCGATGCCGTTCGGCCTCAAACTTGCGGAATATGCCGCGGCATTGCATCGCTCGCGCTCGCGGTTGCAACGATTGCGCAGCAACGGGCTGGCGTTGCAGTTCGGCGGTGCTGCGGGAACACTGGCGGCGCTCGGCGCCACGGGGTTGTCGGTCGCACAAAGTCTAGCGCAGGAGCTCGGTCTTCCGCTGCCGGACGCCCCGTGGCACACCCATCGCGACCGCATTGCAGAGGCCGCCTCGGTGTTCGCTATTCTTTCGGGCACCTGCGGCAAGATCGCCCGCGACGTGCAGCTGATGATGCAGACCGACGTTGCCGAGGCATTCGAGCCCACGGGCGAAGGCCGCGGCGGCTCCTCTACCATGCCGCATAAGCGCAACCCCGTCGCTGCCGCGACCGCGCTGGCCGCGGCCACGATGGCGCCGAATCTTGCGGCCACGATCCTCGCGGCGCAGGTGCAGGACCACGAGCGCAGCGCCGGACCATGGCACGCGGAATGGCCTGTTTTGCCGATGCTGCAACTCGTCACCTCAGGCGCGCTCGCCTCGACAGTCGATATTGCCGAGGGACTGGAAGTCGATGCGGCGCGCATGCGCGTCAATCTCGAGGCCACCCACGGGCTGATCATGGCTGAGGCGGTGACGATGGCTCTGGCGGAAACGATCGGCAGGAGCGAGGCTCATCATCTGATGGAGGCCGCAAGTAAAAGGGTCGTCGCCGAGAAAACGAACCTGCGCGATGTGCTGGCAAAAGATCCTGATATCAGCGTGCATTTGAGCCCGGATAGACTGGAAAAACTATTCGAGCCGATGGCCTATCAGGGTGTCGCACAAATCCTGATTGACCAGCTGCTGGTTTCGCTCGACGATAAATAGGACACCAAGAGAACTTTCCCGAGGCAACGCTGATCAGAGGCGACCATGGACGATCAAAAGCGCCGCGAGGCTGGTATGGCTCAACGCCGCAAGGTGCTCGGCGATGCCTGGGTAGACAAGTCAGCCGCCAACACGAATTCCTTCAACGCGGAATTCATCGACCTGATCACGCGTCATGCGTGGGCCGATATCTGGACCCGGCCGCATTTCGACGAGCGCACGCGCCGCGTGCTGGTGATCGGAAGCCTGCTGGCGCTTTGCCAGTGGGACGAATTCCGCTTGCACGTGCGCGCGGCGCTGACGGAAGGCGGCTTCACGCCGGACGACATCAAAGAGATCGTTTTACAACAGGCAATCTATTGCGGCGTACCGGCCGCCAATCATGCCGTCAAGGAAGCCTCGGCGGTGCTTCAGGACTTGGGGCTGTTGAAGGGATAGCGCGTCTGTGTTGGCGCTGCGATCGATCCGCGCGGTGCCGCGTCGCGTCGGAAATTGATATTCGCGGTTTGGTTGCTGCCTCGTCAAGATATGCATCACCCCGGAGACCATCATGAGCCGAATCGTCTACGTGCTGAACGGTCCTAACCTCAATCTGCTCGGCAAACGCCAGCCTCACATCTACGGTCACGAAACTCTTGCCGATGTCGAAGCGGATTGCCGCAAGCTCGCCGCGGAGCTCGGCCTCGAGCTTCGCTTTCACCAGTCGAACCGTGAATACGAGATCATCGACTGGATTCACGAGGCAAGGGAAGCCGCATCCGGCATCGTGATCAATCCCGCCGCATTCACCCATACCTCGGTCGCGATTCTCGACGCGCTGAATACGTTTGAAGCGCCGGTGATCGAAGTCCACATCTCGAACGTCCACAAGCGCGAGGAATTTCGTCATCACTCCTATGTCTCGCTTCGCGCCGATGGCGTGATCGCCGGGCTTGGAACCGAAGGCTACACCCTGGCACTGCGGCGTATTGCGCATCTCTCTGACAAGGCCGGTGCAAAATGAGTGCGGCTTCCGACGGTCCGGCATCCAGATTGCTATCAGGATCGGGTCAAGTCAGGCCGTCATCTTGGCTCTGCAAATGATCGGACGTTTGCACAACCATCTTGCTTGAGAAAAGGAAAATTCCATGACGATCAGCGGACGCACGAAACTCATTGCCCATCTCGGCTATCCGACCGAAAGCTTCAAGGCGCCGATGATCTACAATCCGTATTTCGAGAAGTACAATATCGACGCCGTTGTGGTTCCAATGGGATGCCGACCCGAAGACTACGCCGCCTTTCTCAAGCTCGTGTTCAAGCTTTCCAACATCCACGGTGCGCTTGTCACGATGCCGCACAAGGTGACAACGATCCCGCTGCTGGACGAGGTGATGACGACAGCGAAGGTCGCGGGATCGTGTAACGCCATTCGCCTCGGCCCAGGCGGCATCATGGTCGGCGATATGTTCGATGGCGAAGGTTTTGTTCGCGGCGTTCTACGCAAGGGCCGGGTGCTGGCAGGGGCGCGAGTGCTTGTGGTCGGCAGCGGAGGCGTCGGCTCTGCCATTGTGGCGTCGCTGGCCAAGGCTGGCGTGGCTGAGCTTGCATTGTTCGACGCCCACGCCGCGACAATGAACGGTTTGGCGGAACGGTTGCGAACGTTTTATCCGGCGCTGAAGATTGAGGTCGGCTCCAAGGATCCGGCCGGCTTCGACGTTGTCGTCAACGCGACGCCACTCGGGATGAAGGAAGGCGACCCATTGCCGATCGACGTTGCTCGGATCTCACCTTCCGCGTTCGTCGGCGAAGTCGTGATGAAGCAGGAAATCACCCCGTTTCTGGCGGCAGCACGGTCGCGTGGCTGCGAAATCCAGGTCGGCACCGACATGCTGTTCGAGCAGATTCCGGCTTATCTTGAGTTCTTCGGTTTTCGAACGACGACGCCGGATGAGCTTCGGGCGGTTGCGCAGATCAATTACTGAGGGCGGCGCCGCTTTAACGGACTGCCCATTCCTGGAATGAGCTCTGTAGACGTTCGGGTCCGCTTTTTTAGGTGCGGAGCACCTTCCATCCAGGCGGGGTCGCCGGCAAAAGGCACCACGTCCACTATCCGCTGAGGACATAGGTCGCGATAACGGCCGAAAACGTCCACAACGAAAGGACGGCTAATAGCTCTCCCCGGGCCTGACCCCATAGGCTGCGCATTGGCTTACTCCCACCCCACCGTCTGACCAGCATAACGTAGACCTTTTAACGACCTCGCTTGCGATTGCATCAAACTTTAAGTTTTGGTTGGCGGAAGCGTCGAGCGGCAGGCCTGAAGTGCACGCTGAATCCCGGTTTCAGCCGCTAACGAAAACCGGCGCGCTCGCGCAGCTCTGGCCGATCGGCCCGCGTCAACAGATCGATCAGGACCTGAGCCGGACGCGCATGGACGGCGCGCGTGGCGACGGCCGCGCTATAGATGGTCGAGAGTTCACAGCCCGGCGGCAGCGAACCCGAAAGCTTTACGCCCGCAGTCGAGATGATCTCGGTGGACTGGGTGCAGCCGATCGGCCTTGCGTCGCCGCTTGCCGCGAGCCCACGCATCGCGGTCGCACCATTCGGGGAAACCTTGAGCCGTGCGGCCACCTCGTCGGCAATGCCGATCTGCCTCAGAATTTTCGCCACATGAATGCCTGCCGTGGACGCCTCCGTGTCCGGCACGAAGATCGCGTCGGCTGCGAGCAGCACGGCGCGCAAGTCCGCGGCGTCCTTGACGCTGACCAGGGGATCGCCGGCGCGAACCGCCAATGCGGTTTCGACCTGGCCGATGTCGGTGATCGAGGCGGGGACGACAAGCTTTTCCCGCGCAAGCTCGGCGATCAGCTTCGCGGTCAGAATGACGACGTCGGCGGCCACGCCCTGGCGCAAGTGATCGGCCATGGCGCCGACCGCGCCAAATTCGCCTTCTATATCCAGTCCGGTCAGCGCCGTGAATTGCGGCGCAACGGCCTTGACCAGGCCCTGGGCGGCGCCACCGCTCAGGATGTTCAGGCCATTCATGCGCTAAACCGACCGGTCCTCATCCTGAGGAGCATCGCGTCAGCGATGCGTCTCGAAGGATGGCCGCAAACGACGGTGCAAGTTGCCATCCTTCGAGACGCGCGCCCTCGCCCTTCGGGCGAAGGCGCGCTCCTCAGGATGAGGTCGGAGAGCTTGGATACGATAATTTTCATGCAATCCCTCAACTACAGCTCCATCGCCGCGATCAGGCTGTCGCGGGTGATCGGCAGGTTGCGAACGCGTACCCCCAGCGCATCGAACACGGCATTGGCGATGGCCGCGGTGACCGGGCCATGCGCGGCTTCGCCGGCGCCGAGCGGCTCGAGCTCCGCTCGCGGGATCAGCACGACCTCAACCTCCGGCACCTCGCTGAAACGCAGGATCGGATAGTCGGTCCAGCTCGCGCTGGTGATGCGCTCGCGGTCGAAGCGGACGCGCTCTTTCAGGACCCAGCTGGTGGCCTGAATCGCGCCGCCTTCGATCTGGTTGATCACGCCGTCGGGATTGATGGCCTCGCCGACATCGACCGCGATCGTGAGCCGCTTGACGCGGATTTCCTCGGCGCTCTCGATTTCGGCGACGGCAGCACAATAGGCACCGGTGTTCTTGTAGCGCGCGAAGCCTGCGCCGTAACCGATCCCGTCGCGCTTCGCCGGCTTCCAGTGCGCGCGTTTGGCCGCCGCACGGATCACGTCTTGCGCCCTGATGTCCTTCAGCTGCCGCAGCCGGAAGGCGATCGGATCTTCGCCGCGCTCGGCCGCCAGTTCGTCGAGAAAGGACTCGGTCGCAAAGACGTTGCCTTGTGCGCCCAGCGTGCGCAGCGCGGAGGTACGGATCGGCATCGTGAGCAGGCGGTGGGATTGGATTTTCCACGACGGCCAGTCATAGAGCGGTACCGAGTTGCGGTCAGCGCCGCCGCCATTGGCAGGCGGCGGATTGGTTGCGATCATGCGCGGAAATGGTTTTGCAAGCTCGCTCGCCGCGAGCAAAGCAGGCTGCGCCGCCCGTCCGGGCCGCGCGGTGTGGCCGTTGCTCCAGATCTGATGGCGCCAGTCGATGATCTCGCCTCCGGCATCGAGATCAGCTTCGATCTCGATCGCCATGGCCGCTCCGAACGGCGCATGCGACATCTCATCTCGCCGCGACCATTGCACGCGGACCGGCCGGCCGCCGGCCGCTTTGGCCAACAGGACGGCATCAAGCGCGACATCGTCGGCGGCATTATGGCCGTAGCAGCCGGCCCCCTCCAAGTGCTCGACCGTGATCTGCTGCTCCGGCAGTCCCAATACCAGCGCAAGGTCGGCGCGAAGAAGATACACCCCCTGGCTATGGGTCCAGACCTGGACGCGCTCGCCGCTCCATTGCGCCATGGCGCAGGACGGCGCAATCGAGGCATGGGCGAGATAGGGGCGGCTATAAAGCCGCCGGATCGTGCGCTGCTTTACACCTCGCCGGGGCGAGGCCTTCTCGTCGATCAAGGCCAACTCCGACGGCTGGGCCTGCAGCCATTCAGCTAGTGCGGATTCATTGGGCAGGATCTCGCCGGCCGACCATTTGGCCCCCTTGCGCAAGGCCTGCAGCGCGGCCTCCGCGCCGTCTTCGCTTTCGGTCACCACGCCGACGAAATTGCCGTCGCGCACGATGGCGATCAGGCCGGCCACGGCGCGCGCGCCATCTTCCGGCAGCGCGACGAGCGTGGCGGCCGGCATTTCCGCGCGCAGCACGCGACCGTGCAACAGGCCGGGCAGCGCGACATCGTGAATGAAACGGGGACGGGCAAAAACCTTGTCGGGAATATCCAGCCGCTGAATGGAATGTCCCGCCAGCGTTCGGCGGCTCGCGGACTTGGGCACGGCACCCGGGTTCGCCTCGCGATCGAGCGAGACTTGATCGGCGAGTTCCCAGTAGCTTGTGCGGACATTGCCGGGGCCGGAGATCATGCCGTCCTGGATGTCGAGGACGTCGGCCCTGACGCCCAGCCGATCAGAGGCGGCGGTCAGAAACAGCTGCCGGATTTCGGCGCAGGCCGCGCGGATGGCACGTCCGGATTGCTGCACCGAAAGGCTGCCCGAGGTCGCGCCTTCATTTGGACTTGTGGCCGTCGAGGCGCGGATCATCCGCACCCGCTCGATGTCGATATCGAGTTCGTCGGCGGCGATCTGCGCCAATGCGGTGACGATGCCTTGCCCGATCTCCACCTTTCCCGGAGACACCGTCACGCGTCCCGCCGGCGAGATCTGCACCCACGACGACAGCAGCGGGTTTTGTGCGAGGCTGACCGGCAGCTTTGCCACAGGCGAGGGCGCGGATGTTGTCATAGGGCTGCCATCGCGGCGGCGGCCCGCAGCACTGCCCGCACCATGCGGTTATGCGAGCCGCAACGGCAGAGATTGCGGTCGAGCGCGGCCTTGACGTCGGCGGCGGTGGGATGGGGATTTTGCTTCAAGAGCGCCGCCGCGCTGATCAGGATGCCGGGCACGCAATACCCGCATTGCAACGCCTGCTCGGCAATAAAGGCAAGCTGCAGCGGGTGCGGGGCTTGCCCGCTTCCCAGCCCCTCCGGCGTGGTGACGTCCTTGCCCTCGACCGACCACAGCGGCGTGTCGCAGGCGGCCACTGCATGGTCGCCGATCAGGACGTTGCAGGCGCCGCATTCATTGGCGCCGCAGCCGTAATGCGCCCCGGTCATGCCGAGCCGCCCGCGCAAGCAGCCGAGCAGTGATGAATTGGGATCGGCGTCGACACCGGTCTCGACGCCATTGAGGCGGAATAGAATATTTGGCATCGAGAATGCAACCTCATTGCGGCTGGTCCGGGAAGCGCTTGACGACTTCAGCCCATTTCACAATATCGCTGCGCAGATATTTGTCGAATGCCTCAGGGGACATCGACATGGCGACCGCGCCCTGGTCGTTCCAGAGCTTGACGATGTCGGGACGCTTGACCACCTCGTTGATGGCGGCATTCAGACGGTCGACAATGGGCTTGGGGGTCCCGGCCGGCGCCATCAATCCGAGCCAGATGGTCGCCTCGTAACCGGGTACGCCGGCCTCGCCGGCCGTCGGCACATCAGGCAACACGGCAGATCGCGTCGTGCCGGTCGTGGCAAGCGCCCGCACCTGGCCTGCGGTGACATTGGGGGCCATCGTCGTCACGGCATCGATCATCATCTGCACCTGTCCGCCGATGACCCCTGAGCGCGCCTCGCCGCTGTTGCGGTAGGGAACGTGCACCAGGTCGATGCCGGCCATGGCTTTGAACAGCTCGCCGGCCATGTGATAGGGCGTGCCCGTGCCGGCCGAGGCGTAGTTGAGCTTTCCTGGTTGCGATTTGGCGAGCGCGATGAACTCCTGCAGCGTCTTTGCCGGAACTTGCGGGTTGACGACGATGACGAGGTCGGAGGTACTGACTGGCGCCACGGGTGCGAGATCGCGCATCAACTGGTATTTTCGCTGCGTTTGGGGCATCAGCGTTTCGTTGGCGGTCTGGGTGTTCGACATCATCAGCAGGGTGTAACCGTCTGGCGGCGATTTGACGACCTCCAGCGTGCCGATCACGCCGCCGGCACCGGTGTGGTTCTCCACCACGAAGGGCTGACCGAAATGTTCCTGCAGGATGTTGCCGATCAGGCGAGCGGCCACGTCGGCAGGGCCTCCGGCCCCGAAGGGAACGATGATCCTCACGGCTTTGGTGGGATAGTCCTGCGCCAAAACCGGTGCCGCGATACTTGCCGTCGCCAGCGCAGTTGCCAGCAGCGTCAGCGCAAATCTTGGGGCCGTCATCTCAAACTCCCGGATTCCGGTCTTGCTCCTGCGCGGGTTGTTGGCCAAATCTGGCCGGGAAGTCCAGTGGCAATCGCAAGGCACTGTCGACCAAAGACTTTCGGTTTGTGCTAGGAATCATAGATGATCCTCCGAGGCTCGCCGGTATCAAGGGATAATAACGTGATGAAACATCCAAGGATCTCGCGCCGGACCCTGATCAAGGGCTCGGGCGCGTGGCTTGCGGGGGCAGCGTTCTCGACCCGCGTCATGGCCTCGGCGCCGCCGCCCGAGCCGATCACGCCGGCCTTGATCGAAGCGGCGAAGAAGGAAGGCCAGATCAGTTACTACACGTCCACCGATCTGCCGGTTGCCGAGAAACTGGCTGCAGCCTTCGAGGCCAGATATCCGGGCATCGCGGTCCACGTCGAGCGCACCGGCGCGGAGCGGGTGTTCCAGCGCATCGGCCAGGAATACTCCAGCAACATCCACGCGGTCGATGTGGTGAATTCCTCTGACGCCGCGCATTTCATCATCTGGAAACGCGACGGAATCCTGGCTGCCCTACGTTCCCGAAGACGTCGCCCAGTATCCGCTCGAGCACCGCGATGCCGACGGCCAGTTTGCGAGCTTTCGCATCTGGCTCAGCATCATCGCCTACAACACCGGTCTGGTAAAGGCGGATGAGGCCCCGAAGAGTTTTGCCGATCTGCTTGATCCCAGATGGAAGAGCAAGATCGTCAAGGCCCATCCCGGCTACAGCGGTACCATCATGACCGCGACCTACCAGATGCAGCGCGACCTCGGCTGGAGCTGGTTCGAGCAACTGGCGAAACAGAATATCATGCAGGTGCAATCCTCGGCCGATCCCCCGAAGAAGCTCGACCTCGGCGAGCGGGCCGTGATGGCCGATGGCAACGAGTACAATATTTTCGAAATGAAGGAGAAGGGCCGGCCGGTCGAGCCGGTCTATGCGGTCGAAGGGTCGCCCTTGATCGTCGGACCCAACGGCATCTTCAAGTCCTCGCCCAATCCGAACGCCGCCAGATTGTTCCAGTCGTTCTGCTTCAGCCGCGATGCCCAGCAGCTCATTATCGACGTTGGCGGCTTGCGCTCGGTGCATCCGCAGACGGTGGAGAAGCCGGGGCGTAAGCCGCTCAAGGAGATCAAGACCATGAAGGATGATCCGGCCGCGGTGGTAGATCAGGCCGATGCGATCAAGGCGCGCTACACCCGGATCTTTCATGTCTGATCCATCCAGCCGCTCAGAACCATGACGGCGCAGCAACCTGAAATCTCCGTCGCCGAGTTGCTGGCGCAAAAGGTCGTTGCGCTGATACCGGGCGATCTGGCGGCGGCGACCGTGCGAAAATGCGAGGATTTGCTGATCGACGTCGTCGGGCTCTGCGTCACCGCGCGCCGCCAGGATTACGCCGCAAGCGCGCTGGCGGGCTGGGACGATGACGGCCCGTGCACGGCGATCGGGCATGCGCGCACGCTCACCGCCTCGGGGGCTGCCTTCGTCAATGGCACCGCGGCCCATGGCGAGGATTTCGACGATACGTTCGAGGGCGGTCCGGTGCATGCCGGCGCGGTGGTCGTGCCGGCGGTGCTGGCCGCCTGCGAGCGGCATCATCCCGATGGCGCAAACGCGCTGCTCGGCATTGCCGTCGGCACCGAAGTGCTGTGCCGTTTGAGCCTGGTGGCGCCGAAGGCGGTCCACAAGGCCGGGTTTCATCCGACCGCGATCTTCGGCGCCATGGGGGCCGCGGCCGGCGTCGGTGCGGCGCTCGGTCTCAACGCCCGTCAAATCGTCGATGCGCTCGGCATTGCCGGCAGCCTGGCGGGCGGCATCATCGAATATCTTGCCGAGGGCGCCTGGACCAAGCGGCTGCATGCCGGATGGGCGGCGCAATCGGGTATCCGCGCAGCGCTGTTGGCGCGACAGGGATTTTTCGGTCCACGCACGGTGTTCGAAGGCGTGCACGGGCTGTTTTATGCCTTCGCCCACAGCGCCGATGGCGACTACGACGCGCTAACGGGCGATTTCGGATCGCGCTGGGTCACGGACACGCTGGCGTTCAAGCCGTACCCCTGCGGGACGATGGCGCAGCCCTATATCGATTGCGCCAGGCGGCTCGCCGCGCGCGGCGTGCAGGGGGGAGGAGATCAGCGAGATCGTCTGCGAGGTGGCAGAGGGCACCGTGCACCGCCTGTGGGAGCCGCTCGCCGACAAGCAGCATCCGCGCAACGGCTATGCGGCCAAGTTCGCTACGCCGTATCTTCTGGCGAGCGGTTTTGTCCATGGCGGCGTCGGGCTCGGCGCCTTCACGGAACAGGCAATCGATGATGCCGCGGTACTCGCGCTGGCTGCCAAAGTGAAGTACGTCATCGACCCGGATAATCCCTATCCGAACAACTATACCGGCCATATGAGGACCACCCTGAAGGACGGCAGCGTCATCGAGGAACGGCAGCCTCATTTGCGCGGCGGCGCCAAGGAGCCGCTGACCCGGCAGGACGTGATCGGCAAGTTCAAGCTGAACGCTGAGCATGGCGGCTGGAGCGCGGCGCAGAGCGAGGCGGCGCTGAAACTGCTGGCGGCGCTCTATCGACGGCGCTATCGATCTGAGCGCGTTGCGCGCCTAACCACATCCGTCATGCCCGTGAAAGCGGGGTCATCCAAGTCCATGGCGTGCGCCGGTGATTGACTGGATCGCCCGCTTTCGCGGACGATGACGAGGTGAACGGAGCATGACCGGCAACAACGAACTCACTGGCAAGGTCGCCATCGTCACCGGCGCCGGCCGCAACATTGGCCGCGCGATCGCGCTGGCGCTGGCGGAGGGCGGTGCGTCCGTCCTGGTCAATGCGCGCAGCAACCGCGCCCAAGCGGAAGCGGTGGCGCGCGAGATCGACGCCGCCGGCGGCAAGGCGCAGGTCCATATCGGCGATGTGGCCAATGCCGCTGACGTAGCGGCGATGGCGGACGCAGTCGCGAGCCATTTCGGCCGGCTCGACATCCTCGTCAACAATGCGGCGCTGCGGCGGGAAAAAGCCTTCGCCGAGATGGACTACGCCGAGTGGCGGGCCATTCTCGATGTCACCCTCGACGGCGCCTTTCACTGCACGAAGGCCTGTCTTCCGGCGCTGCGTGCCAGCGGGGCGGGAAGGATCGTCAACATCGGCGGCTTGAGCGCGCATACCGGGGCCAAGGACCGCGCCCATGTGGTGACGGCGAAAGCAGGCCTCGTCGGCTTCACCCGCGCGCTGGCCTGTGACCTCGCCGTCTACGGCATATCAGTCAATTGCGTGGTTCCCGGCCTGATCGGCACGCCGCGGCCAAAGGACCAGCCGGAACCCGCGCATCATCTGACGCATCAGACCCTCGACGGCCAGCGCGGCACACCGGAAGATGTCGCGGCCAGCGTCCGCTTCCTCTGCGGCCCGGGCGCGCGCTACATCACCGGGCAAGCCATCCACGCCAATGGCGGAGCTTACTTCGGCGCATAGGGCAGCTGCGCTTTCGTGGGCTGATTGCCGGATAAATGCGCTCGCCAGCGCCGATTTTGATGGTACCTTTTATCGCATGAACCAGCAGACAAAAGTCGCGATCCGGCATTCCACCTGTCCTCACGATTGCCCGTCGGCCTGCGCCCTCGATGTCGAGGTGATCGACCATTCCACCATCGGCCGGGTCCGCGGCTCCAAGTTGCAGAGCTATACGGCCGGCGTCGTCTGCGCCAAGGTCGCGCGCTATGCCGAGCGCATCCATCATCCGGACCGGCTGATGTATCCGCAGTTCCGGATCGGACCGAAGGGTTCGGGCAAGTTTGGCCGGATCTCCTGGGACGATGCGCTGGACGAGATCGCGGCTCGCTTCAATCAGGCCGAGCGCGAATACGGCGCGGAGTCGGTGTGGCCCTATTACTATGCCGGCACCATGGGCCTGGTGATGCGCGACGGCATCAACCGCCTTGCCCATGTGAAGAAATATTCCCGCTTCTACTCGACGATCTGCGCCAATATCGCCCGAGTCGGCTTTGCCATTGGCACCGGCAAGATCGCCGGCGTCGATCCGCGCGAGATGGGGGTTTCCGACCTGGTGGTGATCTGGGGCACCAATCCCGTCAATACCCAGGTCAACGTGATGACGCATGCGATGCGCGCCCGCAAAGAGCGCGGCGCCAAGATCGCGGCCATCGATATCTACCATAACGACACGGTCAAGCAGGCCGATATCAAGATCATCCTGCGGCCCGGCACCGATGGCGCTTTTGCCTGTGGCGTCATGCACGTGCTGTTCCGCGAGGGCTTTGCCGACCGCGATTATCTCGCGCGCTATACCGACTGTCCCGGAGAGCTCGAGGCGCATCTGAAAACCCGCACGCCGGAATGGGCCTCGGCGATCTCAGGTGTTCCAGTGGCGGAGATCGAGGCCTTTGCCCGCACGGTGGGGGCGACCAAACGCGCGTTCTTCCGGCTTGGTTACGGTTTTACGCGCAGCCGCAACGGTGCGGCGCAGATGCATGCGGCGCTCTGCATTCCCGCCGTCACCGGCGCCTGGCAATACGAGGGCGGCGGCGCGTTTTTCAACAATGCCTCGATCTGGAAGTTCGATGAATCCGTCATCGAGGGGCATGACGTGATCGACCATCGCACGCGCTGGCTGGACCAGTCGAAGATCGGCCGGATCCTGACCGGCGATGCGGCGGCGCTGAAGGGGGGCCCGCCGGTCAAGGCGATGCTGATCCAGAACACCAACCCGATGACGGTGGCGCCGGAGCAGGCGCTGGTGCGCCAGGGATTTGGGCGCCAGGACCTGTTCATGGTGGTGCACGAGCAGTTCATGACCGAGACCGCCGCCATGGCCGACCTGGTGCTGCCGGCGACCATGTTCATGGAGCATGACGATCTCTATTATGGCGGTGGGCATCAGCATATTTCGGTCGGCGCCAAGCTGATCGATCCGCCCGGCGAATGCCGCAGTAATCACGAGGTGCTGCAGGGCATCGCCCGTCGCCTCGGGGCGGTCCATCCCGGGTTCGACATGTCGCCGCGCGAATTGATCGACGTGACGCTCAAAAAGAGCGGTCATGGCGGTATCGAGGCGCTGGAAGCTGATCTGTGGCGCGACCTGCAGCCGGATTTCCGCACCTCGCACTACCTCGATGGCTTCGCCCATGCCGACGGCAAGTTCCATTTCAAGGCCGATTGGGCCCATCCGCCGATCGGCAGTGCCGGCCTGATGGGTGCCTGGGACCAGATGCCTTCACTGCCCGATCACTGGGCCTCCATCGAGGAGGCGGATGAGGCCCATCCGTTCCGGCTCGCCACCAGCCCGTCGCGCAGTTTCCTCAATACCAGTTTTAATGAAACGCCCTCATCGCAGGCGCGCGAGGGCGCGCCCAGCGTGATGATCCATCCCGATGATGCCGGCTTGCTTGATATCGCCGACGGCGACGCCGTCACGCTCGGCAATACCAGGGGCGAGACCACGCTGACCGCCAGACTGTTCGACGGCGTGCGCCGCGGCGTGCTGATCGCGGAATCGATCCAGCCGAACAAGGCCCATATCGGCGGCCGCGGCATCAATACGCTGACCGGAGCCGAGGCCGTCGCGCCGATCGGCGGAGCGGCCTTCCATGACAACAAGGTCTGGGTCAGGAAGGCGATGCCGGCGGCCTATCCAAAGCCGTGAATCGGACTTGCCGCGGGACGCCGACCTGCCGTTAATGTCTGCCAGCAGCAGATGGAGCAGGAGGGTCCATGACCGACAACACCAGCGTGATACTCGAAAAGCGCGGGCAGGCCTTCTGGATCACCATCAACCGGCCGGAGAAGCGCAATGCCCTCAATGGTGCCGTCATCGCGGGCATCGTCAGGGGGTACCGCGAGGCGCATGAGGACAGCGACGTTCGCGTCATCGTCCTGACCGGAGCGGGCGACAAGGCCTTCTGCGCCGGCGCCGATCTGCAGAACAGCGGCGCCGCCTTCGCGTTTGATTTTTCCAGGCCCAATGGCGACTATGCCGACCTGCTGCGGCTGTCGCAGAACTCGACCAAGCCCGCGATCGCTCGGGTCGGCGGCGTCTGCATGGCCGGCGGCATGGGACTGTTGTGCATGACCGACATGGCGGTATCAGCCGATCACGTGACGTTCGGATTGCCCGAGGTCAAGGTCGGCGTGTTCCCGATGCAGGTCATGAGCCTGTTGCAGGCACTGGTGCCGCGGCGGCTGGTCAACGAGTGGGCGCTGACCGGCGAGCCGTTCGATGCGCCGACGGCGCAGGCCGCGGGGCTTCTGAATTATATTGTCCCCGCAGGCCAGCTCGACGCCAAGGTCGACTGGCTGATCGGCCGCATCGTCGACAAGTCGCCGACCGCGATCCGGCGCGGCAAATACGCCATGCGCGCCATCGCCTCGATGTCGTTCGATGAAAGCATTGCCTATACCGAAAGCCAGATCGCGCTGCTGGCCATGACCGAGGATGCCAAAGAGGGCCTCAAGGCTTTCGGCGAGAAGCGTAAGCCGTCCTGGCCCGGGCGGTGAAGCAAGCTCTGTTGGAAGAAGCTTCCGATTTTCGCCCGTGGTCCCCACGCAGCGACGCCAAGAAGGCAGCCCGCAAGTGGGGGCTCTGTCATTTCGACGATGCGGTCGGCAGCCTCGCGCCGACGCTCCCTCAATCGATGCCGAAAATGAATTGATCCATGCTTAATAGGGTATCGATCCGTACCCGGTACTTCTTCTAGAACATCCCATCCAGCCGCCTCCCTGCAGCAGCCGGCGGCGCGCCAACATTCAAAAACCAACCGCCGGGAGGATCCAGATGAAAGAGTCGAACCTGTTGGCCTTCACCAAGGCTGCCACGCATTATCGCTGGATCGTTTGCGCCCTGTTGTTCCTGATCACCACCATCAACTATATGGACCGCAACATCCTCGGCGTGCTCAAGCCGACGATACAGAACGACCTGCATTTCAGCGAGACCGATTTCGGCAACATCATCTTCTTCTTTTCGATTGCCTATGCGATCGGCTACGCCGGCATGGGCTGGCTGACCGACAAGATCGGCATTCGCCTAGGCCTTGCCGCCGCCGCGATCCTGTGGTGCCTGGCCTCCGCCGCGCACGGCATGGTGGCCTCGGTCACCGGCTTCATCGTTGCCCGTATCGTGCTCGGCCTTGGCGAAGGCGGCAACTTCCCGACCTGCATCAAGACCATCGCCACCTGGTTTCCCGTGCGCGATCGCGCGCTGGCTACCGGCATTTTCAACAGCGGCAGCAACATCGGCGCGATGCTGGCGCCGCTGATCGGCGCGCTCGTTGTCAGCCTGTCCGGCTGGCAAGCCGCCTTCTACGTCACGGGTGCGATCGGTCTGTTGTGGGTGGTGTACTGGCTGATGAGTTACCGCAGCCCCGCCGAACACCCGCGCGTCTCGGCGAGCGAACTCGCTTATATCAACCGCGACCCGGAACCCGCGGCCAAACAAGTCCCCTGGGGCCGGTTACTGACCTATCCCGGCACCTGGGTCTACATCATCGGCGCCGTGCTCACCAATCCGGCCTGGTGGTTCTACAACAATTGGGTGCCGAGCTTCCTCAATAGCAAGTTTCATGTGTCGCTGTTTGCCGTCGGGTTGCCGCTGGTGGTGATCTATCTGCTTACCGATGTCGGCTCGATCGCGGGCGGTTGGGTCTCTTCGACCCTGATCAAGCGCGGCATGGACGTTTTCCCCGCCCGCAAGATCACGCTTTTGGTCTGTGCAGCCTGCACCCTGCCGGTGTTCCTGGCGCCGCAGTTGCAGAGCATGTGGGCCGCGGTGGTTCTGATCGGCATTGCCATGGCCGCGCATCAGGGATTTTCCGCCAATCTGTTCACGCTGGTATCGGACACCATGCCGCGCGGCGCGGTGGCGTCGGCGGTTGGGCTGGGTGGCGGTATCAGCTCCTTGGCGGGAGCCTTTTCCGCTGCGGCCATCGGCCGGGTGCTCGATGCAACCGGCAACAACTACACCGTCGTGTTCTTCGCCTGCGCCAGTGTCTACGTGATCGCAACGGCGATCATCCACTTCGTCCTGCCGCGCTCCAGGGAATCGATGGTGACGGCCGACCCCGCGCTGGCGTCAGCCAGTTGAAGCTTGCGGGTCGTAACAAAGACAGGGATGGCCGAACCTTCGCCGCGCCGAAGGAGCTTCGGCCCCGCAGGCGGGACGAAGCCCGGCCATGACGGTGGCCTACCCTGGATTTGCCTTCAACCCGGCGGCCTCGATGCCGGCGATGGCGCAGATCTCGTCATTGTCCGAGCTGTCGCCGCTGACGCCGACGGCGCCGAGCAGCGCGCCCTCTTGCTGGATCAAGACGCCGCCGGGGACCGGCACCAGCCGCCCCTGGGCCAGCGTGTTCACCGCGCTGACAAAATAGGCCTGCTCGTGGGCGCGCTGGAACAGCGCCCGCGATCCCATGCCCATCGCCAGCGCGCCGTAGGCCTTGCCATGGGCGACCTCGCCGCGCAGCAGGCTGGTGCCGTCCTGCGCCGCGGCAGCCTTGATGCAGCCGCGCGCGTCGAGGACCATCACCACCAGCGGCTTCAGTTTCTTCTCGGTTGCCTTGGCCAAGGCGGCATCGAGGATCTTGCGGGCGACGTCGAGGGTCAGTTCAGCCATGGATCGGTTCCTTTGTGGCAGGGGAGGCGGGTTCACTGGATGGCGCGCGAAGGCTCATCGCCAGCACGCGGGCGACGTGGAGGGCTGCACGGTGGGTGCCATCGGCAATCTGGTGCCGACACGAGGTTCCGTCGGCGACGATCAGCGTGGCGGCATCGGCGCGCCGCACCGCCGGCAAAAGCGACAGTTCGGCCATTTCGATCGAGGCCTGAAAAGTCTCGGTGCCGTAGCCGAAGGCGCCGGCCATGCCGCAGCAGCTCGAAGAGATGATCTCGACCTTCAGCTCCGGAACGAGCCGCAGCACCTGTTCCACCGCCGTGAAGGCGCCGAACGATTTCTGGTGGCAGTGGCCGTGCACCAGGGCAGTGCGGGGCAGGCGTCCAAGCGGCAGCCGCAGCCGGCCGGCCGCGGCCTCGCGGGCGATGAACTCCTCGAACATCAGCGCCTGGGCGCTGATGGTTTTGGCCATGGAGTCAGATCGCAGCGCGAGCAGTTCGTCGCGCAGCGTTAACAGGCAACTCGGCTCCAGGCCGATGATGGGCACGCCGCGCGCGGCGAACGGCGCCAAGGTTGCGACCAGCCGGTCGAGTTCGGCGCGGGCGTGATCGACCAGACCTGCTGAAAAAAAGGTCCGCCCGCAGCACAGCGGCCGGCCGCCATCGTCGGGCTTGGGCAGATGAACACGGTAGCCGGCCGCGACCAGCACATGCAGCGCGGCGGTGAGGTTTTCGCGCTCGAACGCGCGATTGAAGGTGTCGGCGAACAGCACGACCTCGCGGCCATCGGGCGGGCCCATCGCCTCGGCGCCGGCGCTGAACACGTCGCGCCGCCACGCCGGCAAAGAGCGCTGCGCGCTGATGCCAGCGAATTTTTCGAACAGCCGCCGCAACAGGGGACTGTTATTGCGCCAGTTGGCGATCCCGGCAAAACGCGCAGCCAGATGGGCATAACGCGGCAGGAAGCCGACCATGCGATCCCGCAGCGAAAGTCCCTGTCGCGCCGCCCGCGCCGCCAGCACCTCGATCTTCATCCTGGCCATGTCGACGCCGGTCGGGCATTCGTGGCGGCAGGCTTTGCAGGACACGCAAAGTTTCATGGTCTCCGCCATGTCGTCCGAGGCCAGCGCATCGGGGCCGAGCTGGCCGGAGATCGCCAGCCGCAGCGTGTTGGCGCGGCCGCGCGTGACATCCTTCTCGTCGCGGGTGATCCGGTAGGACGGGCACATCACGCCGCCCTCGAGCTTGCGGCAGGCGCCATTGTTGTTGCACATTTCGATCGCGCCCTGGAACCCGCCGCCAGCGCCGGGATAGGCCGACCAGTCCAGCTTGGTCCGCAACGCACCGATGCGGTAATCCGGCGGGTAACGAAAGCGCGAGCGATCGTCCATTTGGGGCGCATCGACGATCTTGCCGGGATTGAGCAGATTGTCCGGATCGAAGCGGTGTTTGATCTCCCTGAAATCGGCGGTGATGCGCTCGCCGAACATGGCCTGATGAAATTCCGATCGCAGGATGCCGTCGCCGTGCTCGCCGGAATGCGATCCCTTGTATTCCCGGACCATCGCAAAGGTTTCCTCGGCGATGGCGCGCATCGCCTTGACGTCCTTTTCGAGTTTCAGGTTCAGGACCGGCCGCACATGCAGGCAGCCCTCCGAGGCGTGCGCATACATGGTGCCGCTGGTGCCGTGTCTTTCAAAGATGGCATTGAGCCGCGCGGTGTAATCGGCGAGATGGGCCAGCGGCACCGCGCAGTCCTCGACGAAGGAGACCGGCTTGCCTTCCTGTTTCATTGACATCATCACATTGAGGCCGGCGGCGCGAAACTCCGCGACGGCGGTCTGCAGGCCGGGCGCGGTGATGTCGACCACGCCGCCCCATTTGGCTTTGGGTCGGTCCCAGCCGAAGCCGAGATCGGCCATTAATTCGCCGAGTTCCTTCAGCTTTTGCAGGTTTTCCGCCTGGTCTTCGCAGGCAAACTCGACGATCAGCACCGCATCGGGATCGCCGCGCACGGCTTCGGCGATGATGGGCTCAAACATCGCGATCTCGCGGCCGAGCGCAATCATGGTGCGGTCGACCAGTTCGACCGCGATCGGACGCAGCTTGACCAGATGCTGAGCGGTGTCCATCGCTTGGTAGAAACTGCCGAAGTGGCAGACGCCGAGCACCTTGTTGCGGATCACCGGCCACAGTTTCAATTCGACCGCGGTGGTGAAGGCGAGCGTGCCCTCGGAGCCGACCAGGAGATGGGCCATGTTGTTGGCCGCATTGCGCGGCACCAGCGCATCGAGATTGTAGCCGCCGACGCGGCGCTGCACTTTCGGAAATCGTTCGGCGATCTCGGCCGCCTCGCGGGCGCCAAGCGCCAGCAGGTCGGAAAACAGTTTCCCGCCGGGGGCATCCGCATTCTCGGGCGAAAGCTGGCTTGGCAGTTCGCCGAAATGGAGCCGCGTGCCGTCGGCCAGCGCGGCATCGATCGACAGCGTGTTGTCGCGCATGGTGCCATAGCGCAGCGAGCGGCCGCCGCAGGAATTGTTGCCGGCCATGCCGCCGATGGTGGCGCGCGAGGCGGTGGATACGTCGACTGGGAACCACAGGCCGTGCGGCTTCAGTTGGCGGTTGAGATCGTCGAGCACGGTCCCCGGCTCGACCACGCAGCTGCGGTTTTCGACATCGAGCGAAAGCAGGCGGTTCAGGTGTTTGGAGACATCGATGATGATGCCATCATTGATGGTCTGGCCGCATTGCGAGGTGCCGCCGCCGCGCGGGGTGACAATGCGGCCCGCCTCGCGGCAGATCGCGAGCGTGCTCAGGGCGTCGTCGATGCTGCGCGGCACCACCACGCCGGCCGGCATGATCTGATAAAACGACGCGTCGGTGGCATAGCGCCCGCGGCTGAAGGAATCGAACAGGAGCTCGGCTTTGGTCTCGCGCGCCAGGCGCTCTTCAAGCTGCGTCATTGAGCCCTTGTTGGACATCCCGCTCCCGCCGGTCCCGCGCGCGAGATGGCGGGCATTTCGCATAGCTGGCGCTTGGGGACCCGGCCGCCGGATGCCATGTCGCCTCCCGGTCGCAAGCTGCGCCGGCCGCGACCGAGATCCAAGTGGCGTCATTTGGAACCATCAGCTTCATGGCCGGAACCTGTGCCTTGGCGGGGAAGTCGTTGCAGTATTGTAAACAGAATCCTGGTTGATGTGAATGAAACTGAATGCAATAGGGTGGTGAATGGAATGCAATCCCGCGCCGCATCTAAAGATGTCAAGATTATAATCTTACAACCAAAAGCTGCTCATTGAGCAGCCAACAAGCCAAGCGTCCTGTAGGGGCGCCGCGGCGATGACAAGAACAAGCGGAGGAAACAAATGCGGCTTCGGTTCAAGGCCACCCATGTCGTGCTGGCGATGCTGTGCATCATGTACTTCATCACCTATATCGACCGGGTCAACATCTCGACTGCGGCCAGCGAAATTCAGAAAGAGCTCCGGCTCAGCAATACCCAGCTTGGCTTTGCGTTCTCGGCCTTTGCCTATCCCTATCTGCTGTTCCAGGTGATCGGCGGCTGGGTCGGGGATCGCTTCGGGCCGCGCAAGACCCTGTTCTGGTGCGGCATGATCTGGGCGGCTTCGACCATCATGACCGGCTTTGTCAACAGCCTGCCGACCCTGTTCATGGCGCGCGTTGCGCTGGGTTTTGGCGAAGGCGCCACCTTCCCGACCGCCACGCGCGCGATGCAATACTGGACGCCGGCGGTGCAGCGCGGTTTCGCGCAAGGGCTGACCCACGCGTTTGCCCGGCTCGGCAACGCGATCACGCCGCCGCTGATTGCCGCGTTGATGTTCTGGCTGACCTGGCGCGGATCCTTTGTGGCGCTGGGGCTGGTCAGCCTCGTCTGGGGCGTGGTCTGGGCGCTGTATTTCCGCAATGAGCCCAAGGATCATCCCGCCATCAGCGATGCCGAATTGGCGACGCTGCCGCCGCGCCCGCTCAACAAGCGGCCCGAGGTGCCCTGGGGTGCGCTGTTGCGCCGGATGTGGCCGGTCACGCTGACCTATTTTTGCTATGGCTGGACGCTGTGGCTGTACCTCAACTGGCTGCCGCTTTTCTTCAAGAACAACTACAGCCTGGATATCAAGAATTCGGCCCTGTTCGCTTCCGGGGTATTCTTTGCCGGCGTCGTCGGCGACAGCCTGGGCGGCATCCTCTCCGACCGCATCCTCAAGATCACTGGCAACGTCCGCTTTGCGCGCCTCAGCGTCACCATCACCGGCTTTGCCGGCGCGTTGGTCTCGCTGCTGCCGATCCTGTTCCTCCACGACATCACGGTGGTCGCACTGTGCCTCTCCAGTGGGTTTTTCTTTGCCGAACTCGTGATCGGCCCGATGTGGTCGGTGCCGATGGACATTGCCCCGAAATATTCGGGCACTGCCGCCGGCCTGATGAATACCGGCTCGGCGCTGGCGGCGATCGTGTCGCCGCTGGTCGCCGGTTACGTGATCGACATCACCGGCAACTGGTATCTGCCGTTCCTGATGTCGATGGGTCTGTTGCTGCTGGGCGGTTTCTGCGCCCTCTTGATGCATCCGGAGACGCCCTTTCAGGAGGTCGGGGTCAGGCCTTCCGCGGGACGTCCGTTGCCGGCGGCCTGAAGGCCGGCCAAAGCCGGCATTTCCGGGGATTGACGGCGCCGACCGGGCAGGGGACAAGCCGGATCGATCGTGTTATTCGAGCGCTCGCAGAACCCTAAGGATTCCCCGGGAAGGACGCCCTCATGACCTTGCACACTGGCAGGCATTTTCTCCAGATTCCAGGTCCGACCAACGTGCCCGACCGGGTGCTGCGGGCCATGGACATGCCGACGCTCGACCATCGCGGTCCCGAATTCGCCGAGCTCGGTCATGCCGTCCTGGCCGGGATGCAGCGCATCTTTCGCACCGAGCAGCCGGTCATCATCTTTCCCTCCTCGGGGACTGGCGCCTGGGAGGCGGCCATCGTCAATACCCTGTCCCCCGGCGACAAGGTCTTGATGGCGGAGACCGGCCAGTTCGCGGTGCTGTGGCGTGGCATTGCCGAAAAGTTCAAGCTCGACGTCGACTTCATGCCCACCGATTGGCGCCGCGGCGCCAATGTCGAGGAGATAGAATCGAAACTCGCCGCCGACCGTGGGCACAAGATCAAGGCCGTCTGCGTGGTGCATAACGAGACCTCGACCGGCTGCGTCACCCATCCGCTGGAAGTCCGCAAGGCTCTCAATCGAACCAGGCACCCGGCGCTCTTGATGGTCGACACCATCTCGGGCCTCGCCGCGCTGGAATATGAGCACGACGCCTGGGGCATCGACATCTCGGTGGCCGGCTCGCAGAAGGGCATGATGCTGCCGCCCGGGCTGAGTTTTAACGCGCTCTCGGAAAAGGCGCTGGCGGTCTCCAAGGCCAACAGCTCGTTGCGGTCCTATTGGGATTGGCACGACATGATCGCGATGAACAAGCAGGGCACCTTCCCCTATACGCCGGCGACCAATCTGTTGTTCGCGCTGAAGGAAGCGATCGCGATGCTGGAAGAGGAAAGCCTCGACCATGTGTTCGCGCGGCACCTTCGCCATGGCGCGGCGACCCGCGCGGCGGTCAAAGCCTGGGGCCTCGACCTCGTCTGCCTCGATCCGCACAGCTATTCGCCGGCCCTGACCGCGGTCATGGTACCCGACGGCCATGACGCCGACGCCTTCCGCAAGGTGGTGCTGGAAAACTTCGACATGTCGCTCGGTACCGGATTAGGAAAGCTCAAGGGCCGGGCCTTCCGGATCGGCCACCTCGGCCATTTCAACGACCTGATGCTGATGGGAACGCTGTCGGGCGTTGAAATGGGCCTCGATCTCGCCAAGGTGCCGCACCGAGCCGGCGGCGTGCTCGCCGCCATGGACGTGCTGAAATCCCGCGAGACGGCGCCAGCGGCGAAGCCCAAGGCCGCGGTGGCTTGACGGTCATGAATGCCCCAGTGGGAGCCAATGACGACCTGCTTTATGTCGTCGATGACGGCATTGCCCGGCTGACCTTCAACCGGCCGCAGGCGCGCAATGCGCTGACTTTTGCGATGTACGAGCGGATGGCAGCGATCTGCGAAGAGGTCAATGCCGACCGCTCGATCAAAGCCATGATCCTGACCGGTGCCGGCGACAAGGCGTTTGCCTCGGGCACCGACATCTCGCAATTCCGCGCCTTCAAGACCGCGCAGGATGCGCTCGATTACGAAGGGCGGATCGATCGCGTGCTGGGCGCGCTCGAACAGGTCCGTGTCCCGACCATTGCGGCCATTGCCGGAGCCTGCACCGGCGGCGGCGCAGGGATTGCCGCGTGCTGCGATATCCGTATCGGCACGTCAGCTACCCGGATCGGCTTTCCGATCGCGCGTACGCTCGGCAATTGCCTGTCGATGTCCAACATCTCCAGGCTGGTGTCCTTGATCGGCCCGGCCCGGACCAAGGATCTTATTTTCAAGGCGAGGCTGGTCGAAGCCGACGAGGCGCTGGCGCTCGGCCTGCTCAACGAAGTGGTGCCCGACGTCGCCATGCTGCAGCGCCGCGCCAGCGAGACCGCGGAACTGGTCAAAGGCCACGCCCCGATCACCCTGGAGGTGACCAAGGAAGCGGTACGCCGCATCCGCCGCACGCTGTCGCGCGATGAGGGCGAAGATCTGATCCTGCGCGCCTATATGAGCGAGGATTTTCGCGAGGGCATGGACGCCTTTCTCAACAAGCGCACGCCGCAGTGGAAGGGGAAATAGGGGGTTTCACGAGGGTATTGCTCTGGCTCCCGCAGCCGAGCGAAAGGGGTTCAAGGAAAGGTTGGGAGGAGCCGATGTTAATAACTGCCCGTTTGGTGACGGTGGCCCTGGCCTGCACGATAACGACAGCTGCCGTTGCCCAGGCGCCCGATTTTTCCGCCCTTGAATCCTCACAGAATGCCGCCAATGCCGTGGCTGGTCCGCGCAGCTTGCCCGCCAGGATCGTACCCGTGCCGCAGGACGTCGACGCGGCGGCGCAGGCGCTGATTGCCGCGCCCTACCGTGTGCCGGCCTGGAACGCCTACCCCGCCTCGGCAGACGAATGGCGCGCGCTGGTCAAGAAGCTCGCCGATGCCTCGCTTCCCGGACTGGCAAAGGCGCGGGAGATGCTCGGGGTCAGCATGGAGCCGACGGTGATCGGGGGCGTCAAGGGGTTCATCTTCACGCCCAAGGCCATGCCCGACGCCCACCGCAATCAGCTCATCATCAACGTTCACGGCGGCGGCTACGTCTACGGCCCCGGCGAGGCGGGCACGGGCGAGGCCATGCTGATGGCTGCCTACGGCGGCTACAAGGTGATCGAATTCGACTACCGCATGCCGCCCGATGCGCCCTATCCGGCCGCGATGGACGATGCCATGGCGGTGTGGAAGGCGGCGCTCGCCATGCAGGACCCGAGCCGCATGGCTATCGTCGGAACTTCGACCGGCGGCGGCATGACGCTGGCGATGATCCTGCGCGCCAAGCAGGAAGGGCTGGCTTTGCCGGCAGCCATCGCACCCGGTACGCCTTGGGCCGATCTGACGGAGACCGGAGACAGTTACAAGACCAATGAGTGGTTGGACAACGTTCTCGTCAGCTACAGTGGCTATCTGAGCCGCGCGGCGGCACTCTATGCCAACGGTCACGATCTGAAGGATCCGCAGCTGTCGCCGATCTATGGCGACTTTCATGGCTTCCCGCCGACGATCCTGACCACGGGAACGCGGGACCTGTTTCTGTCAAACACCGTCCGCACCCATCGAAAGTTGCGCGAAGCCGGTGTGAGGGCGGATCTGCAGGTGTTCGAGGGGCTTTCGCATGCGCAATACCTGTTCGATCCCATGGCTCCCGAGACCAAAGAGGCGTTCGGCGAGATCACCGCGTTCTTCGATCAATACCTGGCGAAATAGCTTGATCGTGGCGGAACGGCGATGCCTGTTCCGCCCGTTCGGATTGATCCATCAAGGCGGGCGTCCCAAGCCAGCAGCAGATGCGATGTCTGCGCCAGGCCCCACGGGCAATGGTTAACAATCGCGTCCAAGCGACTGCGATCTCACGCGAACATCATGGCCGGGAACAGCGGGCCGGCTTGAAGTCAAAGGCATAAGCCCGCACAATGCGACAAACGAACAATGCCCGGAACTCGCGGGCGCAACAGCTACCGGGAAGAAACCTTGCGACATTCCATCAAAGCCCTGGCCGTGATGGCTGCCATGATGGCGGGTGCGCCGGCCGTGGCTGGCTGGGAGCCCACCAAACCCGTTGAAATTGTGGTGGCGGCGGGTGCCGCTGGCGCCTCCGACCAGATGGCGCGAATGATGCAGCAGGCGATCCAGAGAAACAATCTGATGAAGGCGCCGATGGTGGTGTCGCTGAAGGGCGGTGCATCGGGAGCCGAAGCGCTGATGTACATGAAATCGAGCGAAGGCGATCCCAACAAGGTGCTGATTGCCAATTCGGTGATCTACATGCTGCCGCTGTCGGCGAAAATCCCCTTCAACTGGCGCGAGCTGACGGCGGTTTCGGTGGTCGCCCTCGATCAGTTCGTGCTGTGGGACAATATCGCCGGGCCGAAGAGCCTGAAGGATTTCATCGAAGCCGCCAAGGCCGCCAATCCGCCCTTCAAGATGGGCGGCACCGGATCGAAGCGCGAGGACAATGTCCTCACCGTGTTCCTCGAAGAAAAGACCGGCGCGAAATTTGCCTATCTACCCTACAAGTCCGGCGGCGAGGCGGCGACGCAGCTGGTCGGCAACCACACCGAATCCAACGTCAATAATCCATCCGAAAATCTGGAAGTCTGGCGCGCCGGCCAGGTCCGCCCGCTCTGCGTGTTCGACCGGGAGCGGATCAGCTACACCACCAGGGTGACCGGTACGAAGTCGTGGAACGACATCCCGACCTGCAGGGAGGAGGGCCTCGACATCCAGTACCTGATGCTGCGCGCCATGTTCCTGCCGGGCAAGGTGACGGAGGAGCAAAAGGCATTCTACGTCAATTTGTTCCAGAAGGTGACGCAGACGCCGGAATACAGGGATTACATGGAAGAGCAGGCGCTGAAGCCGATCTTCCTGACCGGCAAAGATATGTTGAAATTCCTCGAGGAAGATGACGCGCTGAACAGATCGCTGATGATGGAAGCGGGATTTGTCGCGAAATAGCGGACGCTGTCAGGTCCCGATGTGCTGGCAGTAGGATGTGAGATCGCGATTGCCAATTTTCACCGCGCTTGATACCGATCCGGCCTTGCTGGATGCCCATGAACGGAATTTCGTGGCGAACATCCGCGAGCATGGCTGGTTCACAACGCACGTTGGAGCCGAGCAGGGAAAGCCCGCGTTCAGCTACACGACCGGATTCTGGCTGAGGTTCGAGTTTCCAGAGCTGATCGTGTTTGGCCTCCAAAGCCGTGTGGCGCACGATACTTATTGGCACATGTATCAGGAGCTGCAGGCCGGTAAGCGCTTCGGCATTGGGATACGTGAGGGTGATATTTTTCAAAATTTGCCCGCGGTTCTGCTGCCCGTTGCACCGCAATACTACCGAGAACATCTCGGATGGAGTTGATGGTTCTATGGCAATGATGACTTCCTGTGTCTGCAATTGATATTTCCGGACATCAGCGCACAATTTCCTTGGGAGAGTAGTTCCGAGGGCTTTCGCGCCGTTCAACCGGATCTGACGGCAGGCGGTTGGTCGGGCCGTCTCCGCCACTGAGTTCAGAACGGCTATGTTCCGCCGTCATGAAATTCAGCGTCCCCTGAGGAGCCGCGTCCTCCCGAAAGATAGCCGCGAAAGGCTCATCCATGGCTCGAAAGCGGTCTCGCGATGCTTTCGAGCGACTTGCCCTCGGCGTCGATCCCGAGCTTCCATTCCGTGATGGCTGCAATCAAGAGTAACAGCGCCGCGATCGTGTAACCGATACTGACCATCCAGCTTGATCCGAAACCGATCAGCCAGCCGAACAGCAGCGGCGACAGGCTGCCGCCGATCGCGGTGCCGAGGGCATAGAAGCACGCGATGGCAAGCGCCCTGGTCTCCAGCGGAAATATCTCGCTGGCGGTGAGATAGGCTGAACTGGCCGCGGCCGATGCGAAGAAGAAGATCACCAGCCATGCCGCGGTCTGGGTCACGGCGCTGAGCCAGCCCGCTCCGAACAATAAAGCCGTGAGGAGCAGAAGAATGCCGCTGACCAGGAACGTGCCGCCGATCATCTTGCGGCGGCCGACGGTGTCGAACAACGTCCCCAGGAACAGCGGCCCGCAAAAATTGCCGAGCGCCATCGGCAGGATGTAATAGCCAACGTGCTGTTCCGGCACGCCATAAAAGTGCGACAGGATCAGGCCGTAGCTGAAGAACACCGAATTATAGAGAAATGATTGCGCCACCATCAGAACCAGTGCCAGCGCGCTGCGGGCGCGATGCTCTCCCAGCATGGAGGCAAAGATGATCCCCAGTCCGAAGGATTTTCGGGGATGCACGGTCAGGCTGCCTTGCGGCGGCGCCAGCTCGGTTCCCGTCGATGACGTAACGTGTTTCTCGATGTCATCGACGGTCTGCTCGGCTTCCGCGGTCCGGCAATGCGTCACCAGCCAGCGCGGACTTTCCGGCACGAAGCGGCGCAGCAGCAGGATCGACAGCCCCAGCACGCCGCCGATCCCGAAGCCAAGCCGCCAGCCGACATCGACCGGAAACAGGTTCTGATCGAGCAACAGCGGCGTCACCGCCGCTCCTGCGGCCGCTCCTAGCCAGAAGCTGCCATTGACAATGAGGTCGACGCGCCCGCGATATTTCGCGGGGATGAGTTCGTCGATCGCCGAGTTGACGGCGGAATATTCGCCGCCGATCCCCATGCCGGTCAGCATCCGGAACAGGGCAAAACTTAAAAAATTCCAGGCCAACGCGCTCAGCAATACGCCCGCCAGGTAGACGATCAGGGTCGCGTAGAACACCAGACGACGGCCGAAGCGGTCGGTGACCCAACCGGAAACCAGCGCGCCGGACACCGCTCCGACCACATAAAGCGATGCCACCGCACCTAAATTCGTGCTCGAGAGGTGTAACGTCTGAGCGCTCTGCAACGCCGGCCCGAGCGCGCCGACGATCGTGACTTCCAGCCCGTCCAAGATCCAGGTGACCCCGAGCCCAATGACAATGAGCAAATGAAATCGGCTCCAGGGCAGCCGGTCGAGCCGCGCCGGGATGTTCGTCTTTACCGGGGCGTCGTCGCGCGGCGTTGAACGCGCGTCCGACGTTCGCGCACTGATACTGCTCTGCAAGGGAACGCCTCCGTGGCTTGCCGTTGGGCGTGGCTTTCGCGTCGGTTCCGATTTTCGCTTCAGGTAAAGTCCGAGGACGGTTTCGCGTTCCCTGGCAAGGGTCGCGGCACGATCGCGCCATGGCGTTCCCCGCGCTTCAATATAGGGAAAGCGGGATGCCCAGGCGCGGGCGAAATATTCGCGCCCCAAGCCCTGATCGGCCGGAACGTCCTGCCCTCGGGAGACTAGCGGATGGTCGGCAACATGGCGGACTGGTCCAGCAGAGTCTGGAAACACTCGCACGATAAGTTCTCAAGGCTTTTTCGATCCAATATCGTAATCAGGCCCCTGGAATAGGAAATGAGGCCTTGCGCCTGGATCTTGCTGGCGATTTCCGTCACCGACGTCCGCCGTACGCCGAGCATTTCAGCCAAGAACTCCTGGGTCAGCGCGATCTTGTCGCCACCGGCCCGATCAGCCGATTGCAACAGCCAACGACAGAAACGCTGTTCGATCGGGTGCAGCGCATTGCACGCCGCCGTCACCCGCGCCTGCGACAGCAGAACCTCGTTGAAGTCGATGCAAAGATCACGAATGACATCGCTTTTTTGAACCCCCTTCCTGAAACTGGCCGCGGAAAGTTTGGTGGCGCTCATGGGAAGCTGCACGACCATGCGCACCAGCGATTTGTACAAGCCCAATCCAGCCATTGCGCCAACCACGCCTTCGCGCCCCACCGTCGCAGTTTCAATGGCCTTGCCATCCCGCATCACCGCGAGCATGGAGATCATGCCGTCGTGCGGAAAGTACACGTCGGCAATCTCATCACCGGGTTCCGACAACACGGCTCCCTGCGCGAAAGCGACCGTCGCCATTGAGGGCACCAGCAATTCGAAATGATGGCGCGGCAGAGCCGCCAACAATTTGTTGTCCAACGGAGGTCTGGTTTTTGAATGGGGCACTGCGGTATTCCGCCCGGTCGGTCGGGTCTGTTTTCCGCAGGGGTGAGATTGACGTTCCGAGAGGACGTCCAACGGTTGGCTTAGATATAGGCGATAGCGGCACGCTTTGTCGGTCAGCTACCCGTCATAGCGGCCGCCGAGGGCGCGTTCGGTTGGTTGAAAGCGGCGATTATACCTGCAACGCCCTCGGCTTACGCCGAAGCGGCCAAGCCAAGGTTTATTTGCAAAGCTGACATTGACCGGCCAAAAGCCGATCACTCCGGGTCTGGGTCGAGTCCCGTCACCGACATTTCCTCGTCCTCAAGTTCATCCGCACGTGTTTTGTAATTGTCGGCCAACCTGCGCAGGCTGATCTGCAGCATCGGATCAGCGCTATCGTGAGCAAGTCGTTGGGCGCGGGCAGCTTGCTCTCTGAAATATTGGGACGTGGCCATATGCTCCTCCTCAAGAAGGCGGGAGCCATTTGCTCTCAGTCACCGGTAACTGCCGGGGTCGGTCCGATGATGGAATCCACGATATCATAAATGTCCGGTTTCCGACATTAAAAGTGAGACGCTGCAGCTTCCGCGTGTGAGAAATCGATCGAGGTTTGCGTTGCAGCAAAATGCAGGGTCGCGACAGATGGTGGTCGAGGACTACGCCTTGGACGACCGTTGCGACCGGGCCACCGCCGCGCTCCACTTGGATATCCGCGTTTGTGTGCGCGTACGTCTTGGTGGATGTTTGCTCACACCACTTTGCTCTGCCTCAGCGCCACGATCTCTTGGGCATCGAAGCCGAACTCAGCGAGCACTTCGTCGGTCTGTTCGCCGAACTCCGGAGGGCGCGCCGCCATCCGGCTCGGCGTCCGTGACAGCGTGACCGGTTGGCCGACCAAGCGGATAGGGCGGCCCTCCTCGTTCGGCACATCCTGGGCGATGCCGAGATGCCTTACTTGGGCGTCTTCGAACATCTGGTCGATCGCATAGATCGGCCCGCAGGGCACGCCGGCGGCGTTGAGCTCGGCTACCCAGCTATCGGTTGATTTCTTTTCCGTCTTTCGGTTGATCGCGGCATTGAGCGCGTCGCGGTTTTTCGAGCGCGCCGGCGCGGTGGCGTAGTCGGGATCAGTGACGAGTTCGGGCGCGCCGAGCGCCTGCGCGCAGCGCTCCCAGATCCGCCCTCCAGTCGTGGCGATGTTGATGTAGCCGTCGGAAGTCTTGAACACGCCGGTCGGAATGCTGGTCGGATGGTTGTTGCCGGCCTGCCCGGCTACATCCTTCTCCATCAGCCAGCGCGCGGCCTGGAAATCCAACATGAAGATCTGCGCCTGCAACAGCGAGGTCTGAACCCACTGGCCTTCGCCGGAAACATCGCGCTCCAGAAGCGCCGTCAGAATACCGATCGCGCAGAACAGCCCCGCGGTCAAATCCGCCACGGGAATGCCGACCCGCATCGGGCCCTGGCCAGGCGCCCCGGTGATCGACATCAGTCCGCCCATGCCCTGCGCGATCTGGTCGAAGCCCGGACGCTTGTGATAGGGGCCATCCTGGCCGAATCCCGAAATGCTGCCATAGACGATGCGGGGGTTGATCTTGCGAAGCGCATCGTAGTCGATGCCGAGGCGGGCCTTGACGTCGGGGCGGAAGTTCTCGACCACGACATCGGCCTGCTTCGCCAGCCGCCGGAATACCTCCAGTCCTCTCGCGTCCTTCAGGTTGAGCGTCATCGCGCGCTTATTGCGGTGCAAATTCTGGAAGTCGGAACCGTGGCGCGGACCGCCGGGCTGCTCGCCGGCGGCATCCTCCAACAGGGCGTCTATCTTGATGACATTGGCCCCCCAATCCGCGAGCTGCCGCACGCAGGTCGGCCCGGAGCGTACCCGGGTGAGGTCGAGCACGGTAAAGCGGGACAAGGCTTGCGAAGCGCGCGGAAAGGGCATTCGGAACTCCTGACCGGAACAGCAGGGAAGGGTGCCTCCGTTGATCGGTCAGATCGGCCATGAATTCAATAGCGGAAATATCGTCGCGATGACCTGGAGAATTTTTCCGGGTGGCTTCGCGGGCGTTGTTGCTGCCTCTGTCCGCAGCGTGCGGCTGTAGATTTCTGCCGGTCCAAAGCTTAGTCTGCGGCGATGACCGATGAGACACGGCGAGAGTAGCTATGAGCAATGTTTGGGGTATCAGAAGCTTTCTCCTCGCCATCATTGCCGCCGCAGGCCTGCTACTCTCGACCGCGCAGTTTGCCCAGGCTCAATCCTTCCAGCGAGGCGTTTCGGCCTTCAACCGGCAGGATTATGGTTCCGCGGCGCGGATTTTCATTCCGCTGGCTGAGCACGGCGCCGCCGCCGCCCAGTCCTATCTCGGTTTCATGTTCGAGACCGGACGTGGCGTTCCGCAGGATTATACGGAAGCCGCGATGTGGTACCGCCGCGCCGCCGAGCAGGGCGACAGCCTCGCGCAATATTCCCTCGGCCTGCTCTATGACAAGGGCGAGGGCGTGCCACGGGACATTGTTGAAGCCAGCAAATGGCTTAATCTCTCGACCGCGGCGGCCCCCCCCAGCGCCCGGGAAGCTCGCGCCCGGATTCGCGATGCCGTGACCACCAAGATGACGCGCGGCGAAATCGCGCGCGCCCGGCTGCGCGCGCTGGAATGGGCGCCGAGCCGCGAGCATTGAAAATTTAATTCCAGCGAGCCTCCACCAGCCAGCCTATCCAGATTGCCGGCGCCAGGAACAGTCCGAATGGAAGAAAGGCGCTTGCCCGCAGCGGCCTTTTGCGCAAGGTGGCGTTGATGCCGTAGGCGGCGAGGGCGGCAAGCGCGGCAAACTCGATCACCGCAAAGATCGTGACCATGCCGAGCCAGCTGCCGGCGACCGCGGCGAGCTTGATATCGCCGAGCCCAAGTCCATCGCGGCCGCGCCAGCGCCGGTATAAGATCATCAGCGCCAGCAGCGGAACCGTGACGGCTGTCGCGCGAAACGCCGCCCACAACACGGCGTACCAGTCCGCGTCCGCCCCCACGACGCCGGCGCGGAGCAACGCCAGCGCGACCGCCGCGCCGGTCAGTTCATTCGGAATGATGTAGCGGTCGGCATCGATGACGGCGATCGCGAGCATCAGACCGCCAAGGAAGGCGCCGAACAATCCTTCCAGACCAGGCGCGGCCAAGAGACTGAAACCGACGGCGGAGAGCAGCGCAAGGCTGAGCAGGAGAGTCCGCCTGGGCTTGCTCATCAGCGGGCTTGAGACCGCCTGCGCTGGCGTCGCGAGACTGGAACCCACCTTTGGGGAATGCACGCTCAGCGTGTGTTCTTGGGCGGGTCGACCGTGACCACCGGCAGGGTGGTGCCGACCAGCCGGCTGTTCATCTTGCTGCGCATTTCCTCAGCGATGACGTGGGCATCAAGGGCGTCCTTGATCACGGTCGGGCGAATGAACAGGATCAATTCGGTACGTAACCGCGATGTGTCCGCATGCGAAAACGCATCGCCGAGGACCGGAATGGCATCCAGCCCCGGGATGCCTTGCCGCTGCTTGTTCTCGGTCTCGGTGATGAGGCCCGCCAGCAGCACGGTCTGGCCGCTGGCCACCGAAATCGAACTCTTTACCTGGCGTTGCGATATCGTCGGCTGCAGCGGCGTGCTTCCCGCCTCAACGGCGCTGATTTCCTGCTCGATTTGGAGCACGACGTTGCCATTGGCATTGGCGCGCGGCAGCACGCGAAGAATGATGCCCGTATTCTTGTAATCGATGGTGTTGACCACGGTATTGTTGGCGGTCAGCACGGTCGCGCTGCCGGTCGAGAACGGCACCTGATCTCCGACTACCAGCGTCGCCGCCTGGTTGTCCAGCACGACCAGTGAAGGGTTCGAAAGCACTTTGACGTCGGTGACGTTGTGGAGGGCGTCGAGAATGACGCGTGGCGAATTCTCCGATCCGATCAGGAAATTGAATCCGGGAAGCGTGCGGCTGAGCAGGGCGCCGGCGGCGGCGTTGACGGCGTTGCTGGCGATGGAATTGGGGATGCCGCTGGTGGTGGTGCCGCTTGTAGTGGTGGTGCTGGCCGTGCTCGTGGTGGCGGCGGGGGCGGTGGCGACGGTGTTGACTACCGAGCCCTTCTGGCTGGCGAGAAAGAATTGCACGCCATAATTCAAGGTGTCGTTCAGCGTCACCTCGGCAATGGTCGCCTCGATCGCAATCTGGCGCTGCGGCCGGTCGATCTGGCGGATGGTCTGTTCGACGATGCGCTGCGATTCCTGATTGCCGTAGACCAGGACGGCGTTGTTGGTGATGTCAGCGGTGATCCGGATATTCTGCAGCAAGATGTTGCCGCCCGCCGGCTTGCCACCCTCGCCTTGGCCGCCAAGAGCCGCGTTGTCCTGCCCCCCTGCACTGCTGGCAGGGGAGGCGCCGCGAATATTCAACGTCGGAGCAGCGGCTGCGGCGGGGGGCGAGGCTCCCGAGGCGGCGGTCGGCACCGCGCTCAACGACGCCACCGGGTTGCTTCCCAGCGAGGACGACGACGTGGCGATGCCGCCGCCGGGTGAGAGCTGGCTGGCTTCGTTGTCGAGGTTGCCGGTGCCGGCACCCTTTCCGGTCAGCATCTCGTTGAGCAGCGCCGTGATCAGCTTGGCGCTGCCATAGCGCAGCGGATAGGCTTTCAGATTGACGCCCGCGGTGTCGGACTGGTCAAGCCGCGCGATCCAGGTTGCAGCCCGCTTGAGATATTCCGGCTTCTTGCTGACGACGAGAATGGCGTTGAGCCGGCCGATCGGCTCGAACTTGATCATGTTCTGGCCGAGGCCCCCTTCGGCGGAATCCATGATCTTGCCGATCTCGGTGATGACCGGTTCCGGCGCGCTGTTATGCACCGGGAAAATGCCGACCGATTGGCCACGCATCCAGTCGGCATCGAAGCTGAGAATGGTGTCAATCGCCGCGGCCCGGTCCGTGCCGCTGCCGATGATGATCAGGGTATTGCGCGCGTTATCCGGACGCAGCGTCGCCGCCTTGACCCCGAACCCGTCGAGCAGCTTGAAGATGGTCTGCGCCGAGACGTAGCGCAGCGGCACCACGCTGATGCCTTGGCCGGCTTCGCCGGACGCCGTCCTGTCGATGCCGCCGGGGCCGGCTTCGTTGGTGGGCAGCAGCCGATATCCGCCGCTGCGATCGCGCAACAGCGCCACGCCGGACATCCGCAGGGCGTTTTCGAGCACATAAAGCGCGTCCGTCTTCGGCACCGGCCGAACTGAAGCCAGCGTCACCGTGCCCTGGACGCGGGGATCGATGGTGTAGCCGACGCCAAGTATGTCACCAAGGATGACCTTTGCCACCGCAGCGACCGGCGCGTTCTCGAAGTTCAGGTCGTAGCCGCCACCCGAACCTGCGTCTTCCGATTCGACTAGGCTGGCGCCCTGGGGCGTGGTGCCGTCGCTGAGATAGATCGCAGGCCGCTGCGAATTCTGCTGCCTGATCCCGGTAGGGCCAGCGTCGGTGGTCTGCCGCGGCTGCAGATCCATCGAGCGGATCCTGTCGACGATATCCTGGGCGCGGGGGTCTTTGGGGTTGCTTTCGACGGACTGGTCGGCCGTCAGAATGCAAGCGGTCAGAAGAAATCCGGACAAAAACAGGATGAGCGTTCCAGCCAACCATGAACGCAGGCGCGAAAGCGGGTCGACCACTTTGGACAATAGACGCCTACCTGGATCAACAGGAGAAAAGCGACCGATCCCACATCCGTGGTCGGTCGCCCACAAGTTGCATTGCAATTATGTTTTTGCTAGGGGATAAGTCAAGGGCAAACAGCTCTTGCTGCACGCAAGGGCTGTCGTCTTTCTGTCATAAGGTTAGCGTTGTGAATTCGATGCAGGACCTTTCCGCGGAAACGTTTCGGCAACATCTTTTGGAAAAATATTCGCTGCCGCCGAAGGCGCGGGCCCGCGTCGAAAATCCCGGCACAGCGACGCTGGCGCGGGCGTTGCGGGAACTGTGGGACGCCACTGATCTCACTGCCGCCGAATTCGCTGACGAAGTCTCGGAATATTGGGGATGCGCCAGGCTCAATCTTCCGCAATTGCTCGCCAGCACACCCTGCTTAGAGGGGTTTTCGCGGCGATTTCTGCGTGAATCCACGATCTTTCCAATCCGTGCGCCGAATGGAACCTATCGGCTGGCGGTCGCCGACCCCTCGGACAAGGCTGCCATTCGCGCCGCCGAGATCGTGTTCGGTGCGCCGGTGGAAATCGTGGTGGCGTCGTTCGAGGACATCACCACGTTGCTCGATCAGCGCGCCGATACGGAGGGCGCGCAACCGGATGGGGGTACGACCCGATCCACGCAGCAATCCGACGATGACATCGAGAGCCTGCGCGATCTGGCCAGCGGCGCTCCCGTGGTGCGCGGGCTCAACGATCTCTTGGAGCGCGCCGTTGAGCTGCGCGCCAGCGATATTCACATTGAGCCGTTCCGTACTGGTCTTGTGGTGCGCATGCGCGTCGATGGTCTGTTGCGAACCATGCCGGCGCCATCGGGGATTTCGCCCCAGGCGCTGATCTCGCGCGTGAAAATACTGGCCGGCCTCAACATTGCCGAACGCCGCCTGCCGCAGGACGGCGCCGCACGGGTGCGCGTCAGCCGTTCCGAACTCGATGTCCGCGTCGCGACCATGCCGACCCAGCACAGCGAGAGCGCCGTGATCCGGTTGCTGCCGCGCGATCGCGGGCTGCTCGAGATGGGCAAGCTTGGGCTGTCTACCCGCGACGAAGCGATCATGACCCGGCTATTGGCGTTGCCGCACGGCATGGTGGTGGTGACCGGACCGACCGGCAGCGGCAAGACCACCACGCTTGCCACCATGCTGTCGATCCTGAACGAACCAACCCGCAAGATCCTCACGATCGAAGACCCCGTCGAATATGAAATTCCCGGGATCAACCAGTCCCAGGTCAAGCCGTCGATCGGTCTGACATTTGCATCGGCGATGCGTGCCTTCGTGCGCCAGGACCCCGATGTGATCATGGTCGGCGAAATCCGCGACGCCGAAACCGCCCATATCGCTATTCATGCGGCGTTGACCGGCCATCTCGTGCTGACCACGCTGCACACCGAGACCGCGGCGGCAGCGGTGCCGCGGCTGATCGACCTGGGGATCGAAGGCTTTCTCTTGAAGTCGACGCTGAGGGCCGTGGTGGCGCAGCGTCTGGTGCGGATGCTGTGCGATCGCTGCAAGGTGCCGCGGCCATTGACGGCGGCGGACATGGACAAGGATCCGCGCTTCGCCGTGATCGGCTTTGAGGCGGGCGAAATCATCCAGGAAGCGGTCGGCTGCGAGCGCTGCGGCGGTACCGGCTATCGCGGCCGCAACGGCGTGTTCGAGATCCTCGAAATGTCCGAGGAAGTTCGCAGGCTGATCGGGCCGCAGACGGATTCACATACCATCGACACGGCCGCGATGCGCGGCGGCATGACCACGATGCTGGCGGACGCCGTCGCCAAATGCCGCGCCGGACTGACCACCGTGCCCGAAGTTTTCCGCGTCACGACCATCCGGTGACCAGGAGCCAACCGATGGAACGCCAAGCCAATGAGCCATGGCTCGGTTTTTCTCCCCACCTGAGACGGAAGGGAGCATGAGGCGGTGATGCCGAACTATCGTTATCGCGCGCTCAACAGCCAGGGCGAATTGGTCTCCGGCGCTGTCGCCGCGGCGGCACCCGGCGATGTCGCGGCCCGCGTCGAGCGGCTCGGCTTGGTTTTGGTCGATAACGTCACGCTCGAGCAAGGCGGCAGCCCGACGGCAAGCCTTCTCAGCATCTTCAACAAGCCGAAGGCGGAAGATGTCACGATTTTCACCCGCGATCTCGCGCTTTTGCTGCGCGCCGGCGCGCGGATCAATGACGCCCTGGAATTGCTTGCCGACGACCGCGATTTCGGCCGGCTACGGCCGGTCGTCGCCGACATCAGGTCGCACGTCGTCGCCGGCGAAAGCTTCGCGGAGGCCCTGTCGCGTCACGAAGCCCTGTTTCCCTCGATGTACGTGGCGCTGATCCGTGTCGGCGAGGCGTCAGGCTCGCTGGACCAGGTGCTCGAGGTGCTCGCCGACGAACGCAGCCGCACCGAGGCGCTGAAACGCCGTCTCTCGGACGCCATTCGTTATCCGCTGTTCGTGCTCAGCGCGGCCGGGGGCGTGCTGGTGTTCTTCCTGACATTCGTGCTGCCGCAATTTGCCGGGGTGCTGCAGGATTTCGGCGCCAAGGTCGATCCCATCATTCTCACCTTTCTGAACCTCTCGGCGGTGCTGCGGGCAAATTCCGACGTGGCATTGGCGGCGGGGGCGGCTTTGATTGCTGCAAGCTGGCTGTTGCTGCGCCGGCCGGGCGTTCGCCGCGGCCTCTTCAACGCGCTGGTCCAATTACCGGCGATACGGACAGTGATGATGTCGTATCGGACGGCGCTGTTTTGTCGAAATCTCGGGCTGTTGCTTGGCAGTGGGGTCAATCTCACCACCACGCTGCGCATCCTGGTCGACATGATGAGTTCGGCAGGACCGGCGGCGATGTGGACTGACGCCGCCGACCGCGTCCGCCATGGCGCGAAGCTCTCGGATGCGCTATCCGACACCAAGGCGCTCCCGGCGATGGCGGTGCGGATGCTGCGGCTGGGCGACGAGACCGGCCAGTTGCCGATGCTGGCGGGGCGCGTCGCCGAATTCTACGAAGCCAAGCTGCAGCGCACGCTCGATCGCGTGGTCGGGATTGCCGGACCGGCGGCGATCATCGTGATCAGCATCGTCGTCGGCGGTTTGATCGTGTCCGTCATGACCGCGTTGCTATCCGTCAGCCAGATAGTCGGCTAGCCCATCCATACAAGCCAAGCTCGGGAGGCAACCAAGATGGATCGAAATGTTCTGGCTTCGGCAGCGAGGCGGCGGCGCAGATTTCGCGGGCAGGCCGGCTTTACGCTGGTCGAAATTCTCGTAGTGATCACCATCATCGGATTGATCATGGCGCTGGTCGGCCCGCGGGTGCTCGGCTATCTCGGCGAATCCAAGGCCAAGGCCGCGAAAATCCAGATCGAGAGTTTCGCCAGCGCGCTCGATCTCTATTACCTCGATCTCGGGCATTATCCCAACAGCAATGAAGGTCTTCCCGCTCTGACCCACAGCAACAATCTACCCGGCTGGAACGGCCCCTATCTTCGCGGCGGCGTGGTGCCCAACGATCCCTGGGGACACAGCTATATCTATCGTTCGCCGGCCGAGCATGCGCCTTACGAAATCATATCGCTGGGCTCGGACGGTCAGGAGGGCGGCAGTGGGACGGCAGCCGATATTGTCAGTGGTTCCAGCGATGTGGCCAGTGGCACGCGCTGAGCCCGATGCCGCCGAGCGGGGTTTCGCGCTGATCGAGATCCTGTGCGTGCTCGCCATCATCGGCCTGCTCGCGGCTATCATCCTGCCGGCCATACCGCGGGCCACCACCCGCGCCAAACTCGAGAGCTATGCAGTGGAAACCGCGGCGCTGCTGAAGGCGGATCGCAATGCGGCGCTGCGCCGGCAGATCCAGGTGACGACGCGTATCGATGCGGCAGGACGATTGATCCGCTCCGGCGTGACCGGCCGCACGATCCGGATCCCCGGCGACGTTTCGTTGCAGGCGATGCTGGCGGCCAAATGCGCGGACCGGAACGTCGGCAGATCGATCGATTTCTTTCCGTCAGGAATGTCATGCGGCGGCGTGATCACGCTGGCGCGTCCAGGGATGGGATATGAGGTCCGCGTCAACTGGCTGACGGGAGGTGTCGACATTGTCCCGCAAAATCTGCTCTAGGGGGGTTGCAGGCTTCACCCTGATCGAGGCGCTGGTGGCGCTGGCCATCGTCGCCGCGGTACTGTCATCGATCGGCACGGTGATCGCAACGACGGTCAGAGGGTCGAAATCGATCGACCGGCGCCTGGCCTTGACCGGCGCCGCCGAAAGCCTGCTCGCCGCGTTGCCGGCGCGCAATCTGCTGAAGCCCGGCCGGCAGTCGGGCGAACTGGCTGGCCATCGCTGGCGGATCGATGTCGCGCCGATGCATCTGGCCGACGCGAGCGGAGCGCCGCAAACCCAGAATTTCGTTCCGCTCACCGTCAACATGTGGCTGGAGGCGCCGGATGGCCCCGCGCTGCAATTCACCACGGTGCGGCTGGCGCCAAGGCTCGACCGATGAATGCACCAGCGCCTCGCGCCCTCCCGAGACATTGGGGACGACTGTCCCCAATGTCTCCCAGCGTGGTGCACGCGCCGCGCGCTGGCCGCCTATCCAGCGAGGCGGGCTTCACGCTGATCGAAGTGCTGGTGGCGACGCTGTTGATGACGGTGATCCTCGCGGCGTTGGCGACGGTGACGGCGCAATGGCTGCCGAACTGGAACAGGGGGATGGCGCACGTCCAGCGCGCCGAGCGGCTGACGCTGGGGCTCGATCGGATCGTGGCCGACCTATCGGTAGCCGAGATGGTGCCGCTCAACGGCGCGACCAAGTCGCCGGTGTTCGAGGGCAGCGAACTGGCCGTCACCTTCGTGCGCAGCGCGGTGGGTCCCAACGCCCATCCCGGCCTCGAATTCGTCAGGTTCGTCGAGAAGGCCGACAGTCAGGGTCTGGCGATGGTACGCGAGCGCGCGCTGTTCGCGCCGATGCCGTCGGAGGCGCAGATCCGGTTCGCCGATCAGGTGGTGCTGATACGGCAGCCGTTTCGCGTGACCTTCTCCTATGCCGGGCCGGATCAGGTCTGGCAGCCGACCTGGCGCGGCCAGGCGCGGCTTCCGGACATGGTCCGTGTCGCGGTACGCGATAGTACGACCGGGCAATTGCTTAGCGTCTCCGGCGCGGCCATTGTTCATGTCAATGCCGGGATCGAATGCGCGCAGGCAAAGGATGCCTCGGCCTGCCTGGGCGGCGGCACCAAACCGGAAGATCAGAATCAGAAAAAGGACCAGCAACTCTGACGGCGAAACCTGACAGCTGCGAACCTCAAACGGCAGCCGACGGCTGCGGCCCGCAACATCCGCGTGGCTTCATCGTCGTCGCGGTGCTGTGGATTCTTGCAGCGCTGTCGGCGCTGGTGCTGATCTACCTGACTTACGTCACCAACACCGCGATGGTGGCGGCCGGGAGCAGCGATCGGGTCCAGGCCGAAGCATTGGAGACCGCAGCCGTCGAACTCACCGCTTACCGGTTGACGGGCGCCAAGGATGACGTTCGCCCGACCAGCGGCGCGTTCAATGCCCGGGTCGGCGTCGGCAAGGTCGCGGTGACCTTTCTAACCGAGGCCGCCCGCATCGATCTCAATACCGCGCCCAAAAACCTGCTTACCGGCCTGATCACCGGACTGGGCGTAGCTCCGTCGAATGCTCCGCTCTATGCCGACCATATCGTTGCCTGGCGCACGGCGGCGCAGTCGGGCGAGGACGATCCGGAAAACGCCTTCTACCGCGCCTCCGGCGTAGCCTACCTGCCACGACATGCGCCGTTCCCGCATCCGGACGAACTGTGGCTGGTGCAGGGAATTCCGCCGCTTGTAATCGAACGCATGCTGCCGTTCGTCACGGTGTTCAGCAATACGGATTCGGTCAACATTGTCGACGCCGCGCCGCAGGTGCTGGCGGCGCTACCCGGCATGGCGCCGGAACGACTGCAGGAGGTGCTCGCGGAGCGCGCCGATCCGGCGCAGGATCCGCGGTCCCTGCTCGGGTTGACCGGAGGCCAGGGGGCGACCCTGGCCGGCTCCAAGGCCTACCGCTTGACAATCGGCGTCGATACCGGCCGTGGCCGGCAGAGCAAGGCGGAGGTCGTGATTCTCCTGCTCGATGGCGGCGAGGAGCCTTACCGCGTCCTGTCCTGGCGCAACGGCTCCGACGGTGGCACCGGATCGCAGAAAGGCTTTGCAGAATGAATCTCGTTGAAACCATCGGCGCGATTCTCAACGCCTGGACAGCGAGCGTGGCCGCCGCGATCATTGCCGGACTGGATCGCGTCGTGTCGCCGCGCGTGATCCGGTTGATCGAGGATGAGAGAAGCGAATTTTCCGTCGAAAGCGCGCTTAAGCCGGACAACCTTCCGGCGCGCGTCGCTTTTGCCGGCGGAGCACTGGCCGCGCCGGGTCTTGCGCCGCTGCTGCGTGGAAGCCGGGTCGAGATCGTGCTGCGGCCCGATCGCTTCCTTTTTCGTCCACTAGAGTTGCCGGCGCGGGCGGCGGATTTCCTCGATGGCATCGTGCGCGCGCAGATCGACCGCCTGACGCCATGGAGCGCGAACGAGGCCGTATTCGGTTGCAGCGCCCCGGTCGAGAGCAGCGCCGAGAGCATCGTCACGGTGATTGCCGCCACCACCCGCAAGATGGCGATGACGTATGTGGAGGCGGTATCCCGGTTCCACCCGGCCGCCGTCGCGGTCTGCACCGATGCTGCCGAGCGCAACGCCGGCCGCGTCAAGGTGTTCGAGCAGAAGGCGCGCGGCCACCTGGACGCCGCGCGCCTGAGCCGCGCGCTCTTGATTGGGCTTGGCGTGACCGCGGTTCTCGCAATGCTCGCCGTGATATCGGCGGCCTATATGGCCGATCGCCTCGGGACGCAGCAGGGCGAACTGGCGCGGCAGATTTCGCAACGGCGCGCCGCTATTCTTGCCGGCAGCGATGGCGGCGACCGCTCGCCGCTCGCCGCACTCGAGCGACGCAAAAATGAGACGCCGGCCAGCGTCATCGTGCTCGAGGCGTTGAGCGAGGTGCTGCCGGACCACACCTATGTCACCGAGCTGCATCTCGCCGGCGCCAAGCTTCAGGTCGTCGGCATCACCCGCGATGCGCCCTCGCTGATCCCGTTGCTCGAGCAATCCCCGCATTTTACCCACGCGACCTTCTATGCTCCGACCACCCGTTCCCAAGCCGATCCCGGCGAGCGTTTCCATATCGAGGCGCTGATCGAACCGAAGAACACGGCGCCGCCATGAGTTCCGCAAATTTCATCACCCGGCTGCTGGCGCGCTCGCCATTGATCGCGGTCGTGCTCTACATCGCGGTCGCAGGCGCGCTGCTTTCGACCGCCGGCATGGCGCTGTCCGATATCGTCGACCACCAGCGCGCGCTGGAGCAAACCAGCGACCTGCTGGATCAGTTGCGCGGACGCAAGTCGCGCGGCGACGCGGCTTCGTCTTTTGCGTCCGAGCATCCGGGCACGCCGTTCCTCGAGGGACCGACCGTAACGGTTGCGGGCGCTACGCTGCTGCAGCGGGTTGCCGCCGCCGTGGCCAGTGTCGGCGGCACCATCCAGTCTTCTCAGGTCGACGTGCTCGGCACCCAGGCCAAGGACGGCTCGGTGGGCCTCATTGTCAGTTGCGAAATGGATCAGCCAAGCCTGCAGAAGGTGCTGTATGATCTGGAGGCCGGCATGCCGTTCCTGTTCGTCGAGCAGCTTGACGTGCAGGTGCCGCAGACCACGTCGCTGAACGAGACCGGCTCGGGCCGGATCAGGGTCGTGCTTGGCGTTTCCGGGCAATGGCAGGGCGGCAAATAGCCGGCCGATTGACGGCCGCCTCCGCCGCAGCGAAGACGCTGCGACTGACATGTTGAATTGCGAGCCTTCAAAAGCTAAGGAGGTTGCGGCGGTCTACAATCATCGCGTGGCGCATTTGACCCGAGGCGGAAACGACGAAGACAGACGTCTCGATGACGCGGCCCGCGCCGGTTGGTTATATTACGTCGCCGGCAACACCCAGGACCAAGTCGCCGCCAAGCTCGGCATTTCCCGTCAAGCCGCGCAGAGGCTGGTGTCGCTCGCGGTTGCGGCCGGACTGGTCAAGGTTCGTCTCGAACACCCGATCACGCAATGCCTCGATCTGGCGACCCGGCTGCAAGACCGTTTCGCCCTGAAGCTGGTTGAAGTCGCGCCCACCGATCCGGCGTCGGACTCCACGACGCTGGGCGTCGCGGAGGCCCTGGCGGTCGAAATCGAACGTGTGCTCAGGTCGCCGGCGCCGATCGTCATGGCGATGGGGACTGGGCGGACCTTGAAAGCCGCGGTTGATCTGTTGCCGGACATCGATGCTTCGCAACACAAGATCGTGTCGCTGACGGGGACGATTACGCCGGATGGCTCCGCCGCCTTCTACAATGTCATCTACGACATGGCGTCCGCCGTCCGCAGCCGGTTGTTCCCGATGCCGCTGCCGGTCATCGCATCCTCGAAGCGTGAACGCGATCTGCTGCATCGACAACCGATGCTTCAAACCACGCTGAAACTGGCGGCCAAAGCCAACGTCGCTTTCGTTGGTATCGGCGATCTCGGTGCGGCTGCGCCGCTGTTCGTCGATGGATTTATCAGCCGGCAGGAGCTGAGGGCGCTTCAGAAAGCCGGCGGCGTCGGCGAAATCGTCGGCTGGGCGTTCGATCAGCGCGGCCAAATGGTGGCGGATATCACCTATGATCGGGTGGCGAGCGCGCAGATCCCATCGCGTGACGCGTGCCTGGTGATCGCCGGCGCCAAGGGGAAATTGAAATTGCCGGGCATCATGGCCGCGCTGCGAGGCCGGCTGATCAATGGCCTGATCACCGACGAAGCCACGGCGCAGGCGGTGCTCGGCCTCAAGTAGCCGGGTTCGACATGGTTTTAGCGGCCGCGGGCCGCGATCCTGTCCCTTGCATTCAAGCGTGATCAACGCTTCGGGCATCCTGAGCAAATATCAGCTTCAATCATAGGTTGATTCAGGCGAGCCATAGTTCTAGATCGTGTTCTAGCTGCATTGCAACATCGAACACCCCTTGACAGAAATCCCTATCAGGCGAGTAATTGCTCGCAACCAAGGCAAATGCTCAATAACCTTGACGCGGGAGAAAAAGAATGAAGCTTGCATCGTTTCTGATCGCCGCATGTGCGACGGCCGTCTTGGCCGCTACGGCCTCGGCCCAAACCAAATTGACGATCGCCACGGTCAACAATGGCGACATGATCCGGATGCAGAAGCTGACCGACGACTTCAAGGCCAAGAACCCCGGCATCGATCTGGAATGGGTGACGCTGGAAGAAAACGTGCTTCGTCAGAAGGTGACTACCGACATCGCCACCAAGGGAGGGCAGTACGATGTGCTGACGATCGGCACCTACGAGGTTCCGATCTGGGCCAAGCAAGACTGGCTCGTGCCGCTGACCGGCCTCGGTGCCGGCTACGACGTCGATGATCTGTTGCCGCCGATCCGCGCCGGCCTGACTGTCGACGGCAAACTTTATGCCGCGCCGTTCTACGGCGAAAGCTCGATGATCATGTACCGCAAGGATCTGTTCGAGGCGGCCGGGCTGAAAATGCCGGACAAGCCCAATTGGGATTTCATCAAGAGCGCGGCCGCCAAGATCACGGACAAGTCGAAGGAGATTTACGGCATTTGTCTGCGGGGCAAGCCAGGCTGGGGCGAGAACATGGCGTTCCTGACCACGATGGCGAATTCCTATAGCGGCCGCTGGTTCGACGAGAAATGGCATCCGACATTCGACGGGCCGGAATGGAAGAAGACTCTCGATACCTATCTGGACCTCATGAAGACTTCGGGACCTCCGGGCGCTTCGTCCAATGGGTTCAACGAGAACCTGGCTTTGTTCCAGTCCGGCAAATGCGGGATGTGGATCGATGCCACCGTCGCGGCATCCTTCGTCTCGGATCCCAAAGCCTCGAAGGTTGCCGACAAGGTCGGCTATGCGCCGGCGCCTTGCGGCACCACCTGCAAGAACGCCAACTGGCTCTGGGCCTGGTCGCTCGGCATTCCCGCCGGGTCGAAGAAGGTGGAGGCTGCGGAGAAATTCATCGCCTGGGCGACCAGCAAGCCGTACGCCGAACTGGTTGCGTCGAAGGATGGCTGGGCCAACGTGCCGCCTGGCACCCGCAAATCGCTCTACGCCAATCCGGATTATCAAAAGGCGGCGCCATTCGCCGCGATGACCTTGCAGGCGATCGACTCGGCCAATCCTGGCCTCGATGGCAACGACAAGCCGAAGCCCTATATCGGCGTCCAGTTCGCCGCCATTCCCGAATTTCAGGGCATTGGCACGGCGGTCGGGCAACAGTTCGCGGCCGCGCTGGCCGGATCCTCGACGGCGGATCAGGCGCTCAAGAACGCGCAAGCCTTGACGCTGCGTGAGATGACCAAGGCGGGCTACATCAAGTAGCCCCAGCGCAGGTCGGCGGCCGCCTGTTTCCCGCGCGCGGCCGCCGCCGGTTTGACGCGGGTTGTTTTTCCTGGGACGACGCCATGGCCACACTTCATACCCGCTCCGCGGCGCGTTTGATGATGGCGCCCTCGGTTATCCTGCTGTTCGGATGGATGATCGTGCCGTTGGCGATGACGCTGTATTTTTCGCTTCTGCAACTACAATCTGTTGACGCCCGGGACTGCGGCCTTCGTCGGGCTCCTGAACTATTCCTACTTCCTCACCGATCCGGCATTCCTGCAGGCCATCGGCAACACACTGCTTTTGGTCGGCGGCGTGCTCCTGATCACGGTAACGGGCGGCATCCTTCTCGCGCTGTTGCTGGACCAGCCGATCGCGGGGCAGGGCATCGTCCGGCTGCTGGTGATTGCGCCATTCTTCGTGATGCCGACGGTGTCGGCCCTGGTCTGGAAGAACATGATGATGCATCCGGTCTACGGCCTGTTCGCCTGGATCGCGCGCGGGCTTGGGCTGCAGCCGATCGATTGGTTCGCCCATGCTGCCGCTGTTCTCGATCGTTCTGATCGTTGCCTGGCAGTGGCTGCCGTTTGCGACCCTGATTCTTCTCACCGCGCTGCAATCGCTCGACCAGGAGCAGAAGGAGGCGGCGGAGATGGATGGCGCGCACGCCATCTCCCTGTTCCTGTACATCATCCTGCCGCATCTGGCGCGCGCCATCGCTGTCGTCATCCTCATCGAGACGATCTACCTGCTGTCGGTTTTCGCCGAGATTCTGATCACGACCGGGGGCGGGCCGGGCACCGAGAGCACGAACATCACCTATCTCGTCTACGCGCAGGCGCTGCTGCAATACGATATCGGCGGCGCGTCCGCTGGAGGCATCGTCGCCGTCGTGCTTGCCAACGTCGTCGCGTTATTCCTGGTTCGTCTCATCGGCAAGAATTTGGACGCCTGAAACATGCGGACGTCCTCGAAAGGTCACCACGCGCTCATCACCACGATCGGCTGGATCGTCGGGCTCCTGATCTTCTTTCCGATCCTGTGGACCTTCCTGACCAGCTTCAAGTCCGAAGGCGATGCCATCGCCTCGCCCCCGACGTTCCTGTTCTTCCACTGGACGATCGAGAACTATGTAGAAGTGCAGAGCCGTTCCGACTATCTCAAACATTTCTTCAATTCGGTAGCGGTCGCGTTCGGCTCGACATTGGTCGCGATCCTGGTAGCCGTTCCCGCGGCCTGGGCCATGGCGTTCGCACCGACCAGGCGAACCAGGGACATCCTGATGTGGATGTTGTCGACCAAGATGATGCCGCCGGTCGGCGCCCTGATCCCGATCTATCTGCTGTTTCGCGATTGGGGCCTGCTTGATACGCTTTCCGGGTTGATCGGCGTATTGATGCTGATCAATCTGCCGATCGTGGTCTGGATGCTCTACACCTATTTCCGGGAAATTCCCGGCGACATCCTTGAGGCGGCGCGGATGGACGGCGCCTCGCTCGGCAAGGAGATCGTCTACGTGCTGGCGCCCATGGCGGTGCCTGGAATTGCATCGACGTTGCTGCTCAACATCATCCTCGCCTGGAACGAGGCGTTCTGGACGCTCAACCTGACCGCCGCCAACGCGGCGCCGCTTACCGCCTTTATCGCCTCCTATTCCAGTCCCGAGGGGCTGTTCTGGGCAAAACTCTCGGCCGCCTCGACCCTCGCCATTGCTCCCATCCTGCTACTGGGCTGGTTCTCGCAACGCCAATTGGTGCGCGGGCTGACCTTTGGCGCCGTGAAATAGCCGCGAGGGAGCATGGGCAGCATCGTACTCGAGAAAGTATCCAAGGAATTCGGCGGCCTCGATGTCATTCCCGGCATCGACCTCAGCATTGCCGACGGCGAGTTCGTGGTTTTCGTCGGACCGTCCGGCTGCGGAAAGTCGACGCTGCTGCGTCTGATCGCGGGGCTGGAGGACACCAGCGGTGGACGCATTCTGATCGATGGCGCTGATATGACCCGCACCCCGCCGGCGCAACGCGCGCTATCGATGGTGTTTCAATCCTATGCGCTCTATCCGCATATGAGTGTCTACGGCAATATCGCCTTCCCGCTGAAGATGGCCGGCCGCGACAAGGCTTTCATTGACAGCAAGGTCCGCGACGCCGCGGCCACGCTCAACCTCACCGATTACCTCGACCGCAAGCCGCGGCAGCTCTCCGGCGGCCAGCGCCAGCGTGTCGCCATCGGCCGCGCGATCGTGCGCGAGCCCCGAGCGTTTCTGTTCGACGAGCCGCTTTCTAATCTCGATGCGGCGCTGCGCGTCAACATGCGGATCGAGATCAGCGAATTGCATCAGGTGCTGAAGACCACCATGGTCTATGTTACCCACGATCAGGTCGAGGCCATGACCATGGCCGACAAGATCGTGGTCCTGAACAAGGGCACTATCGAACAGGTCGGTTCGCCGCTCGAGCTCTATCGAATGCCAGCCAACCGATTCGTCGCGGGCTTCATCGGATCGCCGCGCATGAATTTCATGGAGGGGGCGCCGGCGCAGAAATACGGCGCGGTGACGCTCGGCATCCGGCCGGAGCACCTCGTTCTGTCGCAGAGCGGGGGTTCGTGGCGCGGCAGAGTCGAGCTGTCCGAGCATCTGGGATCAGATACGTTCCTGCGAGTCGAGGTTCCCGGCATCGGTGCGCTCACCGCGCGAACCACGGGCGAGTTTTCGGCCGAACGCGGCGCCTCGATCTTCCTGACACCTGACGAGAGCAAGCTTCACCGCTTTGACGCCAACGGCAAGGCCATGCCATGAGACGTCTCAAAGGCAAGTCTGCCCTGATCACCGGCGCGGCGCGCGGCATCGGCCGCGCCTTCGCCGAGGCCTATGCGCGGGAGGGCGCAACCGTGGCGGTCGCGGACATCGATCTGGCGCGTGCGACGGCCGCCGCCGATGCCATCGGTCCCGCCGCCTATGCGCTGCATCTTGACGTCACCAGCCAAGGTTCGATCGACGCTGCGGTCGGAAAGGTCGAAGCTGCGGCGGGAGGGATCGATATTCTGGTCAACAACGCCGGCGTGTTCGACGCAGCCCCGATCGCCGAAATTTCCAGAGAGAGCTTCGAAAGGCTGTTCGCGATCAATGTCGGAGGGGTGCTGTTCACCTCGCAGGCGGTGGCGAGATCGATGATCGCGCGCGGCAAGGGCGGCAAGATCATCAACATGGCGAGCCAGGCCGGCCGCCGCGGCGAGGCGCTGGTCGCGGTCTATTGCGCAACCAAGTCCGCCGTCATCAGCCTCACGCAATCCGCTGGGCTCGACCTGATCCGCCACCGCATCAATGTCAACGCCATTGCGCCCGGCGTTGTCGATGGCGAACACTGGGATGGGGTCGACGCGCTGTTTGCCAAATACGAGAAACGCCCGCTCGGCGAGAAAAAGCGCATGGTCGGCGACGCCGTTCCCTACGGGCGCATGGGTCGCGCGGAAGATCTGGTGGGCATGGCTATCTTCCTGGCCGGCGCCGAGAGCGACTACATCGTTGCCCAGACCTACAATGTCGACGGCGGAAATTGGATGAGCTGAAGGGATAAAAGTCATGTATCTGGAAAAGCTGAGGCTCGATGGTCGCATCGCCGTGGTGACCGGCGGCGGTCAGGGCATCGGTGCCGCCTGCGCGCGCGCGCTCGGAGAAGCCGGCGCGACGGTCCTGATCGCCGAACTCAAGCCGGAGCGGACCGAGGCCAGCGTTGCCGCGCTGCGCGGCCTGACCATCGACGCCCACGGCATCACGCTTGATGTGACAAAATCGAACGATGTCGATCGCGTCGCCGATGAAACCGTCAGCCGCCACGGACGGATCGACATTCTCGTCAACAATGCCGGCGTTGCGGTAAGCGATGTGCGCGCGGAAGATACCAGCGACGAACACTGGCGCTTCCACATGGACGTCAATCTCGACGGTTTGTTCTGGTGCTGCCGGGCCTTTGGGCGAAAGATGCTCGAAAGAGGCGCGGGTTCGATCGTCAATATCGGCTCGATGTCGGGATTCATCGTCAACAAGCCGCAACCCCAAGCCTTTTACAACGCATCGAAGGCCGCGGTCCATCACCTGACGCGATCGCTGGCCGCCGAGTGGGGTCAGCGTGGCGTGCGCGTCAACGCCGTCGCCCCGACCTATATCGAGACGCCCCTGACGTCGTTTGGCATCAAGGAAAATCCGGACATGTACAAGGTATGGCTCGAGATGACGCCGATGGCGCGGGTGGGGCAGCCGGAGGAGATTGCCTCGGTCGTTCATTTTCTCGCCTCCGACGCCGCCAGCCTGATGACGGGGGCGGTCGTGGCGGTCGATGGGGGATATACCTGCTGGTGAGCGCAGCCGCCGGCCGGCACGGGATCTTCATGAAGCCAAAATTGATCATCTTCGATTGCGACGGCGTGCTGGTTGATAGCGAGCTGATTTCGGCGGACGTCTGCGTCGAAACGCTGCGCGAGGCGGGCATCGTAATGAGCCGGGAGGAGGTTTTTGCGCGATTTCTCGGACGCAGTCTCAAATCGATGACGGCGATCCTGGCTGACGTGCTCGGAAAAGCCGCCGGCGAAGCGGCGGTCGAGACGATGCGCGAACGGCTCTACGGCCGGTTCCGCCGCGAGCTGAAGCCCATCGCTCATGTCGCCCGTGCGCTCGATGCGCTCCCACTTCCCTTCTGCGTGGCTTCGTCCAGCCAGCCCGAGCGTATTCGGCTGTCACTCGGCCTTACGGGTTTGCTGGACCGCTTTGAGCCCGATATTTTCAGCGCCACCATGGTGGCCAAGGGCAAACCCGCGCCCGACCTGTTTCTGCACGCGGCGCACGCGCTTGGCGTAGCTCCCGAAGACTGCGTCGTCATCGAGGATAGTCCGGCCGGAATTGCGGCCGCGCAAGCCGCTGCAATGACAGCCTTCGGCTTTGTCGGCGGCAGTCACGCCGAGACCGCCGGGCTGCGAGCAGGACTGGCGCAAATGATGCCGGCCGCGATCTTTGATGATATGGTTGAACTTTCTTCCCTGCTTGAGGCGTTGTCGGTGGGATCGCTGGCACGCTGAACCCAGACTTGGGATAAGGTCTTGGCAATGGATCGGCTGGTTGCAGCGGTGGATGTTGGAACTGGCAGCGCGCGCGCCGGCGTCCTTGACGCCAAAGGCAAGCTGCTCGGCCGCCACGAACAGCCGATCGAGATGCGCCGGCCGTTAGGCGATTTTGCGGAACATGATTCCGAACAGGTCTGGCACGCGGTCGGCGCGGCCGTGCGCGGGGCACTGAAGGCCGCTTCGGCTGATGCCGCCGATATCGCCGGCATCAGTTTCGATGCCACCTGCTCGCTGGTGGTGCGCGATCGTCTCGGTCAGCCGCTCCCGGTTTCGCCGGGGGGAGACGCTCGCTGGGACACGATCGTCTGGCTGGACCATCGTGCGCTCAAGGAAGCCGACGAATGCACGCGCTCGGGTCATGCCGTGCTCGACTTCATCGGCGGGGTGATGTCCCCGGAGATGGAAACACCGAAGCTGATGTGGCTCAAGCGCCATATGCCCGAGACCTGGAACGCGGCCGGCCATTTCTTCGATCTGGCCGATTTCCTGACATGGAAGGCTTCAGGGTCCACCGAGCGGTCGCAATGCACGCTGACCTGCAAGTGGACGTTCATGGGCCACCAGCAGCATGGCTGGCGCCCTGATTTTTTCGAGATTGTCGGTATCCCCGACATGATCGATCGCGGCCATCTACCGGCGCGTGCGAGCCCCATCGGCAGGGATCTGGGCCCACTGACCCCGCAGGCGGCGCGCGAACTCGGACTAACGACCTCCTGCCGCGTGGGCGCCGGCATCATCGACGCGCACGCGGGAACCCTGGCTGTGCTGGGGGGATTCGCCGATAACCCCACCGGGATGGAGCGCCACCTGAGCCTGATCGGGGGAACGTCGAGCTGCGTGATGTCGCTGTCGCCCCAGCAACGCGCAACTCCCGGCATCTGGGGCCCGTATTACGGCGTTGTTCTTCCTGGCCTGTGGGTCAATGAGGGTGGTCAGTCGGTCACAGGCGCTCTCCTCGATCATGTCATCCGCAGCCATGGCGCCGGCGGAGAACCCAATGCCGCGATGCACGCCCGCGTGGTCGCGCGCGTTCGCCAACTTCAGGCGGCCGAGGGTCTGGACTTTGCCGACCGCCTGCATGTGCTTCCCGACTTTCACGGCAATCGTTCGCCGCTCGGCGATCCGCATGCGCGCGGCGTCATCAGCGGGCTTACGCTCGATGCCTCGTTCGATGGTCTGTGCAGGCTCTATTGGCGAACGGCGGTCGCCATCGCGCTCGGGGTTCGTCACATTCTCGATGTCCTCAACCAAAGCGGCTTCACCATCGATACGCTGCACGTCAGCGGCGGCCATGTGAATAATCCGCTGCTGATGGAGCTCTATGCCGACGCGACCGGCTGTACGCTCGAAGTGCCCCTGGCGGAGGATACGATGCTGCTCGGCACCGCGATGATCGCCGCCACGGCGGCCGGGCTATATCAGGACCTCGTCGGAGCCTGCGCCGCGATGCAGCGCGGCAGCCGCAAAAGTTACCCGAATCTGCAAGCGCGTACGCGATTCGATCACGACTACCGGGTATTTCTCAAGATGCATGAACAGCGTCGCGCGCTCGAGGCCTTGCCATGAAATCTGGACGACGCCTGGTTTTTTCGATGGGGGAAGCGCTGGTCGATCTGCTACCGGTCGACGACGGATTGCTGCGACCGGCACCTGGCGGGTCATCCTACAACGTCGCTCTCGCCCTTGCCCGCCTCGAAGCGCCCGTTGGCTTCATCGGCCGTCTTTCGAATGACGAAAACGGGCAGCTGATGTTCGACGCGCTGACCCGGGCTGGGGTCGACGCGACATTGGTCCGACGCGATGCGCGTCCGAGCCCCTTGTCCTTCATCGAACGTGGGACGGCGGCGGGCCACGTCCGCTACAATATCTATCTGGCGGAAACCGCCCACGCGCCGCCCGACCTCACCGGCGACTGGTTGGCGGAGGCCGCGCACCTGCACGTCTCGTCGTTTTCTGCCGTCTGCGGCGCGTGGGGCGAGGCGGTGGTGGCGGCCCTGCGCGAAGCGCGGCACAGCATTTCATCCAGTTTCGATATCAATATCCGCGCACCGCTGTTGCCTCCGCGCGCGCAAGCGGCCGCGCTGGTGGAGCAAAGGGTTGCGCTCGCCTCCGTTGTCAAGGCAAGTGACGACGATCTCAGATGGCTACATCCCGATGAAACGCCTGATGCGGTCGCCATGCGTTGGGCTCGGGACGGTCGAGTGGTGCTGCTCACGCGCGGCGCGCTCGGCGCTTCGGCTTTTCGAGATGACGACCTTGTCAGCTGCCCGGCGCCTAAGATCGACGTGGTCGATACCATCGGCGCCGGCGACGCTTTTCTGGCGGCTTTTCTGGCGCACGCTTTCTCGGAAGGCGGTTTGGGTCGCGGCGCCATGGCGCGATGGGAGGGTGAGCGTCTGCAGGCGGCGCTGCGCTTCGCCACCATCGCAGGCGCGCTCACCTGCACGCGCGCCGGTGCGGCCGCGCCGACTCTGAGCGAGATCCGCGCACTGCAGGGCGCTGGCTGATCCCGGCGCGCCCTTAGGATTTCACCCGAGCCTTTCCCGGGACGCCCAATATCCAACCTTCGAGCTGCGCCAGCGTCCGCTCTGGCGGCGTCAGGTCGGGTCTCAGCAGCGCTGCCAATGTGCCGTCGTGGTCGGCGCGCGACAGCCCCGCGGCGATGCTGAAAGCGTCATGCTGGTCGCTGGTGCGGCCTTCATTGACGAAACCTTTATTCCAGAGCGCCGGATAGACCTCGGCGATGGCAGAGGTTCCCTTGGGAATGTCCCAGCCTTCGAAGGGCCAGAAATGCACTCGTCCCCGGAGCCGTTGGCGCATGTAGCGCAGCCAGGGAATGCCGGCATGGGTTGATTTGGCCACCTGACCCTGGACGTCGAAATGGAAAACCGACTTGGCGGTGCCGGCGCGCTGTTCGGTCAGCCGACGCCAGCGGGCGTTGCCCATGCGCGCGGCACCATTTCCATGTAAGCCGTCCCGGACGAAATCGACATAAATGTCCTGGTCGGTTGGCCAATGGTGCTGAAAATCGTCGAGAAAAGCCGGCCAGTCGGGCTCAAGCCAGTGCACTTCGAAATATCGCAGCGGAAAAGAGAAGCCATGGTCGATGCCGACCAGGGTCGTGGCGCTCTCGCTGAGCTTATTCACCAGCCATTCGGCGATGCCGCGTCGTGTCCAATACTTGCGGGCCGAGGGCGGAGGTGGCACTTCGACCGGCGTTCCATCCGCTTCGGCGAGATAGACGCGCAAACCGGGCAAACTCGAACGGGGCGTCTCTGCGCCCGAATAATCGATGCCGATGAAGCGATCAAACATCGGGTGTGCCTTGGCGAGCGAACTCAGCCCCACGCGCTTCAGGCGCCGCCGGCAGCGGCAAGTTTGCCGCGGGCTTGCGATTCCACCTTCATTGGGAGTTGTTTTTCATCATAGCCGCCGACGGCAAGCTCCCAGGTGGTTTCGCCGTTTTGACTGTCAGTCTGGACGAAGCCAAGTCGGCTGAAGTGATCGCGCACCAGGCCATTCTTGGCGGTCGGGATGTAGCGGCCGACCAGGGTAGTAATGCCCCTTCGGCGAGCCTGCTCGACCAGGTATTGCAGCATGGCCTCCTCCACACGCCGGCCAAGCACGCGACAAGACATGATCCAGGTATCGATCTCCCAGCGTTGGCCGGCCTGACGGCAGATCACTGCCGAAATCATTCCGTTATCGCCGAAGATATCCAGAAGTCGCCCCTGGACGGCGAGAATACCGGGATTGGACTCCATCGCCGCGATCTCGGCTTCGCTGTAGCGGCGGGTCGTCAGATTGAACTGGTTCGATTTGGAGATCAATTGGGCGATCCGCTTGCGGCCGGCGCTGTCGAACGGGACAATCGACAGCGTCATCGCCAGCGAGCGCAGATAATCGTCATGATCGCCGATCCGTTCCATCTGCGCGGCCCGCAGGGCGTTGGCTTTGTAGAAACCGGCCCGGAGCTGGTCCTCTTTCGAAAAGCCGGCCTGCTCGAAATAGCCCGCGGACTGCAACACCGAGAGCCAGTCGCTGGGATCCCCAGGCAGTTCGGGAACGGCCACCGCGGGCAGCGCCTCGCGGACGCGCTTGCGTTCGGCGGGATTGTCATCGAGGAAGACAAAAGAATCGAGACCGAGGCCGATGGCGTCGGCGATCGCCTTGATGTTGGCGGCCTTGTCGTCCCAGTTGACCCGGAAGGCGACGATATCCTCTTCCTTAAGGATCATTTCGGGATGGTTGCGAAATGCATCGAGCGCGATCGCCTCGTCGTTCTTCGACGACACGCACAGAATAATTCCGCGCTCCTTCAGCGACAGGGCCATCCGCTGGAGCGCCGCATAAACTTCGCCCAACGGGCTGCCGTTGCCGAGCACAAGACCTTCCATGCCGTCGTCGCCGACGATGCCGCCCCATATCGTATTGTCGAGGTCCATCACCAGCACCCGTCGCGAACGGCCCATCTGGGCTGCGACGATCCGCATGACGTGGTCGGCATAGAGCGGGATCATGGCGGTCGAAAATGGGTATTTCGCGGCGTACCCATAGCGGCCGGCCGACCATGCGGCGGTTCCGACCAGACTGGCCAGCGCGTTGACGTCCAGCACGAGCCGCGACTGCTGTTGCGCACGCCGCGCGAGGCGGGCGTTGAACTCATGGATCAGAAAGCGCGGGCTGCCCGGCAGGCCAAGATCCATGTTGAACTGAACGCGATCGGGGTCATCGGCGAGCGTCTGCAAAATGACCTGATGTCCGCTCGCTGCGCCCGCCACCTCGGCGAGGCGCATGGCCCTGGCGATCGCGGCTTCGATGGTCTGCTCGGCGGCGGCCGCGTCTCCGAGTGGCGATCTCAATGTCAGCATGCGGTGGTCGGAAGCCAGCAGCACGAAATCCGGAGGGTTCTGTTGAAGCGCATCGCGGTTCCGCGCCAGCCAGGGCTCCGGCTCCTCGTACTCCGCGATCGGTGACGTCGAGCAGAAAGCCGAAACGGAGGGCGGTACCGATCAGGGCATCCGGAAGATGGGAGGCGGTGCTCGCCGACACCACCAGGAGCCGCACCTGCGTTAGCCCGCGCTGCCGGGCTTCCGCAGCCAGGCTCGCGGGTGCCGACGTGAGTAAAGTTTTGATCTTTCGTCCGAGCTGACGAAGATCGACTTCGCTCCAGGCCGCCTGCGCCAGCGACTGCAGATCAAGCAGCGCTTGCAGAGGCTCTGAGGGCAGAGATGCGATGTGGTCGCGGAATTTTCCGGCCGGGCGGGGCAGCCAGGGCAGCGCTTGCACGGGCGGTCTCATCGCGAGCGCTGACAGCGCCTCACTCACCGCACGCGTTCCTCGATCAGCTGAACGAACTGGCGCACCGAAGTAATCCGTTCGATTTCGCTGAGATTGAATTGAATATCGAACTCATTCTCGATGCCGCTGACCAGCCGGATATGGGCCAGGCTGTCCCAGGCGCTGAGGTTCTTCTGGTTTGTTTCAGGCGCAATCACCAGGTCTTGGTCGTCGAGCTCGGCGCGGAAAACCTCCTGTACCCGGGCGAGCACGCCATCGGGCGAGGTCGGCGCTTCAGACGCGTTTGCCATCAGTCGACAGATCCATTGAAAGGGTTGAAAAGCTCAGGCCTCGGAATCGGCTGGATATACATGGTAATGCCGCCGCGACCAAGCTCGACCGCGCGCTCGATGAAGGGCTTGGCATCCGCGGCCAGGATGCGCAGATTCGATAATTTCGCATCGGTGCAGATGTCCGGACCGAAATAGCGTCGCAGCCGCTGCGGTCTTATATCGCCTGTCCGCCGCCTATATTCATGCTCTCCGGTCTCGCCGGCGGCGGTTTTCCAGCGGTATCTTACGGTGCCGTCAAACACCTGCCGGAAGAACGGCACCTCATCATAAAGCAGACATTCCGCGGCGTGCAGCGGCGTCATGAAATTGAAGCCGGCGCCAAGGCCGAGCATTCGCCCATCGAGTTCGCCGAGCCGGCAGAACGGGCTATCCCTCCCCCAGGGCATGAGGGTGTGATGGTGGTCCCTGACCAGGAAGTCGGCGCCGGGACCGACCGCACATACCGAAGAACTGAGGTGGATGCTGCGGCGGATCTCGGGCGAGCGACGAAAGACCTCGCACAGCAAGCCGGTGTATACCGGCGCCCGGTCGACCAGGAAAACCTTGTCGGGATTTGCATCGATCGGAAACGCCGGCATCGCCAGCGTACCGCCTGGACCAAGCAAGTCGCGCAGCAGGTCGATCATTTCGCTGGGGCGCAAGCCGACATTATAAAATTCATTCCAGGACGACTGGACCCAGAGGGTTCGCCCGCGCGTTACCCCCAAATCAATCAGCTGCTGGCGCAGCTCCGCGATCGCAACCGGACGCCGGTAGAGGGTTTTTGCAATCTTGAGTTTTTGCCGGCGCAGCAAACCGCGCACGTCCTTTTGCCCCAGCAGCTTCTGGGCGAGGCGCTTGACAGTGCTGCGGACGGCGCGAGACATGATATGTGATGTAGTCCAATCTATCGATGGGGGATGAGTGGTCTGGCGGGTCAGCTGCGTGGCTCCGGATTGGGCCGGGCCGACTGCTGCAGCTCATATACAATCGGCAGCATCACGTCCAACGCGTTGGCGGCGCTGGCAACACCGACGGTCGCGGTCTGATCGGTCAGGATCCGGGGCAGGCGGCGGCAGAGGACAAAGATGTTGCTTGAGAATTCGTTGAGGTGATTGGCCAGGATTTCGCCGGCCATCTTGGCCATGGCATATTCCGCCGTGCCGCTGACGCCTTCCTCGATCGCCATCGTCGAAGGATAGAACACGGCGAGCTTACCGGCGCCGTCCCGGCGCAGCGCCGTGCACAGCTCGTAGAAGCCGTCCGCATAATAGCTAAGAAAAGTGCGAAGCGCCTGAGGCTCATACAGCATCGACTTGCGTTGAAAGATCCGGGGGGTCGCGAAGTAATAGGCGCAGTCGACCGCGTCCAGGGTCTGCAGTTGCGCGGCGGCCGGCTTAAGCGCGTCGTAACGCAGGATCTCGCATTGGCCGCCGGCCTGCCGGATATCGCGAGCGACCCGCTCGGCGTCATCGCCGCTTTCATGGTAGGTGATCACCGCGCTTCCGCCGCCTGCGGCGACGATCTTCGCCGTGACCTCGCCGAGGCCGCGCGAGCCGCCGATCACGAGTGATCTCTGTCCGGCAAATGGGCGGGCTGCCACGCGCGGAACGATTTCGGCCATCCCGGGCTGGGCCGGCGGGGCGGGACGTGCAAAAGCCTCAAGCTTTCCGGCGATGCCGGAGCCCAAAACCGCGATCTGCAGGGAACGAAACCGCGGGTCCACCTTCGTTACCGCATAGGTCAGCGTATTGCTGCGACCGTTGTCCGGGGTGAAATGGATGTCGAGACCGGCAAACAGCGAGTGAAGCCCGGGGCAGGCCATGCCGACGATGTAAGAGGTTGCCAGCAGCGCCTTGACGGCGAAAGCACCGATCGTGTCCGCGAGCGCCGGAAATAGCGACGTTACATCCGCATCGGTGGTCGCAACCGCGCCGGCCTGACCCGCGAGCTGCTCGAAGCGCAGATCGGCGGGCTGTACCAGTCGAACCGGCGTTGACGTCGCCAACGGCATGTCTGGCGCGACGACTGTTCCGGGTTCGCAGGACAATCTGATCTGTGCGACCACCACATTTGCCGCGACCACATCGAGTTCGATGCTGTTCTCGGTTCGCTTGCGAATCCTGACGGATGCGGTTTCGTCGAGGTAGAGCGGCTGCAGGAATCTGGCGCGTATGTGGAGGACCTTGCAGGGAAGGGACCGCAGCACGGCGTTCGCCGCCCAGACAAGGGCGTGAATCCCATGCACGATGGGCGATCCGACCTGGGTACGCCGTGCGAAGCGGGGATCCTGATGGATCGGATTCCAATCGAACGACAACCGCGCAAATGCGATCTGGTCGTCCACGCCAAAACTACGGCTCGCGAGCGGCGTGCTGGTCATCAGGTATCCTGCTGTCTCATCATGGCTCGGGCGACGGAATCCGTTCGATCGTGCGCGCTGGCCTGCCGCGGATTCTCAAATGCGCTCCTGACGCATTTCCCGATCGCGGGACCAATCTGATCACCGAGGAAGCGGCCCGACAGGCCAAACAACGGTTGAAACCCCTCTACTTCGTAACCGCCTTCCGGAACCTGCGCGGCGGTGGGCAGGTAGCCGAACAGCGCCCCCAGATAGCCCGCATAAAGCCGGATCGTTCCAGGTCGGACCGGGACGGCTTGATCGAGGATACCCTGCCATCCCACGCAGGCTTCGGCTGACAACGCCACGATTTCCAACTCCTCGCCAATGGCAATGACCACTGCCGCCAGCGGTTTGTCTGGCGTGTCGCCGGCAAAGAAGCTGCTGAGAGCAGTTGCGGCCGAGCCGGTTCGAAGGCTTTTGGGCGAAAACACGCTGCGGGGGCTGCCCTGCGCGATGTCGCACACCGCCCTCGCCAGACCTTTGCTCCAGCGCATCCAGTCCTCGGGCGAGGGTCTTGCAAAGGAAGGACCTGAGACGATCGTTCGAAAGGCTCTCCGCATACGCTCGCGCCAACCGATGGGCTGCGAAACGCGGATGTTGGGCCGGATATCGCCGCAAAATCCCTGCACGAACACGCAGGGAATTTCACCAAATCGCTGGCGCATCGCAGCTCGCACGGCGCCGGGGTAATCGGCACTGATGACGTTTTCCGGAACAACGGCGGTCGGATGGCAGGTGTAATGCCAGAGCGCAGCGAGTACCTGCCCGTCGTCTAATTTACGTAACAGCACGACGGTTGCCAGTTCGTCCCGGGGGCCCGAAGGGTTCGGTGCCATGCTGACGCTTCTGAGCCTCCACCCATAGGTGCGTCCAATGGTGGGAAAGGGCCAGTTGCGGCGCCGGTTGATGGAATGCTTCAAGATGGCCCTGAAAGACTTCCCAACTGATGTCCAAGGGGTGCGCCCCAAGCATTTGCCGCACCAGATCTTCCGCGGCAGCGGCCAGCTGGTCAACGAATTGAACGTCCGGGATCCCAAGACGCGCGCAGGCCCGATCGGTGGCTGGCGCGTAGTGGGTATGCGAGGCCAGAAGAACGATCTCTCCGGCTGCGAACCCAAGCGGTTGCAGCCTGGTCATGATCATGGTCTGAAGCTCGCTCCCCACGATCATGAGATCGAAACTGAAGATCAGGCATCGCTGCGCGGCGCACTCCAGCCAAACGACCGAAATCTCGATCGGGTCGAGCACGATCGAAGCCGGGGTTTGGCGCGAAGCATAGCCCGCCAGCCGGACCGGACGGTCCCGCGGGGTAATGTCGCAAGAGGCGGCGCGCGCGAGCAAGTGGGTCAGCCTGTCCTTGATGGTTAATAAGGGCCCTGAGTTCGTCAAATTAGCCCTCAAATGCAAGCGATTCCATTGCATGGATCGAGGCCCTTGTCTGATCTGCCACGGCGCAATAAGGCTGTGACGGGTATTGGCCACCACGACCCATGTCCAGCAGGTGCGAACGCGTGGTGTTGTAGGAAGGACTCATGATCGGATCCAGCCCGCGTTTGCCTGAGGCCACGGTGGCCGCAAGCTTTCCGGCGGGATGCTGCCGGGCGGAGCACGGGGGCTATCGTTCGCAGCCTTGTCGGGGCAGGCCGTGATGCAATCTGTTGGTTGAATGGCAGAAGCAAAAAGCAGTCATCTGCTGGCAAACTCCGCATGGAATGCGAGCGCCTTTCTCGCCGGCGTGGGATTGAACGTATTGATTCTTCCTTTCGTGCTGTTCCGGCTCGGGGCCGGCGTGTTCGGAATTGCCGGGTTGGTGACCGCCTGTATTGCTCCCGCATTGGCGTTCAGCAACTCCCTCGGATTGTCGGCGACACGGGAGCTCGCTTGCCGGCTGGCACCGGATGAACAAGAGGAAGCGCGCCGCACCTTTGCGACGGCTTTGTTGCTGGCGGTTGCGGGAGGTCTGCCGATCGCCATGCTGCTTTCGCTTGCCGGTCCGCCGCTTGCCCGACATGTGTTCAACCTGGATGGCGAACTGGCGGGGGATCTGGACCTGGCGTTTGTTCTCGGCGCGGTTGGATGGCTGTGCCAATGTACCTCCGGGGTCTTCCTGGCGCTTTTTGCCGCCCGCCAGGACTATGCGCGGTTGGCTTCGATCAGCATCGTGAGCGCGATCATTTCAATGTCGGCGATGCTCGTCCTGATACCGCGTTGGCCACAGGCTTCGACCTTTCTGGGCTGTCAGGCGCTGGGCCTTTCGGCAGGGCTCCTGGTATCATTCGCGCTTTCGCGCCATCGCGTCGGTGAATGGATGTCACCGCCCTGGCTGCACCGCGGGCCACTTCGTGGCCTGATCCGCCTGGGGGCTTGGCAGTTCGCCGCTCAGGGTGGCGGCCTGATCGCGGGCCAGGCCGACCGCTACCTGCTGGGCGCATTTCTCGCGCCGCAATTCGTCGGCTACTACACCATCGCCCAGCGGCTCGAAGAAGCCATGTATATCGGCATCCTGAAGATCGGCGAAATCCTGTTTCCGTTTTTCAGTTCGCTGCAGAAGGAACCCAGCGATCGGCTGGCCGACCTGCTGTTTCGCTCGTCCTGGGTGCTGAACGTCGTGGCAGCGAGCGCGCTGGGTGCCCTCGTCGTCGTCGCCGGCCCGCTGCTTCAGGTTTGGACCGGGAGGGAGGTTGCCGTCGAGACCCAGGGGCTGCTGGTCGTGCTGGCGGTCGCAGGAATGCTTGGATGTGCCTCGAACGTCCTGGTGTATTACCTGCTGGCCAACGGCCGGTCACGCTCCTCCGCCTTGAGCGCGCTGGTCACCGCGGCCGTCACGCTTGCCACCAGCGCCGTGGCGCTGCCTCGCTTTGGCTGGCAGGCGGCGGGCTGGAGCGCCGGTCTCGGCATGATCGCGCAAATCATTGTCAGCATGTTGCTGCTGCGGCAAAGCTTTGTCTTGGCGGACATGTGGCCGCGGGTTGCCCATTTTGTCCTGCTGCCGCTTGCCACGGGCATCGTCACCGCGATCGCCTTGCGCCACGTCGTCGGCGAGCGATTGTTCGACCAGGCGCCGCATTGGTGGCTGGTGGTCGGCTCCTATGGTCTGTCAGCCGGCATCATCTTCATCGTGGTCGTCGCTGTTTCTGGCATTGGGCCTTATGGCGGGACCTGCTGGCGGGATATGCGGGTGATCGCAGCACGCTTCCTGCCCGGGAAGGTCCTTTAGATGTGCGGCATCGCAGGCATCGTCAGCATTGCCGGCGCGAGCGCTGAGCCGGCTGATATCCAGCGCTTGACGGATCTGTTGGCGCATCGCGGCCCTGACGGTGCCGGACACTGGTACAGCCCGGAAGGGAACGTGGCCCTCGGGCACCGCCGGCTCGCCATCATCGATCCAGGCCCGGGTGGCCACCAGCCCATGATGTCGGCCGACGGCCGTCACGTCATCGTCTTCAATGGCGAAATCTACAATTTCCTTGAACTTCGCCGTGAACTCGAGTCGCTGGGTGCGACCTTCAGGACGCAATCCGATACCGAGGTCATTCTGGCGGCCTGGCGGATATGGCAGGAAGGAATGTTGCCGCGTTTCAACGGCATGTGGGCACTGGCAATCTACGACACCGAGAGTGGGGAATTGTTTCTGGCGCGGGACCGGTTCGGCATCAAGCCGCTGCTTTATGCGTGGTCGCCGCAGAGGCTGGTGTTTGCCTCGGAGCAGCGTGCTCTGATGCAGAGCGGATTGATCAGGCCATCGATCGATGTCGATGTGGCGCGCCGGTTGATGCTCGATGCCTTCGGGGTCGAAGGCAGCGAACGCACGCTGTGCCGCGAGGTGCGCAGGCTGCAGGGCGGCCATTGCATGTGGTTGCGGGGCGGCCGGCTCGAAATCCGGCGCTGGTGGTGTACCCTGGACCATCTGCCGCAGGTGCCTCACAGCGAGGCCGAACAGGTCGAGCATTTCGGTGAGCTGTTCCGCGATGCGGTCGCCTTGCGGATGCGCAGCGACGTGCCGATCGGAACCTGCCTGTCCGGGGGCTTCGATTCGTCGGCCGTGATCTGTGAAATGGCGGCGCACGCCAAGGCCGGGATGGGTCCGCGCGACAGCGCCGCCTGGCGCCACGCCTTTGTCGCCACCTTCCCCGGGGCGTCGAACGACGAGCGGCCGATGGCGGAGGAGGCCGCCGCCTGGGCGGAGGTCGATCCGGCCTTCGTCGAAATCGGCCCAAACGATGCGCTGACAGATCTTGAGCGGATCCTTCAAGACAATGACGACGTCTATATATCGCTGCCGAGCGCCGCGTGGCAGCTCTACCGCGATCTCAGGCGCAACAAGGTATTGGTTTCGCTCGATGGTCATGGCGCCGATGAGTTGATGGGAGCCTATCGTCAGCAAGGCCAATCCTTGGCCTTTCGCCTACGAAACATGCTGGCGGGAGCGGCCTCCAATTCGCCGTTGGCGAAGCGAGGCGTCGACCTGCTGCGCGCCATGACAGTGAGGGGTGAGGGCCATTATTTCCTCCGCGGCGGCCTGTCCGCCAGTCCGGCCGAATTTCAGCTGGTTGGTGACGGCGATGCGCTGCCGGGCGAATGGGGCGGGCTGAACCGGCGCCTCTATCGCATGTTTCACGGCACGGTGCTGCCGACCCTGCTGCGCAACTTCGATCGGGTTTCGATGGCTCACGGCGTGGAGGTGCGGATGCCATTCATGGACTGGCGCCTCGTCACCTATACGATGGCGCTTCCGGAGACCAGCAAGTCCTCCGATGGCTATACCAAGATGGTCGCGCGGCGGGCGATGGAGGGGCGGATGCCCGAGGCGATTCGCATGGGGCGCCGCAAGGTCGGCCTTAACTCGCCGATGCCGGAATGGCTGAATGGGCCGCTTGCCGGCTGGGTGGCCGTTCTGATGGACCGCGATGTCCCGGCCTTCGCCGAACTTGTTGACGAGGCGAGCCTGGGCAAGGCCGTCGAGCGGTTGACCGCATCGAAGCGATGGGACTGGGAAACCGTTGGGCGCCTATGGCCCTATCTGAATATGAAATGGATGCTGGCGAGGTTGTGACGTGTCAAGACAGACCCCGATGTCACTGATCGACGTCATTCTCGGATGGCGCGCCCGGCGGTCGGGGGCGGTCCAGATTGGTCGCGGGACGACCATCGCGTGGCGGCGCCTGAAACAGGTTTCAAGCAATCTGCTCGCGGTTGGGGACGATTCCATCATCCATGCGAATATCTCTTTTGAGGAGAGCGGCGGCAAAATCCAAATTGGCAGCCGCACCTTCGTCGGGCGCAGCGATCTCGTCTGCTACCGAAGTATTGTTATCGGCGATGACGTCATCATGTCCTGGGGCATCACGGTCGTGGATCACGACTCCCACAGTATTGAATGGGCGGAGCGCTGCACCGATGTCCAGGACTGGCATCAGAAGCGAAAAAACTGGAAACACGTCGCGCATGCGCCTGTTGTCATCGGAAACAAGGCCTGGGTTGGATTCAACGCAAGTATCCTGAAGGGAGTTACGATCGGCGAGGGAGCCGTTATCGGTGCATGCTCGGTGGTCACGCGTGATATACCGCCATATACGGTGGCGGTGGGCAATCCGGCGGCGGTCGTGCGCTCGCTGCTTCCGGCGTCCGATGCCAACCTAACAGGCTGAATCGCAGTTGCGCGTATTTCAAAACAACGGCCTGTCGCTTGGTTTCCGTGCCCACGGCTACGGTGCCGAACACCAGAGCTTTGCCAGTGAGCGCGCCAGGTTTCTCGCTACGCGGTTTGCCGCATCGCATATCCTGCTTCCGGTGCTGTCTGACAGTCCGGATGCATTCTACACCAATGGCGATGATGAAAACCTGCAGGGGCTTTGGGCCCACGAACAGGGGCTGAAATCCGACAGTCTGGAAACAATCCTGCTTGCGCAGATAGAGCATCATCGCAGCGAGGTGTTTTATAATCTTGATCCAATGCGATATGGCAGCTCGTTTTTGGCCAGGCTGCCGGGTTGCGTGAAGAGAACGATCTGCTGGCGTGCAGCCCCTTCGGGCAACGCCGATCTATCGAGATACGATCTGGTCGTCTGCAATTTTCCGTCCATTCTCGAGGATTGGCGGCAAAAGGGCTGCCGGACCGGGTATTTTTTCCCGGCACATGATCCAATGATGGATACTTACGCCGAGTCGCGGGGCAATGAACTTGACCTGATTTTTATCGGCGGGTTTTCACGTCACCACGCCAGGCGTGCCGAGGCGTTGAGGGCAGTGGCATCAATGTCCGGCATCGATATGCGTTTTCATCTGGAGGATTCGCGTCTGACCCGACTGGCTAACTTTTTGCCCTTTGTTCCGGGGCTTGGGGCTTACCGGCATCCATGGGAAATCCGTGCCGTCCGGGCTGGACCGATCTATGGCCGGGATGCATATAGCGCCTTGTCAAGCGCGCGTATCGCGTTTAACGGGGCGGTGGATATGGCGGGGCTCGATCGCGGCAATATGCGATGCTTCGAAGCCACTGGTTGCGGCACGGTTCTGCTGACGGATGCCGGACGCTACCCCGAAGGGTTCGTCGATGGCGAGACCATGGTGACATATTCGTCTATTGCTCAGATCTCCGAATTGATCGAGCGCCTCGTCAAAAACGCTTCTTGGGCAGAGTCCATCGCAAAAGCGGGTCGTGCCATGGTGAAGGATCACTATAGCAAGGAACGGCAATGGGCGAGATTCCAGGAACTGGCCTAACGGGCTCTCCCTCCCGTTTAAAGGATATCGATGGTGGAAGCCGCGCACTTTGAAAGCTGGGAAAATGCCGTGCTCTGGCTTCGCAATCAGCCAGCACGCAGCCAGCTTGTGCTCGACGCGTTTTATGATGATCCATTGATCGCAGCGGCCGAGCGGTATCGCCGTAGCGACGAATGGCAGGCCATTTGCGAATTTCTTCGCGGTCGGACCGGCCAAGCGCTCGATGTCGGGGCCGGGCGCGGCATTGCGAGCTATGCGCTGGCGCAGGAGGGCTTCCAGGTGACGGCGCTCGAGCCGGATCCAAGTGCGATCGTCGGCGCCGGCGCGATCCGTGCGCTGGCGGCCGAAGCGGCGCTGCCTATTCGCGTTGTCGAGGAGGTTTCCGAACGGCTGCCGTTTGCCGACGGCGCGTTCGATGTCGTCTTTGCCCGGGCGGTCCTGCATCACATGAGCGATCTAAATCGGGCTTGTTGCGAGATGCATCGCGTGCTCGCACCAGGTGGCATACTGGTTGCGGCGCGTGAGCATGTGATCAGCAGGGAAGCCGATCTCTCCCGGTTCCTTGATCGACATCCATTGCATCACCTGTACGGCGGCGAGCATGCATTTCTGCTCGATCGTTATATAGGCGCGCTGAAAGCCGCGGGTTTTGCTTCCCTGGAAGTTTTGCCGCCGTTGCAGAGCCCGATCAATCTGTTTCCCTATACCATCGAAAGTCTGCGCGACGCCATCATCGAAAAGGTATCGCAACGAATACCTGCGAAGCCATTGCTGCGGCTTGCGCTTTGTTCCGACCGGGTGTTTCAATCGCTGCTGTCGCTGGCCGGCCACTTCGACAACCGGCCGGGAAGACTTTATTCCTTCGTCGGCCGCAAGGCGGCGTCATGACCGTTTGGATCACCGGCGCCAATGGTTTCATCGGCCATCACCTCGCCCGCGAGTTGGCGGATGCCGGTCATGTCGTTCACGGCATCGGGCATGGTGCCATTGCGGATTTTGATTGGCCGCGTCTCGGCCTGAGAACCTGGCTCAATGGCGAGATCGATGCGGCTAATCTGAAAGCGTTGGCCGCCGCGCATGGGCTGCCGTCGAAGGTCTTTCATCTCGCCGGCGGATCCTCGGTCGGGTTATCGATCGCGCAGCCGTTGGAAGATTTTTCCCGTACGGTCGTCAGCACGGCGCGATTGCTGGAATGGCTTCGCGGCGCGGCCCCGGAATGCCATGTCATCGCGGTTTCGAGTGCGGCGGTCTATGGTGCGGATCATTGCGGTCCCATTCCCGAGCAGGCGGTACCGAGGCCGATGTCGCCATATGGTCAGCACAAGCTGATGATGGAGCAACTGTGCAGCAGCTATGCGGTAAGCTTCGGCCTTCGCAGCACGGTGGCGCGATTGTTCTCGGTTTACGGGCCGCAGCTTCGCAAGCAACTGCCGTGGGACATCTGTTGCAGGCTAAAGCAGGGCCAGTCGACGCTGGTGCTGGGCGGGACGGGCCAGGAAATACGCGATTGGACCGATGTGCGCGATGCTGTCCGGCTATTGACCACAATCGGGGAGTTCCCGCCGGAGGAGAAGTTTCGCGTCATCAATGGCGGATCGGGCCGTGGCATCCGTGTGGCCGAATTCGCGAGCCTGCTGATCGAGCACTGGGGCTCCGAAACGTCCGTGCGTTATTCAGGTTTGGTCCGGGCCGGGGACCCGTTCAGCCTCTTGGCCGACGGCACAACACTGCAGCAGCTGCCGTTCGAATGGCGGATTCCGATCGAGCAGGGCGTTGCTGATTATGTCAGCTGGTTCAAGGATCACATTCGTTGACGGCCCAACTCCCGCTGCGTGTCGCATTCACCGCGGTACCGCGAAGCCTTTGGGCCGGGGGTTACAACTACCAGCGCAACCTGTTTGCTGCGCTGGGCCGCTACTGTCCCGGCGAATTCGCGCCGGTGGTATTTGCCGGGACGACGGACGATCCCGCCGAACTTGCGGAGCTCTCGCACATTCCCGCTGTCGAAGTTGCGCGCTCGCAGGCCTTTGATCGCCGGCGTTCGGGTCTGATCGGTGCCATCGCGTTTGGGCTTGACCGGCCGGCGGCAGCCGAGTTTCAGGCCAAAGGCATCGACGTGGTGGTCGAGAACGCGCGTTTTTTCGGCTGGCGCCTGCCTTTTCCGGCCATCGCATGGTTTCCGGATTTTCAGCATCGCCGACTGCCGCAGCTGTTTTCGCCGATCGCGCGCTGGCGGCGCGATCTCGGTTTTCGCGCCCAGATCATGTCCGGCCGGCAGATCATGCTGAGCAGCGAAAGCGCTCTCGCCGACTATCGACGATTCTATCCGGGATTTTGCAACGACGTCGCTGTGGTCCGCTTCGCCACTCAGCCCGCGGCCGAACTGCTGACCGCGGATGCGGCCGAGGTCTTGGCGAAATACAGCTTGCCGGCGCGATACTTCTATCTGCCGAACCAGTTCTGGCGGCACAAGAACCATCAGGTCGTGGTCGAGGCGCTGACGATCCTGAAACAACGCGGGCAGGATGTCGTCGTCGCGGCCTCCGGCAGCCCGCAAGATCCCCGTGAAGCAGACTATTTCGATCATCTGATGTGCCGGCTCGAAGACCGCGGCGTCGCGTCGAATTTCCGCTATCTCGGCATGATTCCGCTGGACCATGTCTACGCCCTGCTGCGGGCCTCGGTGGCGCTCATTAATCCTTCTCGCTTCGAGGGCTGGAGCACAACTGTGGAAGAGGCCAAGTCGTTCGGCGTTCCCATGATCCTTTCCGATATCGACGTCCATCGCGAACAGACCGGGGGTCGCGCGCGCTATTTCGGCCTCGACGATGCCGCGACCTTGGCCGATCTGCTCTGGGAGGCGGCTCAGGCCGCGGAGCCGCCGGCCATCCGCGGTCTGCTGCCGGATCTCGGTCAGCGTGTCGCGGCCTTCGCCACCGATTTTGCGCGCGTCGTCGCGCGCGCGATCGAGACGCAGCGCCGATAATGGCGTCACACCGACAGGAGCGAACTGGATTGCACCTCGACCGGATGGTAAATGCCGGATGCGCCTTGATTTGCACAGCCTTTGTTCAATATAGAACGGCTGTCACGATCCGACCGCAGCAAGCCTTTGAGCCCAGCTCACGCGTTCACAGCCTATTTATGGTTCAACAAGAAAGACGCCGATGATCAGATTTGGGCTGCTCGGCTGCGGGCGCATCGCGAAGCGGCATTCCGATTTGCTCGGCGGCAACCACATCGACGGGGCTAGGCTCACGGCGGTCTGCGATCCCATCCGCTCGCGCGCCGATGCCATCGCCTCGAAATACGGCGTTGCCGCGCATGACGACATCGGCGATTTCCTGGCCCGCAAGGACATCGACGCCGTCGCGGTCCTGACCCCGAGCGGCATGCACCCGCAGCACGTCATTGCCTGCGCGCGGGCCGGCAAGCACGTCGTGGTCGAAAAGCCGATGGCGCTGCGGCTCGGGGATGCCGACGACATGATGCGCGCCTGCGATCTGGCCGGCGTCAAGCTGTTCGTGGTCAAGCAGAACCGCTTCAACGTTCCGGTCGTCAAGGCGCGCGAGGCTCTTGAAGCCGGCCGGTTCGGCCGTCTCATTCTCGGCACCGTTCGGGTGCGCTGGTGCCGGGACCAGGCCTATTACGATCAGGATGACTGGCGCGGCACCTGGGCCTATGATGGCGGCGTGCTCTCCAACCAGGCCAGCCACCATGTCGATATGCTGGAGTGGTTCTTCGGCGACGTCGTCAGCGTTCATGCCCGCGCCATCACGGCACTGGCGAGGATCGAAGCCGAGGATACTGCGGTGGCAACCCTGAAATTTCGCAACGGCGCGCTCGGCATCATCGAGGCGACGACGGCGGCGCGCCCGAGGGATGTCGAGGGGTCGCTGTCGGTCCTCGGAGAAAAGGGCATGGTGGAAATCGCGGGCTTCGCGGTCAACGAGATCAGGCACTGGAACTTCGTCGACGAGCTTCCAAGCGACAAGGAAGTGCGGGAGAAGTTTTCCGTCAACCCGCCGAACGTCTATGGCTTCGGCCATCAGGCGTATTATCAGCATGTGATCGATTGTCTGGTGCACCAGCACGCCGCGCTGGTGGATGGACTTGAAGGCCGCAAAAGCCTCGAACTGATTTCCGCGCTGTATGAATTGATCGAGACGGGCCTGGAAGTTCCCCTGCACTTCACTCCGCGCCTGTGCCGGCTCGGGGTGACGCCGTGAATAAGCCCGATGTCGACCATGTCAGCCTGCGAGACGTCGAATTCGGCGCTCGGGTGAGGGTGATCGAACCGTGCAATCTCTACGGCTGCAAAATCGGCGATGACTGTTTCATTGGGCCTTTCACGGAAATTCAAAAGGGCGCGATGATCGGTGCCCGCACCCGGGTGCAGTCGCATTCCTTCATCTGCGAACTGGTGACAATCGGCGACGACTGTTTTGTCGGCCATGGCGTGATGTTCATCAACGACACCTTTGCGACCGGCGGCCCTGCCGGCGGACGCAAGGAATTGTGGGGCAAGACCGTGATCGGCAACCGGGTTTCGATCGGTTCCAATGCCACCATTCTGCCGGTGCGCATCGTCGACGACGTGGTCATCGGCGCGGGCGCGGTCGTGACGGGAGACATCACCGCGGCCGGCACCTATGCGGGAAATCCGGCGCGCCGGCTTGCCTCGCGATCATAGAAAGACCATCGATGCCGGTACCTTCAGCGGATCTGCAGCTTCAATATCAGTCCATCAAGGCCGAGATCGATGAAGCGATATCAGCCGTGATTCGCGATAGCGCATTCATTCGCGGGCCCTTTGTCGATGCGTTCGAACGGGAGTTTGCCGCCGCGGTGGAGATCAAACACTGCATCTCCTGCGCCAACGGCACCGACGCGCTTTACCTGGCAATGGCGGCGCTGGGGGTAAAGCCCGGCGATGAAGTGATCACCACGGCGCATTCGTGGATCAGTACCTCGGCCATGATCACTCATGCCGGCGCCAATGTCGTGTTCTGCGACACCGACGCCGACACCTTCACGATCGACCCTGTTGGGATCGAGGCGGCGATCACGCCGCGGACGGTCGGCATTATTCCGGTTCATCTCTACGGCCAGCCGGCCAACATGGACGCGATCATGGCGATCGCGGCCAGGCACAAGCTCTGGGTGGTCGAAGATTGCGCGCAGGCCCATCTGGCGCGTTACAAGGGACGGCAGGTCGGCACCTTCGGCGCGGCTGCGACCTATTCGTTTTATCCGGGCAAGAATCTGGGCGCGATGGGCGATGCCGGCGCTGTCGTCACCAACGACAGCTCGCTGGCCGAGCGCATCACCATGCTAGCTCGCCATGGCGGTATCACCAAGCACCAGCATCAGATCGAGGGCATCAACAGCCGGCTCGACGGCCTGCAGGCGGCGATCCTGTCGGCCAAACTGCCTCACCTGGCGAAGTGGACGGCGGCGCGCCAGTCGGCCGCGAAGATCTACGATGCAGGCCTCAATCAGATCGAGGAAGTCGTGATCCCCTTGGTCGGGGCCGGCCGCAGCCACGTCTACCATCTCTATACGATCAAGCATCCGCGACGTGACGCGTTGGCGGCGCATCTGGGTGCCAACGGGGTGCAGACCGCGGTCAACTACCCGACAGCCCTGCCTTTTCTCGCCGCCTACAGCCGGCTCGATCATCGTCCCGAACAATTTCCCAACGCCTATCGCCAGCAAAGCACCATCCTGTCGTTACCGATGTTTGCCGAGATCACACGGGAGCAGCTGGACCAGGTCATCGCTCTGGTGCAGGCCTTTCAGGCTGGCGGTCGCTGACAGCCCGATCAGTCCGGCTTGCGCTCGTCCACGATCACCTTGCCGTCATTGGCGAGGCTCCCCGGCGGCACCAGTTCGACGGCGCCTTGAAGTTTTGTCACCGCGCGCAGCGTGGCCACCATCTCGCTGCGAAGGGCCTCATTCGGTGCCGCGCATTCCGCCCATAGCGTCATGACATCGGTTTCGCCCTCGCGCCCCACCACCAGGCGCAGCCGCCCCAGTTGGGGGTGGCGCCTGGCGATCTCTGCGATCTGCTCGGGCCGCACGAACATGCCCTTGACCTTGGTGGTCTGGTCGGCGCGGCCCATCCAGCCTTTGATGCGCATGTTGGTGCGGCCGCACGGGCTCGCGCCGGGCAGGGCGGCGGTCAGGTCGCCGAGCGCGAGGCGAATCCAGGGATGATCGGGGTCGAGTGAGGTGACGACGATCTCGCCGACCTCGCCCTCGGCTGCGGGATCGCCGCTGCCGGGCCGCACGATTTCGAAGATCAGGTCCTCGTTGACCACCATGCCCTCGCGAGCCAGGGTTTCAAAGGCAATGAGGCCGAGATCGGCGGTACCATAGGCTTGGTAGGCGTCAATGCCGCGCGATTTGATCTCTTCCTGCAGCGATTTCGGAAAGGCGGCACCCGATACCAGCGCGCGCTTGATCGAAGAGAGGTCGCGCCCTTTGCTGTCAGCGGCGTCGAGCAGGATCTTGAGGAAATCCGGGGTACCGCTATAGCCGACCGGGCGATAGGCCTCGATCAGCTCGAACTGGGCATCGGTGTTGCCGGGACCCGCCGGGATCACCGCGCATCCGAGCGCGCGCGCCGAGGTATCGAATATGAAGCCGCCGGGGGTGAGGTGATAACTGAAGGTGTTCAGCACCACGTCGCCGCGCCGGAATCCCGCCGCGAACAGCGCCCGCGCTCCGCGCCACGGGTCGGCATGGGCTGGCTCCGGCTCGAAAATCGGACCCGGCGACGTAAACAGCCGGCCAAACGAGCCAGGAGGCCCGCTGAAGAGGCCGCCGAATGGCGGCGCGGACTTGTGCAGGGCAGAAAGATCGGACTTGTGCAGCAGCGGCAGGCGCGCCAGCGCCGTCCGGCTGGTGACGGTGGCGGGATCGATGTGCTTGAGGCGTTCGGCATAGGTGGGGGCGGCCATCGCCCGCGCCAGCAGGTCCGGCAGCCGCGAGAACAGATCCGCCTCGCGCGTCGCGGGCGCGCGAGTTTCGCGGGCATCGTAGTGGTCGGTCATGGCAGATCCTGCTTGGCCGGGCTGATCGCCGGCGCGTTCAAGGGAGCGATCGTCCTCTGTGGTGATAGGACCAACCCCCTTTGGCATGATATCAGACGGCCCTGCCAGACGCAGTTGATGATGCTGCGCATCCTCCAGGAAACACAATGGCTAAAACAGATCCTGCGGCCACGGCCGATCGACCGGATGATATCATCGCGGTTCTGAAGACCCTGATGATCGACCACTCGCTGCCACTGTGGTCGCGCGAAGGCTGGGATCCGGTCTTTGGCGGCTTTGTCGATCGGCTCGATCCGCAAGGCCGTGGCGATCGCGCCGCACCCAGGCGGGTCATGGTTCAGGCCCGGCAGATCTTCTGCTTCGCCACGGCAGCGCGGATCGGCTGGTTTCCCGAGGGCCGTGAGATCGCGCGCACGGGGCTCGACTATCTCCTGGCCAAGGCCAAGGGCCCCGACGGCCAGCCCGGTTTTGTCCATACGCTTTCGCCTGACGGCACTGTCCTGCATCCGCTGCGCGATACCTATGACCACGCCTTTGTGCTTTTGGCGTTGGCGAGCCTCTACGCGCTGGACCGCGATGCGCAGGTTCGCGCCGAAATCGACGAACTGCTGTCGTTCCTGGATAGCCGGCTGCGCTCGCCGCACGGCGGCTTCCTGGAGGGTTTTCCGGCCTCGATGCCGCGGCGGCAAAATCCGCAGATGCATCTGTTCGAAGCCATGATCGCAGCGTTCGATGCGACCCACGACCTGGCGTTTCAACAGCGCGCCGGAGAATTCTTCGCGCTGTTCATGGCCAATCTGTATGACAAGCAGAAACATGTGCTTGGCGAATATTTCGAGGAAGACTGGTCGAACATCGAGCCGGTCTGCGTCGAGCCTGGTCATCAGGCCGAGTGGGTTTGGCTTTTGCGAGGGTTTGAACGAATTACCAGGTGTCCGACCGGACGGCACCGCGCCGAACTGCTGGCGGCAGCCCTGCGCTATCGCGATGAGGCAACACTGTGCCTGGTCGATCAGGGGGACGCCTCAGGCCAGGTCAGAAGGCATAGCCGGCGGTTGTGGCCGCAGACTGAAATCGTCAAGGCCTGGATCGCGCAAGCCGAGTCAGGCGAAGCCGGAGCCGCCGAGGAAGCGCGCGCGGCGCTGTCGCGGCTCGAACGGCACTATCTCCGGCATCCCGTCGCCGGCGGCTGGTACGATCAATTCGATCGCGATGGCCGCTCGCTGGTGGCGACGATTCCGGCGTCCTCGCTATATCACGTGCTTTCCGCCGTCACGGAAGCCGAGCGGGTGCTGGGCTGAGCCGCATCGGGGAATGGCGACGAGGGCAGAGTGGGCTCATAGCCACCGTTTCCGGCGTCTAAAACTCTTCAGATTCTTGAAACTCTTGCGCTGGTCGCCTGCGCCGCCGAGATAAAATTCCTTGACGTCCTCATTGTCTCGCAGCGCGTCAGCGCTGCCCTCAAGTACGACCTTGCCCTGTTCCATGATGTAGCCGTGGCTGGCGACCGAGAGCGCGGCCCGGGCATTCTGTTCAACCAACAGAATGGTGACGCCGAGGTCGCGGTTGATCTGGCGGATGATCGCGAAGACTTCCTTGACCAGCAAAGGCGACAATCCCATCGACGGCTCGTCCATCAGGATCATCCTCGGGCGTGCCATCAGGGCGCGGCCGATCGCCAGCATCTGCTGTTCGCCGCCGGAGAGATAGCCGGCAAGCCCCGTGCGCTCCTTCAGGCGCGGGAAGTACTCGTAGACCATCTCGATGTCGGCGCCGACCTGGCGGTCGCTACGGGTAAAGGCCCCAAGCCGCAGGTTTTCGAGCGACGTCATGTCGGCGATGATGCGGCGGCCTTCCATTACCTGAAAGATGCCGCGCCGAACGATCTGGTCGGGATCGATGCCATCGATGCGCGCCCCGTTGAACAGGATCTCGCCGCGGGTGACTTCGCCGTCCTCGGTCCTGAGCAGTCCGGAAATGGCTTTCAGGGTCGTCGATTTGCCGGCGCCGTTGGCGCCGAGCAGCGCGACGATCGCGCCTTGCGGTACCTCGAGGCTCAAGCCCCGCAGCACCAGGATGACGTCGTCATAGACCACCTCGATGTTGCGCACGCTGAGCAGCGGGGTGGGCGCGGCAATGCCGCCCGGCGCGGCGAGACGTGTTTCTGATTCGGCAGCCATGGAGATCTGTCGTCCTTTTCTGCCCGGCGCAATCGCGCTCTCCGCCGTCATCACCCGCGAAAGCGGGTGATCCAGTATTCCAGAGGCGCCTGTGACCGATCGAGAAGCCGCGGCGTACTGGATCCCCGCTCCGCGTCGCTTTCGCGGGGATGACGATTGAGTGTGGGATCGTCCGGAGAGTCAGCCTGACGGATCATGCCGTAATCTGGCAATCACCATCCAAACCATTCCGGCTTACGCGGCAGATCTACCGTCTTAACCTTCTCCAGCTTGATGATGCCCTTGGCGATCAGATCGTTGAGATCGCCATCGGTCGGGCCGGAAATCCTGGCACGGTAGAGATCGACCTTGAGGGTGCCGCGGTGGTCCTTCTCGGTCCAGGTCGATGGATTGCAAACGCCCTCCATGCCGGCCGGAACCCAATCCTTCTTCTGATAGAAGCCTTTGGCGACGTTCTCGCCGGTCGCGCCGCCATTGTTGGCGGCCCAGTCGATGGCTTCCTTCATGTACAGCGCGGTGCAGACCGCTGCGATATAGTGCACCGGCCGATAGACCTTGCCGCTCGGATCGGACATCCCTGAGATCGCCATCACGGTCTTCATGCCCGGCGCGTTGCCGCCCCAGCCGACCGCGGTGCGCAGCGGGAAGATCACGCCGTCGGCGGCGTCGCCCGCCGCCTTGGCCGCGTTCTCATCCATGCCCCACACGTTGCTCAGGAACTGAACGTCGACGCCGGCGCTCTTGCAGGCTTTCATGACCGAGATGTTGGAGGCCGCCGTGTTGCCGAGATAGGCGTAATTGGCGCCAGAACTCTTCAGGCTCAGGCACTGGGCGCTGTAGTCACCCGGCGCCAACGCGAAAACCAAGGGCGGCAGCACTTCGAATCCGAGTTCGGTGGCGATCGCCTCGCCGGCGGCCTTTGGCGCGTTGGGATAGGGATGGTTGGCGCCCATATGCACGAATTTCGGTTTTCCCGGTTTGCCCTTGGCTTTCCAGTCTTCGGCCGCCCAGGTCAATTCGGCGCGTAACGCGTCGGAATAGCTGGGGCCGTAGAAGAAATTATAGGGCGCGGGCTTGGCCTTGCCGCTAGTGCCCTCGGGATCGGTCAGCGCCGCGGCGTAGGAACCGGAGATATCCGGGATCTTGTCCTGCGCCAGAAAGCCGGTCAGCGCCTCGGTATCGGCGGTGCCCCAGCCCACGATGGCGGCGACCTTGCCGTCGGGGGCGGACCATTTCTTGTACAGCGCGATGGCGCGCGGCACCTGATAACCGTAGTCGTTGGTATCGACGTTGAGCTGCTTGCCGCCGATGCCGCCGTTCTTGTTGACCCAGGCGAAGGTATCCGCCACGCCCTGTCCAAACGGCGTGCCGACGTCCGAGGTGCCGCCGGAATAATCCGCGAGATGGCCGATGGCGATCTGCGCCTGCGTTGCCGTTGCCACGCCGCCGATCAGCAGCGTCAGCGAAACCGTACTCAACAGCGATTTTATCGTCATTTGTTTCCTCCGTTTGGTTGTTGGGAGCAATTGTAGCCCGTCTTGTTCCAACCTCAATGCGAAAACGGGTAGAGTTTCCAGTAGGTCTTGATCTGCCGCCAGCGATGCGCCAGCCCGTCCGGCTCGAACATCAGGAAAGCGATGATGATCAGCCCGATCGCGATCTCTCGCAGGAACGTGATGTTGTTGTTGAGTGACAGCGCCTTGTCGATGGCGCTTCCTTTCAGGCCGGCGCTGATCCACTCCATGGACTCCGGCAGCAGCACCACGAAGGCGGTGCCCATCAGCGTGCCCATGATCGAGCCGGTGCCTCCGATAATGATCATGGCCAGAAACAGGATCGAACGTTCGATCCCGAACCCTTCATTGGAGACCACCAGCTGATAATGCGCGTAAAGCGCCCCGGCGATGCCGGCAAAGAAGGCCGCCAGCCCGAACGAGAGCGTCCGGTATTTCGTCAGGTTGATGCCCATGATCTCGGCGGAGAGGTAGTGGTCGCGGATCGCCACCAGCGCGCGGCCATCGCGGCTGCGCATCAGGTTGGTGACCAAAAGGTAACTGAGCACGACATAGGCCAACACGACGTAGAAATATTGCCGGTCGCCGCGGAAGACATAGCCCAGAATCGAGAACGGATTGGCGCTGGCCGGCACCGAGCCGCCGGAGAACCAGTCGGCGCGCGAGAAGAAATCGAGCAGGATGTATTGCGCCGCCAGCGTCGCGATCACGAGATACAGTCCCTTCAGCCGTGCCGCCGGCACCCCAAAGATCAACCCGACCAGCGCCGTCACCACGCCCGCCAAGGGGATGGCAAAGAATACCGGGATCGGCAGATTGTTCGACAGATAGGCCGAGGTGAAGGCACCGAACAGGAAAAACGCGGCGTGGCCGATCGAAATCTGGCCCGTGAAGCCGACCAGAATGTTCAGGCCAAGGGCTGCGATGGCAAAGATGCCGATTTGAATGAGGATGCTGAGCCAGTATTCGGCCAGCACCAGCGGCGCAAAACAGATCAGCACCAGGCCTGCGATGGCCGCGTTGCGGCTGGTCACGGTCGGAAAGATCGTGGTATCGGCCGCGTAGGAGGTGCGGAAGTCGCCGGCCGGGATCTGCGAGGGAGCTGCCATGATGGACTACACCCGCTCGATGTCTTTGGTGCCGAACAGGCCGTAGGGCTTGATCATCAGGATGATGATCAGCACGTAGAACGGGGCGATCTCGTAGAGATTGCCCCAGTGCAGATATTCACTGTCGATATACTGCGCGACATTTTCCAATAGCCCGATGATGATGCCGCCGACCACCGCGCCGCCGATCGAATCGAGCCCGCCCAGGATCGCGGCCGGAAATACCTTGATGCCGTAGGCCGACAGGCCCGACGACACGCCGTTCACTGTGGCCACCACCACGCCGGCCACCGCCGAGACGGTGGCCGAAATCGCCCACGCCATCGCGAACACGTTCTTGACGGAAACGCCGAGCGACTGCGCCACCTGCTGGTTGAAGGCGGTGGCGCGCATGGCGAGGCCGTGTTTCGAAGCCTTGAAGAACCACGCCATGCCGACCATCATGATCACCGACACCACGAGGCTCATCGCATAGACGGTCTGGATTTGCAGGCCGAGCAGATCGACGGACGGGGTGGCGAACACCCGCGGAAAAGGCTGCGGATTGACGCCGAAGATCCATTTCAGCGCGGCCTGGAACACCGTCGATAGCCCGATCGTGACCATGATCACCGAAATGATCGGCTCGCCGATCATCGGCCGCAGGATCACGATCTGGATTGCGATGCCGAAGGCAAACATGAAGACCAGCGTCAACGGCATGCCGACCCAGAACGGCACGTGGTACTTGGTCAATAGCGCCCAGCACACCCAGGCGCCGATCAAAAGCAATTCACCTTGCGCGAAATTGACGACCTGCGTCGCCTTGTAGATCAGCACGAACGACATCGCGACCACGCCGTAAAGCGTGCCGACCACAAGCCCGTTGACCAGGAGCTGGATCAGGAACTGCAGGTTCATGCCCGATCGCCCAAGCTGGGATTCGTGAGGCCCGGCCGTGACGTCTGCGCGAAAGGTTTGTCCCTCATTCGGCAGCCTCCGCCATCGCCGTTCCGCCAGTCAAATCCACCACCCGCAGGCGGGTACGGACGCGTTGGGTGGTGCCGTCCTGGAAGCGGATCACGGTATCGACGGGGATGTCGTGCCGGCCGGCATAGAGGGCGTCGATGATCCCGGCGTATTTCTCGTTGATGACGCTGCGCCGGACCTTTCGGGTGCGCGTCAGTTCGCCGTCGTCGGCATCGAGTTCCTTGTAGAGCAGCAGGAATCTGGAAATGCGTTGCGCCGGCGGCAGCGTGGCGTTGACAGTCTCGACCTCTCTTTGCAGCAACGCATACACTTCGCCACGGGAGGCGAGGTCGGTGTAGGTGGTGAACGCGATCCGGCTTTTCTCCGCCCATTTCGAAATGATCGAGAAGCGGATGCAGATCATCGCCGCGAGCGCGTCGCGGCCATCGCCCAATACCACCGCCTCGGCGATGTAAGGCGAGAATTTCAGCTTGTTCTCGATATATTGCGGCGAGAAGCGCTCGCCGCGCGCGGTTTCCGCCAGATCCTTGATGCGGTCGATCACCACGAGCTGCTGGTTGGCGTTGAAATAACCGGCGTCGCCCGAATGCATCCAGCCATCTCTGACGTCGGACGCGGAGGCTTCCGGGTTCCGGTAGTAGCCGAGGAACATGTTGGGATGGCGCACCACGATCTCGCCGACGCCATGGATATCCGGATTTGCTATGCGGATTTGGATGTCTTCCGCCATCGCCACGCCGGTCGTGTCGGGATCGACATGGTCCGTCGGATGCAGCGTGTAGGCGCCGAGCAGCTCGGTCTGGCCGTACAGGGTACGCAGCGGCACGCCCATGGCCTGAAAGAACTTGAACGTGTCGGGACCGAGCGCGGCACCGCCGGTCGCCGCCGAGCGCAGCCGCGTGAAGCCGAGCCGGTCACGAAGGGCGCGGAACAGCAGGAGGTCCGCAGTCACCGAATGCTTGCCGTGGCCGAGCGCCGATAGCCCGGTCTTCATGCCGAGCCGATAGAGGCCCTGCTTGAGCGGGGAGGAGTCCATCACACCCGCGCGGACGTCGGCGGCGATCGCTTCCCAGACCCTTGGCGCGAACAAGACGAATGTTGGCGCGATCTCGCGAAAATCGTTCATCATGGTGTCGGGCCGTTCAACGAAGTTGATCTTCATCCGGCACAGCAGGCCTTTGCCGAGCACGTAAACCTGTTCCATGATCCAGGGCAGCGGCAGCACCGAGACATATTCGTCTTGCGGCCCCTTCGGATCGAACGCCAGATAGGTGGCGCAGTGCCGCAGCACCCGCCCGGCCGCCAACATCGCCAGTTTGGGATGGGCCGTGGTGCCGGAGGTGGTGCAGAGGATCGCGACATCCTCGCCCCGGGTGGCGTCTACCAGCTGCTGGTAGAGGCCGGGCTCGCGGGCGGCGCGCTCGCGCCCTGACGCAGCGAGCTGGTCGGCCGCCATCAGGCGTGGATCGTCATATTTACGCAATCCCCGTGGATCGGAATAAACGATGTGTTTGAGGTTGGGGACGCGATCGGCCAGCGTCAGCAGCTTGTCGACCTGCTCCTCGTCCTCGGCGAACGCCAGTCTGGCCTCGGAATAGCTCAGGAGATAGGCCGCTTCCTCATCCAGCACGTCGCGATAGAGGCCGAGGCTCATGGCGCCGATGGCATGGGTGGCGATCTCGGCCGAAACCCAGTCCGGCCGGTTGTCGCCGATAATAGCGATGACGTCGCCGCGGCCGAGGCCAAGCTCGACCAGGCCGAGGGCGAAGTCATGCACCCGGGCCTGGTAGTCGGTCCAGGTGAAGAGACGCCAAAGCCCAAGGTCCTTTTCGCGCAGCGCGATGTCGCCGCCATATTCTTGGGCGTTGAGGCGCAACAGTTTCGGGTAGGTATCGGCCGCGGCGGCCCGGCCGGCGTAATCCATCATGCCGCGGTCTCCGCGGCTGCCGGCACGTCGTCGGGATCGCTGAGCACCTCGTCTTCTTCGCCGAGATAGGCGCGCTTGACATGAGGATCGGCCAGCACCGCGGCTGGGTCGCCTTCCGCGATCTTGCGGCCGAAATCCAGCACCATGACGCGGTGGGAGATATCCATCACCACGCCCATGTCGTGCTCGATCATCATCACGGTCATCCCGAACTCCTCGTTGAGGTCGACGATGTAGCGCGCCATGTCCTCCTTTTCCTCGAAATTCATGCCGGCCATCGGCTCGTCGAGCAGGATCAGCCGCGGCTCCAGCGCCATGGCGCGCGCCAGTTCGACCCGTTTGCGCAGGCCGTAGGGAAGGGTGCCGGCGGTTGACTTGCGCACCGCCTGCAGATCGAGAAAATCGATGATCTCTTCGACCTTGCGGCGATGGGCGAGTTCTTCGCGCCGCGCGCCTGTCAGCCAGTACAGCGACCCCGTGATGAAATTGTTCTTCAACAGATGGTGCCGTCCGACCATGATGTTGTCGAGCACGCTCATATGAGCAAAAAGGGCGAGGTTCTGGAAGGTGCGGCCGATGCCGAGCGAAGGGCGGGCATTCGGATTGAACGCGGTGATATCGCGGCCGCGATAGAACAGCTGGCCTTCGCTCGGCCGGTAGCGGCCGGAGATACAGTTGATGATCGAGGTCTTGCCGGCGCCGTTGGGACCAATAATCGAAAACAGTTCGCCCTCACCCACGCCAAAACTGACATCGCTGAGCGCGCGGACGCCACCAAAGCGCAGTGAAACCCCGCGCACCTCCAAAGCATATTCCACGCATTCCCTCCGTTGGCGCAACGTCCGCTCCTTGCGAACGGAAACCACGCATCGATCTAGTGGCGCTTTGCGCGCTCTGGTCTTGCCCGCCGCCATGTGAGCGAAGCGAACCTCATCCGGCCGGCCTGCGTCACCATATTCGACTATCGGGGGCGGGTCCCATACAATGTTTGCCTTTCGGTCCGCAAGTCCGCACCCATCGGGCGGCGGCAAGGCCTGCCAGCGGATTTGCTTGCAGGAATAGGGTCATGATAAGGGTTTGGGATTCCCGGCCCTGAGCCCATGGGGCGAAGAGTAACGGCCCGGTCCAGCGCAATGTAGTAGGTTTGGCGGCGTTGAACTGCGTTTTAGCAGTCCCGGTGCATGTTTGGAGTTGAGATGGTTCAGGATTCGAAGCGGCGCGTTGCACTTCTCACCGGAGTGACCGGACAGGACGGCGCCTATCTCGCCGAATATCTGCTCGGCCTCGGCTATACCGTGCATGGCATCAAGCGGCGCTCGTCCTCGTTCAACACCGCCCGCATCGATCACCTCTACCAGGATCCGCATGCCGGGAATGTGCCGTTCTTGCTGCACTATGGCGACATGACGGATTCCACCAATCTGATCCGCCTGATGCAGCAGATCCGGCCGACCGAGATCTACAACCTTGCGGCCCAGAGCCATGTCGGCGTCAGTTTCGAGAGCCCGGAATATACCGCCAATGCCGACGCGATCGGCGTGCTGCGATTATTGGAGGCGATCCGGATTCTAGGCCTGGAGAAGGAGACGCGTTTCTATCAGGCTTCCACCTCGGAGCTGTACGGCCTGGTTCAGGAAGTCCCGCAGAAGGAAACCACACCGTTCTATCCGCGCTCGCCCTATGGTGTTGCCAAGCTCTATGGCTACTGGATCACGGTCAACTATCGCGAGGCCTACGGCATGTTCGCCTCGAACGGCATCCTGTTCAATCATGAAAGTCCGATCCGGGGTGAGACCTTCGTGACGCGCAAGATCACTCGCAGCGTCGCCCGCATCGAGACCGGCCTGGAAGACACGCTCTATCTCGGAAACCTCGAGGCCAAACGCGACTGGGGCCATGCCAGGGATTATGTCGAAGGCATGCACCGGATACTGCAGGCCGAAGCGGCTGACGACTTCGTGCTGGCCACCGGCGAAACCCGCTCGGTCCGCGAATTTGTCGAACGGGCATTTGCGGAGGTCGGCCGCGGCATCGCCTGGCGCGGCAAGGGGGTCGAAGAAACCGGCATCGACAAGAAGTCCGGCAAGACCGTGGTCCGCATCGATCCCGTGTACTTCCGGCCGACCGAAGTCGATCTCTTGATCGGTGACGCCAGCAAGGCTCGCGAGAAGCTGGGCTGGCAGCCGAAGACGAGTTTTGCTCAACTGGTCAGGGAAATGGTCGCGGGCGATCTGGAGATCGCGCGGCGGGAGGTTGCCAATGGCAAGGATCCCGTTTGAACTTGCGGGCAAGACGGTCTTCGTTGCCGGGCATGCCGGGATGGTGGGGGCGGCGCTGGTCCGCAGGCTGGCGCGAGAACACGTCGAACTTTTGACTGCCGGACGCCGCGAGCTCGATTTGCGCGACCAGGCGGCGGTGTTCGGTTGGTTTGCCGCCAATCGTCCGCGTGTGGTGTTTCTGGCTGCCGCGAAGGTCGGCGGCATCGTCGCCAACAACACGTTGCGCGCCGAATTCATCTACGACAATCTGGCAATCGCGGCCAACGTGATCCACGCCGCCCACCAAAACGGCGCCGAAAAATTGATGTTCCTCGGCTCGTCCTGCATCTATCCAAGACTGGCGCCGCAGCCGCTGCGGGAAGATGCCATCCTGACCGGCCCATTGGAGCCCACCAATGAGCCCTATGCCATTGCCAAGATCGCCGGGATCAAGATGGTCGAAGCCTATCGCAGCCAGTATGGGTGCGATTTCATCAATGTGATGCCGACCAATCTGTACGGCCCGGGCGACAACTATCACCCCGAATACAGTCACGTGGTTGCCGCGCTGATCCGGCGATTTCATGAAGCCAAGGTATCCGGCGCGACCGACGTGGTGGTCTGGGGCACCGGCACCCCGCGGCGGGAATTCCTGCATGTCGACGATATGGCGGACGCCTGCATTCACCTGATGAAGACTTACTCCGGCGACGAGCTGGTCAATATCGGCACCGGGGAAGACATCACGATCGCCGAATTCGCGCGGCTGGTAGCCGCGGCGGTCGGATACCAGGGCGGGATCAGCTTCGATCCCTCACGGCCCGACGGTACGCCACGCAAATGGCTCGACGTCAGCCGGCTCACAGGGCTGGGCTGGCGGCCCCACATTTCGCTCGAGGATGGCATCCGGCTGACTTATCGGGCGTACCTGACCGAGCGCCCAGAGCTATAAGCAGGAGACCGGCTCGGGCGGATTGCGGAAATGAGAGCGCGCAGGGCCGCGCCCAATTTATCAGGCGATGCCTCGCGACGAACAACGAACGGCCCCGGATCGCTCCGGGGCCTTCGGGTACTCTCCAACAATTCGGGTACTCTCCAACAAATGGTCGCACGCTAGAAACTTGGGCAGAACCGAGACTAGCGACCGCTGCCGCCGGCACCTCCCGCACCGCCGCCGCTTGTGCGCCCTTCGACGCTTCCATCATAATGGCTTGCGGCGGAGTTTTCACCCCGCAGCGAGTCGGCGTTGTCGCCTCGCTCAGAACCGGTCGCACGCGGATATACCGCCATGCCCGTGGTCGGCCTGTCGACTGCCGTTCCGGTGCTGGTGATGCCCGGTTGGTAAACGCCCGTGCCGTAGGAATCCGGCTGCGGTGCGCTTGGGTTGGCTTGCGCCAACGCGCTTCCCATCGACAAGGCGCCTGCGGCCGAAAAGCCGATCAGCGCAGCCACAAAACTAAGTTTTCGCATTTTTAACCTCCAGCTAACTTCAACTTCTGCATGAGAATGCACAACCGCAATAGACGTTCCCAACGCCGCGCGAAAACTGCGACGCGAGGTGATGATGGAACTGATTGCACCGCAGTTGAGCGGAGAAGTTTGCGGAAGGCGTTGCAAGTTCTGTCACGGTTCCCGCATCCACGATCAATCCTGGAACAGATTTTTCAAATTCAAGTTACATGCGCCGGCTGTGGCCTCAGCGCGCACCCTTCAAGGTGCAGGACGTGGTGCATGTGGTGGTGATGCCATGGTCACATTTCTTGCAGACGGCCACGCACTGATCGAAAACCTTTGGATTGTAGGATTGAAACAGTTCCGTCGCGCAGCTGTTTACGGATCCCGTCGTTTCCTGATCCGGCGAGCAGGAGGCCGCGAAAAAAGCCAGGGTGAGCAAGGCAACAAAGCGTCGCATGAGGGTTCTTCCTTTGGCTGAGCGGCCTCAAGCTGCGCCGGAATATCGATTCTCGCCAGCATGGCGACCATGCTGCAATCTGGTTTTGGTGGAAAACGATCTGGCGGCCTTTCGAACCGTGGTCAGGTTTGGATTTCAGCAGAAGATGGCTATGATAGGCAGTGTCAAGGTGACGGCCGATCCATGGTCAGGTGTGCCGAGCCCGGATCGTGGCATCAATGTCTTACCGTCCCTCGGGAGAATCTAAGGAAATGAAGCGCGTCGCGGCTACCGCCATTGTCCTCACCGCCTCGGTACTGTGTGCCGCCGCGCAGCCGGCCAAGGAGCCCTACGCGCCGGGCCTTGGAGAATTCATGACCGCTACCCAGCTGCGTCATGCCAAGCTCTGGTTCGCCGGCGAAGCGAACAACTGGGATCTTGCCGCGTACGAAATTGATGAGATCGAGGAGGGCCTGGATGACGCCCGGAAGCAATTTCCGACCCATGAGGGCGTTCCTGTCGGAGATATGATGAAGGCCAACATCGACCCCGCGATCGTTGTGCTCAGAGAGGCGGTTGCGGCCAAGAGCAGCACCAAATTCATGGTCGCCTTCGATAATCTCACCGGCGCCTGCAACACCTGCCATGCAGGAGCGGGCAAGCCGTTCATTCGCATCCAGCGCCCGACCGCGCCGCCGTTGAGCAATCAGAATTTCGCACCGGTCAATTAGCGCAAGCTGCCGCGCGGCGGGGACTTGCCGAGTGCCGTGGCCATTGCCGAAATCAGCGGCTTCATGAAATAGGCATCGTTGGCGGGACAGATGTCGGTGCGCAGGCCGTGGCTGGTCAGTTCGTCCGAAACCACCGGCCCGACCGAGGCAATCGGCGTCAGCGCCAAGGCGTCGCGCAATCGCGCTTCGCAGCCGTGGGCCTGGGCGACCTCGACGAGGCGGCGCACCTGGCCTGAACTTGTCAGCGCGATGGCATCGACGCGGCCTTGCGCCATTTCATCGATCGCGGCGACGATGCTGGCATCGGCCGCCTGCGCGTCGTAGACGTAGGGCAAAACCGTATCGACCTCGGCGCATTGCGCCGAAATCGCCGATATCAGCGCGCTATGATCCTTGTCGGGATAGAGCTGCAAGCCGACGCGATGCCCTCGCAGATCGAGGCGCGACAGCATTTCGGCGATGCCCTCCGAGGTCGGCTTTTCCGTCGTCATTTGCGGCTCCAGCGCGATCTCGCGCAGCGCCCGGCCGGGTTTGGGGCCGCGCGCAAATTTCCGGGTCGTTGAGAGAGCGCCGACAAAATCCTGCTCGGCGTCGATGCGACGGACCACCTTCATCAGGCGGCGCAGGCCTTCTCCGGTCATCAGCACCAGGTCGTCGCAGGGCTTTGCGATGAAGCGCCGGATCCAGGCCTCGACCGGCGCTGGGTCGGGCGCATCGTGGATGGCGAACATCGGACAGCGCAGCACGTCGGCGCCCTGCTCGGCGAGCAACCGGGAAAACTGCGCTTCCTCGCGGGTTTCCAGAATCAGAATGCGGTAGCCGGTGAGCCTGTCAGCCATTTGTTCGCTCGGCATCGCCCATGGTTTGTTGCATGTGCCTTTATGGGCCTTTGTCCGGGATTGGCGCAAGGCCGCTGGCGGTGATAGAGCAGGGCGGCCGATCGCGGTTCCATCCGCCGCGTCCGGTTACGGTTCTCGTTCGGGTTGTAAATAAAGCGCGGCCATGCCTGACCATCAATATGTCTTGACCCTGTCCTGTCCGGATCGTCCCGGCATCGTGTCGGCTGTTTCGACCTTCCTCGCCCATAATGGCCAGAACATTCTCGACGCCCAGCAGTTCAACGACATCGAGACCGATCATTTTTTCATGAGGGTGGTGTTCAAGGCCGCCGATCTGGCGGTCAGGCTTGCGGCGCTGCAAACCGGCTTCGCGGCGATCGCCGAGCGCTTCGGTATGCAATGGCAAATGCGTGACCGCGCCAGCCGTCGCCGGGTCATGCTCCTGGTGTCGAAATCCGATCACTGCCTCGCCGACATCCTCTATCGCTGGCGGACCGGCGAACTCGAGATGATTCCGACCGCCATCGTCTCCAATCATCCCCGCGAGACCTACAGCAATCTCGATTTCGGCGAGATCCCGTTCCACTTTTTGCCGGTCACCAAGGAGACAAAGCCGGAGCAGGAGGCCGCGATCTGGAACCTGGTGGAAGAAACCAGCACCGATCTGGTGGTGCTGGCGCGCTACATGCAGATCCTGTCGGACGAGATGTCGATCCGACTTTCCGGCCGCTGCATCAACATTCACCACTCGTTCCTGCCGGGCTTCAAGGGCGCGCGTCCCTATCATCAGGCCCACGCGCGCGGCGTCAAGCTGATCGGCGCCACCGCGCATTACATCACCAGCGCGCTCGATGAAGGCCCCATCATCGACCAGGATGTCGAGCGCATCAGCCATCGCGACACCCCCGACGATCTCGTTCGCAAGGGACGCGACATCGAACGCCGCGTGCTGGCGCGTGCTATGCGCCATCATCTGGAGGATCGGGTGATCCTGAACGGCCGCAAGACCGTGGTGTTCATGGATTGACGGGGCGGCCTCGGCTCCCAGATCCGGGGCGCCGCTACTCGAACACGGGGTTGAACTTCCGCGGATTCCAGCCAAAGTCCCGGACAGCCGGACCGGGGTCGAACGTCATGTCTTTCATCATGCGAAGGCCCATGGCCACATTCGCCTGCGGAAAAAGCGGTTTGGCCATCACGAAGCCGGCTCGCCACACCAAGGCGGGCACGGAGAGGGTGCGCCGCGGCAGCCGCAGCCCGTCGAAAATCCGGCCGATCATCTCACGGTAGGTCAGCATCTCCCCGCCCGGCAGCGAATAGATCTTGTCAATCGCGGCCGGGCTCGATGCCGCGGCAATGGCACCGATCGCCAGATCCTCCGCATGCACGGGCTGGCGCAGGCCGGGAGCACCATCGACCAGCGGCATGAAGCCGAAGCGGCGTATCAACCGGGATAGCGGGGTGATGTTGACGTCCCGGCCTTCGGCGTAAATCAAGGTCGGGCGCAGGATAGTCCAGGCTACCTTGTTGTGTTCGCAGGCCGCGATGATTTCCTGCTCGGCGGCCGCGAGATGGTTCAGCATCTGGCGTTCCGCGGCGACTTCGCTTTCCAGCTTGGTGATGACACTCGTTGAACTAAAAATCACGGCTCGCTGCAACGAAGGATTGAAGAGATGGGGCAGCGCTGTCGGCAGCAGGATCGCGTCGGCGGTGCAATAGAGCGTTGTAAAGGCCGGAAACCTCAGGGTTTCCGGCTTGGCGAGATCTCCAACCACCCAATCGATGTCGGACCTCTGCCGCGGCGATCGTGACAGCGCCATCGGGCGCTCTCCGGCGCGCACCAGGTGATCAACGATATAGCCGCCGACGAGTCCGCTTGCCCCCAGCACCAGGCATCTCGCGGTAACCGTCTGGCTTGTCCTGTCGTCGGAGCTCACGCGCCCTCCTGGCAGCACACGATTCCATCGATGGTTCATCTATAGGAAATCGTCGCGGACCGGCACAGTCGATAGGCATCGGTCTAGTGAATCGGCTGCAGCGCTGCCGGGTCCGATTTGGCGCCGTCCGGGGTGGCGGGCGCGGGCTGCAGTCGCTTGAGTTCTCGCTCCTTCATGAACTCGTCGTACTTGGCCGTGCCGGGCCGCGGCGGAGCATCTGGCGGCAAGCCGCCCAGCCATTGCGGAATATAATCGCCCATACCGTCGGCCAGCTTCTCGTTGATAGTCCCGCAGGCGCTCAGGGCGCCCGCCGCGAGAGCGAGAGCAAGCAGGAGGCAGAAGTGGCGGGGGCTGATGGGCATCTGCTGAGGGTAGTAACCTGATCGAGTCGAATTTGTGCACCGGCTTGCCCGATCGCACCCGGCCGTTTCGAACCGGCACAGCCGATCCAACGAGTAAAGGTCCGTCTACAGGGCAACCATCTAAAAATCTAAAATTGGCTAATTCAGGAAGTTTTTGGTATTATAGTATGGTGTGTAATGAAAGATTGGCGACCGGCTTTCGTGAGCCGACCGCGCCCATCGTCGCGATTGACATCCTCGATCGCTTCAGACGCCATGCCGCGCCGATACACGGTTGAAAATTCTGGGTTATGGTGCGGGAAGGACCGGGGACTCGGTTCGAGGCACGAACCCGATCAGGGAGGAGCGTTGATGTTCAATTACTCGAGGATCTTGTCGCAGGCCGCATTCGGGTGCGCAATGGCTGGCGCGGTCGCCATTGCGTCGGCCTTGGCGCCAGCGCAGGCGCAGGACAGCGTGAAGGTCGGGCTGATCGTGCCGATGACCGGCGGCCAGGCATCGACCGGCAAGCAGATCGACAATGCCATCAAGCTCTACATGCAGCAGCATGGCGACACCGTTGCCGGCAGAAAGATCGAGATCGTCCTCAAGGACGACGCCGCGCTCCCGGACAATACCAAGCGACTGGCGCAGGAACTGATCGTCAACGACAAGGTCAATTTCATCGCCGGTTTCGGCGTCACGCCCGCGGCGCTGGCGGCGGCGCCGCTCGCAACGCAGGCCAAGGTACCGGAAATCGTGATGGCGGCGGGCACTTCGATCATCACCGAGCGTTCGCCCTACATTGTGCGCACCAGCTTCACGCTGGCGCAGTCTTCCACCATCATCGGCGACTGGGCGGTCAAGAACGGCATCAAGAAGGTCGCGACCCTGACCTCCGACTATGCTCCGGGTAACGACGCGCTTAATTTCTTCAAGCAGCACTTCGTGGCCGGCGGCGGCGAGATCGTCGAGGAGGTCAAGGTGCCCTTGGCCAATCCCGACTTCGCCCCGTTCCTGCAGCGCATGAAGGACGCCAAGCCCGACGCGATGTTCGTGTTCGTTCCCGCCGGCCAGGGCGGCAACTTCATGAAGCAATATGCCGAGCGCGGGCTCGACAAGTCAGGCATCAAGGTGATCGGCCCCGGCGACGTCACGGACGACGATCTGCTCAACGGGATGGGCGATGCCGTGCTCGGCACCGTCACCGCGCATCTGTATTCCGCCGCGCATCCCTCCGCGATGAACAAGGAATTCGTCGCGGCTTACGAGAAGGCTTTCAACGCCCGTCCGGGCTTCATGGCGGTCAGCGGCTATGACGGCATTCATCTCATCTATGCCGCGCTGGAAAAAACCGGCGGCAAGACCGACGGCGATGCCCTGATCGAAGCCATGAAGGGAATGAAGTGGGAAAGCCCGCGCGGCCCGATCTCAATCGACCCGGAAACGCGCGACATCGTGCAGAACATCTATATCCGGAAGGTCGAGAAGGTCGACGGCGAACTCTATAACGTCGAATTCCAGACCTTCGAGGCTGTCAAGGACCCCGGCAAGACCAAGAAGTGAATTTCCTGCACGCTGCCTGCCCTAACCTCTCCCCGCTTGCGGGGAGAGGTCGGATCGCGCAGCGATCCGGGTGAGGGAGACTCTCCGCGAGCCGAGTTCGTGGAGAGAGCCCCTCACCCCAACCCTCTCCCCGCAAGGGCGGGGCGAGGGGGCAGAGCGACGTTCGCGGCACGGACTTGTGGCCCCTTACTCGTCAGAGACCAGCGTAGCCCGCATGACTTCCTTGTTCACCAATCTGTTCGACGGCGTGGCCTACGGCATGCTGCTGTTCGTGCTCGCCTGCGGGTTGGCGGTGACGCTCGGGCTGATGAATTTTGTCAATCTCGCCCACGGCGCCTTCGCGATGGCGGGCGGCTATGTCTGCGCGGTCCTGGTCAATCAACAGGGTTGGCCGTTCTTCGCCGGGTTGCCGCTGGCCTTTGTTGCAAGCGCCCTGATCGGGGTGGTGTTGGAACGTTTGCTGTACCGCCACCTCTACAGCCGCAGCCATCTCGATCAGGTGCTGTTCAGCATCGGCCTGGTCTTCATGTCGGTGGCCGCGGTCGACTACGTCATGGGATCGTCGCGGGTGTTCATCAAGATTCCGGCCGCGCTCGAAGGGCAGATCGATTTCTTCGGCGTCGGCATCGGCCGTTACCGGCTGATGATCATCGTGATCTGCGGATTGCTGACCGCGGGCCTGCAACTGGTGCTGGCGCGCACGCGCTTCGGCAGCCGGCTGCGGGCGGCGGTCGACGACCCGCGCGCGGCAAGCGGCCTTGGCATCAACGTGCCCCAGGTGTTCGCGTTGACGTTCGCGTTCGGCTGCGGCCTGGCCGGGCTCGGCGGGGCGCTGAGCGCCGAGGTCCTCGGGCTCGATCCGTATTTCCCGCTGAAATTCATGATCTACTTTCTGATCGTGGTGACCGTCGGCGGCTCCTCCAGCATCACCGGGCCGTTTCTGGCCTCGCTCTTGCTGGGCATCGCCGACGTCGCCGGCAAGTACTACGTGCCCAAGCTCGGCCCATTCGTGATCTACACGATCATGATCGTCATCCTGATCTGGCGCCCGAACGGCCTGTTCGGGCGCGTCAATACCCGTTGAGCCGAGAGCCATGACCGCGCAAGCCGAGGTTGGATATCACGCCAGACAGCACGGGCGCTGGCACTGGAGCGAGGCTGCGTGCTGGATTCTGGCGCTGGCCTGCGCGCTGATGTTTCCCTCCCGCTATCTGATCATGACGGAAGTCGTGCGACTGGCGCTGTTCGCACTCTCGCTCGACCTGATCCTGGGCTATGCCGGGATCGTGTCGCTCGGTCACGCCGCTTTCTTCGGCGTCGGCGCCTATAGCGCCGGGCTCATGGCATTGCACGGCCTTGTCACCGAGCCGGTGGGAGCGCTGGTCTTGTCCGGCCTCGTTGCCATGGCGCTCGGCTTCGTCACGAGCTTTCTGGTGATCAGGGGCGCCGACCTGACCCGCCTGATGGTGACGCTCGGGATCGCGCTGCTGCTGGAAGCACTAGCCGAACGCTTTTCCGACATTACCGGCGGCACCGATGGCCTGCAGGGCATTGAGATCGAGCCGATCCTCGGCCTGTTTGGCTTCGACATGTTCGGCAAGGTCGGATTCTTCTACTCGCTTGCGGTGCTGTTCGTGCTGTTCCTGCTGGCGCGGCGGATTGTGCACTCACCGTTCGGCCTGTCGTTGCGCGCGATCCGGAACAACCCGCTGCGCGCCGCCGCGATCGGCATCCCCGTCAACCGGCGGCTGATCGCGGTCTATACGCTCGCGGCCTTCTATGCCGGCGTCGCGGGCGCGCTGTTCACCCAGACCACGGCCTTGGCCTCGCTCGACGTGTTCGCGTTCGAGCGTTCCGCCGACCTGATGCTGGTGCTGGTGATCGGCGGCACCGGCTATCTCTACGGCGGGCTGATCGGTGCGGTGGTGTTCCGCATGCTGCAGGAAGTATTTTCGACGCTGACGCCGCAATACTGGCAGTTCTGGATCGGCCTCGTGCTGGTCGTGATCGTGATGGTTGGCCGTCAGCGCCTGCATCGCTGGGTGCTGTGGGCGCCGAACCTGATCATCCGGCAGTTCGGCGGCCGCAAGGCCGTGGTTGCCGTTCCCGAGAGCGAGGCGCCATGACGACCATGACGCCGGCGCTGGAAACCATCGGGCTGGAGAAGGCGTTTGACGGGCTCAGGGTCACGCGCGATCTTTCGCTGCGGATCCGGGAGGGCGCGCGCCATGCCCTGATCGGCCCGAACGGAGCCGGCAAGACCACCGTGATCAATCTCCTCACTGGCGTGCTCAAGCCCAATGCCGGCCGCATCCTGCTGCAAGGCGGCGACATCACGGGCTTGCCGGTGCACCAGCGGGTTTTGCGCGGGCTGTCCCGCACCTTTCAGATCAACCAGCTGTACGCGGATCTGACGCCGCTCGAAACCATCGGGCTCGTGGTGTCGGAGCGGCTCGGCCGCGGCGCCGACTGGTGGCGCCGGATGGGCACGCGCGACGACGTCAACGCCGAGATCGCCGAAAATCTGGCGCGCTTCCATCTGCTCGACGTGATGAACGAACGGACCGCGACCTTGCCCTACGGCAAACAGCGCCTCTTGGAAATCGCGGTCGCGATCGCGGCAAAACCCCGGGTGCTGCTGCTCGACGAGCCCGCCGCCGGCGTGCCGGAGAGCGAACGTCACGATATCCTGGCGGCGGTCGCCGCCCTGCCGCGCGATGTCACGGTACTATTGATCGAGCACGACATGGATCTGGTGTTCAGTTTTGCCGACCGCATTTCGGTGCTGGTCAATGGCGCGCTGCTGGTCGAAGGCCCGCCGGATGAGGTCGCGCGCGACGCCCAAGTCAAGGCGGTCTATCTCGGCGAGACCGCTCATGCCTGACCTGCTCACAGTGGAAAGCCTGCGCGCCGGCTACGGCGAAGCTGTGGTGCTGCCCGGCCTGTCGCTGCGGCTGGTGGAAGGAGAGGTGCTGGCGCTGCTCGGCCGCAACGGCACCGGCAAGACCACGCTGATCAATTCCATTGTCGGCATCACCCGCCGGTTCGGCGGATCGATCGAGCTTGGCGGGCTGGACATCACGTCGCTGCGGCCGGACCAGCGGGCGCGGGCAGGGATCGGCTGGGTGCCGCAGGAGCGCAACATCTTCCGTTCGCTGACGGTGGAAGAAAACATGACCGCGGTCGCGCAGCCCGGACCCTGGACGGTGGCAGAGGTCTACCAGATGTTTCCGCGGCTGAGGGAGCGGCGCAACAATCTGGGCAACCAGCTCTCCGGCGGCGAACAGCAGATGCTGGCGATCGGCCGGGCGCTCACGCTCAATCCAAAAGTGCTGTTGCTGGACGAGCCAACCGAGGGACTGGCTCCGATCATCGTCGAGGAACTGCTCGCGGCGCTCGGCACCATCACCCGCGCTGGGGGCATTTGTTCTGTCATCGTTGAGCAGAATGCCCAAAAGATCTTAGGCCTGGCCGACCGCGCCGTGATATTGGAGCGCGGCGCGATCGCCCACGATGCGGCCAGCGCCGCGTTGAGGGCCGATCCGGCGGTGCTGGAACGCTACCTGGGTGTGGCGGGCAAGTCGTGACAATACTTCCAAGGACAGGAGTCCAACCATGCAGAGAACCAGAGCCCCATTTCGCGCCGACGAGGTCGGCAGCCTGTTGCGGCCGGCAAAGATCAAGGAAGCGCGCGCCAGACTGGAGAAGGGCGAGATCTCTGCCGGCGAGCTGCGCAAGATCGAGGACATGGAGATCGAAAAGGTCGTGCACAAGCAGGCCTCGGTCGGCCTCAAGCTCGCAACCGACGGCGAATTTCGTCGCTCCTGGTGGCATTTCGATTTTCTCAGTCAGCTGACCGGCTGCGAGCTATTCCATCCCGACGAAGGTATCCAGTTCGCGGGCGTCCAGACCCGGCATGATGCGGTGCGGGTGATCGGCAAGCTGGATTTTTCCGACCGGCATCCGATGCTCGATCATTTTCGCTTCCTGAAGAAGCAGTGCGAGGTCGCGCATGTGATGCCGAAAATGACCATTCCCTCGCCGGCGGTGCTGCATTTCCGTGGCGGCCGCAGAGCGATCTCGAAGGAGATTTATCCTGATCTCGACGTATTCTTCCAGGATCTGGCCAAGACCTATCGCAAGGCGGTCAAGGCATTCTACGACGCCGGCTGCCGCTATCTGCAGTTCGACGATACCGTATGGGCCTATCTGTGTTCGCAGGACGAATTGAAGAAGGCGCGCGACCGTGGCGACAATCCCGAGGGTCTGCAGCAGATCTATGCCCGTATCATCAACTACGCGATCGCCGAGCGCCCCTCCGACATGACGATCACGACCCATGTCTGTCGCGGCAATTTCCGCTCGACCTGGATTTCGTCCGGCGGCTATGAGCCGGTGGCGGAGACCATGCTGGCCGGCACCAATTATGACGGCTATTTCCTCGAATACGATTCCGAGCGCGCCGGCGGCTTCGAGCCGCTGCGCTTTCTGCCCAAGGGCAACAAGATCGTGGTGGTCGGCGTCATCACCTCCAAGAGCGGCGCGCTCGAGAAAAAAGACGACATCAAGCGCCGGCTGGAGGAAGCCTCCAGATACGCCCCGCTCGAACAGCTCGCGCTGTCACCTCAATGCGGCTTTGCCTCGACCGAAGAGGGCAACATCCTGACCGAGGAGGAGCAGTGGGCCAAGCTGAAGTTGGCGGTCGATATCGCGCAGGAGGTGTGGGGGAAGTAGGCAGGGAGGCTTCGCGGATGCGGAGGGGCCGAAGAGGGCGGCCACAAGGGCCGCCCCTACAGGGATCGACATGAGTAGGGGCGCCCCTTGTGGGCGCCCTGTTTCGTTAGCAGCCTGTCATGGGCAAAGGCGCGCTTTGGCCCGGCGCCGACCGTTCGGATGTGGTGCACGCCATCGGTTGCGCGCATTCGTGCGGTCCGTTGGCCTTGCTCGCCCGACGAATGAACGTTCGCTGGCAAAATTGAGTGAGACGGATGTCTCAGAGATGCCACAGTGGAAGTCCGACAAGATTGCGCGCGCGGTTATCCCCATCAAGCTGACCCCCGCGGTTTGATCCCGTGCAGGAACGGAGTCACTGTACTCCACTGAACAGTGCGCGCCGAGGATCAAGCCGGCGCGACGACGTGGTTGCACGGCGCCACTGCGCCCGACCACCGTTACCGCATGGATCGGTTCCAATGGCTGAAGAGACGACGGCGTCCGTTATCGCACTCCATCACCCCAAAAGGGTCAAGACCGCCGCCAAACGTGCCCGCGCCTCCAAGCCGCGACAGCGGCACAAGGCGAAAGCCGCTGTCTGGCCGGAAGCCGACTCTCCATCTTCCGAATCCCTGATACCGGCGGGTTTTTCGTCGGGGGATTTTGCCGAGTCGCCGGCGACGCCGTCCCCGACCGTCGCGGTGCGAGCCGTCACCCCATCACACCGGTCGGTCGCCTCGATCCTTTTGGCGACTGCCGCGTTCGCGTTGGCTGGCGTTGGCATTACGACAAATGGCTGGTTCGCCCGATCGCTTGGCTCGAGCGACACCGCGGGATGGCTGTTCATGGCCATTGGCGTGGCCGGCGATCTCGTCGCGCTGGTCATGCCGTCGTGTGCCGCCGGGCTCTGGCACAACGGACAGCGCGCCACCTCGCTGATCGGGTGGGCGGTGTGGACGCTGACCTTTGCGTTTGCGGTCACCGCCGGCATCGGCTTCGCGTCGGTTAATATCGCCGATGTCGCGGCGGCGCGGGCGGCGCGCGTCACACCCGCGATCAGCGTGGCTCAATCGGCATTGAGTGACGCGATGTCTGCGCGGGATCGGGAGTGCCTGAAGGGCGTTGGCAAGTTCTGCCGAGAACGCGAGACGGCGGTCGCCGAACGGCGCGAAATTCTCGACACCGCGATGGCATCGGTCGGGAAGTCGGTAGACCCTCAAACCGACGCCGCCGTCAAGCTCGTCGCATGGGTTACCCTCGGCGAACTCCGGCCATCGGGCGAGGACTTCGCCATGCTTCGCCTCGTGTTGCTGGCGTTGCTGCCGCAGATCGGAGGGATCCTGTTGATGGTCAGTCGGTTGGCAACGCGGCCAGGTGCGGGCTGATTCTCCAAGGATCGAAACCGGCAAATGAAAGGGGCCGACAAACCCGAGCTGCGCTCGGGCTCCGGAATGACTGAAGCAATTGTTAGATCAGAACACTAGGCGGTCTCCCTGGCCGCGGCTCCGCCGGCTTCCGGTTGCCGAGCGCCCTGCACCAGTTCGTGGATGAAGCCGAGCTTCATCATGACGGCAGGCGCCAGCACGAACGGATAGAGGTCCCTGGTGCCCATGGTCCGGCTGACGCTGTTCATGGCGAACACGAACGGCAGCCAGGCTGCCATGATGGTCCCGATGTCAGGCGCGGCGTAGGGATCGAAATCGATATGCGATGACAGTCCGCCGATGCGGTCGAGCCTCGGTTTGACGTCGAGCCCGAATTCGCCGGCCATCTCCAGCGTATCGACGATATGAAGATAGTGCGCCCAGGTCTCGGCGAAGTCTTCCCAGGGGTGGGTGGTGGCATAGGACGAGACGAAGTTCTGCTGCCAGTCGACCGGCGCGCCCTGCTGATAGTGCCGCTTCAGCGCATCCTCGTAGTCGAGGGTGTCGTCGCCGAATACGGCGCGGCAGGCGTCGAGCTTGCCGCGATCGCGCACCAGCACGTCCCAGAAGTGATGGCCGACCTCGTGCCGGAAGTGGCCGAGAATGGTACGGTAGGGTTCGCCCATCTGCAGCCGGCGCCGCTCGCGCTCGAGATCGTCGGCCTCCGTCAGCGCGATGGTGATCACGCCGTCGTCGTGACCGGTCATCACCTTGGGGCGCCCGTCATGGTCGGCGAGGAAGTTGAAGATCAGGCCGTGTTCGGGATCCTCGGTTCGCGTCCGCAATGGTAACTGCCAGCGCAGCAGCGAGTAGAACAGCCGGTGCTTGCCCAGTTCGAGCTCGCGCCAGCCGGCCAGCCGGGTCGCGTCGCCGAGGTCGGGAACCGTGCCGTTGTGCCGGCAGGCCCGGCAGAACCGGGCGTCAGCCTCGTCCGTCAACCAGTTGCAGGCGTCGTGGGCGGCGTTGATACAGAAATGGCGAACCGGGCCGCCTGCTTCGATCGGCGTCCAGCCGCCGCCGGCCTCATCGAGCGCCGTCATCGAGAAGGTCTTCGGTTCGAAAGCGAGACGATGGCCGCAATGACCGCAGGAACGGTTCTCGAAATAGATGATGTTGCCACAGCTCTGGCATTGGAAAAGCTTCACAGCGAAGGCTCTTGGTCGGTTCGGGTCTCCTAAGACGCCGAACCCGCGGTATGGTTCCATGCGCACGGGCGCCCTTGCGCCGCGACCGCCGTTTCGGATGCGCAGATTGTGGGCACGCCGCGCATTGAGGGCGCCGAAGCAGGGTGCAGGGGTCGCCCCTATGCGGTCGACATAACGGTGGGGCGCTCCTTTTGGGCGCCCTTCCTGACCGGGATGGCGTCCTTCGAGACGGATCGCTTGCGCGTTGCTCCCTGGGATGAGGATCGGCGAAATTCCGATATGATCAGGGCTTTGGATCGGGACAACTTCAAGTGGAAGGCGTTCGGATTCGCCTTGCGGAAGGGTGCAAAAAACGCCACCATTTGAACCTGCTGGGGAATTCAGCGGAAGCATTTTGCGGGCGAACTGAGACGCACACTCCAATGCTTTCCAAAACAAATGACGTGGGGGCTCCACTCATCATCACCGGCTCCTCGGTGTTGACCGGGTCGGTGGCCCGTGACGTCATTGTTCAAAAACACTGTTCCCTGCATCTTTGCGGGAGTCTCAAGGGAAATCTGACCATAGATCAGGCCGCAAGCGTTGTGGTCGAAGGCTTCGTCGATGGTAAAGTCATCAACAAAGGCGGCAGGCTTGTCGTCAACGGCAATGAAGGATTCGCCGAGTTTGTCACCCGGGATGGATCGCCCGAAGTCGAGGCGGGCGGCGTTCTCAGGATAAATCTGTCTGCTATTGCGTTGAACTGGGGCACGCTGGCAAGGCTCACCCTGGGTGAATGCGCTGCAGCGGTCATGGCCAATGCCTATGGCTGCGGCCTCGACCTGGTCGCGGCCGCGTTGGCAAAAACCGGCTGCAGGACTTTCTTCGTTTCCGATCTTTCGGAAGCCAGACGCGTTCGCAAGGCTGCACCGCAATCAGTCATCTATGTGCTGAGCGGGCTTAACCCTGGCACCGGACCGATATTTGCGGAGATCGGCGCGCAACCCGTCGTCAGCAGCCATATTGAAATGGCCGAATGGGATGCTTTCATCGCCGCAAGCCAGTGGACGGGCGGTTTCGCGTTATATGCAAGCACTGGCGCCGATCGGCTGGGCATGCCATTCGAAGAGGCCGCGGCATTTGCGCCACGGGTCCATTCGACCAGCAGCGGCATTACACTGCTGATGAGCGATCTGGACACCCGCGGCAAGCCGGATCAGCGTGCCAGCGATCGGCAGATCGAGCAGTTCAAGGAGCTGCGTCGACTTTATCCCGGGATTCCTGCGTCGATCCTTGACTCCTCCGGCATTGTCTCCTGCCCGCACGCCCAATTCGACCTCGTGCGAACGGGCGCATTGCTTTATGGCGTCAATCCGACACCGGGTGTTTCCAATCCGATGCTGCCGGTGATCGACCTGCGGGCGCGCATTGTGCAGGTTCGCGACCTGGCGCGGGGCGAAACCATCGCTGGCAGCGACGGGTGGGCCGCAAAGCGGCGCAGTCGGTTGGCGGTGGTTTCGGTCGGGTATGCCGACGGCTATCCTCGACCGGAAAACGGCGCCGAGCAACAAGCTCGAGGCGATCGTGGGCGGCCACCGCTGTCCGATTGCCGGGCGTGCGTCGATGGATTTGCTGCCGATCGATATAACCGATCTGCCTGATCCGCGAGCGGCGCGCCGCGGCGAAATGGTTACCCTGATCGGCGCGGGAATATCGATCGACGATCTTGCTGCCGCCGCCCAATCGACCGCGAGCGAGTTGCTCGTCAATCTTGGTTCTCGTTTCCATCGCATCTATCACGCGGGTTGATCGCTCACGTTTCCAATGCCAGACCCAGCCCCAGAGGAGAATGACATGTCCATGTTTGGAAAAGGTAGACCCGGCGAGGACCATCGCGACCCGACGCCGCCGCAGCATGTCCCGACGGTTGCACGGCAGATGTCTACCGACGCGCCTGAGGCTTCCTCCTTCGGCGCGGACATCACCATTGTGGGAAAGATCGTCGGCACCGGCGCCGTCATCGTGTTCGGCCGCATCGAGGGCGAGTTGAATGCCTCGGATGTCACGATCGCCGAGGGCGCGCAGGTCGAGGGCAGCGTGGTTGCGCAAGCCTTGACCATCGCCGGTCACGTCAAAGGCACGATCCATGCCGTGCGCGCCAAGTTGCTTGGCACGGCCAAAGTAGAGGGCGACATTTTTCATCGGTCGCTGTCGATCGACGAAAATGCGGTGTTCGAGGGGTCATCGCGACGGGCGGAAGATCCAATTGGTAAGAAGCCCAATGGCCAGCCGGCGGCAACGACGCCGGCGTTCGACGCCCCGGCCGCAGTAACGTCCATTGATAGCTATGTGGAGCACGGCCGCGCTTCGGAACCAGTTGCCCCCTAAGTTAGCGCTGCGTGCGTTCAGCCTCCGCTTGGGGGTAGCGGTCGCCTTCGACGGTGATCTGCGCGGCGGCGGCATCGATATGCCTGAGATCCGCGGGCGTGAGCTCGACAGCGGCCGCGGCGATGTTCTCATCAAGGCGACTGAGCTTGGTCGTGCCGGGGATCGGGACGATCCACGGTTTCTGAGCCAGCAGCCACGCCAATGCGATCTGCGCCGGCGTGGCACGCTTCTGCGCGCCGATCTGAGCCAGCAGGTCGACGACAGGCCGGTTCGCCTTGCGGGCCTCCGGCGTAAACCGCGGCAAGCAGGTGCGATTGTCGTTGCCGCCGAAGGTCGTGGTCTCGTCGATCTTGCCGGTCAGGAAGCCCCTGCCCAGGGGACTGAATGGGACGAAGCCGATCCCCAGTTCCTCGCAAGCGGGCAACACCTCCCCCTCGGGCTGGCGCCACCACAGCGAATATTCGCTCTGGATCGCCGCGAGCGGCTGGACTGCGTGGGCACGTCGAATGGTTGAAGCGCCGGCCTCGCTCAGGCCGAAGTGCTTGACCTTGCCCTGGGCGATGAGGTCCTTCACCGCGCCGGCGACGTCCTCGATCGGAACATTGGGATCGACCCGGTGCTGGTAGAACAGGTCGATCGCCTCTGCCCGCAGTCGCTTCAGCGAGTCCTCGGCGACCTGGCGAATGCGTTCGGGCCGGCTGTTGGGGTTGCCCGTTCCGCCAGGGCCGAGGTCAAAGCCGAACTTCGTGGCGATGATGACGCTCTTTCGAAACGGCTCCAGCGCCTCGCCCACGAGTTCCTCGTTGGTGAACGGACCGTAGACCTCGGCGGTGTCGAAGAAGGTGACGCCGCGCTCGACCGCCGTCCGGACGAGGGTGATCATCTCCTTACGGTCTGGAGCCGGGCCACGGTGATAATTCAGTCCCATGCAGCCTAGGCCGATGGCCGAGACCTTGAGGCCGCTTTTGCCAAGCTTGCGCGTCTGCATCCTTATTCTCCTTGGTTGGCGGTCGCGCCCCGACGCTCAGGCCGGCCTCTTGGAAGGGGCCGCGGGCGATCCAATCGCCTACCGGCGCAGGCATCACGGGCGTAGAAGACAACGATCTCATCACTCGATGGAGCCGCCATGGTCCGGGCGTGTCGGGGCGAAATCATTTCCGGTACTGCTCGTCGCTGACCTTTTCCAACCAGTCGACGTTCTTGCCGTTGAGCGACTCCGTGATGGCGATGTGCGTCATCGCGGTCGTCGCAGTGGCGCCATGCCAGTGCTTTTCGCCAGGCGGAAACCAGACCACATCGCCGGGAAGGATTTCCTCGATTGGCGCAGCCTCACATTGTGCCCAGCCAAGGCCGGATGTGACAACGAGGATTTGACCGAGCGGATGGGTGTGCCACATGGTGCGGGCGCCCGGTTCGAAAGTAACTTGAGCACCGTTGAGGCGTGTCGGGTCGCCAACCTGAAACAGCGGATCCACGCGCACCATGCCGGTGAACCACGTCTCGAGGCCTTTACCAGACGGTCGCGAGCCGTTGCGTTTGATATCCATTGTTGCAATTCCTTTCCCTCGTTAAGTCATTCACTCTCGGAACCCGTGCAAACTTGTGTCTCCTCCCTTCTGCAACGCCGGAAACGGGAGTCCGATCCTTCCATCTGCCGAACTCCCTTCGGTTGGCGGGTATTCCGCCGGGAGCCGATCTCTGGGACTAATTCCAGCTCGTGGGACGGATCGTGATCCGCCACTGTTAATGGTCAAGATGGCGGGTTGCGTCTTCGGCTCCAAGCCGCCCAGGAGCTGCCGCCAAACTACGGCTCTGCTTCCACCGAAGAGGGCAATATCCTCACCGAGGAGGATCATGGTGGGCAGGCCATCGGGTGCGCGCATTCGCGCGGTTCTTAGTCCGCCCACCGACGAGGGTATACGCCAATGAACGATCATTTCCGCCTTATTCGTCATTCCGATCGCGCCTGGCACGATCGCTTCTTTGGTTTCGTCGCATCGATCTTCGATGAAGGTCGCACGTTTGCCTCTTGGGGCGTGCGCGGTGGCTGGGTCGAGGGATACGACGTGTTTGCGGTGATCGCCGACGACCAGATTATCAGCACGGTGGGACGGCAGTCCATGCGGTATGTGATCAATGGCAAGCAGCACGACGGCTACCAGCTCGGCGCAGTCGCAACGCATGCCGACCACCGCAACCGCGGCCTCGCGCGGCTGCTGATGAACAAGGTTTTGGGTGAGCTCGATGCGCCGGATCAGCCGGTCATTCTGTTTGCGAATTCGAGCGTGCTCGACTTTTATCCGCGATTTGGCTTTCGCAGGCTCGCGCAAAGTAGCTTCATCGGGCATATCGATGTGCAACCCGCGGGCACGCTTGCCCCACGTCTGGACCTCGCAAGGCCATCTGACCGCGCGTGGCTGGCGGATCATTGCGCTCGAGCCATGGCCATCGGCCAGGGCTTCGCCGCGCGCGACTACTATCCGACCATGCTCTTTCATCTGACGCGCCCATCGCGAACAGCCTTCAGACTGGATTCGTTGGGCGCGGTCCTGATCGTCCAACAGCATGGCGACCGGCTGCTGATTGAAGATCTGCTTGCGACACGGCCCTTTGAGTTGACGGATGCCTTGCCCCAAGTCTGCGCACAACCGGTACGGACTCTCGAATTTGGTTTCCATCCCGAAGCCTGGTGGCCAAACGCTGAAAGCCAAGTCTTTGATGATCAAGTCTTGGACAATCAAGTCTTGGACAATCAAGTCTTGGACAATCAAGTCTTGGACGATGGCGGCTCGCCGCTTTTTGCGCGGGGCGCGGCTGTGGAGGTCGAGGAGCCCATCCGGTTTCCGGACCTGGCACACACGTAGCAACCGCTCGGCATCAGTTGATTTCTGGGCTTCTTTCGCAACCAGGTCGACCCGCGGCGCTCTCTTCTCGATTATTGTTTCGCGCGACGGGTGCGGACTTCGATAAATCCACCGGCCATCTGGACCTCGAACCGGGACAGAAACGTCATTCCGAGCAGCCCGTCGACGCCCGCGCCATAACTTTTGTCGTCCACGGTCTGCACGGCGACCGGGACGTTGGTCGCCTCCAGTTTGCCGAGCCGCACATGATCGGCCTTCGACAGCTTGGCCTTGGCGGTTCCATTGGCCGTCATCAGCGTGATCTCGGTGTCGGCTTGAGGTATTTTGGCGCGCTCCGCGAAGCTTTGTCGCAGCGACAGATAGCTTGCGCCGGTATCGAGAATGAACAGCCCGCGCACCCCGTTGATTTCGGCCTTGACGGTGACGACATTCTTCTGGCCGCGCAGCGGAAAGCTTTCCTTCTGGAATTCCTTCGATGAGGCGCAATTTCCCTTTGCCTCATAGTCTGCGATGATCTTCTGGCTCTGGCTGGTGTCGCGGGTGATGGGATCGAGCGAAACCCACATGTTGACCGGCGCGGCCGCCTCGCAAAAGCGTTTCAACGCGGCATAGACGCCCGCCATGCGCAGGAATACGCGGCTCGAAATACCCTTCTTGTCCGAGCCAAAGAGCTCGATGGAGTTGGAGTAATCGGCAAGGGCCCGCTGCAAATCCCCGGCTCCCTCCAGCGCGACGCCGCGCAGGTAGCGAGCGTCGTGATCGGTGGGGGCGCGTCGGACCAATTCGTCGGCGACCTCGACCGCGTTCGCGTAGTCGGTCAGCTTCAGGTAGATATTGATCGATCGATTGAGCGCGGAGAGCGGTGCTCCGCAAGCCAGCACGAATCGGTAGAGTCCGTTCGCCGCCTCGCGCCGGTAGCCGAGCTGGTCGAGCATCAGGGCAAGATCGCCAACACTCTTTTGGTCGCATGGCTCCCGCTTCAGTTCCTCAAGGCGCAGCCAGACATAGGGGTCGCGCGCGGCGCGCAGCGGCAGCGCGCCCAGGCGCTGGTAAACGTCGGCGAAAACCTCCTCCGGATTTTCATCCAGATAGCCGGCCCTGACACCACCGGGGACCGCAATGAGCAGCAACCCGATCACGCAACAACGCCAGATCATGGGCACCTCAAATAGCCGACTTCCCCATCCGTGGACGACCCGGAGCCCGATCGCAGGACGCAGGCGACCATGAGCCTCCGAGGGCCGTATGGCCGTCAGAATCCACAATTTCCGCCCAAAAGGAAACTCCGCTCGGCCACATTTCCCGGGTGGGTCTAAAATGCTAGGAAACTGGAGCAAACTTCCTTTGCCCACTGCTGCCTCCCAATCCCGCCCGATGAAAAACGACCAGATCCTGGCCATGATCTCCGAGTTCTGCCGCCAGGCCGACATGGCCGAATCGACCTTCGGCCGTCGCGCCGTCAACGACGGCAAGCTGGTGCACCGGTTGCGCGAGGGCAAGCGCATCACCATCGACACCCTGGACCGTATCCAGGCCCATATAGCCGCCGCGATGCCGGACGGGGTGCCGCCGCCGCGCGGCCTGGAAGTTCCGCCGGAGAAGCGCGATCCCAGAGGTAACTTCCGGTTTTTCGAGAACCGGCAAAAGTACCTGTTGTTTGTTCATACCTGCAGCGAAAAGCGGGTGATCGCGGAGCGGGTGGCGTTGGAGCTGGGCAGCATCCATCCGCGGCCGCCGGCGTTGCGGGTATTTGACGCCGGCGTGGGCGACGGGACGGTATTGGCGCGTGTCATGCGGGCCATGCATGGCCGCTTCCCCCATATGCCATTCTATATCGCCGGCAAGGAGCTCAGCCTGGAAGACGTTCGGCTGACGCTGGACAAGGTTCCGGACCGGCTGTTCGAGCATCCGGCGACCGTCTTCGTGCTGACCAACATGTACTACGCCGAGGCGCCCTGGCTGACGCCAGCCTCGCCGGCGGCTGCCTTGGGCATGATCTGGCACGAAGTCGCCCTGCGCGGCGGTTCCTCGGGCGAATTCGAGGCCCAGATCGCCGAATTGGGGTCCTTTCTGGAGCAGAACTGGCGCGCCAATGTCAGCCCGCGCTCCGGCATGCCGGTCTACGAGCGCCCGGTCGCGATCGTGCTGTACCGGGAGGACCACCGCTTCCTGCTCGATCAGATCATCCCCCGGGCGGGCCGAACGGAGGCCAATTTCGACCTCATCATCGCCTCGCAGCCCTACCGGGCCAAATCCTCGGTCAATTTCCGCGCCAAGCGCATCATTGCACCTTTGGCCCGGGCGCTGCGGGCCGGCGGCCGCTTGATTGGAATTCACTCCCACGGGCAGGATCCGGGGCTCGAGATCATCCGGGCGGTCTGGCCCGGAGAAAATCCTTTCGCGGTGGGCCGGCATGAGCTATTGCGCGCTGTAAAATACGAGCTGGGATCGGCGGCGCGCGATCTTAACTTTAAGGCCTATGCCGATAACCGCTCGATCTTCCGTTATGATATGGAAGCGTTGCCGAACGAGGTCACCGGCACGATCGGAACCTCCACGGCCTTTGCAGCTTGGAACGCGGCGGTGTATGTGGCGCAGATCGAAGACGACCGGCTGACGGAAATGACACAGAACGGCCGCACTCTCGATGCCACCAGAGAGGTTCTGCGCAGGCATAACGGGCTTTGGTTCTACGACGAATCCTACGTTATCTCGCGCCGTCGCGACTGAGATTTCAGGAAACTTTGGAACATGGGCCGCCGGGGGGTCTGGCGGGAAAAAGGGGTTGGCTGATGCGTGCGTCTTATCTTTTTACAAGCGAGTCCGTTTCCGAGGGGCATCCGGACAAGGTCTGCGACCGGATTTCCGACGAGATCGTCGATCTGTTTTTCCGTGAAGGCCCGAAAGCCGGCATCGATCCATGGGCGATCAGGGCCGCTTGCGAGACGCTCGCCACCACCAACAAGGTGGTGATTGCCGGCGAAACCCGCGGCCCCAAATCGGTCACCAACGAGCAGATCGAGAGCGTCGTGCGCGCCGCGATCAAGGACATCGGTTACGAGCAGGACGGCTTCCACTGGAAGACCTGCGACATCGAAATCCTGTTGCATCCGCAATCGGCCGATATCGCCCAGGGCGTCGATGCACTGCAGCCGGGCACCAACCGGGAAGAAGGCGCGGGCGATCAGGGTATCATGTTCGGTTACGCCACCAACGAGACCCCGGATCTGATGCCGGCGCCGATCTTCTATGCCCATCGGATACTGCGCCTGATCTCCGAAGCACGTCACGCCGGCCAGGAGAAAGTGCTGGGACCGGACTCCAAGAGCCAGGTGACCGTGCAATATGAGAACGGCAAGCCGGTCGGCGTGCGCGAGATCGTGGTGTCGCATCAGCATCTGGTCGAGGACATGTCCTCCAAGCAGGTGCGGGATTTAGTCGAACCCTATGTGCGGCAGGCGCTGCCGGCGGGCTGGATCACCGACAAGACGGTATGGCACGTCAATCCTACCGGAAAATTCTTCATCGGCGGTCCCGACGGCGATGCCGGCCTTACCGGCCGCAAGATCATCGTCGATACCTATGGCGGTGCGGCCCCGCATGGCGGCGGCGCCTTCTCCGGCAAGGATCCGACCAAGGTCGACCGCTCCGCGGCCTATGCCGCGCGCTATCTCGCCAAGAACATTGTCGCCGCCGGTCTGGCTGGCCGCTGCACGCTGCAGCTCGCCTATGCGATCGGGGTAGCGCGGCCGCTGTCGATCTATATCGATACCCACGGCACCGGCGAGGTGCCCGAGGAAAAGTTGGAGCAAGCCGTGGCCGAGGCGATGGACCTGACGCCGCGCGGCATCCGCAGGCATCTCGACCTCAACAAGCCGATCTATGCGCGCACCTCGTCTTATGGTCATTTCGGCCGTACGCCGGATGCCGAAGGCGGCTTTTCCTGGGAGAAAACAGATCTCGCCGACGCGCTGAAGCGCGCGGTGTGATCATCTTACCTCTCCCCGCTTGCGGGGAGAGGTCGGCGCGTAGCGCCGGGTGAGGGGGAGTATCTGCGAGTCGCGTTCGTGGAGAGGGCCCCTCACCCCAACCCTCTCCCCGCAAGCGCGGGGAGAGGGAGCAGACCGAGCAAGAAGGTCCGGTTTTCGTCGCGTGCGATAAGTTCAAATTCATCCGTTTAGGGATCCAACACATGACAGCCACCGCCAAGAAGCCCGCCTTTACCGACTACATCGTCAGGGACATCTCGCTCGCCGAGTTCGGTCGCAAGGAAATCTCGCTGGCCGAGACCGAGATGCCCGGGCTGATGGCGACGCGCGAGGAGTACGGACCCAAGCAACCCCTGAAGGGCGCGCGCATCGCGGGTTCCTTGCATATGACGATCCAGACCGCGGTCCTGATCGAGACGCTGGCGGCGCTGGGGGCCGATATCCGCTGGGTTTCCTGCAACATCTATTCGACCCAGGATCACGCCGCGGCCGCGATCGCCGCCGCCGGGATACCGGTGTTCGCGGTGAAGGGCGAAAGCCTCACCGAGTATTGGGACTACACCGCCAAGCTGTTCGACTGGCATGGCGGCGGCACCCCGAACATGATCCTCGACGATGGCGGCGACGCCACCATGCTGGTGCACAACGGCCTGCGCGCGGAGCACGGCGACACCGTCTTCCTCGACCAGCATAACAGCGAGGAAGAGGAAGTGTTCTTCGCGCTGATCAAGCGCCTGCTGAAGGAAAAGCCGAAGGGCTACTTCGCCGAGATCGCCAAGAACATCAGGGGTGTCTCGGAAGAGACCACCACCGGCGTGCACCGGCTCTACAACATGGAGAAGGAAGGCAAGCTGTTATTCCCGGCGATCAACGTCAATGACAGCGTGACCAAGTCGAAGTTCGACAATCTCTATGGCTGCCGCGAATCGCTGGTCGACGGCATCCGCCGCGGCACCGACGTGATGATGTCGGGCAAGGTCGCGATGGTCGCGGGCTTCGGCGACGTCGGCAAAGGGTCTGCGGCCTCGCTGCGCCAGGCCGGCTGCCGCGTCATGGTCTCGGAGGTCGATCCGATCTGCGCGCTGCAGGCAGCAATGGAAGGCTATGAGGTCGTCACCATGGAGGATGCCGCGCCGCGCGCCGACATCTTCGTCACCGCCACCGGCAACAAGGACATCATCACCATCGAGCACATGCGGGCGATGAAGGACCGCGCCATCGTATGCAACATCGGCCATTTCGACAATGAGATCCAGATCGCGCATCTGCGCAACCTGAAATGGACCAACATCAAGCCGCAGGTCGACGAGATCACTTTTCCCGGTGGCAAGCGCATGATTCTGCTGTCGGAAGGCCGCCTGGTCAACCTCGGCAATGCGATGGGCCATCCGTCGTTCGTGATGTCGGCCTCCTTCACCAACCAGACGCTGGCGCAGATCGAATTGTTCGCCAACAACAAGGATGGCAAATACGGCAAGAAGGTCTACGTGCTGCCGAAGTCGCTCGACGAGAAGGTGGCGCGGCTGCACCTCGCCAAAATCGGCGTCAAGCTGACGAAGTTGCGCCCCGACCAGGCCGAGTACATCGGCGTCAAGCCGGAAGGTCCTTTCAAGGCGGATCATTATCGATATTGATTGATTGACGTTGAACAGTATTGCACCGGAGCATCTCGACGTCCTGATCGTCGGTGCCGGACTGTCCGGCATCGCCGCGGGCTATCACCTGCAACAGAAGTGCCCAGGCAAGAGCTACGCCATTCTCGAGGGGCGCGACTGCATCGGCGGCACCTGGGATCTGTTCCGTTATCCCGGTGTCCGCTCCGACAGTGACATGTTCACGCTGGGCTATTCGTTCAAGCCGTGGACTGAGCCGAAGGCGATCGCGGACGGACCGCGGATCCTGAACTATGTCCGCGAGACCGCGGCCGAGAACCGCATCGACCGGAAGATCCGTTTCCGCCATCGGGTCAGGCGCGCGTCCTGGTCGTCGCCAGAGGCGCGCTGGACGGTGGAGGCCGAACGCGCCCAGGAGGGCGATACTCCGGCGGAGATCGTGCGCTTCACCTGCAATTTCCTGTTCATGTGCTCGGGCTATTACCGGTACGAGGAAGGCTACACGCCGCAATTCGCCGGCCGCGAGGTCTTCGCCGGCCGTATCGTGCATCCGCAGGCATGGCCTGACGATCTCGACTATGCCGGCAAGCGCGTGGTGGTGATCGGCTCGGGCGCGACCGCCGTGACGCTGGTGCCGGCGATGGCGAAGCGCGCCGCCCACGTCACCATGTTGCAGCGCTCGCCCACCTATGTGGTGTCGCGGCCGGCGCAGGACGCGCTGGCCAACCGGTTGCGGCGCCATCTGCCGGCCACGCTCGCCTATCATCTGATCCGCTGGCGCAACGTGCTGCTCGGCATGTATTTCTTCCAGCTCGCCAGGCGCAGGCCGGCGCGGGTCAAGCAATTGATCCTCGGCGGGGTCCGGATGGCGCTCGGCCCGGACTATGACATCGCCACCCATTTCACGCCGCGCTATAATCCCTGGGACCAACGGCTGTGCCTGGTGCCCGATGGCGACCTGTTCAGCGCGATCCGGCAACAACGTGCAACCGTTGTGACCGCCGAGATCGACCGCTTCACTCCGGATGGTATCCGGCTGAAGGACGGCACCGAGCTTCAAGCCGACGTCATCGTCACCGCCACCGGACTCGTGCTGCAGGTACTCGGTGGCATCGAGGTCAGCGTCGACGGCCGTCAGGTCGATTTCGCCAAAACGCTGAACTACAAGGGCATGATGTATTCGGACGTGCCCAATCTCGCGTCCGCGTTCGGCTATACCAATGCCTCCTGGACGCTCAAATGCGACCTGACCTGCGAGTATGTCTGCCGCCTGATCAACACCATGGACCGGAATGGCTATAGGAAATGCATGCCGCATAATGCCGATCCGACGGTCACGGAGCTGCCATCGCTCAATTTCACCTCCGGCTATGTGCAGCGTTCCATCGCCAAGATGCCCAAGCAAGGCTCGAAGCGGCCGTGGCGGCTCTACCAGAACTATGCGCTCGACATCATCTCCTTACGCTTCGGCAAGGTCGATGACGGGGTGATGCAGTTTTCGTGAGGCAATTATGGCGACAGGTCGGCGCCACGAGGGCCAAACCTGGGTGCGCCATGCGTCGATCCACGTATTCCTACGCCTTTCCGAATCGGCCATGGTCGGAAAACGGTTAACGCCGTGTTAATCGGCGAATCCTAGGCTTTCGTGCTTGAGACTGCCGACAGCATGAGGAAACCCATGGACGCCCAGAAAATTGCCGTCGATGCCGTGGTCGCTTTGACCGATTGCGATCGCGATACGGTGGCCGCCTTCATCCGCAGATTTTATCTTGCCGGCGTGAAGGACCCCAAGCGACTGACCTTCAAGGGCCTGCAGGCGCTGGCACGGGCCTGAGCGACTGGTCATCCGCCGACGATGCCTACGCGGCCATCGCGATCGATCTGAGGAAACCGTCGATCTCGGCCTGCAGGCTGGTGGTCGAGACGGACAACTGCTTGGCCGACGACAATAGCTGGCTCGATGCCGCGCCGGTCTGGTTGGCGCCGTGACTGACTTCGGCGATGGTACCTGCGACCTGCGACGTACCTGCCGCGGTACGCTGGATATTTCCGGAAATTTCCTGGGTGGCGGCGCCCTGTTCCTCGATCGCCGACGAGATCGCGCTGCTGATCTCGGAGATCTTGCCGATGGTCGAGCTGATCATCTTGATCGAGCCGACCGCTTCCTGCGTCGCGGTCTGCATGCCGGCGATCTGGACGCCGATTTCGTCGGTGGCTTTGGCGGTTTGCGCGGCGAGCGCCTTGACCTCCTGCGCAACCACCGCAAAGCCGCGGCCGGCCTCGCCGGCGCGCGCGGCCTCGATGGTGGCGTTGAGCGCGAGCAGGTTGGTCTGCTCGGCGACGGAGGTAATCAGCTTGATCACATCGCCGATCCGGCTCGCAGCCTGCGACAGCGCGTTGATGCGCTGGTCGGTCTCGTCGGCCTGCTTGACGGCGCTGGCGGCGATGCGGTTGGACTCCTGCACCTGCGCCGAGATCTCGCGCACCGAGCCGGCAAGCTGCTCGGTCGACGAAGCCACCGACTGCACATTGTTGGAGGCATCCTCCGAGGCATTGGCGACGACGGCGGCCAATCGCGTGGTATTGTTGGCATTGTCGCTGAGCGTGCGCGCGGTGCTCTCCAGTTCACTGGATGCAGTTGACAACGAGGTGATGATGGCGCGGAAGCGGTCGCTGGCTTGCGCGATGGCGGTCTTGCGGAGCTGCCGGTTGGAACCGAAATAGGCGGCGACCACGTGCTCGGTGTCGAACATGTTGACCTTGGCGATGGCGTTTTGCATCGACGCCCTTTTGGCGCGCGCATCCTGTGCGGCGCGCCCAAAGCGCGGAACCGGCACCTCGGACTCGACCGCCTGCATCAATTGTTTGGCGACGAACATCTGGCGGCAACCGATATACCATTGCGGCGCGACACCGGCGCGCTGGTTCAATTCGCCAAAGTGCGCGATCGAACTGACGTAGGCCGGACCGAAATCGCAACTGCCGATCAGATCCCAGTGCTTAAGCTGCAGTCGAACAGCCTCCTGCATTACCTCGTCCTTCAACAGGCCGGAGGAGGGGTCGCAGCGCCGCACCTTGTCGTGGAACTGCGCCAGGATGTCCGGCAACGATCTTGCGAACAATGGCCGCATTTCACGCAAGCTTGCTCGCATCGGCTCGTCGATCCCGATCAAATCGAGGCGGATGGCGTTCCAGTCAGGGTTCATCGGCGGCTCCGCGGCCTGCGTAATGGCGACCCCGCCTATCTAGTGGACGCGTGGTTAACAGAGTGCAAATTTATCCGTAATTTTACGGGCAATGGCTCAATCACCCTTGTCGCGCATCAGAAGCGGTGCGGAGGATAGCACGATTCAACACAGAGCGGGGCTTGCGCCGAGTTTACGGCTATTCCGGCTCGCCGATCGTGACCTTCAAAGTGCCGACGCCATCAACCCCGCACTCGATCTTATCGCCGGGCGACAACGCTGCGACGCCGGCCGGCGTCCCCGTCAGGATGATGTCGCCGGCGCCGAGCCTGACCTGCTCCGACAGCTTGGCAATGATCTCCGGCACGCTCCAGATCAATTCGGTGAGATCGCCCTTCTGCCGTTCGGTGCCGTTGACCGAAAGCCAGATCTTTCCCTTGGCCGGATGGCCGATTTTTGAGGCCGGCTGCAGCGCGCCGCAGGGCGCGGAATGATCGAACGACTTGCCGATCTCCCAGGGCCGCTCCTTCTTGCGCGCCGCCTGCTGCAGATCGCGGCGGGTCAGGTCGATGCCGACGGCATAGCCGTAGACGTGGTCGAGCGCCTGCTCGGGGGAGATGTTGAGGCCACCGCTCTTCATGGCCACGACCAGCTCGACTTCGTGGTGCAGATCCTTGGTCAGCGGCGGATAGGGGATGGAGGCGCCGTCCGGTTCGATCATGTCGGCGTGCTTGGCAAAGAAGAACGGCGGCGCGCGCTCGTCATTGCCCATCTCTCGGATGTGCTCGAGATAGTTGCGCCCGACGCACCAGATGCGGCGAACCGGAAATGATCGGCTGTCGCCGGCGACGGCAATCGACGGCTGCGCAGCGGCGGGAAGGACAAAGGGGGTGGCGCTCATGATCAGGATCTCGGCGGGTGGGGGGACAGAAACTCTTATCTTTTGCTTAGCTTATGCGGTTGCGCTGATCGGCGCCAGCGTCGGTGTCCCGGCATCGCGGTGCTGCAGGCGGAAGAACGACGCATAGCGCCCGCCGCGGCGCAACAGATCATCATGCCGTCCGCGCTCGACGATTTCGCCGCCCTCGACCACCAGGATGGCGTCGGCATGCATGATGGTGTGCAGGCGATGGGCGATGACGACGGTGGTGCGGTTCCGGCAGAGATGTTCGATCGCCTCCTGCACCTGCTTTTCGGATTCGGAATCCAGCGCGGCGGTGGCCTCATCGAGCAGGATGATTGGCGCATTCTTGACCAGCGCCCGTGCGACTGCGATGCGCTGGCGCTGGCCGCCGGATAATTGCGCACCATGCTCGCCTACCGGCGTAGCATAGCCCTGTGGGAAGCCCATGATGAATTCATGCGCGCAGGCCGCTTTTGCCGCGGCGATGATCTCGGCCTCGGTGGCACCGGCCTTGCCGAACGCGATATTCTCGCGAATGGAGTCGCGGAAGAGGTACACATCCTGCCCGACATAGGCGGTCTGCTGGCGAAGCGACCGGCGCGACACCGCTGCTATCGACTGCCCGTCGATCAGGATGTCGCCCTCGCTCAAGTCAAAGAACCGCAGCAGCAGCGACAGCACGGTCGATTTGCCGCCGCCGGAGGGGCCGACCAGCGCGGTGACCTTGCCGGGTTCGGCCACAAAACTCAGGTGGCGCAGCACCGGCTCGTTCGGACGGTAGGCAAAGCTGACGTCGCGCAATTCGACCCGGGCGTTGCTGAGCTGCAGCGCCGGCTTGTCGTCGTCGACGGGTTCGCTGGCGGGACTGTCGACGATCTCAAGCAGCTTGCGGGCGCCAATCAGGCTGCTGTTCAATTCGATATTAAGCCGTGCCAGACGTTTGGCTGGCTCGTAGGCCAGCAGGAACGCGGTCAGGAACGAGAAGAACTGGCCGGGCGTGGCGCCAAGCGCCACCACGCTATAGCCGCCATACATCAATCCGCCCGCGACTGCGAAACCACCGAGCGTTTCCATCAGAGGGCTCGCGCGGTTCGAAACCGCTGCCATCTTGTTGGCGTTGCGTTCCACCGCGGTGATGCTGGCATCGATGCGTTCACGCATGGTCGGTTCGAGCGTGAAGGCCTTGACGGTGCGGATGCCCTGCAGCGATTCCAGCATGGTTTCCATGATGTCGGCGGTGCCGGTAAATTGGTTGTGCGCGAGGCCCTTGATCCGCCTCACCAGTTTGCGCAGCACCAGCATCGCCGGCGGCGCCACCGCGAACCCGAGCAGCGCCATATAGGGGTCCTGCATCAGCATCACGGCGACCAGCCCGATCAGCGACAACACATCCCGTCCGACCGCGTTGATCAAAAGGCTGAGAACCTGGGTGACGGAATTGGCGCCCGCCGTCAGACGGGCCAGGAATTCGGACGAATGCCGCTCGGAGAAAAACCCGACGCTTTCGCTCATCAATTTTGAAAACAGCTGGCGTTGGTTGTTGGCCAGGATGGCATTGCTGATCCGCGACAGGATCACCTGGTGGCCGTAGGTCGCCGCCCCCTTGAGGATGAAGATCAGGACGGTCACGCCGGAGAGGATCGCGATGCCGCGCACGTTCTTGTCGACATAGGCCTGGTTGATAACCTGACCGAGCAGGTAGGCCGATCCGGCGGTGGTCGCCGCCGAGACCGCCATCAGCGCGAAGGCGCAGAGATAGCGGCGCCAATAGGCAATCCCCTGTTCGGTGATTAGGCGCCGAATCAGGATCGCGGCGCCATAGGGGTCGTCGGTGATCTTTCTTGGAAATTCGGTCATCCGCGTTCCATTGACGGCGCAAGGCAGTTATCGCCCGCGCGTCAGGGGCTCAAGCGCAAGGTCTCCTTGCCCATAATGGCCGGATTTTTCAAGCCAAATCGGGGCTTGCGCGGCACCCGATTTCAGGCCGATACCCCCAGCCGCAGTTCGCCCTGGCGCTCGCGGGACAGTTTCTCCTCCCACGCCAGCGCGTGGGCGGCGATGGTCTCCAGATTGTCGAATTGTGGCGTCCAGTCCAGCATCGCGCGGATACGGCCGGTATCTGCAATCATGGTCATGATGTCGCCGGGCCGGCGCGCTGCATACTGAACGGCGAAATTGCGTCCGGAGACACGCCGCACCGCTTCGATGGTTTCGAGCACCGAATAGCCGCGGCCGTAGCCGCAATTCAGCGTCACCGATGTGCCACCCTGGCGCAGATAGGACAACGCCGCGCGATGGGCCTGCGCCAGGTCGCTGACGTGGACGAAATCCCTGACGCAACTGCCGTCTGGCGTCGGATAGTCGGTCCCGTACACGTCGATCTTGGCGCGCTGTCCGGTCGCCGCCTCGACCGCGATCTTCAACAGATGGGTGGCGCCCAGGGTTGCGAGCCCCCTGCGTGCGAGCGGATCCGCGCCCGCGACATTGAAGTATCGCAGCACGACGTAGTGCATGCCGTGGGCGGCAGCTGTGTCATGCAGCATGATTTCGGTCATCAGCTTGGAGGAGCCGTAAGGTGACAGCGGCCGCGTCGGTGAGCTTTCCGCAACGGGAACCTGATCCGGATTGCCGTATACGGCCGCGGTCGATGAAAAGATGAAACGGTCGATGCCGCACTTCACCGCCGCGGTCAGAAGGCTGCGCGTGGTCATGGTGTTGTTGCGATAATAGGCCAAGGGATCGCGCATCGAATCCGGCACCACCACGGAGCCGGCGAAATGGATGATGGATTCGACCTGATGCGCCGTGATCACGCCCTCGACGAGGTTTTCATCCGCGGCGTCGCCGATGAACAACGGGATGCCTTCAGGCAGGAAGGCTGAAAACCCGGTCGAGAGGTTATCGATTACGACCACGCTCTCGCCGGCGTCGGCCAGCGCCGCCACCGTGTGACTTCCGATATAGCCGGCACCGCCGGTGACAAGCACGGTCATGAGCAGAACCATCTCCCGACGCATGATTCGGCAGACCTGGCTGCGGGATCATGCGCCGCCTCATCATTTGGCACGCGATCGGCAAAGCTTGGTTGCGGATCGCATTCGGCGAGAGGCGATGCTAGCCGAGGCGCGGTGAAGACAGGGTTTCGGCGCAGGCGAACTGGCACCTATGCTTAATGTTTCGTATAGGAGCTTCGCTGAACGGAGCCTGAAGTGGCCATCGAATCCAATTCCGCCGACCAACTGCAGCTGATTGTGCCGAACCTGCACAGGCGCTATTCAGGCGTCACCGCGACCAATCGCATGGTGGCGCCGAAGCTTGCAAAAAAATTTCGCGCGGCGTGGTTGGGTCCGAACGCGCCCGAGGGCCTGGCGCGGATGGGCGTGGCGGATCTGATGCCGCTATGGCGCCGGCGTACGCCCCTGATCTGGCATGCGCGGCGCAACAACGAGATGATCGTAGGTGTGCTGCTGCGATCGTTGGGCTTGCCGCTCAAACTGGTATTCACGTCGGCGGCGCAACGTCACCACACCTGGATTACGCGCTGGCTGATCAGACGGATGGACAGCGTCATCGCCACCAGCGCGATCTCGGCGTCGTTCCTCAAGCGCGAGGCGAGCGTCATTGCCCACGGGGTCGATACCGACGTCTACGCGCCGCCCCGGGATCGTGCGGCGGCGTTCGCGGAATCCGGGTTACCCGGCCGTTATGCGATCGGCTGTTTCGGCCGGGTGCGGGCGCAAAAAGGTAGCGACGTCTTCGTCGATGCGATGTGCAGGCTGTTGCCGCGGTATCCCGACTTCACCGCGGTTCTGGTCGGCGCCATCACGCCGGAGCAAATGCCGTTCGCGAATGATCTGAGAAAGCGCATCGCGAGCGCCGGCCTGCAATCCCGGATCGTCATCACAGGCGAAATTCCAATCGAAGAGGTGCAGCGCTGGTACCAGCGGCTGTCGATCTACGCCTTTACCTCTCGCAATGAGGGTTTTGGACTGACGCTGATCGAGGCCATGGCGGCGGGCGCGGCGCTGGTGGCGTCGCGCGCCGGCGCGGCCGAGCTTGTGGTCGAGGACGGCGTGACCGGCGTGCTGACGCCGCCAGGCGATATCGAGGCGCTGGTCAAGGCGCTTGAGCTGCTGATGAACGATCCGGCGACCTGCGCCGTGATGGGAGAGCGGGGCCGCGCGCGGGTGCTGGCGAAATTCAGCCTCGATGCCGAGGCCGACGCAATCGCTGCGATCTATCGCACGCTGGTCTGAGCCATGATTCCGGCCACAAAGGCATCGAGGTCGCCGCCGGCGAACAGGAAGCCCGGCAGGCCCGCGGCTTGCGCGGCCTCGATATCGGTCGGGCGGTCACCGACGACGAAGCTGCCTTGGCGTTTGACCGGCCAGTGCGCCATCAGGTCGAAGATCATGCCGGGGCTTGGCTTGCGCCAGTGATGGTCTTCCAGATAACCGGCCACTGTTCCCTCGGGATGATGCGGGCAATATCGGATATCGTCGATCCGGGCTCCGGCGGCTGCGAGCTCGGAGCACATCCATAGGTGCAGCGCGCGCAGTGCGTCCTCGGTGAAGAAGCCGCGCGCCACGCCCGATTGATTGGTGAAGCAAAAGACAAAATACCCGGCTTCGTTGAGACGCCGGATCGCCTTCGCGGCGTTCGGCATCCATCGGATCCGCTCCGGCGTGCCCATATAGCCGTCATCGTGGTTGACAACGCCGTCGCGGTCGAGGAATGCGGCCGGTCTTGCCGCCAGAAGGGGAAAATCGCTCCCGATCATTTTACGGTGGTCTCCTTCAGCACGCGCTGGGCGATCTCAACGACATCGGACGCGGGGATATCCCGCATACAGCGGTGCTCGTTCATGGTGCAGATCGGACGGTGGCAGGGCTGGCAGGGTACGGCGGTTTTGGTCTGAACCGTCGCCGCGAGACCATTGAGAGGCGCCCAGTGATAGGGACTGGTGGGGCCGAAAATGCCCATGGTCGGTGTTCCCAGCGCCGCCGCGACGTGCATCAACCCGGAGTCGTTCGAAATAGCCACATTCGCCGCCGCCATGGCCAAAATGCCGTTGCGCAGATCGGTCCCGGTGAGGTCGCGCACCCCAACCCCGCCGGCGGCGACGATCTCGGCCGCCAGCGTCCGTTCAGCGGGGCCACCGACCACCCATACAGCGAACCCCTGCTGGGCCAGCAATCGTGCGGCCTCCGGATAATAGCTCCAGCGCTTGGAGGCGCCAACCGAGCCCGGCGCGAGCGCCACCACGGGGCCTGAGCAGGCGAGCTGGTGGAGCTGCCGCCAGCGCTCGGTTTCCTCGGCGGGAACCTTGAGCCGCGGCACCGGCCATTCCCCGGGCAGTGGCGCCCCATCCGGCAGCGCCAGCGCGGCGTTCTTGTCGATGAAACGGGGCAGGGCGTTCTCGCCCCAGCGCCATCGGTTAATGAGCCCGAACCGTGCTTCACCCACGAAGCCCACCCGTTCGGGAATACCGGCGAGCGCTGGCGCGATCGCCGATTTCCAGGTGCGCGGCAGCACCAGCGCGGTACCGTAACCTCTGGCGCGCAGCAGCGTCGCCAGTCCCCATTGTTTGGCTAGGGCAAGCCGGCCGCGGGGCAGGTCCCAGGCGATCCCTGCACGGACGCCGGGCATGTAATCGACCAGAGGCGCACATTGCGTCGTCACCAGGACGTCGATGGGCCGATTGGGCCAACGCTGCTTCAGGACGCGGACGACGGTATGGCCGCGGACGAAGTCTCCGATCCACATATAGGGGATAACCAGGATCGGACGAGTGTCCTCCGGATCCTCCATGGCCACGGAATGTTCTGAATTTGAATTCATATCTTATGTGGGAGGCCGGACCGGTTTATGACGGCCCTGTCGGTACCGGCTCCTTGCAGCGGGGTAAAGTCATCAGAGTCGGCGCGCGGGGAGGTTCACCAGGCCGAATGACTGAAGTTGCCTGCAAGACGGGACTGGGGCAAAGCTTGAACCACATCAAGGGCAGGGCAAGGGAATGTTGCTGGTGACCGGCGGCGCCGGCTTTATCGGGTCGAATGTCGTGGCCGCGTTGAACGACGCCGGCCGCACCGATGTCGCCGTCTGCGACGTGCTCGGCCATGACGGCAAGTGGCGCAACCTGGCCAAGCGCCAGCTCGCGGACTTCGTTCCGCCCTCAGAGCTTCTCGAATGGCTGAAGGGCCGCCGGCTGGAGGCCATGATCCACCTCGGCGCGATTTCGGCGACCACGGCGACCGATGGTGATCTGGTCATGGAAGCCAATTTCCGGATGCCGCTCAGCCTGCTCGACTGGTGTACCGCGACCTCGACCCCGTTTATCTATGCGTCCTCGGCGGCGACCTATGGCGATGGTGCGCTGGGCTTTGATGATGACGGGTCGGTCGAGGCACTCAAGCGGCTTCGCCCGATGAATCTTTACGGCTGGAGCAAAAATCTGTTCGATATGGTCATCGCCGAACGTGCGGCACGGGGCGACAAGCTGCCGCCGCAATGGGCTGGACTGAAATTCTTCAATGTGTTCGGCCCGAACGAATATCATAAGGGCGCGATGATGAGCGTGCTGGCGCGGCGCTTCGACGACATCAAGGCCGGACGCCCGGTGCAGCTGTTCAAGTCCCATCGCCAGGGGATCGCCGACGGCGATCAACGCCGCGATTTTATCTATGTCGACGATGTCGTCCGGGTGATGATGTGGTTGCTGGCGACGCCGGCAGTCAGCGGCATCTTCAATGTCGGCACCGGCCAGGCGCGCAGTTTCAAGGATCTGATGCTCTCGGCCTACATGGCGCTCGGCACAGTGCCGAATATCGAGTATGTCGATATGCCGGAATCAATTCGCGACAGCTACCAGTACTTCACCCAGAGCGATGTCGCGCGCCTGGTCGGCGCCGGTTATAACGGCGGTTTCACGACGCTGGAAGCGGCGGTTGCGGCCTACGTCAAGGGTTACCTCGATTCCGCCGATCGTTTTCGCTGACCGTGCAACAGACAACGGATTCCGATGTTCGATTTTGACGCTCTGTCGCAGGCAATGACCAGCCAGACCGTGCTGTGCATAGGCGATCTCATGCTCGACGAATTCGTCTATGGCGAAGTGTCCCGGATTTCGCCGGAAGCGCCGGCGCCGGTGATCGCGGTACAACGCACCGAGAGCGATGTCGGCGGTGCCGGCAATGTCGCGCGCAACATCGCCTCGCTCGGCGCGCGCTGCATCTTTGTTGGGCTGATCGGCGCGGACGAGTCCGGCAAGATGCTGCAGGCCGAACTGGCGAAGGAAGGCTCGATCGAGAGTTTGCTGGTTTGCGATCCCGGACGGCCGACGACGCGAAAAGTGCGCTTCGTGTCCGAGCATTTCTCCACCCACATGCTGCGCGCGGACTGGGAGTTGGCTTCGCCGGCCTCCGCCGACATCGAGCAGCAGTTGATCGATACCATTCTGCCGCTGCTGCCGCGTGCCGATATCGTGTTGCTGTCCGATTATGCCAAGGGAGCGCTGACGGCGCGGCTGATCCGCACCGTCATCGATGCCGCGCGAAAACTCGGCAAGCGCGTGATCGTCGATCCGAAGAGCCCCAATCTTTCGATCTATCGCGGCGCGACGCTGATCAAACCCAATCGCCGGGAGTTCGCGGAAGCGAGCCGCAGCCGCGCCGATAGCGATGAGAGCATCGTGGACGCCGCGCCGGAGCTGATGCAGCTGGCGGACTGCGAGGCCATCCTGGTGACGCGGAGCGAGCACGGCATGACGCTGGTGACGCGGGCCGGCGAGGCCATCCACCTGCCGGCCCACCCGGTCAAGGTCCGCGACGGCTCGGGCGCGGGCGATACCGTTGCCGCAGCGATCGCCGTGGCGCTGGCGGCGGGAGCGGGTTGGGAGACTGCCGCGCGGATGGCGAATGCGGCGGCGGCGGTCACGGTCGGCAAGGACGGCACCGCCGTTGTGACGCTTGCGGAATTGCGACGAAAAATTCTGCCGCACGCGTTTCTGGCGGCGGAAGAAAAAATCATCGCGGCCGGCGGCGATCTCGTCTCGCAATTGGTGGACTGGCGAAAGCAGGGTTTGCGGATCGGATTTACCAATGGCTGTTTCGACATCCTGCATCCCGGCCATGTCAAGGTCCTGACCGCGGCGCGTGCCGCCTGCGACCGCCTGATCGTCGGCTTGAACAGCGACGCTTCGACGCGACGGCTCAAAGGCAATGGCCGCCCGGTTCAGAACGAACAGGCGCGCGCGGAAGTTTTGGCGGCGCTGGAGGCGGTCGATGTCGTCGCCCTGTTCGAAGAGGATACGCCGATCAACCTGATCGCGCAGATCAGGCCGAGTGTACTTGTGAAGGGCGGGGACTATTCCCGCGAGCAGGTCGTTGGCCACGAGATCGTCGAAGCGCATGGGGGCCTAGTGCTGCTGGTCGACGTGCTGCCCGGTTTCAGCACGACATCCCTGGTCAAACGCGCTCGCGGGGGCCAATCGTGAGCGCAGTGGCAAGCTACTCGGTCACGGCCTCGCTGTCGCGGCGGTGGCGCGATCCGGCCGCCTGGATGGCCACGGCGGATATTCTCGCCATCCTGATTGCGGTTTCGCTGCCGTGGTCGACATCGCTGGTCGCGATTTTTGCAACGGCCTTCCTGGTGGCGCTGGCGCCCTTCTTCGACGCCAAGACTTTTCTGCAATGGCTGCGGCGCCCGATCTGTACGCTGCCAATAGCGCTGTTTTTGTTGGCGGTTGTAGGAACGCTATGGTCGGATGCAGCATGGGGCGCGCGCCTGTACGCGGTTGGTCCGACGCTCAAGCTCTTGATGTTGCCGGCGCTGTTCTATCATTTCGAGCGCTCAGGCCGCGGCCTCCTGGTATTCTCAGCATTCCTGGTCGCCTGCGCGCTGCTGATGGTGCTGTCCTGGATCGTTCTTTACGCTCCACAACTGAAGGTCGCGTCAGCTGCGAGCGCCGGCGTTCCGGTCAAGAACTACATCGACCAGAGCCAGGAATTCGCGCTCTGCGCGGTCGCATTGGCTTATCCGGTCATCCTGTTGCTGCGGACCAACAGAATGTGGCAGGCGGCCCTGCTGGTTGCGATTTCTCTCAGCTTTGTCGCCAATATGATGTTTGTGGTGGTGTCGCGCACCGCGCTGGTCACGATGCCGGTGATGCTCGCGGTGTTCGCGGCGATCCACCTGAAGTGGCGAAGTATCGTTGCAATATTTTGTCTGATGGCCTTGTTCGCGGGGTTGGCGTGGACCGTTTCGCCGCAGATGCGCTGGACAACGGCAACGTTCCTGAGGGATTACGAGCTGTACCGTGAGCAAAACCTGCCGACGTCGGGTGGTTTGCGGCTTGAATACTGGAAAAAATCGCTGCAGTTTCTGGCCGAGGCACCGGTGCTAGGACACGGCACAGGATCGACGCGCGGCCTGTTTGAGCGGGCCGCGGTGGGCCAGGCCGGTGCCAGCGCCGATGTGGTCGGAAATCCGCACAATCAGACCCTGAACATGGCGGTGCAATGGGGCGCGATCGGCATCATCGCGCTCTATGCGATGTGGTTTGTGCACCTGCGGCTGTTCCGTGGCGACGGCCTGGCGAACTGGATCGGATTATTGGTCGTGGTGCAGAATATCTTTACCTCCCTGTTCAACTCGCATCTGTTCGATTTCCATGAAGGATGGATGTATGTCCTGGGCGTCGGCGTCGCCGGTGGAATGGCGCTGAAGAAGAATTCATGCGAAGCTGAGGCGGGGGCGGAACGGCCCGGCAGGTCATGACGGTTGGCATGTGCGCTGCTGATGGGCTATCAGCCGGTTCGTCACAGCGAGCCCAGCACGGAATTTGCAACCGGTCAGCGATATGATGCGTTTTACACATCTGACCTCGCGCAATCTGCTGATTGCGGTGCATGACGCCCTGGCGACGACTTTGGCGGTATTGGCGAGTTTCTACCTGCGTTTCGAGGGTGAACTACTCACCGAGAGGCTGCCGCTACTGCTGCGCATCCTGCCGTATTTCATCGCACTGAGCGTCGTCGTCTGTTACGCCTTTCATCTGACCACCACCAAATGGCGCTTTATTTCCCTGCCGGATGCGCTGAACATCCTGCGCGCGGCCACGGTGTTGACCATCGCGTTGCTGGCGCTGGATTACGTCTTTGTTGCGCCGAATGTCGGAGGCACCTTTTTCCTCGGCAAGATCACGATCGTGCTGTATTGGTTCCTCGAGGTGTTCTTCCTCAGCGCCCTGCGCTTTGCCTACCGTTATTTTCGCTACACGCGCGTGCGTCACCATGCCCGCACCGATAGCGCATCGCCAACCCTGTTGATCGGCCGCGCCGCCGACGCCGAGATTCTGTTGCGGGGCATCGAAAGCGGCGCCGTCAAGCAGCTGTGGCCGGTTGGCCTGTTGTCGCCGTCGACCGCTGACCGCGGGCAGTCGATCCGCAATATTCCAGTGCTTGGCGCCATCGACGACATCGAGGACGTCATCGGCGATTTTGCCAGGCGCGGCAAGCCGATCAAGCGGGTATTGATGACGCCGTCGGCGTTCGAACCGGACGCCCGGCCCGAAGCCGTGCTGATGCGGGCGCGCCGGCTCGGCCTGGTCGTGAGCCGGCTGCCCTCGCTCGAAAGCGGGGACACGCCGCGTCTGACCCCGGTCGCGGTGGAGGACCTGCTGCTGCGTCCGAGCGAAAAGATCGATTACGTCCGCCTCGAAGCCCTGGTGAAAAACAAGGCCGTGATCGTCACCGGCGGTGGCGGTTCGATCGGTTCGGAGATCTGCGAGCGGGTCGTGACATTCGGCGCGGCGCGACTGCTGGTGATCGAAAATTCCGAGCCCGCGCTCTACGCCGTCACCGAAGCCCTCGCCGAGCACCGGGCCGGCGCCATGATCGAGGGGCGAATTGCCGACATTCGCGATCGCGGCCGCGTTCTGCAGCTGATGCATGAATTCAAGCCCGACATCGTCTTTCACGCCGCAGCCCTCAAGCATGTCCCGATCCTCGAACGCGACTGGAGCGAAGGGGTCAAGACCAATATTTTCGGCTCGATCAACGTCGCCGATGCGGCACGGGCCGCCGGCGCCGAGGCGATGGTGATGATCTCGACCGACAAGGCGATCGAGCCGGTATCCATGCTGGGGCTGACCAAGCGATTCGCGGAGATGTATTGCCAGGCCATTGACCGCGAATTGGCGCCCCGGCCGGACGGCCAGCGGCCAATGCGGCTGATTTCCGTCAGGTTTGGCAATGTGCTGGCCTCCAACGGATCGGTGGTGCCGAAATTCAAGGCCCAGATCGAGGCGGGTGGTCCGGTTACGGTCACCCACCCCGACATGGTCCGCTATTTCATGACCATCCGTGAGGCCTGCGATCTCGTGCTGAGAGCCGCTACCCACGCCCTGGAGCGGCAGCATTCAGATGTGTCGGTCTATGTTCTCAACATGGGACAGCCGGTCAGGATCGTCGATCTCGCGGAGCGCATGATCCGGCTGTCCGGGCTGCAGCCCGGGCACGATATCGAGATCGTGTTCACCGGGATGCGGCCGGGAGAACGGCTGAACGAAATCCTGTTCGCGCACGAGGAGGAGACGGTCGACATCGGCGTCTCCGGTATTGTGGCCGCGCGTCCGCGCCAGCCGTCGCTGGAGGCGATGCGCGCCTGGCTGACGCGGCTTCATGACGCGGTCGATGGCGAGCAGCGCCACGTGATCGAACGCGTGCTCAACGAGGCGATCCCGGAGTTCGCGGCCGGCGGCGACCTCGCCGTTAACAGGCATGAGCCCGTGACCGCGAGAATCTGACGAGCAGGCCCGTAACAGCGAGGGCTCCGATCGCCAGCATCAGGGCATCGACCGGCATCGAGGCGGAGGCGATCGATATCGCCGCAAGGCCGGCCAGCAGCAGGTTGAGCAGGAAGACGGAACCGATGACCTGGCCGACCGTGAAGCCGTTGTCGATCGCGCGCTGGTAGAAATGCGACCGGTGAGCGTCCCAGAAGCGCTCGCGCTTGGCCATGCGTCGCAACAGGGTGATGGTGGCGTCGGCGAGATAATAGAGCGGCAGCAACAGCGCCGCGGCAATATGCGCCTGCCCTGCGAGTTCGAGCAGGCACCAGCCCGTCAGGAGGCCGATCGGCAGGCTGCCGACGTCGCCCAGAAACAATCGGGCGACCGGCCGGTTGAAGGGCGCAAAGCCGAGCCAACGCGCCGGCGAGCCCCAACGCAATCGGCAGAATGTCTGGTGGGAGCTTCGCCCAAAAGTGCGAATGCGGCGAGCGCGAGCGTCATCGGCAGCATTTCCGCCACCGTCATCCAGTCCAGCCCGTCCATGAAGTTGACGAGGTTGACGAACCAGAGCAACCCGAGGATCAATAATCCACGCTCCAGCGCCATCGGGACCGCGTACAGAATTCTGAAGTGCGAGGGAAGCGTCGCGACCAGAAGCGCGACCGCGGCAAGCTGCAGCGCCAGGCGAGGCAACACCGGAATCGGCCGGAGATCGTCGATCATGCCGACGGCCGCGAGCAAGAGGGCGGCGACCAGGACCACGGCGATCCCCTCACTTAAGGGAGGAGCCAGCAACCCGGTCAGAGCCGTGGCCAATATGGTCGCCGCCATCACGGCGATGCCGCCGCCCTGCGGCGTGGGCGTGGTGTGCGATGACCGCGCGTTGGGCCGGGCCAGCGCGTAGCGCCGCAGCAGCGGACCAAGCAGTACGATCAGGCCCGCGCAAATCAGCGCGGCTGCGACCGGGACGAGCGCCAAGGCAGCGCGGTGCGGGTCAGAACCGATCATGATCAAGCGGGGATCTTCTGGGGATCTTGGCTGCGAGCGAGCTGCTGGTCGAGCAACCCATCCATGAGATTGCGATAGGCATCCAGCGAGATCTGCCGGGTGAAGCGCGAGGCCACTTGGGCCGCGCGGTGGCCCTTGGCAAGGGTGTCACCAGCGCTGGAGGCTGCGAGCGCGATGATCTCGGCGATGGCCTTGGGATCTTCTGGCGGCGTCACCCACCCAATGTCCTCCTCCCGCACCAGCATGGCCGCTTCGGCGTCCGGTTCTGAACAGATGATGATCGGGCGTCCGATCGCGAGCAGATTATAGATCCGGCTCGGCACCGACACCCCGGTGTTGTGTTTGCGGTAGGGAATGATCCAGAGGTCGCCGGCGGAGAGAAAACACTCCAGATCGGCCTCGCCGACCCGCTCGATCAGCGTGACGTTGGCGAGCGGCGAGGCGGCCTGCATCTCGTTCAGCCTGGCCCAGCCTACGCCCTCGCCCGACAGCAGGAAGTGGATATCCTCCTTTCCCCGCAAGAGCCGGGCGGCTTCGAAAACCGACATTGGGTCGTGGGTGAAGCCGGCATTTCCCGACATGGCCACGATGAATTTTCCATCACAGCGCCGGCGATAGGGATTTTCCCGGTCGAGTTCCCGGTAGCTGGCGGGCAGGGTCGCCCAGTTCGGAATCAGGATGACCTTGGATGCAGCCATGTTGGGATAATCGAGCACTTTGCCGCGCATGTCGCGACCGATGATGACGATCGCGTCGAGCCACTCGAACATTCTTTGATTGGCCGATCGGAGCCACCGCGTCAGGAACGAGGAAGCGCCGAGAAAGCCGGCCATGACCAAGCTATCCGGATAAAGATCATAGATGATCACGGCCGAGGCGGCCTTGCGAAGCCGCGCGGCAAGCGCAACGGTGTAGGGAAGGGTAAACGGGGTGGTCACCGACAGCAACACATCCTCGGGCCGGGTATGCTTCATCAAGGCGAAGAATACCTGCAGAGAAAACAGCACGGCGGCGAACGATCTGGCCACCAGCGCGGACTTGCCCGGCCACCAGCTTTTGATCTCGATGACTTCGGGCTCGCCTGGTGCCGCTGGCGATGGTGACGCCGAATTCGGGCGAACTGGTGATCACCATCACCCGGCTTTGTCTGCGCCAGTTTTTGCGCGATCTCGGTCATGTAGCCGGACGTGGTGCTCGGGAAGGGCGCATAATGCTGGGTGACCAGCAGAATTTTGCCGGTTGCATGGGCTCGCTGGGCTGGCGGGAGATGGCTGTCAGTCACTGGCATGGGCATGCTTTAAGATGATTAATTTGGAGCATCAACCGAGATCTGGGCTCCTTTTCGCGTAGGTAGCGAAGGGCTGCGCCCACCGGTCAAGCCGGGGCGATGACGGGTTTGCCCTGCTGCGGCTCCTTCAAACATGCATTCGCGCCTCGCGGCGCGGGGGCGCCCGAGGAGTTGCGTTAAACTTACGCCCTCGAGATAAAAGAGGGCGCGGGGAATGCCGCGATGCCCAGAGGCACCCGCGGCTCGTGTGCAAAGAAAGCGGCCGTACGCACACGAGGTAGTGCGAGGCACCGGATCATCCGGCATTCCCCACGCAATGGTTTTACGGTTTATCAACGTGCTCTCCTCGGCGAGATAAGCTCTATTGCCACCGTCGCCTTCGGATTAACGGTTGGTCCGACCCGGTTGAGCCGAACGCATCCTCCGAAGACTTGACACCAGCCTTGGGTGCCAGGACCACACGCCTTCCCCGTACGCTTCAGCGCCGTCGTCTAGCCTGCGAGGTATTCGCTCACGAAGATCAATCCGCCCTGCGAACCGTCGCCTGCCTGACGCTGCCGCGTCCACCGCATCTCATCCCGCGTTTCCTGACGATCGCGAAGCGCCCCTCTTTGTGGGATGAGACAAAAGAACTTATAGAACGTATCGAACAAAAAGGAAACATAAATATTTTTATCTTACGGTATTGACAGCGCCGAAACATCAAATTCAATCAGATTGGCGGTTTCTAGACCAGCCGAAGTTCTGGGTCATATCGGCCCCCGGTCCTCATCCTGGGGAGCATCGCGCAAGCGATGCGTCTCGAAGGAGGACGGTGCAAGCGGCCATCCTTCGAGGCGCGAGCCCTCGCCCTCTGGGCGAAGGCTCGCTCCCCCGGATGATGTCCGAGAGCGTTGATACGATAGGTTTCACGGAATCGGTCTACTAGATCGAAAACCCAAGCCGGCAGAGTTCGGCGCGCAGCGCCTCTGGGCTTGCGAAATGAAATGATGGGCCTGCATTCCGACCGCGCGGGTGCCGAGGAAATTCTGGAGTTGCAATCGATAACGTCTTCACCACGTGTACTTTACGACGCCCTTGCCGGAATAGCTCGCGACGTTGCCGGAGAATTCGCCCTCGAAGGTCGCCGCCAGCGAGAAGCCGTTCAGCCATTTCATTTCGGCGCCGGCGCTGACCAGCGCCGAATCGGCGTCGGGACGCGCGCCGTTGACCGACGAAGCTGGCGCCCGGCAACGCCTGGAACAGTGGCCGTCACCGAGCGGTTCGGGTCGTAATCGTGGGCCCAGGCGGCGCGGCCGCGCAACGTCAACACGCGCGTCCTGCATGGCGAAGGATTTGTCGCTGCGCAGGCCGAGTTCGGTGCGGGTGTCGGTCGTGGTCTGGGCCGCGTAGTTCAGCGCGAACAGGCCGCCGCCGGACAGCGTCTGCTCGGCATAGGCCGGCAGATCGAAGCTGACCACCTGGGCGGCGGCGTAGGGCGTGATGCCGACCCAGGGAGTGGCGAAGCGGTAGCCGCCCTCGAACCGGCCAGAGTAGGTATCGGCGCGGAATGCGCCCCTGCAACAGGTCGACGCCGGCCAGCGCCACGGTGCGGTTGGTGGTGACGTCGTGCCAACCATAGGCCAGCGCGGCCGAGAGATAGGCCGGGCCGAAATTGTGCCGCGCGTAGGCGCCGGCCTGGAACACGTCCGCCGAACCGCTGCCGAGACCATTGGCTAGCGAGAAACTGGTGCCGCCGCCGGCGAGCGCGAAGCCGAGCAGGGTTTCCGGCGAGAGCTTGTAATCGGCACCGGCGACGAGGCCGTAGACGCTCGATCGCGTGTCCTGCGATCCGACCGCCGCATTGCCACCGACGGTCTCGGAGCCGCCATAGGCCGCGCCCCAAACGCTCCATTGGTTGTCCGGTGGCGCCGACCATGATTGCGCCTTGGTCGCCATGGCGTAAGCGTCGCGCTCGCCTGGCGTGGCCGCGCGCTTTGCGGCATAGGCCGAGGTTGAGGTTCCATCGTCCGCGAAAGGTGAAGCGCCGCTGCCGGGTGTGGCGAAACCGCCGGCGCGGCCGGCGATGGCAGGATCGAGCAGCAAGTTGAGGAACAGATCATCGGCCTTGATCGAAGACTGGATAACACCGGTACCGAGTTCGCCCGACGCGGTCGTCAGCCCCGCGGCGTTCGAGTCCGGCAAAGGCCGCGGGAATGCTCCCGGTGGCATTGAAGAAGCCGGTGATGGCATTTGCGACGTTCTGCTGGTTGACGTTGAGGCCGCCTGGAGCCACGAACACGAGCTTGATATTGAGGAAAGCATCGTTTGCATCGTAGCTCAGGGTCGACTGGATATTCGCATTATTGGTGGCCACCGTCGGGTTGAATGTGCCGGTGACGCCGCCGCCGGCGTTGAGAATGGTATATTGCCTGTTGACGTAACCGCCCGGCAGAAACACCGCATTCACCGTCGCCCCGCCAAGGCTCGCGGTGCCGCTGACGCCGGTGACGTTGGTGCGCCCGGCATTGGCAGGCGAGACCTGGATCATGTAGGTCGAGGCTGCCGTGAACGAGAGGTTGCCCTGCACGGTCAGCGGGCCGAACAGGCTGCCGGCAGCTGCCAGGCGCCAGCGTGCCGCCCGCGATGGCCGTATTGCCGACCGTGCCGCTGCCGGCCAGCGTGCCGCCGGCATTCACCGTCGTCAGCGCGGACAAGGCGGTCGAGCCATTGACGATCAGCGTGCCGCCATTGACCGTGGTCGCGCCGGTGTAGGTGTTGGCGCCCGACAAGGTCAGCGTCCCGGTTCCGACTTTGGTCAAAGCGCCGCCGACGCCGCCAGACAGCCCGCCGTCGGAAATTACTCCGCTCACCGTCGTCGAAAGATTGTTGCCGCCGACAGTGAGGGTCTTGGAGCCGAGAAAATAGTTTCCTGCACCCGCGATCGAGCCGGCGCTGGTTCCGGCCGACGTCAGCCCCGACATGTCGAACACACCGCCGGCGTTGGTGATGAAGCTCGCCTGACCGCCGCTGCTGGTGCCGACGAAAAAGACGCCGCCGGTGCTGTTGGTGGTGATGATCGCGGTGCCCGCCGTGCTCGAATTGTTGAACTGCGTCAGACCGCCATTGTTGTTGATCGTGGCGTTGCCCGCGGTGGAGGTGGTGAAGAACTGCGTTATGCCGTTGACGACATTGGTGATGGTCGCGTTACCGGCGGTGCTGGCGTCCAGGAACTGGGTTGTGCCACCGGCATTGTTGGTGATCGTTGCACTGCCGGCCGTGGTCAACGCATTGAAATTCGTAAATCCGCCGCTGTTGTTGGTGATGTTCGCAGTGCCGGCCGACGCGGTATCGGTGCCGACCAGATGCACACCGAAATTCGTCGTTCCGCCGTTGTTGATGATGGTGGCGCTGGCGGCCGTGCTCTGGTCCTGGAAATTGGTATCGCCGCCGGCGTTGTTGGTGATGCTCGCGCTCGACGCCGAGGTATTGGCGAAAAAGCTGGTGGTGCCGAACTGATTGTTGATGATGGTGGCGGTCCCGGCATTGCTGGTGTCGGTACCGCCGAGCGTTCCAAAATTCAGCGTGCCGCCTCCATTTGGAACCGAACTGTTGGGGTTATTGGTGATGGTGGCGCTGCCGGCCGTGCTGAAATCGAGGAATTGAACACTGGTGCCGAGCGTAGCATTGGCGACGTTGGTGATGTTTGCGCTGCCGGCGGAACTGGTGTTGTTGAAGGTGATGCTGCCGGGATGCATCACGTTCGGCATGGTGATGGTCGAACTGCCGGCCGTGCTTGAATTGTTGAACGTCAGAGTGGTGCCGACGAGCTGCATGTTCGAGCTTGCCGCGGTACTGCTATTGTTGAACGTGATGCTGGCGCCGATCGTGCCGTTGATAGTCGCGTTGCCGGCCGAACTGCTATTGTTGAAAGCCAGCGTTCCGTTGTTGGCGATGGTTGAAGTACCGGCGGTGCTGGTGTTGTTGAACGTGAGTGTCCCGGTCGTGGCGTTGGTGATGTTGGCGCTGCCCGCCGAGGTGCCCTCGAAGAAATCGGTCTCGACGTTGTTGGTGATGGTGGCGCTGCCCGCCGTGCTGGTGTCGCTGAATTGCAGAATGTCGTTGTTGATGATCGTCGCGGTGCCGGCCGTGCTGGTGTTCTCGAACGTGATGGAGCCGCCGTTGTCGTTGGTGATTTGAACAGCGCCGGTGCCGCCGCTCGCGCTGCTGCCGTTCTGGAACACCAGTGAATTCCCGGATGTCACCTCGAAGGTCTGGGTATTGGTGGAATTGTTGATGATCCCCATCGCGTTGACCACTGAACGGATTATCGATGGTGAAGCTATAGGCCTGGGCGTTGGGCGCAGCTGGTGAATAGGATTTGCCGATGAGCACGATGCCGTTGTTGTTGGTGACGGTCGCAGTGCCGGTGTTGGTGAAGGTGGCGGTCCCGGTCGGCACCGTTGTGGGCGTCCAGTTGTTATTTTCCACCCATTCGTCGGGGTCGCCACCGTTGCCTCCAACCCAGGTCGCATTTTGCGCGCGTGCGCAAATGACGCCAAGCGCGGCGGTTGCCATCAACACGGCGAGCGAATGTCGCCCCACTGACCGGGGTCTATGTCTGGTGCCAGGCCTCCGAATTGCCGGATCGAACACAGCCCCGTTCTCGAATTGCATCGAGCGACGAAGCGAACCCGTGCGTGGGCACGGGTTGCACCACGGTTTGCGAGTTGACGTGGATCCCGAGCCACTTTCAAAACGCCCCCGATAAAATAGAAATTCAGGTCCAGCCGCTGTCTGCGGGACACTCGCTTGTCTATGCCCCAAAACATGCATATTTTGTGAGGAGACCGCGCTGGATTCCATTGTATTTTTCTGGGCGTGGCCGTTTGGCAACATTTTCAGGTTAAAAAAAATCTGAAAAGGCCTCCGAAATACCCTGTTTTGGGTCTGATCGCTCGCACCCCAAGGCATGGCCACTCGGGCCTGATCCGCCATGTTGATGCTGATTCCCATCATATTGAAGAAGGCGCTCGTTGCCGCTAGGCTGCATCTGAATTGAGCCTATGATGGTCAATTGGCCTAAACATTATCGGTTTGGCCCTACTTTCCGGCGGGATCGTTGCGCTCGGCCCGGCGCGGGAACTCCCCGCGGCGACCTCGGGCAGTTTGGATATCCGGTTGGAGAATCATGTCGGACATACCGTCGATTTCGGCCACCTAAAGCCGATCAGGAATGTGAACCGGAACGAGGGCAGGACCTTTCCCAGCGGAAATCCGCTATGGTCCGTCCCGCTCTCTGCACTTAGCTCGACGCGGGAGCGTCCGATTTTCTCGATCTCCCGGCGCCCCCCGCAGCGCGCGATGATGGCAGCACCCGCGGCTCGGGTCGATGTTCCCGTGGTCGCAGCGCCGCAGAGCCATCCGACCTTGGCGCTGATCGGCGTCGTCATCAGCGAAGGTGACGCCTTCGCGGTTTTTCTCGATTCGGAGCAGCCAGAAAATTGTCCGCCTACGGCAGGGCGAAACCCACGCTGGCTGGGTGCTTAGCTCGGTGCTGCGACGTGAAGTGACGCTCAACAAGGCCGGCCGGAGCGAGTGTCTCTCGCTTCAGCAAGCCGATGGCCCCGCAGGCGTTTCAGGAACTCCGGCCAGGCCCGGGATGGTATTACCCACGTCCAGCGGCGCCGAACTATCCTTTGCCCCATTCATCCCTCGCTCCACCCCGAAGAATGGCGAAGCCGACGGTCTGTGAGTTAAAGGCGGCATTTGCTGCGCCTGTCGTAAAAACATTGTAACGAGGTCGGATTAACCATGGTACTCGCGAAAAAAATCGATCGCGAATTAGCATTTCCTATCTCTAAATCTTGGCCCCGAGGCAAAGGGTAGTCGGGAAACTCCTGTGGAGAACCAAGGACTAACCGATGAGGCCCAGATTTATCCCGGACCTGCAGAGTGTTCTGAACTTGGCCCCGGGCGACTTCTTCACCGACTTCCTGCGTTCGGCCTTCGAAGACAGCCCAAGCACCCCCGCCGAAGCACCGTTTGCGATTTTGCCGGTTCAGTCCCATTCGAGCCAGGACGCCGTTCTTTCCGGTGCACAAAATAGCAGTGACGACGACGTTGCGGCAGCCTGATGCACTGCAATACTGCCGGCCAATCGCCCTCGCCTGCAGCCGGACCCGAGGACAGCGGCGACGTACGCACCACGATCAGTCCATCAGAACCGGCGACATCGGAATCCGCAAGCCCTGTTTTGGCAAACTCGGCGGCGACGCCATGACCGCGCATGGCACGCAAACCGACGAGAGTTTTGGGGAGCCATCGAGGCACCAGCCCACCCTGACCACCAGATGTCCAACGCCGGCTTGCATTCGGTCGCGCCTGCGGAAAACGGCACTTTTGCGACAACGGCCGGTTTGCTCGATCTTGCGACAGCGGAACTTGCGCCGATCGTGATGGCAAGCCTGGCGAACCCGGCGGAGGGATCTTCCGGGATCCTCTGGGGATCTTCGGGCATCCTCCGGGGCCATCACCAACGCCAGTGTCGGCTCCGGTGGCGCCACCGCGGCACAAGTGCAGCAGGCCCTGGATGAAAGCGGATTGAGCGTCAACGGCTCCGGAATCAAGGTCGGCGTGCTCTCCGACAGCTTCAACGACCTCGGCGGCGCGGCCGCGGACGAAGCGGACGGAGCGCTGCCGCCCGCCGCCGACATCGACGTGATCAAAGACCTCGCTTCGGGCGGCACCGACGAGGGCCGCGCGATGATGCAGATCATCCACGACATCGCCCCCGGCGCCAGCCTGGCGTTCTATACCGCCTTCGACAGCGAGCAGGACTTCGCCAACGGCATTCTCGCGCTGGCCGCCGCCGGCTGCAAGGTCATCGTCGACGACGTCAGCTATTTCGACGAGCCGTTCTTTCAGAACGGCGTTGTGGCGCAGGCGATTCAAACCGTGGAGGCGGAAGGCGTCACCTATGTCACCGCGGCCGGCAATGACGCCAGCAACGGCTATCAGGCCGCCTGGACGCCGATTTCGGGGACCTATGACGGCAAGACGCTCGCCGACGCGGAGAGCTTCGGCGGCAGCCTGGTCCAGACCGTCACGATCAACACCGAAGGCACAGGCTACGACGTTCCCTTGCTGCTGGAGTGGAACCAAGCCTACGGCGCCGCCACCTCGGATCTTGAGATTCTGGTTTTCAACACAACGGAAGCCTCGTTGGCACCGCGACCAACCGAACCAGCGGCGAGCCGACCAATCCGTGGGTCGAGTTCGATTTCACCACGATCGGGCACCTATCAGGTCGCGATCGAAAACCTGTCGGGGCCCAATCCCGGCCTGATCAAGGAGATCACCGAGGGCGATGGCCTGCCGGCCACGCATCAGCGACGCCAATACCGGCACCGTCTCGGCCATGCCATGACGCCCGGCGCGATCACCGCCGGCGCCGTCAGCGCCGCTGATACGCCGGCTTTTGGTTTCATCTCCGACCAGCGAAAGCTTCTCGTCATCCGGAGCCGGAACGGAGCTTCTGTTTGCCGACAATGGCACGGCGCTGTCTTCGCCGGATGATCTCAGTCCGGTTGCGGTCTCCGGCGTGGACGACATCGCCACCACGGTTCCAGGAGGCCTCAGCGATTTTTACGGCACCTCCGCCGCGTCGGCGAGCCTGGCCGGCGTTGCCGCCCTGATATTGTCGGCCGATCCCAGTCTCACCCCGGCGCAAGTCGAGCAGATCATGGAGGAGACGGCGCTGCCGATGTCCAATTCGGCCGTCAGCGGCGCTGGCCTGGTGCAGGTCGACGCGGCGGTTGCTGCCGCCGAAGCGCTTGTCACTAGGGTGATCCAGACCGACTGAACCGACCAGCCTGGTCCAGGTTGGCACCAATTATGATCTTGATAGCAGGACAGTGGATCTGAGCCCGGTGCTGAAATATGCTGGCGCTCCGGTTGTCGCAGGCGAGTTTGGCGACTTTGTGCCGATCGGCGCAGTGCAGACGGCAACCGGCTATGACGTGGCCTGGAAGCCCCCCGGCACTGATCGAGTACACGGTCTGGAGCACCGACAGCAACGGCAACTACCTTGCCAATATCATCGGCTTTGTGCCGGGCAACAGCACGGCGCTGGAAGCGATCGAGACTGTTTTCAATCAGGACCTTAACGGCGACGGCACCATCGGCATCGTTACCACCCTGATCCAGACCGATGGATCGACCAGCCTGGTCGAGGTTGGCAACAATTATGATCTTAATAGCACCGGCAGTGGGTCTGGCCCGGTGCTGCAAGATGGTGGTGCGCCGGTTGTGGCGGGGGAGTTTGGCGCCTTCGTGCCGATCGGTGCGGTGCAGACGGCAACTGGCTATGACGTGGCCTGGGAGATCCCCGGCACTAATCAGTACACGGTCTGGAGCACCGACAGCAACGGCAACTACCTTGCCAATATCATCAACATCGTGCCAGGCAACAGCACGGCGCTGGAATCCCTCGAGACTGTTTTCCATCAGGACCTCAACGGCGACGGCACCATCGGCCTCGTTACCACCCTGATCCAGACCGATGGATCGACTAGCCTGGTCGAGGTTGGCAACAATTTTGATCTTGATAGCACCGGCAGTGGGTCTGGCCCGGTGCTGCAAGATGGTGGTGCACCGGTTGTGGCGGGGGAGTTTGGCGCCTTCGTGCCGATCGGTGCGGTGCAGACGGCAACTGGCTATGACGTGGCCTGGGAGATCCCCGGCGCCAATCAGTACACGGTCTGGAGCACCGACGGCAACGGCAACTACCTCGCCAATATCATCAACATCGTGCCGGGCAACAGCACGGCGTGGAAGCACTCGAGCCGATCTTCGACCAAAACCTGAACGGCGACGGGAAACTTACCACCACGGTAATCCAGACCGACACCAATTCGTTCGGGACTATCAAGCTGACCGAGGTCGCGGATCAGGTTTCATCTGCCTATTATCTTGACGGCAGCAGCGGGTCTGGCCCGGTGCTGAAATATGCTGGCGCCCCGGTTGTCGCGGGCGAGTTTGGCCCCTTTGTGCCGATCGGCGCAGTGCAGACGGCAACCGGCTATGACGTGGCCTGGAAGATCCCCGGCGCTAATCAGTACACGGTCTGGAGCACCGACAGCAACGGCAACTACATCGCCAATATCATCGGCGTCGTGGCAGGCAACAACCCGGCGCTGGAAGCGATC